>NZ_JAUZUP010000001.1:0-1197812 GCF_031844085.1 Microbacterium sp. PRF11
CCGAACGGCCACAGCGTGTACATGCCCACGCGGAACGACGCGATGCCCCACCGTCACGTCGGGATCACGCCGCGAGTCGGTACGCCGCAGCCGTGGCAGCGGCATCCATGTGTCCACCGGTGAACTCGATGCCGCCGAAGAACATCGCCCCTAGGACGAGCGCGAACACGAAGGCGATCGCGAGGAACAGCACGGCGACGCCGGCGATGGTGATGAGGATCGGAAGTCGAGAGGCCATGCATTCATCTTGCCCGCTCCCCCGGGATGGCGACCAGGGCTTGCGCCCGAGAACGACCGAAGGCCGGCACCTCCGAGGAGGTACCGGCCTTCGGCGTGAGTCGGATCAGCGACCGGAGAGCTTCTCGCGAAGCGCGGCCAGCGACTCGTCGTCGGCGAGGGTGCCCTGCGCGGGCGACTCGGACGAGAAGGATCCGCCGAACGAACCGGAGTCCGTCGGGTTGGCGGCCTCGGCCTCGAGGGCCTTGGTGACGGCAGCCTTGTGGGCCTCCCAGCGACCCTGGGCAGCGGCGTACTCCTGCTCCCACTGCTCGCGCTGAGCGTCGAAGCCCTCGAGCCAGGCACCCGACTCGGGGTCGAAGCCCTCGGGGTACTTGTACTCGCCACGCTCGTCGTACTCGGTCGCCATGCCGTACAGCGCCGGGTCGAACTCGGTGCCGTTGGGGTCGACCGACTCGTTGGCCTGCTTGAGCGAGAGCGAGATGCGACGACGCTCGAGGTCGATGTCGATGATCTTGACGAAGACCTCTTCGCCGACCGACACGACCTGCTCCGCGAGCTCGACGTGCTTGCCCGACAGCTCGGAGATGTGCACGAGGCCCTCGATGCCGTCGGCCACGCGGACGAACGCACCGAAGGGAACGAGCTTGGTGACCTTGCCCGGAGCGATCTGGCCGATCGCGTGGGTACGGGCGAACACCTGCCACGGGTCTTCCTGCGTCGCCTTGAGCGAGAGGGAGACGCGCTCGCGGTCGAGGTCGACCTCGAGGATTTCGACGGTGACCTCCTGGCCCACCTCGACGACCTCGGAAGCGTGCTCGATGTGCTTCCACGAGAGCTCGGAGACGTGGACGAGACCGTCGACGCCACCCAGGTCGACGAACGCACCGAAGTTGACGATCGACGAGACCGTGCCCTTGCGGACCTGGCCCTTGTGGAGGTTGTTGAGGAACGTGGTGCGCGACTCGGACTGCGTCTGCTCGAGCAGGGCGCGGCGCGAGAGCACGACGTTGTTGCGGTTCTTGTCGAGCTCGAGGATCTTGGCCTCGATCGCCTGGCCGAGGTACGGCGTGAGGTCGCGCACGCGGCGCAGCTCGATGAGCGAGGCCGGGAGGAAGCCGCGGAGGCCGATGTCGACGATGAGACCACCCTTGACGACCTCGATCACGGAACCGGTGACCACACCGTCGTTCTCCTTGATCTTCTCGACGTCGCCCCACGCGCGCTCGTACTGCGCACGCTTCTTGGACAGGATGAGGCGGCCTTCCTTGTCCTCCTTCTGGAGAACGAGGGCCTCGACGTGGTCGCCGACGTTGACGACCTCGTTGGGGTCGACGTCGTGCTTGATCGAGAGCTCGCGGGAGGGGATGACGCCCTCGGTCTTGTAACCGACGTCGAGGAGGACCTCGTCGCGGTCGATCTTCACCACGGTGCCTTCGATGAGGTCGCCGTCGTTGAAGAACTTGAGCGTCTTCTCGACCGCGGCCAGGAAGTCTTCGGCGGAGCCGATGTCGTTGATCGCGACCTGCTTGGTAGCCGGGGCGGTCGTTGCGGTAGTCATGTAGTGGGTTGTCCTAGTTGGGTGTGGTGTCGGGCTCCGACTCCAGCGCCCGTCGATCCGGAGACCGGGGCCATCGGGCTGGCGCCGCCCGGAGGGCGGACTCCAGCCACGAGTCGAAGCGAAGCGGATTGTTTCGTGCGATGTCACGGGTCCACCAGACAGGCAGGACCCACGTGTGACATCTCAGTCTAACGCACCATGCCTCCCCGCCGCCCACCCGCTTCGGATACCTGTCATCCGCTGACATCCCGCCGCCGGCGCGCGAGGGGACGATGCCCGCACAAGACGGTTCCTGCCCGCGGCGATTCGGGTCGGATCGGCGCTTTTCCGGGGCCGTGGAGGATCGGTCCGCCCAGGTGGCGTCCAGAAACACGTGCCAGGCTCCCCGTCTTGTGCCCGCTGGACGCGGGTCGGACGGTGACACCCGCACCGTCCTCCCCTCACGTGAAACCGGTTCTATGCGCTCTGACTCGACGCCCCTCACCAATCGTCGTGACCGCCGCCTCGCCGCCCGCCGCACTCGTCGTCGCCCCGTGACGACCGTGGGAGCGCTCGTGCTCGGCGTGGTCGCGGCCGCGGCTCTCACCGGCACCGCGCCGGCCGCCACCGCCTCCCCCACCGACCTGTCGACGGCGACGTTCTCGCTCGCCTCCTCGATCACCCCCACCGTCCTCACCGCCGCCCCCGGCCCCGAGAAGACGCAGGCCGAGACGGCGGAGACCGCCGCGTCGACCTCGATGCAGGCCGCGGCCAGCGTGCAGAACGACATCGCGGCATCCGGTCTCGACATCGGCCAGCCCGCCACGGTCGACACCGCCGCTCTGCAGCAGGCCGCGGACCGCCTCGAGGCGGCGTCGGCCCTGCCCGAGACGTTCCTCCCCGCCCTCGCCGAGGAGGTCGCTGCGGCCTCGGCCACGGTCGACCAGCGAGTCGCCGAGCTGCGCGGAGGACTCGACGCCGCTGTCGCCAAGAAAGCGGAGGAGGAGGCTGCCGAGAAGGCGCGCCAGGAGGCCGAGGCCGCCGCCGCCGCGAAGGCCGCCGCCGAGAAGGCCGCCGCGGAGAAGGCCGCATCCTCGTCGTCGAGCTCCAGCAGCAGCGGAGGCGGCGGATCGTCGGCTCCCCTCCCCAGCGGCGGCGGCTCCGGCGACAACAGCGTCGCGGGCGCGCAGGCGACCGCTCGCGGCATGCTCGCCAGCCGCGGCTGGGGCGATGACCAGTTCTCGTGCCTCGTCTCGCTCTGGAACAAGGAGTCGGGCTGGAACTACCGCGCCTACAACGCCGGCAGCGGCGCCTACGGCATCCCGCAGGCCCTGCCGGGCAGCAAGATGTCGTCGGCCGGAGCTGACTGGGAGACCAACGCCGCCACGCAGATCTCGTGGGGTCTCGGCTACATCTCGGGCCGTTACGGGACGCCGTGCGGCGCCTGGGGCCACTCCCAGTCGACCGGTTGGTACTGAGCCCTCAGCTCCACCGCATGACCGAGCGCGCCGCTCCGGAGAATCCTCCGGTGCGGCGCGCTTCTGCGAGCAGGGCGAGGTTCTCCGAGCCCGCGAGCTCGTGCAGCGTGGCCGGCCCGACGTGGACCTGCCACGCACCGTGGAAACGGAGGGCGTCGGCGCGACGACGACCGATCTCCGCGGGGACCGCGACGAAGTTGCGGGGACGCGACCGCCCCGCTCGCTCGAGCACGCGGCGCACCCACCACGGACCTCCCCCGCGGTCGATCTCGAGCACGAAACGTGGAGTGCGGATCGGCCCGCACACCTCCCCGAGGGCTGCCGCGAACGCGCGTTGATCGGCGAGGCTAGCGTCCGGGACCCGCACGGCGGCGCGGACGGTGCCGGCATCCCCCTGCTCGACGGCGAGCGTCGGGGCGGCGGGCGACGACTGGACGCGCCCGCTCTCCAACAAGGCCGTCCAAATCACCCGGGCGATGCTCTCGAGCGTCGCTGCGGCATCCCGGGCCTGTCGACGGGTTCGCCGCCACGCCGCGAGCAAAGGCGGCGCGAGGACGACCCCGACCAGCGCGCTCAGGCCACCCAGCACCGCGCCCGCCGGCAGAGGCAGGATGAGCGAGACCGCCAGGAGCGCGGCGGGCACGGCGACCGCGGCGGCGGACCAGCTCCCCAGCGCGCGCGTCGCGATCACCGACGTCGAGAAGACGGGTGTCCGCGCGGGACGCTCCACGATGGCCGAGATCTCCTCCCGGTCGTCGTAGGGGCTGCCGACGCGCCACGCGGACCGGGTCTCGGCCCGGGGCGGGACGAGAGCCAGACCGTCCACCCCGTGCAGCGACGACCCCGGTGCCTTGGCGAGCACCTCGTCGAGCGCGACGCGTCGGTCGTGCCCGAGCGCGGCCGCCAGACCGCGCACGATGCGGCCGGGGTGGTCGGTGTCGAGCCCCCACAGCGAGGCGTGTTTGCGGCGGAGGCGCGCGGCATCCGGTTGCGCGTCGAGAGGGGACGTGGGCGGGAGCAGTGCCGTGACCGTCCAGTTGTGGGCCACCTTCTCGGGCCACGCGGGGTCGAGCCGCAGGGTGCGCCCGCGCAGCTGCTGCGTCGCCGAGGCCGTGGCCGCTGCGGTGAGGTCGATCAGAGTGTTGACCGCCGGACAGTCCCAGCCCTCGCCGAAGAGTCCGCGCGTGCCGACCACCACGTCGAGACCACCGGTGGACAGAAGGCGTGAGACGGCGCCGACGATGCCCGCACCGGCGGTCCCGCGAACCTCGAGAGCAGCGGCGTCGTCGGAGCAGGGCTCCGCGGTGAGGTCCGACCCGAGCTCTCGAGACAACGCGGGAAGGACCGTGTCGGCGTGCCGACCCGCGACGCGCACCGTCGAGGACGTGACGAGGATCGAGCGCAGCGCCGAGGTCTCGGCATCCGTCGCCACAATCGAGAAGGTGCGAACGGCTCCGGCCGCGCCGAGGAGACCGCCGTGCACGTTGCCGTGGGTGACGAAGTCGGTGACGACGAGGGCGCGGAGGCGGTCGCCGAGCTCGGCGCGCTCGCGGGCGAGGATGTCGCACGCTCCCCGGTCCTTCGCCACGGACGACGCCAGCACCGTGTCGATCGGATCACGCGTGCGACGCACGCCCCGGTCGGTGAGGGCGAAGCCGAAATCCGCGAGGAGACGACGAAGCCGCTGCCAGTCGTCGGCGCGCTCCGGATCGGGAAGGACCCGGTCCAGGGCGAAACGGCCGAGCAGGCGCAGCGTCTCCTCGGTCGTGGGTGCGCGGCGGGCGACGGCCGGCAGGCACGCGGTCAGCGGGTCGTCGGGTGCGACGACCGAGAACATCGCCGCGGCCGCCTCGGCTCCGGCGAAATCGGCCGCGAAGGCCCTGGCCAGAGCGGCGTCGATCTCGCCGAGCGGATCGCGCGGGTGACGCGCGGCCACCGGGGAGGCCGCTGCCGCCGAGGGCGTACGGAACGGGTCGATATCGGGCGCCGACTCCGGCCGCTGAAGCAGATCGCGCAGGAACGCTCGCCCGGTACCCACCGCGAAGGTGGTCCGCAGCGCCTCGGCCAGGGCCTCGGCGTGGGCCGAGAGGAAGGCCAGCTCCTCGTCGGTCGGCCGGACGACGTGGATCAGATCGCGGTACGGAGCGAGGTCGCCCTCGCGCACCACCGCCGGGACCGGAACCTCCAGGTCGACCTCGCCCAAAAGCGAGACGTAGTTGTCGTACTCGTTCGCGTCGTCCGGCGAGGGAAGGGTCGCGGTGAGGCCGATGACGAGCGGCTCGCGGCCGTTCGCGCGCACCCGTGCCACGAGCGCCGCCACCACGAGCGCCCAGTGGTCGAGGAGATGGTGGCACTCGTCGAGCACGATCGTCTCGACACCGGCGCCGACGAGACGATCGATGAGCTCGCGGGCATTCGGATGCAGGGCGTCCGTGAGGGCTGCGGCATCCTGTCTCGCCAGGGAACGCCGGAGGGCACGGGAGCGGGAGCGGATGCCACGGGCATACGCCGCAGCATTGCCCGCCCGAAGAGCGACGAGCCAGTCCTCGGCCTGCTCGGGAGTGCGGTCGTCCTCGACGAGCTCCGCGGCCCATCGGGCGCGAGCGAGCTCGGCGAACGGCTCGCCCGAGTCCACCACGCTCACGGACTGATACGTCAGAGCGGTGAGATCCGCCGGGCTCGCGGGATCGTCCGACACGGCGGCGTCATCGTGGGCGAGAGTGCGGGCGGCGCTCACCCATTGCGCGCGGATCGCCGTCGTCGGTGCGAACACCACGGCCCGCGGGCCGCGCCGGGCGGCGAGCAGGAGGCCGAGCAGGGTCTTGCCGGCCCCGGGTGGGGCGACCAGGTGCACCGGCTCCCCGGCGTCGACGTCGACACGATCGAGGGCATCTGCCTGATAGGTGCGCAGAGAGCCGTCGAACCGCCAGCTCAGCAGGGGGCGGCTCGCTTCCATCGGCACCGAGCCAGTCTAAGGAGGCGCTCTCCGCGGTCCCGGCGACGGCCTCAGGCGCCGTTGCGGCGCGCCACGAAACCGGCGAGCAGCGCATGCGCCAGAGGCGCCACCGACGCGACCATGAGGACGATGCCGAGCACGGCCTGTTCGCCCTGCAACAGGATGCCGCCGATCAGGAGCCCCGTGAACAGCACCGCCGACACCACCCGGCGGATCATCCGCTCGAGATCGCGCAGGCGTCTCTCGATGCGCGGCGTCTGCACCGAGACCGACCCGTCCTCGAACCGCGAGATGAGGTTGTCGGCACGGCGCGGGAGGCGCGCGGTGACGGCGGCCACCGCCCCCACCTCGCGCACGAACGCCTGGGCGGTGTTGCCGCTCTCCTCGCGGATCAGGCGCTGGGCGTAGGGCTCGACGGCATCCCAGATGTTGAAAGCCGGGTCGAGGGCGCTGCACATGCCGCTCGTCAACGACATCGCCCGCACGATGAGGAGGAAGTTCTCCGGCAGCTGGAACGGCAGCGACCGCACGACGTCGCCGAACTCGATCGCGAACGCGCGGAACTCCCGGGGGTCGACCTCTTGCAGCTCGGCGAAGCCCATACCGCCGAAGCGCGAGAAGAGCTGCGTCATGGCGCGCTCGAGCTGGATGGTGTCGGCGGAGGGCAGCAGAACGCCCACATCACGGATGCCGTCGACCAGGCCCTTGCCGTCACGGGAGGCGGCCGCGATGAGCACGCGACGCAGTCCGCGGCGCAGGCTCGGCGGGACCTCGCCCATCATGCCGAAGTCGATGAAGGTGAATCGCCAGGCCGGGGTGCCGGCATCCGTCGTCGCGCCGAGAGGGGTCACGAAGACGTTGCCGGGGTGCGGGTCGGCGTGGAAGAAGCCGTCGTCGAACAACTGGTCGAACATCACCTGCGCGAACCGGGCGGCGACCTCGGAGGGGTCGATGCCGGCGGCGCGGAGGGCGTCGACGTCGTTGATCTTGATCGCCGTGACGTCCTGCAGGGTGAGGACACGGCGAGTGGTGCGCTCCCAGACGACCTCGGGGACGGCGACGCCGCCCTCTCCCCCGAAGTCGGCGGCGAAGCGCTCCGAGTTCGCGGCCTCGTGGAGGTAGTCGATCTCCTCGAGGCTCGTGACGGCGAACTCCTCGACGAGGGAGGGCATGTCGACACGGTCGCGGACGAGCGCGACCTTGCTGAGCCAGACGCCGACCTTGCGGAGGGCGCGCAGATCGACGTCGACGATGCGGTCGATCCCGGGGCGCTGGATCTTCAGGACGACCGCGCTCAGCCCGGTCTCGGCGGCGAGCTCGTCCGACAGGATCGCTCGGTGCGCCTGACCCAGCGACGCGGCCGCGAGGGGACGTTCGTCGACGCTCGCGAAGGCGCGTTCCAACGGCATCCCGAGCTCGGCCTGGGCGCGAGCGCGCATCTGCTCGAACGAGACCGCGGGCACCTCGTCCTGCAGACCTGCGAGCTGCTTCGTGATCGAGGGCGGCAGCACGTCGAGGCGCGACGACATGAACTGGCCGACCTTGATCATGAGGCCGCCGAGATCGACCGCCAACACGTGGAACCGTTGCGCGATGCGTTCGAGCCTGCGGGTGCGGCCCCGGGCGGAGATCCACCCGAGACCGAACCGCGGCAGGAACAGCTCGTACCACCAGGCCTGCACCAGGTAACGCGCCGCGAAGCGCGTGATCCGCCGGTAGCGGGCCTTCATGAGGGCGTCGTCGGTCATCGATCCTCCTGGATGCCGACGGGCGAAGCGCCCCCGTCGAGCCGGCGCGACCTCAACCCTGGGCGAGGATGGAGTAGAGCTTACGGCGGGCCTCTTCAAGGATCTCGACCGCTTGCGCCACCTGCTCCTTGTCTCCCGTCCGAGCGACCTGCGCGGCGGCCTGGGCGAGTTCGACGCCCGCCTTGGGCAGTGCGGTCATGCGTCCGCCGTCACGGGAACCGGCCGATTCCCACGGCGCGGTGCGCTCGGTGGTCTCGTCGCCGGCCGCCGCGCGACCCTCGGCGGTGAGCGAGTACGTCTTGCGACCGTTGGACTCCTCGGCCTGCACCAGACCCTCGTCGGTCAGCAGCTGCAGCGTGGGGTAGACCGAGCCCGGGCTCGGCTTCCACGACCCGCCACTGCGATCCTCGATCTCCCGGATGATCTGGTACCCGTGCATGGGCTGCTCGAGCAGGAGCGACAGCACGGCCGAGCGCACGTCGCCCTTGTTCATGCGGGGCGTCGAGCCGGACTTCTGCTCGAACTGCGTGCGCAGCTGCTCGAGACCCTCGAGGATGTTGGACATCGGCCAGCCGGGAGCATTGTGACCACCGCGTCCGCCGAACGCGTCTCCCAGGAATGAACCACTCATGACGACCTCCTTCGCGCGGACCCGATCTGAGTCAGCGATACACAACGATATATCGTTGAGCGGTGCCGGAGGTCGCCGTGCGGCGGATTCTCAGTACCAGTTCATCGCCTGCGAGTGGCCCCATGCGCTGCAAGGAGTTCCGTACCCGCGGGAGATGTAGTCCAAGCCCCACGCGATCTGCGTGGCGGCGTTGGTCTGCCAGTCGGCGCCGAACGTGGCCATCTTGCTGCCGGGGAGCGCCTGGGGGATGCCCGTGGCGCCGCCGTTGTCGTTGTACGCCTGATAGTTCCAGCCCGATTCCTTCGTCCACAGCGACGAGAGGCACGAGAACTGGTCGCTCCCCCACCCGTACTTCTCGGACGCGAGCTGCGCCGCGTACGCCTTGGCGCCGTCGGGGGTGTTGACCCGGGCCAGCGCGGCGGCGGCGTCGGCCTGACGCTGCGCCTCCGCGGCAGCCGCGGCCTCGGCCTGACGCTGCGCCTCGGCCGCGGCGTCGGCGGCGGCCTTCTCGGCCTTGGCCTGCTCCAGGCTGCCCCTGACCTCCGCGACCCGCGTGCTCACGCGCTCGGTCTCGGTCTCGGCGTTCTGGCTCAGGGCGGGCACGAGCAGCACGGGCAGCAGGTCGCGCGAGGTCAGGCGATCCACGGCATCCTGCAACGTGGTCGTGTCGATCGAGGCGTCGCCGATCGACAGCGGCAGACCCGTTGCCGCGACGTCGGCCTGCACGGCGCTCGCGTCGGACAGGGCCGCCTGGGCGCCGTCGAGAGCGGTGTCCGCACCGGTGCTCACGGCGTCGAGTGTGGGCGCGGTCGAGACGGGCACCGACGAGCTCGGCCCGGAGAACGACGAGGCGGAGGCGTCGGGGAGCGACACGGGGGCGGCGATCGCGAGACCGGTCGTCGCGACCATGCCGAACGCGAGACCCGCGCAGGTGGCCGCGGTGACGAGGGTGCGCCGGGCGCGGTTGACGTGGGTGAGTTTGATGTCGGAACGCAGCAAAAGAGATCTTTCGTCGGGGGGCGCGCTCGTCGGGATCGAGCACGGCGGTCGCGCCGTCGGGTCGGCACGGGCCCCGAGCATGGGTGCTGGTTCTGGACGTTATCTTTTCGTTACCTGGAAGACCGGTGGGAGCGGGCGGCATCGCCCCGGGCCGGACACGTCGGCATGGACGACCCTCGCACCTTCCCGTGGACGTGTCGGAGACGTCGACGTTTAGGCACTCCCACCTGGACTTTTCCGTGACGCCGCGCGGGGCGGGCCCACGCGCCGCCACCCGCGCGCCCGGCACTGACGAGGAGAGGCCGATGCGGCGAGGAAAAATCTCGCCGCATCGGCCTCACGGCGAGGATCTCCCCGTCCTTTGCGACCCCGCGCGTCAGCTGCGGTGTGCGCGGTAGTAGTCGAGGAGCGCGCGGGTGGAGGAATCCTGGGCGGCCAGCGCCTCGTCGTCGCCCTCGATCGCGGGGGCGATCTGCAGGGCCAGCTGCTTGCCCAGCTCGACGCCCCACTGGTCGAAGGAGTTGATGCCCCAGATCGTGCCCTGCGTGAAGGTGATGTGCTCGTACAGGGCGATGAGCTGGCCCAGGACCGACGGCGTCAACGACGGCGCGAAGATCGACGTCGTCGGGCGGTTGCCGGGGAACGTGCGAGCGGCGACGAGGGCTCCGGTCGTCCCCTCGGCCTCGACCTCTTCGGCGGTCTTGCCGAACGCGAGCGCCTTGGTCTGGGCGAGGAAGTTCGCCAGGAACAGTCCATGGACGTCGCGCCCGTCGTCGGCCAGCGGGTAGGCCGGGTTGACGAAGGCGATGAAGTCGGCGGGGATGAGGCGGGTGCCCTGGTGGATGAGCTGATAGAACGCGTGCTGACCGTTCGTGCCGGGCTCTCCCCAGAACACCTCTCCGGTGTCGGTGGTGACGGGGGTGCCGTCCCAGCGCACCGACTTGCCGTTGGATTCCATCGTGAGCTGCTGCAGGTAGGCCGCGAAGCGGTGCAGCTGCTGGGCGTACGGCAGCACCGCGTGCGACTGGGCCCCGAGGAAGTTGGTGTACCAGACGTTGAGCAGGCCCATCAGGACCGGCACGTTCTGCTCGATCGGGGTGGATGCCACGTGCTCGTCGACCGTGTGGAATCCGGCGAGCAGATCCCGGAACACGTCGGGGCCGAGCGAGATGGCGAGAGACAACCCGATCGCCGAGTCGACGGAGTACCGGCCGCCCACCCAGTCCCAGAACCCGAACGCGTTCGCGGGGTCGATCCCGAAGGCCGACACCTTGTCGAGCGCCGTGGACACCGCGACGAAGTGGTGGGCGACGGCGTCGGTGCGGGCGGCATCCGAATCGTCGATGGCGCCCTTCTCGGCGAGCTGCGCCCAGAGCCAGTCGCGCGCGAGGCGGGCGTTGGTCAGCGTCTCGAGGGTGGTGAACGTCTTCGACGCGACGATGAAGAGCGTGGTCTCCGGGTCGAGGTCGGCGGTCTTCTGCGCGATGTCGGTCGGGTCGATGTTCGACACGAAGCGCGCGTGGATTCCGGCGTCGGCGGAGGGAAGAAGGGCCTCGTACACCATGACAGGACCGAGGTCGCTGCCGCCGATGCCGATGTTGACGACGGTGGTGACCTTCTTTCCGGTCACCCCGCGCCACTCGCCCGAGCGCACACGATCGGCGAAGGCGCTGAGCCGGTCGAGCACCTCGTGCACGTCGTGATCGATCTGCTGGCCGTCGACGACCAGCGCGGGCTCGGCGTCGGCGGGACGGCGAAGAGCGGTATGCAGCACGGCACGGTCTTCGCTCGTGTTCAGGTGCGCGCCGGCGAGCATGTCGGCGAAGCGCTCGCGCACGCCCGTCTCGTCGGCGAGGGCGACGAGGGCCTCGAGGACCTCGGGGGTGACGAGGTTCTTCGACAGGTCGACGTGCAGATCGCCGACCGTGCGGGTGAGCTCGCGCGTGCGGTCGGCGTCGGCGGCGAACCAGCCGCGCAGGTCGGGCTCGAACGCGGCCCTCAGTTCGGTCAGTCGAGACCAGGCGGCGGTGGTGGTGGGATCGATGGGCGCAGTCACGGGTCCCACGCTAGCGATCCGCGCCCCTCGCCACACCGCGGATGACGAAGTACGCCGGGAGCGTTACGGTCGGCGCGCGGAGACGGACGCGTCTTCGCCGCCACCCACCGCTTCGGGGAGAGCGATCTCGCGCTCGCGGTCCCACGGTTCCGTCCACCTGAGCCGATCGAACAGACCGTCGAGCAGCATCGCCGTGAACCCCCACACCGTCTGCGGCCCGGAGGCCGTCTCGAGGGCGAACGCCGGTCCGCGCCACTCGCGGCCGTCCCGGCGGATGACGGTCACCCCGCGACGCGCGGGATCGAGCAGATCGGCGACGGGGGCTCGGAACACCTCCGCCGATTCCGCCGCGTCGATCGCGCGGACCGGCGTAGGGCGCGTCCACCACGCGAGGACGGGCGTGACCTCGTGTCGTGAGAAGGCGAGCGGCACCGGCGCGAGGGTGCCCAGGACCTCGATGCCGGCGGTGTCGACCCCCGTCTCCTCTCGCGCTTCGCGCAGCGCCGCGGCCACGCCATCCCGATCGCCCGGGTCCACGCGCCCTCCCGGGAAGGCGACCTGACCGGGGTGCGCGCGCAGGGTGCTCGCCCGCGCCAACAGGAGGACGTCGAGATCGCTCGGCACGTGCGCCGCCGCTCGAGAGCTCGGGATGCCGTCGAGCACCCCGAACAGGATGAGAACCGCCGCGGGTCGCGCCTCGCCCTCGACCGGGAGGGCCCGCAGAGACGGCGAGACGTCGCCGACGCCCTGGGCGAGAAGGTCTTCGAGCTGCGCGCGGGGAGACGACATGGGTCGAGGCTAACGGCGGCGCACCGATCACGCGCGCCGGGCGAGACCCGGCATCCGGGGTCGGAACGACCGGCCCTCCCCCGGCGAGCGCGTGTGAGGATGAGGAAAGGGAGGTGTGCGATGACCGGAGTGCTGCACGCGGTGACCCTCGTCGTGAACATGCCGATCACGAAGATCGACGCGCTCGACGCCATCGCCTTCGCCGCCGACGGCGGAGTCGAGGATGCCGGGACCGCCCACCCCCGCGTGTGGCTCGCCCCGCACGCGTGGGCCGAGGTCGAGATTCCGAAGTTCGCCGATCCTCCGCCCTTCGCGATCGACGTCTACTCCGACGTCTCGGCCGAGATCGCGTGGGCGCAGGCCCGGCGTCTGCACGACGCCCTCGAACGCTTCGGCTGGAACGTACGCCCGCCGGTCGCGGGCGCGCGCTGAGGTTTCGTCCCTCAGCCGTCGAGACCGACCAGCACCTCGCTGCGCTCCCACAACTGCCGGGCGAGAACGGGGTCGTCCGCGAGACGGTTGGTCTTCGCGGGCTTGTTGTTCGAGTAGAAGCCGCCGGGTGTCCAGTCCACGCCGGGCTTGCCGAGAGCGAGCCAGGTGAGGCGCGCTCCGCCGACCGAGGTCGAGGTCATCAGGCGCTGGGCGAGCGGGCCGCTGTAGAGAAACTTCCACGGCCCGTCGCTCGTTGAGCCGAAGTTCGAGGCGATCACGCCGGGGTGGAAGGCGACCGCCGAGAGCCCCCCGTCTCCGAACCGGCGGTTGAGCTCCTTCGTGAACAGCACGTTGGCGAGTTTCGCGTTGCCGTACGCCGTGGTCGAGGAGTACCGGTGCTCGCCCTGCAGGTCGTCGATGTCGAACCGCGGGAACAGCTTCGCCGCGGCGCTCGAGGTCTGGATGACCGACGCGCGCGACTCCACGAGCCGCTCGCGCAACAGGTTCGTCAGCAGGAACGGCGCCAGGTGGTTCACCTGGAAGGTTGTCTCGTAGCCGTCCTTCGTCAGGGTGCGCTCGCCGAATACGCCGCCGGCGTTGTTGGCGAGCACGTCGATGCGGGGGTATTTCTCGAGCAGGGATGCCGCGAGCTCGCGCACCTGCGCCAGGTCGCTGAAGTCGGCGACGAAGGAGTCGGCCCCGAGCGAGCGAGCGACGCGGGCGGTCTTGTCGGGGTTGCGCCCCACGACCACCACCTCCTCGCCCACCTGGACGAGCTGCTTCGCAGACGCGGCGCCGATGCCGTCGCTGGCTCCGGTGATGACGATGGTGCGGGTCATGCGAACCTCCTGATCGATGGCGCCACGCTAATGCGGGCACCGACGAGAACGCGGGGGCTTGCCGCCGGCATCCGGGGCCGGAAAGAACTCACAGCCCGCTCCCAGCCCCACGGGACCAAAACCGGCGGGCTCGACGTTCTCCCCCCATGACGCCCGCACCGGGCGACATGACGAAAGGACACGCACCGTGAGCACGGAGTACCGGAAGACGTCGGAGGCGCTGAGTCGTCTCACCGACCGCCAGTTCGCCGTCACGCAGGACGACGCGACCGAGCCGCCGTTCCGCAACGAGTATTGGGACAACCACGAGGACGGCATCTACGTCGATGTCGTCTCGGGACAGCCGCTGTTCAGCTCGACAGACAAGTTCGAGAGCGGGTCGGGCTGGCCGAGCTTCACCAAGCCGATCGACGACGCCGCGGTGGTGAACAAGACCGACCGCTCGCTCTGGATGACGCGCACCGAGGTGCGTTCCTCGGGGGCCGACAGCCACCTCGGGCACCTGTTCGACGACGGCCCCCGCGACCGCGGCGGGCTGAGATACTGCATGAACTCGGCCGCGATGCGGTTCGTCCCCGTCGCCGACCTCGAAGAGCAGGGCTACGGCGCGTACCTGCCCCTGTTCCGTGAGAGCCGAGCCTCATGAACCTCTTCCCCTTCCGCACCCGCAACCGCAAAAGGAGCGACACCATGACCAGCGGACCCACCGACACCGGCGAGATCACCCGCCGTCCCGGCACCGAGACCGCCGTCCTCGCGGGCGGCTGCTTCTGGGGCGTCGAGGACCTCATCCGCCGGCAGCCGGGCGTGCTCGACACGCGCGTCGGCTACACCGGCGGTCAGAACGACCACGCCACCTACCGCAACCACCCCGGTCACGCGGAGGCCGTCGAGATCGTCTTCGACCCCACGCAGACCTCGTACCGCGACATCCTCGCGTTCTTCTTCCAGATCCACGACCCGTCGACCCTGAACCGCCAGGGCAACGACGTCGGCACGAGCTACCGCTCGGCGATCTTCCCCCTCTCGCCCGAGCAGGAGAAGGTCGCGCGCGACACGATCGCGGACGTCGACGCGTCGGGCATCTGGCCCGCGAAGGTCGTCACGACCATCGAGCCCGAGGCGCCGTTCTGGGAGGCCGAGCCCGAGCACCAGGACTATCTCGTGCGCATCCCCAACGGGTACACGTGTCACTTCGTGCGCCCCGGTTGGGTGCTGCCCAAGCGCGAGGAAGCCTCCGCGTAAGTCGAGAACGAGGGCCCGGATGCCATGGCATCCGGGCCCTCGTGGTGTCAGGCGACCACGGGACTGCGTCTTTCGATCAGTACGGTGTCGCGCCAGACACCCTCCGCGTCGCGGGCGATGCGCTCACGCACACCGACGGTACGGAACCCGTGGCGCGCGTGCAGCGCGAGCGAGGCGTGGTTGTCGGCGAAGATCGACGATTGGATCGTCCAGAGGCCGTCGCTCTCCGTCGAGGCGATGAGGGCCTCGACCAGCAGGTGACCGATCCCGCGGCCGCGGGCGTCGGCCCCGACGTAGACCGAGTGCTCCACGACTCCGCGGTAGACGGGCCGCATCGACACGGGTGACACCGCCGCCCAACCGTCCACTCGCTCGTCGACGACCGCGACGTAGCGGTGCGCGGCGAGCCGTCCCGCATCGAACTCGTCCCAGGTCGCCGGGGGCACCGTCTCGAATGTGGCGTGACCGGTCGCGATGCCCTCCGCGTAGATGCGACGAACCTCGATCCAGTCCGTCTCGGCGAGCGGACGCAGCACGGCGCTCACGCGCAGCAGGACCCCGCGTCAGTCGTGCAGACACCCGTCTCGGGCAGCACGAGATCGACCTGCCGCGCCGCCCTCCGATCGCCCGCGAGTTCCGCGGCGATCGAGCGCACCTGCTCGTACCCGGTGAGCAGCAGGAAGGTGGGTGCTCGACCGTAGGACTTCATGCCCGCGAGGTAGAAGTCGGGCTCGGGGTGCGTGAGCTCGGCGACACCGTGCGGCGGCACCGAACCGCACGAGTGGAGGTTCGGGTCGATCAACGGAGCGAGGGCCCGCGGCGCCTCGACGATCTCATCGAGCCCGAGGCGGATCTCGCGCAGCATCGACAGGTCCGGGCGGAAGCCGGTGGCGTTGACCACCACGTCGACCTCGAGGGCGAACGGTTCCCCTCCGCGTCGGCCGCTGACGTGAACGCCGTCGGTGGAGAGCCGCACGTCATCGATCTCGAACGCAGCAATCTGCTTCACACGGCCGTCGGCCACCAGGCGGTGGACCGCCGCGCCGAGGCGTCCGCGCGCGGCGAGGTCATCGGCCGCATCAGCGGCCAGGCGCGCAGTGCCGTCGTTGCGAACGGCCCACGCGATGTGCGTCGACGGTTCCTCCTCGGCGAGCGCGGCGAGGGCCATCAGGGCGTTCGCCGCCGAGTGACCCGCACCGACGACGAGCACGCGTCGGCCGATGAAACGGTCGCGGTCGCGCCCGCGCACGTCGGGGAGAGCCGTCGTCACGCGGTCGCCGAGGTCGCCGTGGGCGAGACCCGACGACAGCAGGGACCGCGGCGAGCTCGTGGTGCCCGAGGTGTCGATGACGGCGCGAGCCGAGGCAGTCGTCACGCCCTCGGCCGTGCGCAGTCGCAGCACGAACGGCGCTGCTGCCCGGCCGATCGACCGCGTGCGGTCCATGCCTTGGCGCGAGACGGCCTCGACGCGCGTACCGTACCGGATGACGGATGCGAGGGCGGCGGTGCGCGCGAGGGGCTCGAGGTAGCGGTCGATCAGCTCGTGGCCCGTGGGCAGGCCCTCGGCATCCGGAGCCGTCCACCCCTCGGCCTCGAGCAGACGCCCCGCGGCGGCGTCGACGACGTATCGCCACGGCGAGAACAGCCGCGTGTGGCCCCAGGCGTGCACGGCCGCGCCGGCGACGGCGCCCGCCTCGAAGACGACGACCCGCAGCCCGCGTTCCATCAGATGCGCAGCGGCGGCGAGGCCGACGGGACCGGCACCGATGACGGCGACGGGAAGACCCGTGCGACGGTCGGCCCCGGGCCGCGGCGGAACCGTGAGCGTCATGCTCACGCGTCGACCCCCAGCTCGCGCAGCAGCATGATGACGCGCGCCTTTATGTCGTCGCGGATCGGGCGCACCTCGTCGAGCCCCCTGCCCGCGGGATCGGTCAGTTCCCAATCCTCGTACCGCTTGCCCGGGAAGATCGGGCACGCGTCGCCGCAGCCCATCGTGATGACCGCGTCGGACGCGCGTACGTCCTCGGTGAGCAGAAGCTGGGGGACCTCGGCGCTGATGTCGATGCCCTCCTCCGCCATGGCGGCGACGGCCATGGCGTTCAGGGCGTCACCCGGAGCGCTCCCGCCCGACAGCACGTGGACGCGGTCGCCTCCCAGGGCTCGTGCGTATCCGGCGGCCATCTGGGAGCGACCGGCGTTGTGGACGCAGACGAAAAGGATCGTGGCGGTGGCGGACATGAGGGTTCCTTCGGGTCGGGACGAACGGGAACAGCATGACTCAACACATCGACATCCGTCAATATTGACGTTCATCGATGCGAAGGCGATGATGGATGCCATGACCCCTGGAACCGCCCTCCCCGTGCTCGACGCTGCCTGCTGCGTCTCCTCGGGTGACGCCGCGATGGCGCCGGCTGAGGCGGAGACGCTCGCGAGGACGCTGAAGGCGCTCGCCGATCCCGCTCGCCTGCGGATCGTGTCGATCATCGCCGCCCAGGACGCCGGCGCCACGTGCGCGTGCGACCTGCAGGAGCCTCTCGGCCTGTCGCAACCGACGGTGTCGCACCACACGAAGGTGCTGGTGGATGCCGGCATCCTCAACCGCGAGAAGCGCGGCACCTGGGCCTACTTCTCGCTCGTGCCCGGAGCGCTCGACCGCGTCGCGGCGGCGATCGCGCCGCTTCGCTGACCCCCGCAACCCCGGGCGCCTCGGCTGTCCTGCTGCTTAGGCTCGCTGCATGAGCGAGTACGACGTCGTCGTGGTGGGAGCAGGACTCGCGGGACTGCGCGCCGCGACCCGGCTGGCCGAAGACGGACGCGACGTTGTCGTCCTCGAGGCGCACGACGCGGTCGGCGGGCGCGAACGCACCGACATCGTCGACGGGTTCCGCCTCGACCTCGGCTTCCACGTGCTCAATCCCGCCTACCCCGCCGTGCGGCGCTGGGTCGACGTCGACGCCCTCGCGCTACGACGCTTCCCGGTGGCGGTCGGCGTGCGGCTCGAGGACCGGCTCGCGCGCCTCGCGCACCCGCTGCGCCACCCCGGCTCGATCGGCGAGACGGTGCGCAGCGGCCTCGTTCGTCCGTCGGATCTCGCCGCGCTCGCTCGCTGGGTCGGCCCCGCGCTCCTGTCTGCTCGGGCCGCGAAGAGGGGCGGCGTCGCGCTGGAGGAAGGCTGGGATCGCGCCGGTCTGCGCGGCCCTCTGCGTGAGGCGGTGCTCGAGCCGTTCTTGTCGGGGGTCATCGCCGACGACCGGCAGGAGACGAGCGACGCCTTCGTGCGCCTGCTCGTGCGCAGCTTCGCCCTCGGGCGACCGGGGGTCCCCGCCGCCGGCATCGGTGCGCTCCCCGCCCAGCTCGCCGACACCGCGCGCCGCGCGGGAGCCGGCATCCGCCTCGGTCACCGGGTGGTGTCGAGCCGTCGCCGGGCCCGCGGCTGGCACCTCGGCGTGGAGGGGCGGGAGGCGGTGACCGCGCGGACGATCGTCGTCACCACGGGGCTCGATCCCGCACTCGACATTCCCCTCCCGCGCCCGCGCGGCCTGCAGACGTGGTGGTTCGCCGCCGACGAGGCACCCTCTCCCGACGCGGCTCTGCGCGTGGACGGGCGCCGGAGCGGGCCGATCGCCAACACGGCCGTCATGACGAACACGGCCCCGACCTACGCCCCGCGCGGGCAGCACCTCATCCAGGCCACGTGCGTGATGCCCACGGAGGCGTCGGAGGCCGGCATCCGTCGACAACTCGCCGAGATCTGGGATGCCGACACCCGGCCGTGGCGCCTGTTGCGTCGCGATGACATCGCCGCGGCCCTCCCCGCGCAGGACCCGCCGCTGCGTCTTCGTCGCCCCGTCCGTCTGGATGACGGCCGATACGTCGCGGGCGATCACCGCGACACCGCATCGATCCAGGGCGCCCTCGTCTCGGGGCAGCGGGCGGCGGAGGCGGTGCTGGCCGACCTGGCGCGATGAGCGGCGCTACCCCCGCGCCGCCAACGCCGTCAGCGCCTCGCCGGTGACCCGTCGCGTGGTCCACTCCTCCATCGCCTCGGCACCGAGCGCGCGGTAGAAACCGATCGCGGGCTCGTTCCAGTCGAGCACGGTCCACTCCAGTCGCGGATACCCCTTGGCGAGGCACTCCGCGGCGAGCGCGGCCAGCAGGGCGACGCCGTAGCCGTTCGAGCGGTACTGCTGGTGCACGTAGAGGTCTTCGAGCCAGATGCCGTGGCGGCCGGTCCAGGTCGAGTACGTGAGGAACCAGATCGCGATGGCGCGGATCTCCCCCTCCTTCTCCACGACGAAGGCGAACGCGCGCGGGTCGTCACCGAACAGCGTCCCGGCGATCATCTCGGCGGTGTTGTCGACGGCATCCGGTTCCCGCTCGTAGTCGGCGAGAGCCTGGATGCACGCGAGGATGCCTCCCTCGTCTCCCGCTCGCGCGGGGCGGAGGAGGGCGCCGTCTTGCAGGTCGGTCATGTCAGGGGCTCCCAGCTCTCGGCCGCGACGCGGCGGAAGTTGCCGCCCAGCACGGCGGCGACGTCGGTGTCGTTCCATCCTCGCGCGGCGAGCGCCGCGCCGAGCCGGACGAAGGTCTCGGGCGGCATCCACTTCAGCAGGCCCCACCGGGTGTAGCTGTCGTCGTAGAGCTCGGGCGTGCGGACGATCTCCTCGCGGAAGGTGTCCCCGTCGAACGAGAAGTCGGTGCTCACCCCCACGTGGTCGATGCCGACGACGTCGACGGCGTGGTCGAGATGGCGGACCATCGCCTCGAGCGTCGGGGTGTTGGGCCCGAGGAAGATGCCCACGCCCGTGATGCCCACCACGCCGCCGGTCTCGGCCGCCGCGCGCGCCTGATCGTCCGTGATGTTGCGGGGGTGCTCCCACACGGCGCGCATGTTCGAGTGGCTGAACACCACGGGCCGGGTCGACACCGCGCACATGTCGAGCGTCGTGCGCGCACCGACGTGCGAGCCGTCGGGAACCATCCCGCGCGCGTTCAGCTCGGCGACGAGATCGCGGCCCCACCTGGTCAGTCCGTCGTCGGTCGCGTCGAGACACCCGCCGCCCGCGCGATTGGCGTGGTTGTAAACCGGGCCGAGGGTGCGCACCCCCTGCGCGACGAGGGCGGCCACGGCACCGAGGTCGCCGCCGAGCGGCCCGCTGTCTTCGAGGTCGAAGGCGACGGCGGTGTCACCCCGAGCGGCGATGCGGTCGATGTCGGTGACCGTCGCGGCCAGCTCCAGCCCGTCCGCCGCGTCGACCTGGGCGCGGAAGGACCGCAGGAGGGATGCCGTGAGCTCCGGCGTATGCGGGGAGTAACCGACGTTGACCGAGACGAAGCCTCCGCCGGCCGCGCGATAGCGCCGCAGGTCGCCGAGGTCGGCGGTCTCGACGAGCTCGACGCAGGCGTGCTGGTCCCAGAGCACGTCAGGCCCCGGCGCGCGCGGCGAGCGCGGGATCGAGCGCCTCACGACCGTCGAACACGAAGCAGTCGCCGCTCCAGTGCGCCCCGCCCTGCGCCTCGAACCAGCCGAGGATCCCGCCGTCGAGCTGGTACGCGTCGACGCCCTGCGCGCGCAGGTGCAGCGCCGCCTTCTCACAGCGGATCCCACCCGTGCAGAAGCTCACCACCGTCTTGCCCTCGAGCTCGTCGCGGTGGGAGTCCGCGGCATCCGGGAATTGCGTGAACCTCTCGATCCGCCAATCCCTCGCGCCGACGAACGTGCCGTAGTCGACCTCGAACGCGTTGCGGGTATCGACGAGCACCACCTCGCGGCCGTCGTCGTCGGCTCCCCGGTCGAGCCAGCGGCGGAGCGTATCGGGGCTGACCGCGGGGGCTCGGCCGTCCTGCGGGCGCACGGCCGGGCGGTCCATGCGGATGATCTCGCTCTTGACCTTGACGAGGAGTCTGCCGAAGGGCACCTCGTCCGACCAGCTCTCCTTAGCCGCGAGCGCGCGGAACCGCTCGTCCACGCGCAGCTCGTCGAGGAAGTCGCGCACGGCGGTAGCCTCCCCGGCCAGGAACAGGTTGACGCCCTCCTCGGCCAGCAGGATCGTCCCGCGCAGCCCCGCCTCGCTCGCACGCTCGCGCAGGACCGGCCGCAGGGACGCGGGGTCGTCGATGCGCGTGAACAGGTACGCCGAGACGTTGAGGACGGATGCCATGGCATCCACGATACGAAAGCCCTGCGCTGTCGACCGACGGCGCAGGCGTCAAGCCGGGAAACGTTCGCCGCCCATCGCCTAGCGTGGGAGGACTCGTCCTCGGGAGGAAGCGTGCCCCAAGGCCCCGCGATGCCGGCCGTCACCGTCTCCGTCGTCATCCCCTGCCGCGACGACGGCGCCCACCTGCAGCGGTGCCTGCAGGCGCTCTCGGTGCAGACGCTCGCTCCGACCGAGATCGTCGTCGTCGACAACGCCTCGGCCGACGACAGCGCAGCGGTCGCCCGGGCGGCCAGCGCGCGCGTGGTGTTCTGCGGCGAGCGCGGCATCCCCGCCGCGGCGGCCGCGGGCTACGACGCCGCGCGCGGCGACCTCGTCCTCCGCCTCGACGCCGACAGCCTTCCATCGCCGACGTGGGTGCAGAGCATGGTCGAGGCGCTGGAGGACCCGGACGTGGATGCCGTGACCGGCGGCGCCGTGTTCCATGACGGCCCCGCGGGTCGGCGCGTGGCGATGGCCCGGCTGTTCCTCGGCACCTACGCCGCCTTCGCCACCCCGGCGCTCGGGCACACGCCGCTGTGGGGATCGAACATGGCGTTCCGCCGGCGCGCGTGGGAGGACGTCCGCGGCGAGGTGCACCTCGATCCCGAGCTCCACGACGACCTCGATCTCGCCTACCACCTCGGCCGGCGGCATCGCATCGCCCGGGTGTCGGGCGCGCACATGCGCGTCTCCTCACGGACGGTCGAGCCGCGCCGGTTCGCGCGATGCTTCCGCCGCGGCGCGGGCACGGTGTTCGCGCACTGGCCGGCGGACATCCCCCCGGCGCGGTGGGTGCGTCGGGGTCTGCGGGGGCGCTCATGACCGGCATCCTGTTCCCGGACGTCGAGCCGCCCGAGCTGCACGTGATGAGCTTCAACATCCGCCGCCGCTTCGACCGGATCACGTGGCCGCCCGCCGACCGGTGGCCGATGCGCAAGGAGCGGCTGCGCACGTTCCTCTCCGCCAACAAGCCGCACCTGCTGGGCACGCAGGAGGCGATGCCCGACCAGGCGCAGTGGGTGCAGAGCTCGCTCGGCTCGGACTACGGGCGGATCGGCCTCGGGCGCGGACCCCGCCGCGACGGCGAGGGTACTCCGCTCTTCTACGACCGGGACCGGATCGAGGTCGAGGACTGGGAGCAGGTCGCCCTCTCCGACACCCCCGAGGTCCCCGGCTCGACGGGGTGGGGCAACACCATTCCGCGCATCGCGGTCATCGCGCAGCTGCGCGATCTCGCCACGGACGCGCGGTTCACCTTCGTGAATACGCACTTCGACGCGTTCTCGCGCCGCGCCCGCCGCCGATCCGCGTCCTGGCTGCACGATCTCGTCGCCCGGCGCGAACGGCCCCTGCTGTTCACGGCCGACGTCAACGCGCACGTGCGCTCCGGCGAGCTGTCGGCCATGTTCGCGGACGGACTGCTGGTCGACACGTGGTCGTACGCCCCCGCCCGCCGCACCGCCGAGTGGGGCACCTTCAACAACTACGCCGCACCCAAGGTCGGCGCCCGACGCATCGACGCCCTGCTCGCGACCCCCGACGTGGGGGTGAGAGCCGTGGGCATCGACCCGCGCCCGACCGGGACGCAGTGGCCGAGCGACCACCTGCCCGTGCAGGCCGTGATGCGCATCCACCCGAAGGTGTCGCCATGATCGGCGCGATGTACGCCAACCTCAAGCGGCCGCCGCGCGGTGCGACCGACTGGCTGGCCGATGCCGTGCGGGCCGTGGCCATCGTCGTGGTGATCGTGTCGCTGTTCGCCCTGCCGTTCACCGATGTCGCCGTGCTGTCGATGTCGCTGCCCGCGGTGATGCTCTCGCGCATGATCGGGCTGCGCTCGGGCCTCGACCTCGTCACCTGCGTGACCGTGTTCGTGGCCGCGGGCAGCAACGTGATCGACCTGTACCGCGCGTGGACGGGGTGGGACCTCGTGGTGCACCTGGTCTGCACCGGGGTGCTCGCCGCCGTCGCACTCGTGCTCCTCGACGACGCGCGCGTCATCGAGCCGACGCGCTGCCGCCGCACGCCGATCATCGTCGCCACCATGGCGGGGCTCGCGCTCAGCGCCGTATGGGAGATGGTCGAGTGGTTCGGCTACCGCTTCATCACCGACGCGATCTTCGTCACCTACGACGACACCATCGGCGACATGATCGCGGGCGGCGCGGGCGCGCTGATCGCCGGGGTCCTGGCATCCCGCTTCTCGCTGACGCGCGCGGACCGCGCGGCGCTGTAGCCGGTCACGGCGCTGGAGTACCCGGTGGCGGGCGCTGCGCTGACGCAGCGGGCGGCGTCGCGCGGTTGCGAGACGGCGCCTCGGTCGTGGCTCCGCCTCACCGGCACGCGGTCCCTCGCCCGGCCGGAGCCGACGCACGGCGTGCCGACGACCGGCCGGAGCCGGCGACACCCGCAACACGGATGCCGCCGGCCCGCTCACGCTGTGATCAGACGCGCCCCGCCACGTCGCGCCCGACGAGGTCGCCGTCGGGGTTCGGCTCGCTGAGCTGCTCGCCGGGCGCCGTGGTGCCCTCGAGCGGCGGGAGCCCGGCCTCGACGCGGGAGCCGATCTCGGCGTCCACGTTCTTCCAGTACTGCACGGCACGATCGCGCACGTCGGCGCGCGTCACTCCCCCGACGTGCCCGGTGATCGTCTCGACGAGACGGTCGCGCTCCTCGGCCGACATGACCTCGCGCACGAGCGCTCCGGCCTGACCCCAATCGTCGTCCTCGGGGTGCAGGGTCGCCGCCGAGCGCACGAGCTCGCCGTCGCTGTGCCATCCGCCGTCGCCCGCGCGACGCGGGTCGGCCGCGGGGCCGCCGATCGAGTTCGGGGCGTACACCGGCACCTCCGGCGGGTTGTACTCGTAGCGCATCGCGCCTTCCTTCGAGTACGAGTGCACCTCGGAGTGCGGGCGGTTCACCGGCAGCTGCTGGTAGTTCGTCCCCACGCGGTAACGGTGGGCGTCGGCGTAGCTGAAGATGCGGGCCTGCAGCATCTTGTCGGGGCTGCCGTCGATCCCGGGAACGAAGTTCGACGGCTCGAAGGCCGCCTGCTCGATCTCGGCGAAGTAGTTGCCCGGGTTGCGGTTGAGCTCCATCGTGCCGACCTCGATCTCGGGGTAGTCGCTGTGCGGCCACACCTTCGTCAGATCGAACGGGTTGAAGCGGTAGGTCTTGGCGTCCTCGTACGGCATGATCTGGACCTTGAGCGTCCAGGTGGGGAACTCGCCCCGCTCGATCGCCGCGTACAGGTCGCGGATGTGGAAGTCGGCGTCCTGACCGGCGATCTGGTCGGCCTCGTCCTGCGTGAGGGTCTTGTGACCGAGGTCGGTGTGGAAGTGATACTTGACCCAGAACCGCTCGCCCTCGGCGTTGATCCACTGGTACGTGTGCGAGCCGTACCCGTTCATGTGGCGCCAGGACGCCGGGATGCCGCGGTCACCCATGAGCCAGGTGACCTGGTGGGCGCTCTCGGGCGACAGCGTCCAGAAGTCCCACTGCATCGTGTTGTCGCGCAGGTGGCTGCCCGGGAGGCGCTTCTGCGAGCGGATGAAGTCGGGGAATTTGATGCCGTCCTTCACGAAGAAGACGGGGGTGTTGTTGCCGACGAGGTCGTAGTTGCCCTCGGTCGTGTAGAACTTCAGCGAGAAGCCCCGGGGGTCGCGCCACGTGTCGGGGCTGCCCTGCTCGCCCGCGACGGACGAGAAGCGTGCGAGCATCTCGGTCTCGACGCCCGGCTGGAATAGTGCCGCCCGCGTGTACGCCGACACGTCGCCCGTGGTACGGAACGTGCCGAACGCGCCGCCGCCCTTGGCGTGCACGACGCGCTCGGGGACGCGCTCGCGGTTGAACTGCGCGAGCTTCTCGATGAGGTAATGATCGGTGAGCGCGATGGAGCCGTCGGCCCCGACGCTCTGGGAATGCTCGTCGCTGGCGACGGGTGCTCCGCCGTTCGTGGTGGTCGGCTCGGTCATGGCTCTCCTCACGTCGTGGGCCGGGAAACGAAAGGCCCACTTCGACGCTAGGCGGGGGCTCCGACATCGCGGAGGCATTGCGCTTTCGGTCTCGACCACGTAGGCCCCCGACCGTGTCAATCCCCCGGAGCGTCCCGCCGGGCCTCGACAGCATGGCGGGACCAACGAGAGGAACGAACATGTCGAAGGATCTGTCGAAGGGCGACCGCGTCAGCTGGGACACCCCGCAGGGCAAGACCCAGGGCGAGGTCGTGGAGAAGAAGCCGAAGGACTTCCAGCACGACGGGCAGAAGTTCACGGCATCCGAGGACGACCCGGCCTACATCGTGAAGTCGGAGAAGTCGGGCTCGAAGGCCGCCCACAAGGGTTCGGCGCTGAACAAGCTGAAGAGCTGAGACCCGGGACGCTTCGACAGGCTCAGCGGCCGCTCACGCAGAGGTCCCTGAGCCTGTCGAAGGGACCGGGCGTCACACGCCCCCGGTGGCTTCGACAGGCTCAGCCACCTCAGCCCCGAGGCTCGGCGCTACTTCTTCGCGTCGCGCCGCTTGCGCATCTGCGCGAGCGCCAGCCCCAGGCGGTGGTTGCCGGCCAGCACGTCCTCGTTCCGCTCGAGGAACTCCCAGTACGCGTCCGTGAAGACCGAGTCTTTGGCATCCTGAGCCGAGGGCCACCACGACCCCATCTTCTGCAGATACGCCCCTCCCGAGACATAGGGCTTGGTCGCGACGAAGCCGCCGTCGGCGAACTGGCTCATGCCCATGACATTCGGCACCATCACCCAGTCATAGGCGTCGACGAACAGCGCGAGGAACCACGCGTTCACCTGCCGCGGCGCGTATCCCTGCAGCAGGAACCAGTTGCCCAGCACCATGAGCCGCTCGATGTGGTGCGCGTAGCCCCAGCGGTGGACGCGCTCCAGCACGGTGCGCACGGGGATCGGCAGGTCGCTCGGCATCCGCTCCCCCGAGTACCAGTACTTCTGGATGCGCTTGTCGAGATGCAGCGCGTTGACGTGCTCGAGCTTCGGGTGCGCGCGGTACATGCCGCGCATGTACTCCCGCCAGCCGATCACCTGGCGGATGAACCCCTCGACGGATGCCAGGGGCGCATCGGTGCGGGTGGCTGCGGCGACCACGTCCTCCACGGTGAGCAGCCCGATGTTCAGCATCGGCGAGATGATCGCGTGGAAGAGGAACGGCTCGTCGGCCTTCATCGCGTCCTCATAGCGACCGAAATCGTGCAGACGCTCGGCGACGAAGACGTCGAGCCAGTCGCGTGATTCCTCTGGGGTCACCGGGAGCCAGAACTCCTCCGCCTTGCCCGGGTGGTCGGGGAACAGCTCGTCGACCTCGGCGATGACCGCGCGGGTGATGTCGTCGTGCTCGAGCCGCGGCAGGGGCGGGATGTCCACGCCCTTCTTCGGCAGCGGCTTGCGGTTGTCGGCGTCGAAGTTCCAGCGGCGCCCCGCGGGCTTGCCCCCGTCCATCAGGATGCCGGTGCGACGGCGCTGCCAGTGGTAGAAGTCCTCCATGAGCGGCGTCGGATGCTCCGCGAACCAGCCGTCGACGTCTTCTTCGGGGGTGAGGAACAGACCGTCCGGGAGCACATCGGTGTCGACGTCGTGCGCCTGGCAGATGCGGGCGATCCGCTCGTCGACCGGGCGGTTGGGGTCGCTCATCCACGTCAGCTCGGTCACCCGGTGCTTCGTCAGCAGCTTCTCGAGCCCGGTCCGGAAGGTCAGGTCGTCGTCGAGGGAGACGCGGCGGACGGTCCTGCCATCGGCCTCGAGGCGCGCGGCGGTGTGCCGCATCGCCGAGGTCAGCAGCACGATCTTGTGGCTGTGGTACGGGAGCTTGCGCCACCGGGGCGCCGACTCGATGAAGAAGAACTCCTCGACGTCGTCGTCGGAGAAAGCAGGGTGCTCAGCGAACTGCTGCGTCGCGAGGATCAGCGCGGCCTTCATGCGCGCCGCCTCTGCTTGGCGGCGTTCGCGCGGCACCCGCGCGAGCAGTACAGCACCTGGTCCCACTGGTCGCGCCCGCTCCAGCGCTTGCGGTCGGTGAACGGGCGTCCGCAATACGCGCAGGGCTTGGAGCGCACCTCGGGTCGTGACATGTCGTCATCGTCGCAAAGCGCCGGGGCGGCATCCGGGGGCTTGCGCTGGCACGCCGACCCGGTTCGCGCAAGGCCCGCGCGGCGCGCGGCCCCGGCGTGGTCGGGTGGCGGCATGGACACCGCACCGGACCGCACGAACGACACCGCCGACGATCCCGACGAGCTCGAGACCGCCGACGCTCCCACGATCCCCGAGACCACCGACGACGGCGACGCTCCCGTCGACAACCCGTCGGGCGGGTGAGTTCCGCCGGGCCCCGCGCTCGGGGCCCGGCGCAACGTCACCCCGGCAGGTCGAACTTCTCGTTCTCCCCGCCCTTCGGCCGGTCCCCCGTGACCTTGGAGGTCACCAGCGCGATGGCCGTCGCGAGCCGTCCACCGGCGCTCCCCCAGTACTCACCGCTCAGCGCGTTCACGCGCAGCAGCGTCACCCCCGGCGACTCGGGTCCGTCGGGGAACCACGCCTCGACGCTCGTCGACCACAGCTCCTTGAGCTTCGCGAGATCGTCGACCACCTCGGCCTCGCCGGCGAGCGAGAGCCAGGTGCTGTCGGAGCTGAACGACAGCCCGACCTTCGGGTCGCGTCGCACGTGCTCGACGGCGGAGGCGTGCGTGCCGACGATGAACCACAGGTCGCCGTCGGACTCCCGCTCCTGCACCGTCAGCGGGTGCGCATGCAGGGCGCCGTCCTCGGCGCGGGTGGTGACCATGGCGAAACGGAACTTCTTGAGCAGATCGTTGAGCGTGTCGAGCTCGGACGCGGAGGTGGACATGAGACTCCTTCGGTTGGGACCCTCAGCGAACCGCGCGCCCGGCTCCGGCGCTACGTGTTGACGTCCGCCGCACCGTCTGCTCTCTCCGGCGGCGCGAGACGGTCCAGTTCCTCGAGCGCCGCCCGGGCCCGGCCTATCCGGGCCCCCACCTCGTCGTCCCACCATCGCGGGCCCCGCTCCCCCAGGCCGTGCTTCGCGACACCCACACGTCGACGGGCCGCGGCCACCGCCTCGTCGTCATCGCCCTTCTTCGCCACGCGCACCGCGGAGCGCGCGCGGCCGAGATGAGACCGCAGGCGCGCCGCGAGGTCCTCGGGGAGGGCCGGGTCCGTCCGGCGCCATCGCCGACCGTCGATGACCAGCCAGCGCTCGTCGTCCCCAGCCTCGTCCTCGGCGGATGCCATCACCCCAGTGCACCCGTTCCCGCACGCTCGGGAAATCTCCCGGGCGTCGTCGAGTCATCCGTGCTAGCGTGGCCGTATTCGTTCTGGGACTTGCTTCATCGACGCCCGCCTCATCGTTGAGATGCCGGGCGCACGGCGCCGAGCCGTTTCCGACAGCAAACCCTCCTCACACCATCGCGTGCGTCGCTCGACGGCTCCGGTCCTCGCCTCGCACTCGCGGAAAGTTCTCGTGTCTCTGCTTCACCCTTCGCCGCTCTCGTGGCGCCAGGCCGATCTCGACGTCTATGTCGCGACGGCCGGATCCGACTATGCCGGTTTCGTCGGCGCGGGCACCTCGGGCTACGAAGCCCAGGGTCCGCTCGGCGAGAACCTCGGCATCCACACGTCCGTCGGTGCGGCCCAGGCCGCCGTCGACGGGCATCGCGTACGCGCCACCACCACGGTGACGCGGCGTCCCCGTCCGCTCCGCACGCGTCGGAGCGGCGCCAACGGCCGCACGTGCGGCCCAACATGAATAAAGGAAGAACACGATGGCCACTGGCACCGTGAAATGGTTCAACTCCGAAAAGGGCTACGGCTTCATTGCTCCCGACGACGGCTCCGCCGACCTGTTCGCGCACTTCAGCGCGATCCAGGGCAACGGCTTCAAGGAGCTCACGGAAGCGCAGAAGGTCGAGTTCGACGCCGAGCAGGGCCCCAAGGGCATGCAGGCGGCGAACATCCGCCCCCTCTAAGCTTCGCTCACGCACCGCGGAAGCCGGGTGCGTCGCTTCGGCGGCGCCCCGGCTTTCGTCGTTCTAAGCTGCTCCAGAGGTCGTCGAGGTGTCCGTTTCCCGTGAGGCTTCTGCACATGTGGATGTATTCCGGGTCATCCATACAGCGACCCGTAATGTGGGCCGCAGCCCGGGTAGCCGCCTCGGCTCCCGACCCCGGTCACCCCCACCCGAGGAGCACGTCCATCGCCTCCACCATCGTCGAGTCCCGTCTCGGCCCCGTTCGTCAGACCTACTCCGGCACCAAAGAATTCCCCCCGATCGCGAAGGCCTACACAGAGCTGTCCCAGGTCGTCCGCGAGAGCGGGCTGCTCGTTCGCACCCCGGGCTTCTACCTCGGTGTGGCCATCGCGATCGCGCTCGGCTTCGCCGGGTGCATCACCGGCTTCATCCTGCTCGGCGACAGCTGGTTCCAGCTGTTCATCGCCGCCGCCCTCGGCATCCTCTTCACCCAGGTCGCCTTCCTCGCGCACGAGGCCGCGCACCGGCAGATCTTCGCGTCGGGCCCGGCGAACGACCGCCTCGGGCTGCTGATCGGCAATGGCGTCGTGGGCATGAGCCGGTCGTGGTGGGCCTCGAAGCACACGCGCCACCACGCCAACCCCAACCGCGTCGGCAAAGACCCCGACATCGAGATCGACACCATCTCGTTCCTCGACGTCGACGCCGCGAAGGCCCGCGGTGTGCAGAAGTGGATCACCCAGCGCCAGGGGTACCTGTTCTTCCCCCTGCTGACGCTCGAGGGCATCAACCTCTACGTGCTCGCCATGCGCCACCTGTTCTCGCGCGAGCCCATCAAGGGCCGCTGGACCGAGCTCGGCCTGCTGGCGCTGCGCCACGCGATCTTCATCGCGCCCATCTTCATCTTCCTGCCCGTCGGCCTGGCGTTCGCCTTTTTCGGCGTCTCGGTCGCCGTCTTCGGCGTGTACATGGGCGCCTCCTTCGCCCCCAACCACAAGGGCATGCCCGTCATCGCCGAGGGAGCCAAGCTCGACTTCTTCAGCAAGCAGGTGCGCACCTCCCGCAACGTCTCGGGCGGATGGTGGGCCACCTGGCTCATGGGCGGGCTCAACTACCAGGTCGAGCACCACCTGTTCCCGAACATGCCGCGCCCGCACCTCAGCCGCGCCCGGCTGATCGTGCGCGAGCACTGCGACACGCTCGGCGTCCCCTACGTCGAGACGACGCTGTTCCAGTCGTACGCGATCGTGATCGCCTACCTGAACCGCGTGGGCCTGGCCGCCCGCGACCCGTTCGACTGCCCGCTGACCTCCCCGACGCGACAGCTGAACGTCGAATAGCCCCGCATCCGACGGCGCCGCTCCCCTCGGGGGCGGCGCCGTCGTCGTTCACCCGCGCGCGTCGGCCTTCGGCTCCGGGCACGTCCCTCCGGCATCCGTGGCCTTCTCGACGTGCCATCGTTCGTTGGCGTACGTCTGGCACAGGCCCCACTCGCGCCCGTGGTCGATGATCCACAGCTGGGCCGCGAGCGAACCGATGTCGACCGCGTGGCCGGTGACGTGGCTCGACCCCTCCGGCGAGGCGACGTACTGCCGGGCGATCGCCTCGGAACCGTACGTGCGGATCGCGTCGCCCAGCAACCACCGCTGATAGTCGGCGCTGCGCCACCCGCTGGTGACGTCGAACACGATCCCGTCGACGGTCGCGGCCGCCTGCGCCGCGCGCAGGGCGTCCCGCAGCTCGCCGTCGAGACCCGTCATGGCAGGGTGCCGGTCGTCGTCGACGGTGAGCGGTGCGTCGGAGGGGATCATGCCGTCGGCCTCGGTCGGTGCGAACGGCGCGTGTGCGGTCATCCCCGCCGTGAACGACGACGCCGTCCCCGTCGCGAGGAGCATCGCCGCTCCGGTGAGGACGACGGCGAGCCCCGCCGCGACCACCAGGAAGACGGCGCGACGACGGGACGGGGATTCGATGCGGGGTGCCGAGGATGCCATGCGCCCAGCCCAGCGGGGGCGACGTTGCCGTCCCGTATGGCGCAGACGATAAGACGGCGATACGCGCGGGCGTGTGCGCCTCAGTCGCGCGAGACCTCGTGCAGCTCGACGTCGCGGACCTCGCCGTCCGCCAGGGTCGCCGTCATGAGCGTGCAGGCCGGCTGCCGCCGCCGGTCGGTCGGCGAGCCGGGGTTGAGAAGGCGCAGCCCGCCCGGGGTCACGGTGTCCCACGGGATGTGGCTGTGCCCGAACACGAGGAGGTCGGCGTGGGGGAAGGCGGCATCCATCCGTCTCTCCCGACCCGTCGCCGCCCCCGTCTCGTGCACGACGGCGACCCGTACCCCGTCGATCTCGGCGCGGGCGACCTCGGGCAGCCGCGAGCGCAGATCGTCGCCGTCGTTGTTGCCCCAGACCCCGAGCACCGGTCCGAGCGACTCCAGCTCATCGAGCACGCTCGCGCTCACCCAGTCGCCCGCGTGCACGATGAGGTCGACCCCGGATGCCGCTCGACGCACAGCAGCGGGAAGGGATCGCGCCCGCTTCGGCACGTGCGTATCGGCCACGAGCAGCAGTCGGGTCGGCATCCCCCCACGCTACCGAGACGGCGGCGGGTGGAGGGCTCCGGGTGGACGCCGCGCATACGTCCGCGATACACGCCCGCGCCTACGATGACGGAATGCGCGTGCTGATCGTCGAGGACGAACCCTTCCTCGCCGAGGCCATCCGCGACGGGCTGCGTCTCGAGGCGATCGCGGCCGACATCGCCGGCGACGGCGACACGGCGCTCGAGGTGCTCGGCTACACCGCGTACGACGTCGTGGTGCTCGACCGCGACATCCCCGGTCCGAACGGCGACGAGATCGCCCGCCACCTCAGTGCGCAGCCGGCCGCCCCGCGCGTGCTCATGCTCACCGCGGCCGATCGCCTCGACGACAAGGCGAGAGGGTTCGAGAGCGGAGCCGACGACTACCTGACGAAGCCCTTCGTGCTGCGCGAGCTCGTGATGCGCCTGCGGGCCCTCGCCCGTCGCCCCGCGGCCGCGAGCCCGCCGGTGCTCGAGGTGCACGGCATCCGGCTCGATCCTTTCCGTCGCGAGGTCTACCGCGACGGACGCTACGTTTCGCTGACGCGCAAGCAGTTCGCCGTGCTCCAGGTGCTCATGGGGGCGGGCGGTGGGGTCGTCAGCGCTGAGGACCTGCTCGAGCGCGCGTGGGACGAGAACGCCGACCCGTTCACGAACGCCGTCCGCATCACGATCTCGACGCTGCGCAAGCGCCTCGGCGAGCCGTGGCTCATCCAGACGGTCGCGGGCGTCGGCTACCGCATGGGCCCGACCGATGCGTGAGCGCGAGCCCGGACTGTCGGTGCGGCTCAAGCTCACCATGAGTTACGCCGGTTTCGTCGTGATCGTGGGGATCGCGGTGTTCGTGCTCGGTTTCCTGGTGCTGCGGTTCCTGCCGGATGGCAACCTCTACTCGGAGAGCGGACTGTTCACGCCCGGCCGCCGCGATCTGACCGAGGCGTTCGTCCGCTACGCCTGGTACGCCGTCTTCGCCCTCGCGGTCATCGGTCTCGCCGGCGGTTGGCTCGTATCAGGACTGATGCTGCGCCCCCTGCGTCGGATCACGGATGCCGCCCGCGCGGTGCGCGACGGTGACCTCGCGCACCGCGTGGAGCTTCCGGGACGCCGTGACGAGCTCACCGACCTCGCCGACACCTTCGACGCGATGCTCGCTCGCGTCGAGGAGACCCTCGACGAGCAGAAGCGCTTCGCCGCGAACGCCTCGCACGAGCTGCGCACCCCGCATGCCACGATGCGCACGCTCCTCGAGGTGGCCCGGGCCGACCCCGCGGGGGTCGACCTGGAGCGGTTGCTGCACCGTCTCGATCTCACGAACGAGCGGGCGATCCGCCTGACCGAGGCGCTGCTCGCCCTCGCCCGGGCGACGCGCGAGGACGCACTGACCCTCGAACCGGCGGAAGTGGACGACCTCGTCGAGGCCGTCGTGACCGAGACCGACCGCGCGGGCGTGGACCTCGCAGTCGTCGGCGCCTCGGGCGGGGTCGCGCGGGTGGACCAGACGCTGGTCCGACACGCGGTGACCAACCTCGTCCGCAACGCCGTCGTCCACAACGTCCCGGGCGGCTGGGTGCGCGTTGCGGTGAGCGGAGAGCCCGACGAGGTGATCGTCGACGTCCTCAACAGCGGGGAGGAGCTCTCGCGCGAGCTCGTCGCGACGCTCCCCGAGCCCTTCGTGCGCGGGGCCGGCCGCACGCGCGGGCGTGCCGACGGGACGGGACTCGGGCTCGCGATCGTCGCCTCGGTCGCCCGCGCGCACCGGGGCCGCCTCGAGCTGTGGCCGCGAGCGGGCGGCGGACTGCACGCACGGCTGCGGTTGCCGCGTTAGCGTCTGCGCGTTCGCGGGCGCAGGGCCAGCCGCGCCCCGATGACGACGGCGGTCCCGATCGCGGCGCCGAGGGTGTTCGAGACCACGTCGTCGGCATCCGGGACCCGCCCGGGGACCCCCACTTGCAGGATCTCCACCCCGAGGGACACGAGCGCACACAGCGGGAGGGATGCCGGCGCCCACCGCAGCGGCAGGAGCAGCGCGACCGCCGCGCCGAGCGGGACGAAGAACGCGATGTTGAGGGCCACGTCGGCGCCCATCTCCCCCATCGGCGCGCTCCACGATGGCGGCAGGCGGTCGAGGGCCTCGAGCACGAGGGTGCGGACCGGCCACGCGATCGCGCGGGGCGCGAGGGTCAGTGCGACGACCGCGGTGAGCACCGCGCCCGCGGTCAGGACGCGGGCCGGGACGAACAGGGGACGGTGGGACACGAAGACCTCCGGGCTCGGGGGATCCCATCCCACGCCGCGCCGTGTTGCCCTGGTGTCTCGAACCCGCGATACGCGGACGATACGTCCGCGACCGGGCGGGACAATGGAGGCGTGTCCCCTTCGCGCCGCTCCCCCGTGCTCGCCCTGATCATCGATGTCGTCCTCGTCGTCGTCTTCGCCGCGATCGGGCGGGCGACGCACGACGGCGACGTGCTCGGCCCCCTCGGTTCGGGGCTCGCCACCACCGCGTGGCCGTTCGTCGCGGCACTGCTGGTCGGCTGGCTCGTCACGCGCGCCTGGCACAGGCCCACGGCGCTCGTGAAGACCGGCCTCCCCGTCTGGGCGATCACCGTCACCCTGGGCATGGTGCTGCGCGCGCTGAGCGGTCAGGGGGTGGCGGTGGCGTTCGTCATCGTGGCCACGATCACTCTCGCCCTCCTGCTGCTGGGGTGGCGCGCGATCGCCCGCCTCGCGTCACGATCGCGCCGGGCCTGAGCACGTCGACGGCGATGGTCCGCGCTCGACGGGTCAGTCCGCGAGGGTGACGTCGACCTGGATCTCGGCGGCCAGACGCTCGAGCTCGGCCACGAGATCGTCGACGGCGACCTCGGGCGCGAGCGTCACGGTGACGGAGGCCTCGAACAGGCGTCCACCCGCCATCGCGGCATCCGTCGTCTGCGTCGACATGCGCTCGATGCTCGCGCCGCGGGCGCTGAGGACCGCCGACACCTCGCGGACGATCCCGGGGCGGTCGTTGCCGACGAGGTCGAAGGTGACGGCGCGGCCCGCGGTCGCGGCCGAGCCCGCCCCCGCGTGGACGGTGACGGTGAGCGTGCCGGCGAGCCCCTCGAGTGCCGCGCGGACGGCGTCGGCGCGGTCGGGCGCCACCGAGACCTCGATGATCCCGGCGAAGGCTCCGGCCAGCTCGGCGAGCTCGCTGTTCTCCCAGTTGCCGCCGTGGGCGTCGACGATGTCGGCGACCGCGGACACGAGGCCCGCTCGATCGTCGCCGACGACGGTGAGGACGAGGGTGGTCATGGCGACAGCGTAGCGACACGGGCGCTGCTACCGTGGGTACTCAGCCGGAGGGGGGGGTGAGCTCGTGATCGCATCGCTGATCGCCGCCGTCAACCTGCTCCTCGCGACCGCCGAGCTGGCACTCACGCCCGGGGGTAGCACTCCCCTCCTCGCCGTGGTCCTCGCCGCGGCCGTGGTCCTGACCGCGGTCGTCGTGCTCGTCGTGCTCCCGGCGCTGGTCGCCGCGGCCCCACCGCGGTCGGCACGGCCGATCGACCCCTCGGCATCCCTCTCCCAGAGCGATCCCGACGCCGCGGGTCACCCGCGCCCTCGAGCCCCGGGGCTCGCGACCCGCGTCGCGTAGCCTCCCCGTCGCCGAAGCGACGGCCCGAGCGACACCGCGACGCCGGTCGCCCGCGCACCCTCGGCGCGCCCCGCGACCGATCCGCCCGTGATCACTCGCTCTGATGGGATGCCCGTGGACCTCTTCGCCTTTCCGCCCCTCGCTCTGCTCCTCGACCTCGCCACGCGAGCCCTGCTCGCCCTCACCTCGCTGCTCGAACCCCTCACCGCCGGTCTCGCGGCCGCCGTCGCCGTCGTCCTCGTGACGCTCGTCGTCCGCGTCGCCCTCATCCCCGTGGGGGTGTCGCAGGCGCGTGCCGAGCAGACGCGCGCACGGCTCGCTCCGCGCCTGCGCGCGCTGCAGGAGCGATGGCGGAAGAACCCGGAACGGCTGCAGCGCGAGACGATGCAGCTGTACGGGGACGAGGGCGCCTCGCCCTTCGCCGGATGCCTCCCCGTGCTCGCTCAAGCCCCCGTCGTCGGCCTGCTGTACGCCGTCTTCCTCCACCCGCAGGTCGGCGGCCACGTGAACACCCTCCTCGAGCACGACGTGTTCGGCGTTCCGCTGGGCCGGAGTCTCGTCGGCGCCCTGTCGGCGGGCACGGTGGATGCCGCGACCTTCGCCGTCTTCGCGACCCTCGTCGTCGTGATCGCGGGCATGGCGGAGATCACCCGCCGGCTGCTGCGTCCCGCGGTCGATCCGTCGGCGCCCGCATGGACGACCGGGATGCTCGGCATCCTGCAGTTCACGACGGCCGGGGTGGCGCTGTTCGTGCCGCTCGCGGCCGCGCTCTACCTCACCGTGACGACCGCGTGGACCCTGGGCCAGCGTCTGCTGCTGCGGCGGCGGTATCCGCTGCCGCGCTGAGCCCGGCCGGCGGGAACGCCCGGTCCCACCGGGGTGCGGCCGCGGCGTTCACCGCCGCCATCGCGAGCACGAGGAGAGCGGCCCCCGCGGGGAATAGCATCGCGGTGGCGACGGAGACGCTCTCGGCCACCGCGCCGGTCACCGCCGACGACAGGGCCTGGGCGAGGGTCAGGGCCGAGGCGAGGATGGTCATCGTCGAGGCGGACCGGCCGCGGGGGGCCCGGTGCCCCGCCAGGCTGAACAGCGTGACGAGGGCGGGGCCGACGCCCACGCCCATCAGGCACAGCACCAGCGTCACCGTCGCGACGGATCCGCCGACCGTGTACGCCCCGGCGGACGCCGTCAGGACGCTGGCGAACAGCACGAGGCGCCAGCGCAGGGCGAAGCGTTCGGGGACGAGGGCGACCGCGAGGGCCAGCACCGCCGAGCCCACGCCCATCACGCCGTACAGGAGGGCCCCCGCCTCGGGCGCCCCCTGGGCCTCCATGAACGCCGTCAGCGAGGTGAGCGTCGAGCCGAAGAACAGGCCGACGCCGAACACGGCCGCCACGAGCACGAGCACGCGCGGGTGCAGCACCTCGCGCAGGGGGGCCATCGCCGTACGCTCCGAACGTTCGGGAACCGCGCGGCCCGTGGGGTGCAGGGCGAAGGCGGTGACGAAGACGAAGCTGAGGATCGCGGCCCCGACGATCGGGGCCCAGGGGGCGACCACCGCCGCCAGCACCCCGACGACGAAGGGACCGATCACGAACGCCGTCTCGTCGGCCGCCGACTCGTACGCCATGGCGCCCGAGAAGGTACGGTCACGCCGCGCGGGGTGCACGCGCAGACCGATCAGCGCCATCACGCGGCTGCGTGACATCGCCGCGGTCTGGGGACCGGTCAGCCCGATCGCCACGGCCGCCCCGAGCAGCAGGACGTCGGAGGTCGCGTACCCCACCACGAGGGGGAAGAGCGCCAACAGGATGCCGTTGGCCAGACCCACCGGCAGCAGCACGCGCCGCTGCCCGTAGCGGTCCGCGAGGTCGCCGATCACGGGGCCGGCGACGACGACGCCCAGCCCGACGGCCGCGGAGGTGAGGCCGCCGAGGGCGACCGACCCGCGCAGGGCGACCACGAGCGCCAGGACGCCGACCGTCATCATCGCGAAGGGCAGGCGAGCCACGAAGGCGATCGGGAAGTACCAGAAGCCGGTGTGGTGGACGAGCGGGCGATGGTCGACGGCGGGCGCTGTCATGGAACGGGTCTCCAGGGAGGGGCGATGGAACGTGCCGCCTTGCCGGACCGGTAGGTAGTTGCACAGAGTGCGGCGGGGTGTCCCGCGGACCCGAGTCTACCGCGGGCCCCTGCCCGTCGCCTGGGGACGGTCAGCCGACGATCGCCGCGATCGCCGCGATCACCGAGGCGACCGCGAGCACGAGGGCCAGCCCGATCAGCACCGTGTGGACGATGAGGAACGGTGTGGCCTTGCCCGCGGCGTTCTTCGCGCGGGGATCCTTGGCCACACGGACGTAGAACCGTGGCCAGACGACGACGTTGAAGACGGCGTTGGCGAACAGCAGCGCGATGAGGACGGGTTCCATGCCTCGAGCCTAAGCGGCCGTCCGACGGGCCGCGCGCCCGCGCTCCGGGCACGCGTTCAGGTCGCGCAGGAGATGCAGCGTCGGGCGAAGGGCAGCACCTCGAGTCGCGCGTCGGCGATCGGACGCCCGCAGCTCTCGCACACGCCGAAGGTCCCGGATGCCACGCGCTCGCGCGCCGCGGCGATCTCGCCCCGTTCCGCCTCGGCGCCCCGGCGCAGGGCGTCGACCTGGGCCCACTCCCCCGACAGCGTCGAGCCCTCGGGGTCGTGCTCGTCGTCGGCCGTGGCATCCGCCCGATCACGGCGCAGGCTCGCCTCGTCGTCGCGCAAGCGCGACAGCCGGTGCTCGACCTCGCGCTCCCGGTCGTCGAGCATGCGCGTCGCGGTCGTGGCATCCATTCCTCGACGCTAGTCCCCGCCGCCGTCACCGGGCGCGGGAGGGGCCGGTCGGCAACGGGACCGGACCCCTCCCGCGCGCCGGGCCTCTCCGGTTCAGCGGGCGGCGAGACCCTCGCGCAGCCCCTCGACGAGCGGCGTCGTCGGGCGGCCGATGATGCGCGACAGCGAGCCGTCGGTCTCCCCCAGCGCGCCGCGGGCGATCGCGTCGTCGATCCCGGCCACGAACGCCGCCGTGCCGGCATCCAGACCCGCCGCCGTCAGGCCCTCGGTCAGCTGCTCGATCGAGACGCGCGTGTAGGTCACCGGCCGACCGAGCACCTCGGAGGCGGCGTCGGCGAGCTCGTCGTAGGTCCACGCGACGTCGCCGCCCACCTCGACGGTGCGCCCGGCCAGGTCGTCGGTGGTCAGGGCGACGGCCGCGGCCTCGGCGTAGTCGCGACGGCTCGCGCTCGCGACGCGCGCGTCGCCGGTCGCCGCGACGATCTCGCCGGTGTCTGCGGCACGGGCGACGGCGTCGAGATAGTTCTCCGTGTACCAGTTGTGGCGCAGGATCGTGGCGCTCACCCCCGACTCGGCGATGGCCTGCTCCGTGGCCTTGTGGTCGGCGCCGAGGGCGTAGTCGACCTCGTCGACGCGCGGAGCGCTCGTGTAGACCAGCCGCTCGACGCCGGCGGCGCGGGCGGCGTCGACGAGCGACCGGTGCTGCGCGACACGGTCGGCCTCGGTTCCCGAGATGAGCAGCACGCGCGTCACGCCCTCGAGGGCGGGGCCGAACGTCTCGGGCCGGGCGTAGTCGAGCTCGACGACGCGGACGCCGCGGGCGGCGAGGTCGTCGACCTTCGCGGGGGTGCGCGCACCCGCGACGATGTCGGATGCCGGCACGCCGCGCTCGAGGAGGGCGTCGACGACGAGACGGCCGAGGTGACCGGAGGCGGCGGTGACGAGGAGGGTCATGGGAGTGTCCTTTCGATCGGTACGCCGAGTCCAACCCGCGACGCGCCGACACATTCCGGAATGGAGGTACCCACTTTCTGGTTAGGTACTCACATGAGCGTCAGTCTTGCCGAGATCCGCGCCGAGAATGCCGGCGCCTTCGCCGACGGCTGCCCGACCCGCACCGTCCTCGATCACGTGATGGGGAAGTGGGGCATCCTCGTGCTGCTCGCGCTCTCCGACGGCACTCAGCGCTGGGGGGTGCTGCGGCGCAACGTCTCCGGCATCAGCGAGAAGATGCTCGCGAGCACGCTGAAGACCCTGGAGCAGGACGGACTCGTGCAGCGCACCGCCTACCCCGAGGTCCCGCCGCGCGTCGAGTACGCCCTCACCCCACGCGGGCGTGATCTCATGACCCGCGTCATCCCGCTCATGGAATGGGTCGCCGACAACGCCGCCGACATCGTGGCGCGGACGTCGTGAGAGTGCGCGTCCCCTCCACCCGCGCGATGCGCGAGAGCCTCACCTTCCGCGCCGCCCGCCGGGTGCCCCTGCTCCAGGTCGCGAAATCCGCGATCGCGATCGTGGCTGCGTGGCTGCTCGCCGGGTGGCTCGTGCAGGGCCCGCCCCCGATCTTCGCCGCGATCGCCGCCCTCCTGGTTGTGCAGCCCAGCATCAACCAGTCCTTCACCCGCGCGGTCGAACGCAGCGTCGGGGTGATCCTCGGCGTGGTCATCGCCGCGCTCCTGGGCCTCGTGTTCGGTTCGCAGCCCTGGGTCGCGCTGCTGTCGGCGGGCGTGGCGCTGCTGGTGGCCTGGGCCGCGCGCATCTCTCCCGGCGCGACGAACCAGATCGCCATCAGCGCGCTCCTCGTGCTGGCCCTGGGCACAGCGACCCCCAACTACGCCCTGGACCGTGTTCTCGAGACGCTCATCGGCGCCGTCATCGGCATCGTCGTCAACGCCGTGCTCGTGCCGCCCGTGCTCGTTCCTCCCGCCCGCGCGAAGGTCGACGTGCTCGGACGAGAGCTGGCCGCGGCCCTCGAACGCCTCGGCGACGCGCTCGAGACGCCGCAAACGCCGGCATCCCTGGAAGAACTCCTGCTCGAGGCACGCCTGCTCCGGCCGGTTCGGGATGCCGCGGCCGACGCCATCCGCGACGGGGCCGACTCCCTGGCCCTGAACCCGCGCAGCGGTCGGCACCGCACCGAGCTCGCCACGATGGACGGACTGCTCGAGCGTTTCAGCCCGGTCGTGACGCAGACCATCGGGATGACCCGGGCCGTGTACGACGGCTACGAGTCCACGATCATGGACGAGCCCGCCGTCCGGGCGATCGCCGAGCAGCTGCACCGTGCGGCGCACGACGTCCGCCTCGCCTTCGCACTGGACGCCGGCCCCGAGCGGATCGTCGACGAGGAGCCCGCCCTCACCCGCCCGCTGCAGATCCGGACGCCGTCGACAGCGCACTGGGTCCTCGTGGGATCGCTCCTGATGGACCTGCACCGGGTGCACGAGACCCTGCGCGACGAGACGGCGTGACACCGGGCCTGCGAATTCGCCGACGGGCGGCCCCGCCCGCGGTGCGCGCTGGTTGACTGGGCGCATGGGTACCGCGATGTTCCCCCTCGGGGCCGTCCTCTTCCCGCATACGCCCCTGGCGCTGCGGATCTTCGAGGAGCGGTACCTCGTGATGCTCGGGCGACTGCTCGACGAGACCGACCCCGCCTTCGGCGTCGTGCTCATCGAACGGGGGTCCGAGACCGGCGGCGGCGACCAGCGCTTCCCGCTCGGCACGATGGCGCAGCTGAGCCACGTCGTCCCCCAGGCCGGCCAGATGCAGGTGGTCGCCCGCGGGACCGAGCGTTTCGAGATCGTCGAGTGGCTCGACGACGATCCGTACCCGCGGGCCGACGTGCGCGCTCTTCCCGACCTCGAGTGGAACGAGGCGCTGCTGCCCCTGCTCGAAGAGGCCGAGAGGATCGTGCGTCGCGTCCTCGGCCGCGCTCAGCAATTCGGCGGGACACGGTGGGACCCGGAGGTCGAGCTGGCGGAGGAGCCGTTGCCGCGCGCCTGGCAGGTCGCCGCCATCGCGCCCCTGGGCGAGCTCGACCAGATGGAGCTGCTGCGGTCGGTCACCCTCGGCGGCCTCCTGCGCGCGACCATCGATCTCACGCTCGCGGCGGAGCCGCTGCTCGGAGACCCCGTGCCCGACGGTGTGATCGTCGTGGACGACGAGGCGCCGGACGACGAGGACTGACCGGCACGCCGATCGCCGCCGGTGACGGGATGCCGGCGCGCCGCGCCGCATCGGCGTCGCCGCTCGACGGGAGCGGACCGGGGCGCCGCGCCGCGACGCCCCGGCTCCCGGTCAGTTGAGTTCGCGCACCGACGACGGGATGACCCCGTTGTCGTAGAGGTCGATCGCGAGGTCCTGCAGAGCGGTCAGCGCGACGCGCTGCGTCAGCGGACCGTAGGAGATGCGCGCGACGCCGAGCCTCTCGTACTCGGCGGCGGTGAGCGCGCCCGGGAAACCGATGACGCTCAGGCGCTGTTCCCCGAGTCCCTCCACGAGTCGACGGGTCGTCTCGGCGTCCAGCAGGCCGGGGACGAACACGGAGGTCGCCCCGGCGTCGAGGAACGCGCGGCCGCGCTTCACGGCATCCGCGATCTTGTCGTCGAGCGGTCGGTCGCCGCCCTTGACGAACACGTCGGTGCGTGCGTTCAGCACGAAGGGGACGCCCTCCGCCTCGCCCGCGGCGATCACGGCCCGGACCGCGGCGACGGCCTCGTCGAACGGCTTGACCCGGTCCTCGACGTTCGCGCCGACGACGCCGACGCCGATCGCGCGACGCGTCGTCTCACCGGGGTCGCCGAAACCGGAGTCGAGGTCGGCGGTCACGGGGACGTCGACGGCGGCGACGATGCGCGCCACCATGTCGAGCATGACGTCGAGGGGGATGTTCTCGCCGTCCTCGTAGCCGAAGGTCGCCGCGATCGAGTGTCCGGCGGTGGCCAGGGCCTTCGTCTCGGGGAGGGCCGCGATCGCGCGAGCGGAGACGACGTCCCAGACGTTCACGACGCGCAGGATCTCGGGGGCGGTGTGCAACTGTGCGAAGGACTGCGCCTTCTCGCTGAGGGAGCTCATGCGTCCACGCTATCGGCGGGGCCCGGGCCGTCGGCGAGGGCTTCCGCGATCGAGGTCTCGCCCTGACCGAAACGGATGAACCGGCCGATGGTGGCCGGCTGCACCAGCGCCGCGGCGGCGACGGCCGCCACGTCGGCGCGAGACACCTCGGCCTTGCCCTGAGGCGCGGTGGTGATCCGACCGGTGGGCTCGTCCGTGGTGAGGGTGCCCGGGCCGAGGATGGTCCAGTCGAGGTCGCTCGCGCGCAGGTGGTCATCGGCGGCGAGCTTCGCGTCGGCGTAGGCGAAGAAGGAGTCGTCGGGGTCGATGCCGTGGTCCGGCGTCGATCCGATCCACGAGACCATCACGAAACGGCGGACGCCCGCCTTCGCGGCGGCATCGATCGCGCGCTGGGCGGCATCGCGGTCGACCGCGTAGGTGCGCTCGGCGCTGCCGCCGCCCGCTCCCGCCGACCACACGATGGCGTCGGCACCCTCGAAGGCCTCGGCCATCCGGTCGGTGTCCGCCTTCTCCACGTCGAGCACGAGCGGCTTGCCGCCCGCGGTCTCGACGTCGGACGACTGCTCGGACGCGCGGATGACGGAGGTCGCCTCGTCGCCCCGGTCCGCCAGCAACCGGGCGAGATGCAGGGCCACCTTGCCGTGGCCTCCGATGATCACGATGCGTTCCATGTCATGTCCTCCTCCGTCGTCGGGTCGTCGTCTTCGCGCGCCATCATCGCCGGGGAGGATCCCCCGCGCCGTCCGGGCCGCGGGCCACCTCGGGGGCGCGCTCGACCTCGACCGACCCTACGCATGATCTCCGGATCGGCCCGCGGGCTTGACGGCCCCCGCGGGCGGGTTCGGTTCAGTCGACGTCGCCGTCCACGTAGACCCAGCGGCCCGCCCGCCGCACGAAGCGGCTGCGCTCGTGCATCTCGCCCCGCCGCCCCTCGTGGCGCCACCCGGCGCGGAACGTCACGGTCGCGGCATCCCCGTCCTCGGCGGCGTCCTCGATGTCGAGCCCCGTCCACACCGTCCCCTCGTCGAGGTCGATCTCGTCGGGGCGGGTCCGCGGATGCCACGACCTCGCGAGGTGCGCCGTGTCACCGACCGCGAAGGCGGTGTAGCGCGAACGCATCAGCCGCTCGGCGCTCGGGGCGGCCGCGCCGTCGAGGATGGGACCGCAGCACTCGCCGAACGGCGCGCGCCCGCACGGGCACGCGGCCTCGGGAGCCGGACGACGCAAAGCGGAGCCGAAGGACATCCGGCCACTCTAGGTGAGCGCACCACCCCGCGTGCCAGGATCGAGACCGTGACCGATCGCCTGATGCTCCTCGACACCGCCTCGCTGTACTTCCGCGCGTTCTACGGGGTGCCCGACAAGGTCAAGGCGGCCGACGGCTCCTCGGTGAACGCGGTGCGCGGCCTGATCGACATGATCGCCAAGCTCGTCACGACCTACGAGCCCACGCGGCTCGTCGCGTGCTGGGACGATGACTGGCGGCCTGCCTGGCGCGTCGAGCTGCTGCCGAGCTACAAGGCGCACCGCGTGGTCGAGGCCGTGCCCGCCGGGCCGGACGTCGAGGAGGTCCCCGACCCGCTCGAGGCTCAGATCCCCCTCATCCGCGAGGCGCTTGCCGTGCTCGGCATCCCGGTGGTCGGCGCCGCCGAGCACGAGGCCGACGACGTCATCGGCACCCTCGCGACCCGCGCCGACGTGCCGGTCGACATCGTCACCGGCGACCGTGACCTCTTCCAACTGGTCGATGACGACCGCGGCATCCGCATTGTCTACACGGCCCGGGGCATGAGCAACCTCGAACTCGTCGACGACGCGGCCGTCCTCGCCAAGTACGGAGTGCATGCCCGCCAGTACGCCGACTTCGCGGTGCTGCGCGGTGATCCCTCCGACGGATTGCCCGGGGTCGCGGGCATCGGCGAGAAGTCCGCGGCGTCGTTGCTGGCCGCGTGCGGCGACCTCGACGGCATCCTCTCCGGGGTTCTCGACGGCACCGCGGGCACACCGGCTCAGCGCGCGAAGATCGCCGCCGCGGCGGACTACCTCGAGGTGGCCCCGACCGTGGTGCGCGTGGCCCGCGAGCTCGACCTCGCGCCCTTCGACGACCGCCTCGGCCCCGTCGACCGGACCGCCGCCGAACACCTCGCCGAACGCTGGAACCTCGGGTCGTCGATGACGAGGGCGTTGGCCGCGCTCCCCGCTTGAGAGCGCTCAGCGGCTCCGCTCGAGCCAGGCGCGCAGTCGGTCGAGCGGCCAGGTCGTGACGATCCGCTCGACCGGCACTCCCGCGGCCTCGGCGCGAGCGGCGCCGTAGTCGAGCAGAGAGAGCTGTCCGGGAGCGTGCGCGTCGGAATCGATCGAGAACAGGCACCCCGCCTCGATGGCGAGGGCGAGCAGGTCGTCGGGCGGATCCTGCCTCTCCGGACGGGAGTTGATCTCGACCGCCACCCCCGAGGCCACCGCCGCCGCGAACACCTCGCGCGCGTCGAACTGCGACGGGGGTCGCGTCCCCCGAGCGCCCTCGACGAGTCGGCCGGTCACGTGACCGAGGACGTCGACGCGCGGGTCGCTCGCCGCCGCGACGAGCCGCTTCGTCATGGGCGCCCGTTCCATGCGCAGTTTGGAATGAGCGGATGCCACGACCACATCGAGCGCATGCAGGAGCGCGTCCTCCTGGTCGAGGGCGCCGTCATCGAGGATGTCGACCTCGATGCCGGTCAGCAGCGTGAACCCGTCGCCGCGGTGTCCGCGGACGATCTCCATCTGCGCGCGCAGCCGCTCGGGTGACAGACCGTTCGCGACGGTGAGCCGGGGCGAATGATCGGTGAGGGCGAGGTACTCGTGGCCGAGACCGCGCGCCGCGTCCACCATCGCCTCGATCGGCGTCAGCCCGTCGGACCATTCGCTGTGGCTGTGCAGATCGCCCTTCAACCGACCGCGCAGCTCCTGGCCCCCGGTCGGCGCCGACTCGGCACGCAGCTTCGCCAGCCGCTCCGGCACCTCACCCGCCAGCGCCTGCTGGATGACGACGAAGGTCGACTCGCCGATACCCGCACGACGCCGGAGCGCCGGGTCGCGGAGCTGCTCGTCGCTCAACCCCTCAATCGCCGCCGCGGCGGTGCGGAAGGCCTTCGACTTGTAGCGCGAGGACCGCTCCCGCTCGAGCAGGTACGCGATCTCGGTGAGCGCGTCGAGCGGGTCCACGGTCTACTCCGCCAGCTCTTTCGAGGCGCGCACCCACTCGGCGAGCTTCGCCGCGGCGCGCCCGTCGTCGACGGCGGACGCCGCGTCGGACATGGCCTCGGCGAGCCGCTCCAGGATGGGACGCTGCACCTGGGCCGCGTCCTGGAAGAGCCGGAACGACACCAGACCCGCCGCCGCGTTCAGTAGCACGATGTCGCGGACCGGACCCGTCTCGCCCGCGAACACCCGGTGCACGACCTGCGCGTTGTGATCCGGCGACCCGCCGAGCAGGTCGTCGATGTCGGCGAGCGGGATGCCGAGATCCCGGGGATCCAGATCGTGCTCGTGCACGTCGCCGCGACTGATCTCCCAGAGGCGGCTGTGGCCGGTCGTGGTCAGCTCGTCGAGACCGTCGTCACCGCGGAAGACCAGCGCCGTCGCACCGCGGGTGCGGAACACGCCGGTGATCAGCGGCACCCGGTCGAGGTGCGCGACGCCGACGGCGTTGGCCTCGGCACGGGCGGGGTTGCACAGGGGCCCGAGGAAGTTGAAGACGGTCGGCACCCCGAGCTCGGCGCGCGTGGCAGCCGCGTGCCGGAAGCCCGGATGGAACGCCGACGCGAACGCGAACGTGATGCCCGTGCGCTCGAGGGTCTCGGCCACCTTCTCGGGAGAAAGGGTCAGCGCGATCCCCAGGGACGACAACACGTCCGACGAACCCGACGCGGAACTCGCCGCCCGGTTGCCGTGCTTGACGACCGGGACACCGGATGACGCCGCCACCACCGCCGCCATCGTCGAGACGTTGACGGTTCCGTAGCGGTCCCCACCCGTGCCGACGATGTCGAGGACCTCGGCGCGCACGGGGAGCGGCACCGCGGCCTCGAGGATGGCGTCGCGGAAGCCGACGATCTCTTCCACCGTCTCGCCCTTGGCGCGCAGCGCCATGAGGAACCCGGCCAGCTGCGACGGCGTCGCCTCGCCCGCCATGACCTGTCGCATCGCCCACGTGGACTCCGACACGCTGAGGTCGGTGCCGGACAGCAGCGAGGTGAGCAGATCGGGCCAGGTGAAGCGTTCCGCCATGCCATGATCCTTGCACACGCGTGTCGTCGGGCCGCGTCGCTTCCGAGCCGCGGCGGAACTGCGTCTGCACCGGGGATTCCTTGCGGATTCTGAGGCTTCCCTAAGTCTCGACGATGGAATAACTCAAGTTCGGGATGGGAATATCAGCGCCCGGGATCGCGCATAATGGGATGGTGACGACCTCAGCGACGTATTCCCAGGCCGTGCGTGCCGTGAAGCGGCCCGACCCGGTCGCCGTGGGCACCATCGTGTGGCTGGGCAGCGAGGTCATGTTCTTCGCCGGCCTGTTCGCGATTTACTTCACCCTGCGCAGCACCTCCGCCTCCCTCTGGGCCGAAGAGACCCAGCTGCTCAACGTTCCCTTCGCGACCGTCAACACGATCATCCTCGTGCTGTCCTCGGTCACGTGCCAGATGGGCGTGTTCGCCGCCGAGCGGTACCAGCCGTACCGCACCGGCGCGCGCACCGGCTTCCTCAAGTGGGGAATGGTGGAGTGGTTCTACCTCACCTTCATCCTCGGCGCGGTCTTCGTGTCGGGTCAGGTGTGGGAGTACGCGACGCTCGTGGCAGAGGGCATGCCCATCAGCGCCAACCCCTACGCCTCGGCCTTCTACATCACCACCGGCTTCCACGCCCTGCACGTGACGGGCGGCCTCATCGCCTTCCTTCTCGTCATCGGTCGCGCGTACGCCGTGAAGAACTTCGGACGCAAAGAGATGACCACCTCGATCGTGGTGTCGTACTACTGGCACTTCGTCGACGTCGTCTGGATCGCCCTGTTCTTCGTCATCTACTTCCTCAAGTAAGAGAGCTGTACTGCACATGGCACGCGAGAAGAAGACTCGTCGGTCGTCCGGGCGTCGTAGCCCCCTGGCCGCCGCTGCGCTGATCGGCATCGGACTCCTCCTCACCGGAGGCGTCTACGCGGGCGCCTCGGCCGCGATGGCCGCCACCTCGAGCACCCCCGTGACCGAGGTCAACAACGCCACCGCCGTCGAAGAGGGTCAGAAGCTCTTCCAGGCGAACTGCGCCACCTGCCACGGTCTCGACCTCCAGGGCAGCCAGCAGGGTCCGTCGCTCTTCGGCGTCGGCGAGCTGTCGGTGCACTTCCAGGTGTCGACCGGCCGCATGCCGCTGCAGGCCCAAGGCCCGCAGGCCCCGGTCAAGCCCCCGCAGTTCACCGAGGAGCAGGTCAACGCGATCGCGGCGTACGTGCAGGCGTCCGCCCCCGGCCCCGCCTACCCGTCGGCCGACCTGCTCGACGGCGAAGGCGACCTGTCGCACGGCGCCGAGCTGTTCCGCATCAACTGCGCGATGTGCCACAACGTCGCCGGCGCCGGCGGTGCGCTCACCGAGGGCAAGTGGGCCCCCGACCTGCACACCACCACTCCGGTCAACATCTACGCGGCCATGGTCACGGGTCCGCAGAACATGCCGGTCTTCAACGACCTCAACCTCACCCCCGAAGACAAGCGCGACGTCATCTCGTACCTGATGTACCTGCAGAAGAACGACTCGCCCGGTGGCTACGCCCTCGGTTCGCTCGGTCCGGTCTCCGAGGGTCTGTTCATCTGGATCTTCGGGATCGGGGCGCTCATCGCCCTGACCGTGTGGATCACGGCGAAGTCCAACTGACCGTCGTCTTCGACATCACGTAAACGCACGAGGAGCACCATGGCACACGAGGACGACGCACTCGAGCACGAGAGGGCTTCCTGGAAGCCCGGCTCGGGGCTCGCCGTCGCGGTTCCCGACGCCGCCCAGAACCCGGGCCTGCCCGGTCACCGTCAGCGCATGACCGACAAAGACCCGCAGGAGATGAAGCGCGCGGTCCGCACGGTCTACACGCTGTTCTACATCTCGGTCGCGGCGAGTATCTTCGCGAGCATCGCGTACATGATCTTCCCGATCGAGTCGGGCTCGCTGATCGACATCCGCTACAACAACCTCTTCATCGGCCTCGGCATCGCCTTCGCGCTCCTTGCGATCGGCATCGGCACCATCCACTGGGGCAAGTCGGTCATGTCCGACAAGGAGTACATCGAGGACCGCCACGCCACCCGTGGTCGTGACCAGGTCCGCGAGGGCGCGGTCAACGTCTTCGTCGAGGCCGAGAAGGACTCCGGCTTCGGTCGCCGCGAGATCATCCGCAACTCGCTGTTCGCCGCGCTCGTCGCCTCGGTCATCCCCGGCATCACGCTGTTCCGCGGTCTCGCTCCCCAGGACGCCGACCCGGTGAAGCTCCTCAGCCACACCATGTGGAAAGAGGGCATGCGACTGACGCACGACCCCTCTGGTCGCCCGATCCGCGCCGCTGACGTCACCCTCGGCTCCGCCTTCCACGTCATCCCCGAAGAGCTCGCCGGCCTCGGTCACGACGAGGGATACCTCGAAGAGAAGGCCAAGGCGATCGTGCTGCTCATGCGCATGCAGCCCGAGCAGCTCAACCCCGAGACCAACAACCTGGACTGGTCGTACGACGGCATCATCGCGTACTCCAAGGTCTGCACCCACGTGGGCTGCCCCGTGGCGCTGTACGAGCAGCAGACCCACCACCTCCTGTGCCCCTGCCACCAGTCGCAGTTCGACGTCGCCAACGGTGCGGCCGTCATCTTCGGCCCGGCCGCCCGTCCCCTGCCGCAGCTCCCCATCACCGTCGACGCCGAGGGCTACCTCGTCGCTCAGAGTGACTTCCACGAGCCCGTCGGCCCCAGCTTCTGGGAGCGCTCATGAGCACCGGTACTCACCCCACCGAGAACGTCGTCACCGAGCCGGCCGTCTACTCCGGCCCGCCGCAGGCGCCCGCCGGCCGTGACGGCAAGCCGCTCGGCGGCCGATTCGTCGGCGCCGCGGCCAACTACCTCGACGAGCGCACGAGCATGTCGGGCCTGGTCAAGGAGCTCGGCCGCAAGATCTTCCCCGACCACTGGTCGTTCATGCTCGGTGAGATCGCGCTGTGGAGCTTCGTCGTCGTGCTGCTGTCCGGCACGTTCTTGACGTTCTTCTTCCAGGCGTCCATGGTCGAGACCCACTACAACGGCGCCTACGAGCCCATGCGCGGCATCGCGATGTCGGCGGCCATGGAGTCCGCGCTGCACATCTCGTTCGACCTGCGCGGCGGTCTCCTGGTCCGCCAGATCCACCACTGGGCCGCTCTGGTCTTCGTGGCCGGCATCGGCGTGCACATGCTCCGCGTGTTCTTCACGGGCGCGTTCCGCAAGCCGCGCGAGCTCAACTGGGTCGTGGGCTTCATCCTCTTCATCCTTGCGATGGCTGAGGGCTTCACCGGCTACTCGCTCCCCGACGACCTGCTCTCGGGCAACGGTCTGCGCATCATCGACGGCATGATCAAGGGCCTGCCCATCATCGGCACCTGGACCTCGTTCCTGCTGTTCGGCGGCGAGTTCCCGGGCACCGCGATCGTCGGACGCCTGTACACGCTGCACATCCTCCTGCTGCCGGCGATCCTCGTCGCGCTCCTGGCCGTGCACCTCATGCTGATGATCATCAACAAGCACACGCAGTTCGCCGGCCCCGCCCGCACGAACAGCAACGTCGTGGGCTATCCGATCCTCCCCGTGTACGCCTCCAAGATGGGCGGCTTCTTCTTCATCACGTTCGGTGTGATCGTGCTGATCGCCGCGCTTGTGACGATCAACCCCATCTGGAACTACGGCCCCTACGACCCGTCGCCGGTGTCGGCCGGAACGCAGCCCGACTGGTACATCGGCTTCGCCGACGGTGCTCTGCGTCTCGTGCCGCCGCACCTCGAGTTCGTGCTGTGGGGCCACACCTGGTCGTGGAACATCATCTTCCCGGTGGCCGTTCTGGGTCTGTTCATCGTCCTGGTGCTCATCTACCCCTTCATCGAGGCGTGGGTCACCGGAGACAAGCGCGAGCACCACATCGCCCAGCGTCCGCGCAACGCCGCGACGCGCACCGCGATCGGTGCCGCCGGCGTCACGTTCTACGCCGTCATGTGGGCCGCCGCGTCGTCCGACATCATCGCGACGCACTTCCACCTCACGATGGAGGGCGTCATCCACGCCCTGCAGGCCCTGCTCATCCTCGGCCCGATCCTCGCCTACTTCGTCACCAAGCGCATCTGCATCGCGCTGCAGAAGAAGGACCGCGAGATCGCCCTGCACGGCTACGAGTCGGGCCGCATCGTGCGCCTGCCCGGCGGCGAGTACATCGAGGTCCACCAGCCCGTCGACGAGTTCGAGCGCTGGAAGCTCGTCGACAACGAGACGTACGAGCCCCTCGTTGTCCGTCCCAACGACAAGGGGCAGATCCCCTGGCACGAGAACGTTCGTGCCTCGGTCTCGCGCTGGTTCTTCGAGGACCGTCTCGCTCCCCTCACGCAGGCCGAGCTCGACGCCGCGGTGGCGCACCAGCACCACGAGCTCGACCACATCGCGCACGAAGAGACCGACGAGATCGCCGGTGCCAACGCACGTGCCGATGAAGACGGTCGCCCCCGCAACGCGGTCGGCGAACGTGTCGAGGTCGAGATCCCGGCTCCCAAGGGGCTCCAAGACCGCAACCGCCCGAACGGCGACAAGAGCGAGTAATCGCACAACTACGAAAACCCCGGTGCTTCGGCATCGGGGTTTTCGTGCGTTACGGGGCCTGCTGCGGACGGCGGCTGACGGCCCTCGCCCGCGGACACGCTGTCCGGCCCGGACGCGGCGCACCTGATCTGGCAGAGATGCGCGGGGGCATGGCATCCGTTCCCCTCCCCCGTCTCCTCGCTGGGCCATAGCGTGTGAGGCATGACCGATGCACAGGACTACTTCTCCCGCCGTCTCGCTTTCGAGACGGATCCGTCCGATGTCTACGCCGCGCAGCGGCGCGGGGAAGACGTCGTCCTGGTCGACGTCCGCGGCGACGAGGCGTGGGCTCAGGGGCGCATCACCGGTGCCATCCACATGCCCTATCGGCAGATCGCCGACAGGGCTCCCCGGGAGATCCCGGCGGGCACCCCCGTCGTCGTGTACTGCTGGAGTCCCGGCTGCAACGCCGGACAGAGAGGCGCTCTGGCCTTCGCTGCGCTGGGCTACGCGGTGCGCGAGATGATCGGCGGCTACGAGTACTGGGTCCGTGAAGGTCAGCCGACTGAGAACGACGAGGGTCCGTGCGAGCGTGTCTTCGATCCCACCGTGATGGTCGTGCGCTCCTGACCGTGGGGAGCCGCATCGGAGGCCGTTAGGATTCCGAGATGCAGCATCCTCCCCTAGAGCCGTTCGCGTCCGGGTTCCTGGACAGGCCCGACGGCGCTCGGTTGTACTGGGAGACCTCCGGCAATCCTCAGGGGCGACCGGCCCTCTATCTGCACGGCGGGCCCGGCGGCGGACTGGGCAAGGGCGGGTATCGGCGGCGCTTCGACCCCGACCTGCACCTCATCGTCGGGATCGATCAGCGCGGCTGCGGGCAGAGCACGCCCTGGGCCGCCGATGACCTGCCCACTCTGCGACATCAGACGATGAGCGATCTGCTGGCGGATATCGAGGCTGTCCGCGAAGAACTCGGCATCGGTCGGTGGCTCCTGCACGGGGTGTCGTGGGGGTCCACCCTCGCGCTGGCGTACGCCCTCGAGCACCCCGATCGGGTCACCGAGATCGTCAACCTCGCCGTGACGACCGGCAGCCGCTGGGAGGTGGACTGGATCACTGACGGCATCTCCCCCGTGTTCCCGGAGGCCTACGAGCGCCTGCGCTCACTCCTGCGTGCGGATGAACGCACGATCGAGGGCTACGCGAGGCTTCTGACCGACCCCGACCCGCTCGTGCGACAGAGAGCCGGCGATCAGTGGGACGAGTGGGAGGCCACCCACATGTCCCTGGGGCCACTCGCCACTCCCGGACCACTGCACGCAGACGAACGCCACCGGCTGAACGTCGCCACCCTGGTCTCGCACTACTGGGCCCGGGACTGCTTCCTCCCTGGCCCCGAAGCGGTCCTTGCCCGCGCTCACGAACTCGACGGCATCCCCGGCGTCCTCGTCCACGGACGTCGAGACATCAGTGGTCCCGCGCTGACCGCGTGGTCACTGCACCGAGCCTGGCCGGGATCGCGCCTGGAGATCGTCGAGGAGGACGGCCACGGCGGCCCGCGCAGCGCAGAGCTCTGCCAAGAGGCCATGGACGCGTTCGCACGGGCGGACCGGTAGAACGGGTCGCTCATCCGGTGCGCTGCGCCGTTCTGGGCGGCACGAGAAGCGGAACGGATGGGACGATCACGGCGGGATGGCCATGCGCCCCTGGCGCGGTTGCCCACCGCGCCGAGCACACGCGACGGCGCGTCAGGCCGTTTCGACGTCCTCGGCGAACCACCGTGCGGCCGAGCCGAAGAAGATCGGGTCGCCCGCGGCGGGCTCGTCATCGTCGACCACGTCGCACACGACGACGGTGACGTTGTCGCGCGTACCGGCCTCGAGCGCCAGCGCGACGGCGGATGCCGCGGCGGAACGGGCATCATCGGCCTCGGCGATCAGACGCGCAACGTCGGCCTCGGGCACGTAGTCGGTGAGTCCGTCGCTGCACAGCATCCAGCGATCGCCCACCTGCGGAGGCCGCTCCGCGACGGAGACGACATCGCCCTCGGCTCCGCCGAGCGACGCGGTGATGATGTTCCGGCGCGGGTGCGCCGCCGCCGCCTCGGGCGGGATGATGCCGTGGTCGACCAGGGCCTGCACGTAGGAGTCGTCGCGCGTTTCTCGGGAGAACGCGCCATCGCGCAGCAGATAGGCACGGGAGTCGCCCGTGTGGGCGAGGAGGAGATCGCCGGCCGAGCTGAGGAAGATGCCGGTGAATGTCGTCGCCATACCCTCGAGGGCGGGGTCGCGCTCGACGTGGGCACGGATGTCCCAGTTGGCCTCGCGGATGCGTACGAGCAGACCGTCCGCATCGAGGACGCTCCCCCGCGTGGCCACGAGACGGTGGACGAGAGCGGCGGACGCGAGATCTCCCGAGGGACCCCCGCCGACGCCATCGGCCACCGCTGCACCCCAGGGCGCCGCGAAGGCGGCGTCCTGGTTGGTGGGACGGTGGGCGCCGGCGTCGGAGACGGCGGCGGCGATCAGCCGGACGGGCACGGGATCAGCGCGCGAAGTACCCGCGGTAGTACTCGTACACCCAGCCGACGATGGCGATCGCGAAGACCGCGAAGCCGACGGGGACGAGCCAGGTGCCGACAGCGAGACCGATCACGGCGATCGCCGCGGACGCCGCGAGAACGATGGGCCACCACGACCACGGGCTGAACTCACCCATCTCGGGGTCGCCGTCGTCGATGTCGGCGGTCAGGATGTCTTCCGGGAGGTCGCCGTTCTGTGACTTCAGGACACGCCCGATGTAGAAGGCGATCATGGCCGACATGAGGCCGAGGAAGGCCAGGGCGACGGTTCCGACCCACTCGACGCCACCGTGCTGAAGCAGGCTCCACACCGTGTAGACGCCGGCGATCAGGAAGGCGAAGACCGCGAGGATCCACCAGAGTCCGACATTGGTACGCATCGTTACTTGACCTCTCCGGCGGCGGCGTCGACCACGGGTGTATCGGGCGCGTCCTTGACCGGGCCCACGCCGACCGGGATTCCGGCCTCGGGGTGGTTCAGGTCGAAGGCGGGACGCTCGCTACGGATGCGCGGGATCGAGGTGAAGTTGTGACGCGGGGGCGGGCACGACGTGGCCCACTCGAGCGACGCGCCGTAGCCCCACGGGTCGTCGACCGTCACGCGCGGCGCCTTACGGGCGGTGATCCACACATTGAGCAGGAACGGGATCATCGACGCGCCGAGGATCATCGACCCCACCGTGGACAACTGGTTCTCCCACGTCCAGCCATCCGCGGCGGCGTAGTCGGCGTAGCGGCGGACCATACCGTCGACACCGAGCCAGTGCTGGATGAGGAAGGTCATGTGGAAGCCGATGAACAGCATCCAGAAGTGCACCATGCCGAGACGCTCGTTGAGCATCTTGCCGGTCCACTTGGGCCACCAGAAGTAGAAGCCGGCGAACATCGCGAACACCACGGTGCCGAACACGACGTAGTGGAAGTGCGCCACGACGAAGTACGAGTCGGAGAGGTGGAAGTCCAGCGGCGGCGACGCGAGGATGACGCCGGTCAGACCACCGAAGACGAACGACACGAGGAAGCCGAGCGCGAAGACCATCGGCGTCTCGAACGTCACCGAGCCGCGCCACAGCGTGCCGATCCAGTTGAAGATCTTCACGCCCGTCGGGACCGCGATGAGCATCGTCATCAGAGCGAAGAAGGGCAGCAGGACCCCGCCGGTGACGTACATGTGGTGGGCCCACACCGCCACCGAGAGGGCGGCGATCGCGATCGTCGCGTAGACGAGGGTCTTGTACCCGAAGATCGGCTTGCGGCTGAACACCGGGAAGATCTCCGACACGATGCCGAAGAACGGCAACGCGATGATGTACACCTCGGGGTGGCCGAAGAACCAGAACAGGTGCTGCCACAGCAGCACACCGCCGTTCTCGGGGCTGTAGATGTGGGCACCGAGCACGCGGTCGGCGGCGGCGGCGAAGATCGCCGCGGCCAGCACGGGGAACGCCAGCAGGATCAGGATGCTCGTGATGAGCGTGTTCCACGAGAAGATCGGCATGCGCCACATCGTCATACCGGGAGCGCGCATGGTCAGGATCGTGGTGATGAAGTTCACCGCACCGAGGATCGTTCCGAAACCGCTGATGCCCAGTCCGAGCATCCAGAGGTTTCCACCGACGCCCGGCGAGAAGCTCGCGTTGGCGAGCGGCTGGTAGGCGAACCAGCCGAATCCGGCGGCACCCTGCGGGGTGAGGAAGCCGGAGACGGCGATCGTGGAGCCGAAGAGGAACAGCCAGAAGGCGAACGCGTTCAGACGCGGGAACGCCACGTCGGGCGCCCCGATCTGCAGCGGCAGCAGCGCGTTGGCGAAGCCGGCGAAGAGCGGCGTCGCGAACATGAGCAGCATGATCGTGCCGTGCATGGTGAAGAGCTGGTTGTACTGCTCTTTGGTCGGGATGATCTGCATCCCGGGCTCGAACAGCTCGGCGCGGATGATCAGCGCCATGACGCCGCCGAGCATGAAGAAGATGACGGAGGCGATCAGGTACATGTACCCGATGGTCTTGTGGTCGGTGGAGGTGATCCACTTGACGACCAGGTTGCCCTTCTGCTCGACACGCGTGGTGCTCAGCAGTGCGGCTTGACGCGGCGGGAGAGTCGTCGAGCGCGAAGTGCCCGTCCCCTGGAGCGGAAGCGTCGTGGCCATGATCACTCGTTCCCTTCGGTACCGGTCGTCGTCAGATTCTGCAGACGCGACAGGTCGCTGATGTCGCCCACGTCGCCGGCCCGGCGGAGCGAATCGAGATAGTCGTCGTACTCGGCCTCGCTGACGACCTTGACGTTGAAGAGCATGGCGGAGTGGTATTCACCGCAGAGCTCCGCGCACTTGCCCTCGTAGGTGCCTTCGCGAGTGGGCGTGAACGACCACTCGTTGTCGCGACCGATGTACATGTCTTTCTTGTAGAGGAAGTCGATGATCCAGAACGAGTGGATGACGTCGCGCGAACGCAGGTCGATCTTCACCGTCTTGTTCACCGGCAGGTAGAGGGTGGGCACGTCGTCGAGGTCGTACCCGTCGGAGGTGGCCTTGGCCTGGACGCCCATGGAGTAGACGGCGTCGGAGTTGTCCTCACGCTCGCCGTTGTACTGGAAGTCCCAGGCCCACTGCTTTCCGTAGGCCGTGATCGACACATCGGGGTTCTCGTACTGCGTCTCGAGCGTGTTCTGGTCGCGCGCGGTGAAGGCGAAGAAGCCGACCACGAGGATCAGGGGCACGATCGTGTAGAAGATCTCGACCGGCATGTTGTAGCGCAGCTGCACCGGCAGGCCCGACTGGCCCTTGCGCCGGCGGTACGCGATGACCGACCACAGCATGAGGCCCCAGGTGACCACACCCACGGCGAGGAGGACGATCCACGAGTTGACCCACAGACCGGCGACCATGTCGGTGTGATTCGTGGCGGGCGTGCCGTCGTCGACGAAGCCGGGAAGGAAGCCGTGGAGCTGGGTCGTGGTGCACCCGGAGAGGAGTGCGACGGAGGCGATCCCGAGAGGGAGCGCTGCCCAGCGAAGGCGACGTTTGGAGGGCACAATGCACCTTTCCGGGTCGTGGATGTTGCTCTGACAGTCTAGAGCAACCTCTCACCGTTCTCAGGCCATTCGTCCAGTGCCGAGACATCGAGAGCCCCCGGAATCCACGGTGCGATCCGTGGATCCGGGGGCCCTCGATCCGGCGCCGGAGGACGGCGTCAGGGGGTCAGTGGAAGCTGTCGCCGCACGCGCAGGAGCCCTGGGCGTTCGGGTTGTCGATCGTGAAGCCCTGCTCCGAGATCGTGTCCTTGAAGTCGATGTTGGCGCCGTCGAGGTACGGCACGCTCATCTCGTCGACGATGACCTCGACGCCGTCGAAATCGACGACCTTGTCGCCGTCGAGGTAGCGCTCGTCGAAGTACAGCTGGTAGATGAGGCCCGAGCAGCCGCCGGGCTGCACGGCGACGCGCAGACGGAGGTCGTCGCGACCCTCCTGCGACAGCAGGCTCTTGACCTTGTCGGAGGCGGCCGCGGTCAGGCCGACGCCGTGCTCACGGGTCTCGGCGGCGGACGACAGAGTGGTGTCGGTCATGGCGATGCCCTTCGGGTTTTCGGTCGCGGGGACGAGACGAGTCTACGCCCGTCCCGTCCCCGCGGGTCGATCAGACCGTGCGGTCGTTGAGCCGGGCCAGCAGCAAGGCCTCGGACACGAGCGCGTTGCGGAAGGTGTCGAGGTGCAGCGACTCGTTCGGGCTGTGGGCGCGGGCGTGGGGGTCCTCCACCCCGGTGACCAGGATCTGCGCCGCGGGGAACTCCCGCACGAGGTCGGAGATGAACGGGATCGACCCGCCGATCCCCACGTCGACCGATTCGACGCCGTACCCGTCGGCGAACGCCGCTCGAGCCTCCTCGACGGCCCAGCCGCTGGTGTCGACGAGGAACGAGTCGCCGCAGTCGACGTCGGAGAACTCAAGGTGGGCCCCGAAGGGCGCGTGCGCGCGCAGGTGCTTCTCGACCGCGGCGAACGCCTCCTCGGCATGCTGTCCGGGGGCGACGCGCGCGCTGATGACCACCCGCGTCTGCGGGGCCAGGGTGTTGGATGCCGCCTCGACCGGGGTGGCATCCCATCCGGTGATCGTGATGGACGGCTTGTTCCAGATGCGGCTGAGGATCGAGTCGCGGCCGATGGGACTGACGCCCTCGAGCAGACCCGACTCGGCGCGGAGCGTCGCCTCGTCGTAGGCGGGCGTCTCGGCGTCGCGCGTGGCGAGACCCTCGACGGCGACCGCGCCGTCGGCGTCCCAGAGCGTCGACAGGAGCTTGACCGTGGCGAGCATGGCATCCGGGACCGCGCCGCCCATCATGCCCGAGTGCGAGGCGTGCTCCAGGGTGCGCACGGTCAGCGTGAAGCGCGCGTTCCCGCGCAGCGAAACGGTGAGGCCGGGGGTGCGCTCGTCCCAGTTGCCGGAGTCGGCGACGACGATGACGTCGGAGCGGAGCACCTCGGCGTTGTCGGCGAGGAACTGTCCGAAGGAGCGCGAGCCGTACTCCTCCTCCCCCTCGATGAAGACGGCGATGCCGAGGTCGAGGTCGTCGCCCAGTACCTCGGACACCGCGCGGATGGCACCGACGTGCGCCATGACACCGGCCTTGTCGTCGGCGGCGCCGCGGCCGTACAGGCGGCCGTCGCGCACCGTCGGTTCGAACGGCGGAGAATCCCACAGCGCCTCGTCGCCCGGGGGCTGCACGTCGTGGTGGGCATAGAGCAGGACGGTCGGACGACCGTTGCGGGGGGCGCGCGTGGCGAGCACCGCGGGCTGGCCCATCTCGTCGGTGCCCGGGATCGCGGCGCGCTTGACCTCGACGGAGTCGAACACGCCGGTGCCGGTAAGGAGAGCGGCGACGGCGTCGGCGCTGCGCACGAGGGCGCTCTGGTCGAAGGCCGGCCAGGCGATCGAGGGGATGCGCACGAGGGAGCCGAGATCGGCCAGGGCGGAGGGGATGCCGGCGTCCGCTGCTTTTTGCACAGCTTCCTGCCGGGACAGGTCGAGGGTCATGCGAGTAATCTTAAGTCTCCCGACCAGCGAATCACCGAGGTTTCCCGTGGCCAAGTCCCCCGCCCCCGCCCCCAACGACACCCCCGTCGAGCCGACGGAGCTCGGTTCGGGCAAGGGTCGCGCGACCCCGTCGCGCGCCGAGCAGGAGGCCGCCCGCAAGCGCCCGCTCGTCCCCGACACGAAGGAGGCGAAGGCCCGCGCGCGCGCCGAGCTCGCCGCGCAGCGCGAGAAGGCCCGCATCGGCATGGCCGCCGGCGAAGAGAAGTACCTGCCGGTGCGCGATCGCGGTCCGCAGCGTCGTTTCGCCCGCGACTTCGTCGACGCCGGATGGCACCTCGGCGAGGGCGTCATGCCGTTCATGGTCCTGGTGATCGTGGCGACGCTGATCCCGGTGGGCTTCTTCCAGTACTGGTCGTTCGTCGCCCTGTGGATCTTCATCCTCTTCGTCGTCGGCGACATGATCATCACGTCGATCCGCGTCAAGCGCGCCGCCAAAGAGAAGTTCGGCGAGTCCCGGCTCGAGAAGGGCCTGGGCTGGTACGCGGCGATGCGCACCGTCCAGATGCGCTTCATGCGTCTGCCGAAGGCTCAGGTCAAGCGGGGTCAGTACCCCGCCTGATCGCCTCGGGTCTCACGAAGCGGCGCGCCCCCGGGCGCGCCGCTTCTTCTCTACCCCGGGGCGAGTGTCCAGGACACACCGGGCGCGACCGATGCTTACCGGCGTGTTGTGGACACTCGGTGCCGGAAACACCGCGCGCGACGGCGGTCGCGATCGTCAGTTCGCGCGAGCGAGGCCGCGGTTGATCTGCCACGCCCACAGCGGGCCGCGGTAGAGGAATCCGGTGTACCCCTGCACGAGGGTCGCACCGGCGGCGAGACGCTCGCGCACGTCGTCGGCGGTCTCCACTCCCCCGGCCGAGATGACCACGAACTCCGCCGGCACGGCCGCACGTACGAGGCGGAGCACCTCGGCGGCGCGCGCCTTCAACGGAGCCCCGGAGAGCCCGCCTGCGCCCATCGCCTCGACCTTCGCCGCGTCGGTCGACAGGGGTGAGCGCGCGATGGTCGTGTTCGTCGCGATGATGCCCGCGAGCCCCGCGTCGACGGCGAGACGCGCGATGTCCTGCACCTCGGTGTCGTCGAGATCCGGCGCGATCTTGACGAGCAGGGGCGTTGCGCCCGCGGCATCCCGAACCGCCGTCAGCAGGGGCCGCAGCGTCTCGACGGCCTGGAGGCCGCGCAGGCCCGGGGTGTTGGGCGAGGAGACGTTGACCACGAGGTAGTCGGCGAGCGGGGCGAGCAGACGGGCGCTGCGGACGTAGTCGGTCGTGGCGTCCTCGACCGCGACGACGCGGCTCTTACCGATGTTCACACCGACGACGGGACGACGGCGCGCGCGACGCAGACGCCGCAGACGGGCCGCGGCGGCCGCGGCTCCATCGTTGTTGAACCCCATCCGGTTGATCACGGCGCGGTCGGCGACGAGACGGAACAGCCGGGGCTTGGGATTGCCCGGCTGCGGCAGGGCCGTGACGGTGCCCACCTCGACGTGCCCGAAGCCGAGAGCGCCGAGGCCCCGGCCCATCGTGACGTTCTTGTCGAAACCGGCGGCCACGCCGAACGGCGACGAGAACTCGAGCCCGAGCGCGTGCACGCGCTGATCCGCCCGCGGCGCCGTGAAGCGACGGACCACGGATGCCACGGGCTCGACACCCGCGACACGGATGACGAGAGCGCCCAGGTGGTGCGCAAACTCGGGGTCGAGGCGGGTGAGAACCGTGCGGAAGAGAAGGGGATACATCCCCGCCAGGCTACTGGACGGCGTCGGAGGCGTCGTCCGCGGAGGCTCCCCGAGCGGCGTGGTCGGCACGCAGCTGCTCGATCGCCGCATCGAAGTCGTCGAGGGAATCGAACGCCTGATACACGCTCGCGAAGCGCAGGTAGGCGACCTCGTCGAGTTCGCGGAGCGGGCCGAGGATCGACAGGCCGATCTCGTTGGCCTCGATCTGCGAGGATCCCGTCTGGCGGATGGCCTCCTCGACCTGCTGGGCGAGGACGGCGAGATCCGCGTCGGTCACCGGTCGACCCTGGCACGCCTTGCGCACGCCCGACATGACCTTCTCGCGACTGAAGGGCTCGACGACACCCGAGCGCTTGATGACGTTCAGGCTCGCGGTCTCGACCGTCGAGAACCGACCCCCGCACTTCGGGCACTGACGGCGTCGCCTGATACTGAGTCCGTCGTCGCTCGTGCGCGAGTCGATGACGCGGGAGTCGGGGTTGCGGCAGAACGGGCAGTGCATCGGGCCGTCCTCATCCCTCGAAGCGCGCGGTCACGGCCTCGCCGTGCGCCGGGAGCGCCTCGGCCTCGGCGAGGATCACGATCGCGTCGCGGACCCGGGACAGAGCGTCGCGGTCGTACTCGACGACCTGCTGCGGCCGCAGGAACGTCGCCGCCGACAGGCCCGCTCCGTACCGCGCCTGACCCCCCGTCGGCAGCACGTGGTTGCTTCCGGCCAGGTAGTCGCCGAGGCTGACCGGGGTGTACGGGCCGACGAAGACCGCGCCCGCGTTGACGAAGTCCTCCGGCCGCGGATCGGCCAGGTGCAGCTCGAGGTGCTCGGGCGCGTAGGCGTTGCTGAACGCGGTGGCCTGAGCGAGGTCGTCGACCAGCACCACCGCCGACTGCGGCCCGTGGAACGCCGCGGTGACGCGGTCGGTGTGCCGGGTCGCCTCGACGCGAGCGGGAAGGGCGGCCTGCACGGCCTCGGCCAGGGCGGGCGAATCGGTGACGAGCACCGCCGACGCCTGCTCATCGTGCTCGGCCTGGCTCACCAGATCGGCGGCGACGAGGCCCGGGCGTGCCGAATCGTCGGCGACGACCAGGATCTCGGTGGCGCCGGCCTCGGAGTCGGTACCGACGCGACCGGCGACGGCGCGTTTCGCGGATGCCACGAAATTGTTGCCGGGGCCGGTCACGACGTCGACCGGGTCGAGACCGATCTCGGCGACGCCGTGGGCGAAGGCGCCGATGGCGCCGGCGCCGCCCATCGCGTAGACCTCGGTGACGCCGAGCAGGCGCGCCGCGGCCAGGATCACGGGGTGCACCCGGCCGCCGAAAGCGGACTGCGGCGGGGAGGCCAGGGCGACCTCGCGCACCCCCGCGACCTGCGCGGGCACCGCGTTCATGACGACGCTCGACGGGTAGACCGCCTTGCCGCCGGGGACGTAAAGACCGACCCGACGAACCGGCTGCCAGCGCTGCGTCACTCGCGCGCCATCACCGAGGTCGGTGACGACCGGGGCGGGCACCTGCGCGGCGGACGCCGTGCGCACGCGCTCGATGGCCTCGTCGAGCGCGGCGCGGATGGCCGGATCGAGGTCGCGCAGAGCCTCGTCGAGGTGCTCCGAGGGGACGCGGATGGCGTGGTCGCTCACTCGATCGAACCGCTCGGCCTGCTCGCGCAGGGCATCTTCGCCGCGGCGGGCGACGTCATCGACGAGACGGGCGGCCGTGGCGAGGGCCTCATCGCGCGCGGCATCGGCGCGCGGAACGACGGCGAGGAGCTCGGCCGGTGAGAGCACGCGGCCGCGGAGATCGATCGTGCGGAGCATTCGTCCAGGCTACCGGCCGCCCGCGAGCCGCCTCGCGCGTGGCGGGCGGCTCGCAGGCTGTGCTCAGCCGCGCGTGACGCCCGAGACGTCGTGCAGGTAGCCGATGCGGCCGTCGTCGTGGCGGACGACGAACGTCTCGCCGCGGTCCTCGACCACGAGCGCCCACGCGGTGGGGCCGATCCGGAAGATCGGCGTGCCGTAGTCGTCGACGACGTCGCGCTCGACCGGGGCGAGGGCCCAGAAGGCCTGCGCGTGCGGGTGGTCATGGTGCTCGTCCTCGTCGTGGGCGGACCGCTCGGGGGCGCGCCAGGCGGCGTGCTCGTCGCGCGTCGGACGAGCCTCGTCGCGGTCGCGGTCGGCGTCCGCCCGCAGCGGAGCGAACACGTCGGTGTCGTTGTCGTCTGCGCCGTGGGCGGGAAGCACACTGGTGGCGGGCGCGGCGTCATCGTGGGCGAGATCGGTCGATCCGGTGTAGCTGCCCGGGGTCGGTGCGTCTGCGTCATGGCTCGCCGCATGTCCTTCGGCCGCGGGACGCGGGGCGCGGGGCACGCGCGGGCGCGCCACGACGGGGCGGATCGGACGGGCGCTGCGGTGCGCGGGCACCTCTTCACGCTCGCGGAAATCCTGCGAGAACGGCGGGACGATGGGTGCGAAGACGGTCAGGACGACTCCGGCGAGCAGCAGGACCGCTTCGACCCAGATCACCCACGAACGCGTCCAGACCCCGGTCTCGTCGAACACCGCGACGGTGTCCCACACCCAGGCGACCCAGACGAGCGCGGCCACCGTGAAGGCCACCGAGGCGAACTGGTCGATGCCGAGCGAGCCGACCCGGCGGATGCCCTGCGGCGAGAGGCGGCGGAGCACGAGAAGGCCGACCGCGACGGTGGGCAGGGCCACCGTGGGGATCCACCACAGGCCCGAGAGCCAGACGTTCCCGCCTCCCACGAGCACCGCGGAGGGCGAATCGAGGATGTTCGTGCGGAAGAAAGATACGAAGAACGCCACGACCCAGATGCCCAGGAGGGCGATCTCACGGACCGAGAACGGACCCACGCCGTACTGCGGGCCGCCCGCGGGACGAGCGGCATCATGCGGGTGCGATCCGGCGTTGGCGTGCGCGGATGCGGGCCGTGCCGCGTGGGGGTCGGCGTGATCGCCGTCGGCGTCGTGCCGGTGAGGCGCACCGGCGGAGACGGGGGCGTGGTCGTCGGTGTCACGGCCGAAGACGGCGCCGGTGTCGTCGGGACGAGCGTGCTCGCCGGGGGCGAAGCCGTCGTGGGGGTTTCGATCGGTCACGGTGGTGGTCCTTTCACCAGGGCGCCGCAGCGCTCGGTCATCCTAACCAGCGGTTCTTCTGCGCCCGCTGGGGCTTGCGGCGTGTACGCGGGAAGGAATCGGCGGGGGTCAACCCAGGCAGTTGGGGCCGAGGAGCCCCTTGAGCTCGCCGAACAGATCGGCGGTCACGCGGACGGGCATCGGCACCTCGAAGACCTTGGCCGTGCCCCCCTTGTGCAGCTTCAGCATCACCTCGGTCGACCCGGCGTGACGACGCAGCATCTGCGCGAGCTCCCCGACGAGCGCCTCGTTCGCGCGCTGCTCGGGGACGACCAGCGTGAGCCCGCCCGCCTCATCGAGGCCTTCGAGGTCGGGAGCGAAGGCGCTCTGCGCGTGCAGGTTGAGACCGTCGTCGCGACGCGACACGCGGCCGCGCACGACGAGGATCGAGTCGGCCTGCAGGACGGGGGCGAACTCGGCATAGGTCTTGCCCATGAACATCACGGTCACCTCGCCGTTGAAGTCTTCGACGGTGACCATGCCGTACGGATTGCCGCTCTGCTTCGCCACGCGGTGCTGCACGCTCGTGAGCAGGCCCGCAACCGTGACCTGGTCGCCGTCCTGCACGTCTTCGGAGGCGAGCAGATCGTGGATCGACGTCGACGCGTGCTTGGCCAGCGGCACCTCGAGGCCGGCGAGGGGATGATCGGACACGTACAGGCCGAGCATCTCGCGTTCGAACGCGAGCTTGTCCTTCTTCGTCCACTCGGGGCGCTCGGGCACCTTCACCACCTGCTGGGGCTCGTCCCATAGCGAGTCGAAGTCGAAGCCGACCTCGCCGTTGGCCTCGCGACGCTTGTCGAGCACCGCGCCTTCGCACGCGTCTTCGTGCACCTCGACGAGCGCGCGGCGGGTCGAGCCCAGGGAGTCGAACGCGCCGGCCTTGATCAGCGACTCGACGGTGCGCTTGTTGGCCACGTGCATGGGCACCTTCGCGAGGAAGTCGTGGAAGTGCGCGAACGGAGCCTCCTGACGCGAGGCGACGATGCCGTCGACGACGTTGGTGCCGACGTTGCGCACCGCGCCGAGACCGAAGCGGATGTCTTCGCCGACGGCCGCGAAGAAGCGGATCGACTCGTTGACGTCGGGCGGCAGCACGCGGATACCCATGCGGCGGCACTCGTTGAGGTACACCGCCATCTTGTCTTTCGAGTCGCCGACGCTCGTCAGCAGCGCCGCCATGTATTCGGCGGGGTAGTGCGCCTTGAGATAGGCCGTCCAGTACGACACCAGACCGTACGCCGCCGAGTGCGCCTTGTTGAAGGCGTAGTCGGAGAAGGGCAACAGGATGTCCCACAGCGCCTTGATGGCGTCGTCGCCGTAGCCGCGCTCCTTCATGCCGCCCGAGAAACCCTCGTACTGCTTGTCGAGCTCGGACTTCTTCTTCTTTCCCATGGCGCGACGCAGGATGTCGGCCTGACCGAGCGAGAAGCCGGCCACCTTCTGCGCAATCGCCATGACCTGCTCCTGATAGATGATCAGGCCGTAGCTGATGTCGAGGATGTCGCGCAGCGGCTCCTCGAGCTCGGGATGGATCGGCGTGACCTCCTGCTGACCGTTCTTGCGCAGGGCGTAGTTGATGTGCGAGTTGGCGCCCATGGGTCCGGGCCGGTACAGCGCGATGACGGCCGACACGTCTTCGAAGTTGTCGGGACGCATGAGTCGCAGGAGGGAGCGCATGGGCCCGCCGTCGAGCTGGAACACCCCCAGCGTGTCGCCGCGGGCCAGAAGGTCGTAGGAGGGCCGATCGTCAAGCGGCAGGTGCTCGAGGTCGAGCTCTTCCCCCCGGTTCATCCGGATGTTCTCCAGGGCATCCGAGATGATCGTGAGGTTGCGCAGCCCCAGGAAGTCCATCTTGATCAGGCCGAGGGTCTCGCACGACGGGTAGTCGAACTGCGTGACGATCTGCCCGTCCTGCTCGCGGCGCATGATCGGGATGATGTCGATCAGGGGCTCGCTCGACATGATGACACCGGCGGCGTGGACGCCCCACTGGCGCTTCAGGTTCTCGAGCCCCAGCGCGGTGTCGAACACCGTCTTGGCCTCGGGGTCGGTCTCGATGAGGGTGCGGAACTCCCCCGCCTCTTTGTAGCGCGGGTGCTCGGTGTTGAACATGCCGTCGAGAGGCATGTCTTTGCCCATCACCGCCGGGGGCATGGCCTTGGTCAGCTTGTCGCCCATGCTGAAGGGGAAACCGAGCACGCGACCGGCGTCTTTCAGCGCCTGCTTGGCCTTGATCGTGCCGTAGGTGACGATCTGCGCGACACGCTCGTCGCCGTACTTCTCGGTGACGTACTGGATCACCTCGCCGCGGCGACGGTCGTCGAAGTCGACGTCGAAGTCGGGCATCGACACGCGGTCGGGGTTGAGGAACCGCTCGAAGATCAGGCCGTGCTGGAGCGGGTCGAGGTCGGTGATGCGCATGGCGTAGGCGACCATCGATCCGGCACCGGACCCGCGGCCGGGACCCACGCGGATGCCGTGGTCTTTGGCCCAGTTGATGAAGTCGGCCACGACGAGGAAGTATCCCGGGAAGCCCATCTGCAGGATGATGCCGGTCTCGTACTCGGCCTGCTTGCGGACCGAGTCGGGGATGCCGTCGGGGTAGCGGTACTCGAGACCCTTCTCGACCTCTTTGACCAGCCAGCTGTCTTCGGTCTCGCCCGGGGGGACCGGGAAGCGCGGCATGTAGTTGGCCGAGGTGTTGAACTCGATGTCGCAGCGCTCGGCGATGAGAAGGGTGTTGTCGCACGCCTCGGGGTGATCGCGGAACACCTGACGCATCTCGGCGGCCGACTTGACGTAGTAGCCGTCGCCGTCGAACTTGAAGCGCTTGGGGTCGTCGAGGGTGGATCCCGACTGTACGCAGAGGAGGGCGGCGTGACTGGTCGCGTCGTGCTGGTGGGTGTAGTGCAGATCGTTCGTGCCGACGAGGGGGATGCCGAGATCTTTCGAGATCTTCAGCAGATCGCCCATGACCCGCCGCTCGATCGAGAGGCCGTGGTCCATGATCTCGGCGAAATAGTTGTCTTTGCCGAAGATGTCCTGGAACTCGGCCGCGGCCGCGCGCGCCGCGTCGTACTGGCCGAGTCGCAGGCGCGTCTGCACCTCGCCCGAAGGGCACCCGGTGGTGGCGATGAGTCCCTTGCTGTAGGTCTGCAGCAGCTCGCGGTCCATGCGCGGCTTGAAGTAGTAGCCCTCCATGCTCGCGCGCGACGACAGACGGAAGAGGTTGTGCATGCCCTCGGTCGTCTCGGACAGCAGCGTCATGTGTGTGTAGGCACCCGAACCCGACACGTCGTCGCTCTGCTGCTCGGGGGTTCCCCAGCGCACGCGCGCCTTGTCGGAGCGGTGGGTGCCGGGGGTGACGTACGCCTCGATGCCCACGATCGGCTTGATGCCGGCGTCTTTCGCCGTCTTGTAGAACTCGAACGCCGCGAAGGTGTTGCCGTGGTCGGTCACGGCGATGGCGGGCATGCCCAGCTTGACGGCCTCCTGGACCATCGGACCGATGCGCGCCGCGCCGTCGAGCATCGAGTACTCGCTGTGCACGTGAAGGTGAACGAAGGAGTCTGCTGCCACGCGACGAGTCTACGTTCGCCCTCCGACACCGCTCGCGGAACCTCGCAGCGCGCGCCCAGGTGCACGCGTCGACCCGGGCGCGTCGCCGGGGCTCGGCATGCGGTCGCCCGAGCGAGGGCCGCGTGGGATCAGACGCCGTCGCCGAGGATTTCGAGCGCGCGCGCGAGGTCGTCGGGATAGGCCGATTCGAACTCGACCCACTCCCCCGTGCCCGGGTGCGTGAAGGAGAGCCGGTGCGCGTGCAACCACTGGCGCGTGAGACCGAGGCGTGCCGACAGCGTGGGATCGGCGCCGTACAGCGGGTCGCCCGCGCACGGGTGGCGGTGCGCCGCCATGTGCACGCGGATCTGATGCGTGCGGCCGGTCTCGAGATGGATCTCGAGCAGCGAGGCGCGCGGGAACGCCTCGAGGGTCTCGTAATGGGTCACGGAGTCTTTGCCGTCGGGCGTGACCGCGAACTTCCACGAGTGGTGCGGATGCCGCCCGATGGGGGCGTCGATGGTGCCCGCGAGCGGGTCGGGATGCCCCTGGACGACGGCGTGGTAGATCTTGTCGACCTCGCGGTCCTTGAACGCGCTCTTGAGCAGCGTGTACGCGCGTTCGGTCTTGGCGACCACCATCAGGCCGCTCGTGCCCGCATCGAGGCGGTGCACGACCCCGCGGCGCTCCGCAGGGCCGCTCGTGGCGATGCGGAAGCCGGCGGCGGCGAGGGCGCCGAGCACCGTGGGCCCCTCCCACCCGACGGAGGGGTGCGCCGCGACACCGGCGGGCTTGTCGACCACGACGATGTCGTCGTCGTCATGGACGATGCCCAGGTCGGGCACCTCGACCGGCACGATCTCGGGGTCGCGCTTGGGCTCCCATTCGACGCTCAGCCACGCGCCCGCCCGCAACCGGTCGCTGCGCCCCGCGGGGCGGCCGTCGACGCTCACTCCCCCGGCGTCGGCGACCTCCGCGGCGAACGTGCGCGAGAAACCGAGCATCTTGGCCAGGGCCTGGTCGATGCGCGTCCCGTCGAGCCCGTCGGGGACGGGCAGGCTCCGCGACTCCACGTCAGCGGGCTCCCGGCTCGGCGGGCGCCTCGACGTCGCCCTCGGCCGAGCGCGAGGCGCGGGTCTCGCGCGTGCCGTCGAGTCGCAGTCCGAACAGGACCAGCGCGGCCACGGCCACCATCATCGTGACGATGAACATGTCGGCGACGTTGTAGATCGCGGGCATCATCCACGGAGTCGAGATGAAGTCGACGACGTGGCCGACCGGGAACCCCGGCTCGCGCAGCAGGCGATCGGTGAGGTTGCCCAGCACCCCGCCGAGGAGCAGCCCCAGCACGACGGCCCAGAGCCGCGACCGCACCCGGCGGACGGCGAGGAAGACGATGACGCCCGCGACGACGGCCAGGGCGATCGTGAACAGCCACGTGACGCCTTCGCCCAGCGAGAACGCGGCGCCGGGGTTGCGGACGAGATAGAACTGCAGGAAGTCGCCGAGGATCGGCACGACGCGCTCCGGCGGGAGGGCGTCGATGGCGGCGACCTTCGCCAACTGGTCGGCGGCCAGCACCAACACCGCGAGGATCGCGATGGTGATGCCGGCCGCCGCCGGACGCAGAGGGGATCGACTGCGCAAAGAGTCGGCCTACAGACCGATGGCCGACACCGGCGTCGAGCCCGAGGACGTCGCGGTGGTGTCGAGGTCGCGGAGCTGACCCTCGATGTAGGAGCGCAGCTGCGAGCGGTAGTCGCGCTCGAAGTTGCGGAGCTCGGTGATGCGGCCCTCGAGCGTGGTGCGCTCCTTCTCGAGGCGGGCGCGCTCTTCGCGGCCCTTCTGCTCGGCCTCGGCGACGATGGATGCCGCCTGGGCCTGCGCCTCGCCGATGAGCTGGTCGCGCTGCGCCTTGCCCTCTGCGACGTGCTCGTCGTGCAGGCGCTGGGCCAGCTCGATGATGCCGGCGCTCTGGGCGGCGGGCTCGACGTCGTTGGAGGGGGCCGAGGCCACGGGGGCGGGGGCGGGCGTCTCGGCGACGGGCTCCTCGACCTTGGGGGCCTCGGCAGCCGGAGCCTCTGCGGCGGCCGGAGCGGCGTCACCGGACTCGTAGGCGGCGAGCTTGGTCTTCAGCTCCTCGTTCTCGGCGATGGTCTTGCGCCACTCGACGACGATCTCGTCGAGGAAGTCGTCGACCTCGTCGGGGTCGAAGCCCTCCTTGAAGCGCACGTGCTGGAACTGCTTGGTGACGACGTCATCGGGGGTCAGTGCCATGGTGTTTCCTCTTTCGAGAGCTCTGATTCGGAACTGTGGGGGTGTCGCACCGGGGCGTACCGCTTCGGAACAGCATAGCCGCCGCCCCTCGCCGGTGTCGAAGATGACGGCCGAAGGGCGGCGGCGGAGAGGTCACACGGCCGCGAGGGACCGCGTGACGCTCAACAGCATGAAGCAGACGAACATCACGATCGCGAAACCGAAGTCGATCGCGACGCCCCCGATGCGCAGGGGCGGGATGATGCGGCGGATCAGCTTGATGGGCGGATCCGTCACCGTGTAGACGATCTCTGCGAGCACCAGGGTGACACCGCGGGGACGCCACTCCCGGTTGAACAGCGGGATGTACTCGAGCACGAGGCGCGCGAGCAGCACGATGATGTAGATGAAAAGGATCGCGCTGAGGACGGAGCCGATCAGGCTCAGGACGGCCACGATCGCTTACTGGGACGCGAAGGGCGCAGCCTCGGGATCGGCCTGCGCGATCGCACCGTCGCCGGAGACGGCGATGTTCTCGGGCGAGAGCAGGAAGACCTTGCTCGTCACCCGCTCGATGCGGCCGTACAGCCCGAGCGAGAGTCCGCTCGCGAAGTCGATCAGGCGACGCGCGTCGGCGTCGCTCATCTGCGACAGGTTGATGATGACCGGGATGCCCTCACGGAAGTTCTCGGCGATCGTCTGGGCGTCGCGGTACTGCTTGGGGTGGACCGTGAGGATCTCGCTCACCGGGCCGGCCGAGGGCTGGCGCACCACGGCGGGGCGGTGCAGCGGGGTCACCGGCGCGGCCTTCTCCACGGGAGCGGCCGGGGCGGCCTGCTTGCGCGCGATGGGCTGCGGCGCCGTCTCCTCGTAGGTCTCTTCCTCGTCGGCGAGGCCCAGGTACACCATCGTCTTCTTCAGGGGGTTCGACATCGCATCCTCCGTTCGCTCGTCTGGTCCGAGGCTAGTCGCGCGGGGGCCTCGGGCCCGTGATTGCGGAGCCGATCCGCAGGTGTGTCGCGCCCATTGCGATCGCCTCGGGGAAGTCCCCCGTCATGCCGGCCGAGATCCAGCCCGCGTCGGGCACCACCGAGCGCACCGCGTCGGCCGAGCGCCGCAGGCGCTCGAAGGCGCGGGCCGGCTCCTCGTCGAGCGGGGCGACCGCCATGACTCCGCGCAGCCGCAGGCTCGACAGCTCCGCGACGTGCGCGGCGAGCCGCTCCGCGCCGTCCGGTGCGACTCCCCCGCGGCCCGGGTCGTCCGTGAGGTTCACCTGGACGAGCACGTCGAGCGCGGCGTGCCCGTCGGCCGCGCCGTGCAGCGCGTCGGCGATGCGCGAACGATCGACCGAGTGCACGGCATCCGCCGCCGCCCTCACGGCGCGGGCCTTGTTCGTCTGCGCCTGCCCGATGAAGTGCCAGACGAGATCCGGGATGCCGACGAGCTCGGCGCGCTTGGCGGTGAGCTCCTGCTGTCGGTTCTCGCCGACGTGCCGCACGCCGAGCGCGTACAGGTCGCTCACGAGGGATGCCGGGTGGAATTTCGTCACCACGATGCGCGTGATCCCCGCGAGGTCGCGGCCCGCCGCGCGGGCGGCATCCTGGATGCGCTCGTCGACGGCGGCGAGGCGGTCGGCCAGGGCGGTGTCCATGGGTCTCCTTCGACGACGAGAGCGGGCCCGGTGGACACCGGACCCGCTTTCGTCGGAACGCTCGCTGTTACTTCAGGAAGTCGGGGACGTCGAGGTCGTCCTCGGCGTAGCCGTTGTCGTACGAGGTCTCGGGCACACGGGCGGTGACCGGTGCCGGCTCGGGGCGGCGTTCCGGGGTGCGCTCGGTGGCGGCCTTCTGCTCCTCGGCCGCGTCGAGGTCACGGGCGACGTCGTCGGCGGGGATGACCGGCACCACGGGCGCGGAGACCGGACGCTGCGCCGGGACGGCGTCGATGCGCAGCGACGGCTCGCCGCCGTCGAAGCCCGCGGCGATGACCGTGACGCGCACCTCGTCGCCGAGGGTGTCGTCGATGACGGTACCGAAGATGATGTTCGCCTCGGGGTGCGCCGCTTCCTTCACGAGCTGCGCGGCGTCGTTGATCTCGAAGATGCCGAGGTTCGAGCCGCCCTGGATCGACAGCAGCACACCGTGCGCGCCCTCGATGGAGGCTTCGAGGAGGGGCGATTCGACGGCGAGCTCGGCCGCCTTGATCGCGCGGTCCGCCCCCCGCGAGGAGCCGATGCCCATGAGAGCGGAACCCGCCCCCTGCATGACCGACTTGACGTCGGCGAAGTCGAGGTTGATCAGACCGGGGGTGGTGATGAGGTCGGTGATGCCCTGGACACCGGCGAGCAGCACCTGGTCGGCGGTGGCGAAGGCCTCGATCATCGAGATGCCGCGGTCGCTGATCTCGAGCAGGCGGTCGTTCGGGACGACGATGAGGGTGTCGACCTCTTCCTTCAGGCGCTGGACGCCGCCCTCGGCCTGGCTCTGACGGCGGCGGCCCTCGAAGGAGAAGGGCTTGGTGACGACACCGATGGTCAGCGCGCCGATCGACTTCGCGATCTTCGCGACGACGGGAGCGCCACCGGTACCGGTGCCACCGCCCTCGCCCGCGGTGACGAAGACCATGTCGGCCCCGCGCAGGGCCTCCTCGATCTCCTCCGCGTGATCCTCGGCGGCGCGACGGCCGACCTCGGGATCGGCGCCCGCGCCGAGGCCGCGCGTGAGCTCGCGACCGACGTCGAGCTTGACGTCGGCGTCGCTCATCAGCAGCGCCTGGGCGTCGGTGTTGATCGCGATGAACTCCACGCCGCGCAGGCCGAGCTCGATCATGCGGTTGACGGCGTTGACGCCGCCCCCGCCCACACCGACGACCTTGATCACGGCGAGGTAGTTCTGGTTGTGGCTCATGCCGGCCTCCGTTTGTCCCCGAACCCGAAACTCTAAACCTCATGTTGAGGGTTAAAGAATTGCCCGGTATGCAATTCCTTAGCTCGAAGGTAGGCGGCGCCACGGGCGCGACGGGACCGACACGCGGCGTGTTCCGTTTTCGCCTCGAAGATCGCCCGGGACGCGTCCTGAGCGGCGGTCGTCAGCGGACGACGCCCGCCTCGGGCGAGGTCACGTCGTACTCCTTCGCGCGGTCCGGCGGGCTCTTCGCCATCAGCCGGTCCAGCACGATCGCCTTCTCCGCCGAGCGGTCGGCGCTGCCCCAGACCACGCGCGAGCCGGACGCGCCGAGGGTGAGGGTGACGTCGTCGGGAGTGGATGCCGACACCCCGGTGACCTGCGCCCGCACCGCATCCGGAAGGGCGCGCACGACACGCCCCGCCGCGGTGAAGGCGGCGGAGTCCGTTCCCCCGGCGATCTCGAGCACCGGCTGCCCCGCGGGGACCTCGGGCGTGGTCGAGAGTTCGACGCCGGCGGCATCCACCACGGTGAACCCGGCCGGGGTCTGCATCACGCCGATCGGGGTGCGCTCGACGATCCGCACGACGAGATCGTGCGGAGGGCGCGCCTCGAGCGTGTAGGACTCCACCAGCGGGAAGCGCACGAGCGCCGCCTTCACGGCGCTGTCGTCGACCATCGCCAGCGGCGTGCCCAGCTGCGCGTCGAGGGCCTCGGTGACGGCGGCGACGTCGACCTGCGAGGCGCCCACGACGTCGATGCGCTCGACGGCGAACAGCGGGCTGTACGCCGCCCCGGCCGTGCCCACGACCATCACGAGGAAGGCGGCGCCCACCCCGATCCAGATGTTCCGACGGCGCCGCTGGCGTACCGTGAACCGCTTGACCTCGGCCTTGAGCGCCCGTCGCCGTGCTCGCGACGCGCGCCACACGTCGCGCAGGCCCGCGGCCCCGGTGTCGTCCCACGCCGGGTCGGCCTCGGACTGCGCGAGGGGGGTCACCGGCGCCGTCTCCTCGGCGGGGGCCGGATGCCCGACCTCCCGCTCGGGCACGCGCGCGGAGCGCGGTCGCGCGGACTCCGGCGTCTGGGGCAGGGGCGAGGGCCGGCGCACGCTCAGACCGCCGGCGCCTCGGTGCGGGAGAGGGCCTCGAGCACCTGCGGGATGATCTGGTACACGTTGCCGCAGCCGAGGGTGATGACGTAGTCGCCGGGGCGCGCGATCGCAGCCGTGTAGTCGGCCGCCGCTTGCCAGTCCGGCACGTAGTGCACGTGACCGGGGTCGGCGAAGGCGCCGCTGACGAGCTCGCCCGTGACGCCCGGGACGGGGTCTTCGCGCGCGCCGTAGACGTCGAGCATGACGGTGTGGTCGGCATGGGTCTCGAGCACCTCGGCGAACTCGCGGTACATCTCCTGCGTGCGCGAGTACGTGTGCGGCTGCTGGATGGCGATGATGCGCCCCTCTCCCACGACCGTGCGCGCGGCCGACAGCGCCGCCGCCACCTCGGTGGGGTGGTGCGCGTAGTCGTCGTACACGCTCACGCCGTGCTGCACGCCGTGCAGCTCGAAGCGGCGCACCGTGCCGCCGAAGCCCTCGACGGCGCGCGCGGCGTCTTCGAGCGAGTGGCCCAGCACGCGGAGCACGGCCACCGCACCGGCGGCGTTGACCGCGTTGTGCGCGCCCGGGACGCGAAGCCGCACCTCGACGCTCTCGCCGTCGGCGGTGAGCGTGAAGGCGACGGGGCCGTCGGTGCGGATGCCGCTGAGCCGCACGTCGGCGTCGGCATCCTGTCCGAACGTGATCACGTTCGCGTGCGTGATGCGCTCGCGCACCGCACGGGCGCCGGCGTCGTCGGCCGAGATGACCACGGCCTCGCGGGCCGCGTCGGCGAAGCGGGCGAAGGCCGCGTCGAAGGCGTCGCGCGATCCGTAGTGGTCGAGGTGGTCGGGGTCGACGTTCGTGATGAGCGCGACGGAGGTGTCGTACAGCTCGAACGTGCCGTCGGACTCGTCGGCCTCGATGACAAAGAGCTCGTCCGATCCCGTGCCGCTCGAGGCGCCGAGGTCGGCGATCACCCCGCCGTTGACGAAGGTGGGGTCCTCATCCAGCGCGCGCAGCGCCGTGACGATCATGCCGGTCGAGGTGGTCTTGCCGTGGGCGCCGGCCACCGACACCAGGCGACGGCCCCCGATGAGCCAGTGCAGCGCCTGCGAACGGTGGATGACGTGCAGACCGCGCTGCTTCGCCGTGACGAACTCGGGGTTCTCGGGCCAGATGGCTCCGGTGTGCACGACGGTGTCGGCCTCACCGAGGTGCGCGGCGTCGTGTCCGACGTGCACGGTGGCGCCGCGCGCGGCGAGATCGCGCAGGGCCGCGCTGTCGGAGCGGTCGGAGCCGGAGACCCGGATGCCGCGGTCGAGGAACATGCGCGCGAGTCCGGACATGCCCGAGCCGCCCACGCCGATGAAGTGCGCGGAGGAGATGGTCTCGGGGATCGGGAGGCTCAGGTCGGGTCTGATCATGGCGTCTGCGAGTTTACGTCGCCGATCCTGCGCGTCCGCCCCGGCGCGCCCGGGGCGGTACGGCATCCTCCCCGCCGTCACGGTCAGCGGCGGGCCAGGGCCTCGTCGATCAGGGCGATCACGTTCTCGGTGCCGGTGCGGATGCCGGTGCGCGCCGCCGCGTCGCGCATCGCGGTGCGTCGACCGTCGTCGGCGAGCAGCGGCACGATGTCGGTGCGCACGCGCTCGGGAGTGAGCTCGGCATCGGCGATGAGGATCGCCGCCCCCGCGCGCACCGAGGCCGCGGCGTTCAGACTCTGCTCCCCGTTGCCGACCGCGTAGGGGACGTACACGGCCGGGATGCCGAGGGCGTTGATCTCGCTGACGGTCGCCGCGCCCGATCGCGAGACGACGAGATCCGCCAGCGCGAAGGCCAGGTCCATCCGGTCGACGTAGCGCACCACCGCGTAGCCCGTCTCCCCCGGGTCGGGCAGGTCGGAGTTCTGCCCGGTGACGTGCAACAGCTGCCACCCGGCGTCGAGCACGTCGCGCCACGCTCCCCCGAACGCCGCGTTCAGGCGCACTGCACCGAGCGAGCCGCCGAACACGAGCAGCGTCGGGCGCGCGGCATCCAGTCCGAAGTTCGCGGCCGCCTCGTCGCGCCGGGCCGCGGCGTCGAGCTCGACGATCTCGCGGCGCAGCGGCATCCCGACCTCGCGAGCGCCGCGCAGCGGTGTGCCCTCGAACGCCACCCCGACGCCCGCGGCCCCCCGGGCGCCCAGGACGTTGGCGAGGCCCGGCTTGGCGTTGGCCTCGTGCACGATGAACGGGACGCGCTCGCGCCGCGCGGCGACGTAGGCCGGCGCGGCCGCGTACCCGCCGAAGCCGACGACGACGTCGACCCCGCGCGAACGGATGAGACGCCGAACGTGCGCGACCGCGCGGAGGAACCGCACCGGGAACGCCGCCGCCGCACCGTTCGGGCGGCGCGGGAAAGGCACCTTCGCGACGGTCAGCAGCTCGTAGCCGCGCAACGGCACGAGACGCGCCTCGAGGCCCTCGCGCGTACCGAGGACGAGCACGTCGGCCGAGGAGTCCCGCGCGCGCAGACCGTCGGCGACGGCGAGGAGGGGGTTCACGTGCCCGGCGGTGCCGCCGCCGGCGAGGAGGTAAGTCGTCACGCTTCGACCCTAACCAGGTCGAGCGCGCCCGCGTCGCGCCCGGGTGCGGTCAGCCGCGCGGACGACGGGGTGACGCCGCGGCCCGGCGCGCCGCACGCGGCGGCGTCTCTCCCACTGCACGACGGTCGGGCAGCGTCCGCGCGCACGACAGCAGCACTCCGCAGCCGATGAGCACGGACAGCAGCGACGTACCGCCCTGCGACATGAACGGCAGCGGCACACCCAGCACGGGGAACACGCGCAGCACGACGGCGACGTTGATCATGGCCTGTCCGACGATCCAGATCGTGATGCCGCCGGCGACGATGCGCACGAAAGGATCGTCGGTGCGGCGGATGATGTGGAACGCCCCCACCGCGAACACGGCGAACAGCGCCAGCACGACGACGCACCCGATGAGGCCGAGCTCCTCGCCGACGATGGCGAAGATGTAGTCGTTGGCCGCGGCCGGGAGCCAGTCGTACTTCTCGGCCGAGTTGCCCAGGCCCACCCCGAAGACCCCGCCGGCGGCCAGACCCCAGATGCCGTGCAGCGGCTGGTAGCAGTCGCCCAGGTAGTTGGCGAGGCAATCCTGGTCGAGGAAGCTCATGATGCGCCGCATGCGGTCGGCGCTGGTCACCGCCAGCAACGCCACGGCGCCGAGGGCGGCGATCGCCGGGAGCACGAAGATGCGCAGCTTCACACCGGAGAAGAACAGCGCGCCGAGCAGCACGAGCACCAGGATCATTGCGGTGCCCAGGTCTTTCCCGCCCATCACGGTCGCGATGACGAGCGCCCCGACCGGGACGATGGGGATGAACACGTGCCGCCAGTTGCTCAGCAGCGTCTGCTTGCGGAAGAGCACGTAGCCCATCCACAGCGCCAGGGCGAGCTTGAGGAACTCGGCGGGCTGCGCCTGAATGCCGGCGATGTTGATCCAGTTGCGGTTTCCGTTCGCCGAGATGCCGAGCGGGGTGAACACCAGCAGCTGGAACATCACCGCGAAGATCAGCGCCGGCCAGGCCATGCGCTTCCAGAACCGCAGCGGCGCGCGGCTGAGTACGAACATCAGCGGGATGCCGATGACGGCGAACACGCCCTGCTTGACCACGTGCTCGAAGGGGTTCTGGGCGCCGTCGAGCGCCGACGTCGCCGACAGCACCATCACGAGACCGAAACCGGTCAGCAACAGGGCCGCCGAGGTGATCAGCAGGAACTCCGTCGACACCGGCCGGAAGGCCCGCCCGAGCGAGACGCGGGCGGAGAGGCCGGTGCGGGCGGGCTCGTCCGAGCCCTGCCGCGTCGGAGGAGCCGTCGTGGTCACGTGTCCCCCTCGGTGTTACGGTCGCGATTCTCCGCCGTGACCCGCGATCCACGTCCGCACCGCGTCGGCGAAGCGCTCGCCGCGGTCGGAGTAGGACGAGAACTGGTCGAAGGATGCCGCAGCGGGAGCGAGGAGCACGGTGTCGCCGTCCCGAGCCACACCCGCCGCCAGTTCGACGACCCGGGCCATGACGTCTTCAGTCTCGGCGTGGTCGACCTCGAACAGGGGAACCGCGGGGGCGTGTCGCGCGAACGCCGCGACGATGTCGCCGCGCTCGATGCCGATCACGATCGCCGCGCGCACCGATGCGCCGCGCGCCCGCACGAGGTCGCCGAGATCGACGCCCTTGAGGAGACCGCCCACGACCCACACGGCGCCGGGATAGGCCGCGAGCGAGGACGAGGCGGCGTGCGGGTTGGTCGCCTTCGAATCGTCGACCCAGGTGATGCCGGCGTGGGCGCCGACGACCTGGATGCGGTGGGGGTCGAGGCGGAAGGCTTCGAGCGCGTCGTGGATGTGCGCGGGCGTCGCGCCCAGCGAGCGGGCGAGGGCGGCCGCGGCGAGGATGTTGGCCACGACGTGCGGGGCCGATAGCCCCCGCTCGGCGAGGTCCGCGACGGTGGTGAGCTCCAGGGCGGACGTCGCGCGTTCCTCGAGGAAGGCGCGGTCGACGAGGATGCCGTCGACGACGCCGAGGTCGCTGGGTCCGGGCACGCCCAGGTCGAAGCCGATGGCCCGGGCGCCCTCGACGACCTCGGCGTCCTCGACCATCTCGCGCGTGGCGACGTCGGCCTTGTTGTAGACGCACGCGACGCGGGTGCGGGCGTACACGCCCGCCTTCGCGGCGCGGTACTCGTCGGCGCCGCCGTGCCACTCGAGGTGGTCGTCGGCGAGGTTCAGGCACACCGCGGCGTGCGGCGAGAGCGCGTCGGGGCCGGTCTGCAGGTTGAGGTACCAGAGCTGGTGGCTGGAGAGCTCGACGACGAGGGCGTCGAAGCCGTTCGGGTCGCGGACCGCGTCGAGGACGGGCGTGCCGATGTTGCCGACGGGCACCGCGCGCACCCCCGCGGTCACGAGCATCTCGGCCGTGAGACGCGTCGTGGTGGTCTTCCCGTTCGTGCCGGTGATGAGCACCCAGTCGGCCGGGCGGCCGTCGGCACGGGTCACCTTGTCGCGCACGCGCCACGCGAGCTCCACGTCGCCCCACAGCGCCGTGCCGCGTTCCTGCGTCCAGCGGATGAGCGGGTGCGCCGGGGGGAAGCCCGGGGAGGCGACGACGACCTGCGGGTCGAAGGCGTCGAGCGGCTCGGGCACGGCGTTCAACGGGCCCTCGTGCAGGCGCACGCCCAGCACCGGCAGGAGCCGGGCGTACTCGGCATCCGCCCGCTCGGTGACGACGAGCACGTCGGCACCGAGCTCGGCGAGGGTGTCGGCGACGGAGAAGCCGGTGACCGACAGGCCCAGCACGGCGACGCGCAGGCCCTTCCAGTCGGCGTACCAGCTGGTCAGGGAGGAGAGGTCGGTCATACGCGTGCGAGCCATTCGACGTAGAAGAATCCGATACCCGAGACGGCGAGGAGCCCCGCGATGATCCACATGCGCACGACGATGGTGACCTCGGGCCACCCGCGCATCTCGAGATGGTGGTGCAGCGGGCTCATCAGGAACAGGCGCTTGCCGCGCGTGATCTTGAAGTACGCCCGCTGGAGGATGACGGAGCCCGACGCGATCACGTAGACACCGGCGATGAGGATGAGCAGCAGCTCGGTGCGGGTGAAGATCGCGAGCGCGGCGATCACGCCGCCGATCGCCATCGATCCGCAATCGCCCATGAACACCTTCGCCTTGGGGGCGTTCCACCAGAGGAACCCGACGAGAGCGCCGACGAAGGATGCCGAGACGATCGCGAGATCGAAAGGATCCCGGACGGCGTAGCACCCGGCCTGCACGGTGGGGTCGAGCACGTCGGCGCACACCTGCTTGTTCTGCCAGAACGCCATGAGGCTGTACGCACCGACGACGAAGATGCCGGAGCCGGCTGCGAGGCCGTCGAGCCCGTCGGCGACGTTGACGGAGTTCGACGTCGCCGTGCCGATCAGCGAGATCCACGCGAGGTAGAGCAGCCAGCCGAGGATCGGTCCGAGCGCGAAGAACGACAGCAGCTGGATGTCGCGGAACACCGAGACGTAGCCCGAGGCGGCGGTCTGTCCGACGCTGTTCGGGAAGTTCAGTGCGACGATCGCGAACGGGACCGCGACGATCACCTGACCGGCGATCTTGCGCCAGCCCGACAGGCCCAGGCTGTTCTGGTGGCGCACCTTCATGTAGTCGTCGATGAAGCCCACGACGCCGAAGCCAAGCATCATCCACAGCACGAGCAGGCCCGAGATGGTCGGCGGGTTGTTGCCGGCGAACGAGCCGATGACGTAGCCGATGATCGTGCCGAGGATGAAGATCGTGCCGCCCATCGTGGGCGTGCCGCGCTTGGCGCCGTGCGAGGGGTTGTGCACGTTCTCGGGGGTGCGGATGACCTGCCCCCAGCCCCACTTGCGGAACCACCGGAGGAAGACGGGGGTGAGGAAGAGCGTGAACGCCAGCGAGATCGCGGCGGACGTCAGAAGGCTTCTCACGCGAACACCTCTCCGAGACGGTCGCCGAGGTGGCGCAGCCCCGCCGAGTTGGAGGACTTCACCAGCACGCGGTCGCCGTCGCGCAGCTCGGTCGTGAGGTAGTCGAAGGCGGCGTCGGCGTCGGGGAAGAACACCGCTTCGCCGTCCCACGAGCCCTGGGCGATGGCCTCGAGGTACATGCGGCGCGCCTCGGCGCCGATCACGACGATGCGCTGGATGCGCAGCCGGACCGCCAGCAGACCCACGCGGTCGTGCTCCTCGTCGGCGTACTCCCCCAGCTCGCTCATCGCCCCGAGGACGGCGACCGTGCGCTCGTCGGGGCCGGTGATCTGCGCGAGGGTGCGCAGGGCCGCGGCCATGGAGTCGGGGCTGGCGTTGTAGGCGTCGTTGATGATGCGCACGCGCTCGGAGCCCAGCGGCTGCATGCGCCACCGCTCGGCGATCTCGACCGTCTCGAGCCGCGCGATCGCGTCGGCGGCCGCGACGCCCAGGGCCGTGGCGGCGGCGATCGCGGCGAGGGCGTTCATGACGTGGTGCTCGCCCAGCACCCGGAGGGTGAGGGTGTGCGCCTCCCCGTCGACCACGAGGTCGGCGCGGGTCCCGGATGCCGAGACCTCCACGTCGACGGCGCGCACCTCGGCCCGCTCCCCGCGCCCGAACCACCGCACGGCCTGCCCGCGCTCGCGCGCGATCGGCTCCATCGCGGCGACGCGCGGGTCGTCGGCGTTGAGGACGGCGAGACCGCCCTCCCGGGTGGCGCGGACGAGTTCGCTCTTGGCGTGGAAGGTCGACTCGATGCCGCCGAATCCGCCGGCGTGCGCCATGCCGACCATGAGGACGACGCCGATGTCGGGGGTGACCAGACCCGCGAGGTGCGCGATCGCCCCGGGGGCGCTCGCTCCGAACTCGCTGACGAGGAAGCGCGTGCGCTCGTCGACCCGCAGCATCGTCAGGGGCGCCCCGACCTCGTTGTTGAAGGAGGCGCGGGGCGACACCGTCTCGCCCTCGTCCTCCAGGATGCGGGCGAGGAGGTTCTTGGTGGTGGTCTTGCCGTTCGAGCCGGTGATCCCCACGATCCGCAGGTCGCCCGCAGCACGCGCACGGGCCACGTTGTCGCGGGCGAGGTCGCTCAGCGCGGCCACGGCATCGGGGACGACGATCTGCGAGACGTCGTCGTCGAGCTCGCGTTCGACGATCGCGAGGGCGGCTCCGGCGTCGACGGCCGACGCGACGAAGAGGTGCCCGTCGGTCGCCTCGCCGGGCTTGGCGACGAACACGTCACCCTCGCGGATGTACCGCGAGTCGGTGTCGACGAGGCCCGAGACGGCGGTGTCGCCGGTGTCGCCGCGGCGCAGCACCAGCCGCCCGCCGAGGACATCGGCGAGGTGGGAGAGGCGGGAGGAGATCATTGCTGTGCGGACGCCCTTTCCGTGTCGCATTCGTTACCGAGACGAGACCGGCGTTCGGGGTGTCTCAGCCGAACTTGGGCAGTTCGGGTGTCGTGGTTCCGGAAGGGATCACCCGGTAGGTCTTGAGAACCTGCGTGAGGGCCTTCTGGAACGCGGGCGCGGTGGCCGCGGACGATTTTACCGTCCGCGGTTCGTCCAGGTTGACCTCCACCACGTACTGCGGATCGTCGGCGGGGGCGAAACCGATCATCGTGGTGAAGTACGCGTCGCCCTTGTACGCGCCCGTCTCGGGGTCGGTCTTCTCTCCGGTACCCGTCTTGATGGCCACGCGGTAGCCCGGGATCGCCACCTGGGACGCCAGGGTGCCCTGGGTGGCGACGTTCTCGAGCATCTGCGACACCTGCCGGGCGGCGTCCTCCGACACCACGCGCTGCCCCTCGGCGTCGGGGACGTCGGTGACGGTGCCGTCGGCGGCGGTGCAGCCCTCGACCAGCGAGAGCGGCATCCGCACGCCGCCGTTGGCGATCGTCTGATACGCACCGGCGAGCTGCGGGATGGTGACCGAGATGCCCTGACCGAACGTGGTGTTGTAGAACGTCTGCTTGTCCCACCCGGCGGGGTCGCGCATGATCCCTGAGGACTCCCCGGGGAACCCCACGGCGGTCTGCTGCGTGAGCCCGAACTTCCCCAGCGCGGAGACGCGGGTATCGAGCGGGATCATCTCGCCGAACTTCGAGATGCCCACGTTCGAGGAGTCGATGAGCACGCCCGTGAGGGTGTACCGGTTCTCGGGATGCGAGAACGAGTCGGACACGCGGGCTCCGCCGGGCAGCGTCTCGCTGGAGGACGCGGTGACCGTCGTGTCGGCGGAGAACGCCCCGCTGTCGAGACCGATCGCCGCGGTGATCGCCTTCATCGTCGATCCCGGCTCGTGGGGGTCGCGGAAGGCGGAGCTGCCGCGCTCCCCCGCGGGCGATGCCGTCGGGTCGTTGGGGTCGACCGTGGGGTACTCCGCGAGGGCGCGGATCTTCCCCGTCTTCGCCTCGACCACCGTGATGGTGCCCCCGAGCGAGCCGGTGTTCTGCACCTGCTCGGCGATGAGCTGCTGGAGGTACCACTGCAGGTCGCGGTCGATCGTGAGCTGCAGGGTCCCGCCGTCGACGGCGGGCTGCGTGACCACCTCGGTGCCCGGGAGCACCACCCCGTCGCGACTCTGCTGGAAGACGACCTTGCCGTTGCTGGAGGCCAAGCAGGCGTTGTCGGCGCTCTCGAGACCCTCGAGGGGCTGACCGTCGGTGCCGACGAAGCCGAGCAGATTGCCGGCTACCGCCCCGTCGGGGTACATGCGCCCGGCCTGCGGCGGGAAGCTGAGGAACGGCAGCCCCAGCGCCACGAGCGCGCGGTACTGCTCGGTCGAGACGTTGCGCGCGATGCGCGCCCACTGGGAGTGCGGATTCTCGGCGACGGCGTCGGTGACGATCGTCTGCACCTCGGCGGCGTCCTGACCGGTGATCGCCGCGATCTTCGCCGCGATCTCGGGCCACGTCGTGGTCACGTCGTCGGTGTCGTCGTCGCCGCGGACGGTGATGCCCTTCGCGGCGAGCGAGGGGTCGATCTCGACGTCGTAGCGGTTCATGCTCGACGCGAGGGTCACGCCGTTCTCGTCGACGATCGAGCCGCGCGACCCGTATTCGGTGCGCGAGCCCTGCAGGCCCATCGACAGCGAGTCGTCCACGTGCTCGCGGGCGTTGACGACCTGGATGTCGATCAGGCGCACGACGAAGGCGACGATGACGATCAGGACGACCGCGAGGGCGATGACGGTGCGACGCCGCGGGGACCGGGAGGTGGCTGTCGTCATGGCTCTCATCGTGTCGCGGGAGTCGGCAGACCGTCGCTGATCGGCGGGGGTGTCGTGGATTCGGCGGCCGGAGGCGCGGTTCCCTCGGCGGCGGTCCCCGCGGCCGGGGCGGTACCGCCGTCGGGGGTCGGCGTGCCCGCCTCCGTCGTCGCGGCGGAGGGGTCGGTCACGAGCGGGACCCCCGCGAGCAGGGCGTTGCGCACGGACCCGCGCCCCTTGGCATCCACCGACGAGTTCGCGTCGGCCGGCTTGTCGGAACCGATCACCGCGCCGTCGCTCAGCCGCAGGTACGTGGGCGACTCGTCGATCACCATGCCGAGGGCGGCGGCGTTGGCCGCGAGGTACTGCGGAGACGCCAACCCCGCGCTCTCGTCGGAGAGGATCTGCTTCTGATACGTCAGGTCGCGCTGCTGCTGCGTGAGGTCGGCGATCTCGAACGAGCTCTGGGTCGTCAGGATGCCGAGCCCCATCTGCACGAGCACGATGGCGAGGGCGCCCGTCACGGCGATCACGCCGAACAGTCGGCGCGGGGCCTTCCGCCGCGCGGTCGCGGGGACGACGGTGAGCCGACGCTCGCGGACGGGCGTCGGGAAATCGGGCAGGAAGGCCGCGTCGATGGCCTGGGGTGCACTCATGCGTCCTCCTGGATCCTTTCGGCCGCGCGCAGACGCACGGGGGTGGCGCGGGGGTTCGCGGCGCGTTCCTCGTCGCCGGCCACTTCGGCACCGCGCACGAGGAGTCGGAACTTGGGCGCGTGTTCGGGCAGCTCGACGGGCAGGCCGCGGGGGGCGGTGGAGGTCGACGCCTCGGCGAAGACGCGCTTGACCAGTCGGTCTTCGAGCGACTGGTACGACAGCACGACGATGCGTCCGCCGACGCCCAGGACGCTCAGCGCGGCCGGGATCGTGCGCTCGAGCACCGAGAGCTCGGCGTTGACCTCGATCCGCAGCGCCTGGAACACGCGCTTGGCCGGATGCCGCTCGCGCAGCACCGCGGCGGGCGTCGCGGCCTGCAGCACGTCGACCAGCTGCCCCGAGCGCTCGAGCGGGGACTCGGCGCGCGCGGCGATGATGGCCCGGGCGTAGCGACCGGCCAGCTTCTCCTCGCCGTATCGCTCGAAGATGCGCCGCAGATCGCCCTCGCCATAGGTCGCCAGGACCTCGGCGGCGGTGACGCCCGCCGTCTGGTCCATGCGCATGTCGAGGGGGGCGTCCTGGGCGTAGGCGAAGCCGCGGTCGGCCACGTCGAGCTGGAGGGACGACACCCCGAGGTCGAACAGGATGCCGTCGACCTTGTCGACCCCGGCGGAGGCCACGGCCGCGGCGATCCCGTCGTAGACGGTGTGCACGAGCGTCACACGGTCGCCGAAGCGGGCCAACCGCTCCCCCGCGATGCGCAGGGCGTCGGTGTCGCGGTCGAGGCCGATCAGGCGCGCCTCGGGGAAGCGCTCGAGGAACGCTTCGGAGTGTCCGCCCATGCCGAGGGTGCCGTCGACGAAGACGGAGCCGGGCCGCTGCAGGGCGGGGCCGAGCAGCTCGGCGCAGCGCTCGAGTAGGACGGGGGTGTGGATGTCGCGGATGTCCATGATGTCGGGGCGGCTCCTCCGGCTCTGATCCCCATCCGCTCGACCTGGCGCCGGGGAAGTGCGTCAGGGCGTGCGGCTGGGCATCACAGCCGGAGGGTCAGAACAGTCCCGGGATCACCTCCTGCTCCATCTCGGCGTACGTCTCTTCGTTGCTTTCCGCGTACGCGTTCCAGGCCTCGGCATCCCAGATCTCGGCGTGGGCGCCGACGCCGGTGACGACGAGCTCGCGCCCGAGACCCGCGTAGGAGCGCAGGGCGGGTGGAACGGTGATGCGGTTCTGGCTGTCGGGCTTCTCGGCGCTGGCCCCCGATAGGAACATGCGCAGGAAGTCGCGGGCCTGCTTGTTGCTGAGCGGGGCCTCGCGGATCCGCTCGTGCACGCGCTCGAACTCCTCGGTGCTGAACACGTAGAGGCAGCGGTCCTGCCCCCGTGTGATCACCACTCCGGCGCCGAGATCGTCACGGAATTTCGCCGGCAGGATGACGCGCCCTTTGTCGTCGAGCTTGGGAGTGTGCGTACCGAGCAGCATTCGGGCACCCACCCCCTTCGTCCGGCCTGCGAAGTTTCCCCCACTTTACTCCACCGCCCTCCACTTCGCTATCGAAATCAGGGGTCTTCTGGGCGGACGCTCGGGTGTGTACAGTGGTCGGCTCGACTTCCGAACCCGCCCGCTCCCCCGTGATTCCGCGGGTATCCGCGGCCGGTGCCGCGATCGTGGCGCGGCGGTGGAGGAAAAGGGAGGGCGAACGCGTATTCCGATCCGACACACCCCTCCGGGCGCACGAAAAAGCACCGGCCCCCCGAAGGGGACCGGTGCGGATGCTGTGGAGGGAGCCTACTGGCCGTCGCGGCGGCGATCCCAGCGGTCGTTCATGCGGTCCATGAACGAACTGTCGGAAGTACGCGCAGGGCGGGTCTTCGCCGCGGCGGGAGCGGCCTGAGCGGCACCCCGGGTGGGAGTCACCGCGAAGATGACGCCGCCCACCATGAGCACGAACCCCAGGACGCCGACGGCGATGCCCAGGATGCCGGTGTTGAACCCGATCGAGACTCCGGCGACCAGAGCGCCGAGACCGGCGAGCACGAGGATCGAACCGAGGACGATGTTGCGGTAGCTGAGGGCGCGACTGGGGGCCGACACGACATCGGTGTCGTTACTCATGAGATGGCGCTCCATCTCATCCAGCAGACGCTGCTCCTGTTCGGAGAGTGGCATGCATCCCCCTCTGTTGTTCGTTGCGGACGATTCTACGCGCGGCGTGGATCACTAGGCTAGGCCCGTGCCGACCTCCCCGGAACCGATCGAAGCTGTTTCCCAGCGACTCGACAAGTTCCTCTCCGAACAGCTATCGTACGCCGCCGCACTGGGCCCTGAGGCCGAGACGCTCACCCGTTCGGGAGCCGCCGCGCTCCGCGGCGGCAAGCGGCTGCGGGCCCGTTTCTGCCTCTCCGGATGGGAGGCCGTCCGCGGCCCCGCCGAACTCTTCGACCCCGCGGCGCTCGCCGTGGCGACCTCGCTCGAGATCTTCCACGCGGCCGCTCTCGTCCATGACGACCTGGTCGACAACAGCGACACCCGTCGCGGACAGCCCGCCGCCCACCGCGCCCTGCAGAACGCCCACCGGGATGCCGGCTGGACCGGCGATTCCGACACCTTCGGGCGCTCGGGCGCCATCCTGCTCGGCGATCTCCTCGTCGCGTGGAGCGACGACCTGCTCGAAGAAGGTCTCGAGGGCGTCGCCACGGCATCCGAGACCCGGCGCGCCTACGCACGCATGCGCCGCGACGTCACGATCGGACAGTTCCTCGACGTCGCCGAGGAATCGGCCTACACCGTCTATCCCGACGACACGCACGCCGAGCGCGCGCTGCGGGTGGCCTCGTACAAGTCGGCGCGCTACAGCATCCAGCAGCCCCTGCAGATCGGTGCGGCGCTCGGCGGCGCCGATTCCGCGCAGCTCGACGCGCTCGGCCGGTTCGGGCACGACGTGGGCATGGCCTTCCAACTGCGCGACGACGTGCTGGGCGTCTTCGGCGACAGCACTCTCACCGGCAAACCCGTGGGCGACGACCTCCGGGAGGGGAAGCGCACGGTCCTCGTGGCCTACGCCCGCGAGGCGCTGTCTCCCGACGAACGCCGGAGCGTCGACCAGCGCCTGGGCGACCCCGCCCTGAGCGCCGGCGAGATCGCCGAGCTGCAGCGCAGGATCGTCGACAGCGGGGCCCTGTCGCGGGTCGAGGACCTCATCGGCGACTACGCCCGGCGCGCGGATGCGGCGCTGGCGGATGCGCCGTTCGAGGCGTCCGCCGTCGAGCGGCTGCGCGAGCTCGCGCAGGCCGCGACCCAGCGCGCGGCCTGAGCCTGCGGGTCAGGCGAGGGTCGCCGCGACGCGACGGACTTCGCTCTTGCGTCCGGCGCGGAGGGCCTCGATCGGCGCGACGCCGATGGTGTCCTCCGGGGTGAGCAGCCAGTCGATCGTCTCGTCGGGGTCGAAGCCGGCGTCGTGGAGCACGATGATGGTGCCGCGCAGCGCCGGCAACGGGCGGTCGTCGACGAGGAACACCGCGGGGACCTTGAACACCCCGTCGCGGCGCGAGCCGACGAGGTAGCTCTCGTCGATCAGGCGACGCACCCGGCCGAGGGGTTCGTCCAGGATCTCCACCAGGTCGGGGATTGTCAGCCAGTCGGTCTCGTAACGGGGAGCGTCGGTCACCATCTCACTATCTCACCCCGGCCGAGGGCCGCCGCCGCGCCCGTGTCCTTCATCTGACGAGGAACACCTGTCACATCCGTCACATGCGCCCCTTTCGTTGACATCCGCCCCGCCCCGTGTCACGGTGGCGGGGCAGTCGGAAGAACGGAATCCCCCCACCATGCGACGACTCCCCCTGTCCCCTCCCCTCGCGCGTCGACGCGCGGCGGCCGTCTGGCCGGCGGCCGTCGCCGGCACCATCGCCCTGACCCTGACCGGCGAGAACGCCGCCCAGGCCGCCCCACCCGCCCCGCCGCTCGCCTCGCTGCCGCCTCTGACGCCGCGCGCGGCCACTCCGGTCTCCGCGATGACCGCGCCGAGCACCTACACCGTGAAACCCGGCGACACGGTGTGGGCGATCGCCCGCGCCCACGGCGTCGACGTCGCCACCGTGCAGGCCGTCAACGGCCTCGGGGCCGGCAGCGTCATCCGCCCCGGCCAGGTGCTCACGATCGGCGTCGCGCCCGCCCCGTCCGACGCGGCGCCGGCTCCCGCTCCCGCGGAGCGCACGCACGAGGTCGCGCAAGGCGACACCGTCTCAGCGATCGCGGCCGCCAACGGCGTCTCCGTCGACGCGGTGCTGGCCGCCAACGGCCTCACGCGCGCCTCGATCATCTACCCCGGCGACGTGCTGCGCATCCCGGCGAGCGGCGCCGCCGCACCGGCATCCGTCGCCGTGACCACCGCGCCGGGACTCGACGCGGAGCAGTCCGACAACGCCCGCCTCATCATCCGCATCGGTCGAGAACTCGGGGTGTCGGATCGCGGGATCGTGATCGCCCTCGGCACCGCGATGCAGGAGTCCTGGCTGCGCAACCTCGACTGGGGCGACCGCGACTCGCTCGGGCTCTTCCAGCAGCGGCCGAGCTCGGGCTGGGGCACGCCCGAGCAGATCATGGACCGCGAGCGTTCCACCCGCGTCTTCTACGGCGGCGCCGCCGACCCCAACGGCCCCGCCACCCGCGGCCTGCTCGACATCCCCGGCTGGGACGGGCTCGCCTACGCGGACGCCGCGCAGGCGGTGCAGATCTCCGCCTACCCCGACCGCTACGCGCAGTGGGAGCAGCCCGCCACCACGTGGCTCGCGGTCCTCGGCTGAGGTCTCGGCATCCCCCGGTCCGATTCGAGGTGGCGGTGAGCCGTTCCCCCGGCTCACAGGGGCCCCTCCGTAGACTCGACCCGTGAGCACGAGTCAGCAGGCAGACCCGCTGATCGGCCGTCTCGTCGACGGCCGGTACCGGGTGCGCGCGCGCATCGCGCGCGGCGGCATGGCGACCGTGTACGTGGCGACCGATCTGCGCCTCGAGCGTCGCGTCGCGCTGAAGGTCATGCACGGCCACCTCAGCGACGACACCGTGTTCCAGAGCCGGTTCATCCAGGAGGCCCGCTCGGCCGCCCGCCTGAGCGACCCGCACGTGGTCAACGTCTTCGATCAGGGCCAGGACGGCGAGATGGCCTACCTGGTCATGGAGTACCTCCCCGGCATCACGCTGCGCGAGCTCCTGCGCGAACATCGCCGGCTCACCATCGATCAGACGCTGACGATCATGGATGCCATCCTCTCGGGGCTCGCGGCGGCGCACCGCGCGGGCATCGTCCACCGCGACGTCAAACCCGAGAACGTCCTGCTCGCCGAGGACGGCCGCATCAAGATCGGCGACTTCGGACTGGCCCGCGCGACGACGGCGAACACCGCGAGCGGCGCGCAGCTCATGGGGACGATCGCCTACCTCGCGCCCGAGCTCGTCACACGCGGGACCGCAGACGCGCGCAGCGATATCTACTCGCTCGGCATCATGCTTTACGAGATGCTCACGGGCGAGCAGCCCTACAAGGGCGAGCAGCCCATGCAGATCGCCTACCAGCACGCCACCGACTCGGTTCCGCGCCCGAGCGCGAAGAACCCGGGCGTGCCCGAGCAGCTCGACGAGCTCGTGCTGTGGGCCACCGAGCGCACTCCCGATGACCGACCGCTCGACGCCGGCGCCATGCTGCAGCGCCTCCGCGCGGTCGAGAAGGACCTCGGTCTCGCCCCGCAGGTCGCCCGCGCGGTCGCCGTCGGCACGGCGAGCCCCGCGACCCCGGCCGAGTCGCGCGAGCTGACGAAGGTGCTCCCCCAGACCGCCTCGCTCCCGCCCGTCGCGGCGACCGAGGCTCCCGACAACGCGGCCCGCCTGCGCCAGCGCACGCGTCGACGCACGGCCCGCGGCGTGTGGCTGCTCGTCGTCGCCCTGCTCCTCGCCGGCGGTGCCGGCTTCACCGGCTGGTACTTCGGCTCCGGCCCCGGCTCGCTGGTCGCCGTGCCCGACGTCTCGGGTCGCAGCTTCGACGACGCCCAGCTGCTGCTGACCGAGCAGCAGCTGCAGGCGCAGCGTCAGGAGGTCACCGACCGGGAGATCCCGGCCGGCACGACGGTGGGATCCGATCCCGACCCCGGGACCCGTCTCGACAAAGAGACGGTCGTCACGGTGTTCGTCTCGATCGGGCCCGCCACGCATCAGATCCCCGAGCTCGCCGGTCGCAGCGCCGACGAGGTCCGCGGCATCTTCGAGGCCGCCTTCGTCGGGGTGGGAGATCCCGCGCAGGAGTTCTCCGACGCCGGCGCCGACACCGTTCTGGGCGCCTCCGTCATCCCCCGCTCGGGCGGCGACGCGATCCCGTGCACCGAGGGCTGCACCGTCTACGAGGGCGATGCCGCGTCGCTCACCGTCTCGCTGGGGCCCATCCCCGACGTGGTCGGCGAGTCGCAGTCCCGGGCGGAGCGCTCGCTCGGCGACGCGGGCCTGGAGACGTCGGTGACCGAGGAGTACAGCAACTCGGTGGCATCCGGGGTCGTCATCGGGATCGGCTCGCGCGACGGAGGCGGCAACTGGCGCCCGGGCGACACCGTTCCGCTGCGCGTGTCCATCGGGCCCCGGCCCGTGGAGATCCCCGGCAACATCGTCGGGATGTCGATCCGCGACGCCGTCGCGGCCCTCCAGGGCCTCGGCTTCGAGGTGAATGCGGGCATCGACGACGGCACCCTGCCGCTCGGCTTCAAGTACTGGGACATCTACAAGGTTCGTGCCACGAACCCCAAGGCGGGCACGACCGCCCCGCAGGGCTCGACGGTCACGCTGACGCCGACGCTGTAGTCGCTGAGCCCGTCGACGGACCGGACGCTCCCGCGAACGACGACGCCCCCGACCACGAACGGGTCGGGGGCGTCGGTCGGGACGCAGGGACGCTCAGCGCTTCTCGAGCTCCTCGGCCACGAGGAACGCGAGCTCGAGGCTCTGACGGTGGTTCAGGCGCGGGTCGCACAGGCTCTCGTAGCGCGTCGCGAGGGTCGCCTCGTCGATCTGCTCCGAGCCGCCCAGGCACTCGGTGACGTCGTCACCGGTCAGCTCGACGTGGATGCCGCCGGGGTGCGTGCCGACGGAGCGGTGCGCCTCGAAGAACCCGCGCACCTCGTCGACCACGTCGTCGAAGCGACGGGTCTTGTAGCCGGTGGGCGTGGTGATGCCGTTGCCGTGCATGGGGTCGGTCACCCACAGCGGGGTCGCGCCCGAATCGCGGACGGCCTCGAGCAGCGGCGGCAGGGCGTCGCGGATCTTGCCCGCCCCCATGCGCGTGATGAAGGTGAGGCGACCGGGCTCGCGCTCGGGGTCGAGCTTGTCGATGAGCGCCAGCGCCGTCTCGGCCGTGGTGGTGGGGCCGAGCTTGACGCCGATCGGGTTGCGGATCTTCGAGAAGTAGTCGACGTGAGCGCCGTCGAGCTCGCGCGTGCGCTCCCCGATCCACTGGAAGTGCGACGAGGTGTTGTACGGCAGCCCCGTGCGCGAGTCGATGCGGGTCATCGGGCGCTCGTAGTCCATGAGCAGCCCCTCGTGACCGGTGTAGAACTCGACGCGCGTGAGCTCGTCGAAGTCGGCTCCGGCGGCCTCCATGAACTTGATGGCGCGGTCGATCTCGGTGGCGAGACGCTCGTAGGCCTGGTTGGCCGGGGTGCTGGCGAACCCCTTGTTCCAGCTGTGCACCTCGCGCAGGTCGGCGAAGCCGCCCTGGGTGAAGGCGCGGATGAGGTTCAGGGTCGACGCGGCCGTGTGGTAGCCCTTGAGCAGCCGCGCGGGGTCGGCCTTGCGCGACTCCTCGGTGAAGTCGTAGCCGTTGACGATGTCGCCGCGGTAGGCCGGGAGGGTCACGTCGCCGCGCGTCTCGACATCGCTCGAGCGCGGCTTGGCGAACTGGCCCGCCATGCGGCCCATCTTCACCACGGGCATCGACGCGCCGTAGGTGAGCACGACCGCCATCTGGAGGACCGTCTTGATGCGGTTGCGGATCTGCTCGGCGGTCGCGCCGGCGAAGGTCTCGGCGCAGTCACCGCCCTGCAGGAGGAACGCCTGACCGGCGGCGGCGCGCGCGAGGCGCTCGCGCAGGATGTCGACCTCGCCCGCGAAGACGAGCGGCGGGAGGGTCGAGAGCTCTGCGGATGCCGCGGTCACCGCGTCCTCGTCATACCACTGGGGCTGCTGCTTGATGGGCAGGGTTCGCCAGTGGTCGAGGTCGGGGAGCTGCTGATTCACCCCTGAAGTCTAGTGGCGGGACGTCGGCGCCTTCGCCGCCTGCGACGTGGCGAGACGGTCCTTAACGGTCGAGGCGTACACGTCTTCGTAGCGCTGTTCACCGAGGCGCTGCAGCGCCACCATGATCTCGTCCGTGACCGACCGCAGCACGTACCGATCGCCCTCCATGCCCGCGAAACGCGAGAAGTCCAGCGGCTCCCCGATGACGATGCCGACGCGGCCGACGCGGGGTACGCGCTGACCGATCGGCATGACGGCGCCGGTGTCGACCATGACGACGGGGACGACCGGGACGCGCGCCTCGAGCGCCATGCGGGCGATGCCCGTGCGCCCGCGGTACAGCGTCCCGTCGGGGCTGCGCGTGCCCTCAGGGTAGATCCCCAGCAGCTCGCCGCGGCCGAGCACGCCCAGGCCGGTGTTCAGCGAGGCCTCCGAGGCCTTGCCGCCGGAGCGGTCGATGGGGAGCTGCCCCGTCGCGGTGAAGAACAGGCGGGTCGCCCACCCCTTCAGCCCCTTGCCGGTGAAGTAGTCGCTCTTGGCGAGGAACGCCATCCGACGGTCGATCATGAGCGGGAGGAAGATCGAGTCCGAGAACGACAGGTGGTTGCTCGCGAGGATCGCGGCGCCCTCCGCGGGGATGTTGCGCCGGCCCACCATCCACGGACGGAACACGGCCTTGATGACCGGTCCGATGACCACGTACTTCATGAGCCAGTAGAACATCGTCAGCGTTCCTTCCCGGCGAGGTCGGCGACCCCGATGAGCCCGGCGTCGTTGCCCAGTCGGGCGATCGCGAACTCCGCGACCGGACGTTCACCGTACCCCGGGAGCGAGGTCTCGTACGCGAGCTTCACCGGTTCGAGCAGGTCCGCTCCGAGCTGCGCCACTCCCCCGCCGATGACGAAGACCTCGGGGTCGAGCACCGCCTGGAAACCGCCGCACGCCTCGCCCAGGGCCGTGGCCACGCGACGGAGCGCCTCCACGGCGCCCGGGTCGCCGGCCAGGACCAGGCGCGAGACGGCCGGTCCGGGAATCGCTCCCCGCTCCTCGCGGACGGCTGCCAGAGCGGCACCGATGCCGCCCTCGTCGGCGATCGCGTTGGCCTCGCGCTGCAGGGCACGGCCCGAGGCGTACTGCTCGAGGCATCCGTTCTGCCCGCAGCCGCAGGGGTGGCCGCCGCGCACGAAACGCAGGTGTCCGAGCTCGGCACCGATGCCGTGCCCGCCGCGGAACAGCTCGCCGTCGGTGACGACGGCGCCTCCCACACCGGTGCCCATCGTGAGCATGACCATGTCGCGCACGCCCTGACCCGCGCCGAAGCGGTACTCGCCCCAGCCCGCGGCGTTCGCGTCGTTCTCGATCGTGACCGGCGCGCCGAGGCGCTGCTCGAGACGCGCGCGCAGCGGCTCGTCGCGCCAGTCGATGTTCGGCGCGTAGATGACGGTGCTGCGGTCGCGGCTGATGAAGCCGGCGGCGGCCACGCCGATCGCGTGGATCTCGTGTGCGCGGCGCAGGTGATCGGCCATGTCGACCACGGCGTCCACGAGGGCCGCGGGGTCGATCGGTGTGTCGACACGGAGCTTCTCGACGATGGTGCCGTCGTGGTCCACGACGCCCCCGGCGATCTTCGTCCCGCCGATATCGATGCCGATGTTGCGCACCGCGCTCCCTTCCGGGCCGAGCGAGCGGCGCGGCCCGAAGCAGTCTAGCCACCCCGGACGCCCGGTGTGGGAACGCTTCCTCCCGGTGTCGCGCCCATCCGTGCGGATAGACTCGACGCACCGATCGACCTTCTTTCCGGTACCGAAGGAGTTGCCGTGATCCAGTTCGACCTCCCCGCCGTCGTCACCGCCGACCCGGACGCGAACGCGTCCGATCTGCTCGCCGACCGCGTGCGATCGACCCCCGACCGTCCCCTGTTCGCGGTGCCCGATGCCGATGGATGGCGCGACGTCACCGCCGCCGAGTTCGAGCGGCAGGTGATCGCGCTGGCGAAGGGTTTCGTCGCGGCCGGCGTCCAACCGGGCGAGAAGGTCGCCTTCATCGCGCGCACCACCTACGACTGGACGCTCGTCGACTTCGCGCTGTTCTACGCCGGTGCCGTCATGGTGCCGGTGTACGAGACGAGTTCGCCGTCGCAGATCTCGTGGATCCTGTCGGACTCCGGCGCGATCGCGGTCGTCCTCGAATCGGCCGAGCACGCCGACCGTCTCGACGAGGTGCGCAGCGACCTGCCCCTGGTCCGTGACGTGTGGGCCATGCACGCCGGTGATCTCGACGCCCTCGTCGCCGGCGGCGGCCACATCACCGACGAAGAGATCGAGCGGCGCCGGCACCTCGCGAAGGCGTCCGACATCGCCACGCTCATCTACACCTCGGGCTCCACCGGCCGGCCCAAGGGCTGCGTCCTCGTGCACAGCAACTTCGTCGAACTCGCCCGCAACTCGGCGAAGGCGCTGCACGAGGTCGTCGAGACGCCCGGATCCTCGACGCTGCTGTTCATCACGACCGCCCACGTCTTCGCCCGCTTCATCTCGCTGCTGAACGTGCACGCGGGAGTGAAGACGGGACATCAGCCCGACACCAAGCAGCTCCTGCCCGCCCTCGGCACCTTCCGTCCCACGTTCCTGCTGGCCGTGCCGCGCGTGTTCGAGAAGGTCTACAACTCCGCCGAGCAGAAGGCCGAGGCCGGTGGCAAGGGCCGCATCTTCCGCCTCGCCGCCGACACCGCGATCGAGCACTCGCAGCGCCTGCAGGACGGGAAGAAGATCCCCCTCCCCCTGAAGCTGAAGTTCGCGCTGTTCGACAAGCTCGTCTACTCCAAGCTCCGGGATGCCATGGGCGGACGGGTCGTCTACGCGGTGTCGGGGTCGGCTCCGCTCGGTCCGCGCCTCGGGCACTTCTTCCGCAGCCTCGGCGTCGTGATCCTCGAGGGTTACGGCCTCACCGAGACCACGGCCCCGGCGACGGTGAACCTGGCCTCGAAGTCGAAGATCGGCACCGTGGGCCCCGTGCTCCCCGGCGTCGGCGTCCGCCTCGCCGACGACGGCGAGATCCAGGTGCGCGGCATCAACGTCTTCCGGGAGTACTGGCAGAACCCCGAGGCCACGGCCGAGGCGTTCGACGGCGAGTGGTTCAGAACCGGCGACATCGGCGCCTTCGACTCCGACGGGTTCCTGGCGATCACCGGGCGCAAGAAGGAGATCATCGTCACCGCCGGCGGAAAGAACGTCGCCCCCGCGGCCCTCGAGGACCCGATCCGCGCGAACCCCATCATCGGCCAGGTCGTCGTCGTCGGCGACCACAAGCCGTTCATCTCGGCGCTGGTGACCCTCGACCCCGAGATGTTGCCGACGTGGCTGGCGAACAACAGCCTGCCCGCCGACATGTCGCTCGCCGACGCGAGCACGAATGAGAAGGTGCGCGCCGAGGTCCAGGGCGCGATCGACCGCGCGAACACGCGCGTCTCGCGTGCCGAGTCGATCCGCAAATTCACGATCCTCCCCACCGAGTGGACCGAGGCGAGCGGGCATCTCACGCCCAAGATGAGCATCAAGCGCAATGTCATCGTGAAGGACTTCTCCGACGCGATCGAAGACATCTACGCCGTTCCGGTGAACACGACCAACGTGTCGCTTCCCTGAGCGCAGGCGAGAGTGACGGCCCGGTCCCCGAGGGGCCGGGCCGTTCTCGTGACAACGGTCGCGAACAGCAGAAGGGTTCGGGTCAGAACCAGTCGCTCTCGCGCACCTGGCGCATGGCCTCGCGGCGGGTCTCCGCCGGCAGCCGCGAGAGGTAGAGCATGCCGTCGAGGTGGTCGGTCTCGTGCTGCAGGGCCTGTGCGAGCAGCCCCTCGCCCTCGAGCACGACCTCGTTGCCGTCGAGGTCGATGCCCTCGACCCGTGCCCACGGGTGCCGCATGGCGTCGTGCCAGAGGCCCGGAACCGACAGGCAGCCCTCCCCCGTCGGGACCGGCTCACCGCGCGTCTCGACGAGCACGGGGTTGAGGATGTACCCGATGTCGCCGTCGATGTTGTAGCTGAAGGCGCGCAGGCCCACCCCGATCTGCGGGGCGGCGACGCCGGCGCGGCCCGGGAGCTCGACGGTGTCGAGCAGGTCCTGCACGAGTGCGCGGACGCCGTCGTCGATCTCGTCGACGGGCGCGCTCACGGCCCGCAGCACCGGGTCGCCGAAGAGTCGGATCGGTCGGACGGTCATGCCGCAGCCACCGGTGCGCGCAGACCCTCGACGACGGCCGCGGCGAGCTCGCGCGCCGCCTGCCGGGTGGCCGGCTGCAGCTCGCGGAAGGCGATGGCGCTTCCGGCCGCGATGCGCGGGTCGTACGGCATCCGGATCACCGTGCGCACGCGCGAACGGAAGTGCGCCTCGAGTTCGCTCTCGCGCACGAGGGGTGCGCCGGGGCGCGAGGCGTTGAGGACCACGACCGCGTCGCGAACCCGCGCGGCATAGCCGTTGGTCTCGAGCCAGGTGAGGGTCTCGGAGGCCAGACGAGCCTCGTCGACGGAGAGACCGGCGACGATGACGAGCGTGTCGGCCATCTCGAGCGTCGCCCCCATGACCGAGTGGACTATACCCGTGCCGGTGTCGGTCAGCACGATCGAGTAGTAGTGCGCGGCGACGTCTGCGACCTGACGGTAGTCGTCGTCGCTGAAGGCCTCGGACACCCGCGGGTCGGCATCGGATGCCAGCACGTCCAGTCGCGTCTCGTCGCGAGCGACGATCGAGGACACGTCGTTGTAGCCGGCCATCTCGTCGTGCGCGCGGACGAGGTCGCGCACCGTCCGCCCGTTGGGCCGGCCGACGCGGTCGGCCAGCGTGCCGCGGTCGGGATTCGCGTCGACGGCGATGATGCGGTCGTCGCGCGCGTCGGCGAGGGCCATGCCCAGCAGCGACGTGACCGTCGTCTTCCCGACGCCGCCCTTGCGCGAGAGCACGGGGACGAAGCGGGCGCCGCCCGACAGCGGTGCGGCGATGCGCCGGTCGAGGTCTTTGCGCTCGCGGGCGCGGCGACCGTCGCCGAGGTTGATGCGGTGACGCGAGACCGAGTACACCAGCTGCTGCCACATGCCCTCCGGCTCGGGGCGCGCGATCTGACGCGGGTCGAGGAGGCGGTCGGCGGTGAGCAGATCGCTGCTCTCGCGCGTGTCGTCGATCTGCCCGATGCGCTTGGACGTGTAGGCCACCTCGGCGGTCGGCGTCTGCACGCGTTCCATCGCGTGCGCGCGGTCGACGCGAGCGGCCTTCTCGGCGAGGCGCGCGGCCTCGTCGGCCTGGTGCGCGCTGCGGCGGGTGAGCGGGATCGTGCCGATGACCCCGGTCGCCGCGCGCTCGGCCCGGGTGGTGGGCGCGGTCGGCTCCTCGCGCGTCGCGACCGGTGCGGCGGTCTCGTCGCGGGATGCCGCGTCGTCGGCCGCGGGGGCCGGCGCGGCCGCGGGGGCTTCCTGCGTCGCCGGAACGTCGTGCAGGGCCGGAGCATCGTCCGTCGCCGGGGCGTCGTGCGAGGCCGGAGCATGGTCCGTCGCCGGGGCATCATCCGGAACCGGGAGAGCGGACTCCGCCTCGGGGGCGGAGGGCGTCCACGGTGCGTGGGTCAGGCGTTCCTCGGCGAGATCGTCGACCGGATCGGCAGCGCCCTCCGACGGGGTGTCGTCGGAGGACGAGGGGTCGTCGGGCTGGTCGGCGACCTCGGCGGCCGCGGGCTCCTCGGCGACCGGCTCGACGGCGCTCGGCTCCTCGGCATCCGGTGCGGCATCGCGCTCGCTCGACACGTCGTCGTCCGACGCATCGTCGACCAGCGCGTCGTCCGCGGGGAGGTCGTCCGCCGCGGGCTCGAGGTCGACCGGCTCGGCCGCGTCCGCCTCGAGCAGCTCGACGTCCTCGACGACTTCGAGGTCGTCGGGCTGGACGGGAGCGTCGTCGACGAGCTCGGCGTCGTGCACCTCGTGCACCTCGTCGGCGCCGGCGTGGGTCTCGTCGTGCGGCTCGAGGATGATGTCGCCGGTGGGGAGCGTCTCGACGTGCGGCTCGCGGACGTCGCCCGTCTCGGCGTCGGCATCGGCATCGGACGGGGCGTCGAGGGCGGGGAGGTCGACGTCGATCCGGATCTCGTCCTCGATCACGTCGTCGTCGGTGTCGTCGTCGGACGCCACGGGCAGGTCGACGTTGACCTGCGCGATGTGGCCGCCGAGGATCGTGATGCTCGCGGTGTCGAGGTTCCCGCTCTCGTCGAGGACGCCGTGCTCGGCGTTCTCGTCGGGGTTCGCGTCGGTGCGGTCGGGGGTCACTGCAGTCTCCAAACGGGAAGAGGGCGCGAAAGCGCCCCCTCCCAGGCTACTGCGCGGGGCGGATGACCAGCAAAAGATCTCCGGCTTCGACCTGCTGCGTGGTACCGATCGCGACACGCTCGACCACGCCGTCGACGGGGGCGGTGATGGCCGCCTCCATCTTCATCGCCTCGATGGATGCCACGGCCTGCCCCGCCTGCACCCGGTCACCGGGCGCGGACTTCATCGTCACGACGCCCGAGAACGGCGCCGCGACCTGCCCCGGCTTCGAGGTGTCGGCCTTCTCGGCCTGGCGTGCTTCGACGTCGATCGATCGGTCGCGCACGAACACCGGCCGCAGCTGGCCGTTGAGCGTCGTCATGACCGTGCGCATGCCCTTGTCGTCGGCGTCGCCGACCGCTTCGAGGCCCACGAACAGCTGCACGCCGCGCTCGATCTCGACGGTGTGCTCTCCGCCGGGACGCAGCCCGTAGAGGTAGTCGGCCGTGTCCAGCACGCTCAGGTCGCCGAACGTCTCGCGCATCTCGGTGAACGCGCGCGTGGGTCCGGGGAACAGCAGTCGGTTCAGTCGGGAGCGCCGTTCGGCGGACTCCCCCGCCAGCGCCGCGGCATCGTCGTCGGTCAACGCGGTGACGCCGGTCTTGGCATCCCGTCCCGCCAGGACCTTCGAGCGGAACGGCTCGGGCCACCCGCCCGGGAGGTCGCCGAGCTCGCCGGCCATGAACGACACGACCGAGTCCGGCACGTCGTACTTCTCGGGGTTGCGCTCGAAGTCGGCCGGGTCGGCCTTGACCGCGGCGAGGTGCAGGGCGAGATCGCCCACGACCTTCGAGGAGGGTGTCACCTTGGGAACGCGCCCCAGGATGCGGTCGGCTGCGGCGTACATGTCCTCGATGAGCTCGAAGTCGTCGGCCAGGCCGAGCGCGATCGCCTGCTGACGCAGGTTCGACAGCTGACCGCCCGGGATCTCGTGACGGTAGACCCGGCCGGTCGGCCCCGACAGTCCCGACTCGAACGGACGGTACAGATGACGCACCGCCTCCCAGTACGGCTCGAGGTCGCTCACCGCGGCCAGATCGAGACCCGTGTCGCGTTCGGTGTGCGCGAGGGCGGCGACCAGCGCCGACAGGGACGGCTGGCTCGTGGTGCCCGCCATGGGCGCGGCGGCCGCGTCGACGGCATCCGCCCCCGCTGCGGAGGCGGCCAGCAGGGTCGCGAGCTGTCCGCCCGCGGTGTCGTGCGTGTGGACGTGCACCGGCAGCTCGAAACGCTCGCGCAGGGCCGCCACGAGCTTCGCCGCGGCGGCCGGACGCAGCAGGCCCGCCATGTCCTTCACAGCGAGCACGTGCGCGCCGGCGTCGGCGATCTGCTCGGCCAGGCGCAGGTAGTAGTCGAGCGTGTAGAGGTTCTCGGCGGGGTCCAGGAGGTCGCCGGTGTAGCAGACCGCGACCTCGGCCACCGCGGTCCCCGTCGCGAGCACGGCGTCGATCGCCGGGCGCATCTGCGACACGTCGTTCAACGCGTCGAAGATGCGGAAGATGTCGACCCCGGATGCCGCCGCCTCGGCGACGAACGCATCGGTGACCTCCGTGGGGTACGGGGTGTAGCCGACGGTATTGCGGCCGCGCAGCAGCATCTGGATCGCGACGTTCGGCAGCGCCGTGCGCAACGCGTCGAGGCGCTCCCACGGGTCTTCGCCGAGGAAACGGAGGGCGACGTCGTAGGTCGCCCCGCCCCAGGCCTCGGCGGAGAGGAGCTCGGGCGTCGTGCGCGCGACGTAGGGGGCCACCCGGACGAGGTCGCGGGTGCGCACGCGCGTCGCCAGCAGCGACTGATGCGCGTCGCGGAACGTCGTCTCGGTGACCGCGAGGGCGGTCTGCTCCCGCAGGGCCTTCGCGAAGCCGGCGGGGCCGAGCTCCTGCAACCGCTGGCGAGAGCCGGCCGGGGCGGGGGCGGCGAGATCGACGGAGGGCAGTTTCGTCGCCGGGTCGATGCTCAGCGGGTTGTCGCCGTTCGGGCGGTTCACGGTGGTGTCGACCAGCCACGACAGGATCTTCGTGCCGCGGTCCTTCGACTCGCGGCCCTTCAGCAGCTCGGGTCGCTCGTCGATGAACGAGGTGCTCAGGTCGCCGGCGACGAACGCGGGGTCGTCGAGCACGGCCTGCAGGAAGGGGATGTTCGTCGAGACGCCACGGATGCGGAACTCCGCCAGGGCACGCCGGGCGCGGGCGACCGCCGCGGGGAAGTCGCGACCGCGGCACGACAGCTTCGACAGCATCGAGTCGAAGTGCGGGCTCACCTGCGAGCCGGCCGCCGTGGTGCCGCCGTCCAGGCGGATGCCCGCGCCGCCCGGGGAGCGGTAGGTGGTGATCTTGCCGGTGTCGGGACGGAAGCCCTGCGTGGGGTCCTCCGTCGTGATGCGGCACTGCAGAGCGGCGCCGCGCAGGTGGACCTCGTCCTGATGGAGGTGGAGGTCGGCGAGGGTCTGCCCGGCGGCGATGCGCATCTGCGACTGCACGAGGTCGACGTCGGTGACCTCTTCGGTGACGGTGTGCTCGACCTGGATCCGGGGGTTCATCTCGATGAACACGACCTCGCCCGTGCGCGGGCCGGCCGTCTCGAGCAGGAACTCCACCGTGCCGGCGTTCTGGTAGCCGATCGACCGCGCGAAGGCGACCGCGTAACGGTGCAGGTCGCGGCGCACCTCGTCGTCGAGATTCGGGGCGGGGGCGATCTCGATCACCTTCTGGTGGCGCCGCTGCACCGAGCAGTCGCGCTCGAACAGGTGGATGGTCTCCCCGGTGGCATCCGCCAGGATCTGCACCTCGACGTGACGCGGACGCTGCACGGCCTGCTCGAGGAACATGCGCGGGTCACCGAACGCGCTCTGCGCTTCGCGCATCGCCTCGGCCAGAGCCGGGGCCAGCTCGCCGATGCTCTCGACCCGGCGCATACCGCGTCCGCCGCCGCCCGCGACGGCCTTGGCGAACAGCGGGAAGCCGATCTCATCGGCCTGCGCGAGGAGGGCGTCGATGTCGTCGGACGCCGCCGTGGAACGCAGCACCGGCACGCCCGCGGCGATCGCGTGCTCCTTCGCGGTGACCTTGTTGCCCGCCATCGCGAGAACCTCGGCCGGCGGACCGATGAAGGTGATGCCGTGGGCGGCGGCCTTCTCGGCGAGCTCGGGGTTCTCGGAGAGGAAGCCGTAGCCGGGGTAGATGGCATCCGCTCCGCACTCGCGGGCGACGCGGATGATCTCGTCGACGTCGAGGTACGCGCGGACCGGGTGACCGCGCTCCCCGATCTGATAGGCCTCGTCGGCCTTCAGACGGTGCAACGAGGCACGATCCTCGTAGGGGTAGACCGCGACGGTGCGCGCTCCGACCTCGTAGGCGGCGCGGAAAGCGCGGATCGCGATCTCCCCGCGATTGGCGACCAGGATCTTCGAGAACATGCGCACCTCACGTCAAGCTGGCGGAGCTGAATGTGCTCACAGCCTAGGGGACGGTAACGTGGACTCTCGTGCACGTACTCTCCGTCAGCTCTCTCAAAGGCGGGGTCGGCAAGACGACCGTGACACTCGGGCTGGCATCCGCCGCCTTCGCACGTGGCGTTCGCACTCTCGTCGTCGACCTCGACCCCCAGTCCGACGTGTCGACCGGGATGGACATCCAGGTCGCCGGTCGGCTCAACATCGCCGATGTCCTGGCGAACCCGAAAGAGAAGGTCGTCCGTCAGGCGATCACCTCCAGCGGGTGGGCGAAGGTGCATCCGGGCACCATAGACGTGCTCATCGGCAGCCCGTCGGCCATCAACTTCGACGGCCCCCACCCGAGCGTGCGCGACGTGTGGAAGCTCGAGGAAGCCCTGGCCACGATCGAGAGCGAGTACGACCTCGTCCTCATCGACTGCGCCCCCTCGCTCAACGCCCTCACGCGCACCGCGTGGGCGGCCAGCGATCGCGTGATCGTCGTCACCGAGCCGGGGCTGTTCTCCGTGGCCGCCGCCGACCGCGCCCTGCGCGCGATCGAGGAGATCCGCCGCGGCCTCTCCCCCCGCCTCCAGCCGCTCGGCGTCGTGGTGAACCGGGTCCGCCCCCAGTCGATCGAGCACCAGTTCCGCATCAAAGAGTTGCGCGACATGTTCGGCCCGCTCGTGCTCAACCCTCAGCTGCCCGAGCGCACCTCCCTTCAGCAGGCGCAGGGCGCGGCCAAGCCGCTGCACGTGTGGCCGGGAGATTCCGCGCAGGAGCTCGCCGCCGACTTCGACGCCCTGCTCGACCGCATCGTGCGCACCGGCCGGATCCCCGTCGAGAACGAGGCCCCGCAGGCCTGACCCCGTCGTGCCAGCCGGCCGTGGCACCTCGCGTGAGTCGCCAGAAATCGTCGCTTCGAAGGGCCGTGAAGCGACAAATTGTGGCGACTCACGCGGGGAGAGACCGGATGCCGCGGCATCCGGGAGCCGGCGGAGTGTCAGGCGGTGCGCGCGGCGCGGCGGGCCGCGAGCTCGTCGACGCTGTCGGGCGTGGCCGTCTCGAAGTCGACCAGCGTGGACTCGACCTCGCGCAGGACCTTGCCCACGGCGATTCCGAACACGCCCTGACCGCGGCTGACGAGGTCGATCACCTCGTCGTTCGAGGTGCACAGGTACACCGAGGCACCGTCGCTCATGAGCGTCGTGCCCGCGAGATCGCGGATGCCGGCAGCGCGCAGCTGCTCGACCGCGGTGCGGATCTGCTGCAGCGAGATGCCGGTGTCGAGCAGACGCTTGACGAGCTTGAGCACCAGGATGTCGCGGAAGCCGTAGAGACGCTGCGAACCGGAACCGCTGGCGCCGCGGACGGTGGGGACGACGAGCTCGGTACGGGCCCAGTAGTCGAGCTGGCGGTAGGTGATGCCGGCAGCGCGGGCGGCGACCGCTCCGCGATAGCCGGTGTCGTCGTCCATCTCGGGCAGACCGTCGGTGAAGAGGAGGTCGGTGGCGAACCGGGGTTCACCGAGTGCGTCGCCAGCGTTCATGCTCGCGTCCTCCTCATCGGCTTGTTTCCTCCACGCTAGATCAGCGAGGGTCCCCCGGCAATGACATCCGCTCCGAGGAGGGCGGCGTGTCGCGCTCAGCTCAGGATTCGCTCAAGGGCCTCGCGCACGAACATGGTGCGGACCTCGTCGAGACGGGCCGCGAGCTCCGGTGCGAGCTCGCTCGCGCGCGCCCGGGACGGCGCGTCAGGACGTCGCAGGAGAGCCGACAGGGCCGATTCGACGAGCGCCACCTCGCGGTCGGCGCTCTGGCGGAGGGCCCGGACGTGCCGCGGTTCGATGCCGTGCCGGTCGAGCGCCACCAGCGCGCGCAGCAGGGTGACCGTCTGCTCGGAGTAGGTCTCGGCCCCCGCGATGACGCCCGTGCTGACCGCGTCGTTGAGCAGCTGCGGACGGGCCCCGGCCGCGGTGAGCAGCTCGTCGCGCCGGTAGCGGCGCGGAGCGTCCGTCATCGACGGGATCGACGTGGGCGGCGCCGGATTGCGACCGGCGTCGAGGTCGGCGAGATAATCGCGAATGACCGCGAGCGGAAGGTAGTGGTCGCGCTGCAGGGTGAGCGCGAGGCGCAGCCGCTCGAGGTCGGCCGGCGAGAACTTGCGGTAGCCGGACTCGGTGCGCGTGGGCGAGACGATGCCCTGCACCTCGAGGAACCGGAGCTTGCTGGAGGTGAGCGCCGGGAAGTCGGGGGTGAGGCGCGCCAGCACCTGTCCGATGCTCAGCAACCCCGCAGCCGTCTGACGACTACGGGACGGGGCTGCCGCCATCAGTGATCTGCCGCGGGCAGGTCGACCGGGGAACCGAAGAAGTTCAGCCGGAACTTGCCGATGCGCACCTCGGCGCCGTTGACCAGAGCGGAGCGGTCCACGCGCTCGCCGTTGACGTAGCTGCCGTTGAGCGAACGCTGGTCGACGATCTCGAAGGCCGTGCCACTGCGGATGATCTCGGCGTGGCGGCGCGAGACCGTGACGTCGTCGAAGAAGAGGTCGGCCTCGGGGTGACGACCGACGGTGGTCACGTCGGTGTCGAGGAGGTAGCGGGCGCCCGTGGTCGGGCCGGAGCGCACGATCAGCAGGGCCGCTCCCGAGGGGAGGGCGTCGATCGCCTCGAGCTCGGCCTCGGTGAGGTCGGCACCGAAGGGTACGAACGACAGATCGGCGTCGTGGGTCTGGGTCGTGTCGTGCGATCGGTCGGTCGCGGCGGCATCGGCCGCGCGCCGGATCTCGTCTCGCTCGAATCGGCGGGTCTCGTCCACGGCTTCTCCTTCTCATTCACCATAACCGATCGGTCTGCGCCGAAAGGGGCGACCGACCTCGAGCGGGCCACGGTGATGCGTGATCTGTCTCTGTTCGTCGAGACCGGACACCGCGGTTCGGGGCGCGGTGGCAGCCGACGAGACACTCGAACCTATCGACCGGAGGTCGGTCGTGTCGAGTCCGCGGCGGACGTCGGCCGGGATCGCGTCCCGAGGCGGCTCCCAGGCCGCGTGCCGAGAGCGCTCGTTAGGGTCGATCCATGACGTCCTCCCCCGCGCCTCGTCGGCGCACCCTGCCCGCCGTCCTGGCCGCGGCCCTGCTGGCCGCCGCAGCACTCCTGGTGCCGGCGCTGCCCGCCGCCGCCCACGACGAGCTCGTCTCGACCGATCCGTCGGCCGACGCCGTTCTCGACGCCCTGCCCCCGCAGATCACCTTCACCTTCAGCGCCGACGTGCTGCCCGACGCCGGGGCGACGGTCGTCGAGGTGACAGACTCCTCGGGCACCTCCCTCGCCGACGGAGCGCCCGAGGTGGCGGGCACCGAGGTCACCCAGGCACTGGCGGGAACGGCATCCGGGACCGTCACCGTGAAGTGGCGCGTCGTCTCCAGCGACGGCCACCCCATCGACGGCGATCTCTCCTTCACCCTCCCGCAGGCGTCGGCGAGCCCCAGCGTCACCCCCACCGCCACCGCGGCCCCCGCGCCGACTGCGTCCGAGAGCGCGAGCGCGGCCGCCGAGGACTCCGGCGCAGCGACCGCGGCGCCCGTCGAGACCGCGACCGACAGCTCTCCCCTCCCGTGGATCCTCCTCGTGGTCGCCCTCGTGATCGTGGCGGGCGTGCTCGTGTACGTCTTCGCCTCGCGCGGGCCCCGGAACACCGCCGGTGGCGGCGCAACCGGGCGATAGGCTGGAACCATGCCTCATTACGATCTGGTCATTCTTGGTGCGGGTCCCGGCGGGTACGTCGCCGCCGTCCGCGGCGCACAGCTCGGACTGTCGGTCGCGATCGTCGAAGAGAAGTACTGGGGCGGTGTCTGCCTCAATGTGGGCTGCATCCCCTCCAAGGCCCTCCTGCGCAACGCCGACCTCGCGCACACGTTCCACGCCAAGGCCGATCTGTTCGGCATCTCCGGCGACGTCACCTTCGACTTCGGCAAGGCGTTCGACCGCTCGCGCAGCGTCGCCGCCGGCCACGTCAAGGGCATCCACTACCTGATGAAGAAGAACAAGGTCACCGAGTACGAGGGTCGCGGTCACTTCGTCGACGACCACACGCTCGACGTGACCAAGACCGACGGCTCGAAGGAGCAGGTCACCTTCGACAACGTCATCATCGCCACGGGTTCGACCGTGCGCCTGCTCCCCGGCGTCACGCTGAGCGAGAACGTCGTCACGTACGAGGAGCAGATCCTCACCCGTGAGCTCCCCGAGTCGATCGTCATCGTCGGCGCCGGCGCCATCGGCATGGAGTTCGCCTACGTCATGACGAACTACGGCGTGAAGGTCACGATCATCGAGTTCCTCGACCGCGCCCTCCCCAACGAGGACGCCGAGGTCTCGAAGGAGATCCAGAAGCAGTACAAGGGCTACGGCGTCGACATCCTCACCTCGACCAAGGTCGAGTCGGTCACCGACCACGGCGACAAGGTCACCGTCGCCTACACCGCGAAGGACGGCTCACAGGGCTCGATCGACGCCGACCGCGTGCTCATGTCGATCGGCTTCGCACCGAAGGTCGACGGCTTCGGTCTCGAGAACACCGGCGTGAAGCTCACCGAGCGCGGCGCGATCGACATCGACGACCACATGCGCACCAACGTCCCGCACATCTACGCCATCGGCGATGTGACGGCCAAGCTGCAGCTGGCGCACGTCGCCGAGGCGCAGGGCGTCGTCGCTGCCGAGACGATCGGCAACGCCGAGACCCAGACGCTGGGCGACTACCGCAACATGCCGCGCGCCACGTTCTGCAACCCGCAGGTCGCCTCCTTCGGCCTCACCGAGCAGCAGGCCCGCGATGCCGGCCACGACATCAAGGTCGCGAAGTTCCCCTTCTCGGCCAACGGCAAGGCCAACGGCCTGGGCGAGCCGGTCGGCTTCGTCAAGCTCGTCGCCGACGCCGAGACGCTCGAGCTCATCGGCGGCCACCTCATCGGCCCCGACGTCTCGGAGCTGCTGCCCGAGCTCACCCTCGCGCAGAAGTGGGACCTCACGGCCCTCGAGGCAGCCCGCAACGTGCACACCCACCCGACGCTGTCGGAGGGTCTGCAGGAGGCCTTCCACGGCCTGACGGGACACATGATCAACCTCTGATCGGCGAAGACGAAGAAAGCCCGCCCGGTTCTCCGGGCGGGCTTTCTCGTGTACGCGGGGACTCAGTGTCCGAGGGCGCGGGCGAGTTTGGATCCGGATGCCGCGGGCCGGCCGCCCGCGGCGAACACCGCCGCCTCGACCGCGGCGAAGAAGGCCGCGCGTCCGGCATCGTCGGCGGGACCAGCGGGGCCCAGCTCGATCTCCCACTCGCGCCACGACGACTCCGCGCCGCGGCGCTCGTCACGGGCGCGCACCCGGTCATCGACGAACTCGGCCACCAGTCCCCCGCCGGCGTCGGTCAGCGCGTAGGCGGTGCGGTCGTTACGTACCCGGGCCAGAGGGGTGAACGGCGGCTGGGCGAGGGAGGAGACGGCATCCTGGATCTCCGCCGGCATGACGGGATCGGCGTCGTCGTCGGCGACCTCGCCGAGGGGCCACTGCGTCTCGCGCCGACCACCGGCCTCGAGCGGGCCCTTCACGTGCCACCCCTCGTCGGGGCCGCCGCGACGACGGCGCACCGCGACCCCCGCGCGCGCCAGGGCGGCGTCGGCGGTGTCGAGATAGCGGGCGTCGAGGGCGCGCGGTTCGGGTTCGCCGACCGCGGCCACGCCGGGAAGCTGCGACCAGTCGGGCAGGGGTGTGTCAGCGTCGACGTCGTATTTGACCTCGACCTCGACGTTCGACGAGCCGTCGGGGGCTGCGCTCAATCGTCGCGTCCGTCGGCGTCGGGGTTGATGTCCTCGGTCTCCTCGTCGAAGGCGAACACCGCCTGCGTCGGACCGTCGGAGTCGCCCGTCTGGGTGGGCTCGCTCTGGCGGCGGTAGACCAGCTGTCCCTCGCTGTAGGGCAGGATCAGGGTGTCGTCGGTGTCGTTCTCGAGCGGGATGACCTGCCCGTCGAGCGGGCCCCCGGTCAGTCGTGCGATAGCCATGCCGCCAGCGTAGACCGGCCGCTCGCCCGGGCCCGGCGCCTTGACACCGCCCGCCTAGAATCGCTCGGGTGACCCCGACCGCCCTGCCCGGTGACCGCCCGTTCGTCCTGCTCGCCACGCGCGCCGAGGACCGGCCGGCCGACGAGGAGTACGCGCTCTTCCTGCGCTTCACGGGGCTGCCTCCCGAGCGACTGCGTCGCGTCCGGCTCGAGCGCGACCCGATGCCGGCTCTCGACCTCGAGGAGATCTCGGGCGTCCTCGTCGGCGGCAGCCCGTTCAACGCCTCCGACCCGCTCGAGCGCAAGTCGCCCGTCCAGCGCCGCGTCGAGGCGGAGATGGCCGCTCTCGTGGACGAGGTCGTCGCCCGTGACACGCCGTTCCTCGGCGCCTGCTACGGCGTGGGCACCCTGGGGACGCACCTGCGAGCTCCCATCGACGGCACGTTCGCCGAGCCGATCAGCGTCGTCGATGTGTCGCTGACGCCCGCGGGTCGCGACGACCCGCTCGCCGCGGGACTGCCCGACACCTTCCCCGCGTTCGTGGGGCACAAGGAGGCAATCCGGGCACTGCCCGATCACGCCACGCTGCTCGCCTCGTCGCCGACGTGCCCGGTGCAGATGTTCCGGGTGGGATGCAACGTCTACGCGACGCAGTTCCACCCCGAGCTCGACGTCGACGGCATCGTGACGCGCATCCACGCGTACGCCGACTACGGCTACTTCGCCGCCGACGAGCTGGACGTCACGCTCGCCGCGGTGCGACGAGCCCCCGTGACCGCTCCCTCGCGGATGCTGCGGACGTTCGTCGAGCGGTACGCGCGCTGACACAGCGCCGCGTCAGCGGCGGCCCGCGACGCGCACGATCTCGATGGCCGCGGTCACGGCGGGGCGCGCCCGTTGCAGCATCGGTTCCAGGCCGAGGTCGACGAGGTGCACCCGACCGGCCAGCTCCGGCCCCCGCCCGCGTACGAGTCCGGCCTTGAGCGCGCCGAACGTCACCGTCGTGTCGGCGGCGAGCACCTCGGCATCCGCGGTCCCGTCGTCGGGATCGAGTCCGCTGGGCAGGTCGACCGCGACGATCCGCGGCCGCACGGCGCGGGCGGCGATGCACTCCACGAGAGCGCGCGCGCTGCCGCGCAGCCGACGATCGCTGAGGCGACCGATACCGAGGATGCCGTCGACCACGACGGCGTAGTCGGCGATCCCGTCGCACACCTCCGACGCGGGCCGCACGCGCGCTCCCGCCGCCACGGCGGCGTCCAGAGCCGCGCGATGCACGCGATCGCGGACGAGGACGAGGTCGACGGGCGTGCGCGCGGCGAGGCGTGCGGCGGCGAACAGGGCGTCCCCGCCGTTGTCGCCCGCTCCGGCCAGTACGAGGATCGGCCCGGGGTGGGCGAGCGCCTCCGCGGCGACGACGTCGGCGAGGGCGGCTGCGGCCCAGGCCATGAGGGGCTGCCCCTCGGCGAGCAGCGGCCGCTCGGCGGCGCGCACCGCGTCGGCGGTGTAGGCGCGGACCCGGGTGGCGGGGTCGACGACGTCCGTCCGCGCGTCAGGCATCGGCGTCGGCTCTGGCGTCGGCCTCCGCTTCCCGGGCGGCGGCGGCCGGGTCGGCGTCGGCCAGAGCCGCCCGCTCCTTCTTCTCGGCAGTACGGGCCGCCTCGAGCTCGCCGGTCGCGGCGGCCATCGCCTTCTCGGCACGGCGGACGCGGAACTGGATCATCGTGGTCGCCCCGTACTTGGCCCGCACCCGGTCGTGGTCCTCCTCGGTCGCGACGGTGATCCACGCGCCGGCGATGAGGATGACCTGGCTCGACAGGTTCAGCCACAGCAGGAGGGCGATGAAGGAGGCGAAGGTCGCCAGGAGCGGATTGCTCGTGGCGCCGCCGACGAACAGGCCCGACAACTGCTGGAGGACGACGAGACCCACCCCGCCGAGCAGCGCGCCGCGGATCAGGGTGCTCCGGCGGGTGCGGATGCCCGAGAGCACCGCGAAGGCCGCCGCGATGGCGGCGGAGTCGAGAACCAGCACCACCGCGGTCGACAGCAACCACGTCAGGAAGGCGGTGATCCAGGAGTCGGCGGAGACGCCGAGAAGCTCGCGGACGAAGGTCAGGCCCGCGGTGGCGAGGAAGGTGACCCCGGCACCGGCGACCAGGGCGACACCGATGCCCACGCCGAGCGCGAGGTTACGCAGCAGCACCCACACGATCAGGGTGTCGTCGGTGGTGACGCCCGCGATCTGACGGAAGGCCGAGCGCAGCGACCCGATCGCGCCGATCGCGGCGCCCAGCAGACCCAGCGTTCCGACGACGCCCGCGAGGGTGAAGCCCGGGGCCTCGATCCCGGACAGGTCTTTGATGAGGCCGTTCTCGCCGATCAACCCGGGGACGACGCTGTTCACGGCGTTCACCAGAGCGTTGAGGGCATCGGGATTGCCGGAGATCCACAGGGTCGCGAACGAGAAGCCCAGCAGCACCGCCGCGAAGACGCTGAACAGGGTGCGGTACGTGACACTGTCGGCCAGCATGGGGCCACGCGCCCCCGAGTAGACGAGGAAGGCGCGCACGAGGCGGAGCGACAGGGCCCACGCGGTGACGCGACGGATGAGGTCGGCCATGCGGTCAGGTTATCGGCGCCGGGCGGATCGCCCCGCAGGCTTGACCGCTCATCCGCTCGCGACCACGATGGCCCACCAGGTCCCCGCGAGGATCACCGGCCCGAAGGGCACGGCGGTCGTCGCCCCCGGGGTCCCGCGGACGGTGAGGAGGGCGGATGCCGCGGTCGCCGCGCCGAGCAGGGCGGTCGCGGCGACGCCGAGGGCGACGGCATCCGGTCCCCGCCAGGCGAGGAAGGCGCCGGCGACCCCGAGGAGCTTGACGTCTCCGCCGCCGAGGCCGTCCGGTCGCACCCGATGGAGCAGGAGCGCGCCGGCGAAGAACGCCGTCGCCCCCACGGCGGTGCGCGCCGCGCGCTCGAGCTCGCCGGAGAGGAGGTCGGACAGCGCGAGGACTCCGGCGAGCGCGTACCCGGGCAGGACGAGGGCGTCGGGAAGGCGCAGGGAGCGCACGTCGACGACGGTGAGCGCGAGGCTGAGGGCGGCGAACAGCGCGAAAGCCGCCCCCGCGACGGGCGTCACGCGCCGAGGACGGTGAGGCGCGCGCGGACCACGTCGCCGGGTTCGATCCCCTCGGCGTCGCGCACCGCCCTCTTCAGCGGGAGCACGTATTCGCCTCCGGCCTGGGGGAAGATCGAGGTGCGCCAGGTGGATCCGCCGATCTCGACCTCCACGCGGACACCCCCGAAACCGCGTCGGTAGGTCTGCGTCTCTCGGATGTCGTCACTGAGCTCGAGCGGGAGGGCGACGAAGTACCAGTCGCTGTCGAGGCGGGCCTCCCAGCGGAACATCTCGCCCTCGAACTCCACGATCATGGGACCTCCGTTCGTCGTGCGACGCCGTCACCCTACCGTCGACTCGCCCGGGCGGTCGGTCGGGGCGGTGGTGGGGAGGAGGGTCCTCCGCCGCACGGCGCCGTCGATCGCCCACACGGCCGCGACGGCGGCGACGTAGACGAGGAGGTCGCGGGCGTCGAAGCCGGTCCCGAGCACGAGGGCGATCGGCGCGAAGCGCTCGGCGAGGACGAGAGGGATACCGGTGGCCTGGAACAGCTCCACCGCCAGGCACCAGCCGGTCGCGATCGCCGCCACGGCCGCCGAGCGCAGCCGTGGGAGCAGCACCACCAGTCCCGCGTACGCGGCCACGGCGTACAGCGCGTCGCCGGCGATGTCGGTCGCCGCCGACGACGGCAGCAGCCGGTGGGTCGCGAGCCCCGCCGCGATGACGACCATCAGGGCGACGAGAGCCGGGACGCGGCGCGCAGGTGTACCCATGAGACCACTATGACCACTACCCGGCCGGGGGGCGGCGTCTCTGCCAGGATCGGAGGAATGGATGCCGTTCCCGCCCTGACCGAGGTCCCTCCCGCGCAGTTCGTCATCGTCGGCGACAACGTGCGCCTCGCCACCTACACCTGGGGCGACCCCGAGGCCGAGCCGGTGCTGTGCGTGCACGGGTTCGGTTCGAGCACGCGCGACAACTGGGTCAACACCGGCTGGGTGCGGGATCTGCTGCGAGCGGGCTTCCGGGTCGTCGCCGTCGACCAGCGGGGCCACGGCGCCAGCGACAAGCCGCACGAGGCCGCGGCCTACACCATGCCGACCCTCGTGTCCGATCTCGTGGCGGTGCTCGACACCTACCTGGTCGACCAGGTGCGCTACCTCGGCTACTCCCTCGGCGGCCGGGTGGGATGGCAGCTGGCCGTCGACGCCCCCGAGCACGTCGAGCGCGCGGTGCTCGGCGGCATCCCGGACGGCCGCCCGCTCGCGCGGCTGAAGGTCGAGCAGGCTCGAGCGTTCCTCGATCACGGCGAGCCGGTCCAGGATGCCACCACCCAGCGCTACGTCTCGCTCGCCGAGCGCGTGCCCGGCAACGACCTGCGGGCCCTGGTCGCGATCGCGGAGGGGATGCGGCTGGGCGAGACCGACCCGGATCCGGCGTCGCCGCCGCAGCAGCCCGTGCTGATCGCCACGGGTACGGATGACCCGATCCACGCGCAGTCGGCGCACCTGGCGGGTCTGCTCCCCCGGGGAGAGTTCGCCGACATCCCCGGCCGTCATCACGTGAACGCGCCCGGCGCCCGCTCCTTCCGCGAGGCGGGTCTGGAGTTCCTGACTCGCGATCAGCCGCAGGCGTAGACCGTCGAGGGCGCGGCGGCGTCGATCGCGCAGTTCTGTCCGACCCACTCCCGGATCCGGGCGGATTCGGTGTCGTTCGACGCCGACTGTCCGCGGCCCGTTCCGGTGCCGTCCTGCCCCTCGATGACGTAGCGCACCTGGCCCGACTCCACGAGCGCGATGAACGCGTCGAGCGTGGGGACGGCATCCGTTCCGTTGAAACCTCCGATGGGGAGGAAGCTCCCGCCGTCGCTGGCGACGATGAGCTGGGCGGCGGACTGCGCCCCGAAGGTCGCGGCGAGGTAGGTCGAGCCGGAGGCGTGGCTCTCGAGCCAGGCGAGCAGAGCCGTGTCGGCGGCGCCTCCGCCCGGACCCGCTGCACCCGTGCCGCCGCGGGTACGGCTTCCGCTTGCGCCGCCTCGGCCCTGACCCTGGCCCTGTCCCGGGCCGGCGTTCTGGCCCTGCGCCTGACCCTGGCCCGGACCCTGGCCGGAGGCCTGACCCTGCCCCGGCCCACCACCGGCGCCCGGGATCTGCCCCTGCGCCGGGCCCGAGCCCTGGCCCGCCGGTGCGCCGGGACCGGCCGGCATCCCTCCCCCGGCACCGCCGCCGCGTCCACCGAAGCCCGCGCCCGACATCTCCGAGACGCCCCCGGCGACCGGGTTGATGGAGTTGGGGTGGGCGATGGTGACCGCCGACCACACGGCCGGGGTCAGCAGCAGCCCCACCATCAGAGCCGCGGTGGTCACGCGGCGGGAGCCGCGGCGGGAGAGCAGCAGGGCGATCGCGCCTGCGGCGACGGCGGCCTGCGCGATCGAGACGGGGACGCTGTACCCGCCCGAGGCGATCCCGATGCCGAGCGCGGTCGCCCCGGCGACGCCGACGATCGCGACCTGCGGCCACGTCTTCCCCGCGCGATGCGCGACCGCCAGGGCCGTGGCCACGCTCAGCCCCAGCGGCACGGCGAGAGCGGCGGTGTAGAACTGGTGCATCCCGGCGACCGTCGAGAACATCGCCGCGAAGGTCGCCAGCCAGACCGTCAGCAGCACCGCGAGGGGACGCGGGAACCGCAGCACCCACAGCACGACCAGCGCGAGGACGGCGGCCGGGATGAGCCACGCCACCTGTCCGGCGAGCTGGGCGTTGAACAGCCGTAGGACGCCCGGCTCCCCCGAGAACGGCGGGGTGAACGACTCGTAGGCGCTGCTGTCGGAGGTGGCCGAGAAGCGGCCGAGCCCGTTGTAGCCGAACACCATCTCCCAGGGGTCGTTCGCGAGGGTGCTGCCGATGTAGGGCCGGCTCCCGGCGGGGATGAGCGACACGAGCACCACCCACCACAGCGACGCGACCAGGCTCACCGCGCCCGCGACGAGCAGGTGGACCGCGCGCCGCACCCACGACTGCCGGGTGCACAGGTAAGCCGCCGCAAGGGCGGGCCACACCGCCCACGCCTCGAGCATGTAGAACTGGAACGACAGCCCCACGAACGCGCCGGCGACCACCAGCCAGCCGAGGCTGCGCTGCTGCACCGCGCGCACCGCGGCCCAGACGGTCAACGACAGCCCGAGCACGAAGAACGTCTCGGGCTGGTTCGAGCGGGCGACCGCGACGAGGATCGGGGTCACCGCGACGATCGCCCCGGCGATGAGTCCCGCCCGCACACCCGCGAGACGGCGCGCCGCGACCGCCGTGACGAGAGCGGCGGCGACCGCGGCGAGCGCGTTGGGAAGGATGACCGCCCACGTCGAGTACCCGAAGACGCGCACGAACAGCGCGGGGATCCAGAACGACCCCGGGATCTTGTCGAGGGTGACCGTTCCGGCGGGGTCGACCGCCCCGAACAGGAAGTTCGACCACGAGCGGCTCATCGACAGGGCGATCGAGGCGTAGTACTCGCTCGGCGCCCCGGCCCACACCTGCCACCCGGTCAGCACGAGGGCGACGACACCGACGACCGCGAGCCCGAGAGGCCACCCGCGCGGTCGGCGGACGGCGACGGGCTCGGGGACGACGGGGACGGTGGCGGGAAAGACGGCGGCGGTCACCGGCGCATCGTAGGCAGCGCCGCCTTCATCGCAGCCTGGCGGTTCTTATGCGCCGGTGATGAGTGCCAGGGCCAGGGATGCCGGGACCTCGGGCGGGGCTCGGACGCACAGCGCGCTCATACCCGGTTGATACGCCGCCCACTCCCGCCGGGAGGACGCTGTGCTGCGTGGCCTTCCCCGCACCGCTCGCGCGCCCCCGCTCCCGCCCGTCCGCGCCGGCGCCGCAGGCCCCTCTCGCGCGTTGGTGGAGGGAGCCCTGGTGGGCGCGGGCGACGCTCGGGGCGATCGTCGGGGCATTCGTCGTCCTCACCTGCTGGAACCTCTCGCGCGGCGGGGACTTCTCGTTCTACGAGGCCTCGGCGCGCTCGATGTCGCAGTCGTGGCGCGCGCTGCTCTTCGGCGCGTTCGACCCCGCCGCCACCGTCACCCTCGACAAGCTCAGCGGCTTCGCCGTGCCGCAAGCGCTCAGCATCCGCCTGTTCGGCATGTCGATCTCGGCCATCGCGCTCCCGCAGGTGATCGAGGGCGTCGTGACCGTCGTCGCGTGCTCCGTCATCGGTCTGCGCCTCGCCGGCCGCGGAGCGGGCCTCGTCGCGGCGCTCGCCGCGGCATCGACGCCGATCTTCGTGTCGATGTTCGCCCACCCGATGGAGGACGGACTGCTCACGATGTCGCTCGCGGTCGCCGTCGTGTGGTGGCAGCGTGCGGTGCTGACCGCGCGCTGGTGGCCCCTCCTGCTCGCGGCGGCGTTCATCGGCGTCGGCTTCCAGGCGAAGATGATGTCGGCCTGGTTCGTCCTCCCGGCGCTGGCGGTGGGGACCCTCGTCGCCGCCGGCGGGCTGCGGCGCGGCCTCGCGCGTGCCGGGGTGCTGACGGGGGCGGCGGTCGCGGCGTCGCTCGCCTGGATCACGGTGATCGCTCTCGTCCCGGCCGGTTCCCGTCCCTACGTCGACGGGTCGACCGACGACGACGTCTTCGCGATGGTGTTCGGGTACAACGGGCTGAACCGCCTCGTCCCCGGAGCGGTTCCCGGCGCGGTGGGTTCGTCCGGCTCGTCGGGCGGCCTGTCATCCACGGTGTCGGCCGTGCTGCACGCTCTCGCCCCGCATGCCGTGACCGCGGGCGATGCCTCCTCGTCGATCGCGAAGCTGCTCGAGCTTCCGCTCGTCACGCAGATCGGGTGGCTGTATCCCGCGGCGATCGCCGGTGCGGCGCTCGGGCTCTGGCGGTTGCGTGCCCGTCGGGGACGGCGCTCCTCCCCCGCACGGCGGCACGGGTTCGTGACGGTGCTGACCCTCGTCGTGTGGCTCGTGACCGCGGCCTCGGTGCTCAGCGCGACGCACGTGCCGCACACCGCGTACACGGCGGCGCTCGGCGTGCCGCTGGCCCTGCTGACCGCCGTCGCGTGGGCGGAGGGGATGCGGCTGCTCCGATCGCCTCGACGGCTCGAGCGGCTCACGCTGCCGGCGATCGCCCTGGTGCAGGGCGCCTGGTGGGCGGTGCTCCTGGCCGAGGCACGCCTGCCCGCGGTGCTGTCGGTGCCGGCTCTCGCGATCGGCGCCGCGGGTCTCGTCATCGGTACGTCCGCAGCCCTGCGCCCCGCCGTGGGCCGCGGGAAGTCCGGGCAGCGCCGCCTCGCGCCCGCGGCGCTCGCCGCGGCCCTGCTGTGTCTGCCGATCGCGACGAGCCTGCAGGTGCTCGACGACGCGCGCGACGGCAGCGGCGGCGACGCCTACGTGGGGGTGACCGGACGCGGCGGGCACCCCGACGAGACCTTCACCCTCTCGGCCCCGGCCCCGTGGGGCGGCTCGCCGCACCAGACGCCGGCGGTGTCGCAGATGGTGGCCCTGGCGCAGGCGCACGGGGGCGGAGATGACGGATCGGCGCTGCTGGTCACCGACTCGTGGGCGCTGTCGGCGCAGATCATCGGCGCCACGGGCGCCGACGTGCTCACCGACGGCGGATACTCGGGGCACGTGCCCGTCTTCACCGTCGCGCAGCTGGAGGGGATGGTCCGTTCGGGACGAGCGCGGCTGCTCGCCGTCGCCGACGGCGCGCCGGAGAGCGATCCCGTGCGGCACGTGGCCACCGGCGACGGATGCCGCGAGCTCGGCGCGTGGGACTTCGGCAGCCACGCGGAGGGCGGCGACGTCGGCAAGGTCTCCGGGGCGACGCTCTACGCGTGCGGAGGAGCCGGAGACGCGCCGGTAGACTTCAGCCAGTGACCCGCACCCGAGCCGAAGCCGCATACCTGCGCTCGGCGACGGCGTTCAAGAACCCCACGCTCGACCTCCTGCACGGCCGGTTCGCGCCGTTCGTCGTCGCGGTGCTCTCGGTCGTGTTCACTCCCGACCGGCCCGCCGTCGCGGTCGCCGACGCGCACGTCGAGGTGGCCGAGGCCATCGACGAGCTGCGCGCCGCCGGGATCGACTCGGACGAGGATCGTCGCATCCCCGCCGGTTCCGCCCGAGAGATCTGCCGCGGGTGGGTGCGCGTGGGCTGGTTGGGCCTGCAGATCGAGGAGGACGTCGAGGTGTACCGCCTCTCGGCGCACGCGGTCGGCGCTCTCGAGATTGCGGGGCGGGCCGGGGGCGGTCGGGCACGCGTGTCGCGCTCGCGGGTGCGCACGCTGCTCGACGCGGTCGAACGTCTCGCGCGCGACGCGGAGAGCGATCCCGCGCGGCGTCGCGAGGCGCTGCTGGCGGAGCGGGCGGCCCTGGATGCCGAGATCGCGGCCCTCGACGACGGCATCGTCGAACCGCTCGACGACGACCACCTGCTCGAGGAGGCCGAGAACGTCATCCATCTCGCCCGCGAGCTGCCGGCCGACTTCTCCCGCGTCGCCGAGTCGATCGCGGCGATGCAGCGCGACGTCGTCGCCGAGCTGCGTCGCGACGTGCGCCCGACCGGCGACGTCCTGCGCGAGTACCTCGAACGCGGGCGTCAGGTGATGCAGGCCACGCCCGAGGGGCGGGCCTTCCAGGGGGCGCTGCGTCTCATCGGCGACCCCGAGCACATCGACGAGCTCACCGAGCACCTGCACGCCGTGCTCACCCAGCCGTTCTCGCGCCTGATGACCCCCGATCAGCGGGCGGAACTGGATGCCATCGCCCGGCGCGTCGAGGCGGGTGTGCACGAGGTGCTCACCGCGCAGCGGCGCGCGTCGCACGTCATCACCGCGCAGGTGCGCACCCACGACCCGATCCGCGACCGGCAGGTCGACGACCTGCTGCGCTCCGTGATGGCGGGTCTGCACCGCTGGAGCCAGACGCGTGCGCCCGGCCGCGTCGAGCCGGTGCGCACGCTCCCCCTCGCCGATGTCGGGCACCTGCGCCGGTCGGTCAGCGACGTGCGTCCGGCCGGGGCGCCGGAGCCGTTGGCATCCGTCGACGACGACGTCGAGTTCGTCGACGCCGACACGCGCGCGTGGGGCGGGCCGCACTACCCCGAGCTCGAGGCGTACGTCGCGCGACTGGGCGACGGGTTCGACCTTGCGGAGGCCTTCGCGGGGGCGGATGCCGAGACCCGGCGTCCCGTCGATCTCGTCGGTCTGCTCGAGATCGTGCACCGCGGCGGTCTCGTCGAGGGCGACGAGGTCTCGGTGGTCGAGGCGGTGCGCCCCGACGGCTCGACGCGACGCTTCGCGTTCGGTGCGGTGACGGCCGCGACCACCGCACGCCCTGGAGGAACGGATGCCGATGACTGACGTCGACACGATGCCCGCCGCGGACGAGACGCCCGCGTTCATCGCCCCCGTAGCGATGGAGAACGACCCCGACGCGCTGTTCCCGGGCGACCGCGGCATCCTGGACCCGGACGTGCGGCGCGTGCTCGTGCGCGTGCTGCAGCGGAGGTTCCTGCTGGCCGAGAGTTCGCCGGCCGAATGGAAGCTGCTGCTGGAGCACCAGCAGATGATCGAGTCGCGCCTGAACGACCTGTTCGTGCGGCTCGTCGTCGACCACTCCCGCGGGGTGGCCTACAAGGAGCAGGTGCGCAGCGACGAGCTCGACGTGCCGATCCTGCTGAAGGACGAGGCCTATTCGCGCGCGGAGACACTCGTGCTGGTGTACCTGCGGACGGTGTTCCAGCGTGAGACGACGGCGGGGACGTCGTCGGCCCGGGTCGATGTCGAGGAGGTCGAGCAGACCGTGCTGACCTACTTCGCCGAGTCGGACGGCACGCGTGCGAGTCAGCAACGTGCGGTGCGCACGGCGATCGCGCGGCTGGATCGCGAAGGCATCATCGAGGAGGAGTCGGAGGGGCGCTACCGCATCGGTCCGCTCATCGAGGTCGTGCTCAGCGCCGAGACGCTGCGGGAGCTGCAGCGCTGGCTCGAAGAGCAGACCGGGACGGGAGAATCCGCATGACGATGCTCGAGACGCTGTTCGGGCTGATCCCCGCCGCCTCGCGCGGACAGCAGTGGGTCGCCGAAGACCTGCAGCTGATCAACTGGGGCGGCTACGACGGGACCCACCGCGTGCGCTTCGCGCCGACCGCGACGCTGCTGTGCGGCGGGTCGGGGTCGGGCAAGTCCACCCTCATGGACGCGTACGTGGCGCTGATGATGCCGCACACGACCCCCTTCAACGGCGCCTCGAACGGCGCGGTCGTGGGGCGTCCGCGCGGGCAGGAGCAGCGCAACATCCTCTCCTACGGCCGCGGCAAGCTCGACGAGTCGCGCACCGACGAGGGCACGAAGGTGCGGGTGCTGCGCGGCGACGGCGTCGACACGTGGACCGCGATCGCGATGACCTGGGCCGATCACGACGGCGCCCGTTTCACCGCGGTGCGCGCCTGGTACATCCCGGCGGCGGCGCGGACGCTCGACGACGCCGTGAAGGTGCGCGCAACCGTGCACGCGGCGTTCGACCTGCGCCGGCTCGAGCGGGCGGCGCAGAGCCACCTCTCCGACGCGGCGGTGCGGGCGACGGGCCTGGACACCCTCGCGACCGACCGCGAGTTCTCGGCCCGGCTGCACGCGGTGCTCGGCATCGGCGCCGCGGGGGCGGGAGCGAAGGCGATGAGCCTGCTCGCGCGCATCCAGGCCGGTCAGCAGATCACCACCGTCGACGACCTGTACAAGCGGATGGTGCTCGAGGAGCCCGAGACGCTGGCCGTCGCCGACGCCGTGGTGACCCACTTCGACGGGCTCGAGGGCACCCGCACGCGCATGATCGAGGCGCGTCAGCAGGTGCGGGCGCTGCAGCCCATCCGCGCCATGAAGCAGCGCATCGACGAGGCCGCCGAGCGTCTGGGGCTGATCGACGCGCTCGGTCGTTTCACCGATCCCGAGTCGCGCGCCTCGCTGTGGCGCGCGCAACGGCGCGTCGATCTGCTCGCCGCCGTCGAGGCGGAACTGCGCGACCGCACGCACGCGACCGACGCTCTGGTGCGGGAGCGCCAGGCCCTCGCCGACGCGGCCGAAGCCGAGCGCGAGGGTCTGGGCGACGTGCTGCGCGCCGCCGGCGGCGACCGGCTCGACGCGGCCCAACGGGAGCTGCGCACCCTCGAGCGCAAGCTCGCGGGCATGCAGCGCGATCGCGAGCGCTTCGACGCGGCGCTCGCGGTTCTGTCGGTCGAGGTCGCGACCGAGAAGCAGTTCGCCGCCCTCGTCGCCGAGGCGCGGCGCACTCTGGGCGACACCGACGCCAAGAGCGCCGTGCGCGAGGCGTTCGTCGCCGCGAGCAGTCGGCACACCGACCTGCGTCAGCAGCTCGCCGCCCTCGAGACCGAGCATCGTCGGACGCAGACCCGCGACGACAACATCCCCCCGCGTCTGCACGAGGCGCGCGAGGCGCTGGCCGAGGCCGCGGGGCTGACCGCCGCCGAGCTCCCTTTCGTCGCCGAGCTCGTCGACGTGCGCACGGAGTTCGAGCCGTGGCGCGGGGCGTTCACGCTCGCCCTCGGCGGTTTCGCGACGACGCTGCTCGTCGATGCCGCGCACCTGGCATCCTTCCGTGCGGCGATCGACGGCGTGCGACTGTCGGAGCGTCTGCGGTTCGAGGGCGTGCCCACCGACCTTCCCGAGCGCGGCGGTCTCGACCCGGCGACGCTGCCGGGCCGGCTCGAGTTCCGGCGCTCCCCCTTCACCGGGTGGCTGCAGGATCGACTCGAGCAGCAGTTCGTCTTCGTCTGCGTGGATGCCGCGGACGAGCTGTCGCAGCACCGCATGGCGCTCACCATCTCGGGCCAGACGAGCCAGGGGGCGCGCGGCGCCCACGGCGGATCGGCGCGGCACAGCATCCTCGGGTTCTCCTCCCGCGTGCGCCTCACCGAGCTCGGCGAGCAGATCGTCACGGTCCGGCGCGACATGACCGCCGCGAAGGCCACGGTCGACGAGGCCGCCGCGGCGCTCGACGCGTTCGACGACCGGCGAGGAGCTCTCGAGAAGATCGCCGACCTGTCGTGGGACCAGGTGGACGTGGCATCCGTCGAACGCGAACTCGACCGCTGGAACGAGACGATCGTCGAGATCACCGCGGGCAACCCCCGCATCGCGGAGCTGCAGGAGCAGATCTCCGGGACGCGCTCGCGAGCCGCGCGGTTGCGCGAGGAGATCGGTGCGGCCAAGACCGAGCAGCAGGCGCTCGCCGCGCGCTGGGCGGAAGTCACCGACGACGTCGACGCCGCGCAGATCCTGCTCGAACGCGCCGAGGAACGTGAGATGACGCTCTCGCCCGACGAGGCCGCCTACCTCGACGGGCTGTTCGTCGCGCCATCCGGCGAGGAGATCTCGTCGTCGCAGCAACTCGCGCGGTTCGACGCCGCGCTCGAGTCGGCGTCGAAGCGCCTGCTCGAGGAGCAGCGCAGCGCGCAGGAGACGTGGAGCGATCAGCGCGAGAGCCTGCGCCGCACGCTCACGGCGTTCACCGACCGGTGGCCCAGCCCCAATCTGCTCGCCGATCCCGACGAGTCGCTCGGCGATTTCGAGCGGATCCTCGCCGACCTCGAGGCGAGTGGGCTGCACGAGCTCGAGGCGGAGTGGCGGGACTCGCTGCTGCGTCTGTCGGGCAACGACCTCACCAACCTCGACTCGGCCCTCACGCGGGCCCTGCGCGAGATCCGCGAGCGTATCGCACCGATCAACGACATCATGCAGGACCTGCCGTTCTACGACGACGAGCACCGTCTGCAGATCGTGCCGCGCGAGAGCCAGTCCGAGGTGCGGCGCCGCTTCCGGCGGGAGCTGCGCGACGTGCGCGCGGCGATCGACGCGGCCTCCTCCGACGAGGAGCGCGAGGCCGTGTACGCACGGATGGCCCGACTCATCAACCGCATCCGGCCGACGGCGCCCGACTTCGCCGACCTCGTCGACGTGCGCAATCACGTGCGCGTCAGCGCCGAACGGTTCCGGGCGGACACCGGCGAGCACGTGGCGCTGTACGACCACATCGGCGAGAAATCCGGCGGGGAATCCCAGGAGCTCATCGCCTTCATCGTCGGCGCCGCGCTGCGGTATCAGCTCGGGGATGCCGGTGCCGAGCGTCCGCGCTACGCGCCCGTCTTCCTCGACGAGGCGCTCATCAAGGCCGACGCGCACTTCACCAAGCGCGCGATCGGTGCGTGGCGCGGGCTCGGCTTCCAGCTCGTGATCGGTGCGCCCAACGACAAGTACAGCGCGATCGAGCCGCACGTCGACGTCGAGTACGACATCCTCAAGGACACCCGCGGCCGGTCGTGGGCGAAGGCGAAGGTGGCCCTGCCGGCGTAGCGGACGGCCTCGGCCGCGGAGCGACGAATGACCTCAGCGGATCCCGTCCGCTGCGTCGGAGGGAGCATCCAACGGCTGACGTTGAGCGGTCGCCCGGGTTTGATCGACGCGCTCAACTCTCCCGGGCGCGCAGAGCGTCGTCGACGCCGCGCAGGGCGACGCCTCCCGGGCCGTCGAGAGTCTCTCGTGCCGAGGGAAGGTCACGGAAGTATCGCACCACTGTGGCCACCTGATTGGGATCGGACCCGAGAGCGAGCATCGGCGCTTCCACGCGCGGGCCCGCACCGTCGGCGACGAGGGTGAGCTTGGCGACCGGGCCGGCACCCACCCCCACCTCGGCGAGTTCGTCCCAGCCCCAGTCCACGCGACCGCGGCCTCGGATGCCCCTGAGACCCTCGGCCGTCAGGTGGAGGCCGGCCGGTTCGCGCAGACGCACGGCGTTCACTGCTATCACTCCGAGGCCGAGGAGGCCGAGAGCGTACGGCGCCCGCGTAAGAAGGAACGATGGCATCGTCGCCAGATGCGCGACGTCGACCACGATCTGGGCGACTGCGGGAAGCAGCAGCAGGCCGCCGAGGACGAACGGCACCGCGGTCGCGGCCGGGGCCGGACGGAACCAGATCCCGGATACCGAGTCATCGACGCGCAGGAGGCGTTCCTGGATCGTGCTGAAGAGCACGTGCAGACAGACCGCGGCTCCGACAATGGTGAGGGTCAGCGCTCCCATCACCAGGCGCAGTCCGAGCCGGTCGTCGGCGACAGCCATGATGACGGGGAGCACGGCGAAAATGCCGACCACGGCGACGAGCCAGGAAGGACGGCGACCGTCGGGGAAGACCGGGTTGCGTGGGTCGGTGGAGGGAAGTCTCGGTGACATCCTGGTGATGGCCACGGTCAATACGCTCCTTGGTACGGCTGCGATCGGGGGGACGGCGGGACATATCCTTCGAGCCGCGGCTGCCGTCCGGTGAAAAAGTCATCGATCGTTTCGCGTGAATCAAGGGGGACGGCGGCCTCCCACAACCATCTGGCCCCCGCGCCGACGGCCAGGCCGCCGATCACCGTTCCGCCGATCACCCATCCGACCGGGTTGCTGCCGAGCGCCACCGCCGCGGCCCCGCCGGCGGCAGCACCCCCGGCCCCGCCGGCCATTCCACCCACGATCTCGGCGACGCCGGAACTGAGCGAACCCCCGTCTGCGACGTCAGCGGCGAGTGACACGACATCGATCACGTTGCCGGCGATCGGGAGCACCCGGGTGACGCGCGACACGTGGCCGATCTGCTCTGCCAGCTCTTCCACCCCGGCGCGCATCCCGTGCGGGTCAGCCGCCTCGGCTGCGGCGCGCAGCGCCGGGTTGCCGGACCGCAGCTGATCGCGGAAGGTCTCCGCCGCGGATTGAAGAGAGTCGTGCTCTTTGCGCCAATTGCTCAGCGTCTGTTCGTAGAAGCTGTCGTACCCGTCCAGAACGGACGTAGCGAGAGATTCGTTGCCCTTGGCCGCGATAGCCGACACCGTGCCGGCGAGCTTCTGCAGGACCTCGACGCGAGCGATGAGCGGAGCCATGTGCTCACCGACCCATGCGTCGAGTTCGCCGGTCATCGTGCCGATCTGTTCGCCGAGGTCGTTGTAGCTTGCGGTCAACGAGACGTATTCGTCGTACGCCTCGAGATCGGCGGCCGGGGCGCCCGGACCCGGGCAGTACGCGAGAGATGTCGTCGGGGGAAGCACCGTCGTGCCGACGACCTCGAGCCCCACCGCCGCCGCTTGGGATCGAAGCGTGGCGACGTCTTCCTGCGCGCGTTCGAGGCGGCCGGCGTACGCCCGGAACACCTCGACCGCGTCGCTCGTGTAGCTGCCCACTTCATCGGCCCGGTCACGGATGTCACCGACCGCCGACCGCCAGGCGGTGCCGGCTTCGCCCGTCCAGTAATTGTTCGAGTCGCCCCACAGGTAGGTGAGTTCGAGATCGGCGCCGGTGTACGCCTCCTTCACCCGATCGAGCCAGTCCGCGACGGCGCGCACGCTCGCCGGATCGCCGGGAACTCTCGCGTCGATCGGCATTACTGATCGAGTCCTTCTTCGAGGTGCGAGATCTCGCTCAGCACCTGCTCCTCGGTCGCCGCAATGTCGTCGAGGACGCTGTCCGTCACCGCGCCCACGAGGCGAACGGCTCCCGAATACTCGTTCGCCGCCTCGGCTGCGGCACCCGCGATGAAGCCGATGAGGGCGGATGCCGCTCCGCCGTCAGCCGCGGTCGGGATGGAGGTCAGTGCCCCATCGAGTCGCTCTATTTCGTCGACGACGAGGCCCACGCGCCGTGTCATGTTGTCGCGGTCGACATAGATCGGATCATTCACCCGAGGCGCCCCCCTCGACGCGACTGCGGCGGCACGTCGAGATCGAAGGCCACGACGTCGAACGGTTGCACGCGACGGATCCGGTCGAGCTCCGAGGTCATCAGCAACATCCACGGCTGTTCACGCCCGCAGGCGTCGGCGAGCCTGTCGAGCGCCGTGTAGGCAAGCAACCCTCGACGCCCGTCACTGAGCTTCTGCACGACAGCCAGCTGGCCGCGCCCATCGGGGTCTTTCACGATAGGCAGGTAAAGAGCGGGCGGCACGATGACATCGCGCCGCATCGTGTCTCCCCTGTTGCCGCCGAGCGCCACCGTAGATCCCCCATCTCCGACCGTTCCGACAGCCTAATGCGATCGCTGATACTCGCCAATCGACCGCCGGGGGTGGCGCGCGCGATCGGTGCGTGGCGCGGGCTCGGCTTCCAGCTCGTGATCGGTGCGCCCAACGACAAGTACAGCGCGATCGAGCCGCACGTCGACGTCGAGTACGACATCCTCAAGGACACCCGCGGCCGGTCGTGGGCGAAGGCGAAGGTGGCCCTGCCGGCGTAGCGGACGACCTCGGCCGCGCCGCGGTGCCCGGATCGCCCCGCCCCTCGGAGCGAAGCCACCCGCCCGGGGTGCCGGGGCCGAATCACAGTGTGTTCAGGGGCGCGACCGAGACGATCAGGCTGAGCAGCAGCGCGACGGTCCAGGCGGCCCCCGCCGCGATCACCCAGCTCTCCCGCTCCTGGAGCTGCTCCTGCCGTCGCCGGTCTCCCACCGCCCGGCGGCGCGCGCGCCCGGTGCAGGCGAGGATCGGGGCGGTGAGGACAAGTCCCGTCACGGTCGCAACCAGCTGAAGCACGAGCGTATGCTCGCGCGGCCCGCCGGGCAGCGCCGCCCACAGCGTCGACAGCGCGGACACGGTGTCGAGGGGGCCGCCGACGGCGACGATGCTAGCAGCGCCCAGCACGACCACCGTCGCGCGGACCACGGCTTCGCCCCGCTGCGGTCGAGGCGGTATCGCCGAGGCGTCCCAGGCGTACGAGCGCCGCCACACCTGCCGGTGCAGTCGGTGCAGGGCGAGCGGCCACAGCACCGTCCCGGTGACGGCCGAGAGGATCCACGCCAGGACCTGCTCCGGCGACATCGGGATGCCGACCGATTCGGCCAGGAGGATTCCACCGATCCACGCGGCGATGCCGACCGGCGTTCCAAGCACGATCACGACGACGGCGACCAGGAGCCGGGTGCGCCGCGCCGGTGCAGGATCGGCGGTGCGATCGGTCATCACCCCCTGACAGTACTGAGCCCTTCGGGAATGCCCCGGCCCCTCTCTACGCTGTGTCCAGAGGCGCGGCGAAGGGCGGTAGGCATGCAGGGACTCGAGATCACGGTTCTGCTGGGTGTGGCCATGCTCGTCGGTACGGTGCTGGCACCGCGCCTGCGGGTGGCGACACCGCTCGTGCTGCTCGTGATCGGGCTCGCTCTCGGTTTCATCCCCGAGCTCCGGCAGATCGAGCTGCCGCCCGAGACGGTGCTGCTGCTGTTCCTTCCGGTCATGCTGTTCCGCGAGGCGTGGACGACGTCGCTGCGCTCGGTACGACGCTCCCTGCGCTACATCATTCCGATGAGCACGCTGCTCGTCGTGGCATCCGCGTTCGCCGTCGCGGGAGTCGCGACGTGGATGGGTGTGCCCTGGGAGGCAGCTCTCGTGCTGGGGGCCGCGGTGGCCCCGCCCGACGCCACCGCCGTCGCCGCGCTCGGCCGACTGCTGCCGGCGAAGACGTTCATGAAGCTCAAGGCCGAGAGCCTCACGAACGACGGGACCGCGCTCGTGCTCTACGCCATCGCCGTAGCGCTGCTGCTGGGCGACCAGATCACGCCGCTGCAGATCACGGGCATGGTCCTCTTGTCGTACCTGGGCGGGGCGGCAGCGGGCATCGCCGTTGCGGCGGGCGCGTTCTTCGCGCTGCGGCGGATGCAGTCGACCCTCACCATCAACCTCACGCTCGTGCTCGTGCCGTTCGTGGCGTTCCTGATCGCCGAACTGATCGAGGCGTCGGGGGTGCTCGCCGTCGTCTTCGCCGGCCTCATCGTGGCCTGGGTCGCACCGAGGATCACGACGGCCATGTCGCGTCGAGCAGCGGATGCCACCTGGCCCTTCGGCGTGTTCCTGCTCAACGGTGCACTGTTCGTTCTGATCGGACTCGAGGTGCAGCTCGTGCTGCACGAGATCTCCCCGTCGGAGATCGGCATCCTCCTGCTCATCACCGTCGCCGCCTGGCTGGCTCTGTTTGTCGTGCGCTACGTGTTCCAGTGGTTGTTCTCGCCGTTCTCGAGGCCGCCCGCAGGGTCGTCGCGGTCGCTGCGCCATCGCTCGAGGGTCGTCAGCACCGTGGCCGGGTTCCGCGGGGCGGTGTCGCTCGCGATCGCCCTCTCGGTTCCGGTGACGACGGCCGGCGGTGACCCCGTGCCCGGTCGCGATGCGATCGTGTTCGTCACGGCCGGGGTGATCGTGCTCACCCTGCTCGTGCAGGGACCGCTGCTGCCGGCGGTGATCCGGTGGGCGAAGCTGCCGCAAGACGATGCCGCCGTCGAGGAGTACGAGCTCGCGCAGCGGGCGATCTCCGGAGCCGCTCTGTCGGCGCTCGACGATCTCGCCGTCGAGCACGGCATCAGCGACCGGGTGCGCGACCGCGCGCGGCGTGAGGGGTACGAACGTCTCGAGCTCGCGAACGCGCGCACCGTCGCGCGGCTTCGTGCGGCGGAGGAGCGCGATCTCGCCGAGCTCGATGCGTCGCTCGACGATTCCTCATCGGTCCTCGGACCGGTTCCGCCCGACGGGCCCGACGGCGAGCAACGCAGCGCAGACCGTGCGGTTCAGGGTGCGGATGACGGAGCTGCCTCCACGGGTCCCCTCACGATGATCGCCGTCAGCGACGACATCGACGTCACGCAGCGCTCGCCCCTGCTGCGCCACAAGGAAGCGCAGCGTCTTCGTCTCGCGATCCTCGAGCGCAAGCGCGAAGTCCTGTTGCGCCTGCGTCGCGAGGGGACCATCGACGACCTGGTCGCCCGCAGGATCCTCGCCGACCTCGACGTGGAAGAGATCCGCACGCGGGGGCTCGAGAAGGCGGGCGACTGACTCCAGCTCAGGGGATCCGACGGATGGGCCGTCACGCGGCCGTTTCGCTCAACACCCGCTCCACACGTTGTAGCGCGGCCTTCCCGCCCTTCGACAGCACGGACCGTTCTTCGGGGTGGTCTCGGAAGAAGCGCAGCACCACCGCGACGTCGTTCGCGTCCGCCCCGAGGTAAAGCATCGGGGCGAGGACCGGAGGCGAGCCCTTCGTGTCCGTGATCGACAGCTTGGCCGAGGGAGCGGCCACGATTCCCACATCTGCGATGTCTTCCCACATCAGCTGGGCATCTCCCGCACCGCGGATGCCGTGAATGCCCAACTCCGTCAGCGCGAGACCGGCGGGGAGCCGAGTCGACCAGAGCATGCGACCGAGACTCACCAAACCGATGACCGCGAGGACGCTCGTGCCGACGACGATCGAGCGCGATGCGCTCCCGGGCAGACCGTTGGTGAGCCCGTAGACCATCGCTGCTGCCGGCGCGATGGTGGAGGCGGCCGCCGCCACCATCCAGGCCGCGCGCGAAGCCCGCGGTCTGAACCAGAGCGACTCCGCGGAGGCGTCGATCAGGAGACGACGTTCCTTGACGTGTCTGAACTGCATGACCGCCGCCGTCACGGCGACGGCAACGGTGAAGCCCATCGCTGCCATCACCAGCTGCACGCCGGGAACTCCCAGCACCATGGCCAGGAAGACAGCGAGTCCGCCTAATGCGTAGGCACCGATGAAGACCGGCCCCACCGCGCGGGATCGAACGTTCACCGGCACCCTGGTTCGGATTTCGGGCGGGAGTCGCAGGGTTCTCTTGATCTGCGGCATTCGTGTTCCCCGTCTCTGCTGATGAAAGAAGCGGCCGTCGGTCCCCCATGAGCGTGTCATGGTCGTCTCGGTCGTCGCCTTGAAAGCTCGGCCTCGTCCGGGAGTCGGCCTGAACGACGACCGCGGCGAACCCTTGGTCAAAGGTTCCGACCGCGACGGGGTCAGCGAGTGGAGACCACCCGCGCGCGCAGGACATCGTTGGCGCGCCGGACGGCCGCTGCGCCTCCCTCAGCGAGGACAGGTCGTTCGCCCGGGTTGTCCCTGAAGAACCGCAGCAGAGCCGCCGCGCGCTGTGGATCTGAACCGAGCATGAGAAAAGGTACGGCGAACGCTGGAGACCCTTCCGCGTGTGCCAGACCGAGGCGGGCGACGCGTCCTGGTTCGACGCTGACGTCACCGAGCTCGTCCCATCCCCAATTCACTGAGCCCACACCGCGGATGCCGCGGAGACCGGACGGCGTCATCTCTATCCCCGGCGCGGTTCGCAGGCGCCACAGCATCACGACGAGACCACCTGCGGCCAGCGCAGCGAGAAGATAGGGCCCCCGTCTCACGAGGACAGACGGCATCGTTTCGAGCCCGAGGATGTCCGTGGCGCCCTGGGCGACCGCGGGGAGGAGAAGGAGGATGAGAAGAACGACGACCGCGACGGAGGGCGATGCGGGCGGCCGCAGCCACAAAGAGCGCGACGTGTCGTGAAAACGGACCACACCCGTCGTCATCGTTCGAGACCGGACGACAGCGACGACGGCTGCCGAACAGATCACGATCACGAGCGAGGCCATCACAAGGCGCAGTCCGAGACGGTCATCGGCGACGGCCATCACAACAGGAAGGATCGCGAAGAGGAGCACGACCGGTGCGAGCCACCCGGGGGCACGACCGTCTCGAAGAAGCGGTACGGCCGGCACTCCCGGCTCTTCGAGACGTGGGTGCGTTGTGACGAGGCCCATTCTGAAATTCTCCTCTATCGGGCGGGAGGCCGGGGGCGGGATGTCCTGCTCTGGACGCGGGGCACTACCGACGAATGGGTCGTCCATGGCTTCACGCATGTTGAAATGGCCCGCGGCCTTTGATCGCGCCACGCCCTTCTCGCCACCCCGCCCATCGCTTCTCCGCGGGGGTGAAACCTATAAAAGTCCGACCAAAATTCATCCGCCCGCTCCCCTGCGCGGGGCGAATACATCGCCCCGTCGCGCCGCCTGCGGCAGATAACCCACACACCGTCAGTCGAGAACCCGCTCGAGTACGGTTCGCGAGATCTCGGATCCTGAGATGCTGATGCAGCTCGATCAGTCGTCAGGACGCGAATGCCGCGGCCGGGCGGTATCACGTGCGCGTGCAGGGTGAAGACTGACCCGAGCAGCGCGACCGCGGGCCCATGCGAGCGGACCGGAACGGACCGGCCCGCGCCATCACGGCACGGATCGACGCAAGCCCGGTTCCAACTCCCGCGTCAGCCTCTCCGCGGGCTCGCGCGGTTTGGAGCACGCACGCGCAACGGCGCCGGCTCACGCGAACCTGAGTCCGGCCGCGCGCGCCGACACCCTCGTGCGCGAACAGGCGGCGGGCGCGAACATGCGCGCGCATCCCGTGATCTGCCGAAGCGCCGTGCCCTCAGAACGGTGCGGACTCCCGATAGGGCGGAGGGACAAGATCCTCCGAGATGAACTTCACCGCCGGTGAGTACGGCAGGGGGTGGTCGGTGTAGACCCTCCCGGTGGGTGAGGTGAACTCCATGACCCCGCCGGCGAGTTGCCGGACCTGCCACCGGGTGAACTGCTTCTGGGTGTGGTGTCGCTGGCAGAAGTGGCAGAGGTTGCACACGTGCGTCTTCCCGCCGAGGGCGTAGTCGAGGTTGTGGTCTACTTCGCAGCGGATCGCGGGGGCGGTGCAGCCGGGCCACCGGCAGTGTCGGTCGCGGGCGCGGAGGTGTCGGTCGATCGCGGCGGTCCGCTGATATGCGTCGGTGCAGAGCACGGCTCCGGTGACGGGGTGGGTGAGTACTCGGTCCCAGGGCACCCTCGTCGCTTCGGCGAGGCGTCGGGCGGTGTCGATGTCGATGGGGCCGTGTCCGACGAGTTCGGCGGGGTCGATGTTCTCCCGCTCGGGGTTCAGGACCGACAGTGCGGGGACGACGACCTGCACCCGCGCGCGGATCGCACCGAGTGCGCCGGGGCCGTCGTCGGTGCGGGTGGGGTCGGCGTCGGGGGCGGCGGTGAGGAGCAGGTCAGCGAGGATGTCGGCCCGCACCTGATCAACGCTGCGAAGATCGCCGGCGCCTGCGGTCGCGTCGCGCTCCTGTGAGTCGGCGGCGCCCATCGTTCTCCGTTCCGGCCCTTCGTCGGAACCGTCGCCAGTACGGCCGATCCCGAACGCGGCGCCGCTGACGCCCAGTCGGTCCGAGCCGGGCGATGATGCGACACCGGTGCCCGCCGAGACCGGCGAACCGGTCTCATCGCGCGCATCCATCAACGCCCTCGACTGCTGCGTCAACCGGTCATAGATCCCCACCGCCAACACCGTCGGCAGCGTCGCGATCAGATCCGACATACCGTTCTCACCCAGCACCACCCTCACGCACCGTTCCTCACGGCCCCGCTGGTGCCGCTCCGTGATCGTCGCCGGCTGCAGACGTTCCGCCAAAGTCGCCAACCGTGCCCGCAGCCGTCCCGGACTCAACCCCTCCGCGGTGGTAACAGCGAGAACATCGAACTCCCCGCGCCTATCGACGGGCACCGGGGTGCCGGCATCCACGATCGCCTGCACGTGCGCCCGCGACAACACCCCTGCTTCCCACGCATCCACCGTCGCCGGGAAGTGATCCACGAGCGCCAGCGCCTTCCCGATCTGTGCCTGCACGCTCCGATCGGACAAGCACCCCGCGGCTGCGATCTCCGACGCGACTTCCCGCAAAGCCATCTCCGCCGCGCGGGACGACGCCCGCTGCGCCGCCATGACGTCAAGCGCGAGACGTCCCGCGCGGGCCAGTGCCCGCGTCTTGCGGGCTTCGGCGCCCGCGAGGGCGGCATCCGCGTCGAGGACCTCGCACAGCACCGCCGCGAGCGGGTCGGACCGGCCGCTGGAAGGGGAATCGAAGATCATGTGTGCATGCTAGCGATGACCTCCGACATCGACGTCGACCGGAAGCACGATGTGGGGACAGCTCGGACGAACAGTCCCGTGGGGAGAAGCCGTGGGGCGGGAAGCGAACCCGAGGTCTCCCGCACCGAAGGGTCGATCGACGCCTTCTCGTCGCATGCTCCGCCCGCGACGGGCTCCCGTCCGTAGCCACCAGCCGTCGGAGCCTCTCCCCGCGCCCCGCCGGCAGACCCGCTGCGCTGCAACGCACCGGCGCTCCCACCGACGACCTCAGTCGAGGACCAGCTCGACCTCGGTATGACCCCGGAACACCCGCAGCACGAGGTCGAAGTACGTCTCACCCTCCCCGCGATCCAGCGCCTCCAGCGCGCGCCGCGCCGGTGCCGCCGCGTACACGTCGGGTCGGTCGAGCTTGGCGCGGTAGTACGCGCGTGTCGTCTCGACACCCAGCGCGGCGCGCGAGAGTTCCGCATCGTGCCACACGACGCGGGCCCCGTCCGCGCCGTGCAGCACGCCGAATCCGCCGTACAGCAGATCGTCGAGTGCGTCGAGGCTCTCCCCCAGCGTCCACTCCTCGTCCGGCATGAACGCCCGATCGAGTTCGGCGTAGAGGGAGGGGATGCCGTGCACCGCCGCCCCGTCGATCTCGATCGTCGGCCGGGTCATGGCATCCGGCCGCTCGACGCCGCGAAGAGGGCCGGTGTGACGCCCAGGACGCGTCGGAAGTGCCGCGTCAGGTGCGCCTGGTCATGGAAGCCGGTGCGGGCGGCGACGTCTGCCGGTCGCACTCCATCGAGCAGGAGCCGCCGCGCGGCGTCGACGCGCCGGGTGAGCAGGTAGCGGTGGGGCGCGATACCGAACGCGCGGGAGAACACCCGCACGAGGTGGCTCGGGTGCGCGTGCAGTTCGCGAGCGGCGTCGGCGAGGGTGAACGTCTCGGTGAGGCGATCGTCGAGCAGGTCGCGCAAGCGGAGGGCGAGAGGGGCGTCGGTCGCGGCGGTTGACCCCGATCCCGCGTGCGACACCGCGGCCTCGCGAACGGCGAGAAGCCAGTGCTCCGCGGCGAGCTCATCGCCCGGATGCCGCAGCGCGGCGTGCACCCGGCGCACGGCGTCGAGCGCGCCGACGTGTGCCAGGGTCGGTCGCCGCGCGAGGCGCGAGGCCGTTGACGACGGCATCCATTCGCCCGAGAGGTACAGGACACGCTTGCGATACCCCTCTCCCGCGATGTCGGACCGGCCGTCGTGCGGGATGCCGGGAGGCAGCAGCGTGACCGCCTGGGGCTCCGCGTGGTGCTCCGCGCCGTCGAGCGCGTAGCGGACGACGCCGCGATCGACGAGCATGACCGCCCAGTCGGCATGCGTGTGCACCGGATAGGCGTGGTCGAGATCGGCGTAGTAGGCCTCACGCAGGTGGGGCACTCGCGGATGCCACGCCCGCACACGATCGACCATGCAAGAAACGTACAAGACCCCTCCGACATCCCAGCCGATGCTGGGGAGATGACCGAGAACACCGCCCCGTCCTTCGACACCAAGGTCGTCGTCGTGGTCCGCGACGGCCTCGCCGCGTGGCAGGAGCTGAACGTGACCGCCTTCCTCATGACGGGGATCGCGACGAGCGCCCCCGCCCTCGTCGGCGAGCCGTATCGCGACGCCGACGGCACGACCTACCTCCCGATGCTCCGTCAGCCCGTCATGGTGATGTCAGCGGATGCCGAGACCCTGGGCCGGGCGCGGGCGAAGGCCGCCGCGCGCGATGACGTGGCTCTCGCGATCTACACGCGGGAGCTCTTCACGACGTCTCACGACGCCGCGAACCGTGCCGCGGTGGCCGAGGTGGCGGCATCCGATCTCGATCTCGTCGGCATCGCCCTGCGCGGACCCCGCAACGCAGTCGACCGAGCGGTCCAAGGGGCGGTGTTCCACCGGTGAACGTGGGCCGTCGGCACCGCCGCACGCACGGCCCCGAGAACGACGCAGGGCCGAATGCTTTCAGCATCCGACCCTGCGGTGGCGAACCTCGCGGGGAGGCTCGGGACGATCAGCTTCCGCCGTTGATCAGCGACAGGTACGACCCGAAGGGGCGTGCGGAGTCGGATTCGGCGAAGTCGTCGGCGAGGCCCTCGTGAGGCGTGGTGTCGTTCTTCATGGAACGAGTGTCCTCGGCCCGGCCCCGCGACGGGTGGTGGTTGACAGACGAGGAAAAGTACGCCTAGTTAACTACTCGCTCCTCTAGCCTTTCGATCCGCTGCTCGAGGTAGGCGATGTATTCGACCATGTAGGAGAGCTTCGCCTCGAGACGCTCGAGCCGCGGACTGATGTGCCCCTGGTTGAAGGTGAACGGCACCTTCAACGGGTTGTCCGCATCAATTCTCTCCGTCACGGCACGCAGCCGGTTGATGTCTCCGGGGACGTTCGTCATGCTCGCCAGCGTACGCGCGCCCCTCACTCCGTCTGCGCCATTGACGGGGCGAGGATGATGATCCCCGCCCCCACGAGGGCCACCGCCGACCCGACGTAGTCCCACACGGTGGGCCGGAAGCCGTCGACCACGATCCCCCACGCGAGCGACCCCGCCACGAACACACCGCCGTAGGCCGCCAGCACGCGACCGAAATGCGCATCGGGCTGCAGCGCCGCCACGAACCCGTACGCCCCCAGGGCCAGGATGCCGATCAGTGCGAGCCACCACCCCCGGTTCTCGCGCACCGCCTGCCAGATCAACCAGGCTCCGCCGATCTCGGCGACCGCGGCGAGGGCGAAGAGGACGACGATACGCGCGGTGGTCATGCCGTCATTATCCGGGAGGCCGCGATCGCACCCCCGGATGCCGATGTCCGGGACGCCGTGACACCGGGCTCGCGTCGACGCGGCACGGGGGTGATCCCCCTCCCCTGCGCACGTGCGGTGGCCTACGCTCAGCCCATGAAGAAGATGGCCGCGATCGCGGCCGTGTTGCTGGTGACCGGGAGCCTGACCGCGTGCGGGACCTTCCCGGTCGGCCCGTCGCCGTCGAAGACGACCGCGACGCCCGACCCCGACGCAGCCGCCCGTGAGACGTTCGCGCAGGAATCCGCCTACCTCGCCGAGTTGCGCAAACAGCTCCCGAAGACCGACCTGTCGTCCGTGCAGCTCTGGCTGGATCTCGGCCACGCCGTCTGCGCGGCGTTCGACAGCGGCCTCACCCCGAAGGAGGTCTTCGACTCGATGCAGGGCGGTGCGCTCTCGAGCCCCGAGGCGAGCGCGGTCGTGGTGCTCAGCGGCATCCATCTGTGTCCGGAGTACGCACCGACGCCGTGAGCGGCGGGCCGGGCGGAGACGACGGAAGACCTCGCTGGCGACGCCGTGAGCCGCCGACACACTTCGGGCCGATCGCTCGAGGGAACGGGAACCGCCGGCCGGTCACCACGCGTGACGGATCACTGCCCTCCGGTTCCGGCCTCTCCCTGCCAGACCGCGCGGGCCCCGCTGTCACCGACCTGGACGACGGAGACCGTGGTGCCGACGGCGACCGTGACCGCCACCACCGCGAGAACGAGGGAACCCACTCGCGCACGTCCCCTGCGCCCCTCATCGGCCGATCTCCGCGCGCGGAGACGGAACCACACCCACTGCGCAGCTGCCACGAGGAACAACCCGACCGCCCACGGCAGGAGCTGATCACCGAGCTCTGTGTGCGCTTCCAGCACAGCGGACTCCGGCACCTGGCGTTCGAGAGCCTCCCCAGCCTCTTTCGCGAGGGGGACGAACACGAGCGCGACGGCCGCGACGAGAGGGGTGAGAACCCCCAGCCTCCTCCGCGCCGCCGGCCAGACGGACCCCACCACCACCATGAGAGCTGCGAGCGGGACGAGCACGACGACGGCGTGCACGAGGAGAGGATGTGCGGGAAGGCCCGCGATCTGCCACATGCGCTCAGCAAACCACCGGAGAGCCGCACTGCGGACCATCTTGCGCCCCGAGATGGTTACGACTTCATATGAGCCGGGCCGCGGTGACGGTGAGGGGTGAAGCCAGAGGATGGAGCGGCCTGGCCTTATAGCCCGAACGGTGCTTGCATGTGTCTCATGCCCACCGGGTCGCCTCTCCCTCCGTCCGATCTCCGCCCCGAACCTCACAACACCGCCATCACCGGACGGCTCAATTGGCTCCGAGCAGGAGTCCTCGGAGCCAATGACGGGATCGTCTCCGTCGCCGCCCTCGTCGTCGGCGTCGCCGGAGCGACCACCGCGACCGCTCCCATCCTCGCCGCGGGCGTCGCGGGCCTGGTGGGAGGTGCCATCTCCATGGCGCTCGGCGAGTACGTCTCGGTCAGCAGCCAGACCGACAGCCAACGCGCCCTCATCGCGAAAGAACGTGCGGAGCTCGAGGAAGACCCCGAGGGTGAGCTCGAAGAACTCGCCGAGCTCTACCGGGCCCGCGGTCTCTCGCCGCAGACCGCTCACCAGGTCGCAGGCGAACTCACGGCGAACGACGCCCTGACCGCGCACCTGGAAGCGGAACTGGGACTCGACGAGGAGGGAGTCGCGAGCCCGCTCGCCGCCGCCGGTGCCTCCGCGCTCGCCTTCTTCCTCGGAGCCCTCCTTCCCCTGCTCGCCATCTTGCTGCCCCCGCCCGAGATACGCGTCCCGGTCGCCTTCGGCGCGGTCCTTCTCGCCCTGGCCGCCACGGGCTTCATCAGCGCACGCATCGGTGGCAGTCCGGCCCTGCGCCCCGTGGTCCGCATCGTGGCGGGCGGGGCGCTCGCGCTGGCAGCCACCTTCGCCATCGGTCTCCTGCTCGGCACCTCCGGGGTCGTCTGAGCTCATCGATCGGGCGCTCGGGCTCCTTGCCTGCCTCGTGTATCAGTCGGCCCGAGCGGAGCGCGGCACGATCGCGAACGCAGCGACTGCTCCGATCGCTAGCAGCACCGCGCCGTATCCGAGCCCGGCGCGATAGCCCTGGGCGAGCGCGTCGACGGGGGTCGCCGCCGCACCGGTCGTTGCGGTGGCCACGGCGACCAGGGCGGCGAGTCCGATCGTGCCGCCCAGCTGGCGTGAGCTGTTGAGCACCCCCGAGGCGATGCCGGCGTCGTGCGGCACGACGCCGGAGGTGCCGGCCGACCCGAGCAGCATGAAGCCCCCTCCGATGCCGACGGCTGCGAACAGGGAGGGCCCGACGATCCCCAGCCAGAACGCGAATTCCGCGGGCATGAGGGAGAACCAGCCGAGCCCGGCGGCGCCGACGATACCGTGGACGAGGAGCGCCGTGCGCATACCGATCCGGGCCGCGAGGCGCTGCGCGATCGCGATACCGACGACCACGAAGAGGGAGAATGGCAGGAACAGCACCCCCGCGAGGGCGGGCTCGATACCCCAGACCTGCTGAATGTAGAGCGAGCAGAAGTAGAACGCGGCGAGCTGTCCCGCAGATAGGAAGAAGCCGAACACGTTCGCTCCGACGAGACTGCGCACGCGGAACAGCCGCAGGGGCATGATCGGGTGCGCTGTCCTCTGCTCGACGATGACGAAGGCGATCAGGAGCACGACCCCGGCAGCAGCGCACAGGAGTGTTGATGCAGCGGTCCAGCCGTCCTCACTGCCCGTGGCGACGGCGGCGACGGCCGCTCCCACACCCGTGGTGACCAGAACTGCCCCGAGCACGCCTAGACGCTCAAGGCGCACCCCTCTTTCGTGGCGGGGGACACCGACCCACACCGCGGCGAGGGCGATGAGCACGATGGCCTTATCCACAGGTCCGGTGCTCCAGCGACCGTCGACACCGTCGAGCGACCGCTGACCCCAACCGCCGGGGGACCAGAAGGGGACCAACGAAAGCGGCCCACGGAAACAAGAGAGCCCTGACAGAACTTGCGTTCTATCAGGGCTCTTCTGTCGGGATGACAGGATTTGAACCTGCGACCCCTTGACCCCCAGTCAAGTGCGCTACCAAGCTGCGCCACATCCCGTCGCCCGCGAGCGGGCAACTCCCCTATATTAGCCCCTCCCCGGCCACCCCGCGAACCGGCCGCCACCCCGGGCGTGTGGCACGCCCTTGTCGATGTCCGTGGCCATGGCTACCGTCGCGTCATGACGATCAAGATCCTGCCCGCCACCGGCGACCGCTTCGACGACGCCGAGACGGCGCTCGGCAGCGGCGACGGTCCCGGCTGCCAGTGCCAGTGGTGGCTGCTGACCAACGCCGAGTTCGAGAAGACGTCGCGCGACGAGCTCACGCAGCGCTTCCACGCCGAGATGCACGGTGATCGTGCCCCCGGTCTCATCGCCTACGTCGACGGCGAGCCCGCGGGCTGGGTGCGCGTGGGACCCCGCGTCGATCAGGCGCGGCTTCTGCGCACCCGGGATGTCACCACCGCAACGCGCGAGCCGCTCGACGCCGGCGACGTCTGGTCGGTCTCGTGCTTCGTCGTGCGAAAGGCGCACCGCGGGCAGGGCCTGATGAAGAAGCTGCTGGATGCCGCCGTCTCCGCCGCTCGCGACGCCGGTGCGCGTGTCGTCGAGGCGTATCCCCTCGACCCCGCCGTCACGAAGAGATCCGCGAATCAGCTGTACCGCGGAACGGTGTCGATGTTCCAGGACGCCGGTTTCGACGTCGTCGACCGGCCGAAGCCCGACCGCGCCCTCGTCTCGCTGACGCTGCACGACTGACGGCCCGACCTACCATGGAGGTTCGCCGACGAAGGATCTGACATGACGGATGCCACCACCACCGCCCGCGTCGACGCGTGGCTGTGGGCGGTGCGGGTCTACAAGACCCGCTCGGCGGCCACCACCGCCTGCCGCGCGGGCCACGTGCGCGTCAACGGGGAGCGCGTGAAAGCCGCGCAACCGGTGCGACCGGGCGACGAACTGCGCGTGCGCATCCAGGGCTTCGACCGGATCCTCGTCGTCAAGAAGACCATCGCGAAGCGTGTCGGCGCAGCGCTGGTCGCCGAGTCGGTCGACGACCGCACTCCCCCGCCGCCGCCGAAGGAGAGCATGCCGTTCGTGCCCGTCCGCGACCGCGGCGCCGGGCGCCCCACCAAACGCGACCGCCGTGAGATCGAGAAGCTGCGGGGCCGCGAGGTCGACTGACCCGCGGGCGCGCGCATCCGCTTCGCGGCGCGGGCCCTGAGGTCGTGCGGGTGACAGCGCCCGAGCGCGGCGCCGCCGTCGCCGGTCAGCCCAGCTGATCCAGCAACCAGCGCGTGCCGTGCGACACGGCGCCGAGCTCTTCGACGCGGCGCGTCAGCTCGCGATCGCTCGTCACGACGATGACGGGCCGATGCATCGCGACGAGTGCCCGGGCGACGGCCACGATCTCATCGTCTCCCTCACCCTCGGCACGGCGAACCTCGACCGCTCGCCCCACCGGTTGAGCGGACCGCGCCTGGCCCTCCAGCACCGCGGTGATCGACGGGAACCAGCGCGTGGCCGAGAGGCCGAGGAGCTCGGCATCCACGCCCGCCGCGTCGAGCGACGCCAGCTGGGACAGAATCCGCCCGGCCGCACCGGCGCGATCCTTCCACCAACCGTCGGGTACCGAGCCCATGACGTTCGCCACATCGACCACGAGAGCGGGCCGGGTCGACAGCGCGGCGCGCAGGGCGGGCCAGGATGCCGCGAACCCGGGGTGCAGCGGCAACGCGTCGACACGGTCGACCGGCACCCACTCGAGAGCGACGCTCTCGGGGTCGCTGATCACGGGCTCGAAGGGAGTCGTGACATCGGCCACGAGCGTCGAGTACGACCAGATTCCGAGGTCGAGCACGCTCTCGAACCGCGCCCGCACGGCGTCCGCCGGGACGCCCGCCTCCTCGCCGGATTCACGCAGCGCGCCGTCGCGGGCGGATTCGCCCTCGTGCCGCGCACCCCCGGGCAGCGCCCAGGTGTCGCCGAAGTGGCTCCACGCGACGCGGTGCTGCAGCAGCACGCCGCGCAGCGGGTCGAGGGCGAGCAGCCCGGCCGCACCGAATCGACCCCAGTACTTCTCGCCGGTGGGCGCGACGACCCAGGCGTCGCCGGGATCGCGGGGTCCGTGCGGGCGCCGCGGTTCACCGGGGGCGGGAGGCTCGATCGTCATCGCGTCCAGCCTGGCACAGCCGGGCGGCGGTGGCTCCGTCGGACGTCACACGGGGTCGGACAGCGCAAGCGGACGCCCCGTCCACAGGCACGCGCCCCGAACGCACGAACGCCCCGACCTTCGCACGGGGATCGGGGCGTTCGATGAATGCTCAGGCGTCGAAGCGCGCGCCCTCCGGCACGGGCGGCAACAGCATGAACACGAGCAGGATGAGGCTGCCCACGAATGGAACCAGACCGACGAAGATCCAGAAGCCGCTCTTGTTGGTGTCGTGCAGGCGGCGCACCACGAGGGCGACGCCGGGTACGAGGGTGGCGAGTCCCCAGACGACGTAGAGGACCAGGAAGACCACGCCCAGTCCCGAGGGTCCGGCGGGCGCGCCGTACTCGTCGACTCCGCCTCCGCCTCCGGTGACCAGCGCGAGCGTTCCGAGCACCGCCAGCACCACGGCGTTCACCAGGACCCACCACCAGTACTCGCTGCGGCTGGCCCGCCCGGTGAATGTGGCGTACTTCTTGAAGAAGCGCTGCACGGCTGCGCCGATCGGAGCGCCGTAGTACGGCTGCCCGAGCGCAACGTTGGTGTTCGTGTTCGACATGTGTGTCCCCCTGACACGTGGCGATTCGAGGCGCCGACGGGATCGTCGGCGCGGAAGCACTGTACCGATTCCGCAGCGCTCCGCGCAGGAATGTTTCGCCGCATCGCCACCACGCACGAAAGCCCCGACCCCCGCGCGGGGATCAGGGCGTTCGTGACCTGCCTCAGCGCTGACGCTTCTCGCGGATGCGCATGTTGAGCACGATCGGCGTGCCCTCGAAGCCGTAGATCTCGCGCAGGCGCCGCTGGATGAACCGGCGGTAGCCGGGGTCGAGGAACCCGGTCGTGAAGAGCACGAAGGTCGGCGGACGCGTCGCCGCCTGCGTGCCGAACAGGATGCGCGGCTGCTTGCCGCCGCGCAGCGGGTGCGGGTGCTCGGCGACGAGCTCCGACAGGAACGCGTTGAACTTGCCGGTCGGGATACGGGTGTCCCACGACTCGAGCGCCTGCTCGAGGGCGGGCACGAGCTTGTCGAGGTGACGACCCGTGCGCGCCGAGATGTTCACGCGGGGGGCCCACGAGACGTGCGCGAGGTCCTGCTCGATCTCGCGCTCCAGGTAGCGGCGACGGTCCTGGTTCTCCATGTCGTCGTCGTTCAGGCGGTCCCACTTGTTGAACGCCAGCACGAGCGCGCGACCCGACTCGAGCACGAGGTCGATGATGTTGAGGTCCTGCACGCTGATCGGCTGCGAGACGTCGATCACGACGACGGCGACCTCGGACTTCTCCAGCGCCGTCGAGGTGCGCAGCGACGCGTAGAAGTCGGCGCCCTGGGACAGGTGCACGCGACGACGGATGCCGGCGGTGTCGACGAGCGTCCACAGCTTGCCGCCAAGCTCGACGACCTCATCCACCGGGTCGCGGGTGGTGCCCGCGAGCTCGTTGACGACCACGCGCTCCTCACCGGCGGCCTTGTTGAGCAGGGACGACTTGCCGACGTTCGGTCGACCGAGGATCGCGACGCGGCGCGGTCCGCCGATCTCGTACTTGGCGACCGCCGACACGTCGGGCAGCACCTTCATGAGCTCGTCGAGCAGGTCGGCCACGCCGCGGCCGTGGATGGCCGAGACCGGATGGGGCTCGCCGAGGCCGAGGTTCCACAGGGCCGTCGCCTCGGGCTCCTGGCGCGCGTCGTCGACCTTATTGGCGATGAGGAAGACGGGCTTCTTGCTCTTGCGCAGCAGCTTCACGACGTGCTCGTCGGTCGAGGTCGCCCCCACCGTGGCATCCACGACGAACAGCACCACGTCGGCGAGATCGATCGCGACCTCCGCCTGGGCCGCGACCGATCGGTCGATGCCCTTGGCGTCGGGCTCCCAGCCGCCGGTGTCGACGAGCGAGAAGCGGCGGTCGAGCCACTCGGCCTTGTAGGTGACGCGGTCGCGCGTGACCCCGGGGGTGTCCTCGACGACGGCCTCGCGGCGGCCGAGGATGCGGTTCACCAGCGCCGACTTGCCCACGTTCGGGCGGCCGACGATCGCGACCACCGGCAGCGCGGGGAGGAACTCGATCGCGCCCTCGCCCGAGGCGAGCCCCGCCAGCAGCTGGGCGTCGTCCTCATCGAGGTCGAAGTCCTCCAGTCCCGCGCGCAGCGCTTCGGCCCGCTGCTCGGCGAGCACCTCGTCGAGGTTCTCCATCTTCTCGGCGAGCTGGTCGGGCCCGCCTTCGTACTCGTCTTCAACGCCCATCGCGGGCTCCCATCGTGTTGTCGACGACGCTCAGCACGGCGTCGACGGTCTGTTCGAAATCGAGGTGGGTCGAGTCGACGACCAGCACGCCTTCGGCGGCGGTGAGGAAGTCGACGACCGTGGAATCGGCCGCGTCGCGCTTGTGCAGCGCGGCGGCGACCTTGGCGGCGTCCTGATCGGTGAGTTCTGCGCTGCGCCGGGCGGCGCGCACCTCGGGCGCCGCGGTGAGCAGGACGCGCACGGGCGCGTCGGGGAACACCACCGTGGTGATGTCGCGTCCCTCGACCACGACACCGGCCAGACCAGCGGATGCCACGAGCCGACGGAACAGCTCGTTCACGGCGTGCCGCACGGCGCCGACGCGGGCCACCCCGCTCACGGCGTCGGTGACCCGGGGCTCCCGGATCGCCGCGGTGACGTCGACGCCGCCCACGCGCACCCAGCGGTCGGCCGGGTCGAGCGAAATCGCGTAGTCGAAGTCGCCGAACACCTCCAGCACCGCGGTGGCGTCGGAGGTGTCGGCCCCGTGCTCGAGGGCGTGCCAGGCGAGGGCCCGGTAGGCGGCCCCCGTGTCGAGGAAGCCGTAGCCGAGGCGGCCCGCGGCGGCCTTCGACACGCTCGACTTGCCGCTGCCGGCGGGACCGTCGATCGCGACGACGACCGGCGCGGCGGTGCCTGCGCGCGCCGTGGTCACGGAGGGGGTGGACTCAGTCATGGGTGGTGCTCGCAATCCGCCAACCGCGCTGCTGGAGACCGTCGACGGCCCGGCGGACCGCGTCGGGGACGACGCTGATCTCGGCGAGACCGAACGGGGCTCCGGGCGAGTGCTCGAGGCGTAGGTCTTCGACGTTGACGTCGAGGTCGCCGAGTTCGCCGAAGAGGCGCCCCAGCTGGCCGGAGGTGTCGTCGACCATGACGACGAAGGTATCGAAGCGGCGGTTCTGGCCGTGCTTGCCGGGCAGGCGCTCCACGCCCTCGTTGCCGCGGCGGATGGTGTCGGCCACCGCACGGCGGGCGCCGGGGACGTCGGGGTCGCGCAGCGCGTCGGCGACCTCGCCGAGGTCGGCCGCGAGCCGATCGAGCACCGCGACGACGGGCGCCGCGTTCGCCCCGAGGATCTGCACCCACAGCTCGGGAGCGGATGCCGCGATGCGCGTCGTGTCGCGCACGCCCTGGCCGGCGAGGCGCAGCGAGCCGTCGGGCGCCTCGACGAAACGACCCGCGAGCAGGCTCGCCACCAGTTGCGGCACGTGCGACATGAGCGCGACGGACTCGTCGTGCTCTTCGGGAGTCATCTCGATGAGGGTCGCACCCAGGTCGAGCGCGAGCCCCTCGACGAGCGACAGGTCGTGCGCGCTGGTCTCGCCGTCGCGGCAGACCACCCAAGGGCGACCGACGAAGATGTCGGCGCGGGCCGAGATGGCTCCCCCGCGCTCGCGACCGGCCATGGGGTGCGAGCCGATGTAGTGGGTGAGATCGACACCGCGCTGGCGCAGTGTGCGCAGCGGCTCGAGCTTCACGCTCGCGACGTCGGTGACGACGGCATCCGGGAACGCCTCGAGCTCGCGCTGGACGACGTCGGCCGTCACGTCGGGGGGAACGGCCACCACGATCAACGACGGACGGTCGTCGGGGCGCTCGGCGCGACCCGCGCCGTAGTCGATCGCGAGGCGCAGCTGAGAGGGCGAGGCATCGACGAGCACGACGTCGACGCCCGCGGCGGTGAGCGCGTGACCGATGCTGGCGCCGAGAAGACCCGAACCGACGACGCGGACGGTGCCGCTCGTGCGGGTCGCCAAAGGTCCGGCCGCGCGCGCGGACGTTGCCTTGACTTCGCTCATCGGGTCTCCTGCCCTGGGCGGCACCGCTCGCGCCGCAAGACGCCCGGGAGGCTCACTCCACGGGAGCGTCGCCGTCTCGACGAGACAGCGTGAGCAGGGCACCGCGTTCTACTGTAGTCAACTCGCGGGCCTTGCCCACCGGGAGAGTTCCCAGGTGCAGCGGCCCGAACTGCCGCCGGACCAGCTCGACGACCGGGTGACCGACCTCGGCCATCATGCGGCGCACGATGCGGTTCTTGCCCGAGTGCAGGGTCAGCTCGACGAGGCTCTCGCCCCGCGAGGAGTCGAGCAGCCGCGCCTTGTCGGCCGCGATCCGCCCGTCCTCGAGCTCGACGCCCTTGATGAGGCGCTGGATCGTCTGCGGCAGCACCTGCCCCTCGACCTTGGCGATGTACACCTTGGTCACCCCGAACGAGGGGTGCGCGAGCACGTGGGCGAGGTCGCCGTCGTTGGTGAGGACGAGCAGGCCCGAGGTGTCGGCATCCAGTCGTCCGACGTTGAAGAGACGCTCGTCCCACTCCTTCGTGTACCGACGCAGATCGGGTCGGCCCCGATCGTCGTTCATCGAGCTGACGACCCCGGTGGGCTTGTTCAGGATGACGTAGCGCTTCGACGCGTCGAGCTGGATCGCCGTGCCGTCGACGTCGACGAGGTCGACCTCGGGGTCGATGCGCGAGCCGAGCTCGGTGACGACCACGCCGTTCACCCGCACGCGTCCCTCGACGATCATCTGCTCCGAGACGCGGCGCGAGGCCACGCCCGCGTTCGCGAGAACCTTCTGCAGGCGTACGCCCTCGGCATCCGCTTCACTCACTTCAGTACCTCTCCGTCGAATCCGTCCGAGCCGTCGTCGAGCAACGGCGAGATATGCGGCAGCTCGTCGAGCGAGTTGATGCCGAGGTTGACCAGCAGTTGGTCGGTGGTCCCGTAGTGGATCGCGCCCGTGTCGGAGTCGGTGAAGACCTCCGTGATGAGCCCCCGGGCGAGGAGCGTCCGCACGACCGAGTCCACGTTCACCGCGCGGATGGATGCCACCTGCCCGCGCGTCACGGGCTGCTTGTACGCGATGACGGCCAGGGTCTCCAGCGCCGCCTGCGACAGCCGCGAGGGCGCCTGGGTGTTGACGAAGTCGCCGACCACGTCGTCGTACTCCTCGCGCACGTACAGGCGCCAGCCTCCGCCGACCTCGCGCAGCTCGAAGCCGCGCACCGGCCCCCCGGTCTCGCCGTCGTAGTCCGCCACGAGCGCGTCGACGGCCTGGCGCACGGCCGGCACGGGCGCACCGACGGCCGCGGCGAGGCTCACGAGGCTCTGCGGCTCCTCGACGACGAGCAGGATCGCCTCGAGGCGACGAGCGACGGATGCCGGGTCGACCGAGCGCGCGGGCGCCTCCGGGGCGGCGGTGTCATCGGTCATAGTCGGCTCCCAGGGCGGCGAGGTTCTCTTCCGACCACCTCTCGGCGGTCCAGCGCAGGGTCAGCTCCCCCAGTGGTTCGAGCTGCTCGAACGACAGCGCCGCGTGACGGTACAGCTCGAGGATCGACAGGAATCGCGCGACGACGACGCCGGTCTCGGTGACCCCGGCGACGAGGTCGCGGAAGTTCAAGGTCCCGGCCGAGCGCAGCAGCGTCACCACGATCGCGGCCTGCTCGCGGATGCTCACGAGCGGGGCGTGCAGGTGGTCGAGACCGACGGTGGGGATCTGCTTCGGCGCAAGAGCGACCACGGCGAGCGCCGCGAAGTCGTCGGCGCTCAGGGTCCACTTCAGTTCGGGAACCGCGCTGCGGTACTTCTCGTCGAGGCGCACGTTCCGGGTGTGGCGCCGGTCCTCGCGCTGGAGGCAGCGGGCGAACCACGCCGACACCTCCTTGAAGGCGCGGTACTGCAGCAGACGTGCGAACAGCAGGTCGCGCGCTTCGAGGAGGGCCACCGACTCGGCATCCACCAGCTCGCCCTGCGGCAGGAGACCGGCGATCTTCATGTCGAGCAGGGTCGCGGCCACGACGAGGAACTCGCTCGCCTCGTCGAGATCGCCCTCCGGCCCCATCGCCCGGAGGTAGGCGATGAACTCGTCGGTCACTCGGCTCAGGGCGACCTCGGTGATGTCGAGCTCAGCGCGAGAGATGAGGGTGAGGAGCAGGTCGAAGGGTCCGTCGAAGACAGGGAGCGTGACGCGGAAGCCCGAGGAGTCGCTTCCGGTCCCTTCGACAGGCGCAGGGACCTCGGTCACGGGCTCAGGGACCTCGTTCTCGGGCTCAGGGACCTCGGCCGCGGGCTCGAGGACTTCGGTCGCGGGCTGAGGGGCCGACGCGAGGGCGACGGCGTCGGGGGTCTCGTCAGGCGACGGCGCCACGGGCGACCAGCTCCCGCGCCAGCCGCAGGTAGGCCTGGGCGGCGGCGTGCTCGGGCGCGAACTCCGTGATCGGCATGCCCGAGACCGAGGCATCCGGGAACTTCACCGTACGGCCGATGACCGTCTCGAGCACGTCGTCGCCGAACGCCTCGACCACGCGCTCGAGCACCTCGCGCGAGTGCAGCGTGCGGGGGTCGTACATCGTGGCGAGAACGCCGTCGAGCTCGATCGCGGGATTGAGGCGGTCGCGCACCTTGTCGATCGTCTCGACCAGCAGGGCGACGCCGCGCAGCGCGAAGAACTCGCACTCGAGCGGGATCAGCACGCCGTGCGCCGCGGTGAGGGCGTTGACGGTGAGCAGGCCGAGGGAGGGCTGGCAGTCGACGAGGATCACGTCGTAGTCGGCGGCGACCTTGCGCAGCACCCGGGCGAGGATCGTCTCGCGGGCGACCTCGTTGACGAGGTGCACCTCGGCCGCCGACAGGTCGATGTTGGCGGGGATGACGTCGAGTCCCTCGACGCGCGTGTGCACGATGACCTCGTGCGGGTCGCGCTTGGTGTCGAGCAGCAGGTCGTAGATGGTCGGCACGTCGTGCGTCTGGATGCCGAGACCGGCCGACAGCGCACCCTGCGGATCGAAGTCGATGGCCAGCACGCGGCGGCCGTACCCGGCGAGCGAGGCCGCGAGATTGATCGTGGTGGTCGTCTTGCCGACGCCGCCCTTCTGATTGCAGAGGGCGATGATGCGGGCGGGGCCGTGACTGTCGAGCGGCTTCGGGGTGGGGAACCCCTGGTAGGGGCGACCGGTGGGTCCGAGGATGACCTCGTCCGCGCCCGTCTTCTGGCCCTTCGTGCTCGCCGACACCGAGTCTCCCGCCTTCGTCATAACGTCGTCGAGTCTAGCCGTCGCCCGTCGCCCCGCCCGTGTGACCCGCGGGCCGGTGGCTTCGACGGGCTCAGCCACCGCCCTCCGGAGGCTCGAGCGCTACCCGACGCGCACGACCGCCCGCGCGCGCCGCACCTGCACGAGCACCGCCAGCGCGAGCGTCAGCGCCGCCCAGACGGCGGCGATCTTCGTCAGGACGCCGTAGACGAGGTGCGTGGGGGTGTAATCCGCATCGAACCCGCCGTTGAGAGCCACCGCCACGACCGCCGCGCCGACCAGCGCGACCGGGAGCGAGAACCACCACGCCCAGCGGACGGCATCCGGGATCACCCTTCGCACCGGCCGGGCCGCGCGCCGCGACAGCCACACGGCCGCGAAGACCGCGAGCACGAGCAGCCCGACGGCGCTCGAGGCGTGCTGCAGCCACTTCGCGCCCGTGAACGGCCCCCACTGCCCCGCGAGCGCGGGGAACAGCTGCTCCCCCGCCCGTCCTTCGTGGGTGAACAGGTCCCACGCGATGTGCGAGGCCACCCCCAGCGCGAGCGAGAGGACGAGCCACAGGATGCCGACGACTCCCCCGCCTTCGCTCTCGCGCGCCGCCGCGCGGGCACCGGCGTCCCAGTCCGCCGGTAGGCGCTCCGCGACCGGGCGCGGCACGAGCTCCCGGGTCGCGGGTCGGAGCACGCATCGCCACACCAGCAGCAGGACGACGGCGACCACGACCGTGACCGGGAGCCACGCGAGGTCGTGCGTGAGGCCGTAGCCGGGCCACATCCCGCGGACGAAGAGCGGCAGGTCGGGGGTCATCGCCCCGATCGCGATCCCCGCCGGAACCAGCCGCGTGCGCAGGAAGGGCAGCGCGACGACGGCATGGCTCGGCGTGAACGGCATATCAGCTGAGGAACAGACCCGCGAGCGTCTTCTTGCCGCGGCGCAGCACCGAGACACCGCCGGGGAGCGTTCCCTCGACGACCGCCTCGTCGCTCGTGACCTTCTCGCCGTCGAGAGAGACGCCGCCCTGCGCGATCGCGCGGCGCGCCTCGCTGAGGCTGGCGCACAGGCCCGTGGCGGTGAGCGCCTCGACGACGCTCGACCGCGCGGGCACCGTCGCATGCGGCAGCTCCTCGAGGGCGCTGCGCAGCACGGCGGCGTCGAGCGCGGTCACATCGCCCTGACCGAAGAGCGCCTCGGTCGCCGCGATCACGGCCTCGGCCGCCTCGGCGCCGTGCACGGTCGTCACGACCTCGCGCGCGAGGCGCTTCTGCGCGGCGCGGCGGAACGGCTCCGCCTCGACCTGGGCCTCGTACTCCTCGATCTCGGCGCGCGTGAGGAACGTGAACACCTTGAGGCGCTCGGCCACGTCGCGGTCGTCGGTGTTGAGCCAGAACTGGTACATGACCCAGGGGCTGCACATCTCGGCATCCAGCCAGATGGCGTTGCCCTCGCTCTTGCCGAACTTCGTTCCGTCGCTGTTAGTGATCAGCGGCGTGCCGATGGCGTGGACGGACGTTCCCTCGACCTTGCGCACGAGGTCGGTGCCGCTGGTGAGGTTGCCCCACTGGTCGCTGCCGCCGGTCTGCAGCACGCAGCCGTACTGGCGGTACAGCTCGAGGTAGTCCATGCCCTGCAGGATCTGGTAGCTGAACTCGGTGTAGCTGATGCCGGCCTCGGAGTTCAGGCGCGCGCTGACCGCGTCTTTCTTCAGCATCGTGCCGACGCGGAAGTGCTTGCCGATCTCGCGCAGGAAGTCGATGGCGCTGAGCGGCGCGGTCCAGTCGAGGTTGTTGACCATGCGGGCGGCGTTCTCGCCCTCGAAGCTCAGGAAGCGCTCCACCTGCGCGCGCAGGCGCGCCACCCACTCGGCGACGGTCTCGCGCGTGTTCAGCGTGCGTTCGGCGGTGGGGCGGGGGTCACCCACGAGACCCGTCGAACCCCCGACCAGGCCGAGGGGACGGTGACCGGCGAGCTGGAGGCGACGCATGGTGAGAAGCTGCACGAGGTTGCCCAGGTGCAGGCTCGGCGCGGTCGGATCGAACCCGCAGTAGAAGACGATCGGGTCGCCGCCCAGCAGCTCGCGCAGCTCGCCTTCGTCGGTCGAGACGTGGATGAGTCCGCGGTACACCAGCTCGTCCCAGACGTTGTCGAAGGTCGGGTCGTTGGCGGGGGCGAGGGCGCTCACGGGCGCCGCGTCGATCGGTGCAGACACCGGTTCAGGGTACCAGCGGGCCGTTCCGACCCCGGATGCCGCCACCCACGGCACCGCCACGACCTCAGCTCTCGCGGCCCGCCGCGCTCCTCACCCCGCGCGGATGCCCCACCACACCAGGAAGGCCGCCGCCAGAGACGTCACCCAGCTGACGAGACTGCCGATGAGGAAGTACTCGGCCCGGTTGCCGTCGTCTCGGTCGCGCGAGATCTCGGGGAAGCGCACGATGCCCTTCGCGGCGAGGACCGCGGCCAAGAGCGTGTAAGCCGCGCTGAGCGTGAGCACGAAGACGAGGATGCGTTCGAGCGGACCGATGAGGCGGCCGCCCTTCAGGGTGGGCGCCGCGTCGGCGTCGACCGCGCCCCCGCCCATCTCGGAGCGCAGGGCGATGCGCACCACGGCGTTGCCCGACTCGAGCAGGAACACCAGGCAGCCGATCACGAGCACGGCCACGTCGATCGAGACCGCCTCCCCGGGGCGGTACGAGGCCCACAGCTGTCCGAGCAGTCCCGGCCGCTCGCGCCCCGGGGCCACGACGACGCACGCGGCGGCGGCGAGCCCGAGCAGGGCCACCGGCCAGAGCCCGGCGCGGGCGGGACCGTTCTCGGGGACGACCCACATCCAGATCGCACCGACCGCGACGGCGAGGATGCCGGCGACGAGGGCGTCGAGACCCGCGGACGCCACGATCAGCAGCACGGCCGCGATCGCGAAGGCGAGGACGCGGCGCGTGCGGATCATCTGCCGCAGCAGGTCGACCGCACCGACCGCGAGCAGGAGCAGTCCCGCGGCGATCATGCGCGCGCCTTCGCCGCAAGCACGTCGAAGCCCTCGATGATCGCCGCGGAACCGCCCGCGGCCAGGGCCTGCGACACCGCGGACTGGCTGACGCCCTCCGCGTCGGCCAGCTCGCGCTGCGTCAGGCCGATGCACCGTCCGTAGGTCAGGCGACGCGTGCGCTCGCTCATCGCCGAGACGAGCTGGTCACGGCTGAGCGCGTAGGCGGCGGCGAGCGCAATGGCCTCGGACATGGTGGCATCCTGCCCCTCTGCGAGCCGGATGCCGGTGCGCGCGAGCGGCGCGGCGCGCTGTTGCAGCCGTTCGACGTGCTCGACGGCATCGCGGGCGGCCCACCACGCCGGCCCCTCGGGCAGCGTGCGTCCCTCGAGCTCGATCGGGCGCGTGTCGCCCACGCCGATGCCGAACCGGCAGTCGACGTCGTCGGGCAGCGCAAGGCGCAGCAGCAGAAGGGAGGCGAGCGCGTCGGTGAGCGCCGCGTACTCGCCCTGCAGCTCGTCGCCGACGACGGCCGCGAGCGGGGCCGTTGCGACGGGCAGATCGCGCTCGACCCTCTGCACGGCTTCGGCGATCGCGCGCTGAGCACCGGCCCGGTCGGCCAGCTGCCGAGAAGCCACGATGTCGGCGATCACCGCGACGGTCATGAGATAAGTCTAAAGCTTATTTACCCGATTTGATAAGCGATTCGCTGATATCAACCGTTGAGGGCACGGGATGCCGCTTGAGCTCGCGCGACGAGCTCCTCGCGCTGCTCGGCCACGCGGACCGGCGCCGTCCCGCCGACGCCCGTACGGCTCGACACCGAGCCCTCGATCGTCAGCACCTCGCGCACCTGCGGGGTGAGCGCGGGCGACACGCGCGCGAGCAGGGCGTCGTCGGCGTCTTCGAGACCGATCTCGCGCTCCTCGCACGCCCGCACGAGCGCTCCGGAGATCTCGTGCGCATCGCGGAAGGCCACGCCCTGCCGCACCAGCCACTCGGCGACGTCGGTCGCGAGCGAGAAGCCCTGCGGGGCGAGCTCGGCCAGGCGGTCGGTGTGGAACCGCATGGTGGCGATCATGCCGGAGAACGCCGGCAGCACGAGCTCGAGCGTGCGGACCGAGTCGAACACCGGCTCCTTGTCTTCTTGGAGGTCGCGGTTGTACGCCAGGGGCAGGCCCTTGAGCGTCGCGAGCAGGCCCGACAGGTTGCCGATCAGGCGTCCGGCCTTGCCGCGCGCGAGCTCCGCGATGTCGGGGTTCTTCTTCTGCGGCATGATGCTCGAGCCGGTCGAGTAGGAGTCGTCGAGGGTGACGAAGCCGAACTCGCGGGTGTTCCAGAGGATGACGTCCTCCGCCAGGCGCGAGAGGTCGACGCCGATCATGGCGGTGATGAAGGCGAACTCGGCCACCACGTCGCGGGAGGCCGTGCCGTCGAGCGAGTTCTCGGCCGGGCGGGCCAGGCCCAGGCGGTCGGCCACGAGCTGGGGGTCGAGGCCGAGCGTCGCCCCGGCGAGCGCCCCGCCGCCGTAGGGCGACACCGAGGCGCGCACCGACCAGTCGCGCAGCCGCTCGAGACCGCGCACGAACGCCCAGCCGTAAGCCTGGAGGTGGTGGGCGAGGAGGACCGGTTGTGCGTGCTGCAGGTGCGTACGGCCGGGCATGATCGCGCTCTCGTGCGCCTCGGCCTGCGCCACGAGAGCGTCGATGAGGCGGAGGAGGTCGCGCGTGATCGTGCGCGAGTGATCGAGCAGGTACAGCCGCACGAGGGTCGCGATCTGGTCGTTGCGGCTGCGGCCGGCGCGGAGCTTGCCGCCGAGGGCCGGGCCCACCGTCTCGATGAGAACGCGCTCGAGGGCCCCGTGCACGTCTTCGTCACCGGGTGCGGCGACGAGCGAGCCGTCCTGCACGCGGGCGGCGAGGTCGTCGAGACCGTCGTGCATCGCCCGCGCCTCGTCGGCGCTGAGGTACCCCGCGGCCTCGAGAGCCGCGGCGTGCGCGTGCGAGCCCTGGATGTCGTACAGCGCGAGGTCCCAGTCGAAATGGGTGGAGCGGCTCAGCGCCGCCAGTTCGGGAGACGGTCCGCCCGAGAAACGGGCCCCCCACAGGGCGCCCTCGTTCGTCGACTGACCGGTCTCGCTGCTCATACGTCCAGCCTACCGAGGGCCGCCGACACCGCCGGAGCCGGTGACGGGCGTCGAGTCCGGCGCATCCGGCCGAGGGGCGGCATCCCGTCCGACGACGGCGCGGACGATCGCGTCGATGACCGTCTCGAGGGGACCCCGGCCGACCGTGAGCGCCCACACCGTGCAACCGACGATCAGCCCCGCGGTGAGCGGCACGAACAGGCCCGCCTCCCGGATGCCGAGGAGATCGGACGTGTCGCCGAGGAGCGCGAGCGCGACGATCGCCCACACCACGAGCTGCAGCACGTACCCGGTCAGCGGCATCGACCCCACCGCGCGCAGCGGCACGGCGACCCAGCGCACGGGCGTCCGGCACAGCAGCAGGCACGAGCCGATCACGAACAGGGCGAACCCACCCGAGCCGATGACCTCCCACAGACCCGACGAGTGATCCTCGGCGGTCAGCACCGCCGCGAGGTACGGCTGCCGCGCGACGAGCGGCGCAGTCGCGACCGCGAAGCCGTACCCGGCGAGCAGGAGCGAGAGTCCCGCCATGACGAGCATCGCTTGCTCGGGCAGCGCGCGCAGGTCGAGACGACCCACCCCCATCCCGGCGAGCAGGAACGCGATCCAGACGGTGAACGGGTAGTGCCACCCCACGATCGCGGCGAGCTCCTCTCCCCCGGCCCCCGCCCAGATCGGCGCCGCATCGAGCACCGGCTGGATCCACGGCATGACCAGCGCCAGCACGCCCGCGGTCAGGAACAGCCCGCGCGCCCGCATCCCCAGGAACGGCAGCGCCAGCACGAACAGCAGCGCGTAGGCGGGGAGGATGACGTAGACGGGAACGCCGGTCAGCACCAGCAACAGCCCGATCACCCAGAGCAGGGCCCCGCGCAGGGCGAGGCGCGCCGCCGCCCGGGGGCGGCGCTCGGGGGCGAGGGGCCGGCTCCCCCCGGTCACCAGCGAGATCGAGACGCCCGCGAGCACCGCGAACAGGATCGAGGAGCGCCCGTTGACGAGCGTCACCCAGGTGTCGGGCTCGAGAGTGAGCACCCGATCGGTGTCGAGCAAGTGCGCGGCGAGCATGCCGAGCACCGCGAGTCCGCGGGCGAGGTCGACACCGGCCAGCCGGCCCGGACCGTCGAAACGGGTCCAGAGCCGGCCGGCGCGGGAGGTCAGTCCTGACGCAGAAGCCACACCAGCAGCGCTTTCTGCGCGTGCAGACGGTTCTCGGCCTCGTCCCAGACGACGCTCTGCGGGCCGTCGATGACCTCGGCGTCGACCTCGTAACCGCGGTCGGCGGGCAGGCAGTGGATGAAGATCGCGTCGTCGGCGGCGCGCGTCATCAGCTCGCTGGTGACCTTGAAGCCGCCCAGGTCGCGGATGCGCGCGATCTTCTCCTCCTCTTTGCCCATCGAGACCCACGTGTCGGTGACGACGACGTCGGCTCCGGATGCCGCGACGTCGGGGTCGCCGAGCAGGGTGATCGAGCCGCCGGTCTCGGCGGCGATCCGCTCGGCATCCGCGATCACGTCGGCGCGGGGCGCGTAGTCGGCGGGCGCGGCGACGCGCACGTGCATGCCCGCGGTGACGCCGGCAAGCACGTAGGAGTGGGCCATGTTGCTCTGCCCGTCGCCGAAGAACGACAGCGTCAGGCCCTTCAGCTCGCCCTTGTGCTCGCGGATCGTGAGCAGGTCGGCGAGCAGCTGGCAGGGGTGGAAGTCGTCGCTCAGCGCGTTGACCACCGGCACGCGGGTTCCGCGCGCCATCTCCTCGAGCCCCGACTGCGCGTAGGTGCGCCAGACGATCGCGGCGACCTGGCGCTCCAGCACGCGCGCGGTGTCGGAGGGGGTCTCCTTGCCGCCGAGCTGGCTGTTGGCGGTCGAGATGATCAGGGGCGAGCCACCGAGGTCGGCGATCCCGACCGCGAACGACACGCGCGTGCGGGTCGAGGACTTGTCGAAGATCACCGCGACCGTCTGGGGCCCCTCGAGCGGCTTCAGCGCCCAGCGGTCCTTCTTCAGCTCGATCGCGAGGTCGAGGATCTCGGCCTGCTCGGCCGGGGTCAGGTCGTCGTCGCGCAGCAGGTGGCGGGTCACGCGGGGGCTCCTTCTAGGATCAGGGCATCGGAGACGGTCGCCAGCGCGGCGCCGAAGAGCTCGAGGAACGCCGAGACCTCGGCATCCTGGATCGTCAGCGGCGGTGCGATGCGGATCGTGGTGTCGTTCGCGGCGTTGACGACGAGACCGTGCTGCTGGGCGGCGGCGACCACAGCCTTGGCGACCGGGCTGGTGAGCCCGATGCCGAGCAGCAGACCGCGGCCGCGCACGCCCTCGACGAGCGGGGAGCCGAGCGCGGCGATCCCCTCGCGCAGCTGCGCCTCGCGGCGAGCGGCGTTCTCGACCAGGCCCGCCGACTCGATCTCCTCGAGCACGGCCCCGCCGACGGCGGTGCCGAGGGCGTTGCCGCCGAAGGTCGACCCGTGCGTGCCGGGAAAGAACAGGTCGCTCGCGGCGCCGAAGGTGATGAGCGCGCCGATGGGGAAACCTCCGCCGATGCCCTTGGCCACCGTGATGGCATCCGGGACGATGCCGGCGTGCTGGAAGCCGAACCAGGCCCCCGTCCGGCCGGCGCCGGTCTGGATCTCGTCGACGATGAGCAGCGCACCGTGACGGGCGGTGATCTCGCGCGCCGCCTGCAGGTATCCCTCGGGCAGCTCGACGACGCCGGCCTCGCCCTGGATGGGCTCGACGAGAAGCGCGGCGACGCGCACGTCCATCGCGGCCTCGAGGGCTTCGACGGTGGCGTCGATGTGCTCGACCCCCGGGACCATGGGAAGGAAGTCGGCCTGGAGCGCGGGCTTGCCGGTCAGGGCGAGAGCCCCCATGGTGCGGCCGTGGAACCCACCCTTGAGCGTCAGGATACGGGTGCGATCGGTGCCGCGACCGTGCAGGCGCGCGAGCTTGAGCGCCGCCTCGTTCGCCTCGGCGCCGGAGTTGCCGAAGTACACCCGGCCCGACTCGCCCGTCCCGGCCAGACGCTTGAGACGCGCGGCCATCGCCAGCTGCGGGGGCGTGGCGAAGTAGTTCGACACGTGGGCGAGCGTGGCCGCCTGCTCGGTGATGGCCTTCACGAAGACGGGGTGGGCGTGACCAAGGGCGTTCACGGCGATCCCCGCGAGGAAGTCGAGGTACTTCGTGCCCTCGCTGTCCCACACGTACGCGCCCTCGCCGCGCACGAACAGCGCCATGCGGTCGCCGAAGCTGCGGACCAGATCCCGTCCCGCGTCGTCCTGCCAGGTTGCGGTGGTCATGCGACCACCTCCGTTCCGATTCCCTTGCTGGTGAACAGTTCGACGAGCACCGAGTGCGGCACACGTCCGTCGATGATGGCCGCGGTGGGCACTCCCCCGTCGACGGCGTCGAGGCACGCCTGCATCTTCGGGATCATCCCCGACTCCAGCCGCGGCAGCATCGCCCGCAGCTCCGTCGAGGTCAGGTGGGACACCAGCGAGTCGCGGTTGGGCCAGTCGGCGTAGAGGCCCGGCACGTCGGTGAGCACGACGAGCTTCTTGGCGTTGAGGGCCGTCGCGAGGGCCGCCGCCGCGGCATCCGCGTTCACGTTCAACGAGGTGCCGGGGTGGTCGAGGTCGGGAGCGATGCTCGACACGATCGGCACGCGACCGGCGGCCAGGTGGTCGAGAACGGGCTGCGGGTCGACCGTGACGACGTCGCCCACGCGGCCGAGATCGTGCTCGACGCCGTCGACGACGACGCCGCGACGCCGACCCCCGAAGAGCCCCGCATCCTCGCCGCTCAGGCCCGTGGCCAGCGGCCCGTGGGCGTTGACCTTGGCCACGAGCTGCGGGTTGATCTGTCCGGTGAGCACCATGCGCACGACGCCGATCGCCTCGGTCGAGGTGACGCGGTAGCCGCCGCGGAACTCGCTCGGGATGTCGAGGCGGTTCAGCATCGACGAGATCTGCGGGCCGCCGCCGTGCACGACGACGGGCTTGACGCCGACGTAGCGGAGGTAGGCGATGTCGGCGGCGAAGGCGTCCTGCAGCTCGTCGCTGACCATGGCGTTGCCGCCGTACTTCACCACCACGACCTGGTCGCGGTACTTGCGCACCCAGGGCAGCGACTCGACGAGCGTGATCGCCCGCTCGCTGGCTTCGGCGGGGTCGGTGTCTTGGAGATCGACGTGGGTCATGACGAATAGGCGCTGTTCTCGTGGACGTAGTCGTGCGTGAGGTCGTTGGTGCGGATCGTCGCCGTCGCGTCGCCGACCTTCAGGTCGATGACGAGGTCGGTGGCGCGAGGGGTGAGATCCACGTCTTCGCGGGGGCGGTCGGGCCCGCCCGCGGAGCACACGCGCACCCCGTTCATCCACACGTCGACGTCGTACGGGTCGAAGGCGGCGTCGGTGGTGCCGATCGCGGCGAGCACGCGGCCCCAGTTGGGGTCGTTGCCGAAGATCGCGGCCTTGAAGAGGTTGTTGCGGGCGACCGAACGGCCGACCTCGACGGCGTCGTCCTCGCTCGCGGCGTTCACGACCTCGATCGTGATGTCGTGGCTGGAGCCCTCGGCGTCGCCCTGCAGCTGCGCGGCGAGGTCATCGCACACCGCGACGAGGGCTGCGGCGAAGGCGTCGGCATCCACCGTCTTCCCGCTGGCGCCGCTCGCGAGGAGCGTGACCTGGTCGTTGGTCGACATGCAGCCGTCGGAGTCGAGGCGGTCGAAGCTCACCCGCGTCGCGGCGCGGAGGGCGGCGTCGGCCTCGGCCGCGTCGAGCACGACGTCGGTCGTGAGCACCACGAGCATCGTGGCGAGACCCGGGGCCAGCATGCCGGCGCCCTTCGCCATGCCGCCGATCGACCAGCCGTCGCCGACGTGCACGGCACGCTTGGGCTTCGAGTCGGTGGTCATGATGGCGACCGACGCATCTTCTCCGCCGTCGGCCGAAAGGGCGGCCACGCCCTCGTCGACGCCCTGGAGCACCTTGGCGCGGAACACCTCGTCGCCTGTGCCGATGAGGCCGGTGGAGCACACGACCACATCGCCCGCTCCGATGCCGAGCAGCTCGGCCGCGCGCTCCGCGGTCTGGTGGGTCGTCTGGAAGCCGAACGAGCCGGTGAAGCAGTTCGCCCCGCCGGAGTTGAGCACGACGGCCTCGATGACGCCGTCCTTCACGACCTGCTCCGACCAGAGGATCGGGTTGGCCTTCGCGCGGTTGGAGGTGAAGACGGCGGCGCCGACCTTCAGCGGCCCACGGTTCACCACGAGGGCGACGTCGCGCGCCCCGGTCGACTTCAGTCCGACGGCGACACCGGCCGCCTCGAATCCTGCGGGGGCGGTCACGCTCACGGGGCGACTCCGTTCCGGGGAAGGGCGGTGGTCTCGGCGAGGCCCAACGCGAGGTTCATGGATTGGACGGCGGCACCGGCCGTTCCCTTGACGAGGTTGTCGACGGCGGCGACCACCACCACGCGGTTCGCGGCACGATCGATCGCGAGTCCGAGCGAGGCGACGTTCGCTCCGAGCACGTCGGCCGTGCGCGGGAACACTCCCTCCGGCAGCAGCTCGACGAATGGCTCGTCGGCGTACGCCTGCTCCCAGGCGTCGCGGATCTCGGCATCCGTCGCCCCCTCGCTGATCGGAGCGGTCGAGGTGGCCAGGATGCCGCGGGCCATCGGGACCAGCACGGGGGTGAAGGAGAGCCGGATGCCGTCGCCCGGCGCTCCGGCCGCGACGAGCGCCTGCCGGATCTCGGGGATGTGCCGGTGCGTACCGCCGACGGCATACGGGTTGGCGGAACCGAGGATCTCGCTCGCGAGGAGGTTCGTCTTGGCCGCTTTGCCGGCGCCACTGGGGCCCACGGCGAGCACTGAGACGATGTCGAACGCATCGATGACGCCCACGGCGACGCCGGGCGCGAGCGAGAGCGCGACGGTCGACGCGTTGCAGCCGGGGGCGGCGATGCGCTTCGCCCCGCTGAGGGCGTCGCGCTGCTTCCCGCCGACGACGGGCAGCTCGGGGACGCCGTACGCCCAAGGATCGGGGTGCGGCCCGCCGTAGAAGGCCGCCCAGTCCTCGGGCGAGGTGAGGCGGTGGTCGGCACCGGCGTCGATCACGAGCGGGGTGTCGGCGAGCGCGTCGGTGTACTGCGCCGACTGACCGTGCGGCAGCGCGAGGAACACCACGTCGTGCCCGGCGAGCACCTCGGGCGTGGTCGGCTGCAGCTCGAGATGGCTGAGCGAGCGCAGGTGCGGCTGATGGGCGACGAGGGGCTGTCCCGCGCTGGAATGCGCGGTGACCGTGCGGATTTCGACATCGGGATGGTCGGCGAGGAGGCGGAGGATCTCGCCGCCCGCGTAGCCGGAAGCGCCGGAAACGGCGACCGAGAGGGTCATACATCTACCTTACGAGTCGGGGCTGGTGCTGAATCAGCATGAACCGGGGCGGCGACGCCCGTATGCCCGACCGATGGCGGGTTACGAGGTCGCCGAGAATCGGCGCGCGACCCGACGTCGACGCTCGCCACCGGTGCTCACGAAGAGCGCCTCGGTGCGAACGGTGATCGACGACATGTGGCGAGGGTATCGGCCGCGACGGCGAGGGGGCAAATCGCTTCCCGGGTGCCCCTATCGACGAGGTCTGCAGCCCGTCCACCGCATGTCCCCCAAATGGGGGACAAAATTCGCGTATGCTCGGTGTCCTGCCCTCATCGCCGGGCACTTCCGACTGCCCCCCTTACCGGCGATGAGGGCAGTTCTCCGCCCCCACCCGTCGCATCGGAGCGTCGTCCAGCCGCCCCCCATTCGGCAGACGACGTGAGCGACGGCCGCGGAGACGACGAAGCGCCGCGCGGCCGAGGCCGCGCGGCGCTTCTGGGTTCGCAGGTCAGTCGCGGATCGCCGCGCCGAAGCGCTCGGCGGCCACCGCGACGCCGGCGAGCTTGGCATCCGTCGCCTCCGCCGAGGTCAGGGTGCGGTCGTCGGCGCGGAAGCGCAGGGCGAACGTCAGGCTCTTCGAGCCCTCGGCGAGCCCCGCCCCGCGATAGTCGTCGACCAGGCGCGCCCCCTCCAGCAGGGGCGACCCGCCCTCGATCAGCGCGCGACGCACGTCGCCCGCGGCGACATCGCGAGGCACGGTGAGTGAGACGTCCTGCGTGGCCGCCGGGAACCCCGAGAGGGATGCCGCGACCACGCGGGACTGCGCCAGCTCGAGCATCGCGTCGAGGTCGAGCTCGGCGACCAGCACGCGACCGGGGAGGTCGGCCGCGGCCGAGACGGCGGGCAGGAGCTCGCCCACGTAGCCGATGTCGGTGCCCGACGCGAGGACGCGCGCGGTGCGGCCCGGGTGCAGCGCCGCGCGCTGCGCCTGCACGAGCTCGATGTCGAGCCCGGCGGCGGCGGCGAGGACGCGCACCGCGTCGACCGCGTCGGTGAGATCGGCTGCGACGGCCGGCTGACCCGGCTGCTTGGCGACCGTGTGCCCCGTGAGCAGCACGGCGACGTGCCGGCGCTGCGGCGGGATCGAGGCGTCGAGCGCGGTGAGGGTCGCGGCGTCGGGCCGGACGGCGAGCGGCGGCACCGACGGGGTGCCGTACTGCACGCCGGGCTTGGGGAGGAAGACCGTGCCGCTCTCGAACAGCGCGAGGTCGACGATTCCGCGCGAGACGTTGCGGTGCGCGACCTGCAGGAGCGCCGGGATCAGCGAGCGGCGGAGGAACGGCGCGAGACCGTCGAGCGGGTTCGCGAGCTTCACGCCCGGGAGCTTCTCGCCCGACGGCGAGCCGTGCAGCGCGTTCTGCTCCTCGGTGGTGAAGGGGAACGACGGGGTCTCGACGAAGCCGGCCGAGGCCAGGGCGTTGGCCACGCGGCGGCGACCCTGCTGGGCGGAGGTGAGCCCGCGACCGGACGGGGGCGTGGGCAGCACCGAGGGGATGCGGTCGTAGCCTTCGATCCGTGCGACCTCTTCCGCGAGCGTCCACTTGTCGCTGAGATCGTGGCGCCACGACGGGGCCGTCACCGACCAACCGCCCTCGTGCTCCTCGACGGTGCAGCCGATCAGGCGCAGCGCCGACACGATCTCCTCGTCGGTGTACGCGACGCCGATCAGGCCGGGCACGAACCCCGAGGGAAGAGCGATGGCCTCGCGACGCGACGTCGAACCGAGCGAGCCGCCGAGCTCGGTGTCGAGGGTGCCGCCGGCGAGTTCCACCATCAGCGAGGCGACGCGCTCCGCCGCCACGTAGGGCACGAGCGGGTCGACACCGCGCTCGAAGCGACGCGAGGCCTCGGAGGGCAGCTTGTGCCGGCGCGCGGTGCGCGCGATCGAGACCTGGTCGAAGGTCGCCGCCTCGATGAGCACATTGCGGGTGGCGTCGCTCATCTCGGTCGGGCCGCCACCCATGACGCCCGCGAGACCGATCGGGCCCGACTCGTCGGTGATCAGCAGATCTTCGGCGCTGAGGGTGCGCACCTGGCCGTCGAGGGTCTCGAGCTTCTCGCCCGCCTCGGCACGGCGCACGGTGATGCCTCCCTGCAGGCGGTCGAGGTCGTAGCCGTGGATCGGCTGACCGAGCTCGAGCATGACGTAGTTGGTGATGTCGATGAGCACGCCCAGCGAGCGGATGCCGGCCAGCGACAGCCGCGTGATCATCCACGGCGGCGTCGGCCTCGAGGGATCGACGTCGCGCACGATGCGTGCGACGAACTCGGTCGCCCCGTCGCGTCCGCGGATGGGCGCCTGGTCGGCGACCGTGACCGGGAAGCCCGCGGGCGTGCGCGAGACGGCCTCGGCGTGGCCGAGACCCGGGTCGCGGAAGTCGGCACCGGTCGCGTGCGAGTACTCGCGCGCCACTCCGCGAAGCGATAGGGCGTAGCCGCGGTCGGGCGTGACGTTGATCTCGACGGCGATGTCGTCGAGACCCAGCAGCGCGATGGCATCCGTTCCGACCGGCGCGTCGACCCCGAGATCGACCAGACGCAGGATGCCGCTGTGCTCGCTGCCGAGACCCAGCTCCTTCGCCGAGGCGATCATGCCGTCGGACACGTGACCGTAGGTCTTGCGAGCCGCGATCGGGAAGGGGCCGGGCAGCACCGAGCCGGGCAGGGTCACCACGACCTTGTCGCCCTCGAAGAAGTTGCCGGCACCGCAGACGATGCCGCGCACTCCCCCGTTCTCGGCTCCGACGTCGACCTGGCACCAGCGGATGGTCTTGCCGTTGGACTGCGGCTCGGGAGTGAACTCCTTCACCTCGCCGACCACGATGGGGCCGGACAGCTCGAAACGGTGCACGTCTTCTTCTTCGAAGCCGACCGACACCAGCGCGGCGAGGACGTCCTCGGGCGTGGCGTCGGCGGGCACGTCGACGTACTCGCGCAACCAGGAGAGCGGGACGCGCATCAGACCACCATTCCGAACTGCTCGCTGAAGCGGACATCGCCCTCGGCCATGTCGCGCATGTCTTGCACGTCGCTGCGGAACATGAGCGTGCGCTCGATGCCCATGCCGAAGGCGAAGCCCGAGTACTCCTCGGGGTCGATGCCGGCGGCCCGCAGGACGTTGGGGTTCACCATGCCGCAGCCGCCCCACTCGATCCAGCGCGCCCCGCCCTTGAAGGTGGGGTGCCACAGATCGAGCTCGGCGCTCGGCTCGGTGAACGGGAAGAAGTTCGCGCGGAAGCGCGTCTTGGCCTCGGGGCCGAACAGCACGCGCGCGGCGTGGTCGAGCGTGCCTTTGAGGTGCGCCATCGTGATGTTCTTGTCGACGACGAGGCCCTCGAACTGCGTGAACACCGGCAGGTGCGTGGCATCGAACTCGTCGGTGCGGTACACCCGGCCGGGGCAGAGCACGTAGATCGGCAGGTCGCGCTCGAGCATCGACCGCACCTGCACGGGGCTGGTGTGGGTGCGCAGCACGAGGTGGCGCGCGACCGGGTCGACGAAGAACGTGTCCTGCATCTGCCGGGCCGGGTGGTCGACGTCGAAGTTGAGCGCGTCGAAGTTGAACCACTCGTGTTCGAGCTCGGGGCCCTCCGCGATCTCCCATCCCATCCCGACGAAGATGTCGGACACCTGCTCCTGCAGGAGCGAGATCGGATGCCGCGCCCCGACGCGCGCGCGCTGCGGCAGCGCCGTGACGTCGATGCGCTCGGCCTCGAGCTGCGCGGCCGTCTCGGCCTCGGCCAGTTCGGCCTCGCGAGCGGCCAGTGCCTGATTGACCTGCCCGCGGGCCTGCCCGACGAGCTTGCCGAACGCGGCCTTCTGGTCGGGGGCGACGTGGCGCATCTGGGCGTTCAGCCGCGCCAGGGCGGACTGCTCGCCGGTGTGCGCGGAGCGGGCGGCTTTCAACTCGGCCGTGGTCGCGGCGGCGGCGATGGCGGCGAGAGCCTCATCGACGGCGGAGGCGACGGCCTCGGGGGTGATCTCGGGTGCGTCGGACACGAGATGAGAGTCTACCGACGGGCGGGGATAGTGCCCCGCCCGTCGGTGCCGTGACTCAGAATCGGGCGCCGCCGTTCGAGTCGTACTTGCCGAGGCCGCGCTGCGCGACGATCAGCTCGGTGTCGGTGCCGGTCTGACCCGCGGGCTCCGCGGGAGCGACGGCCCCGGCTTTCGGAGACCTGCGCAGCCCGACCTCGACGCGGTGGGCGGCGAACGACAGGGCGAGGCACATCGCGACGTAGATCACGCTCGCGATCAGGGCGGCCGGGATGAGCGGCGAGCCGTACTCGCCGTTCGATCCGAGCAGACGCGCGAAGTACAACAGCTCGGGGTAGGTGATGATGAAGCCGAGCGCGGTGTCTTTCAGGGTCACCACGAGCTGGGCGATGATCACGGGGAGCATTGCGCGGATCGCCTGCGGGAGCAGGATGAGGCGCATCACCCCGGACTTGCGCAGACCCACGGCATAGCCGGCCTCGCTCTGACCGCGCGGGAGCGCCTCGACGCCGGCGCGGATGACCTCCGACAGCACGGACCCGTTGTAGAGGATGAGCGCGATGACGACGGCCCAGTACGACGACATCTTGATGTCGATGACTGGCAGGCCGTAGTAGAGCAGCAGCATGAAGACGAGCACGGGAACGGCGCGGAGGATCTCGACGATCCATCCGACCGGGAGTCGCACCCACCGGTGATCCGACAGACGGCCGATCGCGAGCACGAACCCCAGCACGAGAGCGCCGACGGCGGCGACGGCGAAGGCTGCGAGTGTCGCGAGCGTCGCCTGACCGAACCGCTCCCAGATGGCGGAGTAGGTGAAGACGTTCCATTTGGCGGCGGAGAACTGCCCGGTGTCGATGAAGCGCCAGATCACGAAGCCGATCACGGCGGCGACGAGCAGCAGCGTCGCGACACCGATGATGCGGTTGCGCAGCTGCGCGCGGGGGCCCGGAACGTCGTACAGGACGGAGGAGCTCATCGGGCCACCTTCCACTTCTTCTCGGCGGCGTTCTGCAGCGCGGCCAACAGCAGCACGAGGATGACGAACACGACCATGACGAGCAGGATCGTCACGAGCTGGTTCTCACCGTTCTCGCTCATGGTCGCGCGGATGTTCCCGAGGTTGACCACCGAGAACCCGGCGGCCACCGTGGTGTTCTTGAGCAGGGCGATGAACACGCTCATCATGGGCGGGATGACGGAGCGGGTGGCCTGGGGCAGCACGACGAGCGTCATCACCTGCCCGAAACCGAGGCCGAGGGCGCGAGCCGCTTCGGCCTGACCCACCGGGACCGTGTTGATGCCGGCGCGGATGGTCTCGGCGACGTACGTCGCCGTGTAGACGCCCAGGCCGCACACGGCCAACGCCAGGAAGCTGCCGCGCGGGACGTCGACGAGCAGCGGCACGCAGAACGCGAAGAAGAACAGCACCAGCGTGAGCGGGGTGTTGCGGATCCAGTTCACGTACACCGCGCCGACGCCTCGGGCGATGGGCACGGGCGATACGCGCATGGCCGCGACGATGAAGCCGAGCACGAGCGCGATCAGGCCGCCGCCCACGAAGAGCACGACCGTCCCCCAGAGGGCTTGCGCCCACAGATCGGGGTAGTCGAAGATCTGGTTCACCGTACGCTGTCCGTTCTTTCTCGTGCTGCCGTTCGGGTGGTGCGGGCGGCGCTCTCGGCGCCGCCCGCACCGGGGCGTCAGCTGACGGGGTCGACCGCCGGCTGCTCGCCCGCGACGCCCGAGGCGCCGAGGTTCTTCTCGAAGATGGCCTCCCACGTCGAGCCGCCGTCGGTGAACATGGTGTTCACGAACTCCTGGAAAGCGGTGTCGCCCTTGGCGATTCCGACGCCGTAGCGCTCCTCGCTGAAGGGCTCGCCCGCGATCTTGAGGTTGTCGGGGTCCTGAGCTGCGTAGCCGAGCAGGATCGCCTCGTCGGTGGTGACGGCATCCACTTCGCCGTTCTTCAGCTTCTCGACGCACTGCGAGTACGTGTCGAATTCCACGACCTGAGCGGGAGTCTGCTCGCGGATGCGCTGGATCGGCGTCGAGCCGGTCACCGAGCACACGGTGGTCTCGGCCGTGAGCGAGTCCTTGCCCGTGATGGTGTCGTTGTCGGCGGCGACGAGCAGGCCCTGACCGGTGAGGAAGTAGGGGCCGGCGAAGGCGATCTGCTCCTTGCGCTTGTCGGTGATGGAGTAGGTGCCGACGTAGTAGTCGATGTCGCCGTTGATGAGCGCCTGCTCGCGGTTGGCCGAGGCGATGGCCTTGTACTCGACCTTCGAGGTGTCGGCCGGGTCGTACCCGAGCGACGCGGCGATCCAGCGGGCGACGTCGACGTCGAAGCCCTTGCGCTCGCCCGTGACGGGGTCGAGGTAGCCGAGGCCGGGCTGGTCTTCCTTCACGCCGACGACGACCTTGCCGGCCGAGGCGATCTTCTCGAACGTGGGGCTTCCCTCGATCGTGACGTCGGTGGCGACCGCACCGTAGACCGGAGCGTCGGACTCACTGCCGCCGTCGCCGGGAGCCGCACCCGGGGTGCCGCTGTTGCAGGCCGTCAGGGCCAGCAGGCCGGCGGCGAGGATGCTCGCGCCGGCGAGAAAACGTGATTTACGCATGTGATGTCTCCTTGGTTACGTGTGCTGTGCGGATAAGGGTCGTCGGTGACGGCGCGCGCGATCGCCGCGGGGCGGGCGATGCTCTCGTCTCGGCAAGGAACCTCCTCGTTCGTCGCCGTCAGGGTCGTTCGTCAGTGCGTGATGAGCTTCGAGAGGAAGTCTTTGGCGCGGTCGGACTCGGGCTTCGTGAAGAACTGCTCGGGTGTCGCCTGCTCGACGATCTGCCCGTCGGCCATGAACACCACGCGGTTCGCCGCCTTGCGGGCGAAGCCCATCTCGTGGGTCACGACGATCATCGTCATGCCGTCCTTGGCGAGGCCGACCATCACGTCGAGTACCTCGTTGATCATCTCCGGGTCGAGGGCCGAGGTCGGCTCGTCGAAGAGCATCACCTTCGGCTTCATCGCCAGCGCGCGGGCGATCGCGACGCGCTGCTGCTGACCACCCGAGAGCTGGGCGGGCAGCTTGTCGGCCTGATGACCCACGCCCACGCGGTCGAGCAGGGCGCGCGCCTCCTTCTCGGCATCCGCCTTCTTCATCTTGCGGACCTTGATGGGGCCCAGCGTGACGTTCTCGAGGATCGTCAGGTGCGCGAAGAGGTTGAACGACTGGAACACCATGCCCACGTCGGCACGCAGCTCGGCCAGGCCCTTCCCCTCTTTGGGAAGCTCCTTGCCGTCGATCGTGATCGTCCCGCTCGTGATGGTCTCAAGACGGTTGATGGTGCGGCACAGCGTCGACTTGCCCGAGCCCGAGGGGCCGATGACCACGACGACCTCGCCGCGGTCGACCGTGAGATCGATGTCTTTCAGAGCCTGGAACTGCCCATAGTGCTTCTGGACGTCGGCGACGACGACCAGGGGCTCGGTCTTCGGGGGAACGGATGCCATGCCTTCACCCTATGAGGGCGACGCGCGGGCGACCACATTCCCGCGCCCGCCTTAACCGTTCTGTAACAGCGCGTCTCAGCCGGCGCGCTGCGCGAAAGCCGTCTCGTACAGGCACACGCTGGCCGCGGTGGCGAGGTTGAGCGACTCGGCACGGCCGTAGATCGGCAGCCGCAGCGCCAGATCGGCTCGCGCGAGCGCGGCCTCCTCGAGTCCCCGCGCCTCGTTGCCGAACAGCCACGCCGTCGGCTCGGCGAGCAGGTCTCGGGATGCCAGGAAGTCGCTGCCCTCGACATCGGCGGCGACGACGCGCAGCCCCGCCTCGTGCATGCGCTCGACGACGTCGGCGAGCTCGAGGTCGACCGCGACCGGCACATGGAACAGCGACCCCGTCGTGGAGCGCACCACCTTCGGGTTGTAGGGGTCGACCGTCCGGCCGGTGAGGATCACCGCGTCGGCTCCCGCGGCGTCGGCGGCACGGATGATCGTGCCGAGATTGCCCGGATCGCGCACCTCCTCGCAGATCGCGACGAGACGGGGACCCGCGGCCAGGATGTCCTTCAGAGCGGTGGGTGATTGCCGGGCCACCGCGACGATGCCCTGAGGGGTGACGGTGTCGGCCATGGCATCCAGGACGGCCTCGGTCGTGTACTGCAGATCGACGCCCGCCCGCTCGGCCGCGTCGCGGACGTCGGTGTGCTTCTCGAGGGCGGTCGGCGTCGCGTACAGCTCGAGCACCGTGTCGGGCGCCCACGCGAGGGCCTCCCGGGCGGCCTGCGGGCCCTCGAGGAGGAACAGGCCGGTCTCCTGACGGGCAGCGCGTTTGCTGAGCTTGGCCACGGCGCGCACCCGCGGCGAACGGGGGTTCTCCAGCACCCGTCCAGTTTATGGCGCTGACGGCATGCGCCCCGGATGCCGCGCAGGAACGACGGAACGGGCGCCCTCCGAAGAGGACGCCCGTTCCGGGACAGACGTGCTTACGCGGTCTTCGCAGCGTTGACGTCGCTGGGCAGCGCGGCCTTGGCGGTCTGGACCAGCGAGGCGAACACGGCGGGCTCGTTCACGGCGAGCTCGGCGAGCATGCGACGGTCGACCTGGACACCCGCGAGGCCGAGGCCCTGGATGAACCGGTTGTAGGTCAGGCCGTTCTGGCGGGACGCGGCGTTGATGCGCTGGATCCACAGGCGGCGGAAGTCGCCCTTGCGCTTGCGACGGTCGCGGTACGCGTAGACCAGGGAGTGGGTGACCTGCTCCTTGGCCTTGCGGTACAGGCGCGAACGCTGACCGCGGTAACCGGAGGCGCGCTCCAGGATGACGCGACGCTTCTTGTGGGCGTTTACCGCCCGCTTGACTCTAGCCATTTCTCATCTTTCCTAACGTGCGTCGGCGCTCAGTGGCCGAGGAGCTTCTTGGCGACCTTGGCGTCACCGGGAGCCAGGACCTGCTCCTGGTTGAGGCGACGGGTGCGCTTCGACGCCTTGCCCTCGAGGTTGTGGCGCATGCCGGCCTGCTGCTTCATGAGCTTGCCGCTACCGGTGAGCTTGAAGCGCTTCTTGGCGCCCGAGTGGGTCTTCTGCTTCGGCATCTGTCTTCCTTCGTTGGTGTTCCCGGCGGAGCGGGAGTCGGGGAGCTTACTCGGCGGGGGCCGAGGCGGGCTTGTCTTCGGGGGCCGAGTCGCCACGAGCGGCGCTGCGCGCTGCCTCACGGTTGGCCGCGCGCTGCGCGTTCTGCTCGGTCTTGACCTCGGACTTGTTCTTGTGAGGAGCGACCACCATCACCATGTTGCGGCCGTCGATCGTGGGGTTCGACTCGACGGTGCCGAACTCGGCGACGTCTTCCGCGAACTTGCGGAGCAGGCGCACACCCTGCTCAGGACGCGACTGCTCGCGACCGCGGAACAGGATCATGGCCTTGACCTTGTCGCCCGCCTGGAGGAAGCCCTCGGCGCGCTTGAGCTTGGTGATGTAGTCGTGGGCCTCGATCTTCAGACGGAACCGGACCTCTTTGAGGACGGTGTTGGCCTGGTTACGACGCGTTTCCTTGGCCTTCTGAGCGGCCTCGTACTTGAACTTGCCGTAATCCATGATCTTGACCACGGGCGGCTTCGAGCTCGGCGCAACCTCGACCAGGTCGAGGTCCGCTTCCTGGGCCAGGCGCAGCGCAGCTTCGATGCGGACGATGCCGACCTGCTCGCCGTTGGGTCCGACGAGACGGACCTCCGGGACTCGGATGCGCTCGTTGGTGCGGGGATCGCTGATGCGGAACTCCTCTTGTGTGCGGGTGGTGGCCGCCGCGATCCGTCGGGATCACGGGCGAAGAGGAGAGACATGCCACCCGGCACGGCGCTGACGCACCGGCTTCTGCACCCTGGCAGCTCCGTGCAAGACGGAGTGGAGTGCGGGAACCCGGTAGCCTGGAGCGGCAAGCGCGGGTGGGATTCGATCCTCTTTCGTACGGAGTGAATACTCCGAAGCCCGCAATAGTCTAGCAGAGAGAAACACGTGGACACGATCCCCTCCGACCAGCCCGCCGACGACCGGTCCGCGCACCGCCACGACGCCGAAGACGAGCGGCTCGCCCGCTGGGAGGAACAGGAGCGCGCCTCCGCCTCCGCCACCCGCGACATCGCCGACGTGCCCGCGGTCGAGGTCATCACCACCGCCGCCGTCCACCTCATGAGCGCCGCAGCGGTGAAGACAGGTCTCGCCGACGACCCGGGCCAGCAGCTCGACCTCGACGAAGCCCGCAAGCTCATCAACGCCCTCGCGGGACTCATCACCGCCGGCGCCCCCGAGATCAGCGACATGCACGCCCGCTCGCTCCGCGACGGCCTGCGCTCGCTCCAGCTCGCCTTCCGCGAGGCGAGCACCATCCCCGACCCGATCGGCAAGGGTCCGGGCGAGAAGTGGACGGGTCCCGTCACGTAAGTCGGTCGTTCTGGGGGTGGTCCCGGGCTCCGGAATGCCCCCTCCCCAGGTCAAGAGCGGGGCCCCTACCCCGATTGACCTGGGGAGGGGGCATTCCTTCGCCCTTTCCCGCCGCAGGCCGCCTCCCCCGTGACACCCGCGGGGTATGAGAGCGTGTGAGTCGCCAGGAATTGTCGCTTCCGGGTGGGCGGGAGCGACAGATTCTGGCGACTCACGCCACGGCGGCTGAGAGGCTCAGGCGTCGGAGCTGCGGTGCAGCTTTACCGTGAGGGAGTCCACGAGGACGGCGATGCGGTCGTCGGCCGCCCAGCGTCGAGCGATGCGCGCGAGCACGGCATCCAGTTCGTCCTGCTCCAGGCCTGACATCAGCTGCAGGTGGACCACCAGCTCGGGGCCGCGCAGGCGCCCGGTCGGGTCGCCCGACTCGACGGCGAGGTCGAGCACGGCGAGCTCGCCCGAGATGCTCTCCTGCAGGCCGGTGAAGATGGTCGGCGAGGTGTGCGCGGGTTCCCAGGCCTCGCCCTGGGCGATCGCCCACACGGCCGGTCGACGGAGGACGAACTCCGTCTCGGACGCGGGGTCGATGACGATGAGCTCGGTGTCTTCCGAGGCCGCCGCCAACGCCGTCCGACGCCCATCCGCGGGGACGGGACGAGCCATGGCATCCCAGGTCTGCAGGGCCGTGACGGACGTGAAGACGGGGAGCACCTTGCGGCCGTCGGGAGCGGCGACCGTCACGATCGACAGCTCCTGCGTCTTGTCGACCTCGAGGCCGTGGGCACCGATGCCGTGGTCGCCCTTCTCGGCCACCAGCGGGATCAGCAGGCGCGCCTCGCGGTACGCGTCGACGACGGCGCGACCATCGCCCTCCCCCGCGCGGAACGCGAGGAGTGCGGCCAGCAGCGCCGGGTCGGCGGAGCCGTCGTCGCCCGAGTGCGGGTTGGCCGCGAAGCTGCGGCCCTCCCACGGGACGCCGGCGGAGTCCGCGTGGGCGCCGTGGGTGTGGCCGTGCGGATCGTCAGTGTCCGGCGACATCCAGCGCCTCGGCCAGGGTGAACTGGCCCGCGTAGAGCGCCTTGCCCACGATCGCACCCTCGACGCCCAGCGGAACGAGGTCACGCAGCGCCGCGATGTCGTCGAGGCTCGAGACACCGCCCGAGGCGACGATCGGCTTGGGGGTACGCTGGGTCATCTCGCGAAGCAGCTCGATGTTGGGCCCGCGCAGCGTTCCGTCCTTGGTGACGTCGGTGACGACGTAGCGGCTGCAACCGGCATCTTCGAGACGCTCCAGGACCGTCCAGAGGTCCCCGCCGTCGCGGGTCCAGCCGCGGGCGGCCAGGGTCGTGCCGCGCACGTCGAGACCGACGGCGATCGCCTCGCCGTAGCGGTTGATGACGTCCGCCGCCCACTCGGGGTTCTCGAGGGCCGCGGTGCCGAGGTTGATGCGGCTCGCACCGCTCTCGAGAGCCGCCTCGAGCGAACGGTCGTCGCGAATGCCGCCGGAGAGCTCGACCTGCACGCCCTTGACCTGCTTGATGACCTTGCGCATGACGTTCGCGTTGCTGCCGCGACCGAAGGCGGCGTCGAGGTCCACGAGGTGGATCCACTGCGCACCCTGGCGGGCGAAATCCGCGGCGGCGTCGACGGGGTCGCCGTAGCTGGTCTCGGTACCGGCCTCACCCTGAGTCAGACGGACGGCTTTGCCGTCGGCGACGTCGACCGCGGGAAGCAGCACAAGTTCGGGCGTGGACGCGAAATCGTTCATGGCTCCTCGCACCCTTCGGCGCATCTCGCCGAGCCGGGGCACGAGGTCACACAGTAGTCGTGCGCAGGCCGTCGATCCAATTGGCGAGGAGGCGGATGCCGGCTTCGCCCGACTTCTCGGGGTGGAACTGCGTCGCGGACAGCGGCCCGTTCTCGACCGCCGCGAGGAACGGCGCCCCGTAGGTGCACCAGGTCAGCACGGGCTCGGGGAACGGCGGCGTGACCTCGAGTGTCCAGTCCTGCGCCCCGTAGGAGTGCACGAAGTAGAACCGCTCGTCTTCGATCCCCTGGAAGAGGCGGGAACCCTCTCCGGATGCCACGGTGTTCCAGCCCATGTGCGGCAGAACGGGCGCTTCGAGCTCGGCGACGGTCCCCGGCCACTCCCCCAGTCCGGGGGTGTCGGCTCCGCGCTCGATGCCACGCTCGAACATCACCTGCATGCCGACGCAGATTCCGAGCACGGGACGACCGCCCGCGAGTCGGCGATCGATGATCTCCCCACCACGGCTGGCGTTGAGCGCGCCCATGACGGCGTCGAACGCCCCGACTCCCGGCACGAGCAGACCGTCGGCGTCGAGCAGCAGGGCGCGGTCGGACGTGAGGCGCGCGTCCGCGCCGGCCTCGATGAGCGCCTTGACCACCGAGTGGACGTTCCCCGAGCCGTAGTCGAGGACGGCGACGACCGGCTTGCCGGTCACAGCGCGCCCTTCGTGCTCGGGATGCCGTCGACCAGCGGGTCAAGAGCCTTCGCGTGACGGAAAGCACGCGCGAGCGCCTTGTACTCGGCCTCGGCGATGTGGTGCGGGTCGCGTCCACCGAGCACGCGCACGTGCACCGTGAGTCCCGCGTGGATCGAGATCGCCTCGAACGAGTGGCGCACGAGCGACCCGGTGAAGTGGCCGCCGATGAGGTGGTGCTCGAAGCCGGCCGGCTCGCCGGTGTGGACCAGGTACGGACGCCCGCTGATGTCGACGACGGCCTGGGCGAGCGCTTCGTCGAGCGGCACGAGCGCGTCGCCATAGCGGGCGATGCCGGACTTGTCGCCGAGTGCCTGCCGGATCGCCTGGCCGAGCACGATCGAAGTGTCTTCGACGGTGTGGTGGGCGTCGATGTGGGTGTCGCCGGTGGCGCGCACGCGCAGGTCGGTCAGCGAGTGCTTGGCGAAGGCCGTGAGCATGTGGTCGAAGAAGGGCACCGTCGTCTGGATGTCACTGGTTCCGCGACCGTCGAGATCGAGCTCGAGCTCGACACGGGACTCGCTCGTCTCGCGCGTGATCGAAGCGGTGCGGGGCGAGGCGGGGCCGGTCATGACCGCGATCCTACCGAGGCGAGAGCGTCGAGGAACGCGGTGGTCTCGTCGGCGGTGCCGGCGGAGACGCGCAGGTGGTGGGCGATGCCGACGTCGCGGATGAGGACGCCCCGGTCGTACAGCGCCTTCCACGTGGCGGCCGGGTCGTCGACGCCGCCGAAGAGGACGAAATTCGTCCAGGACTCGTGGGCGGTGTACCCGAGCGCCGACACCGTCGCCGAGATGCGGTCGCGCTGCGCGACGATCTCGTCGACCATCTGCAGCATGGTCGGAGCGTGCGAGAGCGCCGCCGTCGCAGCCGCCTGCGTGAGCGCGCTCAGGTGGTACGGCAGGCGCACCAGACGCAGGGCGTCGACGAACGCCGGGTCGGCGGCGAGGTATCCGACGCGGGCGCCGGCGAACGCGAACGCCTTGCTCATCGTGCGTGAGACGACGAGACGGGATCGGCCCGGCAGCAGGGAGACCGCGGACGGCTCGTCGCGCGGGGCGAACTCCTCGTACGCCTCGTCGACGATCACGATGCCGTCGGTGGCCTCGTAGACGGCCTCGATGACGTCGAGACGCATCGGCGTGCCGGTGGGGTTGTTCGGGGCGCACAGGAAGACGATGTCCGGGCGCTTCTCGCGCACCTGGGCAGCTGCGGACTCGGCGCTCAGCGTGAAGTCGTGCTCGCGCTCCCCCGCGATCCACCGGGCGCCGGTGGCGCGCGTGAGGATCGGATACATCGAATACGTCGGGGCGAAGCCCATAGCGGTGCGTCCGGGGCCACCGAAGGCCTGCAGGATGTGCTGCAGCACCTCGTTCGAGCCGTTGGCCGCCCAGATCTGCTCGGGATTGAGCCCGTGACCCAGGTAGCCGGCGAACGCCTCACGCAGACCGGTGAACTCGCGGTCGGGGTAGCGGTTCACGTCGCGCAGCGCCCGAGCAACGGCATCCAAGATGTCGTCGGCGACCTCGGCGGGAACGGGATGCGTGTTCTCGTTCACGTTGAGCGCGACGGGCAGTGCCGCCTGCGGGGCTCCGTACGGGGTCATCCCCCGCAGATCGTCACGAAGAGGGAGGTCGTCGAGGCGTACGGTCACCTCACCCATCGTAGGCGGCGAGGACGGATGACGTGCGCGAGCGGGGGTCTCGCCGCTCAGGCGGCGGGGGCGTATTCGGCGGGGATCGCGATGCGCTGGCCCGCCGACACCGAACCGCCCGGAAGAGCGTTCAGACGGGTGATCTCGGCCACCACGTCGCGCGGGTCGGCCGAGGGGGCGACGTCTTCGGCGATCGACCACAGGGTCTCGCCGCTCATGACGGTGATCTCGGTGAACGACCCCGTCGGGGCCCCGGCGTCTCCGGAGGCGAGCGCGGAGCCACCACCGACGATCGCGACCGCGAGGACGGCGGCGATGGGGAGGGAGACGAGGAACGCCACGACGCGACGACCGCGCGCGGTGATCCGCAGGCGGGTGGACGGGGCGGTGAGGGCGATGCTGCTCATGATGTGCTCCTTGGTGGGGAGAGATTCGCACCCCACCCTCGGCCGGGAGGGTGGTGGTGCGAATCTGTATTCCGAATCTATATTCGAACCTGATCGGGTGTCAAGAGCCCGTATATCGGAGACGAATCGAACGCGACACGCGTGCAGCTCCGTGCCATTCGGGTCGTCGACCGGATACGGTTTCGACACGGAGACCTCATCACCAACCTCCGACATTCGAATTTCCGCCGCGATTCCCGCGGCGCGAGGGGAGCCCAGATGACCGACGCGACGACCGCCGCCGGCCGCGAACGACCGCAGACCCGCCGGCGGAAGAACCTCAGCGACAAGCAGTTGGCCATACTCGAGGTCATCCAGCGGTCCATCGCGCGGCACGGTTATCCGCCGAGCATGCGCGAGATCGGCGATGCGGTTGGGCTGAAGTCGCTCTCGAGCGTCACGCACCAGCTGAACCAGCTGGAGCTCAGCGGCTACCTCCGCCGCGACCCCGGCAAGACGCGCGCGATGGAGGTGCTGATCGACCTTCCCGGCGCCGCGGCCGAGAATCCCGCCGATGCCGCCCCCGCCCTGGGCGATGCCGCCCTGGTGCCCCTCGTCGGCCGGATCGCCGCGGGCGTGCCCATCACCGCCGATCAGCAGGTCGAGGAGATCTTCCCCCTCCCCCGTCAGCTGGTCGGCAAGGGCGAGCTGTTCATGCTGAAGGTCTCGGGCGACTCGATGATCGACGCCGCCATCTGCGACGGGGACTGGGTCGTCGTCCGCTCTCAGGCCACCGCCGAGAATGGCGAGATCGTCGCCGCGATGCTCGACGGCGAGGCGACGGTCAAGACGTTCCGCCGCCGCGACGGCCACACCTGGCTGCTCCCCCGCAACAGCGCCTTCGAGCCGATCCTCGGCGACGAGGCCGTCGTGCTCGGCCGCGTCGTGGCGGTCCTGCGCACCGTCTGATCAGATCACCGAGGGCCGGTTGTCCGCTCGCGCGGCGGCATCCGGCTCTCCTCGCGTCACGGACCTCGCCCCGCGCCGGAACCGGGAACCTGCACCGGAATCGGAGCGAGGAGGCCGCGCCATCCCATCCCGCGCGCGTTACCCGATTCTGAGGCGCCTCAGGCACGGCCGCCGAATGGGTGTCGGAGGGTCTGCCTAGGCTGGGCTCATGGCTGACACCCTCCCCTACGGTTCCTGGCCCTCGCCCATCACGCCCGAGTCCGTCGCGCAGGCGTCGCCGCGCGTCGACGGGGCCCGACTCGTGGGCGGCGAGATCTGGTGGGGCGAGTCCGTCCCGCACGAGGCGGGCCGCGTCGCGGTGAAGCGGCGTCGGGCCGACGGCTCCGTCGAGACGGTGCTGCCCGCCCCCGCCAACGCGCGCTCCGCCGTGCACGAGTACGGCGGCGGCGCCTGGACGGCGTCCGACGACGGCGAGCTGTACTACGTCGAGAAGACCGACCAGCGCGTCTACGCGCTCCGTCCGGGTGAGAGCGCGCGCCCCCTCACGCCCGCCGACGACGCCGTGCGGCACGGCGGCCTGCGTTGGGAGAACGGCGTCCTGCTCGCGGTCCGTGAGACCCACGGTTCCTCCCGCGTGCCCCACCGCTCGATCGTCCGCATCCCTCTCGACGGCCCGGTCGAGGTGCTCGCGGAGGGCAGCGATTTCCTCGCGCAACCCGCCCTCTCCCCCGACGGCCGCCGGCTGGCCTGGATCGCGTGGAACCACCCGGACATGCCGTGGGACGCCACGATCCTGCGCGTCGCCGACCTCGAGAGCGGAGCCGTGCACGATCTCGCCGGCGGCGATCGGCGCGCTCCCCTGCAACCCGTGTGGGTCGCCGACGACGAACTCCTCTACGCCGACGACCCCGAGGGACGCTGGAACCTCTTCCGCCACCCGCTCTCCGGCGGTCCGCAACCCCTCGCTCCCACCGACGCCGACACGGGCGGCGGACTGTGGGTCCTCGGGACGCGGTGGTTCGCCGCGGCACCCGACGGCCGCGTGGTCGCGGTCCGCACGAACGGGGCCGACGAGATCGTCGAGATCGCGCCCAGCGGGGTGAGGCCCATCGACGTGCCCATCGTGGCGGGGGCCGCGGTCGACGACGTCTCGGGGTCGCGCGTACTGCTCTCGGGCTCCGACGCCGGTGGCCGCTCGGGCCTGTGGGTGGTCGACCTCGACTCCGGCGCGGTCGAGCTCGTCACCGGAGGTGCCAGCTCCTGGCCCGACGAATGGATGCCGCGCGCCCGCGCGCTCACGACCGAGGGGCCGCACGGCCCGGTGCATGCCTTCGCCTACGCACCCACCAACCCCGACGCCGCCCCGATAGCGGGAGAGCGGCCGCCCTACGTGGTTCTAGTGCACGGCGGACCCACCTCGCACGTCGGGCCGGCTCCGTCGGCCAGGACCGCCTTCTTCACCAGCCGCGGTATCGGCGTGCTCGACGTCAACTACGGCGGCTCCACGGGCTACGGCCGAACGTACCGCGACCGCCTCAAAGGGCAATGGGGCGTGGTCGACGTCGACGACGTCGCCGCAGCGGCATCCGCCCTCGCCGAGGCGGGGCTCGCCGACCCGCAGCGCCTCGCCGTCGCGGGCGGCTCGGCCGGGGGCTGGACAGTGCTCGCCGCCGTCACCCGCACCGACGTCTTCTCGGCCGGCATCTCGCGCTACGGCGTCGGCGATGCTCGCGCCCTGGCCGAAGACACCCACGACTTCGAGGCGCGGTACCTCGACGGCCTCATCGGCCCGCTGCCCGAGGCCGAGGCGGTCTACCTCGAGCGCTCGCCCCTGGGCCGTCCCGAGCTCTTCCGCGTTCCTCTGCTCATCCTGCAGGGGTCGGAGGACCGGGTCGTTCCCCCGTCGCAGGCCGAAGCCATCCGCGACGCCCTCGCCGCTCATGGCGTCCCCCACGCCTACGTGCTCTACGAGGGCGAGGGTCACGGGTTCCGTCGGTCCGAGACGGTGATCGACTCCCTCGAACGCGAACTCGGTTTCCTCGGCGCGGTGTTCGGCTTCGAGACCCCCGGCGTTCCCCCTCTCGACGTGGAGACCGGCACAGACTGAGGGTTATCGCCGCACGCACGAAGGCCCCGGCGACGCGCTGTCGTCGATGCCTTCGTGAGGCGGTCAGGCTGTGAACGGCGAGAGGTCCGCCGCCAGGCGCGCGCTCACGTGCGCGTGCAGGAACGTCCCGTTCTCGCGGTGCTCCTGAGCGACGATGAGTCCGCTCTCGTGCACCGCCGAGACGAGATCGCCGCGATCGTAGGGCACGACCGCCTGCACCTCGACGGCCGGCAGCGGCAGTGCGTCCTCGATCGCCGCCCGCAGCTCCTCGATGCCCTCGCCGGTTCGGGACGAGGCGAAGATCGCTTTGGGCGCGAGCCCGCGCAGAACCAGCCGGTCGTCCTCGGACACGAGGTCGGCCTTGTTGAAGACGACGATCTCCTGACCGAAGTTCGCGTCCACGTCGCCCATCACGTCGCGCACGGTCATGAGCTGAGCCGCCGGGTCGGGATGCGAGGCGTCGACGACGTGCAGGATGACGTCAGCGTCCCCGACCTCCTCGAGCGTCGAGCGGAACGCCTCCACCAGCTGATGCGGCAGGTTGCGGACGAAGCCGACGGTGTCGGTGAGCGTGTACACGCGGCCGTCGCTGGTCTCGGAGCGGCGGACGGTGGCATCCAGGGTCGCGAACAGGGCGTTCTCGACGAGGACGCCCGCGCTGGTCAGGCGGTTGAGCAGGCTCGACTTGCCGGCGTTGGTGTATCCGGCGATCGCCACGGAGGGGATCGTGTGACGCTTGCGCTCGGCACGCTTCGCCTCGCGCGCGGGCGCGAAGTCGCGCAGCTGCTTGCGCAGCAGGGCCATCTTGGTGCGGATGCGACGACGGTCCAGCTCGATCTTGGTCTCACCGGGACCGCGCGACCCCATACCGGCACCACCGGCACCGACCTGTCCACCGGCCTGACGCGACATCGAGTCACCCCAACCGCGCAGACGCGGAAGCAGGTACTCGAGCTGCGCGAGCTCGACCTGCGCCTTGCCCTCTCGGCTCTTGGCGTGCTGGCTGAAGATGTCGAGGATCACCGTGGTGCGGTCGATCACCTTGACCTTGACGACGTCTTCCAGCGCGCGCCGCTGGCTGGGCGCGAGCTCGGTGTCGGCGATGACGGTGTCGGCGCCGACCGCGGCGACGATGTCGCGCAGCTCGGCCGCTTTCCCGCGCCCGACGTAGGTCGCCGGATCGGGGTGGGGCCGGCGCTGCAGCACGCCGTCGAGCACGACCGCACCGGCCGTCTCGGCGAGGGCGGAGAGTTCGCGCAGCGAGTTCTCGGCATCCGTCTGCTCGCCCTGCGGGTGCACGCCGACGAGGACGACGTTCTCGAGGCGCAGCTGGCGGTACTCGACCTCGGTGACGTCCTCGAGTTCGGTGGAGAGTCCGGCGACGCGGCGCAGCGCCGCGCGCTCCTCACGGTCCCACTGATCGCCGTCGGTGTCTCCGCCGTAGGCCGTGGTGGCGTCCTGGAGTGCCTGTGCTGCACCGAAGACCCGGACCCCGCGGTGCGCTTCGGCGCGCGAGAGCACACGGTCCACCGGGTCGACGGCGGGCGCTTCGGTGCTCGGGGGTGTGGTCTGTTCGGTCATGTGTTCCTTTCGTCCGCGGGTGTCCCCGCGTGTTCTGGCACTTTATCCGCCCGGGCGGGCGGGGGGCCGGTCGGATATCCTGGCCTGATGGGCAGCGAGCACTATTTCAGCGCGTCGCCGTCGAGTCCCGAGCAGCTGCGCCGCATCCGTGTGACGCTGGCCGGCCGGGATCTCGAGGTGGTCACGGCGGGCGGTGTCTTCAGTCCCGATCATGTGGATGCCGGGACCTCGGTGCTGCTGGCCAACACGCCTCCCCCGCCCGCCGGTGGGAACTTCCTCGACCTGGGGTCCGGGTGGGGTCCGATCTCTCTGTCGCTGGCGCTCGCGTCACCGCACGCGACCGTGTGGGCGGTCGACGTCAACGAACGTGCTCTCGATCTCGTGAGGCGCAATGCCGAATCCCTCGGCCTCGAGAACATCAACGCCGTCCGGCCCGAAGATGTTCCCGACGACGTCTCGTTCCGCACCATCCGCTCCAACCCGCCGATCCGGGTGGGCAAGAACGAGCTGCACGGCATGTTGCAGCACTGGATCCCCCGCATGACGGAGCGCTCCGACGGCTGGTTCGTCGTGCAGCGCAACCTCGGCTCCGATTCGCTGCAGCGCTGGCTCGCCGCCACCTTCGCCGACGGTTACGGGGTGCAGCGAGCCGCGACCGGACGCGGCTTCCGCGTGCTGCGGGTGCGTCGCCACGGATCCCCGCCGAGCGAGCCCATCGACGTCGTGGCCTGAGCAGCGCGCCACGCCCCGACCCGGTGGCGGCGAGGACACACGTTCCGCTCGAGCGCACACGATCGTGCATCATCGGTTCGCGTGCGCTCGCGCCGATCGTGTGATCTTGAGCGCCCGACGACGTGGCCCGGGCCTCAGGCGAGCGCGACCTCGCCCGTGAAGACGAGCGACGCCGGACCCGACAGGTACACGCGTCCGTCCGACACGCGCACGCCGAGCGTGCCGCCGGGAGTGTCGACCACCCAGTGATCGGGAGCGGCCGCCCCGGCCCAGTGGCGGACGGCCAGAGCCGCGGCCGCCACGCCCGTGCCGCAGCTCAGGGTCTCGCCCACGCCGCGTTCGAAGACACGCAGACGGATCGCCCCGACGCCGTCGCGCACCAGCGGGTCGGCCGGCACCACGAACTCCACGTTGGCACCGTGCCGGGGCGCCGGGTCGAGGACCGGCTGGTAGGCGAGATCCAGCCCGTCGAGCTCGGCGTCGGACGACAGGGCCACCACGACGTGGGGGTTGCCGACGTCGATGCCGACGCCGGGTCGCGCGACGGGCAGCCCCTTCGCGCGGACGAGGGTCTCGTCGGCATCCACCGCGAACACCCCCAGGTCGACCTCGAATCCGCGGTCGCTGCGCGTGAGCGTCTTGATCCCGGCGCGGGTGCCGATGCGCAACCCGTCGTCGATCGAGGCGAGACCGGTGTCGCTGAGGTACCGGGCGAACACGCGCGTGCCGTTCCCGCACATCTCGGCCTTCGAGCCGTCGGCGTTGCGGTAGTCCATGAACCACTCGGCCCCGTCGGCGGCCGCCGACGCCCCTTCGGCGAGCGCGCTCGAGCGCACCACCCGCAGCAGCCCGTCGGCGCCGATACCGAAATGGCGGTCGCAGAGCGCGGCCACCTGCGCGTCGGAGAGGTCGAGGTCGCCGTCGGGGTCGGCCACCACCACGAAGTCGTTGCCGGTTCCGTGGCCCTTGGTGAACGGGAGAGTCGCCATCGCTCCAGTCTACGGAGCGGGCGGAGGCGGTCCTCCCGGGCCGTCCACCACGATGCGCCGGCCGGTCGCCCACGTGTCGAACGGTTCGTACCCGAGGGCGTCGTAGAACCCGCGGGCGGCGAGGTTGTCGGGTCTGACCATCAGCTGCACCTTGGGACACCCCATCTGCTCGAGCAGCCGCTCCGCCTCCGCGACGAGCGCGCGCCCGATCCCCCGTCCGCGGTGCGAGTCAGCCGCCGCCAGGTAGTACAGCCAGCCGCGGTGACCGTCGTATCCGGCCATGACACTGCCCACGACGCGGTCGGCTTCGGCGGCCACGAGGAACAGCTCGGGCTGCACGCGCAGTTTGCGGTGGATATCGGCTCGCGGATCGTTCCACGGACGGGTGAGGCCCGCTTCCTCCCACAGGGCGACGACGGCGTCCTCGTCGGCGGGGTCGAAAGCCCGGATCGTCCAGGTCACGCCGCGCCTCCGGCGAGGGAGGCGAGCTGTGCGGCGTCCGTCGTCCGAGCGTCGAGCCACTCGGCTTCGTCGTAGCGGCGGAACCACGACACCTGCCGACGCGCGTAGCGCCGGGTCAACGCCTGGGTCTCGGCCACCGCCTCGTCGCGCGTCAGCTCGCCGCGCAGCTGCGCGAGCGCTTGCGCGTAGCCGATCGCCCGTCCGGCGGTGACGCCTCGCTCGAGACCCGCAGAGCGAAGGCCCTCGACCTCGTCGACGAGACCGTCGGCCCACATGCGGTCCACGCGCGCGTCCAGGAGGGGGACCAAATCATCGCGCGGCACGGACGTGGCGAGGATACGCGTGGACGGATGCCAGAGCTCGGGCGCCGACGGGAGTGCACCCCCGTGCGTCCGCTCCCCCTGCGTGAGCACCTCGAGCGCGCGCACGACGCGACGACCGTTGCGCGGGTCGATGCGTTCGGCCGCCGCGGGGTCGGCCTCGCGCAGACGGGCGAACAGCGCTCCCGGACCGTGCTCTTCGAGCTCGGTTTCGAGACGCGCGCGCAGCTGTGCGTCGCGCGGCGGGAAGCGGAAGTCCCACAGCACGCTCGAGACGTACAACCCCGAACCGCCGACGAGAATCGCGTCCGCGCCTCGGCCGTGGATGTCGCGGACGGCGGCGCGGGCGGCATCCTGATACCAGGCCACCGCGGCCTCGTCGGTCACCTCCAGCGCATCGAAGAGGTGATGGGGGATGCCGCGCCGTTCAGCGCTCGGCAGCTTGGCGGTGCCGATGTCCATGCCGCTGTACAGCTGCATGGCGTCGGCGTTGACGATCTCGGCGGGGCGACCGCGCGCGGCGAGCGTCTCGGCGAGGTCGAGCGACAGCCCCGTCTTGCCGGTGCCGGTGGCGCCGACGACGGCCCAGAGGACCGGCGCGGTCACACGCCGACGCGCAGCGTGGGCAGCCCGAGAGACACCGCGCGCGGCGCACCCGCCCCGCCCGCGGGGGCGGGGACACCGCAGGACTCGGCCTGCGATCGGTCCCACGCGTCGCCGGCGCGGGTGCGACGGATGCGCAACGGTGCACCGTCGACCGCATCGGCGAGCAGGTGGAAGGGCGCGGCATGCGTGACGGTCACCGACACGACGTCGCCCGGGCGCGGGACGGCCGACCCCGCGGGCAGCTCGAAGTGCACGAGGCGGTTGTCTTCGGCGCGGCCGGTGAGGCGGTGGGTCGCCGTGTCTTTCTTACCCTCTCCGGCGGACACGAGCACCTCGAGGGTGCGCCCGAGCTGCTTCTGGTTCTCTTCGGCCGAGATGCGGTCCTGCAGCGCGACGAGACGCTCGAAGCGCTCCTGGACGACGGCCTTCGGGACCTGGTCGGGCATGGTCGCCGCGGGGGTCCCCTCGCGGATGGAGTACTGGAAGGTGAACGCGCTCGAGAACCGCGAGGCCTCGACCACGCGGAGGGTCTCTTGGAAGTCCTCCTCGGTCTCGCCGGGGAAGCCCACGATGATGTCGGTCGTGATCGCCGCGTGCGGGATGCGCTCGCGCACGCGATCCAGGATGCCGAGGAACTTCTCGCTCCGGTACGACCGGCGCATGGCCTTGAGAATGCGGTCGGAGCCGGACTGCAGCGGCATGTGGAGCTGCGGCATGACCGCCGGGGTCTCCGCCATCGCCGCGATGACGTCATCAGTGAAGGCGGCCGGGTGGGGGCTCGTGAAGCGGATGCGCTCGAGTCCCTCGATCTCTCCCGCGGCGCGCAGCAGCTTGCCGAACGCCAGGCGGTCGCCGAACTCGACGCCGTAGGAGTTGACGTTCTGACCGAGCAGGGTGACCTCGATCGCCCCGTCGTCGACGAGCAGGCGGATCTCGTTCAGGATGTCGCCGGGACGACGGTCCTTCTCTTTGCCGCGGAGGCTCGGGACGATGCAGAAGGTGCAGGTGTTGTTGCAGCCGACCGAGATCGACACCCACCCGCTGTGCACGGAGTCGCGTTTGGTCGGGAGCGTCGAGGGGAAGATCTCGAGCGACTCGAGGATCTCGAGTTCGGCCTCGCCGTTGTGGCGCGCGCGCTCGAGCATGCCGGGGAGCGAGCCCATGTTGTGCGTTCCGAACACGACGTCGACCCACGGAGCCTTCTGCTGCACCGCGTCTTTGTCCATCTGCGCGAGGCAGCCACCCACGGCGATCTGCATGCCCTCGTGCGCGTCTTTGCGCGACTTGAGGTGTCCGAGAGTGCCGTACAGCTTGCCGGCGGCGTTGTCGCGCACGGCGCACGTGTTGATGACGACGACGTCGGCCTCGATGCCCGCCTCGGCGCGGATGTAGCCGGCGCTCTCGAGCGAACCGGACAGACGCTCCGAGTCGTGCACGTTCATCTGACATCCGAACGTGCGGACTTCGTACGTACGCGGGCCGTTCTCGCTCTGCGCGGCGGCGGAGGGAGCGATCAGCGTCGGGGTCGAAACGGGGGTGGTCATGATGCGAGCAAGTCTAAACGTCGGGCTCCCGACGAGCGGCCGGTCTCCACAGGAGTCCGATCATCGAGCGGCTTCTGACGCTTACCGGGCGAAAGCGTGCGCGTCACGGCCGCTAACCTGCGTGTCCTGTGGATATCGTGGGGAGGTGCCGTCCCTGGTGCGGGGCGCCGGGGAGGGACATGCGCGCGGAGGGTGCGAGCGGCCGACAGGGAACGTTGGTCGGATCCGACCGCGATGTCGCCACGCTCGCCGGGCGCCTTCGCGGAGGGACCTCGCTCGTGGTCGCGGGTCCCCGCGGCAGCGGTCGGAGCTTCCTCCTGCGAGCCATCGCCGGGGAGCTGGGGCGCTCGAGCACGACCGTCATCGCGGTGAAGCCGTCCGCCGCCCTGTCGCGCGTCGAGTTCGGAGCATTGGCTGCCACGGGCAGCGAAGCTCTCGGCGCGCTCCGGGCCGAGCCGCACCGCGCTCGAGTGGACGCCGTCGTGGTGGTCGACGATGTCGACCTCCTGGATCCGGTGTCCCTGCGCCTTCTCGCGACGGCCGTCGCCGCGCGACGCGTGACGGCGGTGTTCGGACTGCGCACCTCGCGACCGCGAGCCGTGGAGCGGCCCGCGGAGTCCGACCACGTGCGCGCAGCCGTCCTGGATCTGTGGGCCGAAGGTCTGGCGCGCCGATGCGACCTGCTCGAGCTGAGCGGAGACGAGGCGCTCCAGCTCATCGACCTGTCCCCCGACGCCGCGATCCTGGACAGTGCGACCCGCGCCGGGCTCGTGTGGCGCGCCGACGGCTCCCGCAGCCTCCTGCAGCATCTCCTGGTGGAGGCCATCGCCGCGGCCCGCGCGGGCAGGGACCCGTTGACCGCCCTGCGGACGGTCGCCCGCGACTCTCGTCTCGCCGTCGCGGTCGCAAGACACGCCTCCGACTTCCCCCGCCCCGACCTCGAGTGCCTCGCCGGGGTCCGTCGCCTCCCGCGGCTCGAGCTCGCCGCGGCCACCCGCCTCTTCAACGCTGAGAGCGCGCACGCCCTGCTCGCGACCGGACTCCTGCACGCGGACGCCTCCGCCGAGCGGCGGCTCACGGCGAACGACCTCATCGCCCACGAGGCGCAACGCCGGATCGGTGTCGCCCACCTGGAGGCTCTCGTCGACGGGGCCGGAGCGCGGATGCTCGCCGAGGAGGACGAGTGGTGGAGTCGGCCCATCGCCGTCGCCGTCTCGCAGCGGTGGCACCGCCTCGGTCCGCAGCTGTCGGGTGAGACCGCCCATCCCCCCGCCCTCCGCGCACGTGTCGCCCTCGCCGCAGCCCAGGAGGCCAACGATCACGGCGACGCGGCGCACGCGGCCGCCCATGCCGCACGCGGGTTGCAGGCGGTCGACGATCCCGCCCTGCGCGTCGAGGTCGCGCTGGCCCACGAGGGTCCCCCGTCTGCGGCGACTGACACCTTCGACCGCCACGATGTCGACGCGCGCCGACGCGCCGCGCGGGTCGCGCTCCAGTGCAGCGATTCCGACGTCGCCGTCGCCGTCGTCGCCGCGGCGGACGCGCGGGTGGAGGAGCTCCTCGATCATGCGGCGCAAGCGGGCATGCGACTGGACTGGGCAAGCGCAGCGGATGCCGCCGGGCGGGCGGTGTCGGAGTCCGATGCCTCCTGCACGGTGCGTCTTCGCGCGGCCGTCGCGGCCGGGACCGCCGAGGCTTTCCGCGGTGCGTGGCGCGACGCCCGCCACCACTACCGGTCGGCTCTGCACCTGCTGGACGCCCGCCCGAGTCCGCGGGACATCCGCACGCGCGACCGACTGGCGGCGGTGATGACGATGCTCTCCGGGCACCTCGTCGCCGGAGCCGACGGATCAGAGCTGCATGAGCGGCTCCAGCGCGAGCTGCTCTCGACCGCACGGGAAGAGGACCCGGCCGAACTCACCATCGCCGGAGCCGCCGCCGCGATCGCCTTCGCAAGCGCCGGGCGGCCCGACGAGTCCCGGCGTGAGTTGACGTCCGCCCTCTCGCGCGAGCGGTCAGCGGTCGCGGACCCCGCCGCCGCGATGATCGAGATGGCCGTCGCGGAGGAACTTGCGCTGGCCGGGCGGCTCGACGAAGCCCGTGCTGTTCTGCTGCAGGTCGACGACCTGGACGCCCCGCTGCTGCGGCGGAGCCGACTCTACGTCGAGACGACGGTGCTCGTGGCAGAGGGACGGCTGAAGGATGCGCGCGCCTCCGCGCGGGCCACCGCCGACCTGTCCCGCTCCGGCACAGCCGCCGCCCTGCGGATCCGCGACCTGTTCCGGCTCGCCACGCTCGGAGAGGCGCAGGCCGATGAGATCGACGAGCTCGTCCAGCTCGCGGCCACCACCGATCTCCCAGTGGCCTCGGAGGCCGTGCGGCGCGCGACGGCACGATCGGGGAGGCAGGAGCACCTCCCCGTCGATGAGCTCCGACTCCACGCCCTCTGGTCCGTCTCGACGCCGCGACCGGACGACCCCGAAGTGACCCCCTCGACCGGCGCCACGACGGCTCCGGCCGGCGAGCAGCTCACCGCGCGCGAGCACGAGATCGCGCTTCTGGCGTACGACGGCCTGACCAACCGCGAGATCGCGACCCGGCTGTTCCTGTCGATCCGGACGGTGGAGTCCCACGTCTATCAGGCACGGTTGAAGGTCGGAGCGGCCTCACGCCGCGAACTCGCGATGATCGTGGCCGGCGGTGGCGATCGGATCGGCGCCGGCGGGGGCAACGGCCCGAGGTGATGAGGGACGGCGGCGCCGACGGTCGTGCGCCTCGGGTGCCGGACGGTGGCGCCCCCGGTGCAACCGGCGAGGCCGACCGCGCCGTCAGTCGTCGGGAGTGAACCGGACCCCGGATGCCGGAGCGGGTCGACCGAAGGAGCGCGCACGACCGATCCCGGCCTCGGACAGAGCGGTTCGTGCGGCGGTGAGGGCCACCGATGAGGGATACCCGCGACGTGCGAGCTGGCCGCCCAGCCGCCGCAGGGCGGCGTCGTAGTCTTTCCCGTCGATGCCGCGCATCTTCGATCGAGCGAACTCCAGCGCCCGCTCTGCGTCGTCATCGGGGAGATCGGCGAGAGCGGCCTCGGCGATATCACGCGGAATCCCCCGCTTGCGAAGCGTCTCGGCGACCGCCCGACGCCCCTCCCCGCGCTTCTCGATCGCCGACAGCACCAGTTGCTCGGCGAACGTCGCGTCGTCGAGATAGCCGAGATCGACGAACCGGTCGATGAGTTGGTCGACGACGACGTCGTCGGCCCCGTCGACGCCGCGGATGACGGTGCGCGCCTCCGACAGCGACAGCGAGCGCGACCGCAGCTTGCGCAGCAGCACCTCTTCAGCGCGCTCCAGGACCTCTTCCGCGCCGTTCTCGGGGGCGCCCCCGTCGATACCCGGGGACGACGGGTCGTCGGTGAGGATGGCCCGCAGCCGAGGTCGACGGCCGCTCGCAGCGTCCCGCCCCGAGCCCGCACCGGCCCACGCGTCGCCGTCGGACGCCTCCGATGATTCGGCCCGGGCCGGCGCACCGGAACGCGCCGCACCGGCCGAGCGCGAGGTTGCGGCGGCGGGCTCGTCATCAGGACGAACGCCGCCTCGACCAGCCGAGAACACGTCGGAGGCCTCGCTGCGGTGGCGAACTCCAGGCCCGCTCGCGGCGTTCCGTTGCCCGCCGAAGAGCGGAATGACCGGTGCGAGCCCCTCGCCGGCGCCCCCACCGGGCAGTCCTCGCAGCCGACCCCCTCCGTCAGCGGAGCCGTGTTGGGCATCGACGTCCCGGTCGCCGCCCGCCGGCCCGGCGGATCGGCGACCGGGGTCGTCGTGGTCGTCGCTCATCAGGCCGGACGGCGCGCGGCCAGCTCGTCTTCTCCGGACGCGGCCGCGGCCCCGCCGATACCGAGCTTCGTCTTGATCTTCGACTCGATCTCGGCCGCAATGTCGGGGTTCTTGATGAGGAAGTTGCGAGCGTTCTCTTTACCCTGGCCGAGCTGCTCGCCCTCATAGGTGTACCAGGCACCCGACTTCTTCACGATGGCGTGCTCGACACCGAAGTCGATGAGGCTGCCTTCGCGCGAGATGCCCACGCCGTAGAGGATGTCGAACTCGGCCTGCTTGAACGGCGGCGCCATCTTGTTCTTGACGACCTTGACGCGGGTGCGGTTACCCACGGCCTCGGTGCCGTCTTTCAGCGTCTCGATGCGGCGGATGTCGAGGCGGACCGACGCGTAGAACTTCAGCGCCTTTCCACCGGCGGTGGTCTCGGGCGAGCCGAAGAAGACGCCGATCTTCTCGCGCAGCTGGTTGATGAAGATCGCCGTCGTCTTGGTGGTGTTGAGGCCACCGGTGAGCTTGCGCAGCGCCTGAGACATGAGGCGGGCCTGGAGGCCGACGTGAGAGTCGCCCATCTCGCCCTTGATCTCGGCCTCGGGTACGAGCGCGGCCACGGAGTCGATGACGACGAGGTCGATCGCTCCGGAGCGGATCAGCATGTCGGCGATCTCGAGCGCCTGCTCGCCGGTGTCGGGCTGCGACACGAGGAGCGCGTCGATGTCGACACCCAACTTCTTGGCGTACTCGGGGTCGAGGGCGTGCTCGGCGTCGATGAACGCGGCGATACCGCCGGCGCGCTGCGCGTTGGCGATCGCATGAAGGGTCAGGGTCGTCTTACCCGACGACTCCGGACCGTAGATCTCGATGATGCGACCACGAGGAAGGCCGCCGATGCCGAGGGCCACGTCGAGGGCGACGGAGCCGGTGGGGATGGTCTCGATGGGTGCGCGGTCGTCGCTGCCCAGTCGCATGACCGAGCCCTTTCCGAACTGCCGATCGATCTGGGCAAGTGCCGACTCGAGGGCCTTTTCGCGCTCTGCGGGTGAGGGCATGACGTCTTCTTTCTGCTCGCGTTCCGGTCGCCTGTAGGCTGTCGCGCCCCCACCGACGGTGAGGTGACCCGACAAGGCGTTCAGGGTGTCGTTCGATGTTTCCCACCGTAGAGAGCACCTCCGACATTGGCGTCGGAGAACCGTCCATCTGGGGAGAGATCGAACACGAACCCTGTTGTGGAGGAGCCTACGCCGGTATCGAACGTAGATTCGATGACACGCCGTGGATCTCTGTTCGAATCCTGGGTCCGACGAGCGGGAGCACGTGACCGTCGGCGAGGCGGATCAGGAACGACGCGGCTCCAACCGACCGACACCGTAGCGACGGTTCTCGGGAACGTCGGTCTCCGCGCAGAGCGCGAGCCACACGTCGCGCGGATCGACGCCGGCGGCGAGTGCATCGATGCTCGTGCGCCCGCCGACGGCGGACAGGACGAGGTCGGACAGCAGGGACCCGCCGCGCGCGCCGAATTCGTCGGCGACGGCGCGGTCGAACTCGCTACGACGCATGCAGCGTCAGCGCAGCGACAGCTCGGGCTCGACCGCGGCGACGAGGTCGTCGGGGACGACGTCGGGGAAGGTCTGCAGGCCCTCGAGAACGGAGAGGCGGTCGCCGACCTGACGCATGATGGTCGAGATGGGCACGTCGAGCGCCTCGGCTACCGAGGCCAGGATCTCGCTCGAGGCTTCCTTCTGACCGCGCTCGACCTCACTGAGGTAGCCGAGGGCGACACTCGCCCGGCTCGCGACCTGGCGGAGGGTACGGCCCTTCTGCTGGCGGAGGTCACGCAGGACTTCGCCGATCTCTTGACGAACCAGGATCATTAGGGGGCCCTCCTCACTGCTGATTCCGTCGCCGCCCGGATGGGCGACTGTTGAACACCGTTGAAGGTCACCCTAATGCCGCGCGCTGTGCACAGGATGGGAATCGCAGGACGAAACCGCGATGTGACAAGATTTGTTCCCGCATTTCGTCTGCACGCGCCGTGATCCGCACGTCACAGCGCCGCCAAGGCCCGCCGGAGCGCCAAATGCGCCGTCTCGTGCCGGATCCGCTCGCGATCCCCGGCGATGACGAGGGAGTCGACGCGGGTGCCCAGCGGCGTCGAGACGGCGATGTGCACCGTGCCGACAGGCTGCCCGTCCTGCTCGTCGGGCCCAGCCACCCCCGTCGTGGCGATGCCGACGTCCGCGGCCGCGCCGTCGCGCCCCAGCACCTCGCGCACACCCCGCGCCATCTGCCGCGCGACGCGCGGATGCACGGCGCCGTGGGCCTCGAGGAGCGCCTCATCCACCCCGAGCACCCCGTGCTTCAGATCGGTTGCGTAGGCCACGACTCCCCCGCGCACCGCGCGTGAGGCGCCGGGGATGTCGACCAGCGACGAGACGACGAGTCCCCCCGTGAGGGACTCGGCCACGGCGACGGTCCAGCCCAGCTCGACGAGTCGATCCAGGAGCAGGGACGCGCTCTCGCGCGGCGTGCGGACGACCGTCTCGTCGAGGTCGTCGGGGATGCCGTCGATCATCGGCGCCCCTTCTTGCCGCGCGCCGCGCGCACCTCGGTCACGACGTAGTCGATGCCCGAGGCGATGGTGAGGATCACGGCGATGGTCATGGTGACGACCCCGGCCCACCAGACGGTGCTCTGCCACGCGGACGCGTCGGACAGACCCGAGAGGGGGGCGAGCGCGATCGAGAGCGCTACGGCCTGGAAGACCGTCTTGAGTTTGCCCATCCACGCGGCGGCCAGCACGTGGTCGCTGACGACGACGAAGCGGTACACCGTGATCCCGACCTCGCGCACGAGGACGACGATCGTCACCCACCACGGAAGTTCGCCCAGGATCGACAAGCCGATGAAGGCGATGCCGGTGAGCACCTTGTCGGCGATCGGATCGAGGAGCTTTCCGAGGTCGCTGACGATGTCGTACCGGCGCGCGATGTATCCGTCGACGCCGTCCGTGGCGATCGCGACGATGAAGACGATCGCGGCGGCCCAGCGGAGACCGCCCCCGGCGCCCGCGTCGGCCAGAAGAAGCCACAGGAAGACGGGCGCGCACAGGATGCGCGCGATCGTGATGGCGTTGGGGAGCTGCGGGTGGACGGCCATCAGTCTCGCCCCGTGAGCTGCCAGGCGTCTTCCGAGCCTTCGTCGTCGTCGGCGTTCACCACGGGCAGGCCCTCGAACTGCGCCTCGATCGGATCCGCCCCGTAGCGGTCGTCGGCGTCGGCCGCCGGGGCAGACGGGGTGTCATCGCCGCGCAGTCGGGCGAGCACGGCGGGCAGCTGCTCGTTGGTCACCAGCACATCGCGTGCCTTGGAGCCCTCGGACGGCCCGACGATCTCGCGGGACTCCAGCAGGTCCATGAGACGACCCGCCTTGGCGAAGCCCACCCGGAGCTTGCGCTGGAGCATCGACGTCGAGCCGAACTGGGTCGACACGACGAGCTCGGCTGCGGCGAGGAGCAGCTCGAGGTCGTCACCGATGTCGGCGTCGATCTCCTTCTTCTCGGCCGCGGCCTGCACGTCGGAGCGGTATTCGGGTCGCGCCTGCTGCGTGACGTGCGCGACGACCTTCTCGATCTCCTGCTCGCTCACCCACGCCCCCTGCACGCGGAGCGCCTTCGACGCTCCCATCGGCAGGAAGAGACCGTCGCCCTGCCCGATCAGGCGGTCGGCGCCGGGCTGATCGAGGATGACGCGCGAATCGGTGACGCTGGTCACGGCGAAGGCCAGGCGCGAGGGCACGTTCGCCTTGATGAGACCCGTGACGACGTCGACCGACGGTCGCTGGGTCGCCAGGACGAGGTGGATGCCGCTGGCGCGCGCGAGCTGCGTGATGCGGACGATCGAATCCTCGACGTCGCGCGGCGCGACCATCATGAGGTCGGCGAGCTCGTCGACGACCACGAGCAGGTAGGGGTAGGGCTTGAGGACCCGCTCGCTGCCGGCCGGCAGCTGGATCTCGCCGGCGACCACGGCCTTGTTGAAGTCGTCGATGTGACGGAACCCGAACGACGCCAGGTCGTCGTAGCGCATGTCCATCTCTTTCACGACCCACTGCAGCGCCTCCGCGGCCTTCTTGGGGTTCGTGATGATGGGGGTGATGAGGTGCGGCACGCCCGCGTAGGACGTGAGTTCCACGCGCTTCGGGTCGATCAGGACCATGCGCACGTCGGACGGCTTCGCGCGCATGAGCAGGCTCGTGATCATCGAGTTGACGAAGCTCGACTTACCCGAACCCGTAGAGCCGGCGACGAGCAGGTGGGGCATCTTCGCGAGGTTCGCGACGACGAATCCGCCGCCGACGTCTTTGCCGACGCCGATGGTCATGGGGTGCGTGGACGAAGTCGCGGCATCCGAACGGAGGATGTCGCCCAGGGTCACGATCTCGCGGTCGGCGTTGGGGATCTCGACACCGATCGCGCTCTTGCCCGGGATGGGCGCGAGGATGCGGACCTCGTTCGAGGCGACGGCGTAGGCGATGTTGTTGGTGAGTGCGGTGATGCGCTCGACCTTCACACCGGGACCGACCTCGATCTCGTACTGCGTCACCGTCGGACCGCGCGAGAAGCCGGTCACGCGCGCGTCGACCTTGAACTGCTCCATGACGCTCTCGATGGCCTTGACCACGGCGTCGTTGGCCGCGGAGCGGGCCTTGGGCGGCGTACCGGCGGCGAGGGCAGTGACCGCGGGCAGACGGTAGTTCGCCGCGGGCGGCGCGCCGGCGTGGTCTCCGCCGAGTCCCGAGATGCCGGGCAGATCGTCGTCGACGGCGGCCTCGAGGGGCGAGTCGTCATGCAGGCCGCGGCCCGCGGCGGCTCCCGCGAGAGCCGTGGCGTCGAACACCTCGGTCAGGGCGTCGGGGGTCGGCGGGAGCGGCGGCGGCGTCGGACGTGTCATCGGCTCGGGCTCGACCATCGCCGACTCGAAGCCGCCCTGCGTCGTTCCGGGCGACAGCAGCTCGGTCAGGTCGTTCGACCCGAGGGACCCGTCGGTCTCTTCTTCGCGCCCCGTCTTGTTCCGTCGCCACCACGGCAACGACTTCTCCGCCGGCTCGTCGTCGGCGTCGTGGGCCGGGAGCACCTGCGTCGCCGCCGTCTCATCGCGCTCGGCACGCTCGGCGCCGAACATCCAGGCGTACAGGTCGCCCAGACGGCGGCCGATGCGGTTCGGCGGCGTCTTGGTGAGGATGAGGACGCTCAGCACCGCCAAGAGCGAGAGCGCGATGTAGGCGCCGACATTCGTCAGGACGAGAGCGAGGGGCTCGCCGACGATCCAGCCGGCGATGCCGCCGGCGGGACTGAGCACGGGCGGACCACCGTCGCTCGGCGCCGGCCGCCCTCCCGCGACATGGCAGAAGCCGGCCAGGACGATGACGAACAATCCGAACCCGATGCCCACTCGACCGTTGTCGTGAACCGACGCGGGGTGACGGAACAACCAGCCCGCGAGCAGAAGGAGCAGCACGGGAAGCACGAAGGCCACGCGTCCGAAGAGCATGCCGAAGCTGTACGCACTGATCAGCGCAGCGGCATCCGTCCCGATGAAGAACCACTCGACCACCGCGCCGAGAGCGGCGAGCACCACGAGGAAGAACGGGAAGCCGTCGCGGCGCTGATCGCGCTCGAGGTTCTCGGGGCCGAAGGCGCGGAACATGCCGCCCACGCCGTGGGCGACGGCCATCCACGCCCGGACGGCGACAGCGGGCCTCTCGGGCTCGTCGACATAGCGCTTGGGCGCCGGGGCGGCACGCTTGGACGCGGGTGCCGCGGCCTTCGCGCGCGACGACCCCTTGGCGGGAGCGCGACCGCCGGACGGTGACGAGGTACGAGGCATTCCTCCACGGTAGGCCGGACCTCGGACATTCGGGGGTACCGACGCGGAGTTCAGCCCAGGCGCTTGACCATGACGTCGCGCCCGATGCCCTTGCGCACGACGGCGAAACCCTCCGAGCGGTAGAGCGACACCGCGTAGTTGTCGCGCTCGACGCTCAGGCTGATGCGTGCGTACCCCTGTGCCCGGGCGTGATCGACGAGTCGCTGCAGGAGGGCGCGACCGGTGCCGTGCGCGCGCCAGACCGGTCGGACGCCGATCACGAGCTCGGGCACCCCCGTACCCACCCACCCGAAGCCGGGCTCGTCGCGCGGCAGCATGCGGTACCACGCCGCCCCGACCGGCTCGCCGGTCGGGGATTCGGCGACGAATCCCGCGTCACCCGGGCGCATCCACCCGGCGATGTAGCGGCGGTGCTCCGGACTGCTCAGGATCTCGTGCCGCGGGCGCGAGACGCCGGCACGCCAGGTGGCGGCCTCGACCGTCATGTCGGCGAGGAAGGCGCCGTCGGAGGCCAGCGCCGCACGGATCGGGAGACCGGGCATGCCCGCATGATAGCGACAGCCGCGGACACCGGGAAACGACGGAGCACCGAGGCGTTCTGCACGACGAGGCGCCCCGGGCAGCCTGGAACGACGGCGCACCCCTGCATCCGGCACGACCACGCACCGGAAACGACGAAGCGCCGGGGCGAACCCGCGACGCTCCGATCCGATCAGGCCTCGATGACCATCGGCACGATCATCGGCCGGCGGCGGAGCGACTGGTTGACCCAGCGTCCGATCGTGCGCCGGACCACCTGAGAGAGGGCGTGGTTGTCGCGGACTCCGGACTTCGCCGCCTCGGCGAGAGCCGCCGCGATCTTGGGCTTGACGCTGTCGAACACCTTGTCGTCCTCCGCGACGCCGCGGGCGTGGATCTCGGGGCCGGAAACGATCTTCCCGGTGGCGGAGTCGACGACGACGATGACCGAGATGAAGCCCTCCTCGCCGAGGATGCGGCGATCCTTGAGGTCGGCATCCGTGATCTCGCCCACCGACGAGCCGTCGACGTAGACGAAACCGATGTCGACCTGGCCCACGACCTCGGCGACGCCGTCGCGCAGGTCGACGACGGTGCCGTTCTCGCCGAGGATCGTGTTCTGCTCGGGGATGCCGGTCTCGCGCGCCAGCTTGGCGTTGGCCATCAGGTGCCGGTACTCGCCGTGCACGGGGAGCACGTTCTTGGGCTTGAGGATGTTGTAGCAGTACAGCAGCTCGCCGGCCGCGGCGTGACCCGAGACGTGCACCTTGGCGTTGCCCTTGTGCACGACCGTCGCGCCGAGCTTGGTGAGCCCGTCGATCACGCGGTAGATCGCGTTCTCGTTGCCGGGGATCTGGCTGGACGCCAGGATGATCGTGTCGCCCTCGCCCGGCTCGATGGCGTGGTCGAGGTTGGCCATCCGGCTCAGGACGGCCATCGGCTCACCCTGCGAACCCGTCGACATGTAGACGATCCGGTCGTCGGGCAGGTCGCGGGCCTTCTTGTAGTCGATCAGCACGCCGTCGGGCACGTTCAGATAGCCGAGGTCGGCGGCGATCCCCATGTTGCGCACCATGCTTCGACCCAGGAGCGCCACGCGTCGACCGTTGGCGTGCGCGGCGTCGAGCACCTGCTGCACGCGGTGCACGTGGCTCGAGAAGCTCGCCACGACGACGCGGCGCGGGGCCTTGGCGATGACCTGGTCGAGCACGGGCCCGATCCCCCGCTCGGTGGGCGTGAAGCCCGGCACATCGGCGTTCGTGGAGTCGACGAGGAATAGGTCCACGCCCTCTTCACCGAGGCGGGCGAAGGCGCGCAGGTCGGTGATGCGGCCGTCGAGCGGCAGCTGGTCCATCTTGAAGTCACCGGTGGCGAGCACTAGACCCGCGGGGGTGCGGATCGCGACGGCCAGGGCGTCGGGGATGGAGTGGTTGACGGCGACGAATTCGAGGTCGAAGGGGCCGACCTGCTCGCGCTGGCCCTCCTCCACGGTGAGCGTGTAGGGACGGATGCGGTGCTCCTTGAGCTTCGCCTCGATGAGGGCGAGAGTCAGACCGGAGCCGATGAGGGGGATGTCACCCTTCAGCTTGAGCAGGTAGGGCACGGCGCCGATGTGGTCTTCGTGGCCGTGCGTGAGCACGACGCCGACGATGTCGTCGAGTCGGTGTCGGATGGGTTCGAAGTCGGGCAGGATGAGGTCGACGCCGGGCTGGTGCTCCTCGGGGAACAGCACCCCGCAGTCGACGACCAGCAGCTTGCCGTCGTACTCGAACACGGTCATGTTGCGACCGACTTCGCCGAGACCGCCGAGCGGAATGACGCGGAGGGTGCCGGCGGCGAGCGCGGGCGGATCGAACGGGGTCGTGGGCATGTGAGCCTCCTCGGATGCCGCCTCGCGGCATCCCTTCGTGTGGCGTCCCTGGCCGCGGTTCGGCGGACGCCGATGCTTATCTCGTGGTGCCGTGCACCTTCGGCAGGGCACCGCCGGCGGCCGCGTTGCGGTCGGGGCGGAAGTTGGAGAAGTCGGCGCCGGCCACGTTCTTCACGAGGGCCAGTTCGTCTTCGATGACGGCGGCTTCCCATTCCTCCGGCCCCACGAGGGGCAGGCGGACGCGGGGGCTGCCGATCCGGCCGAGGCCGTGCAGGATGTACTTCGCCGCCACCGTGCCGGGCACATGGGTCATCACGGCGCGTACGAGCGGCTCGAGGCTCTGGTGCGCGGCGGTGGCGGATGCCAGGTCGCCGGCGTTCACGGCATCCACGATCGTGCGATAGGGAGCCGCGGCGATGTTCGCCGTCACGCCGATGAGTCCCGCGGCGCCGATCGAGAGGTGCGGGAGCACGTTGGCGTCGTCGCCGGAGAAGTACATCAGGTCGGTCTGGTTGAGCACGCGGCTGACCTCGCTGAAGTCGCCCTTGGCGTCTTTGATCGCGAGGATGTTGGGGTGCTTGGCCAGACGCAGGATCGTCTCGTACTTGATGGGCACGCCCGTGCGACCGGGGATGTCGTAGAGGATGACCGGCAGGTCGGTCGCGTCGGCGACGAGGCGGAAGTGCGTCAGGATGCCGGCCTGGGTGGGCTTGTTGTAGTAGGGCGTGACGATCATGATGCCGTCGGCGCCGGCCTTCTCGCTCGCCTTGTAGAGCTCGATCGCGTGCGCGGTCTCGTTCGAACCGCCGCCCGTGATGATCTTCGCGCGACCGGCCGAGACGCTCTTGCCGACCTCGACGAGACGCAGCTTCTCGGGGTCGGTGAGGGTCGAGGTCTCACCGGTGGTGCCGGTGACGACGATGCCGTCGGCTCCGGCGGTGATGACGTCGTCGATGTGCTTCTCGGTCGCGGGCCAATCGACTTCGCCGTCGGCGGTCATCGGGGTGATGAGCGCGACGAGCACCTGACCGAAGGGATTGCCGGAGTGCGTCATGCGTCCAGGTTATCGGTTCGACGGGGACGCGCCCCCGCCTCCCGGGAGCGCGCGGCGCCGGTCAGCGTCCGCGCGACGCGGCGCGCACGACGAGGCCGTCGGGAAGCAGCCGGGAGAGGGCGACGAGGACCTTGTACCGCCACGACGGCACCGAGACGCTGCGCCCGCGCGCCGCGTCGCGCAGCCCCTCTCGCACCACGGTCGTCGCGTCGAGCCACATGCCCGGCGGGACGCCCTCCTGACCCGGCGGCAGGCCGAGTCGTTCGTGGAAGTCGGTGTGGACGAACCCCGGGCAGACGGCCGTGACCGAGACGCCGCGCGGACGGTAGACGACGTTCGCCCACCGGCTGAACGAGATGAGCCAGCCCTTCGCGGCGCCGTAGGTGCCGCGCGGAACGAAACCGGCCACCGAGGCGACGTTGACGATGCGCCCGCTCCCCCGCTCGAGCATCGCCGGCAGCGCGGCGCGGCTGAGGCGCATGGCTGCCTCGACGTGCAGACGCAGGTGCCGGACCTCCGCCTCGATGGGGTTCTGCTCGAACGCCAGGTCGAGCCCGAAACCCGCGTTGTTGACGAGGAGGTCGACGCCCGCGGCCCGCGCCTCGACGGCGGCCAGTCCCTCGGCGGAGAGCAGGTCGGCGGAGAGGATCTCGGCTTTCACGCCGTACCGCTCGCCCACCTCGGCGGCGACGACCGCGAGCCTGTCGCGGTCGCGCGCGACGAGCACGAGGTCGGCACCGCGCGCGGCGAGCTGCCGGGCGAACTCCGCCCCGAGCCCGGAGCTCGCGCCGGTGACCATCGCCGTGCGCCTCATGTCACCGCCCGCGCCGGTAGGTCTCGAAGCGGTACCGGATGCCGCTTCGCGAGGTGTGCCATCCGGCTTCGGGGTCGGCCGCCACCCGTCGCCATCCGTCCGTGGAAGGGGCGAGGGTATCGCCCTCGACGTCGAGGTCGAGACGGGTCACCTCGAGCACATCGGCCGCGCGCACGGCATCGGCGTAGAGCATCCCCCCGCCGATCACCCAGACCTCCGAACCCGTGGCGAGCGCGAGCGCGGCCTCGAGCGAAGCGGCCCGTTCGGCGCCCTCGTCGGCCCAGTCGCCGTCGCGGGTGACCACGATGTTGCGGCGGCCGGGAAGCGGCCGGAACCGCGGCGGGAGCGACTCCCACGTCCGGCGCCCCATGACGACGTCGTGCGTCGCGGTGACCTTGCGGAAGTGGGCCATGTCTTCGGGGACGTTCCACGGCATCCCGCCGTCGGCGCCGATGACGCCGCCGTGCGCCTCGGCCCAGACGAGCCCGATGGAGGTCATACGGCGACGGCTCCGCGGATCGCCGGGTGGTGCTGATAGCCCTCGACGACGATGTCGTCGAAGGCGTAGTCGAAGATCGACTCGGGCTTGCGGGCGAAACGCAGCGTCGGGGACGCGTAAGGCTCGCGGCTGAGCTGCTCGCGGACCTGGTCGCGATGGTTGTCGTAGACGTGGCAGTCGCCGCCCGTCCACACGAACTCGCCGGGCTCGAGGCCCGTCTGCTGGGCGACCATCAGCGTGAGCAGCGCATACGAGGCGATGTTGAAGGGAACGCCGAGGAACATGTCGGCGCTGCGCTGATAGAGCTGGCACGACAGCTTGCCGTCGGCGACGTAGAACTGGAAAAGGGCGTGGCACGGTGCGAGCGCCATGTCGGGGATGTCGGCCGGGTTCCACGCCGACACGATGAGGCGCCGCGAGTCGGGATCGCGACGGATCTGCTCGACGACCTGGGCGATCTGATCGATCGTGCCGCCGTCGGCGGTCGGCCACGAGCGCCACTGCACGCCGTAGACGGGACCGAGCTCTCCCTCGGCATCGGCCCACTCGTCCCAGATCGTGACGCCGTTCTCTTTCAACCACGCCACGTTCGACTCGCCGCGCAGGAACCACAGCAGTTCGTACACGATCGACTTGAGGTGCACGCGCTTGGTGGTGATGAGGGGGAACCCCTCGGCGAGGTCGAAGCGGATCTGTCGTCCGAAGACGCTCGTGGTGCCGGTACCGGTGCGGTCGGACTTGTGCACGCCGGTCTCGAGCACGTCGCGCAGTAGGTCTTCGTAGGGCGTGGGGATGTCGGCGGTCACGCATGTCACAGTACCCGCGGCGCGGCCTGGGGGGCGGTCGCGCGCGCGTCCAGGGGTCCGGCGTCGCCTGGGGAGGAGCGACGGATACAGGATGCCGCCGCGACGCGCCTCGGAGAACGCCGGGGATCCCCCGTCACTCAACGACTCATCGGCCCGAGGACCTCCCCCGCGCATTAGCCTTGCTCGTCGTGGATCTGACCCTCGCCCTCCTCGCGATCGCCGCGCTCGTCGTCGTGGCGACGGCCGTGGGCCTTCTCGCCCGCGCACGTCAGGGTCGCGCCCGCGCCGTCGACTCGGCCGAGGTCGTCGATCCGCGTCGCCTGGGCGCCGACGCGCTCGGCGAGGAGGCGACACTCCTGCAGTTCAGCACCGAGATGTGCTCGCGCTGCCCCCAGGTGCACCGGATGCTGTCGGAGGTCGCCGACGCCCGCGACGGCGTGCGGCACCTCGACGTCGACCTCACGCACCGCCCCGACATCGCTCAGCACTTCCGCGTGCTGCAGACCCCCACGACCCTCGTCCTGGACCGCCGCGGCATCGTGCGCACGCGCTTCGGCGGCACGCCCGGCCGAGCCGTGGTGGAACTCGAACTGGACACCCTGCAGAAGGAGGCCTCCCGTGCCTGACGTCTCGCGCATCGATGCCCGCGGCCCGCGCTTCGCGGCATCCATCACCGCCGTCCTGCTGCTCGTGGCGACGCTGCTGGGTCTGCTCGGCATCGCCACGCGCCGCGGAGCGGTGACGTCCACCTCCGCCGGCGCAACCGCATCGCCGAGCGACTGGGCACTCCCCCAGGCGACGCTCGGGGACCGCGCCGCCGACCCCGGCTTCATCCTCCTGCTCGTGATCGCGCTGCTGTTCCTCTGGGGCGTCGCCGCTCCCCGCACCGCGCCGTGGGGCCTGCTCTACCGCCGCGTGGTCCAGCCACGCCTGGCTCCGCCGACGGAGTTCGAGGACCCTCGCCCGCCGCGCTTCGCCCAGGGCGTCGGGCTGTTCGTCACCGCGGTCGGGCTCCTGCTGCACCTGGCGGGCGTTCCGTGGGCACTGCCGATCGCCGCCGCCATGGCGTTCGTCGCCGCCTTCCTCAACGCGGTGTTCGGGCTGTGCCTCGGATGCCAGCTCTACCTCGTTCTGCAGCGCGCGGGCCTCATCGGTCGGCGCGGCCCGGCCCCCGCCTGACGCCCGGCCCCGTCCGGGCTGTCAAGACCCGTTCGCGGCAAAGCTCCGTCGTTAGGCTGGCCGCGTCGCGGTCGCCCGGACCGCGCCGAGAAAACGGAGGTTCCCATGGCCGTCACGAGCGAAGCCACCACCGCCTGGAAGGGCAGCCTGTTCGAGGGATCGGGTGAGGTCACCTTCACCTCGTCGGGTATCGGCACGTTCGACGTGAACTGGAAGGCGCGCAGCGAAGGGTCGAGCTCGGTCACCACGCCCGAGGAACTCCTCGCCGGAGCGCACTCGGCCTGCTTCAGCATGGCGCTGTCCAACGCCCTCGCCGACAACGGCACCCCGCCGGAGTCGGTCGACGCCACCGCGTCGATCACCTTCAAGCCCGGCACCGGCATCACGGGCAGCCACCTCAACGTCAACGCCGTCGTCCCCGGCCTCGACGACGAGACGTTCCAGAAGATCGCCGCGGACGCGAAGGCCAACTGCCCCGTGTCGCAGGCACTCGCGGGCATCGACATCACGCTCGAGGCCACGCTTGGCTGAGACCCCGGCCCGACGCGTCGTCATCGCCGGCGCGTCGGGCCTCATCGGCTCGGCCCTCATCTCATCGCTCCGAGGCGACGGCGTCGAGGTGACCTCCCTCGTGCGTCATGCCCCCACCGACGCGCACGAGAAGCAGTGGCTGCAGGATGCCTCGCCCCTCGACCCCGACGTGATCGCCGGAGCCGACGCCGTCGTCTGCCTCAACGGCGCCTCGATCGGGCGCTTCCCCTGGACGCCGTCCTACAAGAGCACGCTGCTGTGGTCGCGGATCACGCCGACGCGGACGCTGGCCGCGGCCGTGCGCGCCCTCGGCGCGGATGCGCCCGCGCTCGTCAACGCCAGCGCGACGGGGTTCTACGGTTCGCAGCCGGGAGCCGTCCTCACCGAGGACTCGCCGCGCGGCCAGGGTCTGCTCGCCGACATCTGCGTCGACTGGGAAGAGGCGGCCCGCACCGCGGGCGACGCCGCGCGCGTGGCGATGCTGCGCACCGCGCCGGTCGTGCACGAGCAAGGAGTGCTCAAACCCCTGCTCCTTCTGACGAAACTCGGCATCTCCGGGCCGATCGGTCGCGGCACCCAGGTGTGGCCCTGGATCACGCTCGACGACGAGGTGCGTGCCATCCGTCACGTGATCGACTCCGACATCGCCGGCCCCGTCAACCTCACGGGTCCCACCCGCGCGACGGCGAACGACCTCGGCTTCGCGCTCGCTCGCCGCATGAACCGTCCCTACGTGCTGCGCGCGCCGGTGTGGGGTGTCAAGCTCGCCCTGGGGACGGATGCCACCGAGGCCCTTCTCACCTCGGATGCCGACGTCCGCCCGACCGTGCTGGAGAAGAGCGGGTTCCGCTTCACCCATCGCACGGTCGAGGATGCCGTGGCCTCAGCCGTTCCCGCGCACGACGCGGCGTGAGCCGCGACGCACTCCGGGGCGAGGCGGCGCCGTTCGCCGCTCAGCCCGCGCGGCGCTCCGCCGCCTCGAGTCGGATCGCCGTGCGGACGGCCTCGCGGGCACGCCGCCGATCGCCCGCCGCGTCGTAGGCGAGGGCCAGCCGGAATCGGGCGCGCCAATCGCCGGGGTTCGCTTCGACGTCGGCGCGATACGCCGGGAAGAGGGCGTCACCGTCTTCGCGCTCGATACGCCCACTCGGACGCACCGGCAGCTCCTCGTCGGGGAGCCCACCCTCGGCATCGAGCCGCTCGCCGAGCTTCTGCGCCCGCACACCGAACCACAGCTCGCGTCCGATCGCCCACAGCGCCAGGAGCGGGAGGACGAGCAGGGCGACGCCCATCGCGATCCCCACCGGCTCGCCGCTGCTCAGCAGCACCAGCGCGCGCTGACCCGCGAGAACCACGTAGAGCAGGAGCAGCACCGTCATCACGGCGACGGCGACGCGGGTTCTCATGCGCTGGTGGCGCCCGCGACCTGGCCCGACACGTCGCCGTCGGCCACCGGGGCCTCGGGCGGAAGGGGACGCGTGCGCATGCCGATGTCGATGAAGGCGTCGAGGCCGATCGTCACGCCGCGCGCGTCGCGAGCCGCCGCCAGGGCGATGCGGATGCCGGGCGCGTAGGCCGTCGCGGGGTCGACGGTGTCGTGCACGATCGAGAGCGATTCGCCCGCCCCTGAGAGCACGGTCTCCTGTCGCGCGACGACACCGGGACGGCGGAGGGAGTGGATGGGGACCGAGGCGACCCGCTGGCCGCGAGCGCGCTGATCGACGTGCGGGGACTCCACGGGTCCGACCTCGGCGCGGGCGGCCGCGATGAGTTCGGCCGTGCGCACCGCGGTACCGCTGGGCGAGTCGACCTTCGTCTCGCGATGCGCCTCCACGATCTCGATCGAGGGGAAGAACGGGGCGGCCGCCGCGGCGAGGGCGCTGCCGATCACGGAGCCGAGCGAGAAATTGGGGATGAACACCGCACCGGTGCCGGAGGCCTCGACGAGCGGCCGCACCAGGGCGATGCGCTCGTTCGACCAGCCGGAGGTGCCGACGAGGACGTTCAGGCCGCGCTCGATCGCGGCACGGACGACGTCGATGGAGACGGCCGGAGTGGACGCGTCGATCACGAGATCGGCCCCGTCGAGCTCGGCGAGGTCGGAGCGGGAGCCGAGCACCGCAGAGACCTCGAAGCCGTCCTCGGCCTCGACGACCTCGCGGATCACTCCGCCGAGCTTGCCGGTACCGCCCACGATGGCCACGCGCGTCGTCATGCGTTCCAGCCTAGGCGCGGCGACGGGGCTGGACGCGGAGTTGTCCACAGACGCGCCGCGGACCGCCGTGCGATTCCGGGTGCGCCGGGCAGCGGCATCCCTCCGTCAGACCGGGAGGGGATCGATCAAGCCGGTGCGCAGCTCGACCGGAAGGTGCGCGAGGTCGTTGTGGGACAGCAACGTCCACGGGCGACCCTTCTTCTGCGCGATGACGGTCAGACCGCAGTACGCCTGGTTGATGGTCATCCACCGCCACTCGGGAGCCTGCAGCACCTCGCGGACGAACCACGCGATGACGAAGTTGTGAGTGATCACCAACTCGTGCACCTCGCCGGTCTTGCGCGCCAGGAATTCGGCGGTCGCGTCGGCCATCTGCGCGCGCCCCGCATCGACCTCGGCCTCGGTGACGGAGCCGAAGAACGGTTCGTAGGCCGCGGGCGTCTCGGGTGTCATCCCGGTGGGCACGCAGTCGAACAGCAGCGCCGAGGACTCCGGCGCCACCGAGGGCAGACGGTCGGCCACCGCGCGCGCGGTCTGCGCCGCGCGCTCGAGAGGCGAGTGCCAGACCGCATCGAGAGGCAGCCCCGAGAGCCGGTCGGCGAGCAGGGCCGCTTGACGCTGACCACGCGGAGACAGGGGACCGTCGGTCAGCCCATGCTCGGCATCCTGGTGCTCGCCATGGCGCACCAGGTAGATGTAGTGCGTCACGTCAGCTCACTCCGTCGTCGATCCGCCGTCCTCCGGCGCTCCGTCCCAGCCTACGTCACGCCTCGCGCGCGGGGCGGTCACTCGGCGGCGCGCGCGATGTCCGACAGCTGGGCGCGACTGAGACGCACCCCGACGGCTCGCATGCACTCGACGACGTGACGGGGGGCGAACGCGTTGACGATGGGCGCGGTGATGATCTTCTGCGCGAGCAGCCAGGCCACCGCGACCGCGGCATCGGGGATGCCGAGCTCCTCCCCGACCGTGTCGAGCGCGCGGAGCACGCGGGACCCGCGGCGGTTGAGATGGGCCGCCACCTGCGTGCCGCGCGCCGACCGCGAGGACTGGCCCCGGGAGCGGGTCTCGCCGGCGAGGAAACCGTGCGCGAGGGGGTGGGACGGCGTGACCGCCATGTTCTGCGCGCTGGCGATGAGGCGCACGTCGCCGTCGAACTCGGAGCGGCGCAGCACGTTGTACGGCACGTCGAGCACCGTGATGCGCGGGTACCCGGCCGACGAGAGGATGCGCGCCTCCACCAGCTGGGCGGCGGTGTAGCCGTGGGCGCCGATCGCGCGGACCTTGCCGGACTCGACGAGCCATTCGCTGGTGGCGAGCGTGTCTTCGAGCATGGCGGCGTCGCCGCGGACCGCGTCGAGCGAGAGCACATCGATGCGGTCGGTGCTCAACCGCGTCAACGAGGCCTCCACGGCGCGCACGAGATTGACGGAATCCAAGCCGGGATTGTCGGGGTGTCCCCCGATACGCACCGTCACCACGGTGTCGTCGCGCACCCGGCGCGTTCGCATCCACTCCCCGATGATGAACTCGCTGCGTCCCGCGGCGTAGCTGTCGGCGGTGTGCAGAGCATTGCCGCCGAGCTCGGCGTAGGCGTCGAGGATCTCGTGGCTCGCCCGCGCGTCGACGTTCCACCCGAACTCGCCCCCGCCGAGGAACAGCGGGAACACCTCGAAGCCGGTCTCGCCCAGCGGGACGCGCACGTGCGAGCCGAGGCCCGGCCCCTGCAGCGTGATGGGCGCGGAGGGGTGAGGCGGACGATCCCGACGCAGGCGCGGCGAGGCCGTCTCATCGACGCCCGAGCCGCTCATGGTGGCATCCCCTCTCCGGGTACCGGGGTGGCGGTACGGCACGCGCCGTATCGATACGCCCCCCGACGTACTTCGAGGTTAGGGCGTTGCCGTGGACCGGCCCCCGTTTCCCTCGGCTCGGCGGTAAATATTGGGTAACGCTTGCGCGCGCCGCCTGCTCAGCGGTCACATCCGTCACACCCGTCACACGGCGGATGCCCGCCCCGCAGAAGCGGGACGGGCATCCGGTCGCAGAAGAGGATCAGCCCTCGGCGGGAGCCTCGGGGCCCTCGCTCGCAGCGGCCGAGCTCTGCGTGTCAGCCGGCTCGGGCGTGGCAGCATCCTCGTCGAGCACGGGCTCGAGCGAGAGCTTGCCGCGGTCGTCGATCTTCGTGATGCGCACGAGGATCTTGCGACCGACGGAGAGCACGTCCTCGACGTTCTCGACGCGCTTGCCGCCGGCGAGCTTGCGCACCTCGCTGACGTGCAGCAGGCCGTCCTTGCCGGGAAGCAGCGAGACGAACGCACCGAAGGTCGCGATCTTGACGACGGTTCCGAGGAACTGCTCGCCCACCTCGGGGTTGGTCGGGTTGGCGATCGCGTTCACCTGGGCGCGGGCGGCCTCGGCCGAGGGGCCGTCGGTCGCGCCGATGTAGACGGTGCCGTCCTCCTCGATGGAGATCTGCGCTCCGGTCTCGTCCTGGATGGCGTTGATCGTCTTGCCCTTGGGGCCGATGAGCTCGCCGATCTTGTCGACCGGGATCTGCACGCTGATGACGCGGGGCGCGGTGGGCGCCATCTCGTCGGGAGCGTCGATCGCCGAGTTCAGGACGTTGAGGATCGTCAGACGAGCCTCCTTGGCCTGGGTGAGGGCGGCCGCCAGCACCGACGACGGGATGCCGTCGAGCTTGGTGTCGAGCTGGATCGCGGTGATGAACTCCGACGTACCCGCGACCTTGAAGTCCATGTCACCGAGAGCGTCTTCGGCGCCGAGGATGTCGGTCAGCGCGGCGTAGCGCGTCTGGCCGTCGACCTCGTCGGTGACGAGGCCCATGGCGATACCGGCGACGGGGGCGCGAAGGGGCACACCCGCGTTCAGCAGCGACAGGGTCGAGGCGCACACCGAGCCCATCGACGTCGAACCGTTGGAGCCGAGGGCCTCGGACACCTGACGGATCGCGTAAGGGAACTCCTCGCGGCTGGGGAGCACCGGGACGAGCGCGCGCTCGGCCAGGAAGCCGTGACCGATCTCGCGACGCTTCGGGCTGCCCACGCGACCGGTCTCACCGGTCGAGTACGGCGGGAAGTTGTAGTGGTGCAGGTAGCGCTTGCTCGTGATGGGCGACAGCGAGTCGATCTGCTGCTCCATCTTGAGCATGTTCAGCGTGGTGACGCCCAGGATCTGGGTCTCGCCGCGCTGGAAGATCGCCGAGCCGTGGACGCGCGGGATGACCTGCACCTCGGCGTCGAGCGGGCGGATGTCGGCGAGTCCGCGACCGTCCATACGGACGCCCTCGGCCAGGATGCGACCGCGCACGATCGTCTTGGTGACCGACTTGTAGGCGGCGGCGAACTCGAGCGTCGCGACGGCGGGCAGCTCGCCCGACTCGACGGCGGCGAGCAGCTGCTCCTTGACCGAGGTCTTGACCTCGTCGTCGGCGTTCTGACGCTCCTGCTTGTCGGCGATCTGGTACACGGGCACCAGGCGGTCGTAGGCGCGACCGGCGACGAAGTCGTAGACCTCCTGGCTGTAGGCCGGGAAGACAGGGTACGACTGGATCTCCTTCGACGCGGTACGAGCGACCTCGTTCTGCGCGTCGACGAGCTGGCGAAGGAACGGCTTGGCCGCCTCGAGACCCTCGGCCACGACCTGCTCGTTGGGCTTGGTCGCGCCGCCCTTGATCATGTTCCAGCTGCCCTCGGTGGCCTCGGCCTCCACCATCATGATGGCGACGTCGCCGTCGTCGAGCACGCGGCCCGCGACGATGAGGTCGAAGACGGCGTCCTCGAGCTGCTCGGCCTTGGGGAACGCGACCCACTGGTCGGCGTGCTCGCCCTGGCCGGGGATGAGCGCCAGGCGCACACCGGCGATGGGGCCGGAGAACGGCAGACCCGAGATCTGGGTCGACATCGACGCGGCGTTGATCGCGAGGGCGTCGTAGAACTCGCCGGGAGCGATCGAGAGCACGGTGACGACGATCTGGACCTCGTTGCGCAGGCCGTCGACGAACGACGGGCGCAGCGGGCGGTCGATGAGGCGGCACACGAGGATGGCCTCGGTGGAGGGGCGACCCTCGCGACGGAAGAACGAGCCGGGGATCTTGCCGGCGGCGTAGGAACGCTCTTCGACATCGACGGTCAGCGGGAAGAAGTCGAAGCCTTCACGCGGGTGCTTGCCGGCGCTGGTGGCCGACAGGAGCATCGTCTCTTCGTCGAGGTAGGCGGCGACGGCGCCCTGAGCCTGCTGGGCGAGGCGTCCGGTCTCGAACCGGACGGTGCGGGTGCCGAACCGGCCGTTGTCGAGAACGGCTTCGGCGGCGGTGATTTCTGGACCTTCCAAGAGGTCCCTCCTTCTTTGTTTAGGCTCGCCGCCCCGTGTGGACGACGAGCTGACATGCGAAGGAGCAGGAACAGGCAGAAAGGGCGCGCCGACGAATCGGCCCGGAAATCCCGGCGACTGGCCACCAGTAGACGACCACCCGGCGAGACGACGGGGAGTCCACCACAGGGGACCAGCGTCTGCCGGCCTGCTCCGTGAGCTCATATGTAGTTGAGCGGATGCCAAGACGGCATCCTGCTCCACCCTATCAGCGACGACCCGCCAGGGCTGGGCGCGGCGGGCAGTCGTGCTCTACCGTGACCTCATGGGTCTCATCCGTCGCAGCAGTCACACGCTTCTCGCGTGCGTGCTGCTCGGCACCGTTCTGACCCCGCTCCCCGCCTCCGCCGTCGTCCTCCCGGCGGCCGCCGCGGTCGACGACGGCGCCGTCGCGCGCGTGAAGCAGGAATTGGATACCGCCGAAGCCACGGCCGCGCAGGCGTCGCGTCGCGCCCTGGATGCGTCCGCCGCCGCCGAGCGCGCGCGACTGCTCGCCGAGTCCACGGCATCCTGCGCGGCAGACCTGACCACCCGCAGCGACGCCGCGGACACCACGATGGAGGCGGCGACCGCGGCGGCCGGACTCAGCGCCGCGCGTCTGTACCGCACGGTCGGCGGAGGTCCCTTGGTGGCGCAGCTGCTCACCGACGCCGACCCAGACTCCCTGCTCCAGCGGCTCGGCATCCTGGATCGCGTATCCGCCGCCGCCGCTCGCACCGCCGGAACGGCCCGCAGCGCCGCCGACGTCGCGTCGTCGCTGCGCGCGCAGGCGGAGCAGGCCCGCGACGAAGCGGCGCGTCTGGCCCAGCAGGCGCAGTCCGCCGCCGCGGAGGCGCAGACGCAGGCGGATGCCGAGTCCTCGGCCGTCACGGCCGCTCAGGCGCGCCTCGACGACCTCTACGCGCAGCTGGCCGCCCTGCGCGAGACGACGGCGGCCGAGGAGCGCGCCGCCCGTCAACGCGAGAAGGCGCAGCAGGACGCCGCCGCACCGGGCGGCGCCACCGGCGGCGGCGCGGCGCCCGGTGGCTCGACCTCGGCCGGCTCGGGATCCACGGGTGGGGGCGCGGCACCCGCGAACGGCGGCTCCGGCGGGGGCTCCGCCTCGAACGGTGGCTCCGGCTCGAGCGGCGGATCCGGCTCTGGCGGCGGCTCGGGCTCCGGGCCCGGTTCCGGCTCGGGCTCGGGCGGCGGGTCAGGCTCCGGCGGCGGAGCGACCGCTCCCGCGGGCCCGATCATGAGTCCGAACGACGCGCGCGCACACGCGCGCGGCGCCCTGGGCGGCTGGGGATGGGGCGACGATCAGTATTCGTGCCTGAACTCCCTGTGGAACCGCGAGTCCGGATGGCGCGCCGACGCCCTCAATCCGAGCAGCGGCGCCTACGGCATCCCCCAGGCCCTCCCCGGCGAGAAGATGGCCTCCGCCGGACTCGACTGGCGGACCAACGCCGTGACCCAGATCTCGTGGGGCCTGTCGTACATCAAGTCGCGCTACGGCAGCCCGTGCGGGGCGTGGGACCATTCCCAGCGCACCGGCTGGTACTGAACGCTGCGACCTCACACGAACGGGTCGAGCGCACACGATCTCGCCGCGCCACAGCGTGTGATCTCGGCCGGATCGTGTGGACTCGGCGGCGTGATTCGAGCCGTCACGACGTGCGAGCCCGCTCACGGTCGCCGCGCGTGGGCAGTTCCACGTAGTCGTCGTGCTTGGCGCGGACTCCGTCGCCCGCGGTGCGCCCGCGCAGACGTCGCCACACCCACGGCAGGGCGTCGCGCGTGAGCCACACGCCGCTCGCGCGCTCGTCGTCGTCGGCGTGGAGCGCCTCGTCGAGCCCGAGCAGGGCACGCGCGTCGGGGACACCGAGCGTCTCGGCCGCGCGATAGGCCACGAGGCGGTGCCCCGCCGAGCGCAGGTGCACCAGGTCGTCGGCCCACAGCGGCGGATCGCCGATCTCCCCCACCGCCTCGAGGTCGAGCAGCATCGCCCCCTGCTCGGCGGCGATGCGTCGCAGCTCCACGTTGTAGGCCGCGAAGCGCCGGGCGAAGAGGCGGGCCGCGGGCCGGCGCGGCAGGAAGGTCGTCACCAGCAGCACGTCGGCCCCGGTGCGACGCACCGCCCGCACGGCGGACTCGACCTCCGCGACGAGCGCCGGGATCACCGGCGCCGGGCCCACGAGATCGTTCGCGCCGATGAGGATCGACACGAGATCGGGCTCGAGCGCGAGCGCCGCCGGAACCTGCTCGTCGATCAGGTGCCGGACGCGCCGACTGCGCACCGCGAGATTGGCGTAGCGGAACGGCCCCTCGTCGCTGGTGTGCGCCAGGAGCTCGGCGAGACGGTCCGCCCAGCCGCGGAACCGGCCCTCCGGCATGCGCGAGGCGTCGCACAGCCCCTCCGTGAGCGAGTCGCCGAGCGCGACGAAGCGCGTCCACCGTCCCCGCGACCGCGAGGGCGTCGCCGCCGCCGGGCGCGGTCCGCCTCGCCGCAGCAGACTGTCGTCGACCCGGCGGAGGGCGACGGCATCCTGGTAGTGCCCGACGAGATCTCGCGTGAGCGCCTCCCAGGTGCGACCGTGCACGGCGTCCCGCGCGGCGCGGGCGAACGCGCGGCGCTTGGACTCGTCTCCCGCCAGATCGGCGACGCGCGCCCGCAGGTCGTCGAGGTCGCCGGGCTTGTAGAGCCATCCGTCGACGCTGGAACGCACGAGGTCGAGCGGGCCGCCCACGCCCGTCGCCACGACGGGGACCCCGCTGGCCAGCGCTTCCTGGATGGTCTGGCCGAAGGTCTCGCTCTCCCCCGGGTGCACGAACACGTCGAAGCCCGCCATGGTCGACGCGAGCGCCGCGCCCGACAGGTGGCCGGTGAAGACGGCATCCGGGATCGCCTTCTCGAGCGCGGGACGCGAGGGCCCGTCGCCCACGATCACCAGACGGGTGCCGGGCAGATCGGCCAGCGCGCGCAGATCGTCGACCTGCTTCTCCGGCGCGAGGCGTCCGACGTATCCGACGATGCGCTCCCCGTGGGGAGCGATCCGGGCACGCCACGCGTCGTCGCGGTGCTCGGGCGCGAAGCGGACGGCATCCACTCCCCTCCCCCAGCGGCGGAGGCGGTCCACCCCCAGCTCCTCGAGCTGGCGGGTCGAGGCCGACGACGGCGCGAGGGTCAGGGTCGCCCGGCGGTGCAGGCGCGCGACGTGCGCCGCGACGAGCGCCGTGGCGTGCGGCAGGCCGTACTTCTGCGCGTAGGCGACGACGTCGGTCTGATACACCGCCACAGAGGGGATCTTCAGGGCGTCGGCGGCGGCGAGCCCCTGCCAACCCAGCACGAACGGGGATGCCAGGTGCACGACGTCGGGATCGAAGTCGCGCAGCAGCGCACCCAGGCGGGCCGCGCGGGCGAACACCACCCGTACCTCGGGGTACGACGGCAGCGGCACCGAGCGCAGCAGCTCGGTGCGCGCGCCGTGCAGGTCGGCGGTGACGTCGCCCGACTTGGGGGCGATGACGAGCGTCTCGTGCCCCGCCTCGGCGAGATGGCGCAGCACGTGGAGGACGGAGCCGGTGACCCCGTTCATGTGCGGGAGGAAGGATTCGGCCAGCAGCGCGACTCTCACGAGACCAGGGTGGGGCGCGGAAGGGCGTTTCCGGGACGACGTTCGCGATGTTCACCCGATGCTCCGCCCGCCGTCACCCCCGCGTCGGCGGGGCGTCTCGATCCGCGGCGGAGAGTGACGGGATGGACGGAGTCGACGCCTGGCTGCAGGCGATTGCGGCGAGCCCGTGGGCGCTGCTCGGCATGGCGGCGCTCGTCTTCGCCGACGCGTTCCTCGTGGTCATCCCGGGTGAAGCGGCCGTCACGGCGTTCGGCGCCCTGGCCGTCTCGCACGGGACGCCGCCGCTGGCCGGGGTCATCGTCGTCGCCGCAGCAGCCGCCTTCGCCGGCGACGCGTGCTGCTACCTCGTGGGGCGCACGGTCGGCGTCGAGCGCTGGGCGTGGATGCGCGGACCCCGCGTGCGGGCGGCCCTCGACTGGGCGCGGGCGCGACTGGAGCGCAACGCCGCCGTGGTGCTGTTCACGGCGCGCTTCGTGCCGTTCGCGCGGCTCGCGGTGAACCTTGCCGCGGGGGCCGCGCGCGTGGGCCCGGCCCGGTACCTGGGGGTGGCGGCGCTGGCCGCGCTGGCGTGGGCGGCCTACCAGGCGGTGATCGGCGCGGTCGTGGCGGCGGTGGTCCCCGGTGGGCCCGTGGTGGCGGTCGGGGTGTCGATCGCCGTGGCGGTGGGGATCGGCGTCGGCATCGACCTCGTGCTGGCCCGGCGGGCGAAGCGGCGGGCGGCGGCTCGGGGCTGAAGAGGGCGGGGTTCCGAGCGCCCAGCGGAACGGCGGATTCGGACGACGAACCGGCGTCCGTTCGCATCCCATGCGCGGCTCCGCATCCGTTACCCCGCTCTCCGGTCCCGGACGCCGGCGCCCCGGCGCCTCAGACCAGGGCGAGCGTCCGTTCCGCGGCGTCGACCAGCGCCCGACCGTACGACGGCCCGTGTCCGGCGGCGTGGACGGCGAGCGGGTGCAGCTGATGCACCGGGACCCGCTCCCGCCACCCGGCGGCCAGCGGTCGAGCCCGGTCGTAGGCGGTGAGGATCTGCTCGAGGAACGGGCAGCCGAAGAGCGCGAGCATCGCGAGGTCGGTCTCGCGGTGACCGCCGTGCGCCGCGGGATCGATGAGCACGACGCCCTCGCTTGCCCACAGCACGTTCCCGGCCCAGAGGTCGCCGTGCAGCCGCGCGGGCGGCTCGCCGTCGTCGAAGGCGCCCTGCGCGATGAGGGCGCACGCCCGACCCACGATCTCCGCCCCGGATGCCGACAGGTTGCCCGCGGCGACGGCGATGGGCACGAACGGCTCGACCCGCTGAGCCGCGTAGAAAGCTCCCCAGGTCGACGTCGGGACCGCGGGCTGCGGGCGTCGACCGATGAAGATGCCGCCCTCCCATCCGGGCGGCGGCGACCCGAAGGCCTCGGCCCCCGCGGCGTGCGTCGCGGCGAGCGCTTCACCGAAGGCGGTCGCGGCTGCGGCGGTCGGGGCGGCCTCGGTGATGCGCTCGAGCGCGATGCGGTCGTCCCCGACCTCGAGGACCCTCGCCGTGCGGGCGCCGCCCGCGTCGGCGAGCCACCGCAGTCCGGCCGCCTCCGCGGCGAAGAAGCCGTCGGGCGCGTCGGCGCGGGTCTTCACCAGCTGTTCCATGTCCCCAGTCTGTCGCGATGTCGGTGGTCACCGGCACGATGAAGGCATGAGCGACGGCTACGACCCGGACTTCCTCGGCATCCCCCTGCCCCTGCCCTCCCCCGACCGCCGGACGACACGACTCGACTACCCGCGGTTCTCGGTGCTGCTCGATGAGGAGCGCCGCTTCGCGGCGGTGACGGGCGTCGTGATCGACGGTGCGTCCTTGCGCGAGCAGCCCCGCACCGGCGAGTGGCGGCTCGACCCGCGCGTGGCCGCCGACGCGCAGGCGGGTCCCGACGTCTACAGTCGCAACGACCTCGACCGGGGCCATCTCGTGCGCCGTCGCGATCCCGGTTGGGGTTCGGCGTCCGAAGCCCGGGATGCCACGGAGGCCACGTTCTTCTACACGAACGCCGCCCCGCAGGCGGCGGGATTCAACCAGTCGAAGGAGCTGTGGCTCGGCCTCGAGGACCACGTGCTCGCCTATGCCGAGACGACCGATCAGCGCCTCGCGGTGTTCACCGCCCCCGTGCTCGAGCCCGACGATCCGCCGTATCGCGGCATCCGGGTGCCGCTGCGTTTCTGGAAGATCGCCGTCTGGCGTCAGGACGACGCCCTCGCGGCGGCCGGATTCGTGCTCGATCAGAGCGACCTGGTCGACACCCGGCAGGGTCTCGCCGTCCCGCCACTGGGCGCCTTCCGCACCTTCCAGGTTCCGATTGCCGACATTGCCGCCGAGGCGGGGATCGAGGTCGGGCCGCTGGCCGCCGCCGACACCTTCGTCCGTCGGGGTCTGCGACCGGTGGCCGCCCGCGAGCTGCGAGCTGCCGACGAGATCGTGCTCTGAGCCGGGCACAGCAGGCGACCCTGTCGGGCCACCGGCGCCGCGAGCGAAGCGAAGTCGTCGGCGTCCCCCGGACGCCGCCCGCGACCTCACGGGGGCGGCGTCTCAGCGCACCCGCTCGGCGTGCAGCAGCGTGTCGATCGCCGCAGCCTGGTGCCCGTCACGGAGCTCGGCGTCCGCGCTCGTGCGGGTGACCCGCTCGCACCGCTCGATCCTGAACCGCTCATCGACCGCGCCGCGCAGCAGCTCGGGCGTGTAGAGGATCGCAGGGTCGCTTGGTCCGTGTCCTCCCGCGGCGATGTTCTCGACGTCGTGACCGAGGACCACGAGGGTTCCCCCCGGAGCCACCCACTCCGCGATGCGCGCGATGGCCGCCGCGCTGTCGCGAAGGTGCAGATAGCACGAGATCACCAGGTCGACGGGTGTCTTCGGATGCCACTCGCGCACATCGCCCACGGTCCAGTCGACCCTGTCGCCGCCGGGTCGCGCCGCGGCGAGCGCGAGACCCGCGCTCGAGAAGTCGACCCCGGTGCACGCCCACCCGCGCTCGGCGAGCCACAACGCCGTACGCCCGTCGCCGGTCGCGACGTCGATCGCCGTACCGGGGACCAGGGTCGCGGCGATCTCGCGCACCACGGCGGGCGGCTGAGTGGCCCAGACTCCCCCGGCGGAGGCGCGGTAACGCTCGTCCCACTGCGCGGCATCCATCGCGACTCCCTCTGCTCGGCTTCCACCCTAGGTCCGCACGACGAAGCCCCGCCGCCCACTCGGGGCAGCGGGGCTCGATCACGGGCTCACTCGCCCGACAGACCACCCAGCAGATGTCCGAAGGAGCGGCCCTCGCCGAGGTACGACGACGGGTCGAACGGGTCGGCGTCGCGAACGGGCTCACGGGCCGCGATGGCATCCGCGAACTCACGGGCGCCGCGATCGACGCGCGAGCCGAGCGGGGCGACCTCGTCGGCATTCGAACCCCAGTCGCTGGATGCCGCGAACACACCGGTCGGCACGGGATTGGCGTGCAGGTAGGTGAAGAGCGGGCGGATCGCGTAGTCGATCGCGAGCGAGTGCCGGGCGGTGCCGGCGTTCGCGCCGATGAGCACGGGGGTGCCGTTCAACGCCTGCGGGTCGAGCACGTCGATGAACGACTTGAACAGCCCCGAGTAGCTCGTCGAGAAGATCGGCGTGACGGCGATGATGCCGTCGGCCGAGACGACCGTGTTGATCATCTGCTCGAGCGCCGGCGGCGCGAAACCGGTCAGCAGGTTGTCGGTGAGCTCATGGGCGTAGTCGCGCAGTTCGAAGACGTCGCTCGTCGCGTCGATCCCGCGCTCGCGCAGCTCGGCGAGAGCCGCGTGGGCGAGGCGATCCCCGAGCATGCGCGTCGACGAGGGCGTCGACAGACCCGCGGTGATGACCGCGATACGGCGCGCGGCCATGTCAGGCACCGACCTTCGTCGCCGCGGCACCGAACGCGCTGCCGGAACGCGGAGCGGCATCCTGGTACGGGCTTCCCGCCACCATGTTGTCGCCGCGGTTCGCGCCGGGGACGGCCTGGCGCGGAGCCGCACCTGCGTAGATCTTCTCGACCTGGTTGGCGTGCGTCGGCGCGTCGGGCACCTCGGCCGGGCGGTTCTTCTGCAGCTCCTTGCGGAGCACCGGGACGACCTCGGAGCCGAGGATGTCGAGCTGCTCGAGCACCGTCTTGGTCGGGAGCCCCGCGTGGTCGATGAGGAAGAGCTGGCGCTGGTAGTCGCCGAACGTCTCGCGCATCGCGGCGTAGCGGTCGATGACCTGCTGCGGCGAGCCGACGGTCAGCGGGGTCATCTCGCTGAAGTCCTCGAGGCTCGGGCCGTGCCCGTACACGGGCGCGTTGTCGAAGTACGGACGGAACTCGCGCACCGCGTCCTGGGAGTTCGCGCGCATGAACACCTGACCGCCGAGACCGACGATCGCCTGCTGGGGCGTGCCGTGACCGTAGTGGGCGAAGCGCTCGCGGTACAGCGTGATCAGGCGCTGGTAGTGCTCCTTGGGCCAGAAGATGTTGTTCGCGAAGAAGCCGTTGCCGTAGTACGCGGCCTGCTCGGCGATCTCGGGAGTGCGGATCGAGCCGTGCCAGACGAAGGGCGGCACGCCGTCGAGGGGCCGCGGGGTCGAGGTGAAGCCCTGCAGGGGCGTGCGGAACTTCCCCTCCCAGTCGACGACGTCCTCGCGCCACAGCTTGTGCAGCAGGTCGTAGTTCTCGATCGTGAGCGGCAGGCCCTGACGGATGTCCTTGCCGAACCAGGGGTAGACGGGGCCGGTGTTGCCGCGACCGAGCATCAGGTCCGCGCGACCGCCCGACACATGCTGCAGCATCGCGAAGTCCTCGGCGATCTTCACCGGGTCGTTCGTGGTGATGAGGGTCGTCGACGTCGTGAGGATGAGGCGCTCGGTCTGGGCGGCGATGTACGCGAGCGTCGTCGTGGGCGACGACGACCAGAACGGCGGGTTGTGGTGCTCGCCGAGGGCGAAGACGTCGAGACCGACCTCCTCGGTGTGCTTGGCGATCGTGAGCGTGTCCTTGATGCGCTGGGCTTCGCTCGGGGTCTTCCCCGTCGTCGGGTCCTGGGTGATGTCGCTCACCGTCATGACACCGAACTGCATTCCGGGCCAGTTGCTCGTCTCGTTCACGATGCGCCTCCTGTTTGTATGCATCTGAATATACATACTCCAACGCGAGGCGCCCAGCTTTATTCCGCGCCCGCGCCGCGGCATCCGCCCGAGCGCCCGCCAGATCACACGCCCGGTCCGAGATCACGCGTCCCGTCACCCACCGAACGCGTGATCTCGTACGGATCGTGTGATCTCGCGCACGGCCACCCAGCGCGTCGCGGCGGCGCACCCGCCCGGCAACGGAGACCGGAACGCGCTACGCGCCGAGCAGTCCGGCCCCCACCGACACCCCGGCAGCCGGAGCGGGAGGCACGGCCCAGAGCCCTGAGCCGACGTGACGCACGTACTCGTTCATGGCATCCGTCGACAGCGCTCTCTGCACCGTGATGTAGCGCTGCGGGCTCTTCTGGAACGACAGGAAGAACAGTCCGGCGTTCAGCCGCCCGAGGTCGGTGGTCCCGTCGACGAAGTTGTAGCCGCGGCGAAGGAGCCGGATGCCGCCATTCATGTCGGGGTGGGCGAGCCGCACGTGGCTGCGCGGGTCGATGGCGGGAGCTCCCGTCGATCCGGTGGCGGCGAAGTCGGGCGCCGTGAACTCGTCGCCGCCCGACAGCGGGGCGCCCCGCGCCTTGTCGCGTCCGATCACGCGATCCTGCTCGGCGAGTCGCGTGCGGTCCCACGTCTCGATGAGCATCGAGATGCGCCGCGCGACGAGATACGACCCGCCCGCCAGCCACGCCGGACCCTCGGATGCCGAGACCCACACGTTCTCGTCGAGGGCGGCCGTGTCGTCGGCGAGGATGTTGGCCGTTCCGTCCTTGAAGCCGAAGAGGTTGCGCGGAGTCGACTGGTCCGACGTGGTCTTGGAGGTGCGGCCGAAACCGAGCTGCGACCAGCGGATCGTGGCCCGTCCGAACGCGATCCGACTGAGGTTGCGGATCGCGTGGACCGCCACCTGCGGGTCGTCGGCGCACGCCTGGATGCAGAGGTCGCCGTCCGAGCGCAGCGGGTCGAGGTCGTCGCCGAGGAACGCGGGGAGCCGCTCGAGCCCGTCGGGCCGCTGTCCCTCGAGCCCGAAGCGCGCGTCGAACAGCGAGGGACCGAAGCCGAAGGTGATGGTCAGGTTGCTCGCCGGAAGCCCCAGCGCCTCGCCCGTGTCGTCCGGCGGCGCCTCGGGCGAGCCGCCGACGGCGCCGGTGGCGGTGACCTCGAGCCCCTGCATCATGCGGGTGGCGGCGTACGTCCAATCCGCCAGCAGTTCGGCGAGGTCATCGCGGGTGGTGCGCGCCATCATGTCGTACGCCGCGAAGTGCAGGTGCTCCTGCACGGGCGTCGTGATGCCGGGCTGATGGATGCCGCTCGCCGGGGCCGCGGCATCCCTCGCCGTCTTCTGTTGCTCGAGGGCGTACGCCTGTCCCCCGACCAGACCCGCGCCGGCGCCCACGACGAGGCCCGTGGCCCCCGCGCCGAGCGCGAGGCCCATCAGTCCGCGACGCGAGAGGCCCGCCTGCGGAGTCTGCTCCTCCTGCTCGGTCACGCTCACTCCAGGATCGTCACCGTGAGCTGCGACAGCGGCTCGGCGAGGGCGTTGATGAGGTCGGTCAGCCGACGCTTGTCGGCCTCGGTGATCTGGCCGTACGGGACGAAGCCGGCGTCGAGCGAGCCGTAGGTCGCCAGCGCCGCCTCGAGGTCGGCGTAGCCGCCGTCGATGCGCGAGACCAGCGCGGTGCCCTTGTCGCCCTTCGAGTCGGCGAAGTCGCGCACGAGCGAGAACGCCATCTTGGAACCCTCGACGTTGGCGGCGAAGTCGTTGAGGTCGGTGCCCGACCACCAGTCCTCCTCACCGCTGATCTTGCCGGTGGCGACCTCGTCGAGCAGGGCGATCGCGCCGTTCGAGATACCCGCGACACCTTGCGTGGTCAGCGCCTCGGTGAACGCGTCGGAGTGCACGTAGTCATAGAGCTCCTGCGTGTCGGCGATGAGCTTGTCGCCGTACGTCGCACGCTCGGCCGGGGTCGACGGCGCCCAGTTCTCCCAGGCCGGCGTCTCGCCGTCGGCGTTGAGCGCGTCCTGCGCGGGGACCCACAGGTCTTTCTCGATGCGGTGGAACCCGGTCCAGTCCAGACCCTCGGCGACCGCGTCGACCTCGCGGTAGTCGATGCGCGGGTCGAGGTCGCCGAGCGCCTCGGCGATCGGCTCGATGCGCTCGTAGAACGCGCGCACGCGCGGGAACTGCTCGCGCGCCGCGGCGTCGTCGCCCGACTCGTACGCGGCGGCGAAGGTCTGCACCGCGGGGATGAGCTGGCCCACTTGATCCTTGACGAACGCGGCGTAGAGGTCGACGGCCTGCTGCTTCTGCTCGGCATCCGCCCCGGTGACGGCGACCGCTTCTCCGGTGACCGAGAAGCTCGCCCGGCCCACGCCGTCGCCGACCATGCCGGGCTTGCAGAGCGTGAAGTACTCGCCGGGCTGGGCGACGACCGTGAGGTTGCGCGAGGCGCCGGGGGCGATGTTCTCGACCTCGCCGACGATGCGCAGACCATCGGATGCCAGCAGGTAGAACTCCGTGACCTGGTCGCTCTGGTTGGTGACGTCGAAAGCGACCGTGCCGCTCGGCGCGCTGGCGGACGACACCGCGCAGCCGTCGTCGGTCGAGGTGACCGTAAGGGCACCGGAGGCGGCGGCGTCGGACTTCGCGACGCAACCGGACAGGACGAGGGCGGCCGCGCCGGCCACGGCCGTGGCCGCGAGGAGGCGAGTCGGGTTCATGATGCTCCGTTCGGAAGGGATGGATGCCGTGGCGTCGGGCACGCGAGCGGCGCCGGGGGTCTACGAGGTGGCGGTGACAGGGTCGGGGGTCGAGGCCGGAGCCGAACCCGCGACCCGACGCGAACGCCGGTTGGCACGGACACCCCGCACGAAGAGCGGGACGACGACCGCGACGTAGGCGATCCACGCCAGCACCTGGAGCCACGTCATCTGCGGCATGAAGCCGACGGTGGCCTGCAGCAGCGCGGCGAGCGGACCGCCCGGGGCGATGACGCCGGAGACGTCGAACGCCCAGCCGAAGGGGAAGCCCGCCCAGCCGGTGGCGACGAGACCCGTCGCCGGGTCGAGCGGGGCTCCTGCGCCGAAGGGACCGGGCAGCGCACCGGCCTCCTGCAGATCGTGGAAGGCGTAGGCGAGCACCCCCGCCGCGACGACGACGAGGAATCCGCCCGTCCAGGTGAAGAAGCGCGAGAGATCGAGGCGGAGCATGCCGCGGGCGATCAGCCAACCGAGCACGACCGCCGCGGCGAGACCGAGCAGCGCTCCGAGAAGAGCGAGCGGGGCGTCGCCGAACGACTGCACCATCGACCACAGCAGCAGCGTCGTCTCGACACCCTCGCGAGCGACCGAGACGAAGCCGATCGCGACCAGCGCCCACACGCCGCCGCGGAGCGCCTTGTCGACGCCGCCCTCGAGGCCGGCCTTGAGCGTTCGGCCGGCACGCTGCATCCAGAAGATCATCCAGGTGACCATCGCCACGGCCAGCAGCGACAGGCCGCCCCCGAGCAGCTCCTGCGCCTCGAACGTCAGCATGTAAGCGCCGAAGGTGAACACCGCGCCGATGGCGAGGGCGAGGGCGACGGCGAGTCCGACGCCCGCCCAGAGGCGCGGGAGGGCGTCGCGCCGGTCGAGACGGGTGAGGTAGGCGACGAGGATGCCGACCACGAGGGCGGCTTCGAGGCCTTCACGGAGGCCGATGAGGAAGGTGGCGAGCACGGGCGTGACCGACTTTCGAACGACGGAGGATGCCGCGACACTGCGGATCAGGTAAGGGCAGCCTCACCTGACCAGGACAGATTACGCATTCTCGCCGCTGCGCGCACCTTTGTGTCGCCTCGGAGTCCGCATCACTCCCGCGGTAACCGTCGGCAACATTCGGGCGCCACTCGACGAGGGCGATCTAGCCTCGACGCATGTCCGACCTGAATCTCCCCGTCCTCGACCTCTCGCTCCTCGACCAGGGCCCGGATGCCGCCGCCCGCTTCCGCGACGAGCTGCGTGCCGCGACGCACGACGTCGGGTTCTTCTACCTGACCGGGACCGGCGTCAGCGCCGAGCTCGAGGCGAACCTCCTGAAGGTCGCGAAGGACTTCTTCGCGCTCCCCGAGGCCGAGAAGCTCTCGATCGAGAACGTGACGAGCCCGCACTTCCGTGGCTACACGCGCGTCGGCGGCGAGCGCACGCAGGGACGCGTCGACTGGCGCGAGCAGATCGACATCGGACCCGAGCGCGACGCGATCGACGACCGCGAGGGACCGGGGTACAACCGCCTGATCGGCCCGAACCTCTGGCCCGCGGCACAACCCGAGCTGAAGGACGTCGTCACCGAGTGGCACGACCACCTCACCGGCGTCGCGCGCAAACTGCTGCGCGCGTGGGCGCTCGCCCTCGGCGCCGAGGAGCAGTACTTCGACCGGCACTTCGGAGACCCGCAGACCCTCATCAAAATCGTTCGCTACCCCGGCAAGGACGACCCCACCCCGCAGCAGGGCGTCGGCGCCCACAAGGACTCCGGCGTCCTGACGCTGCTGTGGGTGGAGCCCGGCAAGGGCGGACTCCAGGTCGAGCGCGACGGCGAGTGGGTCGACGCTCCCCCGGTGTCCGGCGCCTTCGTGGTCAACATCGGCGAACTGCTCGAGTACGCCACCCAGGGCTACCTGCGGGCGACGAACCACCGCGTGATCTCGCCGCGCTTCCCCGACGAGCGCATCTCGGTGCCGTTCTTCTTCAACCCCGCCCTGGACGCACGACTGCCCATCATCGAGCTGCCGGCGGAGCTCGCCGCCGAGGCCTGCGGCGTCGAGGACGACCCGACGAACCCCATTCACGCCACCTACGGCGAGAACGCCCTCAAGTCGCGTCTGCGCGCCCACCCCGACGTGGCCGAGCGCTGGCATTCCGACCTGCTCGCCGCCCGCACGGCATCCTGAGTCGCCGACGGTCGCGCGCCGGTCGCGTCTGCGGCCGCACGCCCGCCTACCTGCCCGCGAGGGTCCGCCGATAAACGCCGCGTCGAGTGAAACACGCCCTGTCAGCGCGTGTCTCACTCGGGGCGGCGTTTATCGCGGAAGGAAACCCGCCGCGGTCCCGCGGAGGGGACACCGCCACGGTCCCGCGGAGGGGACACCGCCACGGTCCCGCGGAGGGGACACCGCCACGGTCCCGCGGAGGCAGAGCGGATGCCACGGGGCCAGGGCATCCGGGAACGCCGAAGGCCGCCCCACACCGTGGGGCGGCCTTCCAAGAATGTTTTGCGCGATAGAACGCTGGTGCGATTAGCGACGCAGACCGAGACGCTCGATGAGCGAGCGGTAACGGTTGATGTCGACGTCCTGCAGGTAACCCAGCAGGCGACGGCGCTGACCGACGAGCAGGAAGAGTCCACGGCGCGAGTGGTGGTCGTGCTTGTGGATCTTGAGGTGCTCGGTCAGGTCTTTGATGCGCTGCGTCATCATCGCGACCTGCACCTCGGGGGATCCGGTGTCACCGGGGTGCGTCGCGTACTCTTCGATGATCGCCTTCTTGACGTCTGCTTCGAGTGCCATAGATGGGATCCCCTTCCTTCTCATTGCGCGGCGCCCGACACACGATGTGCGAGCTCTCTTTATCCGCGGCCGATCGAACGGCAACCGCATGAGTCTACCAGCATCCGGATGCCGCGACCGCACCCGTCCGCGACGCCCGGTGTCGGAGGCCTGGCGTAGCCTCGAGCCGTGAGTCAGACCGATCCCGCCGCGCCCCCGCGTCGAGGCGCGCGCGGAGCGTTCATCGACCTGCGCCCCCTCACCACCTCCCCCGCCTTCGCGCGGCTGTGGATCGGGTCGACGCTCGCGGGCCTCGGCGGGCAGCTGACGGTCGTCGCGGTCATGCTGCACGTGTTCGAGCTGACGCAGAGCACCTTCGCGGTGTCGATGATCGCCGTCGCAGGGCTGCTGCCCATGATCGTCGCGGGGCTGTACGGCGGCATGCTCGCCGACGCGTTCGACCGGCGCACGGTGGCCCTGCTCGCCGCGGTGGTCACCTTCGCCTCCACCGCGCTGCTGGCGATCCTCGCCTGGACGGGCCTCGAGACCGTGGGCTGGCTGTTCGTGCTCAGCGTGGTCAACTCGGCGGCGAACTCGATCGTCATGGCCACGAAGTCGGCGATCACCCCGAGGTTGATCCCGCGCGACCTGCTGCCGGCCGCGGCGGCGCTGCAGGGCGTGACCGTCGGGATCATGGTCATGGCCGGACCCGCCCTCGCGGGGGTCCTGGTGGCGGTCGCCGGGTACGCGTGGACGTACTCGCTCGACGTCGTACTCATGACCTCGCTGTTCCTCGGCCTGTGGTCGCTGCCGAAGCTCCGCCCCGAGGGCGAGATCGTGCGCCCGGGGCTGGAGTCCTTCCGTGACGGAGTCCGCTTCCTCCGCCGCGCCCCGAACATCCGCCTGCAGTACATCCTCGACATCATCGCGATGGCCTTCGGGCAGCCGGTCGCACTGTTCCCCGCCCTCGGCGCGGTCCTGCTCGGGGGCGGCGCGATCACTACGGGCGTCCTCACCGCCGCCGTCGCGGCGGGCGCCTTCCTCTCGAGCCTGTTCTCCGGCCCGATCGGTCGCGTACGACGCCAGGGGCTCGGCATCGAGCGCGCGATACAGGTCTACGGTCTGTCGATCGGGCTCTTCGGCCTGGTGCTGCTCGCCGCGAGCCTGGGGTGGCTGCGCCCCGCGCTCGTCGACGAGACGCACGCCGCGGTGGCGCTCATCGCCCTCGCGGCCCTCACCCTGGCCGTCTCGGGCGCGGCCGACAACGTCAGCGCGATCTACCGCTCGACCATGATGCAAGCGGCGGTCCCGGATGCCATGCGCGGGCGTCTCCAGGGAATCTTCATCGTCGTGGTCGCCGGCGGTCCTCGCGTGGGCGCACTCTACGCCGGCACTCTCGCGACCCTCGCTGCCCTGTGGGTCCCGCCGCTGTTCGGCGGCATCCTGATCCTGGGACTCGTGGGCACGCTGGTGCGCTTCTCGCCGCGCTTCCGCGCCTACGACGCCCTCGACCCGAAGCCCTGACCCGGCTCGTTCGCGCGGAACCTGCCGACCGTCGGCGGATTCCGGACGTCGCATCCGCTCGACCCCCGCGCGGGCGGTCACCGGTCGTATGGTCGAAATCGTGGCATCCTCCCCCGCTCCCTCCCCCGTCTCGGTCGCCGTTCAGTTCGTGCTCACCGGAATCGTGTGGGGGTCGAGCTTCCTCTTCATCGCGGTGGCCCTGACCGGCATGACCCCGGCGCAGGTCGCGGGCGGACGCCTGCTGTTCGGCGCTCTGGCGCTGGCCGCGATCGTGGCGATCCGGCGCGAGCGGCTCCCCCGCGGGCTGCGCACGTGGGGGCACCTGTGCGTTCTGGCGATGACGTTCTGCGTCGTGCCGTTCCTGCTGTTCGCGTGGGCGGAGCAGCACGTGTCGTCGGGCCTGGCGAGCATCTTCAACGCGACCACGCCGATCATGACCGCGATCATGGCGTGGGCGGTGTTCCGCGTCGAGAGCCTGCGCCTCGGGCAGCTGATCGGGATCGGGGTCGGCATCGTGGGCGTGGTCGTGATCATCGCCCCCGGGGCGGTGGGCGAGGTCGGCGACAGCACGGTCGCGCAGCTCGCTCTGCTCGGTGCGACCGCCTGCTACGGCGTGAGCCTGGCGTACATGCGGCGGTTCCTCGGCGACAGCGGGCTGAGCGGCATCGCCTTCGCGTTCGGCTACATCGGACCGGCGGCGGCGTTCATGCTCCTGCTCTCGCCCGTCATCCTCGCCGAGCCGATGCGGCTGACCCTCCCGGTCGTCGGGAGCATCGTGGCCCTGGGCGTCCTCGGCACGGGCGTCGCGTACGTGTGGAACCAGAACACCCTGCGCGCCTGGGGTCCGACGCGCGCCTCGACCGTGACCTACATCACGCCGGTCGTGGGGGTCGGTCTCGGCATCCTGGTCCTGGGTGAGCGCATCAGCTGGAACGAGCCGGTCGGCGCCGCGGTGGTGTTCCTGGGCATCCTGCTGGTGCAGCAGCGGATCCGCCTGCCCCGTCGCATCCTCGCCTGAACCCGGTCCGCGGGGACGACGAAGGCCCCGGATGCCGAGCACCCGGGGCCTTCGCGATGATCACGCCTGGAGCGCGAGCTGCAGGTCGAGCTCGATGGTGACGTCCTTGCCGACGAGCACGCCGCCGGTCTCGAGGGCGGCGTTCCAGGTGAGGCCGAAGTCCTCGCGGTTGACGACCGTCTTGGCGGTCGCGCCGGCCTTGTAGTTGCCCCACGGGTCGGTGCCGAAGCCGCCGAAGTCGAGCGCGAACGTCGCGGGCTTGGTGATGCCGTGGATGGTCAGGTCGCCGTCGACGAGGAAGTCGCCGTCCTCGAGGCGAACGCCGGTGGAGCGGAAGTCCATCGTCGGGTAGGTCTCGACGTCGAAGAACTCGGCGGAGCGCAGGTGCTGGTCGCGACCCTCGTCCTTGGTGTCGACCGAGGTGACGTCGACGGAGGCCTCGACGGTGGCCTCGAGCGGGTTCTCGGGGGCGACGATCGTGGCGCTCTTCATGCCGAAGGTGCCGCGGACCTTCGAGATCATCATGTGGCGCACCGAGAAGGTGACCTCGCTGTGGGCGGGGTCGAGGACCCAGGTGCCCGCCTTGTAGCCGGGGATGTCGAGGGCGGTGGTGTCGGTCATGTCACTCCTAAAGGTCTGGGGAGCCGTGTCGGCGTCCTGCCTGGGGCCAACTCCCATTCATACGAATGTATTCCACGATCGAGGAAAACGACGAACCCGAGCGAGCCGCGGCCCCCTCGGGTTCGTGAATGTTCGGTGAAGATCGCCCGATCAGCCGACCTTCAGCAGGTCGATGATGAAGATGAGCGTCTTGCCGCCCAGGAAGTGCCCGCCGGCGGGACCGTAGGCCAGGTGCGGCGGGATCACGAGCTCGCGGCGTCCGCCGACCTTCATGCCCGGGATGCCGTCCTGCCAGCCCTGGATCAGGCCGCGGAGGGGGAACTGGATGCTCTCGCCACGGCCCCACGAGGAGTCGAACTCCTCGCCCGACTCGTACTCGACTCCGGCGTAGTGCACGGTGACGGTGTCGCCGGGCTTGGCCTCGTCGCCGTCGCCGACGATGATGTCGCGGATGACGAGGTCGGAGGGGGCGGGGCCGCTGGGAGCGTCGAACTCCGGCTTGGTGCGATCAGTCATGCGTCCATCCAAGCACGCCCAGCGCTCCGGCGAAGCCCCTGGACAGACACCGGTGGAAAGACTCAGCGCCCGGTGCCGCGGCGATGCCTGCGTGTCGACCGGGCGCTGAGTTGGCCTACCCCGATGGTGCTCCCACCCTGCGGCGGTGTCAAGACCCCTCAGGGACGCAGCAGTGCCGCGCGCGCCGCCGTCGTGCGCTCGAGCAGGTAGCGCTCGGTCGTCGGCGCGTACGGGTCGCGCCCCGACAGCGAGCGCTGACGAGCGGCGGCGAGGGCCGTGGCATCCGTGATGAAACCCTTCATCACCCCCGAGCGGTCGCCCGGCAGCGTACGCGCCCACGCCATCGCCGACCTGCGGCCCGGCGGCGTGGCGAGCATGTCGACCTCCTGCGGCGTGAACCACCCGGCCGCGGCGTACTCGCCCAGGCGCGCCCGCGTGAGCCGCGACTCCTCCCGGCGCAGGGCCAGGATGCCGAGGATGAACAGCACGAACAGCGGCACCTGGAGCGCCGCATACAGCTCGAAGAAGTCGAAAAAGGTCGCCGAGCCGTTCCACAGCCCGTGCAGCACGATCGCGCCGATGACCCCGGGGATGCCGTAAGACAGGGCGGCGGAGGTGCGCAGCCCCCGTCGAGCCGCCAGGCCGAACGCGAAGCCGGTGAGGCTGGTGAACATCACGTGCGCGAAGGGCGACAGCACGGCGCGGAGGAAGAACGTGCTCGCGACCTGCGCGGGGCCGCCCTCGAGATAACTGATGGCGAAGTACTGGACGTTCTCGGTGAGGGCGAAGCCGGCGCCGATGAGCGCGCCGTAGACGATGCCGTCGACGGGACCGTCGAACGCGCGGCGCGCGAAGGCGAAGAGCAGCAGCACGCCGAGGCCCTTGGCTATCTCCTCGACGATCGGTGCCTGCACGACCGACCCGAAGGCCGGGGCGAGACCGCCGGTGACGACGGTGACCAGCAGGTCGACGCCGAGGGCGATCACGACGGAGGCAATCGCCCCCCACGCCACCGCGAAGACCAGCAGGCGTCGCGGCTCCGGTTCCCAGCGGTCGATGTATCGCACCGCGAACCAGACGATCACGAAGGGGATCGCGGCGAGCAGCAGACCGATGAACGACGCCGCGGTGCCCAGGAACCCGGTGAAGTAACGCACGAGCAGCGCCAGGAGCGGCACGAGCAGCACGGCCACGATCCACAGGGCAACACCGCCGCGACGCGAGCGGGGCGGGGCGGCCGAGACGGCGGCCCGGGGCGCGGTCTCGATGCGCGGAGGCTCGGCCGAGTCGGGCCGCGACAACGGCGAAGGGGTGCTCATGCGCTCAGCCTAGGGGCGCGCTCGCACCCGTCATCCGGGGGTTGCGGGCGTCCCGCCCGGCCCGGCCCGGTAGCGTGGAGGCATGCGTTTCGCCCACGTCCGTTCACAGGAGGGGGCCGACGCCCCCCGTCTCGTCAGCGTCCACGGCGAGGAGTTCTCGTTCGTCGATGAGCTCTTCGACGGCGCACCGCGCACCCTCGAGCAGCTCATCGCGGGTGGAGACGAGCTCCTCGCGCGCGTCCGTGACGCGGTGACGGCTGCTCCGCGGCATCCGCTGGCCGGCATCCGGTACGCATCGGCGGTGCTCGCTCCCCCCTCGATCCTGGCCGTCGGGCTCAACTACGCCGCGCACTCCGGCGAGCTGGGTCTGAAGACCGACGCCGGTCCCACCGTATTCGTGCTGTGGCCGAACTCGCTCACCGCGCACGGCGAGACGACGTCATGGCCGCGCTCGCTGAGCGAGGCGGTCGACTACGAGGCCGAGCTCGGCGTCATCATCGGTCGCCCCGGCCGCGACATCCCCGAGGACGAGGCTCTCGGACACGTGTGGGGCTACACGGTGGTCAACGACGTGACCGCGCGCAACATCCAGTTCTCGGAAGCGCAGTGGTCGCGCTGCAAGTCGTTCGACGGCTTCACCCCGACGGGTCCGTTCGTGGTCACCGCCGACGAGATCCCCGACCCGCAGGACCTGCACATCTGGACCGTCGTCGACGGACACACGGTGCAGGATGCCAGCACCGGCCAGATGGTGCGCTCGGTGGCGACGCTCATCAACAAGCTGTCCGAATCCGTGACGCTCCTGCCCGGAACCCTCATCTCCACCGGCAGCCCGGGCGGCGCCGGATACTCGCGCGACCCGCAGATCTTCCTGCGCGACCGCTCGACCGTCACGGTCGGCATCGACGGCATCGGCGAGCTGACCACCCACTGCCGCATCCTCGACTGAGGCGGCATCCGGGTTCGATCCCGGATGCCGGCGCCCCGGCCCTCCGTGCGGGCCCCGCGATGCGGCGTCGGCGGGGCGATGCAGGTGGCCCCGGGGCGATCTCCGTGCTCGTCACCGAGAACCGACGTGCCCGCAGGTGGCCCCGGGGCGACAGAAGTGGCCCCGGGGCCATCTCGCCGTCGACCCATACGCGCGTACCACGGCCAGGCGGGCCACTCCGGTCACGGCGCACCGCCGGTACGCACGGCGAAGGGCCGAGACGGTCTCGTCCGGCCCTTCGCTCTCCCCTGCCGCGTCAGTCCTCGACGACGCTGTCGGCCGCGCGCACGATCGGGATCGCCGCCGTCACGGCCTGCAGCCCCGACAGTCGAGCGGGCGAGATCTGCTTCATGACCTCGTCGCGCGACATCAGTCCGGCCTCGACGACCAGGTCGGCGACGTTGCGGTGCGTCAGCAGCGCGGTCTTGGCCAGGGCCGCGGCGGCGGCGTAGCCGATGAACGGCGTGAGCGCCGTGACGACGCCGACCGACGAACCGACCATCGCGCCGAGGCGCTCGCGGTTGGCCGTGATGCCGTCGACGCAGTTGACGCGGAGAGTCCACATCGCCTGGCGCATCCACGTGATCGACTGGAAGATCGAGTGCGCGATGACCGGCTCGAACGCGTTGAGCTGCAGCTGTCCGCCCTCGACCGCCATGGTGACGGTCATGTCGGCGCCCACGACCGAGAACGCCACCTGGTTGACGACCTCCGGGATGACCGGGTTGACCTTGCCGGGCATGATGCTCGAACCCGCCTGACGCGGCGGGAGGTTGATCTCGCCGAGACCCGCCTGCGGGCCGCTGGAGAGCAGGCGGAGGTCGTTGCAGATCTTCGACAGCTTGATCGCGTTGCGCTTGAGCGACGACGAGAACGACATGAACGCGCCCGTGTCGCTCGTGGACTCCACGAGGTCGCTCGCGGTCTCGAGATCGAGACCGGTGATCTGACGGAGGTGCCGCAGCACCGCTCCGCCGTAGCCGGCGTGCGCGGTGATGCCCGTGCCGATCGCCGTCGCCCCCATGTTGATCTCGAACAGCAGGTAGGCGTTCTCCTTCAGGCGGTCGTAGTCCTCACCGAGCGTCGTCGCGAAGCCGTGGAACTCCTGACCGAGCGTCATGGGCACGGCATCCTGGAGCTGGGTGCGACCGACCTTGAGGACGTCGTGGAACTCCTCGGACTTCGTCAGGAACGACCGGCGCAGCAGCGCGAGCTCGTCGAGCAGGCTCTGCAGCGTGAGCGAGAGGCCGATCTTGATCGCGGTCGGATAGACGTCGTTCGTGGACTGGCTGCGGTTGGTGTCGTCGATTGGCGAGAGGAAGGCGTAGTCGCCCTTCTCGCGCCCCGCCATCTCGAGCGCGATGTTCGTGATGACCTCGTTGGCGTTCATGTTGGTCGAGGTTCCGGCCCCGCCCTGGATGACGCCGACGGTGAACTCGTCGTGGAATTCCCCGTCGATGACGCGCTGTGCGGCCCGATCGATCAGGTCGGCCTTGGCCGCGTCGAGCACTCCGATCTCGCGGTTGGCGCGGGCCGAGGCCTGCTTGACCATCGCCAGCCCCCGGACGAGGTCGGGGTAGACCGAGATCGGTCGCTTCGCGATCGGGAAGTTCTCCTGCGCCCGGGCGGTGTGGATCCCCCAGTAGGCGTCGGCGGGGATCTCGAGCGATCCGAGGGAGTCGGTCTCGGTGCGGGTGCGCGTCATTGCGTCCAAAGCCATGTGGAAGTCCTCGTGGGTGTCACGGCGAGCAGGGATGCCACGAGCCTAACGAGCAGGTCCCGCCCGGGCGCTGGACACGGCGGCCGGTCGCACGATCGACACCGTCCGCGGCGTCTATTGCCGTCCGGTGTCGCTCAGCCGCGTTTGCGGGAGAAGGCCTCGAGTCGCTCCTGGGGGCTGAGCGCGGCCATGCGCGCCGTCCACTCGGGAGTGAAGATCCCCGAGGTCTCGGCGTCGACGACGGGCACGACGGCGTGGGTGATCGTGTCGTCCCACACGTGGACGAGGTGGAAGGAGCGACCGGCATCCATTCCGTTCACCGCATCCGCGGGACGGGCGAGGTCCATCGTGTAGCAGGAGGCCGAGGCGACGCTGACCGGGACACCGGCGAACGTGCCCGAGGTCGAGTAGTGCAGATGACCCGCGAGGATCGCCCGCACGTCGCTTCCCGCGATCGCGGCGGCGAGCCCCGCCTGATCGCGCAGCTCGAGGATGTCGAAGAACGGGATGTGCGTGGGCAGCGGCGGGTGGTGCAGCGCCAGGATCGTGCCCAGCGGCGCCGGCTCGGCGAGCTCGGCGCGCAGCCACTCGAGCTGTGCGGCGTCGAGGTCGCCGTGGTGCCACCCCGGGACGGTCGAGTCCAGGGCGATGAGCCGCAGTCCGCCCAGATCCCAGACCCCCGTCACGGGTTCCTCGGTCGGTGCCGCATCGAGGAGGTGCTCGCGCAGGGCGGGACGCTCGTCGTGGTTGCCGGCGACCCACACCACCGGGGCGCCGAGGCGCGCCGCCCACGGCTCGACGGCCTCTCGGAGGGCGCGATACGCCTCGGGCTCGCCCAGGTCGGTGAGATCGCCCGTGAAGACCACGGCATCCGGTCGAACGCCTGTCGCCTCGGCCGCCTCGAGGGTGCGGCGCAGATGCCGGGCGGTGTCGTAGCGGTCGCCGAGCAGGCGGTCGCCGCCCAGCAGGTGGGTGTCGCTGAGGTGGAGGATGGTGCGCGCCGCGGGCGCGTGCTGACCGAACTGCACGGATGCCATGCCCTCAGCCTACGAGCGACCCCCGACATCGCCGGGGCGAGCGACTCAGTGGTTGAACAGGATCAGCAGCAGTGCACCGAGCACCGCCGCCCCGCAGACGGCGAAGCAGGCGTAGGCGCCCACGAGCGAGATCCGCTTCTGGCCCTCGCTGAGCGGGTTCTTCTTCGCGGCCTTGGCGACCGCCTTCTCGTGCCGGCGCTTCTGCTTGTCGGTGAGCACGGTGATGGCATCCGTGAACTCCGCCGGAGCGACCAGCGGCGGACGACCGCCGCGCACGAGCAGACGCAGGCCCAGCGCGTAGAACGTCACCACGATCGACGCGCCCAGCAGGGCCGCGACGAAGACGTGCAGGAAGGCTTCCCAGTCGATGACCATCAGGCGTCCTTCCCGGCCTTGGCGCGCTCGAGGCGGCGCTGACGACGCGTGGGTCCGGGCTTGCGCGGCACCTTCACCGCGGCGCCGGAGTCGGCGACCTCGCTCATCGCGTTGGCCGAGGTGACCTCGTCGCGGCGCGAGCGCAGGAACAGACCGAGGATGATGACGACCGCGATGACCGCGTCGACCGCGACACCCCACCCGCCGAGCCAGACCACGATGAGCGCCGCGGCGGCACCCACGGCACCGGCGGCGGGGAGGGTCAGGACCCACCCGATCATGATGCGTCCGACCGTGTTCCACCGCACCGTCGATCCGCGACGACCGAGGCCCGAGCCGATCACCGAGCCCGACGCGACCTGCGTCGTCGAGAGGGCGAAGCCCAGGGCGCTGGATGCCAGGATGGTCGCCGCCGTGGAGGTCTCGGCCGAGAAGCCCTGCGCGGGCTTCACGTCGGTGAGGCCCTTCCCCAGGGTGCGGATGATGCGCCAGCCGCCCATGTACGTGCCCAGCGCGATCGTGAGCGCGCACGCGAAGACGACCCAGAGCTGCGGGTCGGGGTTCGCCGACGACTGCCAGCCGACCGTGATGAGGGCGAGGGTGATGACGCCCATCGTCTTCTGCGCGTCGTTGGTGCCGTGCGCCAGGGCGACGAGGCTCGAGGTGAAGATCTGCCCCCAGCGGAAGCCGTCGCGGCCGTCGGCCTTCATGTCGTAGCGGCGCGTGACGCCGTAGGCGATCTTGGTGACGGTGAACGCGATGAGACCGGCCGTCAGCGGAGCGATGAGCGCCGGGAGGATGACCTTGCTCAGCACCACGCCCGTGTCGATCGCCGAGGCCCCCACGCCCACGAGCGTCGCGCCGATCAGGCCGCCGAAGAGGGCGTGCGACGAGCTCGAGGGAAGACCCAGCAGCCACGTGAGCATGTTCCAGGTGATCGCGCCGATGAGACCGGCGAAGATGATCGGCGGGAAGATGTCCGGACTCAACTGGTCTTCGCGGATCATTCCGCCCGAGATGGTCTTGGCCACCTCCGTCGAGAGGAAGGCGCCGACGAGATTCAGGCTCGCGGCCAGCAGGACGGCGACCTTCGGCTTCAGCGCACCCGTGGCGATGGGGGTGGCCATCGCGTTCGCGGTGTCGTGGAACCCGTTGGTGAAATCGAAGAACAGTGCCAGCACGATGACCAGCACGATGATGAGGGCTGCGCTCTCCACCGTTCGCTTTCCGTGAGAAGGAGGAAGGGATGCCGACGGGATCGGCGCGACGAACGAAGAGTTCACCTGGAGTTCGACACTCGTTCACCGAGGTCGCGTCGTCATCATTTCACCGAGGACAGCAGCGGTCAAACTTGCGGGCGTCGGGGGCGCGGCATCCTGTGCATTCTCGCGGACCGATGCGGCGAGGGCGCACTAGCGTGGAACGGTGACCGATCTCGACCCGAAGCTCGCCCCGCCCGTCGCCGACCGCCGCCCCGCCCCGCGCACCCACCACGGCGACACCTTCGACGATCCCTACGAGTGGCTGCGGGCCAAGGACGACGCCGAGGTGATCGCGCACCTCGAGGCCGAGAACGCCTACACGGGAGAGCGCACCGCGCACCTCGGCGCCCTGCGCGACGAGATCTTCGGCGAGATCAAGGGCCGCACGCTCGAGACCGACCTGTCAGTACCCGCCCGCCGCGGCGACTGGTGGTACTACGGACGCACCGTCGCCGGCGCGCAGTACGGCATCCAGTGCCGCGCCCCGCTCGACTCCCCCGACGACTGGACCCCGCCCGTGCTGTCCCCCGACCGGCCCGTCCCCGGCGAGCAGGTGCTGTTCGACGGCAACGTCGAGGCCGAGGGCACCGACTTCTTCTCGCTCGGCAGCTTCGAGATCACGAACGACGGCACGCGCATGCTGTACGGCATCGACGTCGCGGGCGACGAACGCTACACCGTGCGCGTGCGCGACCTCACCACCGGCGAGACCCTCCCCGACGAGATCCCCGGCACCTTCTCGGGAGCGACGTTCTCGCCCGACGGGCGCTTCATCGTCTACACGACGGTCGACGACGCGTGGCGCCCCGACACCGTGTGGCTGCACGAGATCGGCACGCCCGTCGCCGACGACGTGAAGCTCCTCCACGAGCCCGACGACCGCTACTGGGTCGGCGCCGACTTCACCCGCAGCGACCGCTTCCTCGTGATCGAGATGGGCTCCTCGATCACGAGCGAGGAGTGGATCCTGGATGCCGACGACCTGCGCGGCGAGCCCCGCGTGGTGTGGCCGCGTCGCGAGGGCGTGGAGTACTCCTCGTCGCACGCCGTGGTCGACGGCGAAGACGTGCTCTACATCCTGCACAACGACGGCGCCCTCGACTTCGAGCTCGTGCGGGTGTCGGCATCCGATCCCCAGGGTCGCCGCGAGACGGTGATCGCGCACCGCACCGGCCACCGCTTGCTGGGCGTCGACACGTTCCGCGACTGGGGCGTGGTCGGCTACCGCCGCGACGGTCTCGCGCGCCTGGGCATGTTGTCGTACGCCGACGGCGCGGTCACCGAGATCGCCTTCGACGAGCCGCTGTACAGCGTCGGCACGGGCGGCAACCCCGAGTACGCTCCCCCGGTGCTGCGCCTCGGCTACGGCTCGTTCGTCACCCCCGGCACCGTCTTCGACTACGTCGTCGAGACCGGCGAACTGCTGCTGCGCAAGCGCCAGCCGGTGCTCGGCGGATTCGACCCCGCCGACTACGGCCAGGCTCGGGTGTGGGCCCCCGCCGACGACGGCACGCAGGTCCCGGTGTCGCTGGTGTGGAAGCGCTCGTTCGGCGAGCCGGGCTCCTCGCCCCGTCCCGTGCACGTGTACGGCTACGGCTCCTACGAGCACTCCATCGAACCCGGCTTCTCGGTGCCGCGCCTGTCGCTGCTCGACCGCGGCGTCGTCTTCGCCGTCGCGCACGTGCGCGGCGGCGGCGAGATGGGCCGCCAGTGGTACGAAGACGGCAAACTGCTCGCCAAGCGCAACACGTTCACCGACTTCGTCGCGGCCGCTCGGCACCTCGTCGACGCCGGATACACCACCCCCGATCGCATCGTCGCCGAGGGCGGGAGCGCCGGAGGTCTGCTCATGGGCGCCGTCGCCAACCTCGCCCCCGAGCTCTTCGCCGGGGTGCTGGCCGACGTTCCCTTCGTCGACGCGCTGACCACGATCCTCGACCCCTCCCTGCCCCTCACGGTGATCGAGTGGGACGAGTGGGGCGACCCGCTCCACGACGCCGACGTCTACGCCTACATGAAGTCGTACTCGCCGTACGAGAACGTCCGCGAGGGCGTCGAGTACCCGCGCATCCTCGCGGTCACCTCGCTCAACGACACCCGCGTGCTGTACGTCGAACCCGCCAAATGGGTCGCGCGCCTGCGCGAGGTGGGCGCCGACGCGCTGTTGAAGTGCGAGATGGTCGCGGGCCACGGCGGCGTCAGCGGCCGCTACAACGCCTGGCGGGAGCGCGCGTTCGAGCTCGCCTGGCTGCTTGACGTGCTCGGCCTGGCGGAGTAACCCCGCCGCTTGCAGAACGCCTCGTCGCCTGGCGCGGCGGGGCGTTCGGCTTCGGTGGTGGGGCGGTGGCTGCGGGGGCAGTGTGTCCCACATATGACGGTGCTTGTCCCACTTATGGCTGGTTAGGGCGACTTTAACCAGCCATAAGTGGGACAAGGGTCAGTGGCCGGGCCGCCAGCCTGCCCTGATGAGCGCGGCGCGGACGAGAAATACCGCCGAACCGCCGTCCGCACGGAGGTGGTGACTGAGGATCCGGACGTGATCCCACCCCGCTTCGCGGATCGCCGCCCACCGGTCGGCGTCGCGAGCGAACTGCCGTGGATTCTCGGCGTGGACCCGCCCGTCGTACTCGACGGCGACGCGCCACCTCTCGAAGACCAGATCGACCTCCGCGACGAATTCTCCGCGCCCGGTGAAGATGTCGATGTTGACGTCGGGCTCCGGCAACCCGTGGCGTGTGAGAAGGAGGCGCAGGAGGGTCTCCCGCGGCGACCTCACCCCCGGACGTGCCAGCGAGAGTGCTCGACGCAGGATGCCACTCCGGACATCACCCATGCGTGTGATCTCGGCGTCCAGGCCGGCAACGGTTGCGAGCGGCTCCCGCCCTGCCAGGAGCGCGTCGGCTCCTGCGACCAGGTCGTCGAGACGCCATAACCGTCCGCACTGCCGCCAGGCGCGTACGGCGTTCTCGATCGGCATCCCGTCGGGTCCGGCTTCGATGGCCGGCTCCCGCGTCTGCAATCGATGACCGACGACGCCGCGTGTGCGCGGCTCGCGGGCGGGGCGATGCGCCGACACGTGCACGCGCGGTGTGTACGGCCACTCCGGGGTGCTGAGACCCCGGAGGGCGAACACCGTCTCGTGGCTGAAGAACTGCCCCTCCGCGAGTCGGGGCGCGTAGGCCCGGCACCGCTCAAGGATGCTGTCGTCGCCGGGCGACCGTGAACGCACGCGCGACAACGCCCCGCCCCGCACGAAGCGGGACGGGGCGTCGACGGAAACGGCTCAGCCGAACAGCGCCGCCGCCTCCTCGTAGCGGTACAGGGGCACGCTGTTGAGCTCGCCGAGGGCGTCGGCGAAGGGGACGCGCACGATGTCGGTGCCGCGCATCGCGACCATCTGCCCCCAGGCGCCTTCGTGCAGGGCATCGGCGGCGTGCAGGCCCAGGCGCGTCGCGAGGACGCGGTCGAAGCCGGAGGGCGACCCGCCGCGCTGGATGTGGCCGAGGACGGTGGAGCGGGTCTCGATGCCGGTCAGGCGCTCGATCTCGGGGGCCAGGAGCTCGCCGATGCCGCCGAGGCGGGGGCGGTTGAAGGCGTCGAGACCCTTGTCGCTGAACGCCTCGTCCATGCCCTTGAGCTTGAAGCCCTCCGACACGACGACCAGGGGCGCGCGGCCGCGGTCGTGCGCGCGGGTGACCTGCTCGACGATCTCCTCGATCGACATGGGCACCTCGGGGATGCAGATCACGTGCGCGCCCGCGGCGATGCCCGCGTGCAGCGCGATCCAGCCGACGTGGCGGCCCATGACCTCGGCCACCATGCAGCGCTGGTGCGAGTCACCGGTCGTGCGCAGGCGGTCCATGGCATCCGTCGCGATGTTGACGGCGGTGTCGAAGCCGAACGAGTAGTCGGTCGCGCGCAGGTCGTTGTCGATCGTCTTCGGCACTCCGAGGACGTTGATGCCGTCCTTCGACAGACGGTCGGCCGCGGCCAGGGTGCCCTCGCCACCGATGGCCAGGATGCCGTCGAGCCGGTGACCGTACATCGTCTTGGAGATGTTCTCGGCGCCGCCGCGCGCACCCTCGTAGGGGTTGGTGCGGCTCGTGCCGAGGATGGTGCCGCCGACCTTGGACAGCCCCTTCACCTCGTGACGCGTGAGCGGGAAGAAGTCGCCGTCGACCACGCCACGCCACCCGTCGCGGATGCCGACGAACTCGATGTCGTAGTTCGTCGTGCCCTTCAGCACGACGCCACGGATGACCGCGTTCAGCCCGGGGCAGTCGCCGCCGCTGGTCAGGATGCCGATCTTCATGGGCAGAGTCCTCTTGGTGCTGTGGTTCGGGTGGAGGGGGCGGCGCCGTTGCCGTCTTCGACCTTATCGCCGCGGGCGGGACCGCTGCCACACGGTGACGGAGGCGGACCACGCACCCGGCCCCGGGTCTGCTCCGTCGCCGCGCGCTCAGCGACCCGAGCCCGAGGTTCGGGGCGAATCCTGCTCTTCGGGGCGGGCCATCTTCGCCCCGAGCCGCCGAATCCGCCCCGAACCGAAGAGCCCAGCACGCACGAACGCCCCGGCGCCGAAGCGCCGGGACGTTCGTGACAACGCGAATCAGGCCTTGCCGAGCGCCTGGCGCAGCAGGTGCATGAGCGCCGAGAGCTGCACGGAGTCGCTCGAGCCGGGCTCGATGGCCTGGCCGTCGAGGGCGCGCGCGGCGAGACCCTCCTTCGAGTCGATGAGCTCGGCGATCTTGGTGTCGATCGTGTGCGCGGCGATGATGCGCCACGCGGTGACGGGCTCCTCCTGGCCGATGCGGTGCACGCGGTCGATCGCCTGCGTCTGCTCGGCGGCGGTCCACGACAGCTCGGCGAGCACGACGTTCGACGCGGCCTGCATGTTCAGGCCGACACCGGCGGCGGTCAGCGAGCACACCGCGATCCCCACGTCGGGGTCGCTGTTGAACGCGTCGATCGCGGCCTGGCGCGCGGTGGAGGTCTGTTCACCGCGCACCGACACGGCCTTGAGGCCGGAGGCTTTGAAGTGGGCCTCCGCGGCATCCATCACGTCGATGTGCTTCGCGAAGAAGACGACCTTGCCGACCGAACGCTGCAGCTGCACGGCGTAGTCGGCCGCGAGGTGCGCCTTGGCCTGACCGATGCGGCGGACCATCGTGAAGACGTTCTCGCTGCCCGAGCCCGCGGCCTTGCTCTCTTCGAGCTCGCCGTGCGCGACGAGGCGCACGATGTCCTCGTCGATCTCGCCGGCGGCGAGGCCCCGATCGCCGCGCGCCTCGATGATGCGACGGTACTTCGCCGCGAGGCGGGCGCCGAGTTCGCGCTCGGCCTGGCGGATCGAGCGACCGTATTCGTCGTCGAGCTCGACGGGGAGGTCGGCCACGAGCTTGTCGGGCAGGTCGGCGGCGACGTCCTTCTTCTTGCGTCGCACGATGCCCATCGAGATCACGGCCTCGCGCGCCTCGGGGTAGAACGCCTTGTCGGCGGGGGTCAGGCCGGTGGCATCCAGCTTCTCCATGAGCTCGGGGCCGGGCTTCTCGCCGTTCGTCCACCCGAGGAAACGCCAGATGGCGTCGAAGTCCTCGACGTCGTTGATCAGCGGAGTACCGGTCAGTGCCAGCATGAGCGGGTCGCGCGTCTGCTGACGGACACGGGATGCCAGGGCCAGCACGTTCTGCGAGCGCTGCGACGTGAGGTTCTTGATGAAGTGCGCCTCGTCGACGACCACGCCCTTGAGGCCGATCGACGACAGCCACGACAGGTGCCGGTCGAGGATCTCGTAGTTGACGATGAACACGTCGGCGAAGGCGTCGATGTCGGCGCCGCCGCCCGAGATCACGGTCGCTCGGCGGTGCGGCGTCCAGCGCTGCACCTCGCGAGCCCAGTTCATCTTCACGACGTTGGGCACGACGACCAGCAGCGGGTACGCGTCGGCGACCGAGGCGGCCAGGACCGACTCGGCGGTCTTGCCCAGACCCGGCTCGTCGGCGAGCAGGAACGAGCGGTGCCCCTGGCGCACGGCCTCGAGGAAGCGCGACTGGTGCGGCATGACTTCGAGTCCGCGCGGCGAGACGCGGTCGAACTCGGGCACGGGCGGCAGCTCCATGCTCGCGGCGGAGCCGCCGGCGCCGGTCTCGAACGCCTTGTAGAGGGGGCCCATCAGCTCCCAGCCGTCGAGGCGGCGACGCGGGGCGTCTCCGCTCGGGCGGGGGGTGAGGTCGGGCGCGAGGAAGGGGTTCGCCATCTGGCGCGCCTCGATGGATGCCGGCACGACCTGCTTCTCGGCGAGAGCCGCCGGGACGACCGGGGCCACCTTGGGCGTGTTGTCGGTGATGATGAGCTCGTCGGGCGGCAGCTCGGCTCCCGACTCCAGCAGCCAGTCGCGACGCATGCGTCGGGCGACGGGAGAGGTGGCCTGATCGACCTCGAGCAGCTGGATGAGCGAGGTGTCGCGCGCGGCCGTCTTGGCGAGGATCGTCGCGACGCCGTCGAGGCGCTTGAGCAGTTCGGCGCGGGCGGCGTCGGTGATCTCGGTGTCAGCCTTGACGCGAGCGCGTTCCTCGCGCACGAGGAACGCGATCACCTGGAACTTCACCCGGTTGGTGGGCCCGAGCTTTCCGCGCTGCGCCTTGGCCTCGACCTCGCGCACCTTTCGGGCGAGGATCGGGATGACGGGTGCTTCATCATCGCGTCGGGATGACGTGGTCTTCCTGCGCCGTTGGCTCGAGCCTCGGGACGCGGTTGCCGTGGTCGGCATGCTCCTCCTGAGCGTGTCGTCCGGATGACGATCCGGAGCGTCCGGCGAATGCCGGTGGATCAGTGACCCCGGAGTTCGTCGCTCGAACCGCCGCCGAAGAAGCGGTGTCGGCGACCCGCAACGCGTCTACGCCGGAACGGCTCGCGAGGACAGCGGAAGTCGGGGTCGCCCCCATTCTAGCGGCCGGGATCACCTTTCCGCGTGAGGTGCCAGGATTTGTCGCCGAACGGGACCGCCAGGCGACAGATTCTGGCGCCTCACGCGCGCGTCAGCGGCGCAGACGCAGACTGTTCAGCACGACGAAGACGCTCGAGAACGCCATCGCCGCGCCCGCGAGCATGGGGTTCAGCAGCCCGAGCGCCGCCAGGGGCAGCGCGGCGACGTTGTACGCGAAGGCCCAGAAGAGGTTGCCGCGAATGATGCGCATCGTCCGACGGCTGAGGGTCAGGGCCGTGACGATCCCCCGCGGGTCGTCGCGCATGAGGGCGATGTCGCTGGCGTGCAGCGCGGCATCCGTCCCCCCGCCCATCGCGATCCCCAGATCGGCGGATGCCAGTGCGGCGGCGTCGTTGACCCCGTCGCCGACCATCGCGACGGTGCGCCCTTCGCGGCGCAGCGCCGCGATCTCGTCGACCTTGCCCTCGGGGAGGACGCCGGCTCGCACACGCTCGATGCCGAGCTCGGCGGCGACCGCGCGGGCGACGTGCTCGTTGTCGCCGGTGAGGAGCACGGGTTCCAGGCCCATCGCCTTCAGCTGGGCGATCGCCGCGGCGCTCTCCGGACGCACGGTGTCGGACACCTCGATCACGGCCCGGGCGGTCATCGCTCCGTCGGGGCCAGCCCAGCCGGCGACCACGACGGTGCCGCGCCGCTCGCCCGCCTCGACCGCCGCGGCGAGCGCCGCAGGAAGATCCGCGCCGAGATCGGCGGCAAGCGCCGGCCGGCCGGCGAACACGCGCACACCGTCGACGAGGCCCGTGACGCCACGGCCGGGCAGCGCCTCGAGGTCGGCGGCGACGACGCCCTCCCCCGCGGCCTCGACGATCGCATGAGCGACGGGATGCTCCGACCCGCGTTCGACCGCGGCGATCCGCCGCAGGGCGTCGGCGGCATCCTGGCCCTCGGCCGTCGTGACCGCGGCGACGCTCATGCGGCCGCTGGTCAGCGTGCCCGTCTTGTCGAGCACGATCGTGTCGATCCGCTCGGCCGACTCGAGGGCCGCAGGTCCTGTGACGAGAATGCCGAGCTGTGCCCCGCGGCCCGTACCGACGAGGATCGCGATGGGCGTGGCCAGGCCCAGGGCGCACGGGCAGGCGATGATGAGCACCGCGACCGCCGCGGTGAAGCCGGCGGCGACGGGCTGCCCGGCGAGGAGCCACGCGACGAGGGTCGCCACGGCGAGGACGATGACGACCGGCACGAAGACGCCCGAGATGCGGTCGGCGAGACGCTGGACGCGGCTCTTGCCGAGCTGGGCGTCTTCGACGAGACGGGCGATGCGCGCGAGCCGGGTGTGCTCACCGACCCCGGTGGCGCGGACGACCAGCCGGCCGCCCGAGGCGATCGTGCCGCCGGTGACGGTGGATCCGGGACCGACGTCGACCGGCAGGGCTTCTCCGGTCAGCATGCTCTCGTCGATCGAGGCCCGCCCCTCCAGTACCTCTCCGTCGGTGGCGACCGTGGCGCCCGGCCGCACGACGAAGAGGTCGCCGACCGCGAGCCGGTCGATGTCGATGCGGCCTCCGTCGGCGAGCTCCGCCTCCCGCGCGCCGAGGTCGAGCAGGGAGCGCAACGCCGCCCCGGCGCGCCGGGTCGAGCGCTGCTCGATCACGCGCCCGAGCAGCAGGAACACCGTCACCGCGGCGGCGACCTCGAAGTAGACGACGCTGGTCGCGTCGTGCACGGGACCGAAGAGCATGACCTCGTGCCGGATGCCGATCCGCCCGGCCGTCCCGAACACGAGCGCCCAGACGCTCCACAGGTAAGCCGCGAAGGTGCCCAGGGTGATCAGCGTGTCCATGGTCGCGGCCCCGTGTCGGGCGTTGCGCAGCGTCGCACGGTGGAAGGGCCAGCCGCCCCAGAGCACGATCGGCGTCGCGAGCGCGAGCGACACCCACTGCCACCCGGGGAACTGCCACGCCGGGATCATGCCGAGCGCGACCACGGGTACGGCCAGCGCGAGGGAGACCCACAGCCGCACGCGCAGCGGCGTGGAGCCGGACGCGTCGGCGGTGTCGTGGACGTGGCCGCCGTGGGCCGCGATCCCGTCGGGGGCCCGGCCGGTCGCGGCCTCGTGCCCGCCACGTGCGTGCGCCTCGGCGATGCCGGCGCCGGTCACCGCGTCGATCTCGCCTCCGGGTGCGGGCACGGGGACGGCTTCGGGCGCCGGGGTGCCGGCATCCGGGTGCTCACGTGAGAGGGAGCTCGAAGAGACGGATGCCGGCGCGGAATCGGCGGAGGAGGTCGAACGCGTGCGCACGGTGGCGTCGTATCCGGCGGCGCGAACGGCGTCGACGAGGGCCGCGGGATCGAGGTCGGACGGATAGCGCACCCGCGCGGTCTCGGTCGCGAGATTGACCGCAGCCTCGACACCCTCGACGCGGCCGAGCCGCTTCTCGACGCGAGCCACGCAGCTCGCGCAGGTCATTCCCTCGATGTCGAGGACCGCTTCGCTGGTCTCGGCGCGTTCGCCCATGGCTGTCCCTCCGTTCACCGCTGACAACCACGATACCCCCTGGGGGTATTCCCGGAGCAGTGAGGGAGGGCCTGCGACGTCGACGTCTCCGCCCCGATGTAGGCGGCCGACCCTACGCTGGAACGGTGACCGAGACGATGACGCGCGAACAGCGCACCGTGCTGGCGATCGCGGTCCTCGCCTCGTTCGTGTCGTTCCTCGACGGGACCGTGGTCACCGTGGCCCTCCCCGCGATCGCGGGAGAACTGGGCGGCGGCCTGTCGACCCAGCAGTGGGTCGTCGACGCCTACCTCGTGACACTCGGCGCCTTCATCCTCGTGGCCGGCTCGCTCAGCGACGTGCTCGGCCGCATCGTGGTGCTGCGTATCGGCCTGATCGGCTTCGGGGTGACCTCCCTCGCCATCGCGGCCGCACCCACCGCCGAGTTCCTCATCGTCGCGCGGGCATTGCAGGGCATCGCGGGCGCCCTGCTCGTGCCGAGCTCTCTCGCCCTCATCACCTCCACGTTCCGCGGACCCGCTCAGGCCCGCGCGATCGGCATCTGGACGGGCGCGACGACCGTGGCCATGATCGCCGGCCCCCTCATCGGCGGCATCTTCGTCGACACCCTGTCGTGGCGACTGGTGTTCCTCGTCAACGTGCTGCCGATCGCGGTGACCATGTGGCTGCTCGCCCGCCTCGGCCACCGCGACCAGCGGCGCTCCGGCGCGCGCGTCGACATCATCGGGGCGGTGCTGTGCGCCCTGGGTCTCGGCGGGATCGTCTTCGCCCTCATCGAGCAGCCGAACCTGGGCTGGGCGTCGCCGGTCATCTGGGTGCCGGGGGTCATCGGCATCCTGTCTTTCGCAGGCTTCCTCGCACGCCAACGCACCGCGCGCGATCCGATGATGCCGCTCGATCTCTTCCGATCCCGCAACTTCTGGGCCGGCAACCTCGCGACGGTGTTCGTGTACGCCGCGCTGTCGCTGAACGGTTTCGTCGTCAGCGTGTACCTCCAGCAAGGCGCGGGACTGTCCGCAACGCTCGCCGGGCTCGCGTCGCTGCCGAGCACGGTGCTGATGATCCTGCTCAGCTCGCGCATGGGTGCGCTCGCCGGCCGCTTCGGGCCGCGACTGTTCATGACGCTCGGACCCGTCGTGATGGCGGTGGGGGCGCTGCTGCTGCTGAGCGTACGGGCGGACTTCGACTACTGGACGCAGGTGCTGCCGGCGGTGGTGGTGTGGGGCCTGGGTCTCACCGCGACCGTGTCGCCCCTGACCGCCGCGGTGCTCGGGGCGATCGACACCGAGCAGTCGGGCATCGCCTCGGCCGTGAACAACGCCGTGTCGCGGGTGGCGGGACTGCTCGCGATCGCCGCCGTGTCGGCCGTCGTCGGCGGCTCCCTCGACCTCGACGGCTTCCATCGCGCGGCCGTCTTCACCGCCGCGCTGATGGTGCTCGGGGCGGCGGCATCGTTCCTCGGCATCCGGAATCACCTGTCGCGGCAGGAGTGACGCCGGGCCGGTCGGGCCGTGCGGCATGCGGTGGTCGCGCGCGGCGGTTCGCTGCCCGTGGCCCCGGGGCCACACACGACGCCCCGGGGCCACGCAACACGCCCCGAGCCTCACCGACCCACCCGCAACACACCGCGCTACTCAGGGTCCCGTCGCCAGGCCCGCCGTGGCCCCGGGGCCACACACGACGCCCCGGGGCCACGTGACACGCCCCGAGCCCCACCGACCCACCCGCAACACACCACGCGACTCAGGCCCGCATGCCGCCCGCCCTGCGCCCCCGCGCTCAGCGCAGGATCGCCCGCGCGCGTTCGACGTCGTCGGCCATCTGCACCAGCAGCGCATCGATGCCGGCGAACGCGGTCATCTCGCGCACCCGCTCGACGAAGCGCACCTCGACGTGGTGCCCGTAGAGGTCGAGGCCGGTCTCGTCGATGACGTAGGCCTCCACCTGGCGTGCGTGCACGTCGTCGAAGGTGGGGTTGGTCCCCACGCTGATCGCGGCGGGGTAGCTGATGCGCCTGGCCCCGTCGACATCGACGAGCCACCCGGCGTAGACGCCGTCGGCGGGGACGAAGCCCTCGAGGTCGGCAGAGAGATTGGCGGTCGGATACCCGAGCTCGCGGCCGCGCTTGAGCCCGTGGACGACCTCGCCCCACACGGAGGGGGCTCGACCGAGCAGCCGCGCGGCCGTGGAGACGTCGCCCGCGGAGAGCGCCTCGCGGATCCACGTCGACGAGACCCGGCGGTCGGCGTGGACCGCCCGCACGTCGTCGACGACGTCGACGCGGAAGCCGTGCTCGGCGCCCAGTCGCTCCAGCAGGACGGGGTCGCCCTCTCCCCCGGCGCCGAAGCGGAAGTCGCGCCCGACGAGGACGGTTCTCGCCTGCAGGGCGTCGACGAGGATGCCGCGGACGAACTCCTCCGCCGAGATGGCCGCCAGGGCCTGGTCGAAGGTGAGCAGCAGGGTGGCATCCACCCCGGCCCGCTCGAGCAGGTCGAGCTTCTGGTGGGGCCCTATGACGTCGGGCGGGCACTTCTCGGGCCGCAGCACGCTCAGCGGGTTGCGGTCGAAGGTCACCGCCACCACGCGCGCTCCGTCGGACGCGTCGACGCGAGCGCGGTCGATCACGGCACGATGGCCGGTGTGCACGCCGTCGAACTTGCCGATCGCCACGACCGACGGCCCGAAACCGGCGGGGACCTCCGCGGGGTCGCGGAAGACGATCACGACGTTGTCCGGCGGTGCCGCACGAGCCACCACAGTCCGAGGAACGGCAGCACGAGCGGGATGAAGAGGTAGCCGTACCCGTAGACCGACCACACCGTCGGATGCTGGAAGAGCGCGGGGAGCACGAGGCTGAGGGTGCCGACGACGAGCACGCCCACGAGCTCGAAGACGATCGCGATCCACGCCACGCGGTACCAGGCGGGTCGTGCCGAGAAGACGAGCGCGAGCGTGGCGAGGATGTACACCACCGCGGCGAGGGCGGACAGCGAATACGCCAGGGGCGCGTCGTCGAACTCGCGCACGATCTGCACGAAGGAACGGCCCGTGGCGGCGAGCGCCATGATGCCGTAGACGACGACGAGGACACGGCCGATGCCGGTCATCCCCCGACGGCGGGTGGGAGTGGTGGATGCCATGACCTGTCGATTCTAGTTCGCCCGCGGCCGCGCCGCCCGGCGGCCCGGACTCAGGCGATCTGCACGGTCCAGATGACGTGCATGCGCCACACCATCACGGCGACGGCGAGGGCGGCGACGCCCATGACCACGGTGCTCCAGCGGCTGCGTTCGATCAGGGCCCAGGCGGCACCCGCGACCGGCACGAGGGCGGCGGACACGAGATAGGTCCAGAACTCCAGCAGGCTCCCCGACGGCGGGTTGCCCGCGAACGGCGCGATGATCGCCACGACGATCTGCACGATGAGCAGCAGCTCGATGAGGGCGAGCGAGCCGACGGTCACGTCTCCGGGGCGGCGACCGATGAGACCCGCGATGATCGCCACGACGCCGGCCAGGACGGCGACACCGACCTGCGCGAGCGTGAACCACAGGATCATCGGGCGGCCTCCTCGGGCATGTTCATGGCGCTCTTGAGCTGCGTCCCGCGCTTCTCGACGATGCCGACGAGCCGGCCGTCGGGGTCGATCGCGGCTGCCCGAGGACCGGTCAGCCGCCCTCCCCCGTCGATGCGCTTGCCGTGGCGGAGGTCGCGGGCCTCGTCGGCCCCCACCGCCAGGGCACCGACGACGACCGCCGCCGCGGTGGCGGGTTCGACGAGCACTCCCTCGGCGAGGTCGTCGACGGATGCCGCGGCCGAGACGTCGAAGGCCCCGATGCGCGTACGACGAAGCGCCGTGAGGTGCCCGCCCACGCCGAGGGCACGTCCCAGGTCGCGGGCGAGGGCGCGGATGTACGTCCCGCTGGTGCAGTCGACGACGACGTCGAGTTCAATCGTCGCCCCTGAGCGGCGGGTGACGTTCACGTCGAAGCGAGAGATAGTGACCCGCCGGGCCGTGAGCTCGACCTCTTCGCCGGCACGGGCGAGGTCATACGCGCGGCGCCCGGCGACCTTGATCGCCGAGACCGTGCTCGGCACCTGATCGATCTCACCGGTGAGCCCGGCGATGCCCGCCGCGATCGCCTCGTCCGTCACGGCCTCCACAGCGGCGGCATCCGCTCGAGAGGTCTCGACCCCGTCGGCGTCGTCGCTGTCGGTGCTGACGCCGAGCAGGATCGTGGCCTCGTAGGTTTTGTCGGCGCCCACGATGTAGGTGAGCAGCCGGGTCGCGCCCTCGACACCGAGCACGAGCAGGCCCGTCGCCATGGGGTCGAGCGTGCCCGCGTGGCCGATCTTGCGGGTGCCCAACGCTCGCCGGGCCCGCGACACGACGTCATGGCTGGTGATGCCCCCTGGCTTGTCGACCAGGAGGATGCCGGGGCGGACCATCAGCAGAAGTCCCCGAAGACCTGCACGGGGTGGGCGGGGTCGGAGTTCTCGACGATGACCGAAGCCGCGACGCGCGGGCGCGCCGTGCGGACGTAGTGCCCCTGCTCCTCGGGCAGTTCCGGGCGCGGAGCGCCGACGGGCGGGTTGACCTCTAACCACACCGAGAAGTTCCAGAGCCCGCGACGCTCCGCCGTCTGGAGGAAGACGCCGTCGACGACGAGCACGGCATCTCCCTGCCCGGCGCGGAACGGTGCCACGACGGTCTCGCGCACATCGGTCTGCGCATCGTCGACGCTCGCCCGCTGCACCTCGGTGCCGTCGGCGGCGACCGCCGCGGCGAATCCGTCGGCGAAGGCGCGGGCGCCGTCGGCGTCCAGCGCCTCGATCGCCACGACCACGCGACCGGCGCGGGCGTTCTGCCGCATCAGGTCGCGGAGGCTCCGCTGCAGGGTCTCGACGGGGTTCTCGCTCGGCATGCCTCCAGCCTACGGTCGACCACCGACACCGCCGCCCGCTGCATCCGGCCGCCGCCTCTCCTCCCGGAGCGCCGACGGCTGCGCTCCTCCTAGGCTGGAGGGATGCCAGGACTCGCCGCGCCGCTCATCGCCTGGTACCGCGACGCGGCGCGCGATCTTCCGTGGCGTCGCGACGGGTTCGGCGCCTGGGGCACGCTCGTGAGCGAGTTCATGCTGCAGCAGACCCCGGTGAACCGCGTCATCCCGCTCCTGGGGGCGTGGCTCGCGCGCTGGCCCACCCCGAGCGCTCTCGCCGCCTCGCCCCCGGGCGACGCCGTCACGCAGTGGGCGAACCTCGGGTACCCCCGACGCGCGCTGTGGCTGCACCGCGCGGCCGTCGAGATCCGCGATCGTCACGACGGCGTCGTCCCGCGTGACGTCGACGCGCTGCTCGCGCTGACGGGGATCGGCGACTACACCGCGCGCGCCGTCGCCGTCTTCGCCTACGGGGACCGGCATCCGGTGGTCGACACCAACACGCGCCGCGTGCTGGCCCGCGCCGTCGAGGGGCGCGCGCAACCCGGGCCGCCGCACAAGCGCGACCTCGCGGCGATGGAAGCCGAGCTCCCCACCGACATCCCGGATGCCGCGATCGTGAACGCCGCGGCGATGGAGCTCGGGGCGCTCGTCTGCACTGCCCGGTCTCCGAAGTGCGAGGTGTGCCCCCTGTCGGACCTGTGCGCGTGGCGAGCGGCGGGGTACCCGGAGTCCGAGGACCGCCGACGCCGCCAGGCGACGTACGAGGGCAGCGACCGGCAGGCCCGCGGCGTCGTGCTGCAGACGCTGCGCCAGGCGGCCCCCGCTCCCGTCCCCCTCGTCGCGATCCTGGCGGACTGGCCCGATACCGTCCAGCGCGACAGAGCGATCGACTCGCTCATCGCCGACGGCCTCGTCGAAGCGGTGGACGGCCTCCTCCGCCTGCCCGGCCACGCGGCATCCTGATTCCGCCCGTCGGCGACGTGTCCGGGGCGGGTTCCGTGCTCCGGCGGGCCCTCACGGCGGCGCAGACCGAGCCCGCCGCCGCGGAGACGGGAGACACCCGGGAAGAACGACGGCCGGATGCCACCCCTCAGGGCGTCATCCGGCCGTGTCGTCTCGGGACTCAGTCGCGCGCGGCGTCCTCGTCGTCGTCGAAGTCGTCGTGCTCGCGCGGCTTGACGTACGGGTCGGCGTCGCCGGCGTACGTGGCCGCGGCGGCGGAGGCGGCGACCGACTCATCGCGCTCGCGCGCTTCGCGCAGCAGGGCGGAGATGTGGTCGGCGTTCTCGGGGATCGCGTCGAGGATGAACTCGAGCGTCGGAGTCAGTCGCGTGTTGAGGTTCTTGCCGACCTCGCTGCGCAGCATGCCGGTCGCCGATTTCAGCGCCGCCGCGGTGTCGTTGCGGTGCGCCTCGTCGCCCATGACGGTGTAGAACACCGACGCGTGCTGGAGGTCACCGGTGACCCGCACATCGGTGATCGTCACGAACCCGAGTCGCGGGTCGCGCAGACCCTTCTCGAGCCGTTCGGCGAGCACCACGCGGATCCGGTCCGCCACTCGCGCCTGTCGTTCCCCTGCCACGTCCTTCTCCTTCTTTTCCCATACCGCCGCGAGTCGAGTGCCCCCGTGGCTCATCGCCGGGTGGGAGGCGCGTCGCGTGGCAACTGCACCAGCGTAGGCCGGAGGGGTGTGCATCTCCGAGAGCATCGGGGTAGGGGCCCCGCTCTGCTCTCGGAGATGCACACCCCGCAGGCCGAAGCGGGGGCCGCGCCACGTGGCACGACCCCCGCACGACGATCAGCCTCGCGGCTTCTCGACCATTTCCGTCGTTTCGATCTCGTCGCCGACCTGGATGTCGTTGAACTTGCCCAGGCCGATACCGCACTCGAAGTCCGTGCGGACCTCGGTGACGTCGTCCTTGAAGCGACGCAGCGACTCGATGGCCAGGCCGTCGGCCAGCACGACACCGTCGCGGATGACGCGGGCCTTGGCGTTGCGCGTGATCGTCCCCGACCGCACGATGACACCGGCGATGTTGCCGAACTTCGAGGAGCGGAACACCTCGCGGATCTCGGCGACACCCGACTGCACCTCTTCGAACTCCGGCTTGAGCAGGCCCTTGAGCGACTGCTCGACGTCGTCGATCGCGTTGTAGATGACCGAGTAGAACCGCACGTCGACACCCTCGCGGGCGGCGCGCTCGCGGGCCTTCGTGTCGGGACGGACGTTGAAGCCGATCACGATCGCGTTGTCGATCGTGGCCAGGTTGATGTCCGACTCGGTGATCGCACCCACACCGCGGTGGATGATGCGCAGCTGGACGCTGTCGTCGACCTCGATCTTGAGCAGCGACTCCTCGAGCGCCTCGACGGCACCCGACACGTCACCCTTGATGATGAGGTTGAGCGACTCGACCTTGCCCTCTTCGAGAGCGCGGGTGAAGTCCTCGAGCGAGATGCGCTTGCGGGCCTTGGCCAGCTGGGCGTTGCGCTCGGCAGCTTCGCGCTTCTCGGCGATCTGGCGCGCGGTGCGGTCCTCCTCGGTGACGATGAAGACGTCGCCGGCTCGGGGGACCGAGTTGAGACCCTGCACCTGCACGGGACGCGACGGGTAGGCCTCTTCGACCGACTCGCCGTTCTCGTCCATCATCGCGCGGACACGGCCGTAAGCCGTGCCGGCGACGATCGCATCGCCGACGCGCAGCGTTCCCGACTGGATGAGCACCGTGGCGACCGACCCGCGGCCCTTGTCGAGCTTGGCTTCGATCGCGACACCGCGCGCCGCCTTGTTCGGGTTGGCCGTCAGGTCGAGGCCGGCGTCGGCGGTGAGCAGGACCGCATCCAGGAGGGCCTGGATGTTGAGGTTCTGTCGCGCCGAGACGTCGACGAACATGACGTCTCCGCCGTACTCCTCGGCGACCAGACCGTACTCGGTGAGCTGCTGGCGCACCTTGGCGGGGTTGGCGTCGGGCTTGTCGACCTTGTTGACCGCGACCACGATGGGCACGTTCGCCGCCTGGGCGTGGTTCAGCGCCTCGACCGTCTGGGGCATGATGCCGTCGTCGGCCGCGACCACGAGGATCGCGATGTCGGTCACCTGCGCACCACGGGCACGCATGGCGGTGAACGCCTCGTGACCCGGGGTGTCGATGAAGGTGATCGCGCGCTCGATGCCCTCGTGCTCGGTCCAGATCTGGTACGCACCGATGTGCTGCGTGATGCCGCCGGCCTCACCCGCGACCACGTTGGTCTGGCGGATGGCGTCGAGCAGTCGCGTCTTACCGTGGTCGACGTGACCCATGACGGTGACCACGGGAGGACGGATCTCGAGGTCGTCCTCGCTCTCGGCCTCCAGCTCGGCGTCGAGGTCGAGACCGAAGCCCTCGAGGAGCTCTTTGTCTTCGTCCTCGGGCGAGACCATCTGGATCTTGTAGCCGAGCTCCTCGCCGAGCACCTCGAAGGTGGCCTCGTCGAGCGACTCGGTCGCGGTGGCCATCTCACCCAGGTTGAACAGGATGGTCACGAGCGTGCCGGGCTGCACGGTGTAGCCGCGCAGGGCTTCGAGCTTGTCGGCGAAGTCGGCGATGGAGGCGCCGCGGCGCAGGCGGATGATCTCGCCGTTGCCCTTCGAGACGTTGACGCCGCCGACGACCGGCGCCGACCGCATCTCGAATTCCTGCCGCTTCGCCCGACGCGACTTGCGCTGCTTGGACTTGCCGCCGCCCTTACCGAAGGCGCCCGCGGTACCGCCGCCGGGGCCACGGCCGCGACCGCCACCACCGCCGGGACGACCGGCGAACCCGCCGGCCGGTGCGCCACCGGGACGCTGGAAGCCGCCGCCGGCACCGCCGGGACGACCGGGACCGCCGGGACGCTGCTGGAACGGAGCGCCGGGACGACCGCCGCCACCGGGACGACCGGCACCGCCGGGACGCGGGGCGCCGGGACGCGGCGAACCGGGACGCGGGGCCTGCGGACGCGGGATGTTGCCGGGGGTCGGACGCTGGCCCATGCCCTGCGCGGACGCGAAGGGGTTGTTGCCGGGACGGGGACCGGCGGGACGCTGGCCCATGCCCTGCGACGAGGCGAACGGGTTGTTGCCCGGACGGGCTCCGCCCGGACGCGGGGGCGCGCTCGGGCCGGGCTTGGGGGCACCCGCACCCGGCGTGGGCGCCGAGGGGGTCGCCGCCGGAGCCGCGGGCTTCGCGGCGGGCGTGGCCGCGGGAGCGGCCGGAGCGGGGGTGGATGCCGCCGGCGCGGGCGCCGCGGCCGGGGCAGCGGGCTTGGCGGGTCCGGGGGTGGGTCCGGACGGACGCGCGCCGGGGGTCGCCGCGGGACGCGCGGGACCGGGACGGGCGCCGGTGCTGGGGCGCGCCGCGGGCGCGGCGGGCTTGGCATCCGAGGAGCCGGAGGAGCCCTCGGCCGCGAGAGCGGCGCGGAGCTTACGAGCCACCGGGGGCTCGATGGTGGAAGAGGGGCTCTTGACGAATTCGCCGAGCTCCTTCAGCTTCGCAAGCGCGACCTTGCTGTCGACGCCGAGCTCGGAAGCGATCTCGTGCACGCGTGGTTTTGCCACAATTCTCCTGTCTGAGGGGTCTACCCCGGACAGGGCAGACCGTTAGTTGCGGACGGGTCTCATTTCGAGCCGTTCACTTCGTGTCCATAGCCGTTCAGCCTTTTCGCTGGATGGTTGATTCGAAGGTCTGCGTGTCAAGCGGGCCTGACACACGCAATGCTCGTACGAAGGCGCGACGCGCGAGAGCTTTCCCCACGCACGCGTCCGTCTCGTGCACCCACGCTCCCCGACCGGGCAGGACGGCTCTCTCGTCTCTGACGAGGACCGACCCGTCCGCGACCACACGCAGGAGCGAGGATCGGGGGGCGCGTGCGCGGCATCCGACGCACGTTCGTACGGGTTCCATCCTACACCTCGTGCTCACGCGGGAGTGGGACGGTCAGTTGTCTTCGAGGATGCTGTCGGGCTGGATGTCGATCTTGGCGCCGGTCAGCTTGGCGGCGAGGCGTGCGTTCTGCCCCTCCTTGCCGATCGCCAGCGACAGCTGGTAGTCGGGGACGAGCGCGCGAACCGCCTTGGTCGAGGCGTCGAGGACGAACGACGAGGTGACCTTGGCCGGCGACAGCGCGTTCGCCACGAAGCGCGGCAGTTCGGCGTCGTAGTCGATGATGTCGATCTTCTCGCCCGCGAGCTCCTCGGTGACGGCCCGCACGCGCCGGCCCAGCTCGCCGATGCAGGCGCCCTTGGCGTTCACCGTCGGGTCGTTCGCCTTGACGGCGATCTTCGACCGGTGGCCGGCCTCGCGCGCGAGCGAGACGATCTCGACCAGGCCGGCCGCGATCTCGGGGACCTCGAGCGCGAAGAGCTTGCGGACCAGACCCGGGTGGGTGCGCGACACGGTGATCTGCGGTCCCTTGTTGCCCTTGGCGACGCTGGTCACGTACACGCGGAGGCGGGAGCCGTGCGCGTACGTCTCACCGGGGACCTGCTCCTCGGGCGGGAGGATGGCCTCGACGGTGCCGAGGTCGACGTGCACCATGCGCGGGTTGGGGCCCTGCTGCACGACGCCCGCGACGATGTCGCCCTCTTTGCCGCGGAACTCCCCCAGCACGGCGTCGTCGGCGATGTCGCGCAGACGCTGGCTGATGACCTGCTTGGCGGCGAAGGCGGCGATGCGACCGAAGTCGTCGGGCGCCTGCTCCTCTTCGCCGACCACGGCGCCCTCGTCGTCGGTGACGGGAGTGAAGATGCCCACGTGCCCGGTCTTGCGGTCGAGCGAGGCGCGGGCGCCCGCCGGGATCTCGCCGCTGGGCGAGATGTGCTTGGCGTAGGCGGTGAGGATCGCCTGCTCGATGATGCGCGCGAGTTCGTCGAAGGGGATCTCCTTCTCGCGTTCGATCGTCTTCAGAAGTGCGAGATCGATGTCCACAAGGCCCTCCGTTGTTCAGCTTTCGTCGACACGACCGGTGCCGACAACCCTCCTACGATACCCGGGATGCCGCACGCCTCGCGACCCGCGGCACGGATGCGTCCCGCGTCGCACAGGCGTTTCCCGGGTCCGCGCCGGCGGTGACGGAGCGCGTGACCCGGCCGAGGCTAGCCGAACTCCTGACGAAGGAGACGCGCGCCCGCCGCGGGGTCGGCAGAATCGGGCCCGTCGAGGGGACCCGCGACCGGTTCTCAGGAGTTCGGCGAGGGCTGGAGGGTCGCAAACCGGTGCAGGCGGCCGAGCAGGCACCCCCGATCGCGAAGCGACGCGCCGCGGCGGCGGGCGGCAGCGTCGCCTGCCCCCGCCGGAGTTCCGGATGCCGCGACCCGAAGACGCGGCATCCGGGACCGCTCAGTTCACCGGGGTCGCGTGCCAGATGCGGTCGAGGTAGTCGCGCATGGCGCGATCGGATGAGAAGTAGCCGCTGCGGGCAACGTTGAGGATCGCGGAGCGGACCCACGCGTCCTGGTCGGCGTAAGCGGTGTCGACCCGGTCCTGCGCGTCGAGGTACGACCGGAAGTCGGCGAGCGCCATGAAACGGTCGTCGTACAGCAGGTTCGACACGAGCGGTTCGAACATGGTGCGGTCGCCGTCCGAGAACGCTCCCGAGGCGATGAGGTCGATCGCGCGGCGCAGCTCGTCGTCCTCCTGGTAGAAGTCGGCCGGGCGATAGCCCTCGGCCCACAGTGCCTCGACCTCGGGCTCGCTCATGCCGAAGAGGAAGAAGTTGTCGTCGCCCACGAGCTTGCGGATCTCGACGTTCGCTCCGTCGTCGGTGCCGATCGTGAGGGCGCCGTTGAGGGCGAGCTTCATGTTGCCCGTGCCCGACGCCTCCTTGCCGGCGAGCGAGATCTGCTCCGACAGGTCGGCGGCGGGGATGATGCTCTCGGCGAGGGTGACGTTGTAGTTCGCGGGGTAGAGCACCTTCAGCTTGCCTTGGACCCGCTCGTCGGCGCTCACCACCTCGCCCACGGCGTTGATGAGGTGGATGATGCGCTTGGCCATGCCGTAGCCGGGAGCGGCCTTGGCACCGAAGAGGAACGTGCGCGGCTGCACGGCATCCACATCGAGGCGGCCGGAGACGATCCCCTCGTACGTGCTGACGATGTGCAGCACCTTCAGCGTCTGGCGCTTGTACTCGTGCAGGCGCTTGATCATCACGTCGAGCATGTGGCCGTCATCGAGCGGCGTCTCGCCGCGCGCCTCGAGCACGCGGCTGAACCGGCGTTTGTTCGCGGCCTTGACCGCTGCGAAGCGCTCGCGGAAGTCGGCGTCGTCGGCGAGCGCCTCGAGCCCGCGCAGGCGCTCGAGGTCGACGGTCCACCCCGCGCCGAGGGCCTCGGTGATGAGGGCCGAGAGCTCGGGGTTGGCCAGCCGCAGGAAGCGGCGGGGCGTGACGCCGTTGGTGACATTCGTGAACTTGTCGGGCCACATCGCGGCGAAGTCCTTCAGCACGTTGTCGCGTAGGAGCTGCGAGTGCAGCTCGGCGACGCCGTTGACCTTCGACCCCGCGACCGTGGCCAGGTACGCCATGCGCACCGAGCGGTACGGGTGCTCGCCGATGATCGACATGTTGCGGATGAGCATCTCGTCGTCGCCGAAGCGCTCGCGCACCTCGAGCAGGAACTCGTCGTTGATGCGGTAGATGATCTCGAGGTGCCGCGGCAACAGACGGCCGAGCAGATCGACGGACCACACCTCGAGGGCCTCGGGCAGCAGCGTGTGACAGGTGTACGCGAAGCACTTCTGCGTGATCGCCCACGCGGCATCCCACTCGAGCTTCTTCTCGTCGACGAGCACGCGCATGAGCTCGGGCACGCCGATGACCGGGTGGGTGTCGTTGAGCTGGAAGATGACGCGCTCGGGGAGCTTGTCGAGGTCGAAGTCGCCCGGCAGCACGTTCTCGATGAAGTCGGCGATGGATGCCGCCACGAAGAAGTACTGCTGCTGCAGACGCAGCTCCTTGCCCTGGGGCGTGGAGTCCTCGGGGTAGAGCACCTTCGAGATGTTCTCGGCGAAGGTCTGAGCGCGCACCGACTCGACGTAGTCGCCGGAGTTGAAAGTGTGCAGGTCGAAGGCGTTCGTCGCCTGCGCCCGCCACAGGCGCAGGGTGTTGACGCGGCCGTTGTGATAGCCGGGAACCATCATGTTGTACGGCACCGCGAGCACGTTCCACTCGGGCACCCAGCGCGTGCGTTCCACACCGCCGTCGTCGTAGGTCTCGGTGGTCCCGGCGAACGAGATGGTCTGAGCGGCCTCGGGGTGGGCGAAGTCCCACGGCGATCCCATGCGCAGCCACGCGTCGGGCTGCTCGACCTGCTGCCCGTCGGCGAAGGCCTGGCGGAAGATGCCGTACTCGTAGCGGATGCCGTAGCCGATCGTCGGGACGCTCATGGTCGCGAGCGAGTCGATGAAGCAGGCGGCGAGGCGGCCGAGACCGCCGTTGCCGAGTCCGGGCTCGATCTCGACGGCGCGCAGATCGTCGATGTCGATGCCGCACTGGGCGAGGGCCTCGGTGGCGATGTCGGTCAAGCGGGCGGCGAGCAGGTTGTTGTCGAGCTGACGCCCGAGGAGGTACTCGGCCGAGAGGTAGCAGACGGTCTTGGCCTGCTGCGTCTTCTGCTGGGCGCGGTCGTCGAACCAGCGGGCCATGAGGTAGTCGCGGACCGTATACGCCAGCGCCAGGTACTGGTCGTTGACGTCGGAGGTCGACAGCGTCACACCCTGGTCGAAGTTCAGGTTCTGCAGGAACTGTTTCGCGAACCCGTCGACGGAGGCGGCGGGGGCGACGACGGGCGCGATGGCGAGCGGGTGCGTGGGGCGCAGCTCAGAGGTGTTCTCGGGCACGGTCCGACCGTAATCACATGCGAACCCGTGTGCCAACACGGCAACGGCGTTGACACAGGATCTTCACCCGTTCGCCGCATGAGGCCGTCTGCGCGAAGCCCCCCGACAGGATGCCGACGCCCGGCATCGCAACCGGATTGTCGCGCGCGCCGGTATCGGCATACGGTTTCGAGGTGCCGTCCTCCGCTCGCACCGCCGCCCGCGAAGCGGAGGCCAACCCCGCGTTCCGGGTCACCGCCCGCGCGGGGTACGCGGCCAACGGCATCCTGCATCTGCTCATCGGCGGGCTGGTCATCGCGGTGGGCTTCGGCGCGCAGGAGGACAGCGACCAGACGGGGGCGTTCCGCGCGCTCGCGGCCGCGCCCCTGGGGGCGGCGGCGCTGTGGGCGCTCGCGATCGGGCTCGTCGCCCTGGGTGCGTGGCATCTTCTGCAGGCGTTCGCACCCCGGCACCTCACGGTGTGGCGTCGCATCGGTCGGATCTTCGCCGAGGCGCCTCAGGGCCTGGTCTTCGTCGCGATCGGCCTGGTGTCGGCATCCGTCGCTCTCGGCGCGCGCCCGCACGCCGAACAGGCGGCCGAGGACCTCAGCGAGGGTGTCCTGTCCTGGCCCATCGGGGGATTCGTCCTCGGGACGGTGGGCCTCGCGGTCGCCGGCGTCGGGATCGGGTTCGTCTGGATGGGACTGCGCCGGTCGTTCCACTCGAAGGTGCGCACCCCCGACGGACCCGTCGGTGTCGCCCTCACCGTGCTGGGCGTCGTCGGCTTCGTGACCAAGGGCGTGGCCCTCATCATCGTGGGCGTGCTGGTGGTCGTCGCCGCGGTCACCGTCGAGCCGGACACGGCGGGAGGCCTGGACGGCGCGACCTCGGCGGTCATCGCCGTGCCCGCCGGTCCCCTCCTGGCGTTGCTGGTCGGCCTCGGCTTCCTCGCCTACGGCGTGTTCACCATCTTCCGCGCCCGCTACGCCCGGCTCGACGCCTGAGCGGTCGCTCAGTCGAGGTCGGGGTCGCGTCCCGTCCGCTCCCCCGTTTCGAGAGTGGCGATCGCCTCGTGGTCGTCGGCGTCGAGGGTGAAGTCGAAGACGTCGCCGTTCTCAAGGATGCGCTCCGGCGACACCGACTTGGGGAAGACGACGAGCCCGCGGTCGAGGTGCCAGCGCACGACGACCTGCGCCGGCGTCTTGCCGTACTTGTCGGCGATACGGCCGAGAACGGGCTCGTCGAGCAGTCCCCCGCGCGCGAGCGGCGCCCACGATTCGGTGACGATGCCGTGTGCGACGTGCCAGTCGACGAGCTCGTCCTGCGGGAACCGCGGGTGCAGCTCCACCTGATTGACCGCGGGGAGCACGCCGGTCTCGTCGCGCAGGCGTTCGAGGTGCGGGATCGAGAAGTTGCTGACGCCGATCGAGGTGGCGCGCCCCTCCCCCTGCAACCGCAGCAGGGCCTTCCAGGTGTCGACGTAGCGGTCGGCGCTCGGGATCGGCCAGTGGATGAGGTACAGGTCGACGCGGTCGAGGCCGAGCTTCGCCGCGCTGGCGTCGAAAGCCCGGAGCGTCTCGTCGAACCCCTGGTCGTCGTTCCAGACCTTGGTCGTGACGAACACCTCGTCGCGGTCGAGGCCCGAGGCGCGTAAGCCCTCGCCCACCTCGGCCTCGTTGCCGTACAGGGCGGCCGTGTCGACGTGGCGGTAGCCGGCGGCGAGCGCGCCCTCGACGAGACCGGCGGTCACCTCGGCGGGCACCTTGTAGGTGCCGATTCCGAGCTGGGGGATGGTGGAGCCGTCGGACAGGGACAAACGCGGGGCCGAGATCATGGCATCCACGCTACCGAGGCCGGCGCCGGCGGGAACGAGGAAACGGCATCCCGTCCGCGAGAGGCGGGAGGGATGCCGTTCCGACGAGGACGTCAGCGCGTGAGCGCCGCCACGGCGTCGGCGACCGAGACGGTCTCGCGCTCCCCCGTGCGGCGGTCCCAGAGCTCGACCTGGCCCTCAGCCGCACCTCTACCGACGATGAGGATGCGCGGGATGCCGACGAGTTCGGCGTCGCCGAATTTCACACCGGGCGACACCTTGGGGCGGTCGTCGTAAAGAACGTCGACACCGGCGGCCTCGAGCTGCTCGGAGACGGAGGCCGCGAGCTCGAAGGCGGCGGCGTCGCGGCCGGTTGCGACGACGTGTACGTCGAACGGGGCGACCGAGGTGGGCCAGATGAGCCCCTTGTCGTCGTTGTTGAGCTCGGCGATGATCGCGAGGATGCGGGTGACGCCGATGCCGTAGGAGCCCATGGTGACGGTGGCGAGCTTGCCGTTCTCGTCGAGCACCTTCAGACCCAGCGCCTCGGCGTACTTGCGGCCGAGCTGGAACACGTGGCCGATCTCCATGCCGCGCGCGAGCTCCACCGGGCCGGAACCGTCGGGCGCCGGGTCGCCCTCGCGGACGGTCGAGACCTCGACGAAGCCGTCGCCGACGAAGTCGCGGCCGGCGACGAGGGAGTGCACGTGCTTCTGGTCGATGTTGGCGCCGGTGATCCAGGCGGTGCCGTCGACCACGCGGGGGTCGAGGTAGTACCGGATCTTCGTCGCCGACTCCTCGCCCAGGACCGCCCCGGTGGGCGACCAGGGGCCGATGTAGCCCTTGACCAGCAGCGGGTTCTTCGCGAAGTCCGCCTCGGTGGCGGCTTCGACCTCGGCGGGGGCGAAGGCGACCTCGACGCGCTTGTCGTCGACGTCGCGATCACCGGGCAGGCCCACGACGACGAGCTCACGCGTGCCGTCGAGGTGCGTGAGCGCGAGGACGACGTTCTTGAGCGTGTGCGCGGCGGTCCATTCCGCGGCCTCGGCCGTCGCGGGACCGGCGATACCGGGCGCGGGGGCGCCGAGGTGCGCGTTGGAGTGGTCGACGAGGGTCGCGATCGTGGGGGTGTTCGGCGAGTCGAAGACGACCGGCTCGGGCTGCCCCTCGATGGGCAGCGCGTCAGGAACGACGGTGGCGAATGCCTCGACGTTGGCCGCGTACCCGCCGGCCGAGCGCACGAAGGTGTCCTCGCCGATCGGGGTGGGGTGCAGGAACTCCTCCGACTTCGAGCCGCCCATGGCCCCCGCGTCGGCGGCGACGATGACGTACTCGAGGCCCAGGCGGGTGAAGATGCGCTCGTAGGCGTCGCGCTGCGCCTGATACGACGCGTCGAGACCGGCATCCGTCGCGTCGAAGGAGTACGCGTCCTTCATCGTGAACTCACGGCCGCGCAGGAGGCCTGCGCGAGGACGCGCCTCGTCGCGGTACTTGTCCTGGATCTGGTAGATCGTCAGCGGCAGGTCTTTGTACGACGAGTACAGGTCTTTCACCAGGAGGGTGAACATCTCCTCGTGGGTCGGGGCGAGCAGGTAGTCGGCGCCCTTGCGGTCCTGCAGGCGGAACAGCGCGTCGCCGTACTCCTCCCAGCGGCCGGTGACTTCGTACGGCTCGCGCGGCAGCAGAGCGGGGAAGTGCACCTCGAAGGCACCCGCGTTCGCCATCTCCTCGCGGACGATCGTCTCGATCTTGGCCTTGACCTTCAGACCGAGCGGCAGCCACGCGAAGACGCCGGGGGCGTTGCGTCGGATGTAACCGGCGCGTACGAGCAGACGGTGGCTCGTGACCTCGGCATCCGAGGGGTCTTCGCGGAGCGTGCGGAGGAAGTAGTTCGACAGACGGGTGACCACGAGAGTCGAGTCTAGAGCGGTGGATGCCGGTGGCCTCACGCCGGGGGTACCTCGCGTCGCACGGCGGTGGGCGTCTCTGCCCGGTGTCACGCCCGAGCGCGACCGACGTGCAGCACCCCGCGCACGGCGAGGCCCGCCAGCAGCGCCCAGAACGCCGCGCTCACCCCGAGCACCGCGATCCCGGATGCCGCCACGAGGAACGTCACCACGGCGGGCACCCGCTCGCCGGGGTCGTCGATCGCCTGCTGCACGGCGGAGCCGAAGGCGCCGAAGAGGGCGACGCCCGCGACCGCGGGGATGACCCCCGCCGGGGCGAGCAGCACGATGGCCGCGAACGCCGCCGACAGCGCTCCGAGCACGAGATAGGTGCCGCCGGCCGAGATCCCCGCCACCCAGCGCTTCTTCGGATCGGGGTGGGAGTCGGGCCCCGCGGCGATCGCCGCGCTGATCGCGCCGAGGTTCATCGCGTGACCCCCGAAGCCGGCGGCGGCGGCCGAGCCGAGCCCCGTGACGAGCATCGCGGGGCGCCAGGGGATCGTGTAGCCGAGGCTGCGCATGACGGCGACGCCGGGCACGTTCTGCGAGGCCATGGTCACCACGAACAGCGGCAAGGCGATGCCGATCACGGCGCCGACGGTGAGGGCCGGGGCGGTGAACTCGAGCCGCGGCACGAGGGCTGCGGCATCCACGCTCGCCCCCGACCGCGCGAGCTCGACCGTCACGACGACGATCGCCGCGACGAAGGCGAGCGGGACCGCCCACCGGGGCAGGAAGCGGGATGCCACGAGCCACACCACGAGGATCGGGGCGACGCCCCAGGGGTCGGCGACGAGGCCCAGGAACGGGGCCACGCACAGCGGCAGCAGCACCCCGGCGAGCATCGCCTGGGCGATCGAGGGCGGGATGCGGGCGATGAGCGCCCCGAGCGGAGGGAACAGCGCCGTGCACAGGATCAGCGCCGCCGAGACGAGGAAGCCGCCCACGACGGCCGGCCATCCCCCGTCGACGGCACCGGTCGCAGCCAGGAGGGCCACCCCGGGGGTCGACCAGGCGACGGTGATGGGGATGCGGTAGCGCCCGGCGAGCACGATGCAGCCGATGCCGACCACCAGGGTGATGGCGAGGAGTCCGCTCGCGGCCTGAGCGGGCGACGCACCGACGGCGCGCAGCCCCGTGAGGACCACGGCGAAGGTGCTCGTGAAGCCGACGAGGGCGGTGACCACCCCGGCGATGAGCGGACGGGACGGCGAGGCGGAGCGGGAGTCGGTCATGAGACTTCCGACGCTATCGGACCAAAAGCCGAATGCTCCCGGTCCGATCCTCGGCGCGTGGACCGCGCGAGCGGCTCAGGCCGTGATGACCTGCGCGGTGCCCGGAGCAGCGTCGGGGCCCATCTCGTCGGCGAGGCGGTTGGCCTCCTCGATGAGCGTCTGCACGATCTCGGCCTCGGGAACGGTCTTGATGACCTGGCCCTTGACGAAGATCTGACCCTTGCCGTTGCCGGACGCGACACCCAGGTCGGCATCGCGCGCCTCGCCGGGGCCGTTCACGACGCAGCCCATGACGGCCACGCGCAGCGGGACGGTCATGTCTTTCAGGCCCTCGGTGACGTCGTCGGCGAGGGTGTAGACGTCGACCTGCGCGCGACCGCACGAGGGGCACGAGACGATCTCGAGCTTGCGCTCGCGCAGGTTCAGCGACTGCAGGATCTGGTGGCCGACCTTGACCTCCTCAGCCGGCGGGGCCGACAGCGAGACGCGGATCGTGTCGCCGATGCCCTCGGACAGCAGGATGCCGAACGCGGTGGCGCTCTTGATCGTGCCCTGGAACGCGGGCCCCGCCTCGGTCACACCGAGGTGCAGGGGCCAGTCGCCCCGCTCGGCGAGCAGGCGGTAGGCCTTCACCATGACGATCGGGTCGTTGTGCTTGACCGAGATCTTGAAGTCGTGGAAGTCGTGCTCCTCGAACAGCGAGGCCTCCCAGACAGCGCTCTCGACGAGCGCCTCCGGCGTGGCCTTGCCGTACTTCTCGAGCAGACGGCGGTCGAGCGAACCGGCGTTCACGCCGATGCGCAGCGACACCCCGGCGTCCTTCGCGGCCTTCGCGATGGCCCCGACCTGGTCGTCGAACTTGCGGATGTTGCCCGGGTTCACGCGCACCGCGCCGCAGCCGGCGTCGATCGCCTGGAAGACGTACTTCGGCTGGAAGTGGATGTCGGCGATGACCGGGATCTGGCTCTTCTTGGCGATGATGTGCAGCACGTCGGCATCGTCCTGCGACGGTACGGCGACGCGCACGATCTCGCACCCGGATGCCGTGAGCTCGGCGATCTGCTGCAGCGTTGCGTTGATGTTGGTCGTCGGCGTCGTGGTCATCGACTGGACGCTCACCGGGGCATCGCCGCCCACGAGGACCTTGCCGACCTTGATCTGACGGGTCTTGCGACGGGGCGCGAGGGTCTCCGGCACGCGGGGCATTCCGAGGTTCACAGCAGGCACGCGCACAGCCTACGCCGCCGCGCCCGCACGGAGGCTGAACCGCCCCCTGTGATAGGTTCGGCGCCATGCGCGCATGTCCCTCCTGGTGGCCCACCGTCTAGGCGGTGCGCGCGCATGCAACAGACCGCCCTCCCCTCGGGGAACCCGGGCGGTCTTCGTGTTTCCGGCGGCCGCTCCGGACCTCGTCCACAGATGGAAGAACTTCGATGACCGGGCCCCACCCCTCCTCCCTCCTCCACGATCTCGCCGCCGGCGCCGCGCCCTTCGCCCTCATCGCCCGCGACGGGGCAACGGTCGAGGTGCTCACCGGAGACGTCGTCGACGTCGAGCTGCTCGCCGACATCCCCCTGACGGATGCCACCGGCGCGGCGCGCGAAGTGCTCGCCCTCGTGCCCTACCGCCAGGTGCGCGAACGCGGCTTCGTCTGCCACGACGACGGCGCTCCGCTGCGGTGCCTGGTCATCGACGGGCGGGTCGCCCTCGATCGCGCCGAGGCCATGGCATCCCTCCCCTCCTCCCCCGTGCCGCTCGAGGACGCCGGTTTCGACATCGCCGACGAGGAGTACGCCGACATCGTCCGTCGCGTCATCGCGGAGGAGATCGGCCGCGGCGAGGGCGCGAACTTCGTCATCCGCCGCGACTTCGTCGCCGGCGTCGACGTCGACCCGCGCATCGCCGCGCTCACGTGGTTCCGGGCTCTGCTCGAGCACGAGAAGGGTGCGTACTGGACGTTCGCGGTGGTCACCGACGGGCACATCGCGGTCGGCGCGAGCCCGGAGGCGCACGTGAGCGCCAAGGACGGCATCGTCACGATGAACCCCATCTCGGGCACCTTCCGCCACCCCGCGGGCGGAGCGACCGCCGAGACGCTCGCGGAGTTCCTGCGCTCGACCAAGGAGACAGAGGAGCTCTTCATGGTGGTCGACGAGGAGCTGAAGATGATGAGCGCCGTCTGCAGCGACGGCGGACGCATCACGGGCCCGCACCTCAAAGAGATGTCGCGGCTCACCCACACCGAGTACATGCTGCGCGGGCGCAGCGACCTCGACCCCCGCGACATCCTGCGCGAGACGATGTTCGCCCCCACGGTGACGGGCTCCCCCATGCAGAACGCCTGCACGGTCATCGCCCGGCACGAGACCACGCCGCGCGGCTACTACTCCGGCGTCGCCGCGCTGTTCACCCCGAACGGCGCCAGCGAGGGACCGACGCACGACCTCGACGCCCCGATCCTCATCCGCACGGCGTACCTCGTCGACGGACGCCTGCGCGTGCCCGTCGGCGCGACGCTCGTGCGCCACTCCGACCCCTACGGCGAGGTCGGCGAGACGCACGGCAAGGCCGCGGGCGTTCTTGGCGCGATCGGCGCGATCCCGCGCGATGCGCCGAAAGCGACCCCGGATGCCGACCCCGACGCCCCGACCGCCCCGCAGCGCCCCCTCGCCGAGGACCCCGCGATCGCCGAGCTGCTGGCATCCCGCAACGACCGTCTCGCGCCGTTCTGGATGAACCCGCAGGACCCCGACGGGTCGGGTCCGTTCGCCGGGCGCACCGCGCTCGTCGTGGATGCCGAGGACCGCTTCACCACGATGCTCGCCCACCAGCTGCGTCACCTGGGCCTCGACACCCGCATCGTGCACTGGTCGGAGGTGACGGATGCCGACGTGGATGCCGCCGACCTCGTCGTGTCGGGCCCCGGACCCGGCGACCCGCGAGACGATACCCCGCGCATGGCGGCGATGCGGAACGTCGTCGGACGCCGGACCGCTCGTCGCGACCCCCTGCTCGCCGTCTGCCTGAGCCACCAGATCCTGGCCGACTCGCTCGGCGTCGAGCTCATGCCGCTCGACCGACCGCACCAGGGTCTGCAGAAGAGCGTGGACGTGTTCGGCGAAGACGCCTCGATCGGGTTCTACAACACGTTCACGGCGCGCGTGCACCCGGGCGACCGACGCGGGATCACGTATGGCGAGGGCGATGTCGTGACCCACCTCGACATCGATGTCGCCGCCGACCCCGCGACCGGAGACGTGTACGCGCTGCGCGGACCCGGCTTCGCGAGCGTGCAGGGGCACCTCGAGTCGATCCTGTCGCGCGACGGCATGCGGACGCTGGAGCGGCTCATCTCGCACGTGCTCTGACGTCGAGGGGTTCAGACCCTTCGCAGGCGCAAGGACCTCATGCGCGGTGGCTGAGCCCGTCCGCGGTGGCTGAGCCTATCGAAGCCGCCCCCGGACCCTTCGACGAGCTCAGGGACCTCCGCCGCGAACGGTGGCTGAGCCGGTCCGCGGTGGCTGAGCCTGTCGAAGCCGCCCCCGGAGCGCTACAGCAGCTGCACCGGGTTGAAGATGTCCGCGAGGAACAGCACACCGCCCATCCCGACCAGCAGCACCACGACCACGAAGGTCACGGGCACGAGCTTCGTGGCATCCACGGGCGCCGCCACCCTGCCGCGGATGCGCGCGAACCAGCGCTTGAATCCGTCCCACAGCGCCACCACGACGTGTCCGCCGTCCAGCGGCAGCAGCGGGATGAGGTTGAAGACGAACAGGGCGATGTTCAGCGCCGCCAGCAGACCGATGATCGACCCCACGCGGGTGAGGATGGGCGCGTCGACGGCGGCGAACTCTCCCGCCAGACGCCCCGCGCCGACGACGCTCAGCGGGCCGTTCGGATCGCGCGGCTGACCCGTGACCAGGTCGGCGGCGGTCTCGTAGATGCGTACCGGCAGCTGCGTCATGATCTGCGCCACCGCGCCGACCTGCTGGACGGTGGCTTCGGGGCCGGCCCAGATGGGCTGGGGCACGAGCGCCTCCTGTGCCCGCAGTCCCGCGAAGCCGACCGTCTCGTACTCCGTCGCCCCCGAGGCGTCGGTCACGGGCCGGCCCTGCGCGTCGGTGACGGCGCGATCGGTGCTCTGCGGAGTGACCGTCACGGTCTGACGCGAGCCGTCACGGTCGATCACCACCGGCAGCGGCCGACCGGGGGCGTCCTGGATGATCGCCGCCGCTTCGGCGAAGGTCGACACGGCGGTGCCGTCGACCGAGACGATGACGTCGCCCGGGAGGATGCCGGCGGCCGCGGCCGGAGCGGTCGGGTCGCTCGCGGTGCAGTCCGTGCGGCCCTCGCTGGCGGGGATGACGCACTGCGAGACCGAGGCGACCGTCGTGGTCGCCGTGGCGACGCCGATGCCGCTCACCGCGATCGCCGAGAGCAGGAAGGCCAGCAGCAGGTTCATGACGGGGCCGCCGAGCATCACGATGATGCGCTTGTACACCGGCAGCTTGTAGAAGACGCGATCGTCGGCGGCGATGAGGGTCTCGGCGTTGGCGTCCCGGGCGTCCTGCACCATGGTCGCGAAGAAGCGGGAGCGTTTGCGCCCGGGCTCCTCCCCCTCGGGTGCGGGCGGGTACATGCCCGCCATCGAGATGAACCCGCCGAGCGGAAGAGCCTTGAAGCCGTACTCCGTCTCGCCGATCCGCTTCGACCACAGCGTCGGTCCGAAGCCGATCATGTACTGGCCGACGCGCACGCCGAAGAGCTTGGCGGGCAGCAGGTGCCCGATCTCGTGCAGCGCGATCGAGACGGCCAGGCCGATCACGAGCACGATGACGCCGATGAGGAAGGCGATCGCAGTCACCCGCCGACGATACCGCCGCCCGGCTTTGAACCGCCCGTGCGGCCTCGATGCGGTGTCTGTGCGACACCGGATGAGACAATGGAGGCGATGTCATCCGCCGCCCCCTCGAACCTGCCGCCCGTCCTCCGACCGGAGAACCCGCCCCATCGCGACCTCGCCGAACTCGCCCGTCGTTTCGGGGCGCGCACCCGCGGCGACGTCGACGGCACGACGCTCACCGGCATCACGCTCGCCACCGCCGACCTCCGCGACGGAGAGGCGTTCGTCGCCATCCGCGGCGTGAACCGTCACGGTGCGGAGTTCGCGCAGACCGCGGCCGAGCGCGGGGCGGTCGCCGTCATCACTGACGAGGCGGGCGCCGAGATCGCCGGGGCGACCGGTCTTCCCCTCGTCGTCGTCGACGACCCCCGCGCGCTCCTCGGCGATCTGTCGGCGTGGGTGTACGGCACCGGACCCGACGACGAGCTGCCGCGGCTGCTGGCGACGACCGGCACGAACGGCAAGACGAGCGTCTCGCACCTGCTCGAAGGCATCCTCGGCCAGCTCGGCGTCATCACCGGCCTGTCCTCGACCGCCGAGCGTCACATCGCCGGCGAGGTGATCGTGTCGCGCCTGACCACGCCCGAGGCCTCGGAGTTCCACGCGCTGCTTGCCCTCATGCGTGAGCGCGGCGTCGAGGCCGTCGCCGTCGAGGTCAGCGCCCAGGCCCTCACGCGGCACCGCGTCGACGGACTCGTCTTCGATGTCGCCGGCTTCACCAACCTCACCCACGACCACCTCGACGACTACGCCGACATGCGCGAGTACTTCGAGGCGAAGCTCCCCCTGTTCCGTCCCGACCGCGCACGGCGCGGCGTCGTGTGCCTGGACTCCGCCGCCGGGGGCGAGATCGCCGCACGCGCCGAGATCCCCGTCGTGACCGTCATCACCCCCGCGATCGCCCATGACCCGGCCGCGCGCGCCGACTGGACCGTCGAGATCGTCGACGAGCGTCAGGAGGGCACCGAGTTCACGCTCAGCGACGGCCGGGGCCGGTCCCTCACCACCGTCGTCCCCGTGATCGGGCGGCACATGGCCGCCAACGCCGGGCTGGCGATCATCATGCTGCTCGAGACCGGCTACACCTGGGAGCACCTGTACAGCACGCTCGACGGCTCGCGCATCGAAGCGTCGCTTCCCGGCCGCACGCAGCTCGTCTCCGGGCCCGAGGGGCCCGCGGTCTACGTCGACTTCGGCCACTCCCCCGACGCGTTCGAGAAGACCCTCGCCGCGGTGCGCCGCGTGACACCCGGCAAGGTCGTCATGGTGTTCGGCGCCGACGGCGACCGCGACGCGACCAAGCGCCACGACATGGGCCGCACCGCCGTCGAGGGCAGCGACATCCTCGTCATCACCGACCATCACCCGCGCCACGAGAATCCGGATGCCATTCGCGAGGTGCTCGTCGAGGGCGCGCGCCTCGCCCGGCCCGACGCCGAGATCCTCGAGTTCACGCCCCCCGAGCGCGCGATCCTCGAGGCCGTGAAGCTCGTCGGCGAGGGCGACGCGATCCTGTGGGCCGGTCCCGGACACCAAGACTACCGCGACATCCGCGGCGTGCGCACCCCGTACTCGGCGCGGGAGCTGTCGCGTCGCGCGCTGCGCGCGGCCGGCTGGCCGGTGCCCGAGCCGCAGTGGCCCGTGCCCTACCCCGCCGACGGCACCCCGTCGTCGGATCCGGAGCGACCCGTCGACTTCCCCGCCTGAGTCGCCCCGCCGCGATCCCGCGCTGAGCCGGGCCGCCGGCCCGGTGCCGCAGCGACCGCGCAGCGCCCGAGGCGGATCAGCGCGAAGCGATGACCTCGTCGGCCGTTCGGCGCGCCCAGTCCTCGGCCTCGGCGAGCGACTCGCGCGTGAGCGCGGCGGGAGACTCGTGGCGCTCGACGACCCGCTCGATGAGCTCGACGATCTCGAGGAAGCTCAGGCGGCCCTCGTGGAAGGCGTCGACGGCCTGCTCGTTCGCGGCGTTGAAGACGGCCGGGTACGTGCCCCCGGCCCGCCCGACCTTCTTCGCGAGCGCGACCGATCCGAACGCCTCTTCGTCGAGCGGCTCGAAGGTCCACTGGGAGGCGCGCGTCCAGTCGAGCGGAGCGCCGACACCCGCGATGCGGTGCGGCCAGTCGAGCCCGAGCGAGATGGGCAGCCGCATGTCCGGCGGCGAGGCCTGGGCGATGGTGGAGCCGTCGGTGAACTCGACCATCGAGTGCACGATGGACTGCGGGTGCACCGTGACGTCGATGCGGTCGTAGGGCACGTCGAACAGCAGGTGCGCCTCGATCACCTCGAGCCCCTTGTTGACGAGGGTCGCCGAGTTCGTCGTGACGACGCGCCCCATGTCCCAGGTGGGATGGGCGAGGGCTTCGGCGGGGGTGACGTCCGCGAGCTCTTCGCGCGAGCGGCCGCGGAACGGGCCCCCGGATGCCGTGAGCACGAGGCGGCGCACTTCGTGCGCCCCACCCGATCGCAGGGCCTGCGCGATCGCCGAGTGCTCGGAATCGACCGGCACGATCTGGCCCGGGGCCGCGAGGGCGGTGACGAGGTCGCCGCCGACGATCAGCGACTCCTTGTTGGCGAGGGCGAGGGTGCGGCCCTCCTCGAGCGCGGCGATCGTGGGGCCGAGGCCCACCGAACCGGTGATGCCGTTGAGCACCACGTCGGCCTCGACGTCGCGGACGAGCTGCTCCGCCTCGGCGGCGCCGAGGGCGGTGTGCTCGACGCCGAACGCCGCGGCCTGCGCCTCGACGCCCGCGCGGTCGCTGCCGGCGGCCAGACCGACGACCTCGAAGCGATCGGCGTTGCTGGCGATGACGTCGAGCGCCTGCGTCCCGATCGAACCGGTGGAACCGAGGATGAGGACGCGGCGCATCCCCTCAGCCTACTTATCCCGCGGCGGGGGCGTGCTGGACGCCCAGGATGTCGACCACGAAGACGAGCGTCGAGTTCGCGGGGATCGCGTCGTTGGCCTGATCGCCGTATCCGTCGGCCGGCGGCACGACGGCGAGGACCTGCGACCCGACCGTCTGTCCTTCCAGCGCCTTCTTAAACCCGGGCACCACGGCCGTGGTCGCGAACGACGTGGGCGCGCCCTTCGTCCAGCTCGAGTCGAACACGGTGCCGTCCGAGTAGAGAGCACCCGTGTACTGCACGATGACGGTGTCGCCGGGGTTGACGACGTCGCCGTCGCCGCGACGGAGGTTCTCCACGCGGGTCTCGGTGGGTGCGGGGTCGCTGCCGACCGTGATGGTCGGAGCGCCGTCGTCGGCGAAGGTGACGGTCGGCAGGCCCGCGACCGGAGCCACCTCCTCGCCGTCGGCGCGGGTGGGGAGCTCCGCGAGCGCATCGGCGACGAGCACGTAGGCAGGAGAGCCCTCGCCCAGGGTGCCGGCGGGGAAGGTCGAGACCGTGCGCGAGCCGACGGGGACGCACGAGACGGCCGCGCCGAAGATCTGCTGGGCGTTGACGATCATGTCCATCCCGGCCGGATCCGACGTCAACGAGTCCAGCAGCACCTCGCCGGTGCTCGCGTCGACCACCGTGTAGTTCGCCTTCACGAGGTCGCCGGGCGCGATCTCATCACCCGATCCCTCGATGAGGGTGCTGCGCTGGATGGCGTCCGGGGCGAAACCGTCGGGACGGGTGACGGTGACGGCGCTCGAGAAGTCGCCCGACACCTCGAGGCCGTCGGGGACGTCGCCGGTGAAGGGGGTCTGGCATCCGGCCGTGTCGGCGGTCGCGCTGTCGCTCGGCGTCTGCGAGGCGTCGGGCGAGCCGGCGCATCCGGCCAGCAGCAGCGCCGCGGCGGCGACGACGGACAGGGAAGCGATCGGGCGGAAGCGCACGGGAGACCTCTCGAAGGGAGCCGGGGATGCTCCATCTTCCCCCATCCCGCTTTGCCGTGGCTGGGAGTCCCCATGCACGCCCGGGCATGCGGCGGCGAGTAATCTCGTCGGGTGAGTTCCGACGTCCCCGCCGAGACCCCCGCTGCGCCGCCGGAGCAGATGGGCGCCACCTACAGCCTCGGACGTCTCCTCATCGCCCCGCTCGCGCGCGCGGTGTACCGCCCGCGCATCGAGGGGCGCGAGAACGTCCCGCGCACCGGGCCGGTGATCTTCGCGAGCAACCACCTGTCGTTCATCGACTCGATCGCGATCCCGGTCGCCGCCCCTCGACCCGTGCACTTCATGGCGAAGTCGGCGTACTTCGAGAAGTGGGCCTCGCGTCAGTTCTTCACCGCGATCGGCGCGATCCCCGTCGAGCGCGGCGCCGGGCAGAAGGCCCTCGACGCCCTCGAGCAGCAGCGCGCGCTGCTCGACGACGGTCGCGCGGTCGCCCTGTATCCCGAGGGCACCCGCTCCCTCGACGGCCGGCTCTACAAGGGGCGCACCGGCGTCGCCTTCCTCGCCCTGCAGACCGGTGCCCCCGTCGTCCCCGTGGGCCTGATCGGCACCGACAAGGTCATGCCGGTGGGTGCGAAGATCCCCACGACGAAGGAGCGCATCACCGTGCGCTTCGGCACTCCCCTCGACCTCTCCCCCCACGGCGCCGCTTCCTCGGGTCGCGCGCGCCGCGCCGCCACCGACGAGATCATGGCCGCGATCCACGCCCTCAGCGAGCAGGAGCTGGCCAACGCCTACAACGAGGCGCCCGCGCAGAACCCGATCGAGCGCATCAAGCAGGTCCTCCCCCACGAGCGGCTCTGAGGCCCGCCTTTTCCTCCTTGACGTGACGGCGCCCGGCGAGCAGGGTCGAAACCGACGGCCCGGACCGTCGTCGCCACAACGAGGAGGCACCGTGAAGAAGTTCGTCAACGACCCCGCCGACGTCCTGGCGGAGGCGCTCCGCGGCATCCAGGCCGCTCATCCGGACGTGCGGGTGGATGCCGAAAACCGCGTCATCCTGCGCGCCGAGCCGACGCGCCCGGGCAAGGTGGCCCTGGTGTCGGGCGGCGGATCGGGACACGAGCCGATGCACGGCGGTTTCGTCGGACGCGGGATGCTGGACGCGGCGGCCGCCGGCGAGGTGTTCACCTCCCCCACCCCCGACCAGGTGCTCGCGGCCACGCAGGCCGTCGACTCGGGTGCGGGAGTGCTGCACATCGTGAAGAACTACACCGGCGACGTGCTGAACTTCGAGATGGCGGCCGAGCTCGCCGCCGCGGAGGGCGTGCAGGTCGAGTCGGTCGTGGTCGCCGACGACGTCGCCGTGACGGACTCGACGTGGACCGCCGGTCGCCGCGGCACCGGCACGACCGTGATCCTGGAGAAGATCGTCGGTGCCCTCGCCGAGGAGGGGGCCGACCTCGCCGCCGTTGCCGATCTGGCCCGCCGGGTCGCCGATGCCGGCCGCTCGATGGGCGTTGCGCTCACGAGCTGCACCGTCCCCGCCGCAGGTCGCCCCACCTTCGAGCTGCCCGACGACGAGATGGAGGTCGGTGTCGGCATCCACGGCGAACCCGGCCGCTCCCGCGTGAAGCTGGCATCCGCTCAGGAGATCGCGAAGCTCATGGTCGACCCGATCGTGCACGACTTCGGCGCCCCCGCGGGGCCGGCGATCGTGCTGCTGTCGGGCCTGGGCGGCACCCCGCTGATCGAGCAGTACCTGCTGTACGGCGAGATCGCGCCGCTGCTGGCCGAGGCCGGCGTCGAGGCGCAGCGCGTGCTCATCGGCGACTACATCACGAGCCTCGATATGGCGGGGGCGTCTCTGACGGTCGTCCGGGCCGACGACGAGATGCTGCGCCTGTGGGACGCGCCCGTGGTGACGCCGGGGCTGCGGTGGGGCGCATGAGCGGCGCCGTCTCGACCGACCTCCTCGTGCAGTGGCTCCGGGCGTTCCGCGACGCGGTCCACGCGCACAAGGACGAGCTGACGCGCCTCGACTCCGAGATCGGCGACGCCGACCACGGCTCGAACATGGCGCGGGGCCTGGACGCGGTGGTCGCAGGGCTCGATCCGGTCCCCGAGACGCCCGCCGACCTGTTCAAGACGGTCGGCATGACCCTCGTCTCATCGGTCGGCGGCGCCAGCGGCCCGCTCTACGGCACGTTGTTCCTGCGCATGGGTCCCGCGCTCGGCACGGAGGGAGAGGTGGATGCCGCCACCCTCGGCGCCGCGCTCCGCGCCGGTGTCGACGGGGTGATCGCCCGGGGCAAGGCCGAGCTCGGCGACAAGACGATGATCGACGCCCTCTCCCCCGCCCTCGACGCGTGGGACGCCGCGGCCGGCGACGGCCCGGCCGCAGCCTCCCGCGCCGCGGCGGATGCCGCCGCCCGCGGTCGCGACGCGACCGAACCGCTCGTGGCGCGGAAGGGACGCGCAAGCTATCTGGGCGAGCGCAGCGCCGGGCACCTCGACCCGGGTGCCGCGTCCGCGACCCTCCTGCTCGAAGCGCTGCGCGACACCCTGGCGGCCGCGGAGTGATCGGGCTCGTCGCCGTCTCGCACTCGCGCCCGCTCGCCGAGGCCGCCGTCCACCTCGCCCTGCAGATGGGCGGGGACGACCCGCCGGCGGTGCGGATCGCGGCTGGCGGCCCCGACGACGACCTCGGGACGGATGCCGTCGCCATCGCCGCCGCGATCGACGCGGCGGATTCCGGAGACGGCGTCCTCGTGCTGATGGACCTCGGCTCGGCGATCCTCAGCGCGGAGACGGCTCTCGAGTTCGTCGCGGAGCCCGAGCGCGTCCGGCTCAGCCCTGCGCCGTTCGTGGAGGGGCTCGTCGCCGCCGTCGTCACCGCCGCCGGGGGTGCGGGACTCGATGTCGTCGCCGCAGAGGTGCGCTCGGCGGGAGAGGCCAAGCAGCGGCAGCTCGGCGACGGCGAGACGGCCACGACGGACGAGGCCGCGGCATCCCCCGATCGCACCCCGGAGGGCGATTCGTCATTCGAGGCGGTGATCGGCAACCCCTCGGGCCTGCACGCGCGACCCGCCGCGACCTTCGTGAAGGCGGCCTCGCGTCATGACGCGGACGTACGCATCGTCGATCTCACCGCCGGTTCCGACGAGGTGTCGGGGCGGAGCCTGCTGGCCCTCATGGCGCTCGGTGTGCGCCAGGGCTCCCTCGTGCGCGTGAGCGCCTCGGGGCCGGAGGCGGCCCAGGCGCTCGACGAGCTGCGCGCGCTCATCGCCGACGGCTTCGGCGAACGCTGAGCGCGCGGCCGGGTCGAGACGCGGGCACGCGGCGCCGCGCGGGGAGCCCGCCCGGACCACTCAGGCCGCGAGGACGGCCGAGCCGGCAGAGCGCCCTGCTCAGCGCGTGACGCTGAGCAGACGCCGAGCGAGCGCCTCCTCGACGACGAGCTCGGTGACCAGGCCCGCGGCGAGCGCGCCGCGCAGGCCGTCGAGCTTCGACAGGCTGGACACCACGCAGAACCGACGCGGGATGCGGCGGACGGTGTCGAGATCGGGTCCACTGGAGCGCGCGTTCAGCTCGGGGATGTCGCTCGACCCGTCGGCGCGGTAGAAGACCGTCGCGCAATCCCCGACGACGCCCTCGCGCTCGATGACCGCGCGGTCGCGTTCGTCGAAGTAGTCGCCGCTGTAGACGTGCGAGGGCACGTCCGCGTGGGGGGAGCCCAGACCGAAGACGAAGAGACCCACGCGTTGCTGGATCTCCAGCACCGAGCGCACGGAACGCTCGCGCCACATCGCCTGCTTGGTCCGCGGGTCGTCGAAAAGCGCCGGCACCGGGAACTGGTGCACGGACGACGACCAGGCGGAGCCGAACTTCGACAGGATCTCGCCCGCGTACGGGATGCCGGAGGTGCGGATGTTGGCCGCGCCGTTCATCTGGACGATGTGGGTGTCGTGCACATCCTTCTGCGGCACGTGTCGAGCCATCGCGGACAGCGTGGATCCCCACGCGACACCGATCGTCATGGATGACTCGACGCGTTCGGCGAGGATGCGCGCCGCGGTCAGGGCGGTGCGCTCGAGCCGGTCGGCCTCCGACGTGCGCGCGGGGGTGGGCACGACGTGCGCGGTGATGCCGAAGCGATCGGCGATGCGCTGGGCCATCTGGCCGCGGGCGTCGTCGGGCGGGCTGATCGAGATCGTGACGAGTCCGACGTCGCGCGCGTGCTGCAGAAGTCGCGACACCGAGGAGCGGGAGACCCTCATCTCGTGCGCGATGGCGTCCATCGTGAGGTCCTGCATGTAGTAGAGCTGCGCGGCGCGCAGAGCGTCGCGGGAGCGCTCCTCCGCCTGCGTCACCACCGTCCGGTCACCTTCATGATCACTATTCTGCACGTTTGTTCAAGGGGCTTGCAACAACGTGCAGACAGGCGCATTGTGATCGTCGTACCAACAACGAAAGGTCGCAGTCGACATGTCGTCCCCCGCTACTCCGCTCCGCGCCGGCGTCCAGGCGCTCCGCGACGCCGAAGACCTCGACGTCCTCATCATCGGAGGGGGCATCAACGGCCTCGCCACCCTCCGCGACCTCGCCCTGCAGGGCGTCAGCGTCGCTCTCGTCGAGCGTGGGGACTTCGTCTCCGGCGCGTCGTCGGCCTCCAGCCACATGGTGCACGGCGGCATCCGCTACCTCGAGAACGGCGAATTCCGCCTCGTGAAGGAAGCCGTCACCGAGCGCAACGACCTGCTCAAGACGGCCCCCCACTACGTCAAGCCGCTCGAGACGACGATCCCGATCTACAAGACGTTCTCCGGCATCCTCTCCGCCCCCTTCCGCCTGCTCGTCACGCACGGTCGCGGCAAGCCCAACGAGCGCGGCGCCCTGCTGATCAAGGTCGGGCTCATCATGTACGACACCTTCTCGCGCGACGGCGGGTCGGTGCCCCGCCACAAGTTCCTGGGCAAGAAGAAGTCGCTCGCGGAGCTGCCCAAGCTCAACAGCGACCTCGCCTACACGGCCACCTACTTCGACGCGTCGATGCACGACCCCGAACGCATCGCCTTGGACGTGCTCCGCGACGGGATCGAGGCCGGCGGCGGCCGCACCCAGGCCGTCAACTACGTCTCGGCCGTCGGCGCCGACGCGAACGGCGTGCGTGTGCGCGACGAGGTGTCCGGCGAAGAGTTCAGCGTCAAGGCGAAGGTCGTCCTCAACACGGCCGGCCCCTGGACCGACCTGGCCAACCAGGCGATGGGCCTCGACACCTCGTTCATGGGCGGGACGAAGGGCTCCCACATCGTGCTCGACAACCCCGAGCTGCTCGCCGCCACCGGCGGTCGCGAGATCTTCTTCGAGCACTCCGACGGCCGCATCGTGCTGATCTACCCGCTCAAGGACCGCGTTCTCGTGGGCACCACCGACATCGACGCCGACCCCTCGAAGCCCGTCGTGTGCACCGACGACGAGATCGAGTACTTCTTCGACCTGATCGGCCACGTGTTCCCCACCGTCGCGGTCGCGCGCGAGCAGATCGTCTACACGTTCTCGGGCATCCGCCCGCTCCCCCGCCACGATGACACCGCCCCCGGCTTCGTGTCGCGCGACTACCGCATCGTGGAGGACGAGATCGCGGGCGTGCCGGCGATGAGCCTCGTCGGCGGCAAGTGGACCACCTTCCGCGCTCTCGCCGAGCACCTCAGCATGAAGACGCTGCAGAAGCTGCGCCGCCCGCACCGCGTCAGCACCCAGGGGCTGGCGATCGGCGGCGGCGCCGGCTTCCCGTCGACGCCCGAGCAGCGGCGCCGGTGGATCGCCGCGCGCACGGATGCCCACTCCGCCGGGCTCGTCGAGGCCATGCTGGAGCGCTACGGCACGCGTGCCGACGCGATCCTCGCGGCGCTCCCCGCGGAGCCCACCCCGGTTCCGGATGCCGACGGCTACTACCGCGAGGAGCTCGCCTTCATCGCGAAGAACGAGCAGGTCGTGCACCTGATCGACGTGCTCCTGCGGCGTACGCACCTCGCCTTCGTGGGCGGCATGACAGAGCGCACGCTGCGCGAGGTCGCCGAGGCCGTCGCCGAGCCGCTCGGGTGGGATTCCACCCGCGTGGACGATGAGGTGGCCCGCACGACGGAGATCCTCCGCTCCGCCCACCGCGTCGACCTGACGCAGTCCGGAGTGGCGCGAATCTGAGAGAACGTGCGGGCGCGCCACCTGTTGCGCGCCCGCACGGGAGCCGTAGGTTCGGAGCACCGAGCCGCACTACCACCCGAGCCGAAGGTGTCCGGGTGACGAACGAAAGGTCGATGACGACATGCAAGAAGTGAACTTGGGGCTGTACTTCCTCTCGGAGGTCGTCGGCACCGCGATGCTCATCCTGTTGGGCTGCGGCGTGGTCGCCAACGTGGCCCTGGCCAAGACCAAGGGCAACGCCGGCGGCACCCTGATGGTCAACTGGGGATGGGGCCTGGCGGTCTTCGCCGGTGTCATCGTCTCCGCGTACTCCGGCGCTCAGCTGAACCCCGCCGTCTCGATCGGCCTCCTGGTGGCCGGCAAGATCGGCGTCGCGCAGTTCTTCGTGGCCGTCGCCGCCCAGATGGTCGGCGCCATCATCGGTGCCGTCCTCGCGTGGGCCTCCTACAAGCAGCACTTCGACGACGAGCCCGACCCGGCCGCCAAGCTCGGCGTCTTCAGCACCGGCCCCGCGATCCGCTCGTACGGCTTCAACTTCGTCACGGAGGTCATCGCCACCTTCGTCCTGGTGTTCGTGATCTTCGGCTTCGCCGACTACGGCGTCGCGAGCGTCGGCGTGCCGGCCGGCATCGGTGGACTCTCGGCCGTTCCCGTGGCCCTGCTCGTGGTCGGTATCGGCGCCTCCCTCGGTGGCCCGACCGGTTACGCCATCAACCCCGCCCGTGACCTCGGCCCCCGCATCGCCCACGCGATCCTCCCGATCAAGGGCAAGGGCTCGAGCGACTGGGGCTACGCCTGGGTCCCCGTCGCCGGCCCCCTCGTCGGCGGTCTGCTCGCGGGTCTGCTGGCCCCCGTGCTCCTCGGCCTCGCCAACTGACCCCTCCGCGGGGGCGCCGGCCGGCGTCCCCGCCCCTCCCACTCCCCCTCATCTCTCACTGAACACAGACAAAGGAGTCCATCCATGGCCGACTACGTCCTCGCCATCGACCAGGGCACGACCTCGACGCGCGCGATGATCTTCGACAAGTCCGGGAGCGTCGTCTCCGTCGGACAGAAGGAGCACGAGCAGATCTTCCCGCGCGCGGGATGGGTCGAGCACGACCCGCTCGAGATCTGGCGCAACACCCAGGAGGTGATCGGCCTGGCCCTCAGCCGCGCCGACATCACCCGCCACGACATCGCCGCCGTCGGCATCACCAACCAGCGCGAGACCGCGGTGGTCTGGGACAAGAACACCGGAAAGCCCGTCTACAACGCCATCGTGTGGCAGGACACCCGCACGCAGTCGATCGTCGACCGCCTCGCCGACGGCGACCCCGAGCGCTACAAGAGCATCGTCGGTCTGCCCCTGGCGACCTACTTCTCGGGCACCAAGATCGTCTGGATCCTCGAGAACGTCGACGGAGCCCGCGAGAAGGCCGAGGCGGGCGACCTGCTGTTCGGCACGACCGACACCTGGGTGCTGTGGAACCTCACCGGCGGCATCGACGGCGGTGTGCACGCGACCGACGTGACCAACGCCAGCCGCACCCTGTTCATGGACCTCGAGACCCTGTCGTGGCGCGAGGACATCCTCGCCGACTTCGGCGTCCCCGCCTCGATGCTCCCCGAGATCCGCTCCTCCTCCGAGGTCTACGGCACCGTCGAGTCGTCGTCGCTGCTGCGCGAGACGCCGATCGCCGGCATCCTGGGCGACCAGCAGGCCGCGACCTTCGGTCAGGCGGCGTTCGACCCGGGCGAGAGCAAGAACACCTACGGCACCGGCAACTTCCTCATCTTCCAGACGGGCGAGGAGATCGTCCACTCGAAGAACGGTCTGCTGACGACGCTCGGCTACAAGCTCGGCGATCAGCCCGCCCGTTATGCCCTCGAGGGCTCGATCGCCGTGACCGGCTCGCTCATCCAGTGGCTGCGCGACCAGCTCGGCATCATCTCCTCGGCCCCCGAGGTCGAGAAGCTCGCCGAGAGCGTCGACGACAACGGCGGCGTGTACTTCGTGCCGGCGTTCTCGGGCCTGTTCGCGCCGTACTGGCGCCCCGACGCCCGTGGTGCCATCGTGGGCATGACGCGCTACGTCAACCGCGGCCACATCGCCCGCGCCGCCCTCGAGGCGACCGCCTTCCAGTCCCGTGAGGTGCTGGATGCCGTCAACGCCGACTCCGGCGTCGATCTGGCCGAGCTCAAGGTCGACGGCGGCATGACCGCGAACGATGCGCTCATGCAGTTCCAGGCCGACATCCTCGGCGTGCCCGTCGTCCGCCCGGTCGTCGCCGAGACCACCGCGCTCGGCGCCGCCTACGCCGCGGGGCTCGCGGTCGGATTCTGGGACAACCTCGACGACCTCCGCGCGAACTGGCAGGAGGACAAGCGTTGGGAGCCCAACATGGACGACAGCGAGCGCGAGCGCGAGCTGCGCCTGTGGAAGAAGGCCGTCACCAAGTCCATGGACTGGATCGACGACGACGTGCGGTGATCACCACCTGAGAACGGAACCCCGCCGGCCCCCTGCCGGCGGGGTTTCTTCGTGCCCCGGCTCGGTGGCATCCCGTCTGTGGCGGGGATGAGGGATGCCGCGGCTCAGCGCGCGGGCTTCGGGTACGCCGCGCGCACGGCGTCGGACTGCAGATAGTCCGAGACGCCGATCAGCAGGATGGCGAACAGGATCTGCTCCGTGACGACCCAGAAGGGGTACAGGCCCGGGATCGCGGCGAGGACGAGGGCGACGACGGGGAAGATGCGGCTGAACAGCTGCAGGCGCCGGAACGCCCAGTACCACCCGGCGCGGGCCCGCCAGAGGAAGTAGAACAGGGTCGTGGTGATGGCGAGGACGACGAGGCAGCGCATCCACACCGCGAACCCCACGTCGGCGCCGTCGAGCGTCATGACCAGCGCCACCACCACCGTCGCGACGCCGAGCACGAAGCCCGCCGCGAGCAGGAGCGCGACCGCGCGGAACGCCCGCCGGACCTTCGGGTCGTCGGTCTCGTCGACGCGGTGATGGGCGTGCCTGCCCCCCGCGATCCGGTCGAGGCGCCGCAGGGCCGGTTCGAGCTGCATGCGCTCACTGTACGACGACCGCGACCGCGGGGGCGTGCGCGGGTCAGCCGACGACGACCACCGGCTCGTGCCGGACCGGGAAGTTGACCGAATTGGCGATGAAGCACCACTCGCGCGCCTGGCGGTGCGCGGCCACGGCAGCCTCGACCATCGACTGCTCGGCCACTCGCACACGCGGGCGCAGCACGACCTCGGTGAACGCTCCCCCGCTGTTGCCGTCCTCCTGCAGGGTGCCGGAGGCGTCGTCCTCGTACCCGGTGACGACCACGCCGGTGGTCACGCAGGCGTGCAGGTACGACAGCAGGTGGCATTCGCTCAGCGCAGCGAGCAGAAGCTCCTCGGGGTTCCACTTGGCCGGGTCGCCGCGGAAGGGCTTGTCGGCGGATGCCGCGATCGCGGGCTTCCCGTCGACCTCGAGGGTCACCGACCGGTCGTAGTCGCGATAGCCGCTGGTGCCGCTGCCCCGGTCTCCGGTCCAGGTCGAGCGCAGGCGGTAGTGGTGCTCTCCGTTCATCCCCCCAGTCTGCCGGTGTTGTTCGCGTGAGTCGCCAGAAATTGTCGCTTCGGTTGCCCGGGAAGCGACAAATCCTGGCGACTCGCGCGCCGGGTTCGGGACAGCCCCGGCGATACGATGGAGGGATGCCCGCCACGCCCCCCGCCTCCGTCGAACTCGCCGTCGTCGACCGCAACGGCTTCGTCGAATCCCGTCACTTCGGCGTCGCGGTGGTCCTTGCACCGGACGGCTCCGAGAAGCTCGCCCTCGGCGAGGTGACGGCGCCGTTCCTGCCCCGCTCGAGCATGAAGCCGCTGCAGGCCCTCGCCTGCCTGTCGGCCGGCGCCGAGCTCGCCGACGAGCGCCTGGCGATCTCGATGGCCAGCCACTGCGGCACCGAACGCCACGCCGAGGTGGCCCGCGGCATCCTGCAATCCGCCGGCCTCACCGAAGACGACCTGGGCTGCCCCGCCGCCTGGCCCACCGACACCGCCTCGCGCGACGAGATGGTGCGCGACCACGCCGCTCCCTCGCCCCTGCGCATGAACTGCTCCGGCAAGCACGCCGCCATGCTGCTCACCTGCGTCGCCAACGGGTGGCCCACCGAGGGCTACCTCGACCCGCAGCACCCGCTGCAGGCGCACATCCGCGAGGTCATCGAGCGCCTCGTCGGAGAGCGCATGACCACGACGGCGATCGACGGCTGCGGGGCACCCGTGTACGCGATGAGCCTCGTCGGCCTCGCGCGGGCGATCCAGCGCATCGCCACCTCGTCGGAGCGCTCGCCCTTCGCGCTGCACCGCAGCGCGGGCACGCTGGTCCGGGCGGTGCGCGAGAACCCGTGGACGATCGACGGCCCTGGACGCCCCGACACCGTCGTGATCGAACGGCTGGGCGTGTTCTCCAAGATGGGCGCGGAGGGCGTGCAGGTCATGACCGCGCCCGACGGCACCACCGTCGCCCTGAAGATGTTCGACGGCTCCAACCGCGCCGGTCACGTCGTCGCGCTGCGACTGCTGGAGCGGGTCGGCGCCCTCTCCTCGACCGAGGTCGACGAGACGGTCGCGCACCTGTCGTTGTCGGTGCTCGGCGGCGGGCACGAGGTCGGGTCCATCCGCTCCGCCGTCTGACGCGCGGGTCAGCGCCCGGTGCGGGCGTGTTCGGCGGCTCGGCGTCGCCGTCGCGACCGCGGGCGACGTGCGCGGACCCGACCGCCGGGCCTACGTCCGCGAGCGCTCAGATGCCGCCGTCGACCGACCGCGGGTGCGCGATCGGCTCGTCCGGCACGAGCACCTCGGTGTCGCGATTGAGGCTCTCCCCCCGGAAGAACGGCTTCGACCCGGGGAAGAGGAACCACAGCAGCATCAGCACGACGCCGAACGCGAGCGCCCCGACGCCCACGACGAACGTGCCGCCGACCCCCAGCAGCACCGTGTTGCCGTACTCGGGGTCGTACATGTCGATCGCCGACTGCACGAACGCGAACGTCAGCATGAGCGCGCCCAGCAGCGGCAGGATGCCGCGGGTCACGAGGTTCCGGCCCGAGGAGAACAGCTCGCGCCGGTAGAACCACACGCACGCGTAACCGGTCATCGCGTAGTAGAACGCGATCGCGAGACCCAGCGACAGGATTGAATCCTGCAGGATGTTGTCGCTGATGAGGGTCATGCCCACGTAGTAGACGCTCGCCACGACGCCCATGACCAACGTCGAGAACGACGGCGTCCGAAAGCGCGGGTGCACCGAACGGAAGCGTTCGGGCAGTGCCTTGTACGCGGCCATCGCGAGGGTGCCGCGCGCGGTGGGGAGGATCGTCGTCTGCGTCGACGACACCGCCGAGATGAGCACCGCCACGATCAGCACCCAGCCGAAGGGACCGAAGAGCCCGTCCTTGAGCGCGAGGAAGACGTCGTCCGCGTTCTCGGGGTTGGCAAGCCCCGACCCGTCTTCGCCGACGCCGGCGTACATCATCGCCGCGACCGTCACCGACACGTACGTGCCGAGCAGGATCACCGTGGTCAGCAGCGCCGCCCGACCGGGGATGCGCTTCGGGTCTTTCGTCTCCTCGTTGAGCGCCAGGCAGGTGTCCCAGCCCCAGTAGATGAACAGCGCCAGCAGCACCGCCTCGGTGAAACCGCTCCAGTCGCTGAAGCCGAACGGGTCGAACCATGCCAGGTCGAACGGGGTCGCATCGGGTGCCGAGCCGTCGAAGAACTTCCACAGCGCCAGCACGACGAACAGCGCCAGGACGAGGTACTGCACCGCGAGGAGGATGTTCTGGATGCGCTCACCGATCTCCACCCCGCGGTAGCTGATCCAGGTCATCAGCGCGATGAAGCCCACCCCCGTCGCCGTCACGAGGGGCACGTTCTCGGCGAGGGACCCGTCGCCGACGAGCGACCACAGGTAGATTCCCGCGATCTGCGACAGGTTGGCCAGCACGACCATGCCCGCCACCGCGACGCCCCAGCCACCCATCCAGCCGGCCCACGGGCCGAAGGCCTTCGTCGCCCACGTGAAAGTCGTGCCGCAGTCGGGCACCTCGTTGTTCAGCTCGCGGTACGCGAAGGCGATGAACAGCATCGGGATGAACGCCAGGATGAACGCGATCGGGGCCGAGGCGCCGACGGCCAGGACGACGAAGCCCAGGGTCGCCACGAGCGAGTACACGGGGGCGGTGGATGCCAGACCGATCACGGTCGAGCCCCACAGCCCCAGGGTGCCGCTGGCCAGGCCCTTGCCGGCCGTCCGTTCGGGTGCGGAGGTCATAGGCCGAACGTAGGATCAGCGGCCCGCCGGGGTCAAGAGCGGGTCTCAGCCGGAATGGCGGGCGACGTCGAGTACCACGATGGTGATGTTGTCGCGGCCGCCGTTCTCGAGCGCCGCCGCCATCATGGCCGAAACGGCCGCGGCGGGATCACGATGAGCGTCGAGGAAGTGTCGGATGCCGAAATCGGTCAGCTCCTTCGTCAGCCCGTCGGAGCAGATGACGAAGCGGTCGCCGTCGACGACGTCGAGGCGGAGGTAGTCGGGCTTGACGCTGTCGCTCGGGCCGACGGCTCGGGTGATGACGTTGCCGTAGGGGTGGTTCTCGGCCTCTTCGGGGCTGAGCCGCCCGGCCGCGATGAGCTCCTGGACCACGGAGTGGTCGGTGGTGACCTGAACGATCTCGTCGTCGCGCAGCAGGTAGACGCGCGAGTCGCCGATGTTGAGGGTGACCCAGTGCGGCTCGTCGGTGTGGGTCTCGAGGTAGACGCCCGTGAGGGTCGTCCCCGTTCCCTCGTCGGTCGTCTCGGGGTGGGAGACGATGTCCTTGACCGCGCGCGAGAGGGCCTTCTCGATGTTCTTGGTCGAGACCGTGCCCCCGTCGACGACGGCGCGCAACCGATCGACCGTGCTCGCGCTCGCGATCTCGCCGCCCAGGTGGCCGCCCATCCCGTCGGCGACGACGAAGAGCGGATACTCAGCGAGGACGGCGTCCTGGTTGACCTCGCGGCGACGCCCCGTCTCGGTGCTCGCCGCCCACGACAGCTCGAGTGTGCCGCCCTCGAGCGGGACGCGGCGCGTGTGGGTGGTCACCTCGGGCACGAACGATCCTCCGGTTGGCCGACAGCTGAGCCGGCGGGAACGCACGGCCCTGTCATCCTAGTCGACGCCGGGCGCTCGGCCCGGGACGCGCCGCGCGTCATCCGGCCGCCGGATCGGCCGGTAGCGCCAGGATGCCGTCGAGCTCGGCGAGATCCGCCTCGTCCGGCGACCACGCGGTCGCCGCCGCCGCGTTCGCGCGCACCTGCTCCGCACTGGTCGCTCCGGCGATGACGCTGGAGACGAGCGGGTTCGCGAGGAACCAGCCGAAGGTCGCCTCGAGCATGGTGATCCCCCGCTCGTCGCAGAAGGACTGGTAGCGCTCGAGGGCGTCCCAGGGCGCGTCGCGCCACAGGTGGGGACGCTGGCGCATGATCCGGCTGCCGTCGGGTCCGCCCTCGCGCGTGAACTTGCCCGTGAGCAGGCCGTTGTGCAGCGGGAAGAAGGGCAGGAAGCCCAGACCGTAGCGCTGCGCCGCGGGCAGCACCTCGCGTTCGACGGCTCGCGCGAGCAGGCTGTACTGGTTCTGCGCCGAGACGAAACGCACCCCGTGCGCGGCGTGATCGGCCTCGCCGATCTGCCACCCCGCGAAATTGGAGTGGCCGATGTAGCGCACCTTGCCCTCGCGCACCAGATCCGAGAGCGCGTCCAGGGTCTCCTCGATCGGCGTGGACGGATCGGGGGTGTGCAGCTGGTACAGGTCGATCCAGTCGGTGCGCAGGCGCCGCAGGGAGTCCTCGACCGCTCGACGCACGTGCGCCCGCGACGCCTTCGCCCCTCCCGTCACGGCGGGGGCGAAGTCGGCGTGGCCGAACTTCGTGGCGAGCACGACGCGGTCGCGGCGACCCTGGAGCGCCTCGCCCATCAGCGTCTCCGACAGACCGAACTCGCGCCCGTAGATGTCGGCCGTGTCCAGGAAGGTCACGCCCGCGTCGATAGCGGCGTCGAGCACGTCACGGGTCCCCTCGAGCGTCTCGGTCGCGGTGCCGGCGCGGCCGAAGTTGTTGCAGCCGAGGCCGACGGCGGACACCCGCAGTCCGGAGCGGCCGACGGGACGGAGGGGAAGAGCAGCCGAGGTCATCCCCCCACGCTAACGCGGTGGAAACGGATGAGCTCCCCGCCGGGGCGGGGAGCTCATCGTCGGGTCAGACCTGCGGGCCGGCCGGCGGCGCCGGCGGCGGCGGGGTCGTGCCGCTCGCGGGAGGCGGGGCGTAGCCGCCCGCCGCGGGCGGCGGAGGCGTCGCCGAGCCGTAGCCGGGGGCGGGCGGAGTCGCTCCGCCGTAGCCGCCGTACCCGTTGCCGTTCGCACCGGAGACGGTCTGCCCGGGCTGGACCGGGATGCCGCTCCAGACCGTCTTGTCGGCGAGGAACGACGAGGCCCACGGGGCCGGGCGCACGTTCGGGTTCCAGGGGCTGTTACCGAAGGCCAGGATGCCGAGGAAGATCCAGATACCGAGGGGACCGAGGATGAACAGCAGCAGCAGCGGCCAGGGGCGGCCGAACTTCTCGGCGACGCGGTAGGCCGCCATGATCATGACCACCGTGAGGGCGAGACCGGTCAGGAAGTTCAGGATCGGGATGAAGCTCGCGACCACCAGAGCCAGGACCACCCACGGCGAGATGTCGCCGAGCTTGGCGAAGACGATGTAGTTGTAGATCGGCACCCACGCGCGCCACTTGCCCTGCACGCCGGCCTTGTCGAAGACCTTCATGAGGAGGAAGGCGCTGATGAGGTAGCCGATGATCGAGAACAGGAAGATGAACAGGTACGTCACGGCGACGAACGCCGCTTCGGCTCCGCTCGTCCCGTAGTCGTTGTAAGCGAGATGCATCATGTTGACGAGGTTCCTCTCGGACGGATTCGAGCGCCCAGCGCTCCACCGGCGGGCGTCTCCCGCGGACACATGCTAGCGAAGCTGGGTGTTCGCTGAAAGCAAGCTCGCCGAGAAAGTCACACGACGAGGGATACCTCTCCGGCCGCCTGCGGCCGGATGATCCACCCCTCACGGCCCGCCCACACGAGCAGGTCGTCGAGCGAGTCGACCTGGGCGCCCGAGGCGGCCAACGCCCGGGTGAGCGCGCCCTTCGCGTGTTTGTTGAAGTGGTTGAGCGCGCGCACCGCTCCCCCGTCGCCCTCCGTCACCACCCGCACGTAGACCGAGGGCACGCCCGCGGGCACCGGGCCCAGCGCGGCGTAGGCCTCCGAGCGCAGGTCGAGGACGAAGCCCGGGGCTGCACGCTCGAGGGCGTCCCGGGTCGCGTCGGCCCACACGCGCCGCAGTGCGGGCAGTCCGGGGACCGACGTGCCGGCGGCCAGACGGTACGCGGGGATGCCGTCGAGCGCACCGACCGGCCCGAACGGCGCCGAGTGGATCGCGACGTGACGACCGAGCCACGAGCGCGCCGACGCGTCGAGGGTCGCGGCATCCAGGGCATCGAAGAGCACCCCGGTGTACCTGTCGACGGCTGGCACGGTCGGGGAGGTCCGCAGCGCCGCATTGTCGGCGACCTCATGGCGACGCTTCGCGCCGAGCTTGAGCACGCGCGCGGCTTCGTCCTCATCTGCCGAGAGCGCGACGAGGGCGTCGATCACCGTCTCGCGCGGGGCGCGCAGCGCGGGCAGGAACAGCGCATCGAGATCGAGGGGCATCCCCTCGCCCCCGGGGCGCTTGGTCTCGGACGGGGGAAGCAGGACGAGCATGCGGACTCCGAAGAAAAAGCGACGCGCGGCGCCCGGCGGACCGGGCGACGCGCGTCAGCGATGAAGCGGCGTCAGGAGACGAGGGCGGCGTTTCCGGCGACGATCGTGAGTTCGTCGTTCGCCATCGACAGGAAGCCGTCCTCGGCGTTGGCGAGGATCTTCGAGCCGTCGGCGCGGGTGATGCGCACCTCGCCCTGGGCGAGGATCGCGAGCACCGGCTCATGCCCCTGCATGAAGCCGATCTCACCCTCGACGGTCTTGGCGACGACGAGCGAGGCCTCCCCCGTCCACACCTCGGCGTCTGCCGACACCAGGCTCACGCGCAACGACATGTCAGCCGTTCTCCTTCTGGATCTGCGCCCACTTGGCCTCGACGTCGGAGATACCGCCGACGTTGAAGAAGGCCTGCTCGGCCACGTGGTCGAAGTCGCCCTTGACGATGGCGTCGAACGACTCGATGGTCTCCTTGATCGGGACCGTGGAGCCCTCGACGCCGGTGAACTTCTTGGCCATGTAGGTGTTCTGCGAGAGGAACTGCTGGATGCGACGTGCACGCGACACGACGATCTTGTCCTCTTCGGAGAGCTCGTCGACACCGAGGATCGCGATGATCTCCTGCAGTTCCTTGTTCTTCTGCAGGATCTGCTTCACGCTGGTGGCCACGCGGTAGTGGTCGGCACCGATGTAGCGCGGGTCGAGGATGCGGCTCGTCGAGGTGAGCGGGTCGATGGCCGGGTACAGACCCTTGGACGCGATCTCACGCGAGAGCTCGGTCGTCGCGTCGAGGTGCGCGAAGGTCGTGGCCGGCGCCGGGTCGGTGTAGTCGTCGGCGGGGACGTAGATCGCCTGCAGCGAGGTGATCGAGTGACCGCGCGTCGAGGTGATGCGCTCCTGGAGCACGCCCATCTCGTCGGCGAGGTTCGGCTGGTAGCCCACGGCGGAGGGCATGCGGCCGAGCAGCGTCGAGACCTCGGAACCGGCCTGCGTGAAGCGGAAGATGTTGTCGATGAACAACAGCACATCCTGCTTCTGCACGTCGCGGAAGTACTCCGCCATCGTCAGCGCCGAGAGGGCGACGCGAAGACGCGTCCCCGGCGGCTCGTCCATCTGACCGAACACGAGGGCGGTCTTGTCGAAGACGCCCGCCTCTTCCATCTCGCCGATGAGGTCGTTGCCCTCACGGGTGCGCTCACCGACACCCGCGAACACCGACACACCACCGTGGTCCTGCGCGACGCGCTGGATCATCTCCTGGATGAGGACGGTCTTGCCGACGCCGGCACCACCGAAGAGGCCGATCTTTCCACCCTGCACGTAGGGGGTCAGGAGGTCGATCGACTTGATGCCGGTCTCGAACATCTCGGTCTTGGACTCGAGCTGGTCGAAGCTGGGCGCCTTGCGGTGGATGCCCCAGCGCTCGGTGACCTCGATGGTCTCGCCGGGAGCGGCGTTGAGCACCTCACCGGTGACGTCGAAGACCTTGCCCTTGGTGACGTCGCCGACGGGCACCGAGATGGGGCCGCCGGTGTCGCGCACCTCCTGACCGCGGACGATGCCGTCGGTCGGCTTGAGGGCGATGGCGCGCACGAGGTCGTCACCGAGGTGCTGGGCGACCTCGAGGGTGATCTCGGTCGACTGGTCGCCGATGGCGATCGTCGTCTTCAGCGCGTTGTAGATGTCGGGGATCGCGTCGTGCGGGAACTCGATGTCGACGACCGGGCCGGTGACGCGCGCGACGCGTCCGACGACGGCCGCGTCGGTCTTCTCGGCGGTGAGGCTCATGGCTTCTTCTCTCCTTGGGAACTTACTTGCCGGATGCCAGGGCATCGGCGCCGCCGACGATCTCGGCGATCTGCTGCGTGATCTCCGCCTGACGCGCGTTGTTGCGCAGACGGGTGTAGTCGGTGATGAGCTTGTCGGCGTTGTCGCTGGCCGACTTCATGGCCTTCTGGGTCGCGGCGTGCTTGGCGGCCGACGACTGCAGCAGGGCGTTGAAGATGCGGCTCTGGACGTACACCGGCAGGAGCGCGTCGAGAACGGTCTCGGCGTCCGGCTCGAACTCGTAGAGCGGGTAGACCTCGGCCTGCGCCGGGGCCTCGTCGGCCTCGAGCACCTCGAGCGGAAGCAGACGCACCGATTCGGGCGACTGCGTCATCATGCTGACGAAGCGGTTGTACACGAGGTGGATCTCGTCGACGCCCTCGTTCTCGCCACCGGCGCGGTACGCCTGGAGGACGGCATCCGAGATCTCCTCCGCAGTCGAGAACTGCGGGGTGTCGGTGTCGCCGACCCACTGCGCAGCGCTCGCCATGCGGCGGAACTGGAAGTAGCCGACGGCCTTGCGACCGACGAGGTAGAACACCACGTCCTTGCCCTGCGAGCGCAGGAGCTCGGCCAGCTCGAGACCCTCGCGGAGGATCTGCGAGTTGAACGCGCCGGCGAGGCCGCGGTCGGAGGTGAAGATGACCACGGCCGAACGGCGGATGTTCTCGCGCTCGGTCGTCAGCGGGTGATCGACGGAGGAGTGCGTGGCCACCGCGGAGACGGCGCTCGTGACGGCCCGCGCGAAGGGCGATGCCGCGCGCACACGCGCCATCGCCTTCTGGATGCGTGAGGCCGCGATGAGTTCCATCGCCTTCGTGATCTTCTTGGTCGTCTGAGCAGAGGAGATCTTCTGCTTGTAGACCCGCAGTTGTGCGCCCATGATTTACGTTCTCGTGTCGTCGCTGTCAGCGACGGCCCTTGACGATTCGCTCCTGGTTGACGTCTTCGGCCTCAGCGGCATCGACCTTCTCGGCGCCGACGACGCTCTGGTCCTTGCCGGGCTGGAACTCCTTGGCGAACGCGTCGATCTTCTGCTCGAGCTCGGCCAGCGTGTCGTCGCCGAGCACGTTGGTCTCGCGCAGCGTGTCGAGCACGGTCGAGTTGCGACGCAGGTAGTCCAGCAGCTCGCGCTCGAAGCGCAGCACGTCGGACACCTCGACGGTGTCGAGCTTGCCGTTCGTGCCGGCCCAGATCGAGACGACCTGCTCCTCAACGGGGTACGGCGAGTACTGCGGCTGCTTCAGCAGCTCGGTCAGGCGCGCACCGCGGGCGAGCTGGCGGCGCGAGGCGGCGTCGAGGTCGCTCGCGAACATCGCGAAAGCCTCGAGCGAGCGGTACTGGGCCAGCTCGAGCTTGAGCGTTCCGGAGACCTTCTTGATCGACTTGACCTGGGCGTCACCACCGACGCGCGACACCGAGATACCCACGTCGACCGCCGGACGCTGGTTGGCGTTGAAGAGGTCGGACTGCAGGAAGATCTGGCCGTCGGTGATCGAGATCACGTTGGTCGGGATGTACGCCGAGACGTCGTTGGCCTTGGTCTCGATGATGGGCAGACCCGTCATCGAACCGGCACCGAGCTCGTCGGAGAGCTTGGCGCAACGCTCCAGCAGACGCGAGTGCAGGTAGAAGACGTCACCGGGGTACGCCTCGCGGCCCGGCGGACGACGCAGCAGCAGCGACACCGCACGGTAGGCCTCGGCCTGCTTCGACAGGTCGTCGAAGATGATCAGGACGTGCTTGCCGCCGTACATCCAGTGCTGGCCGATGGCCGAACCGGTGTAGGGCGCCAGGTACTTGAAGCCGGCGGGGTCGGAGGCGGGGGCCGCGACGATGGTGGTGTACTCCATCGCACCGGCGTCCTCGAGCGCGCCCTTCACCGAGGCGATGGTCGAGCCCTTCTGGCCGATGGCGACGTAGATGCAGCGGACCTGCTTGTTGACGTCGCCCGACTCCCAGTTGGACTTCTGGTTGATGATCGTGTCGATCGCGATGGCCGTCTTACCGGTCTGGCGGTCGCCGATGATGAGCTGACGCTGGCCGCGGCCGACGGGGATCATGGCGTCGATGGCCTTGATGCCGGTCTGAAGGGGCTCGTGCACGCTCTTGCGCTGCATGACGCCGGGCGCCTGGAGCTCGAGCGCGCGGCGCCCCTCGGTCGCGATCTCGCCGAGACCGTCGATCGGGTTGCCGAGCGGGTCGACGACGCGACCCAGGTAGCCGTCGCCCACGCCGACCGAGAGGACCTCGCCGGTACGCGTGACGCTCTGGCCCTCTTCGATGCCGGCGAAGTCGCCGAGCACGACGACGCCGACCTCGTTCTCGTCGAGGTTCTGAGCGAGGCCCAGCGTGCCGTCCGCGAAGCGGATGAGCTCGTTGGCCATGACGCCCGGAAGGCCCTCGACGTGCGCGATGCCGTCGGCCGCGTCGACGACGGCGCCGACCTCGGTCGCCGCGGCGCCGGTGGGCTCGTAGGCGTTGACGAAGTCCTTCAGCGCGTCACGAATGACGTCGGGGCTGATAGAGAGATCTGCCATTGTCTTCCTTCGTTCGTGGGGCACTCGGCCCCCAGATCCACGCCCACTCGGGCGGAAAGTCTTAGCCTGCGATCCGCTGGCGGAGGTCGGCGAGGCGTGCGGACACGCTCGCGTCGATGACGTCGTCCGCGACCTGCACGCGCAGACCGCCGACCACCGTCGGGTCGATCACGGTGTTCAGCGTGACCGCCGAACCGTAACGTGCGCTGAGAGCGTTCTGCAGACGCGTCTGCTGCTCGGCGCTCAGGGGCGCGGCGGCGGAGACGGTCGCCACGATGCGCGCACGCTGGTCGGCGACGATGCTCTCGGCGCGACGCAGCAGGGCTCGGACGCGGCGACCGCGGGCGTTCTGCACGAGCGACGAGACGATCAGCGTCGTCCCGGCGCTGACACGACCGTCGAGCAGGGTCGACACGAGCGAGCCCTTCGCCGACGCGTCGCCGAGACGACCGCCGAGGGCGAGTTCGAGCTCGCCGTTGGCGGCGACCGTGCGCGAGAACGAGAACAGCTCGGGCTCGATGTCGTTGGTCTCGGCGACCGCGGTGGCGCGCACCGCCAGCTCTTCCAGACCCTCGACGAATTCGGCCGAGCTCGACCAGCGCTGCTGCGCGGCGCTGGTGAGCAGGGCCACCGTGGCGGGACGGTACGACGAGCCGAAGACGCCCGACACCAGGGCCGCGCGAGCGGCGGCCGGCGCCGAGGAGTCGGACAGCGCGCCGCTCAGCTGCGCCGATCCGCTCACGGCACCGACGGCCGCGAACAGCTCGCGAGCGACGTCGAGATCGACACCCGACGTGGAGGCCAGGGCCTCCGACGTCGCGGTCCGCGCCTGAGTGGTCGCGCTGCCCATTACTTGGCCGCCTTCTCGGAGGCCTCGAGCTCGGCGAGGAAGCGGTCGACCACGGCGTTGGCGCGCGCGTCGTCGGACAGGGTCTCCCCGATCACGTTGCCGGCGAGGTCGACCGCGAGGGTACCGACCTCGGAACGCAGCTGCACGAGGGTCGCCTGACGCTCGGCCTCGATCTGCGCGTGCGCAGAAGCGGTGATGCGTGCGGCGTCGGCGGCAGCGGTCTCGCGGGCCTCGGCGACGATCTTGCGACCGTCCTGCGTAGCGGATTCGCGGATCTCACCGGCTTCGCGGCGCGCCTCGGCGAGCTGCGCGGTGTACTGCTCGAGGGCGGCCTCGGCCTGGCGCTGGGCCTCGTCGGCCTTCGCGATGTTGCCCTCGATGGCAGCACTGCGCTCGTCGAGCAGCTTCGCCATGCGCGGCAGAGCGACGCGCCACACCACGAAGATGATGACGACGAAGCACACCGCCGACCAGATGATGTCGTAGACCGCGGGAAGCAGCGGGTTGTGCGCTTCCCCCGCGGGCTCCGCGGCGAGAGTGACAAGAGCGTTCAGCATCCTGTCTCCTTACAGTGAATCGAGAGCGGCCGGGATCAGGTGAAGATGAAGCCGGTCGCGATACCGATGAAGGCGAGCGCCTCGGTGAAGGCGATACCGATGAACATCAGGACCTGCAGGCGGCCCGCGAGCTCGGGCTGACGGGCGACACCCTCGATCGTCTTGCCGACGACGATGCCCACGCCGATGGCGGGGCCGATCGCGGCGAGGCCGTAGCCGATCGTGGCGACGTTACCGGTGACCTGGGCGAGAACCGTAGTTGCGTCCACGGGTTTTTTCCTTTCGTTGGGTGGCTCGGCGTGCGCCGGGCCGCTCAGTGCTCTTCTGCGACCGCGAGCTGGATGTAGACCGCGGTGAGGATCGCGAAGACGTACGCCTGGAGGAAGGCGACGAAGATTTCGAACAGGGTGAAGGCGAAGCCGAAGGCCAGGGAGCCGGCGCCGAGCGCCGTCCACCATCCGCTGAGGTCGACGACGAAGAACTGCGTCGCAGCGAAGAACAGCACGAGCATGAGGTGGCCGACGACCATGTTCATCAGCAGACGCAGCGTCAGGGTGACGGGGCGGATGATGAAGGTCGAGAGGAACTCGAGCGGGATGATGAGGATGTAGAGGAACCAGGGCAGCCCGGGAGGCATGAGCGAGTTGCGGAAGAACCCGCTGGGGCTCTTCTTGATGCCCGCGTAGATGAACGTGACGTAGGCAACGATCGCGAGCAGCATCGGAACCGCGATGACGCTGGTGCCGGCGATGTTCAGGAACGGGATGACGCCCGTGATGTTCATGAACAGCACCATGAAGAAGATCGTGGTGAGGATCGGAAGGAAGCGCTTGCCGTCCTTGCGGCCCAAAATGTCTTCCGCGATGTTGACGCGGACGAAGTCCAGGCCCATCTCGACGACGCTCTGGAACCGACCGGGAACCACGGTCATCCGACGGGTGCCGACGATGAGGAGCGTGACCAGGACCGCCGTCGCGAGCATCTGGATGAGGTTGATTCGCGTGATCGCGAAGATCGTGCCCTCGAACAGCACCGCGTCGGGGAAGAACTCCGAGATGGAGGGCGGGTGGAATTCCGCACCCGCAGACGCGAAGTTCGTGATCAGGGTCGCAGCTTGAGTAGTCAGCGCTGGCTCCAGCTTCGGGGCATCGGTGTGAACCGTTGCGACGATGGTCGGTGATGGTACCCGAAGTGCGAACCTGGAGAAGAGTTCCCATCGCGGGCGGGTACTTATGCCACCCTATCAAACTCCCGGCGGATGCATGCGTCCGGAGGGCGGATCGTCTCGCCCCCGGAGTATCGTGCGGCGGGCGCCGATCGGGTGGGTTATGGGCGGGATCAGGACCGGCGGTCGCCGGCATCCGGGTCGGTGGGGAGGCTGACGTCGCTGACGCTGGGGATGCGCATGCGCAGCAGGACGACGACATCCACGGCGAGCGAAGCCACCACGCTCACCACCAGCGCGATGTAGAAGACCATCGGGTCGACCCAGTCCTGGCCGCGCAGGATCACGATCGCGATGATGAAGAGCACGAGCTTGAGCAGCCAGCCCCCCAGCACGATGCCGAAGAAGATCGGCACGTAGAGCGGGTCGCCGAACCAGCGGTTGGCGATGAGGATGCTCGCGGCGGTCACGGCGAGGAAGATCGCGCTGACGGCCACGCCCGCGAGGGCGCTGCCGAGGCCCCCCGCTCCCCCGACCAGGAAGCCGACGAGTCCGCCGACGACGAGCAGGACGAGGGTGACGACACCGCCCCACGTGAGCGCCGTGCGCAGCACCGGCGTGCTCGAGAGGGCGCGGCGGGGGGCGGGGGTGATGCTGCTCATGAGGGGGACTCCGGTCGGGTCGGGCGGACGCGGCGGGACAACCGCCGCAGGCGGTGCGAGGAGGGCAGGAGGGTGAGCACGACGCACGCCGCGACGCCGACGAGGCCGAACGCGATGCCGATCGCGTAATCGCCGGGCCAGCTCTGCTGCGTGCCGATGTACATCAGCAGGAACGCCAGGCTCACCACGGCGGTCCAACTGTAGAAGATGAGGACCGCGTCGCGGTCGCTGTGCCCCATGTCGAGCATGCGGTGGTGCAGGTGCTTGCGGTCGGGCGAGAACGGGGAGCGCCCGGCCCACTGACGTCGCGCGACGGCCAGGCCGAAATCGAGCAGCGGGAGCAGCACGATGACGACCGGCAGCAGGATCGGGATGAAGGCACCGAGCAGCTGGGAACGCCCGATCTTCTCGGGATCGAGCACGGCGGGATCGAGTTGTCCGGTGATCGCCACCGCGGAGCTGGCCATCAACAGGCCGAGCATGAGAGCGCCGGCGTCGCCCATGAAGAGCTTGGCGGGGGTCCAGTTCATCGGGAGGAATCCGAGGCAGGCCCCCACCAGCACCGCCGCGATGAAGGAGGCGAGGTTGAAGTACGTGCTCGCACCGGTGTCGCGCACGAGGAGGTAGGAGTACGCGAAGAAGACGCCGTTCGCGATGAGGCAGACGCCCGCGACCAGCCCGTTCAGGCCGTCGATGAAGTTGACGGCGTTCATGACCACGACCAGAGCGAACACGGTGAGCAGGAAGCTCACCCAGCTCGAGCCCACGGTCAGCGCGCCGATCGGAAGTGACAGGATCTGCAGCTGCCCGAACCACGCGATGACGCCGGCGGCGACGAACTGCGCGCCCAGCTTGATCATCCAGTCGAGGTCCCAGAGATCGTCGGCCACACCGACGAGCACGATGAGCAGCACCGCACCCAGGAGGGACAGCACCGGGACCGGATCGACCCAAAAGATCGAGAAGTAGGGGTTGCGGCTCGACAGCGCGAACGCCGCCAGGACGCCCAGGAACATCGCCACGCCGCCCAGCCGCGGCGTCGGCGTCTTGTGCACGTCCCGGTCGCGGATGCCGGGATACAGCTTGAACCGCAGTGCGAGCTTCCACACCACCCACGACAGCGCGAGGGTCACCGCGGCCGTGAAGAGGATGGTGAGGAGGTACTGGGTCACGGACCGGGGGCCTCGGCATCCGGGGCCGCGTCGGTCGACGCCGCGGCGGTGAGGGGGTCCGCGTCGGTCTCCTCGACGGGATCGGGCTCGAGCAGGTCGCCGAGCACGGCGCGCAGGCGCTCGCGCGAGATCGCACCCTCGCGCAGGACCCGGACGATCGGTTCGGCCCCGCCGACGAGTGTCGTGGCGTCGATGATGGTAGAGGCGATGCCGGTCTCGCTGGCGCCGGCGTCGAGATACGCCGCGACGCTGTCGCCGAGCATGTCGCGCGCGGAATCGATGTCGACGGCGGCGGGCCGGCCGGTGAGGTTGGCGCTCGACACCGCGAGCGGACCGGTCTCCTCCAGCAGCTCGAGGGTGAGCTTCTGGGCAGGCATGCGCACCGCCACCGTGCCGTGGGTGTCGCCCAGGTCCCACGACAGCGACGGCTGAGCGGGGAGGACGATGGTCAGGCCACCGGGCCAGAATTCGCGCACGAGGTCGTCGACCGCGGGCGGCACCTCGGCCACGAGCGCGCGGAGCGTCCCGACACCGGGCACGAGCACGGGCGGCGGCTGCTGGCGGCCGCGTCCCTTCGCCTCGAGGAGCCCCGCGACGGCGCGCGCGTTGAACGCGTCGGCGGCGATTCCGTAGACGGTATCGGTGGGGAGCACGACGAGTTCGCCGCGGCCGATCGCCTGACGCGCGTGGCGCATTCCGGACAGCAGCTGCGACTCGTCACGGCAGTCGTATACGGGTGACATGTCGCGCGCCAGTCTAGTCGCGCCCCGCCCCGCGGACGATCAGGGCCGCACGGCGGTCGTGGCCCGGTCGCGCGTGGTCAGGTCGGGGTGGGTCGCCGCCGAGCGCCATCCGTCGGCGGTGAGGATGTCGCGGATCGCCTCGCCCTGCCACTCCCCGTGCTCGATGACGATCGCGCCGCCGGGGTGTGCCAGGCGCAGTCCCACCCGACTGAGCTGACGGACCGCGTCCAATCCGTCCGGCCCGCCGTACAGCGCCGCCGGCGGATCGAACAGCCGCACCTCCGGGTCGCGCGGGATGGCGTCGTCGGGGACGTAGGGGGGATTAGATGCCACGACCGAGACGGTCCCGTCGAGCTCGGGGAAGGCTTCGGCGAGGTCGATGAACGCCAGCGTCACGTTCTCGGCTCCGAGCCGCGCGACGTTCTGCTTCGTCCAGACGAAGGCGTCGACGGAGTTCTCGGCGGCGAAGACGCGCGCGTTCGGCACCTCGGTCGCCATCGCGAGGGCGATCGCGCCGCTGCCGGTGCCGAGATCCACGGCGATCGGAGCCTCGGATGCCACGGCGCGCAGCGCGTCGATGGCCAGCTGAGCAACCATCTCGGTCTCGGGACGCGGGACGAAGACACCGGGGCCGACCGCGAGCTCCATCGAGCGGAACGGTGCGAGGCCCGTCAGATGCTGCAGCGGCTCGCGGGCGCAGCGGCGGTCCACGAGAGCCGCGAAGGACGACGCGAGCGCATCGGGAAACCCGTCGCCGCGGATCGCCGCGGCCTGCACTCCCCCGCGCGACGTGTCGAGCACGTGGGCGACGAGGAGCTCGGCATCCACCTGCGGGTCGGGGATCCCGGCGGCGGACAAGCGCGCGACGGTGTCGCGGACGACGTCGGCGACGCGGAGGGCGGCGGGCGGGGGCGAGGACGTCTCGGGCATGTCGGGACCCCAGCCTAGTAGCGCAGCGTCACACAAGAACCGGCGTCGGAGGCCTCGCCTAGGCTGGTCGCGTTCTGATCGACGGCGAAAGGCGCTCCATGCCCGGCATTCACTCCGACATCACCTCCGCATTCGGCGACACCCCCCTGGTGCGGCTCAACCGCGTCGCCGAGGGCACCGAGGCGCAGATCCTGTTGAAGCTGGAGTTCTACAACCCGGCCTCGAGCGTCAAGGACCGCCTCGGCATCGCGATCGTCGACGCCGCCGAGGCCTCGGGAGAGCTCAAGCCGGGCGGCACGATCGTGGAGTCCACGAGCGGCAACACCGGCATCGCCCTGGCCATGGTCGGTGCGGCGCGCGGGTACAAGGTCATCCTGACCATGCCGGCCTCGATGTCGAAGGAGCGCCGCGTCCTGCTCAAGGCGTTCGGCGCCGAACTCGTCCTCACCGACCCCACCAAGGGCATGTCGCACGCGGTCGACGAGGCCAAGCGCATCGTCGCCGAGACGCCGGGCGCCGTTTGGGCGCGCCAGTTCGAGAACGAGGCCAACCCGGCCATCCACCGCAAGACCACCGCGGAGGAGATCCTGCGCGACACCGACGGCAAGGTCGACTACTTCGTCGCCGGCATCGGCACGGGCGGCACCATCACCGGTGTCGGCCAGGTGCTGAAGGAGCGCGTCCCCGGCGTGAAGGTGGTCGCCGTCGAGCCCGCCGACTCCCCGATCCTCACCAAGGGCCACCCCGGGCCGCACAAGATCCAGGGCATCGGCCCGAACTTCGTGCCCGCGATCCTCGACCGCGACATCCTCGACGAGGTCATCGACGTCGAGTTCGACGACGCCATCCGCCTGGCGCGCGAGACGGCCGCGAAAGACGGCATCCTCGTGGGCATGTCCTCGGGCGCGGCGATCTGGGCCGCCCTCGAGGTCGCCCGCCGCCCCGAGGCCGCGGGCAAGAACATCGTCGTGATCATCCCCTCCTACGGCGAGCGGTACCTCTCCACGGCGCTCTACGAGCACCTGCGCGAAGACTGACGTGGGGGCCCTCTCGCGCATCCGTGAGGACATCGAGGCCGCGAAGCTCCGCGATCCCGCGGCGCGCGGCGGTCTCGAGATCGCACTGCTGTACCCGGGGCTGCACGCGGTGTGGTCGTACCGGGTGGCGAACCGCCTGTGGCATCGTGGGCTGCGCTTCCCCGCGCGCGCGCTGTCGCAGGTGACGCGATGGCTCACGGGCGTCGAGATCCACCCCGGCGCGACGATCGGCCGTCGCTTCTTCATCGACCACGGCATGGGTGTCGTGGTCGGTGAGACGGCCGAGGTCGGCGACGACGTCATGCTCTACCACGGTGTGACGCTCGGCGGTCGTCAGCGCGAGGGCGGCAAACGCCACCCGACGCTGCACGACGGCGTCGCGGTGGGTGCGGGAGCCAAGATCCTCGGTCCCATCACGCTCGGGGCGCGCTCGGTGGTCGGCGCGAACGCCGTGGTCACGAGGGACGCGCCGGCCGACAGCGTCCTGGTCGGGGTGCCGGCCAAGGCCCGCACGCGACGCAGCGGTGACGACACCCGCGCCCTGCTGACCACGCCCGAGTACTGGATCTGACGAGGCGGAGCACCTCTAGGCTCGAACGATGACCCGGCTGCACGACCTCTCGCTCGCGGCGCAGGTCGAGGGCCTGCGCGCCGGCGACCTCTCCCCCGCCGAGCTCACCGCACATTACCTCGCGCGCATCGGGCGCTTCGCGGATCTCGGCGCATTCGCCGAGGTGACCCCGGATGCCGCGCGCCGCCGCGCGGCCGAGATCACCGTCGGAAGCGAGCGGGGTCCGTTGTGGGGAGTACCCCTCGCCGACAAGGACCTGGTGGCCCGGGCGGGGGTGCCGACGCGGTACGGCTCGCGCTCGCGCGCCGCCCACGTGCCCGCGGCATCCGACCCCCTCGCCGCGGCCTTGGACACCGCCGGAGCGGTGAACCTCGGCAAGACGAGCACCTCGGAGTTCGGGCTGACCGGGTTCACGGAGCCGCGGATCCACGCCCCGGCCCGCGACCCCTGGCGCCCGGCAGCCGGAGCAGGCGGGTCGAGCGGAGGCGCCGCGGTGGCGGTCGCGGCGGGACTGCTGCCCGCTGCGGTGGGTTCCGACGGCGGCGGGTCGATCCGCATCCCCTCCTCCACCGTCGGCGTGGTGGGGCTCAAGCCCTCGCGCGGGCGGCTGCCGATCGGATCGGGCTTCGACTCCCCCGACGGCCTGTCGGTGACGGGGCCGATCGCGCGCTCGGCGGAGGACGCTGGACTCCTGCTCGACGCGCTCGTCGGCATCGCCCCGTTCCGTTACGCGACGGCCGCCCCGGGCGGAGGGCCCTTCGTCGACGCGGCGCGGCGAGAGCCGGGTGCCCTCCGCATCGGCGTCACGACGGTGTCGCCGTGGGACGACGAGGAGGACATCCGCCTCCACGCCGACGCACGAGCCGCCTTCGACACGGCGGCCGCCTGGCTCTCCGACGCGGGTCACGCGGTGACGGATGCCGAGTGGCATCCGGTCGGCTACGCGTCGCTCTTCCACGTGCTCTGGCGCGCGAGCGCCGCGCGGATCCCCCTCACGGCGGCCGACATGGAGTTCGTCGAGCCGTTGACCGCCTGGCTCGTGCAGGAAGGACGCCGGTTGAGCGCCCTCGAGTTGCTGGACGGACTCACCGCCGCACGGGCGTTCGAGCGTCGGACGATCGCGGATTTCTCGGCCTTCGATGCCGTCCTGATGCCCGCTCTCGCGCAAGTGCCGCAGCCCGTGGGCGCCTACGCGGGCCACAGCCCGGAGCGCACCTTCGCGATGCAGGTCGAGTACGCGCCGTACTCCAGCTTCGTCAACGTCGCAGGCCTGCCCGCCCTGACCCTGCCGGTGACCGCCGATGCCACCGGCCACCCGGTCTCGGTGCAGATGGTCGGACGCCCCGGCGGAGAAGCCGCGCTGCTCTCGCTCGCCGCGCAGCTCGAATCCCGCCGCGGACCGCTCCCCCACCCGCCCGCATGGGACGACTGAACACGGAGACCCGTTCGGACTGTTCCGGCGACGCCCACGGCGCGGGATGAGCGCCGAGGTCAGGGCAGGAAGCCCGCCGCGGCGAAGGCCCGCGCGTAGATCTCGCGGATCACGCCCTGCTTGCGGGCGTTGTACTCGCTCATCAGGCCGTCGGCCGCCACGGCGCGTTTGATCGCCGCGTAGCGTTCGCGGTCCGCGCCGTCGATCCGCAGCCAGTCGCGGAAGAGCCGGTGACGAGCCGCCTCGGGACTGTCGGGCGGCCAGACGTGGAGGTTCGCGGCGGGGGCGGCCGACACCAGGCACCGGTGCCCGAGCCACCACGGCTCGCGGACGCGCAGCATGAATCCGAGGGCTTCGAGGTGCGGGACGTAGGCGTCCTCGTCGTCGGTGTCGGCGACGGTGAGGTCGATGTCGATCACCGGCTTCGCCGCGAGACCGGGCACCGACGTCGAGCCGACGTGCTCCACGGCCAGGGCCCGCTCGCCGAGCGCGCCGACGATCGCGGACCGGAAGGAGGCGAAGATGTCGGGCCAGGCGGCATCCGGTTCGACGATCTCGATGTGCCGCACCTGCTCGGGGGCACCGACCCACGGGGAGCATCCCGGGGGCGGCGGGGTGTCGTCGAAGGCGATGATCTGGGCGGCGGTGAGCACCACCCGATCCTAGGAGTCCGCGAGCGCCGCCAGCCGTGCCTCTTCGTCGGCGGCGATCGCCGACTCGATGATCGGGCCGAGGGCACCGTCCATGACCTGGTCGAGGTTGTAGGCCTTGTACCCGGTGCGGTGGTCGGCGATGCGGTTCTCGGGGAAGTTGTAGGTGCGGATGCGCTCGGAGCGGTCCATGCCGCGGATCTGCGACCGCCGCGCATCGGCGGCGACGGCGTCGCGCTCCTCCTGCTGCTTGGCGAGCAGGCGCGCGCGCAGCACGCGCATACCGGCCTCGCGGTTCTGCAGCTGCGACTTCTCGTTCTGCATCGACACCACGATCCCCGTGGGCACGTGGGTGATGCGCACGGCCGAGTCCGTGGTGTTGACGGACTGCCCGCCCGGGCCCGATGAGCGGAACACGTCGATCTTCAGGTCATTCGGGTCGATCGCGACCTCTTCGGGCTCGTCGACCTCGGGGAACACGAGCACACCCGTGGTCGAGGTGTGGATGCGCCCCTGGGACTCGGTCGCGGGCACCCGCTGCACGCGGTGCACGCCGCCCTCGTACTTCAGGTGCGCCCACACGCCCTGGGCCGGGTCGCTGGAGGAGCCCTTGATCGCGACCTGGACGTCTTTGTAGCCGCCGAGGTCGGACTCGGTGCGCTCGAGCAGTTCGGTCTTCCAGCCCATCGACGCCGCGTACTGCAGGTACATGCGCAGCAGGTCGGCAGCGAACAGGGCGCTCTCGGCCCCGCCCTCGCCGCCCTTGATCTCCATGATCACGTCGCGGGCGTCATCGGGGTCGCGCGGGATGAGCAGGCGCCGCAGACGCTCCTGCGTCTCGGCGACCCGCTCCTCCAACGCCGGCACCTCGTCGGCGAACGCCGCGTCTTCTTTCGCGAGCTCGCGGGCGGCATCCAGATCATCGGATGCCGAGACCCAGGCGTCATGCGCCGCGACGATGCGCGACAGCTCGGCGTAGCGCCGGTTGACGCGCTTGGCCCGCGCAGCGTCGGCGTGCACGGCCGGGTCGGAGAGCTCCTCCTGGACGGCTTTGTGCTCGTCGAGGAGCCCCCGGACCGACTCGAACATCGCAGGCACCGACATCGCGTCTGCGCCCCGGGTCAGCGGATGCTGTTGTCGTCACCGCCGCGCGCGGGCGCCGGGATCGACTTCTGCATCTGCACGAGGAACTCGACGTTCGACTGCGTCTCCTTGAGCTTGCCGAGCACGACCTCGAGGGCCTGCTGGGGCTCGAGACCGGCCAGCGCACGGCGGAGCTTCCAGGTGATCTTGACCTCGTCGTTCGACAGCAGCATCTCTTCGCGACGCGTGCTCGACGCGTTGACGTCGACGGCGGGGAAGATGCGCTTGTCGGCAAGCTGACGGTTCAGGCGCAGCTCGCTGTTGCCGGTGCCCTTGAACTCCTCGAAGATCACGTCGTCCATCTTCGACCCGGTCTCGACGAGGGCGGTGGCCAGGATCGTGAGCGATCCGCCGTTCTCGATGTTGCGCGCGGCGCCGAAGAAGCGCTTGGGCGGGTACAGCGCCGAGGCGTCGACACCACCGCTGAGCACGCGTCCCGAGGTGGGCGCGGCGAGGTTGTATGCGCGGCCGAGGCGGGTGATCGAGTCGAGCAGCACGACGACGTCGCGACCGAGCTCCACGAGACGCTTGGCGCGCTCGATCGCGAGCTCGGCGACGGTGGTGTGGTCCTCGGCCGGGCGGTCGAACGTCGAGGCGATGACCTCTCCGCGGACCGTGCGCTGCATGTCGGTGACCTCTTCGGGGCGCTCGTCGACGAGCACGACCATGAGGTGGACCTCGGGGTTGTTCGTGGCGATCGCGTTGGCGATCTGCTGCAGCACGATCGTCTTGCCGGCCTTCGGGGGCGCGACGATCAGACCGCGCTGGCCCTTGCCGACGGGGGCGACCAGGTCGATGATGCGCTGCGTCAGCTTCTCGGGGCCGGTCTCCAGGCGCAGGCGCTCCTGGGGGTACAGCGGCGTGAGGTTGGTGAACTCGACGCGAGCGGCGGCGTCGTCGACCGACAGGCCGTTGATCGAGTCGACCTGCACGAGCGCGTTGTACTTCTGACGCCCCTGCTGCTCGCCCTCACGGGGCTGCTTGATGGCACCGACGACCGCGTCGCCCTTGCGCAGGTTGTACTTTTTGACCTGGCCGAGCGAGACGTAGACGTCGCTCGGGCCGGGCAGGTAGCCGGTGGTGCGCACGAATGCGTAGTTGTCGAGCACGTCGAGGACACCCGCGATCGGGACGAGGACGTCGTCTTCGCCGATCTCGGTCTCGAACTCGTCGCCCGTGCTGTTCTGGCCGCGGCGCTTGTTGCGCTGGCGGTTACGGCTGTTCGCCGGGCCCTGCTGCTGCTGCGCCTGCTGACCGTTCTGCGCGTTGTCGCGCTGGCCGTTCTCGCGCTGAGCGTTCTCGCGCTGCCCGTTCTGCGGCGCCGCCTCGGCCTCCTCGGCGGGGGCGGCCTCGGTCTTCTCGGCGGCGTCGGCCTTGTTGCGGTTGCGATTGCGCGACCGGCTGCGGCCGCGGCCGCGCGACGGGGTCTCGTCGCTCTGCTCCGCCTGCTCTGCGGCGGGGGCCTCGGATGCCGTCGCCTCGGCCGCCTCGTCGGCGGGAGCGTCGGATGCCGCGGGCGCCTCGTCGGCGGTGGGGGCGGCCTCGTCGACGCTCGGCGTCTCGGCGGCGGCCTCGGCGTCGGCGGCCACGTCGGCCGCGGTGGTGACGGGGGTGGTCGCGTCGTCGTCGGCGACGACCGCGGTGTCGGCCGCAGCGGCCTCCTCGGCGGCAGCGGCCTCGGCGGCAGCGGCCTCGGCGGCGGCCTTCTCTTCAGCCGTGGGGCTCTTGGCGCGGCGGGGGGCGCGCTTGCGCGGGGCGCGAGCGGGCTTCTCGGGCGCGGCCTCCTCGGCGGGTGCCTCCGCAGCGGCGGCGGCCGGGACCTCCGCGGTGTCGGCGGCCGGCGCCTCGGGCTCGGTCGCGGGAGCCTCGGCGGCGGGCACCTCGGGCTCGGCGGCCGCTTCGGGCTCGGCGGCCGCTTCGGGCTCGGCGGGCGCCTCGGCCGCGGGGGCCTCCGCGGCCTCGCCGGCGGCAAGGGCGTCGTCGGTGAACAGCGCCTCCGGCTGCTCGGCGGCGGCCTCCTCGGCATCCGGGGCGGCGGCGCCCTCGGTCTGTGCCGCGTCGGTCGCGTCGGCGCCCTCGGGGGCGGCCGTCGGCTGCTCGTCGACGGGGGTCTCGACACCCTCGGGCGCGTCGACGGGCTGGGTCTCGGAGATGGACTCCACGAGTGCTCCTCAGAAAATGAAACGTGATCAGATCGCGCGTCGCCGTGCAGAACGCAGACGAAGGACACCAGCGGTTCGGGAGACTGCAGCCGATACCGGGTTCGCGATGTGTTGCGGACTTCGCAGGTGGTGCAGAGGCTCAGATTCGCGAAGTTACGCGGAACCCTCTGCGTTTTTCACTGTACCACCCTTGACGTCGACGGCGAGCATGAGCGCCTGCCAAGGGGTGTCGACCACGGATGCCGTAAGATCTGCCGCCGCGAGTCGCTGCCCCGGCCCGTCGGCGAGCACCAGAACGCTCGGACCGGCACCGGAGACGACGGCCGCGAATCCCGCCGCGCGCAGCGAGCGCACCAGGAGATCGGTCTCGGGCATCGCCTGCGCGCGATAGTTCTGGTGCAGCTTGTCTTCGGTGGCCGCCATGAGCAGCTCGGGGCTCTGGGTCATGGCCGCGATCAGCAGGGCCGAGCGCGAGACATTGAACACCGCGTCCTCGCGCGGCACCTGCAGCGGCTGCAGGCTGCGGGCGACGGCCGTCGACATCGTGAAGCTCGGCACCAGGACGAGCGGAGAGACACCGCGGTGCACGATGAGCTGCTTGTGCTGCGGGCCCTCGGCATCCATCCACGCGATCGTCAGACCGCCGAACAGTCCCGGGGCGACGTTGTCGGGGTGCCCCTCCATCTCGGTGGCCAGGCGCAGCAGGTCGACGTCGCTGAAAGCGACCTCGCCCTCGAGCAGTCCCTTCGCGGCCAGGATGCCGGCGACCACCGCGGCCCCGGACGACCCCATGCCGCGCCCGTGCGGGATGACGTTGCGCGCGGTCAGTCGGAGGCCCGGGAGGGTGCGGCCGACCGAGGCGTAGGTGTGCGCCATGGCGCGTACGACGAGGTGCGTGTCGTCGCGGGGCACGTCGACGGCGCCCTCGCCCTCGACCTCGATCTCGAGGCGGTCGCCGTCGAGCTGCTCGACCTCGAGCTCGTCGTAGACGCTCAGCGCCAGGCCGAGGGTGTCGAATCCGGGCCCGAGGTTGGCGCTGGTGGCGGGGACGCGGACCGCGACCCGTCGACCGGGGCCTGAGCTCACGCGGTCACCGGCTGCAGGTCGAGCACGGAGGCGACCTCCGTCGTCGTGGCGTCGACGACCGTCGGCGAGACGTCCGTGCCGTCGGCGCGGCGCAGGGCCCACTGGGGGTCCTTCAGGCCGTGACCGGTGACGGTGAGCACGACCTTGGCCCCGGCGGGGACGACCCCGGCCTCGGCGCGCTCGAGCAGCCCCGCGACGCTGATCGCGGAGGCGGGCTCGACGAAGATCCCGACCTCGCCGGCGAGGATCTTCTGCGCCTCGAGGATGCCGGCGTCGTCGATCGCGCCGAAGTAGCCGTCGGTGGCGTCGCGCGCCTCGAGCGCCAGCTCCCACGAGGCGGGGTTGCCGATGCGGATCGCGCTGGCGATGGTCTCGGGCTGCTTGACGACCTCGCCGCGCACGAGCGGGGCGGAGCCGGCGGCCTGGAAGCCGAACATCCGGGGAACGCGCGTGGCGACGCCGCGCGCCGCCTCTTCGCGGTAGCCGCGCGAGTAGGCGGTGTAGTTGCCGGCGTTGCCGACCGGGATGACGTGGAAGTCGGGAGCGTCGCCCAGCACCTCGACGACCTCGTACGCGGCGGTCTTCTGCCCCTCGATGCGGTCGGGGTTGACCGAGTTGACGAGGTGTACCGGGTAGTGGTCGGCGAGCTCGCGCGCGATCTCGAGGCAGTCGTCGAAGTTGCCGCGGATCTGGATGAGACGGCCGTTGTGCGCCACCGCCTGGCTGAGCTTGCCCATCGCGATCTTGCCCTCCGGCACGAGCACCGCCGCGGTGATGCCGGCGTGCGCGGCGTAGGCCGCGGCCGAGGCCGAGGTGTTGCCGGTCGACGCGCAGATGACGGCCTTGGCGCCGTGCTCGACGGCGCGCGAGAGGGCGACGGTCATGCCGCGGTCCTTGAACGACCCGGTCGGGTTCATCCCCTCGTACTTGACCCACACGTCGGCGCCGGTACGACGCGACAGCGCGGGAGCGGGCAGCAGCGGCGTCCCGCCCTCGCCGAGGGTGACGACCGTGGAGGCGTCGGTGACGCCCAGTCGGTCGGCGTATTCGCGGAGGACTCCGCCCCAGAGGTGTGCCATGTCAGTTCCCTTCCACACGCAGCACGGAGACCACGCGCTCGACGACGCCGCTCGCGGCGAGACGCTCGACGGTCTCGCTCAAATCCTGCTCGCGGGCCTTGTGTGTTCCGATGACCAGCCGGGCGGAGCCCGCTCCGGTCGCTGAGCCTGTCGACGCGCCCGGTTCCTCGGCATCCGGGGCCGCCTCGATGACGGTCTGCTCGACGGTCGCGATCGACACGCGCCCCTCGCTCAGGATGCCGGCGACGGTGGCGAGCACGCCGGGCTTGTCGTCGACTTCGAGCGTGATCTGGTAGCGCGTGATCACGTGCCCGATCGGCACGGCCGGCAGGTTGGCACGCGTGGACTCGCCCACGCCCACTCCCCCGGCGATGTGCCGACGCGCGGCCGAGACGACGTCGCCCAGCACGGCCGAGGCGGTCTGCACGCCGCCCGCGCCCGCGCCGTAGAACATGAGGTCGCCCGCGGCCTCGGCCTGGACGAAGACGGCGTTGTTCGCGCCGTGGACACTCGCCAGCGGATGCGCGCGGTCGACGAGGGCCGGGTACACGCGCACCGAGATCGACTCGGCGCCGTCGTCGGCGGTGAGGCGCTCGCACACGGCGAGGAGCTTGATGACGTACCCGGCGTGACGGGCCGACTCGATCATCGCGGCGTCGACCGAGGTGATGCCCTCGCGGTGGACGGCGTCGAGCGGGACCGTGGTGTGGAAGGCGAGGCTCGCGAGGATCGCGGCCTTCTGCGCGGCGTCGTAGCCCTCGACATCGGCGGTGGGGTCGGCCTCGGCGTAGCCGAGGGCCTGCGCCTGCGCGAGGACGTCCGCGAAGTCGGCGCCCTCGGTGTCCATGCGGTCGAGGATGTAGTTCGTCGTGCCGTTGACGATGCCCATGATGCGCACCACCCGGTCGCCCGCGAGCGAGTCGCGCAGCGGGCGGATGATGGGGATCGCCCCCGCGGCGGCGGCTTCGTAGTAGACCTCGGCGCCAACCTGGTCGGCGGCCTCGAACACCTCGGAGCCGTGCGTGGCCAGGAGCGCCTTGTTGGCCGTGACGACGTCGGCGCCCGAGGCGATGGCGTGCAGCACCTGCGTGCGGGCGGGCTCGATGCCGCCCATGAGCTCGATGACGATGTCGCTTCCGACGATGAGCGTCTCGGCGTCGGTCGTGAACAGCTCGCGCGGCAGGTCGGCGTCGCGCTTGGCGTCGATGTCGCGGACGGCGATGCCGGCGAGCTCGAGCGTGGCGCCCGCGCGGTCGGCGAGCTCGGCTGCGTGCTTGAGGAGCAGGTCGGCGACCTGCGAGCCGACCGCGCCGGCGCCCAGGAGCGCCACGCGCAGTGTGCGGTAGTCGGTCATTCGGTGTCTCCGTCAGATGGTGCGGACGCGCCGCGGGACAGGGTCGAGTCGGATGCCGCGACCCCGACGTCGCGGGCGAGTAGGTCGTCGACCGTCTCACCGCGGACGATGACGCGCGCCGCGCCGTCGCGCACCGCGACGACGGGCGGGCGGGGTGTGTAGTTGTAGTTGCTCGCGAGCGAGAAGCAGTACGCCCCCGTCGCGGGCACGGCGAGGAGGTCGCCCGGGGTGATGTCGCCCGGAAGGTACTCAGCATCCACCACGATGTCTCCCGACTCGCAGTGGTGCCCCACGACGCGCGCCAGGGCGGGTGTCACGGCACTGGTGCGCGAAACGACCCGGGCCGAGAAGTCGGCGCCGTACAGCGCGGGGCGCGCGTTGTCGCTCATACCGCCGTCGACGCTGACGTAGGTGCGATCCAGACCCTCACCGGCGGCGACGGTCTTGACCGTGCCGACCTCGTACAGGGTGACCCCGGCCTGACCGACGATCGAGCGGCCGGGTTCGCAGGCGACATCGGGGAGGGGGATGCCACGGGCCGCGCACTCGTCGGCGATGGCGTCGAGGATGCCGTCGGCGATCGTCTCGATGGGCTGCGGGTCGTCGACCGAGGTGTAGGAGATGCCGAAGCCGCCGCCGACGTTCAGCAGCGGGATCTCTCCCCCGGCGAGCAGGTCGGCGTGCAGGTCGACCAGCCGCGAGGCCGACTCCCGGAAGCCCGAGGGGTCGAAGATCTGCGACCCGATGTGGGCGTGCAGACCGACGAAGCGCAGGCTCGGCAGCTGGCGGATGCGGGTCACGGCCTCGACGGCGCCCTCGAGCGAGAATCCGAACTTCTGGTCTTCGTGCGCGGTGGCGAGGAAGGCGTGGGTCTCGGCGTGGACGCCGGTGCGCACGCGCACCAGCACGGTCTGCACCGCTCCGCGGCGCTCGGCGATCGCCGCGAGGCGCTCGATCTCGATCGGGCTGTCGACAACGACCGAGCCGATACCGATGTCGACGGCTCGTTCGAGCTCCGCCACGCTCTTGTTGTTGCCGTGGAAACCCAGGCGCGCCGGCTCGGCGCCGCCGGCGAGCGCCACCTCGAGCTCTCCGCGTGTGCAGACGTCGACCGAGAGCCCCTCGGCGACAACCCAGCGCACGACCTCGGTGGACAGGAACGCCTTGCCCGCGTAGTACACGCGAGCCCGGATGCCGTGCCGTGCGGCCGCGGCTTCGAAGGCCTCCCGGGTGCGACGCGCGTGGGCGCGCACCTCGGCCTCGTCGAGCACGTACAGGGGCGTTCCGAAACGATCGCGCAGATCGAACACCGAGACGCCGCCGACTTCGACGGAGCCGTCGGCGACGCGGTGCGCCGAGGCGGGCCAGACGGAGGGGACGAGCTCGTTCGCTTCGGCCGGGGCGGTGAGCCACTCGGGCACGAGGGCGGAGTGCGAGACGGACACAGAGGGACCAATCGGGTTTTGCGGCGACGCGACGGCCGCGGATCACGGCTCCCACCCGCGCGGAGAGTCACGCGACGGGCAGTCCCAGCAGTCTAGGGCACCGCGTATGCCGCTCTTCTCCCGCGCCGGCCGCTCGGACGCCCCGGAAGCCGCCACGTACCGCTCCTCACGGCAGCAGGGCGCTCAGCCGCAGAAGCCGTTCTCCTGCTGTGCGGGATCGTTCAGGATGGCTCCGTCGATCGCGAACGACGCGACCACATCGCTGCCCTGGGCCGACGCCGAGGTGAGCGTGAGCGCACGCGGCAACTGGTCGGCGATGCAGACGCTGCGCGTCTCCAGCACGGCGTCGGCGAGCCCGCCGAGCTGGGAGCGCAGCGTGTCGGCGTCGACCTCGTTGCCGGCGAGGCGGAACGCCGAGGGTGTCAGGGTGAGCTGGCCGTCCGCGGCGCCGGGCGTGAGCGAGATGCCGACGGGGATCGGGATGCCGAGCACGGAGATGTCGGTCGACACGGACACGTCGGGGGCGGCGACCGTGAGGCCGTCGGCCGGGAACCCGTCGAGTCGGCCGAGCAGTTCGCGCAGCTGGGCCTCGTCGAGGCGCACCGTCGCGGTGCCGCCCGTCGCGGCGGACGCCCCGTCGATCGGCACACCCTGCATCTCGACGCGCACATCGCCGGTGAGCGGGCCGAGCGCGACGTCGTCGCTCGCGACCTGGACGTCGTCGAGACGGCCCGACACCAACTGCGGCAGGACGAGACCGGCGAGCTCCACGTCGACCGGCTGGTCGGCGGGGAGACCCACCTTCTCGACGACGAGGGTGCGCACCGTCCCGGTCACCACCGAGCGGGCGATGAACTCCGCCGCGACGACGAGGGCGGCCAGCAGCACCGCCAGCACCAGGAGCACCGCGATCCAGCGACCGGTGCGACGACGGGGGCGGGCGGCATCCGTCATGACTACATGCGCTCCGGGGCGCTCACGCCGAGCAGCGTCAGACCGTTGCGCAGCACCTGGCCGGTGGCGTCGTTGAGCCACAGGCGGGTGCGGTGCACCGGCTCGACCGGGGCGTCGCCGAGCGGGATGACGCGGCAGTTGTCGTACCAGCGGTGGTACAGGCCCGCGAGCTCCTCGAGGTAGCGCGCGACGCGGTGCGGCTCGCGCACCTCGGCGGCGTACGAGAGGATGCGCGGGAACTCCTGCAGCGCGCCCAGCAGCGCCGACTCCGTCTCGTGGTCGAGCAGCTCGGGGGCGAACTCCGAACGGTCGACCCCGGAGGCGTGCGCGTTGCGGGCGACGTTGTGCGTGCGGGCGTGGGCGTACTGCACGTAGAACACCGGGTTGTCGTTCGTGCGCTTCTGCAGAACGTCGAGATCGATGTCGAGGTTCGAGTCCGCCGAGCTGCGCGTGAGCGCGTAGCGGGCGGCATCCACGCCGACGATCTCCACGAGATCCTCGAGGGTCACCACGGTGCCGGCGCGCTTGGACATGCGCATCGGCTGGCCGTCGCGCACGAGGTTGACCATCTGACCGATGAGCACCTGGAGGTTGACGTTCGGCTCGTCGCCGAAGGCCGCGCACATCGCCATCAGGCGCTGGACGTAGCCGTGGTGATCGGCGCCGAGCATGATGATGCAGCGGTTGAAGCCGCGCTCGCGCTTGTCGAGGTAGTACGCCAGGTCGCCCGAGATGTAGGCGGGGTTCCCGTCGGACTTGATGATGACGCGGTCCTTGTCGTCGCCGAACTCCGTCGAGCGCAGCCAGGTCGCCCCGTCGGCCTCGAAGATGTGGCCGAGTTCGCGCAGCCGCGCGACGGCCCGGTCGACGGCCCCGGAGTCGTGCAGGTCGTTCTCGTGGAAGTACACGTCGAAGTCGACGCCGAACTCGTGCAGCGACTGCTTGATCTCGCCGAACATGAGCGTGACGCCCAGCTCGCGGAAGGCCTCCTGCTTGGCATCCGGATCGAGGGCGTCGATGTCACCGTCGTACTGGGCGACCACTCGCTGTGCGATGTCGCCGATGTACGCGCCGCCGTACCCGTCTTCGGGGGTCGGGTCGCCCTGGTGGGCGGCGACGAGGCTACGGGCGAAGCGGTCGATCTGCGCCCCGTGGTCGTTGAAGTAGTACTCGCGGGTGACCTTCGCGCCCTGCGAGGACAGGATGCGCGCGAGAGCGTCTCCGGCGGCGGCCCAGCGCGTGCCGCCGAGGTGGATCGGACCGGTGGGGTTGGCGCTGACGAACTCGAGGTTGATGACCTCGTCGGCGCGCGAGTCGTTCGTGCCGAACGCCGCCCCCTGGTCGACGATCGTCTTCGCCAGGGCACCGGCGGCAGCGGCATCCAGGCGGATGTTGATGAAGCCCGGACCGGCGACCTCGACGCTCGCGATGCCGTCGACGGCCTCGAGGCCCGCCGCGATCTCGCCGGCGAACTCGCGCGGGTTGACCCCGACCACCTTCGACAGCTTCAGCGCCGCGTTGGACGCCCAGTCGCCGTGGTCGCGGTTCTTCGGCCGCTCCAGAGGCAGATCGGCCGCGGTGAGCCCCTCGGACGAGCCCTCTCGTCGTGCCTCGGCGAGCGGAGCGATGACGGCGAGCAGGGCGGTGGAGAGGGCTGCGGGATCCATAACCCGTCAAGTCTAGGGCGAGCGAATGAGTGCCCCGTGTGCGCGGAGGGGACCGGGACGCCTCAGCCGATCTGCACCAGCGCCTCGTGGTCGTCGGCGCCGGACGGCACCTCGGCGTCGAGGACGGCGTCCACCCGCATGCGTTCGAGGCCGACGTATCCGCCGTGGTAGCTGAGGAACGCGCAGTCGGCGGCGTCGCGGCCGGTCGCGATGCGCACGAGCGAGCGGCGGTCGGCGAGCCGGGTCGCGTCGATGACGTACCAGGCGCCGTCGAGGTACGCCTCGGCGACGGCGTGGAAGTCCATCGGCTCCAGTCCCGGGGCGTAGCACGCCGCGTACCGCGCGGGCACGTCCATCGCCCGCAGCAGGGCGATCACCACGTGCGCATAGTCGCGGCAGACCCCCTGACCGGTCGTCAGGGTCGTCACGGCGCTGTCGGTGCCGAGGCTGAGGCCGGGCGTGTAGGTGACGGTGGATGCCACGAACGTCGACACCGCGGCCAACAGCTCCTCGCCCGCGAGCCCGCGGAACTGGCGTCGCGCCTGGGCGAACACCTCGTCGGACTGGCAGTACCGGCTCGGACGCAGGTAGGTGATGGTCTCGAGGTCGCCCGTGCGCGGGCGCGACGCGACTCCGTCCACAACGGCCTCGTAGCGAACGGCCAGCGGCCCCTGCTCGCCCGTGAGACGGTGCAGACGACTTCCGGAGGAGTCGATGATCTCGGTCGGCGTCCAGAGGCGATTGCCCTGCGCGAAGGAGAGTTTCTCGCTGACGAGGGGCACTCCTTGGGCGGCGGTGATCTGGAAGACGAGGTCGACGGACGCCCCCAGATCGAGGTCGAGTTCAGCGGTCACTCGGCGCGGCACCGGGCAATCCTCGCACGCTCCGGAGGGTGCGCGGCCCGCGGTGGTCGACCCGTCCTCAGCCGTCTTTCTTGCCCGGCCCGCCGGTGTCCTTCGGCGCGGGTGTCTTGTCGTCCTTCCCGCCCGGGCCCTTGTTCTCGGAGCCCTTGTCCGCGGGCCCCTTCTCGTCGTCGGCGCCGTCGTCCGTTCCCGTGTCGTCCGAGCCGCCCTGGGTGGGTTGCACCGTCTCGACGGGCGCGGTCGTCTCGACCGGTTCGGACGTCTGCACCGGCTCGGAGGTCTCCTCGGGAGCGGGCGTCGGAGCGAGCGAGGACAGGTCGGCGCGCACCGTGGCGATGCGGGAGAGGATGCCGTCGGCCTCCTCGGTCGTGATCTCGCCCGCGTCGCGCCGGGCGATCACGTCGGCCTCGAGCGCATCCAGGCTCGCCAGAGCGGCGGAGTAGTCGCCGGTCGATGCCTGGTCGGCGACGGTCCGCACGCTCTGCTGCCACGCGGTCGGCTCTGCGGCCGGAGGAGTGCACCCGGCGAGCGCGACGGCGAGCGCCACCGGCACGGCCAGGGCGGGAATCAAGCGGCGCATCACGGGCCCACCTCGTTCCACAGGTCGTCGACGTGCTGGTCGAGGGGCTGGGGCAGCGCGGGCAGACCCGGATCGGACGGGGTTGACCCTCCGCTGAGCGCGACCGCCGTCACCGCCCCGGTGGCCAGCACGAACGCGACGAGGGATGCCACGAGCACGGTGCGCCGCGACGGCCGTCGCCGGGATGGAGCGGCCGATCGCGGCGCGTCGGGCTGAGCCGGTCGATCGAAGATGCGCGTCGGCGCCGTCGCGCCGGGGAGGACCGCCGTCTCCGCGCCGGTGGGCGCCGCCGGGACGGTCACCCCCGAGAGGGTGCGGAGGGCGACGATGAGGGCCGTGGCATCCGGTCGCTCGCTCGGATTCAGGGCCGTCATCTTCTCGAGCACCTCCCGCCACGGACCGGGGATGTGCGCCGGGATCTCGGGAGCCGCGACCAGTCGCGCCGCCAGAGCCTCGTGCGGCGTCAGCCCGGTGAAGGGGCGCGACCCGGTGAGCGTCTCCAACAGGACGAGGCCGAGGGCGTAGACGTCGCTCGCGGGAGCGGCGGGCATGCCGCGCGCCTGCTCCGGGCTGAGGTAGGCGGCGGTGCCCACGACGGTGTCGGGGCGGGTGACCCGCGTCGCGCCGACCAACGAGGCGATGCCGAAATCGGCCAGCGTGGCACGCGGGGTCTCACCCGTGTGGGCGGCGGGTCGCAGCAGGATGTTGGACGGCTTGACGTCTCGGTGCACGATACCGCGCGCGTGGATGACGGCGAAGGCCTCGGCGATCTCCCGGCCGACCCGTGCGGTCTCGGGCCCGGTCATGCGCCCTCGGGCGATGCGGTCGGTGAGGGTCGGGCCCGAGATGAGCTCCATCGCCAGGTACGCGGGGTGCGCGTCGAGCTTGGCGTCGTAGAGCGTGACGAGCGAGGGATGCGACAGCGAGGCGAGCAGCCGGATCTCCGACCGCACGCGTGCGACGTCTGCGGGATCGGCGCCGTCGCCCTCGATGATCTTCAGCGCGAGGGTGCGCTCGAGCGCCGTGTCGACGGCTTCGTAGACACGCGAGTAGCCGCCTTGGCCGAGGAGCCGGCCGAGGCGGTAGCGCCCGTCGATCAGGCCGTCGACGGCAGGGTCGTAGGCGACGGTGGGTGTCGGTTCGCTCATGCTCTGCCTCCGGGGTGCACCCCCGTCGCAGTCAGACGAGGTCGTCGTTCGAGGAGCGCGTGGTGGACCGGGTGACCTGGGCGCCCCCGACTCCTTCGGTGCGGGTGACCGTGTCGGTTTGGCGACGACGGACGAGGAGGACCACGCCGATCAGGAAGACCACCACTCCCGCACCCATCATGATGTATCCGATCATGCTGAGGCTGACGTAGTCGTTGGGCAGGTTCACCGCGAAGGCGAGGATGGCGCCGATGACGAACAGCGCGATGCCGGCTCCGATGCTCATGAGAGACCCCTTTCGAGAGTGCCCCTCAGCATGCCAACCCGCTCCCCGTTCGGCGACACGTCTTGACAACGCCTGTCAAGACGGGTTCGGCGTACCGCTCCCGGGTGTGACATGGATGCCATGAGCGAGAACGACGTGACCACCCGATCCAACCGCGGCCAGTGGGAGAACGCGGTCGAGGGCCGCCCCGAGCTGTCGGCCAGCTTCTCGAGCCGTGAGGAGGCGATCGACCAGGGACGCGCCACCGCCGACGAACTCGGCTCGCGTCACATCGTCGAGGACGCCGAGCCGACCGGTGCCGTCACGGACGAGGACTGACCCGAGGAACGAGAATGGCCGCGATCGGCGATCGCGGCCATTCTCTGGTGGTGCCCCCGACAGGAATCGAACCTGCGACCTTTGGTACCGGAAACCAACGCTCTATCCCCTGAGCTACGGAGGCGGACCGGTCAAGGTTAGCATCGCGATGCGGCACACCCCGACCGGATGGACCGGCCCGACGGACGCCGGCGCCGAGTCTCTGGCATCCGGGTCATTCGTCGCCGATGACGCCGATCCCCGTGGCCTGGTGGTCGGCGTTCGGGTCGTCCTTGGCGGGCGCCTTGGACTCCTCGTCGACGTCGTTCTCCTGGCTGGGCTTGACCGTGGGGTCGTCGCCCAGGTCCTTCGCGTCGTCCGCCGGGGCAGAGTTCTGGGGGTCGCTCATGAGGGGTCCCTTCGTGAAGTGGAACCTCCAGCCTGGCAACCGGAGGCAGCCGGACGCAGCGGGTTGACGCGCGGCTATCGGCCGAACATGTTGCGCACGCGGCGCGAAACGGGCTGCGTGAGAATGACGCGACGGCCGTCCACGTCCACGGTCACGATGGACCCGCCGAACGCTCCCCCGGGCTCGGGGCGGGCGTCGCCGCGCACGTACGCCTCGGCCACGTCGACATAGACGGCCAGCAGCTGCGCGCTCTGGTCCTTCGACGATCTCTGATCGACCAACTGCGTACGGTGACCGGTATCGGTCTCGACCGAGAACCATCGCGAGCCGGGGGTCGACACGATCGCCCACCGATCGCCGCGTGAGAGGCGCGCCCACGCGGCTCCGTCGCGCAGCTCGGTGGTAACCGAGAGATCGGCCTGGGCGATGACGAGCACCTCGAGCATCGCGAGCGCCTCCGCCGCGGTGACGTAGTCGCCGCGGTCGGCGCCCAGCCCGCCCCACTCGAATCTGCGTTCGCTCATCTCGCCGCCTCTGCCGTCTTCCCCCGAGGGTAACCCCGCCCGTCGCGGTCGACGCCGATCCGCACGAATCCAGACGCGACGGACGGCCCTACGATGAGCGCATGCTGACCTCATCGCCCTCCTCGATCACCGAGCAGACGTCGCTCTTCGCCCTGAACGGGACGACGTCCCTCGTCGCCGTCGCCATGTACGTGCTGATGGTCGTCGCGCTCTGGCGCGTGTTCTCGAAGGCGGGCTATGCGGGGTGGCTCGCGATCATCCCCATCGTGAACGTGGTCTTCCTCACCAAGGTCGCGGGGTTCTCGGGCTGGCTCGCCCTGCTCTACCTCATCCCGATCGTCGGGTTCGTGTTCCACATCGTCGTCCAGCTGCGCGTGGGCCGGGCGTTCGGACACGGCTGGGTGTTCTCGATCTTCCTGCTCGCACTGTTCTACGTGATCGGCTATCTGATCATCGGTTTCAGCGACGACCGCTACCGGCTCGAGCGCGTGCGCTGATCGGGCGGCACGCAGCGTTCACGACGTGCGCAACCGCGCGTCGGGGTGCAGGCTGCGCAGCGGTACCGTGCCGTCGACGATGGCGCGCAGCGCCCGCACACTGACCTCGAGTTCGGCCGAGACCCGCTCGAGACCCGCCCCCGATGACACGGCCGCGCGCAGCGCCGTCTCGGCGGCGCGGGAGGCGTCATCGACGTCGGTCGCCGAGCTGCCGACGAAAGCCGCCAGACGGTGGGCCGCGTGACGGATGCTCGCACGCTGACGTTCGCGGCGGGCCTGGGTGTCGCCGGTGCCGACGTCGAGCAGATGGGTGCGGTCGGGTGACATGAATCCTCCACTCCGGGGGAAGTTCGCACTCGCGCGGCTTTCGCGAGCACCTCCATGCTCGCCGGGGCCGATGCTCGCGCGCATCAACCGGAAGGACGATTTCCTCCCCCGGACGACGGATGCCACGGGCGCGGTGTCGCGTCCGTGGCATCCGTTGTCAGTCGCCCTTCACGTTGACGATCTGCCGCAGGGTGTGCCGCACGGTCACCAGGTCGGCGGCATCCGCCATGACCCGGTCGATCGGCTTGTACGCCTGCGGGATCTCGTCGATGAAGGCGTCGGTGTCGCGGTACTCGATGCCCGCCATCGCCTCACGCAGCTGCTCGTGCGTGAAGGTCTTGCGGGCCGCGGACCGGGAGTACTCGCGACCTGCGCCGTGCGGAGAGGAGTTCAGGGCGACGGGGTTGCCCTTGCCCTCCACGACGTACGACGCCGTGCCCATCGATCCCGGGATCAGGCCCGGTCGACCGGCATCGGCCATGATCGCGCCCTTGCGCGACACCCACACCCGCTTGCCGAAGTGCATCTCGGACTCGGTGAAGTTGTGGTGGCAGTTGATGCGCTCGAGCTCCTCGACGGGCGTGTCGAGGAACCGACCCAGCTGGTTCGCGACGCGGTCCATCATCTCCTCGCGGTTGAGCAGCGCGAAGTGCTGCGCCCACCGCAGTTCGGCGATGTACCGGGCGAACTCGGGCGTCCCCTCGACGAGGTAGGCCAGGTCGGGATGCGGAAGCTCGATCCACCACTGCGTCGCCAGGCGCTGCGCCACCTTGATGTGGTGCTGCGCGATGCGGTTGCCGATGCCCCGGGAGCCGGAGTGCAGGAACATCCACACGTCATCGTTCTCGTCGAGCGAGATCTCGATGAAGTGATTGCCGCTGCCGAGCGACCCGAGCTGATTCCGCCAGTGCCCCGCGTAGGTCGCCGGATCGAACCCGGCCTTCTCGGCGAGTGCCTCGAGTTCCGCGACGCGCGGCTCGGCGGTGGCGACGATCTTGCGGTTGTCGCGTCCTGCCGAGAGCGGGATGGCGCGCTCGATCTGCTGGCGGAGCTCCGCGAGGTCCCGACCGTCGAGGTCGGGGGCGTCGAATTGCGTCTTCACGGCGATCATGCCGCACCCGATGTCGACGCCGACGGCCGCGGGCATGATCGCCCCGAGGGTCGGGATCACCGAGCCGACCGTCGCACCCAAACCCAGGTGGGCGTCGGGCATGAGGGCGAGGTGGGGGTAGATGAACGGCATGCGCGACGAGGTGCGGGCCTGTTCGACGGTCTTGTCGTCGATCAGGCTCGCCCACGACACGAGTCGTTCGGTGAGCTTCTGCATGGGTCCTTTCCTTCGTGTGGAGCGCTGCTGCGCGGGGAGCGAGCCCGGGTCGGGGCTGGAGCTTCCACGGAAAAGGAAAGCGCCCCGGACCTGACGGTGCGGGGCGCGAGAAGACGAGGTCTACGCGGCCGGCGCCGGAGGGGTCGACGAGTACAGGAACGGCAGGTTCGTTCCCTGCGGCTCCTGTCGCTGATTGCGCTGGGCGCTCATGCGTCGTCGTCTCCTGGCTCTGCGTGCCGGTCGGCACGGACTCCCGAAGCTAATGGATGCCGCGCCTCCAGCGCAAACATCTTTGTGTCGGCCGGGGGTTGTCTTGGCGGCGCGACGGGTCAGGCCTCGGTCGGCTGATCGAAGTCCCAGTCGATCGGCGCGTCGTCAGCCTCCGGGTCGGATTCCACGGCGTGCAGGTGCGTGCGCGGGAACAAGCGGTGGTTCTTCAGCTCCTCCGCGGCATGCGAGAAGTCCGGCTCCTCGTCGTTCCATTCGACCGGAGCGGAGAGGACGTCGTTTCCGACCCCGATCACGAGCTCCGCCTGCGCCACCTTCTTCTCCTCGGTGACGATGGGGATGCTCACGGCCTCCGCCTGGCCCTCCTTGGCCACCGCCGCCGTCAATTCGACCAATGACGCGGCGACGTCGTCAGATGTGATCACGGTCTCGCCGGCATAGGTCACGCATCGCATTCCCCTACCTTGCGGGACGACGACGCCTGCGGAGGGTGGGTTGCCCGAGTGCCGACGGTGGGATAGACACCGTCACCGAAGCGCCGCCGCCACGCGCGTGCGGGCGCGCCTCAATCGCGTCGCTGGGCGGACCGGAACATCGCCTCGTCGAGCTCGAACCACACCGCGCGCACGGTGTCGAACTCGCCGAACGGCGCAGGTTGAGGATCGCTGAGGGAAAGGCGGTAGCCGCGAGGCAGGTCGTCCACGTGCTGTCCGTCGCGCGGGCCGCCGACGAGCACGTAGATCACGGGGACTCGACCGCCCGAGTGTCGACCGCGACGCCGTCGACGGCGTCGCTCATACGCTGAAGGAAGGCGATGACTGCAGCCGACTCGTCGGGCGTCATGTCGATGACGGCAGCCAACATGCGGTCGTGCATGTTCCCGAGTGTCTGACGCACCTCCGCGTCGGCTCGGGGTGTCGCACTGATGAAGATGCTGCGACGATCGTCGGGGTTCGCCGTTCGGACGATGTGCCCGGATCGTTCGAGCCGGTCGAGGATCGCCGTGGTCGACGCCGTCGACAGGCCCAGGTACCGCGTGAGCTCCCCCGGACGCACCGTGCGTGTGGAGTCGCGGAGCAGGTAGCGCAGCACCAGCAGTTCGTTCTCGCCCATCGACATCGAGTCGCGCGTCCGGCGGCGCATCGCCACCTCGGCAGCGCGGTAGATGCGCAGGGCTTCGAGAACGGCTTTGCTGCGCTGACGACGGTCGGCGGGCTCATCCCCGTACCAATAGGTGACCCCATCGGTCGGCCCCGTCGACGCCGTTCGGCGGGACGTGGTTTCGACGTCTGTCATGACACACTCCTCCCCGCTCTGCCGACACTCTACACGAAAAGAATAGTTAGACAAACTAGTTACTAAGCGAGTATGTTCTAAGCACAGTTAATCGCTTCCGAAGGGAGTTCCCCCATGGGCCACCTGTTCTACGGCACCTCGACCGAGTCGATCCAGATCCCGGACCGCTTGCTCTCCCACCTCAAGGTCGTCGCGACGACCAAGCTCCGCCGCAGCGAGAGCTTCACCGTGACCTGGGCGCACATCGACGGCGCCCCGGGGCGCTCGACCCTGTGGCTGCAGCCCGCGATCCCCCTCCGCTTCGTCTTCGACTCCGCCGAGCCCGAGTCCCTCAACGCCACCGCGCTGAAGAACATGGCCGACATGGCCAACTCGTCCGCCGGACTCGTCATCGACCTCACCGCCGAGATTCCGGCGGCCGAGATCGCCTCCCGCCCGGCGCCGGCGCGTACCGCCGCCCCGGTTCGTCGTCGTCCTCTCTCCGTGGCGGCGTGACGTGAGCATCACCCCCGCCCCCTCCCCCACCCCGCTCTCCGCTGCCCGCGTCCTGTGGGCGAAAGTCGACACGGGATTCTGGGTCGCCCACCGCGGCGGCGAGTACTTCGGCTGCGTCGACGCCGTGTCGGGCGGATTCGTCTCGCGCGACGCGCACGGCATCCCGATCGGCCGGTACGAGACGCTCGAGATCGCCAAGGCGTCGCTGCGTTCCACGACGCACCCCGCCAACGTCCGCCACCGCCGCCGCCTGGACCGGGCGTCACTGGTCGCCGCCACCGCCGTCGGCGGTACGGCTCTCGCCTTCGCGCTCACCGCCGGTGCGCTCGCGCCCTACCTGTGAACGACATGGGCGATATCGACCTGCGCGACGACGCAGACCGTTTCGAAGACGCCGCGAGCGCCGAGTTCGCCGAACGTTTCGGCGTCGTACCGCTCTGATCGTCGACCCCCTGTACACGGCCGCTCCGCCGTGACAGGCTCGGCGCTCGATCCCACGGATGGAGAGACGAATGACCGATCACGATCGCCCCACCGACGACGCCCCCGACGACCAGTCGAACGGCGCCGGCAGCGAATCCCCCGAGGAGGGAGCTGCCGCGCAGCAGGACGCCGACGAGGCCGCCACGACCAATGGCTCGCCGACCGGCGACATCGGCTGAGCGCTCAGAAGGCGTACCGCACCCGGCAGTAGGGCAGCTTCTGCGAGATCAGGGCGGTGAGCGCCGCCACGCTCTGCGCCTTGAGGGGATGCCGGTAGCGCACGTTCACGGCACCGTTCTGCGAGCGTTTCTCTTCTTGCGTCGACGGCGTCCACAACAGCTCCTCACCCCGCGGGTGCCAGCCGAGGTTGACCTCGTGCAGGCCCTCGTTGTGCGTGAGGAAGATGACCTCGCACGCCAGTTGCGCCTTCGCGCGCGGGTGCAGCGCGGCGTCGAGTTCATCGAACAGCTGAGCCCAATCCTGCAGCCAGGTCGGGGTGAGGATGACGGGCGAGAAGTTCACGTGCACCTCGTACCCGGCGTCGACGAAGTCGTTGATCGCGGCGATCCGCTCGGCCATCGGCGACGTGCGCAGGTCGGTCACCTTGGCCGTCGACGCCGGCATGAGCGAGAAGCGGATGCGCGTGCGGCCCGCCGGGTCCCAGTCGAGCAGGTCGCGGTTGACGAACTTCGTCGCGAACGACGCCTTCGCCGTGGGAGTCATCCGGAACAGGTCGCACACGTCGCGGACGTTCTCGCTGATCAGCGCATCGACGGAACAATCGCCGTTCTCCCCGATGTCGTACACCCAGGCATCGGCGTCGCACTGGTTGGGCTCGGTCTTCGCTCCCCTCGCCGCGATGTGCCGGGCCAGGTGCCGTGTGATCTGGTCGATGTTCGCGAACACCGTGATCGGGTTGCTGTATCCCTTGCGGCGCGGCACGTAGCAGTAGGCGCACGCCATCGCGCAGCCGTTCGACAGTGACGGGGCGATGAAGTCGGCGGAGCGCCCGTTCACACGCGTCGCGACGCTCTTCTTGACCCCCAGCACGAGCGCCTCGGTCTTGATGCGCACCCATCGCGCGACGTTCGGCTCGTCGCCGTGCACCTCGGGGATCTGCCAGTGCGACGCGATGGACACGATGTCGGCGTCGGGCCAGCGCGCGACGATCTCGCGCCCGCGCTCGAGCTCGAGCGCCGCCTCTTCGGCGTAGATGCGTGTCACGCGCAGCAGGTTCTCTCGCTCGACGGCCATCGTTCCGTTCTACTCCGGGGTTCCGACATCGGTGCCGTCCGCAAGCGGCTGACAGCGCGGGCACCACCAGGTGCGGCGTCGCTCCGGGTCGTTCTGCACTTCGTCGCGCACGCGCACGCGCGTTCCGCAGCGCAAGCACGGTCGGCCCGCACGACCCACGACCCAGTGCGACGCCCCCGTGCGGCGATCACCCGTGGTGACCTGGTACATGCCCGGCACGGTCGCCGATACGCGGAGGCAGCGGGCCGCAGTCGCTACCAGCGCCGCGACGTCCGTCCCGCCGATCGGAGCGAGGGGATGGATGCCGCGCAGGAAGGCGACCTCGTTCACCCACAGGTTGCCCAGACCCGCGATGCGCGTCTGGTCGAGAAGGGCCGCGACGACGGTGCGCTCGGGCCGCACCGACAGACGGGCGACGGCTTCGGCGGCATCCCAGTCCTCGCGCAGGGGATCGGGGCCGAGATATCCGACGACATCGCTCTCCCGGGCGGTGGGCACCAGCTCGACGACGGGGAGGTCGAGACCCCAGACCTCCCGTCCGTCGAGCAGACGCAGCCGTACCCGCGCCTTCCCGCGGGCGGCGGTCGGCAGGGATCGTCCCGCCCGCGTGATCGTCCAGCTGCCTTGCATGCGCAGGTGAGTGTGCAGCGTCGAGCCGTCGTCGAACCTGGTGAGCAGATGCTTCCCGTGCGTGTCGTAGGAATCGATGGCGAGTCCGGCGAGCGAGCGACCGGCGGCGTTGCCGGAGCGGAGCTCGCCGTCGCCCACGTGGGCGCCCCGGGTCGCGGCATCCAGGCGCCCGCGCAAGCGGTAGACGCTGTCGCCCTCGGGCACGGCTAGCGCGCCGCGGCGATGAGCTGGTCGTCGCGCGGGGCGAGGTCGGGACGCAGCCGCGTGCCGAACTCGTGCCGGAGAGCGCTCAACGCCGCCTGCCACCCGGCGAGACCGTGCACGCCGGGCCCAGGACTTGTCGAGGACGAGCACAGGTACACGCCCTTCATCGGCGTGCGCCACGGATCGGGGCGGTAGACGGGTCGGCCGAGCAGCTGCGTGAGGGTGGGGGCTCCCGCCGAGATGTCGCCGCCGGCGAAGTTGGGGTTCCACGCGGCGACGTCGACCGCCGTGCGCGACGCCGTGGCGAGGATCGTGTCGCGGAACCCCGGCGCGAAGCGCTCGATCTGCCGGATGACGGCCTCTTCACGATCGACCGGGCTCCCCGAGGGCACGTGCGTGTAGGCCCACAGCACATGCTTACCGGCCGGGGCACGCGTGCTGTCGAACAGGGTGGGCTGGGCGGCGAGGACGTAGGGGGCGTCGGGGAGCTCGCCACGCGCGACAGCGTTCTCGGCCGCCGCGATCTCGGCGCGCGTTCCCCCGATGTGGATCGTCCCCGTCCGCGCGATGTCGGGGTGGGCCCACGGCACGGGGTCGGACAGCGCGAAATCGACCTTGGCGACCCCGTCGCCATAGCGGAAGCGCTCGAGGGCGCGGCGGTAGGAGGCCGGCATCCGGTCGCCGGCCAGGCGGATGAGCGCGCGCGGCGTGCTGTTGACCAGGACCGCGCGGGCGGGCGGCAGTTCGTCGAGTGAGGAGATGTCGACCCCGGCGTGGAGCACCCCGCCGTGCGCGCGGATGTCGGCGATCATCGCGTCGGCGATCGATTGACTGCCCCCGACGGGGATGGGCCACCCGCGGCCGTGCCCGTAGGTGGCGAGGACGAGACCGGCACCACCGGCCGCGAGGCTCGGCTGGTGCAGGATTGTGTGCGCCGAGACACCCGTGATGAGGCTGGGCACCACCTCCTCGCGGAAGCGTGCGTTCCACCACGGCCCGCCCTGCTCGAGGGCCCGGATGCCGAACAGCACGGCCGCGATCGGGTCGCCGGGGACGCGCAGCAGTGCGTTGCCGGTGAAGTCGGCGACTCCGCGGAGGTGATCGACGAGCGGGCGCATGAGCCGCTCGTACGCCGGACCGTCGACGCCGAGCCCCTCGGCCGCGCGCGACAGGTCGCGGTACGCCAGCGCCGCACGGCCACCGTCGAGCGGGTGCGCGTACGACACCTCGGGCACGATGAGCGGCACCCGCCGGTCGAGGCCGAACTCGCGGAAGAACCACGACTCGAGGGCGAGGGGGTGCACCGCCGACCCGAGGTCGTGCCGGAAACCGGGGAGTGTCAGCTCGGCGGTCGAGGCCGCGCCCCCGAACGTCGGGGATTTCTCGTACACGGCGACCGACAGACCCGCCCGCGCGAGCGTGACGGCCGCGGCCAGCCCGTTGGGGCCGGAGCCGACGATGATCGCGTCGTAGCTCTCGGTCATCGCTGGATCGGCTCCTTCTCGGCAGTGGACTCGTGGCCGATCGCATCGGCGCCGCCGGTCGTCCCGGGGGCGCCGCCCTCGGCGAGGTAGGCGAGACGGTGCAGCGTCTCGGCGTTGCGCCACCGCGTGATCGCGTCGAAGACGGTGTCGGGGAGGATCTTCGTAGGCCCGGTCACCGGTTCCTCCTGGATGCGCACGACGCACGCGTCGCCCCGCGGCTTGACGTCGATCGCGACGCGGGCGATGCCGATGGGGCCGCCGTGGGGTTCGAGCACGGCGCGGCGCGGCGGGTCCCACACGCGCATCACCGTGGTGTCGTTGACGAGGACCGGCCAGGAGCCGAAGGAGTGGTGCAGCGACGCCCCCTCGGCCGGCCACGCCTCGCCCACGTCGCGCATGCGCGAGGTGCCGACCACCCACAGGGGGTAGAGCCACCCGTTCGCGAGAACGCGGAACACGTCGTCGGGGGTGCAGTGCAGCAGACGGACGTTGCGGGCCATGACGCGTTCCTCCTCGTCGCCGGGGTGCGGGCGGATGCCGGCAGGAACCGCCTCGACACCGCCCACGCTACGGCCCGGCGGCGACACTCGTCGCGGAGGTTGCGCCCCGGCGCGTCGCCCGGTACCGGCGCGGCCGTCCGAACGCGCGGCCCACGGCGGCGGTCGATGTGCGGCAGCGTCCCGCGGTCAGGCCGCCGCCGGCAGGACGAACCATGCGCGCGTCCCGCCCTGGGGCGAGACGTCGAGCCCGATCGAACCGTGGTGGGCGTCGACGATGCGGCGGCACGTGGACAGTCCGATGCCGAGGCCCTGCACCTCGGCGCCGTGACCGCGCTGCATCGGTTCGAACACCCTCTCGCGAAGGTCGGGCGCGACCGGTTCGCCGTTGTCGTCCACCGACACCCGCCATCCGTCCGCGAGAGTCTCGACGGTGACGATGACCGTCGGCACGCGCCCGGCGGCCACGGTGAACTTCACTGCGTTGGCGATCAGGTTCTGCAACAGCACCCGGAGCAGCGTGTCATCGCCGCGGACGAAGGTTTCGGCATCCACCGTCACCGTCGCGCCCGTGCGCACGATCGTCCCGTCGAGGTCCTCGAGAACCGCGTCGACCGTGTCTGCCATGTCGACCTCCGTCAGGTGGGGCCGCGTCCCGCCCATCCGGGCGAAGTCGAGCAGGTCGGCGATCATCGACGTCATGCGCTGGGCGGCCGCCTCGGCGCGTTCCAGGGAGCGGGACGCGCGCGGAGCGTCGACCATCTCCGGACTGTCGGCCGCGAGCTCGAGGAAGCCCGTCAGGGCCGTGAGCGGGTTGCGCAGGTCGTGGCTCACCTGCACCGCGAAGTTCTCGAGCTGCGCATTGGACTCCCGCAGGTCGCGTTCGACACGGCGCAGCTCGAGGACATCGATCACCTGGTGGGCGAGCAGATCGAGGGCGCGGCTGCTGGCATCCGAGAGGTCGCCGACCTCGGAGTCGAAGACGCACAGCGTCCCGATCGCGACGCCGTCGGGGGTGATGAGAGGACTCGAGGCGTAGAAGCGGGTGAGGGCGATCTCGCCCGTCACGAAGGCGTTGTCGGCGAAGCGCGGGTCGAGGCGGGCATCGGGGACCACCACGCGGCGCGGGTCGTGGATGACCGCCGCGCACATCGAGTCCTCCCGCGAGCACGACGCCGCCTGGATGCCGACCGCTGCGACCTGATGCTGCATGCGATCGTCGATGATGTTGATCACCGCGGTGGGCACTCCGCACACGGTGGCCGCGAGTTCGACGAGGCCCTGCAGGTCGGGCTCGGACGGCTCCCCCACGAGCCGGTACTGCGCGATCGCCGCTCGGCGCGTCACGTCGTGTGCTGTCGACACTCGACCCCCTCGGTGTTCCACTTCGCCGAAGAGCCTAATGCTCGGCGGTTACACCGTTGCCACCGGATCGGGAAGGGGCTCGCGCCGCCGGCGTCGTCGGCGCAGAGTCGGTTCATGAGCACGCCGACCCCCTTCCCCGATTCCCCCACCGATCCCATCAGCCCCACGCCGTCCGAACCCACGGCGCCCAACCCCGCCGAGCCGACCGTGCCGACGCCGTCCGAGCCCACCGTGCCGCTGGAGCCCGAGACGCAGCCGGGTCCCGCGTCGGAGGACTCCGCCGCGGGCGCCTTCGCCGATGAGGAGGGCGATGCGGTCGGCTCCGCGGAGCTGGATGCCGACAACCCGGCTGAGGAGGCCACGGTCGAGGCCGTCGATCCCGGCGGTCGCCCCGACTGACACCGCGAGACGAGGAGAGGGGCGGTGCCGCACGGCACCGCCCCTCTCCTCGTCTCAGGATCGGATCACGGGTTGCCGCGCGTCCAGAGCAGCAGGATGCCCACCGCCTGCAGCACGATGCAGCCGGTGAGGATCGCGACGCGGCGGCGCGGGGTCGACGACCAGCGTTCATCGCCGAGCAGCGGGGCCATCGGCATGAGCAGACGGAACGTGCTCTGCTGCGGGAGGAACACCGCGAGGATGTACACGCCGTAGCTGAAGCCGTAGGTCACGACCATCAGGCCGAGCTTGCGGACCGGGCGCGACCACATGAGGGCGAGGAAGCCCACGATGAGGGCGATCACGAGGATCACACCGACCACGCCGAGGTGCGTCGACGCCTGCCGGAACCAGGGGGTGAAGGGGGTGAACTCGTCGTTTCCGACGTAGTCGAGCCACCATCCCAGCTCGGTGCGGATGTAGGCGTTGTGCGTGCCGGTGACGTACTGAGCGATGTGATTCCACGACAGACCCGCCACCGCGATCGCGAGACCGGATGCCATGAGCGACGCCCACTCGCGCATCGGGAACGGGTCGACCTTGCGGCGGAAGAAGCGCACCAGGAACACGATGCCCAGGGCGAGCCCGAGAGCGAGGACGCCGGGACGCGTGTACGCGGTGACGAGACCGATGGGCAGGATCCAGAGGTAGCGGCGTTTGATCGCCAGCAGCATGCCGGCGAAGATCAGCAGCATGAACAGGCCCTCGCTGTAGCCGATGACGAAGAGGAACGACATCGGCGCGAAGGAGAAGAACACCACGGCCCACCACGCCGGCTGCGGCTTGGTGACGGTGCGCATGAGCACGAACAGCAGCCACGTCGCACCGAGGCTCGCACCGAGGCTCAGCAGCACCGCGACCGGCTGCCAACCGAGCCCCGTCGCGCCGGAGACCACGCGAACGAGCGTGGGGAACACGGGCAGGAAGGCCCAGTTGTTCGGGAGGATGTCGCCCGAGACGTTCATCGGCAGCGACATCGGGTAGCCCTGGGCCGCGATCTGCCCGTAGCGGTCGGCATCCCACCCGGTGAGGTAGTCGAAGAAGGTGCCCAGACGCTCGCTGTCGGGACCGAAGCCCCAGCGCGCCGCCTTGGCGATCGAATAGAAGCCCCACAGGAGGCCGAAGTTGACCACGCGGGCGATGGCCCAGAGGATCAGGACCTTGGTGAAGGCGCCGCGCTCGATGGGGACGATGCCCTCGGGCTTGCGGAGGACGTCGTGCCCGTACTGGCGCAGGGCACGGCCCACGCGGGAGTCGCGAAGGCGGTCGATGCGTCGACTCGGACGCCCGATGACCCGCGACGGTTGCGTCGGGGTGACAAGCTCGCTCGGCGGTGCGCTCACTCGGAACCTTTCACAGGGGAAGATGTGGGCGAGTGACGACGGTGTCGGGCCCGGATAAGTGCAGTGGGCCAGATCGTAGCGGATCAAACTGCACGTTCCCTCCCGTTGACTTCCGGGCCGACCGTCCGGTCAGTGCGCGTCGCCGACCAGCTTCAGGCCGATCACGCAGCCGACGAGCCCCAGCACGAGCAGGACCTTGAGCACCGAGACCGTCTCGGTTCCGCCCACCATGGCGACCACGACGGTGAGCGCGGCGCCGATCCCGACCCACACCGCATAGGCGGTGCCGGTGGGGATCTCGCGCATCGCGAAGGCCAGCCCGCCCATGGATGCCACGAGCGCGACGCCGAAGATCACGCTCGGCCAGAGCTTGGTGAAGCCCTCCGAGCGGCCGAGGGCGGTGGCCCAGACGGCCTCGAGGATTCCGGACACGATGAGGACGATCCACGACATGGCTGTGCTCCTTGGCCAGTCTTGTCGCTGTCCGGGTACTGATCCCTCGTCCGGGGACGCGGCGGGCGTCCGATCTCCAGCGTAGCGGCGGTGGCTGGGCAGCGCCGGTGCACGCGTGCCCAGCCCCGATAAACGCTCGCGCGAGTGAGACATGCCGTCACAGGTCGTGTTTCACTCGCCGGAGCGTTTATCGGTGTAGACCCCAGACAGAACGGGGCGCCGGGGCGCGGCATCCGGGGTCAGATCAGGAAGATGGATGCCGCATCGGGATTGTGCGCGTGGACGAGCACGCCGAAGACCACGGCGTCGAACAGCAGGTGCACCGTCACGACGTACCAGAGCGAGCGGGTCTTCAGGAAGAGGAAGCCCTGCACGATCGCGAACGGGATCGTGAGCAGCGGTCCCCACGCCTGGTAGCCGAGCTCCCACAGGAACGAGACGAACACGATCGCCTGCAGCAGGTTCGCGGTGAGGTCGGGGAAGTGCCGGCGCAGCAGCACGAAGACCGTGCAGATGAAGAACAGTTCGTCCCAGATGCCGACCGCGCCGACGCCGACGAACAGCCGGGCGATGAGGTCGGGCGTGGTCACCTCGGGCCAGTTCGTGTAGACGCCGGAGGTGATGAAGTAGAACGGCAGGATCAGGTAGCCGAGCACGATCACGCCGCCGAGCCACGCCCACTGCCACCAGGTCCACCGACCGCCCCCTCGCCACGGGAACGAGATCGCGCGGTCGCGGTAGACGAAGCGCGAGATCACGTAGGGCACGACCACCGCGCCCCCGAGGGCGAGCGTGAAGCGCACGAAGGCCGCGTTGTCGAGCTCGGCGTGCAGCGGGATGAGGCTGACGATGAACTGGCCGATCGCCACGAGCGACACGTCGCGGGCGATGCTCGGCTCGTCGCTCCGGGCGAGGGGAACGCCCGCGCGACGGTCGACGAGAACACCGGATGCCACCGCGAGGGCGAGCAGGACCCAGCCCAGCCACACGATCTGGACGACGAACAGCACCGGGGCGGCGAGGCACACCAGCAGCGCCGGCATGAGCTTGAGCGTCCACGTGGAGCGCTCGCGGACCGGCACCGCGGTGTGCGCGGTCACGGCGTGACCCGGGTGTACGTCAGGTCGCGGATGTCGCGCCCGACGCGCAGGCCCTTGCGCTCGAAGGCGGTGAGCACGCGCCCCTCGAAGCGCTCGGCCCACTCCCCCGCGAACGCCCGCTCGAAGCCGGGCGCCTCGTCGAGGACGTCGCGCATCTGATCGGCGTAGTCCTGCCAGTCGGTCGCGAGGCGGAGCGTGCCGCCGGGGCGCAGCGCCTGGGCGGCGATGCGGGCGAACTCCGGCGCCACGAGGCGCCGCTTGGTGTGCTTGTTCTTGTGCCACGGGTCGGGGAAGAAGACCCAGAGCTCGGAGGCGCTTGCCGCGGGCAGGAGGTGTTCGAGCGCCTCCGGGGCGTTGGCCTCGACGAGGCGCAGGTTCTTCACGCCCTCGCGATCGGCGTCGAGCATCGTGCGGGCGAGGCCCGCGGTGAAGACCTCGACGGCGAGGAAGTCAGTGTCGGGGTGCGCGGCCGCGGCGGACACGATCTGGTGGCCTTGGCCGGAGCCGATCTCCACGACCAGCGGAGCCCGGCGCCCGTAGACGTCCGCGGGGTCGATCGCCGTGCCGGCCTTCACGCTGGTCGCGGCGGCGGCGCGCTCGACGGGCAACAGGTAGAACGGCGAGAGCTCGGCCCAGGCGCGGTCCTGCGCCTCCGACATGCGGCCGCTGCGCCGCACGAACGACACCGGCTTGTCGCGGAAGACGGGCGCGCTGGCATCCATGTCCCCCAGGCTATCCGCCGCGTGAGGGGTCGCTTTCTGTCGCTCAGCCGACGCCGAAGCGACAGTTTCCGACCCCTCACGCGAGAGCGCGCGCTTGCGGCCGCTCACGGGACGGTCACGAAATCGATGAGCTCCTCGACGCGGCCGAGCAGGGCCGGTTCGAGGTCGCGGAACGTGGTGACCTTCGACAGGATGTGCTGCCAGGCGCGGGCCGTGTCGGCCTGCTCCTCGGCGGGCCAGCCGAGGGCGCGGCACACGCCGACCTTCCACTCGATGCCTCGGGGCACCTCGGGCCACGCGGCGATGCCGAGCGCCCGCGGGGTGACGCACTGCCACACGTCGACGAAGGGATGGCCGACGATGCGCACATGTGCGCCGTGGCGGCCGCGCGCGATCTTCTCGGCGATGCGCGACTCCTTGGAGTTCGGCACGAGGTGATCCACGAGCACGCCGTAGCGGCGCTCGGCGGTGGGGGGCTCGGCATCCAGCTTGTCCTCGAGCAGGTCGACCCCCTCGAGGAACTCGACGACCACACCCTCGGCGCGGAGGTCGGCGCCCCACACCTTCTCGACGAGCTCGGCGTCGTGCTTGCCCTCGACGAAGATCCGGCTGGCGCGGGCGGTGCGGGCGCGCTGGTCTTCTGCCGCGAACGACCCGGAGGCGGTGCGTGTGCGCCCCTTCGGCGCCGCGGCGGGGGCCTTCAGCACGACCGGATTGCCGTCGACGAGGAAGCCGCCGCCGAGGGGGAACAGTCTTCGCTTGCCGAAGCGGTCCTCGAGCTCGACGTTCATGCCGTCGATGCGGGTCACCGCTCCGACGAAGTCGCTGCCCGCGACCTCGACCACGAGGTCGGTGGATGCCGCGACCTCGGCGGGTCGGACGCGTCCCGCGTCGCGCCACCCGCGGGCGAGCACGTCGGTTCCGTAGCGGTCGTCCATGGTGTACCTCCGAGCGTTCGAGCCTATGCGCCCGCCCGGGGCGGTCTCGACGGGCGCGCCGCTTCTTCCCGGGTGTCGGAGGTCGTTTATAGGGTGGAACCATCCGGCGACCGAAGGGGGATGCATGCGACAGCCGAAGGCGGCAGGGGCGGTCCTGACGCTCATCCTCGCGATCGTCGGGGTTCTCCTCGCTCCGCTTCCGGCCGCGGCGGTCCCCCCGCTCTCACTGGGCTCGAGCTACGTGCTCGACCAGGCGAACGCCCTCTCCGACGCGCAGGAGACCGAGGTGCAGCGGAGCCTGCTCGCCTTCTCCGAGCAGACGGGACTCGATCTCTGGGCCGTGTACGTCGACGGCTTCGACAACCCCTCGGGCGCCGACGACTGGGCGAACGAGACCGCCAACCGCAACAATCTCGGGCCGCACCAGTATCTCCTCGCGGTGGCGGTCGTGGGCGACACGTTCCAGTACTACCTCTCGGGCGATGTCGACGGCGGCAGCATCACGGCGGCGCAGCTCACCGCGATCGAGCAGGAACGCGTCCAGCCGGCGCTCGAAGCCGGCGATGACGCCGGCGCCGCGATCGCCGCCGCCGACGGCCTGCGCATCGCGCACGCCCAATCGGGCGGCAACCTGCCGAACCCGCCGCCGACCCCGGCAACCGAGAACGGTCCCAACCTCGTGCCGATCGTGCTGGTCGGCGTGCTCCTTCTCGCCATCGCCGCGGCGCTCATCTGGCTGGCCGTCCGGCGGCGCCGTCGGGCGACGACGGGCGGTGCGGGATCCGCTCCGAGCGAGAGCATCGACGACCTGTCCCGGCGCGCCGGCTCGGCCCTCGTGGCCACCGACGACGCCCTCAAGACCAGCGAGCAGGAGCTCGGCTTCGCCCGCGCGCAGTTCGGCGACGAGGCCGCCGCGCCGTTCGTCGAGGTGCTCGCTCAGGCGAAGACCGATCTCGATCGCGCTTTCGCGATGCAGCAGCAGCTCGACGACGACACCCCCGAGACTCCCGAGCAGCAGCGCGCGGGTTACAGCGAGATCCTGCGTCTCTGCGCGTCCGCCGACGATGCTCTGGATGCCAAGGCGGCCGCCTTCGACGAGCTGCGCGCCCTCGAGGCCGACGCTCCCGCGGCCCTCGCGGCGACGCGTGAGCGGCATGCGACCGTGGCCGCGGCGCTCGCCGCCGCAGAGGACGGGCTCACACGACTGACCGGACGGTTCAGCGACGACGCGCTGTCGTCCGTCGTCGACAATCCGGCCCAGGCGCTCACCCGCCTCGAGCTGGCGAGCAGCCAGGAGGCCGCGGCCGACACCGCCCTGGCCGCGGGCAAAACCGGTGAGGCCGCGGTCGCGATCCGCGCCGCCCAGGCGGCGGTGGCCCAGGCCGACACCCTCGAGCGCGCCGTGGCGACCCTCGAGGAGGCCCTGTCGGACGCGCAACAGCGCGCCTCGGCTCTCGTGGCCGAGATCGAGGGCGACCTCGCCGCGGCGGCGCACCTGCCCGACGCTGACGGGCGCATCGCCGCCGCGGCTGCTTCGGCCCGGTCGCAGCTCGACGAGGCGCGCGCGGAACTCGCGGCGGACCGTCCTCACCCCCTGCGGGCGATCGAGACGCTGCAGCAGGCGAACGGCACCATCGACGCGGTGCTCGACGAGGCGCGCGACGCCGCCGAGCGCCGGCGGCGCGCGGAGAGTCAGCTCGACACCGCCCTCGCGCAGGCGCGCGCCCAGGTGACCGCGACCGAGGATTTCATCGCCGCCCGCCGGGGCGCGGTGGGAGCGACGGCGCGCACCCGGCTCGCCGAGGCCGGTGCCGCGCTCGTGCAGGCCGAACAGCTGCGCGCGGCCGATCCGGTCGGAGCCCTGGCTCACGCGCAACGCGCCGCCCAGCTCGCGAGCGCCGCGGGCTCCGCCGCGCAGAACGACGTGGGGTCCTTCGGGGGCCCGGGCGGCGGGGGCGGCGGGGGCGGCGGGGGCGGCGACATGATGGGGGCGATCCTGGGCGGCATCGCCGTCAACGCCCTGCTCGGCGGCGGACGCTCCCGCGGCGGCTTCGGCGGCGGCGGGTTGGGCGGGCTCGTCGGCGGCTTCGGCGGATCATCGGGCGGTCGCTCTCGCAGCGGCGGCTTCGGCGGAGGCTTCTCCGGCGGCGGGCGCTCGCGCAGCGGCGGTGGAGGAGGCTTCTCCGGTGGCGGGCGCAGCCGCGCCGGCGGAGGACGAGGAGGGCGGCGATGATCCACCCCTCGCGGGCGCACCGCTCGATCACAGACAATTCGTAGTATCCGCCACCAGACTCGACACCGTCGCCCTCAGGAAGGAACACCCCGCATGGCCAAGCAGTCCATCTTCGGTCGCATCCAGACTCTCGTCCGCGCGAACGTCAACGCGCTCCTCGACCAGGCCGAGGACCCGCAGAAGATGCTCGACCAGCTCGTCCGCGACTACTCGAACTCGATCGCCGACGCAGAGTCGGCCATCGCCGAGACCATCGGAAACCTGCGTCTGCTCGAGCGCGACCACCAGGAAGACGTTCAGGCCGCGGCCGAGTGGGGCAACAAGGCCCTCGCCGCCAGCCGCAAGGGCGACGAGCTGCGCGCCGGCGGCAACCTGAGCGAAGCCGACAAGTTCGACAACCTCGCCAAGATCGCCCTCCAGCGTCAGATCACCGCCGAGGGCGAGGCCAAGGCCGCCGCTCCCACCATCGCCGCGCAGACCGAGGTCGTCGACAAGCTCAAAGACGGCTTGAACGGCATGAAGACCAAGCTCGAGCAGCTCAAGGCCAAGCGCAACGAGCTCACGGCCCGCGCCAAGGTCGCCGAGGCTCAGAACAGGGTGCACGATGCCGTCAAGTCGATCGACGTGCTCGACCCGACGAGCGAGCTCGGCCGCTTCGAAGACAAGATCCGCCGCCAGGAGGCTCTCGCCGCCGGCAAGCAGGAGCTCGCCGCCTCGAGCATCGACGCGCAGTTCAACGCCCTCGAAGACGTGGGTGAACTGACCGAGGTCGAGGCCCGCCTCGCCGCGCTGAAGGTCGGTGGACCGCAGCGCGCCGCGATCGACGCGCCCAGCCCCGACCAGGTCTGACGACGCCGGGAGTGCACCGCCCGTTCATCGGGCGGTGCACTCCCGTCTTTCAGCGGAGGAGATCGCATGACCCGATTCATCGTGGCCCCGCAGTGGCAGGGCTCGTCGTCGTCGCGCGCGATGCAGCTGATTGACGGCGCCGAGGCGATCGCCGGCGACCTGCCGCGCGCCGCCACCACGATGCTGGAGGTGCCCGCCGAGGCGGGGGACGCGCAAGGGTCCGGTATCCACCGCCTCAGCGCCCTCGTCCGGATGCGGCAGAGCATCGAAGACGCCGTCGGCGCCTCCCCGGAGCCCGCGATCGTGGTGGGCGGGGACTGCGGCGTGGCTCTCGGCGCGGTCTCGGCCGTCGCCGCCGACGATCTCGCGCTCGTCTGGCTCGATGCCCACGCCGACCTTCACACCCCCGACACCAGCGTCAGCGGTGCATTCCACGGCATGGTGCTGCGCGCCCTGGTCGGAGACGGGAACGAGCTGCTGCGCCTGGCGCCCGGCATCCCTCCCTCCCGCGTGGTGCTGGCCGGCACCCGCACGATGGGGGCCGAGGAGCACCGGTTCGCGAACGAGAACGGCATGCGCCGGCTGCTCCCCGCCGACCTCGCCGATCCCGATAGCCTCGCCGACGCGGTGGCGGCGACCGGCGCATCCCGCGTGTTCGTCCACGTCGACCTCGACGTGCTCGATCCCGCCGACATCACCGGCGTCGCCCTGCCCGAGCCCTTCGGCGCGCGGACCGCCGACGTCGCGGCATCCATCCGCCGTCTTCGAGAGCGGATGCCGCTGGCGGGGGCGACCCTGACCGAGTTCTCCCCGTCGTCGCCGGCCGCCGCGGTCGACGATCTCGGGACGATCCTCCGCCTGATCGGGGCTCTCGCGTGAGCCCCATCCCCCGCCCCCCGGTCGACTGGCGCGAGCACGCCGACCGGGCCGTCGCCCGCGGCCGTCGTCTCGATCGCTTCATCCCGCGTCTGCTGCTGGACTCCCCCGTCAGCCGCGTCGGCTATTGGTACGGCTGCACGGTCGGCTGGGTGTGGGGGTCGCTGTGGAGCACCGGTCGCGTCGAGAAGCGGCACGGCCTCTGGGTGTTCCGCGGATTGCCGGCGTGGGCCTTCCCGCGCGGCGGCGTGTGCGTGGGCGGGTGCTTCCTCACCGGCGACGACCGCCCCACCGACGTCGTGCTCGGCCATGAGGCGGTGCATCAGCGCCAGTGGCGCCGCTACGGCTTCCTCATGCCCGTGCTGTACGCCCTGGCCGGCCGCGACCCGTTGCGCAACCGTTTCGAGATCGAGGCGGGGTTGATCGAGGGGAACTACGTCCCCCGGGGAAGTTGAAGGTTCCTGGAGCGGTCAGCGGGCGGTGGCGAGTCCGAAGCGTTCGGGGGTGTGGATCGCCTGGGCGTCGACGCCGTGGCGGCTCACGAGCTCGTCGACGATCTCGGCCGTGCCGAGGTAGCCGCCCAGCAGCACGATCCGCGTCGCATCGTCGTCGCAGCACAGCATTTCGCCGGCCCAACCCGACACGGCGCGGACGAGCGCCTGGCCCGGCGCGCAGGCGCGACCGGTACCGGGGGCCCCGCCGCGGCGGGAACGGTCGAGCCAGGTGAGGGTCATACGCGCGGGAGCGGCGACGGGGCCGATCCAGGTGGCGTCGGGAACCTCGATGAACACGCGCCCGGTCGAGCAGATCGGCAGGGTGGCCAGCAGCGTCTCGAGCTCGGCGAGAGAGGTCTCGTCGGCGGTGATGAGGTGCTGGACACGGGTGTGCCGCGACGCGCGGCAGGCGGCGTCGTTGTGCTCGGTGGAGGGGGCCATGATGCCTCCCACTATACCGCCGAAGAAGGGTTGCCTAACCTGAGTTCCCGCTCGGTATCTCGATGTCGACCGGTTGCCGCTCAGCCGACCAGCACCGCGCGCAGCCGCTCGACCTCGGCCGCGGTCATCCCGTTCGCGACGAGGAAGTCCGCGACAGAACCGGCCTCGCGATCGATCCGTTCCAGGAGGGTGCGCATGACCGGCGCGGGCGAGCGGGTCGCCAGGGCCTCGGCGTGACGGTTGTCGGGGTGCACCGCCCGGATGGCCGCGAGGACCCGCGCGTTGCGCTCGGCCGGCAGGAAGTCCTCGGTGCGGGCATAGTCGGCGATGACCGCCTCGCGGTCGACGCCGGCCGCGGCGAGCGCGAGCGCGACGGTGACGCCCGTGCGGTCCTTGCCCACGGTGCAGTGCACGAGCACGGGCTGCGCGTCCAGGATGCCGCGGATCGCGGACACGACCCGGTCGGCGGAGTCGTCGACCAAGGCGGCGTACATCTCGTCGAGGCCGAGGTCGCGCGTGAAGAACGACGCGACCGAGCCGAGGAAGAGGGGTTCGTGCTGGATCTCGACGGAGTCGTCGAGGCGACTCGGCGCATGGGCGACCTCGGACTCGTCGCGCAGGTCGATGACCCGCCGGATGCCGAGGTCACGGAGCGTCTGCGCGCCCGCGTCGTCCACGGCGACGAGGTTGCCGGAACGGTAGAGCACACCCGATCGGGTGCGGCGCCCGCCCGCCGGCAGCCCTCCCGTATCGCGGAAGTTGACCGCGCCCGAGACGAGCGATGCGCTCATGCGTCGCCCTCCGGATGCACGTGCGGCGCGCGCGGGGCCGTCGTCGCCGGGGGCGCGGCATCCGGGGACACGACTGCGGGGGCGCCGGAGCGGGGCGGCACCGGGTAGCGGCCGGCGATCGCGACGCGGTTGAAGGCGTTGATGGCCACGAGCACCCAGCTGAGGGCGACGTACTCAGGCTCGCTCAGGATGCCGCCCGCCTGGTCGTACACGTCGTCGGGCACGCCTCCCTCGTGGATGAAGGTGAAGGCCTCGGTCAGTTCGAGAGCCGCTCGCTCGCGCTCGTCGAACACCCCGGACTCGCGCCAGGTCGCGATCTGCGCGATGACGTCGGCGTCGAGGCCGGCCTTGACCGCCGCGTCGACGTGCACGCGCACGCAGAACGCGCAACCGTTGAGCTGCGAGGCGTGGATCTGGACGATCTCGCGCAGCCGCGCGTCGATACCGGCCTCCGCGGCGATGCGGCCGACCGTCGTCGAGAACGAGCGCAGCGCCTCGTACGCCTCGGGAGCCTTCTTCGACAGGTGCACGCGCCGTTCCTCGCCCATGGCGACAGCCTATGTCCGCCCCGCTCCCCCGGCGCCGGGGCCGACGCACGGCGACACGCACGGATCGCCCGCTCCCCTCCCACGGGGCGGACGCGCGGCGACACGGACGGTTTGCCCGCGACGCGCTGGCGGCATCCGCTCCCCGGATGACAGGCTGTCCCGCATGCCCGCGCTCGACGAGTTCTCGTTCCTGCCCGCTCAATCCACCGACCTCGGCCGCGACCTCCCCGCCGTGCACCGCGTGGACACGACGCTGGCCGACGGCCGTCGCCTCAGCGGGCTGCGCTGGGGCGAGTCCGCCCCGGTGGTGACGCTTCTGCACGGCGCGGGACTGAACGCCCACACGTGGGACACCACGCTGCTGCACCTGGGCGTCCCCGCCCTCGTCCTGGACCTCCCCGGTCACGGCGACTCGTCGTGGCGCGACGACGCGGCCTACGTCGCCCGCGTGCTCACCCCCGACATCGTCACCGCGCTGGAACAGTGGACCGACGCCCCGCAGACGCTCGTGGGTCATTCGCTGGGCGGGCTCACCGCGGCCGCGGTCGCGGCATCCCGACCCGACCTCGTCGCACGTCTCGTCATCGTCGACATCACCCCCGGGGTCGATCCGAGCGCGGGTCCCGCACAGATCCGCGCCTTCTTCGCCGGCCCCACCGACTGGACCTCCCGCGAGGAGCTCGTCGACAGGGCGCTCGCCTTCGGTCTCGGCGGCTCCCGCGAGGCGGCCACGCGAGGCGTCTTCCTCAACTCCCGGGTGCGGGCCGATGGACGGGTGGAGTGGAAGCACCACTTCGCCCATCTCGCGGCGGCGGCCGCGAACGCCGGGGAGGACCCCTCGACCCCCGATGCCGTCAAGGCGGTGCTGTCGGAGACCGGCTGGGACGACATCGCGGCCGTCGAGGCACCCGTCACCCTCGTGCGCGGCACGCGCGGTTTCGTCACGGAACCGGATGCCGAGGAGTTCCTCCGCCGCGTCCCGGGCGCCGACGTGCGCGAGCTGCCGACCGGCCACAACGTGCACGAGGAGGACCCGGGGGCACTGGCCGCGATCCTCCGCGACATCATCGATCGCGGCTGACCGCAGCCGTCCGCGTCATACGCCGTCGCGCACCGTCACACGCGACGTCGCGGGAATGCGGGTGAAAGTAGGCTGTTGGCACCCCTGCACGGCATCCACAGCACCCGGATGCCCTCGGCCTGCGAAAGGACAACCCCGCAATGCTGCGCCGCACCGCCCTCGCCACGAGTGCGCTCCTGATCGGAGCCCTCCTGCTCACCTCGTGCACCGGCTCCCCCACCTCCACCGGCCCGACCGGAGAGGCCGACCCGAACGCGACCCTCACCGTTCGTCTCAGCCTCGAGCCGTCGAACCTCGACATCCGCCGCACCAGCGGCGCCGCGCTCGAGCAGGCCCTCATCGACAACGTCTACCAGGGCCTCGTCACCCGCGACGGCGACCAGGACAACGCCATCGTGCCGGCGCTGGCCACCGAGTGGAACGTTTCGCCCGACGGCCTCACCTACACCTTCACCCTGCGCTCGGGCGTGACCTTCCACGACGGGTCGGAGCTGACCGCCGACGACGTCGTGACGTCGCTGCAGACGGCGAAGGACGACGCGACCATCCAGAACAGCGCGGACTTGGCGAACGTGGCGTCGATCGCCTCGCCCGACGCCTCGACCGTCGTCGTCACGCTCTCGCAGCCGAACATCGACTTCCTGTTCGCCCTCACCGGTCGCGCGGGTCTGATCTTCAAGAACGGCGACACGACGAACTTCCAGACCGCGGCCAACGGCACCGGCCCGTTCCGCGTCGAGTCCTGGAACACCGGGCAGAGCCTCACGCTCGCCCGCTACGACGGGTACTGGGGCGACAAGGCCCGCGTCGCCTCCGTCGTGCTCGACTACATCCCCGACCAGAGCGCGGCAGTCAACGCGGCCGTCAGCGGAGACGTCGACGTCGCCCTCGAGATCGACCCCGAACTGCGCGGCCAGATCGAGGGCACGGGCAACTTCGCGATCGAGTCGGGCCTGACCACCGACAAGGGCACCCTGGCGTTCAACAACCAGCGCGCACCGCTCAACGACCAGCGCGTGCGCGAGGCGCTGCGTCTGTCCATCGACCACGACGCCCTCATCGAGACGCTGGGATCCGGCAGCACCCTCTACGGTCCCATCCCGCCGCTCGACCCCGGCTATGAAGACCTCTCCGGCAGCATCTCGTACAACCCCGACCGCGCGCGTGAGCTCCTCGCCGAGGCGGGCGCGGAGAACCTCGATCTCACGCTGACGATCCCCAACGTGTACCCCACGACGATCCCCACCTTCCTAGTGTCCTCGTTCGCCGACGTGGGCGTGACCCTGAAGGTCGACTCGGTCGACTTCACCGCGTGGCTGCAGGACGTCTACACGAACAAGGACTACGACCTCAGCTTCGTCCGCCACGTCGAGGCTCGCGACTTCAGCAACTGGGCCAACCCCTCGTACTACTTCGGCTACGACAACCCCGAGGTGCAGGCCCTCTACACGCAGGCGCTCGCCACCACCGACGAGCAGCAGTCCTCCGACCTGCTCGCCGAGGCGGCGCGCATCGTGAGCGACGAGGATGCCGCCGACTGGCTGTTCCTGTCCACGCCCCTGACCGCGGTGGGCACCAACGTCGGCGACTTCCCGAAGAACTCGCTCAACGTGCGGTTGCCGCTGGCGGGCGTGACGGTCGCGGCGGAGTGATCCGTTACACGCTGACGCGGCTGGGCCTGCTCGTGGTGGGCCTGGCCGTGGCCAGCGTGCTGATCTTCGTCTCGCTGCGCGTCCTCCCCGGAGACGTCGCGCAGCTCATCGCCGGAGCGGAATCGACGCCCGAGCAGGTCGCCGCCGTCAGAGCGAGCCTCGGGCTCGACGCGCCCCTGCTGTCGCAGTACGTCGACTGGATCGGCGGGGTGTTCCGCGGTGACCTCGGCACCTCGCTGATCACCGGCACCTCCGTGGCGGCCGAATTGGCCGACAAGGCCCGCGTGACGGTACCCCTGGCGGTGATGTCCCTGACGGTCGCCCTCGTCGTCGGCATCCCGTTCGGGGTGCTCTCAGCGCTCGGCCGTCGCCGGGTCGCGGGCACCGCGCTCAGCGTCGTCGCGCAGGCGCTGGCGGCCGTCCCGGTGGTGTGGGCGGGTCTCATGCTCGTGGTGGTGTTCGCCGTCTGGCTCGGCTGGCTGCCGCCGCAGGGCTTCCCCCGCGCGGGATGGAACGACCCCGCCGCGGCGGTGCGCGCCCTCGTCCTGCCCGCCCTGACGATCGGCGTCGTCGAGGGCGCGATGCTCCTGCGGTTCGTGCGCAGCGCGACGCTCCAGGCGGTCGGCCAGGACTACGTCCGCACCGCCGCCGCGAAGGGCCTGACCCGCACGCGCGCCCTGCTCTCCCACGGTCTGCCGAACGTGGGGCTGTCGGTCATCACGGTGCTCGGCCTGCAGGTCGCCGGGATCATCGTCGGCGCAGTCGTCATCGAACAGCTGTTCACCCTCCCGGGCGTCGGACGCATGCTGGTCGCCGACGTCGCTTCGCGCGACCTGCCCAAGGTGCAGGGCGAGCTGCTGGCCCTCACCGGCTTCGTCCTGATCGTCGGCTTCCTCGTCGACCTCGCCCATCGCCTCATCGACCCCCGGCAGAGGGAGGCCGCATGAGCACCATGAGACGCCTCTGGAGCCTGTGGACCGGGCGGTTCGGCATCCTGATCGTCGTCCTCGTCATCGCGACCGCGCTGGTGTCGCTCGTCTGGACGCCCTTCGACCCCGCCGCCGTCGACGCCCGCGCGCGGTGGGCGGACCCGTCGTGGCCGCACGTGCTCGGCACCGACAACAGCGGCCGCGACATCGCGAGTCTGCTCATGGCCGGAGCGCGCACGACCGTGATCGTGGCCGTCGGCGCGGGTGCGGTGGCATCCGTCCTCGGTATCGCCCTGGCAGCCCTGGGCGCTCTCACGGCACGCTGGGTCCGGGAGGGCGTGGCGGTGCTCGTCGACATCCTCATCGCGTTCCCGGTGCTCATCATCGCGATGATGATCTCCGCGGTGTGGGGCGGTTCCCTCGCCGTGGTGATCTGGTCGGTGGGCATCGGCTTCGGCGTGAACGTCGCGCGCGTGACGCGGCCGGAGCTGCGACGCGTGCTGCACAGCGACTTCGTGCTCGCCGGCCGCGCGAGCGGGCTGTCGACCGGGCAGAACCTCACCCGGCACCTGCTCCCCAACGTGGCGCCGGTGTTCATCGTGCAGCTGTCGTGGGGCATGGCCGTGGCCGTGCTCGCCGAGGCAGGGCTGTCGTACCTGGGCTTCGGAGCTCCCGTGACCCAGCCCTCGTGGGGCGTCCTGCTCAGCGACCTCCAGGCCTACATCGCCGTGCACCCGCTCACCGTCGTCTGGCCGGGCGTGGCGATCACGCTGACCGTGCTGGGCCTGAACCTGCTCGGCGACGCCCTCCGCGAGGCCGCCGACCCCACCCTCGGCGAGCGCACCCCCGCGGCGCGCACGCACGTGCCGGGGGTGGTCGTGTGAGCCTGGTCGTGCGAGACCTGCGCATCGACATCGGCGGTCGCACGGTGGTCGACGGCGTGTCGTTCGACGTCCCCGACGGCGCGCGGGTCGGACTCATCGGCGAATCCGGCTCGGGGAAGTCGTTGACGGCCCTGGCGGTGCTCGGTCTCCTCCCCGAGGGGGCGCGGGCCTCGGGCAGCATCCGGTGGGACGGTCGCGAGATCCTCGGACTCCCCGATCGCGAGCTCGCGCGCCTGCGCGGCGACGACATCGGCATCGTCTTCCAGGAGCCCCGCACGGCTCTGAACCCCATCCGTACGGTGGGTCGGCAGATCGGCGAGTCGGTGCGCATCCACGAGGGCATCTCGCGCCGCGAGGCGCTGCGTCGCGCCGTCGTCGAGGCCGAGCGCGTGGCCCTGCCCGACCCCGATCGGATCGTCTCGCGCTACCCGCACCAGCTCTCCGGCGGCCAGCGTCAGCGCGTCGCGATCGCGATGGCGCTCGCGTGCCGCCCGCGGCTGCTCATCGCCGACGAGCCGACCACGGCCCTCGACGTCACGATCCAGGCGGGCGTCCTGTCGCTCCTGCGCTCCCTCGTCCAGGATGCCGGCATGTCCCTCGTCTTCATCACGCACGACCTCGCGGTCCTCGCGCAGGTCGCCACCCACGCCGTCGTCCTCGAGCACGGAAGAGTGGTCGAGGAGGGCGCGGTCGTCGATCTCCTGAAGGCGCCGTCCTCGCCCGTCACGCAGGCGCTGCTGCGGGATGCGACAGCCACCCTGTGGCATCCCGAACTCCCCGCCCGCGGGAGCGCGGTCGACCCCTCCGAGGAGACCCCGTGACCGAGACGCTGTTGCGCGCGCGGGGCCTGTCCCGCACCTATCCCACTCCGCGGGCGCGGGGCATCGGGCGGGCCGAGCGAACCGTGGGTCTCGCCGACGTCGACCTCTCGGTGCTCGCCGGCAGTGCGGTGGGCATCATCGGCGAGTCGGGGTCGGGCAAGTCCACGCTGGTGCGTCTGCTGCTCGGTCTCGACGCGCCGAGCGCCGGAACCGTCGAGGTCGACGGTCGGGCCGTCGACGCGCGCGGCTCGGCACGGTCGCTGCACTGGCTGCGCCGGGCGACCGGGATCGTGTTCCAGGACCCCTACGCCTCGCTCGATCCCCGCATGAGCGTCGAGCGCATCGTCGGCGAGCCGCTCTGGGCCCTCGGCATCGACGGCGACCGCCGCGCGCGGGTGCGCGAGGTCCTCGAGCAGGTGGGTCTGGACGCCGACATGGCTACGCGCTTCCCGCACGAGTTCTCCGGCGGCCAACGCCAGCGCATCGCCCTCGCCCGCGCGATCGTGCACCGGCCTCGGATCCTCGTCGGCGACGAGCCGCTGTCGGCGCTCGACGTCACCGTGCGCGCGCAGATCCTGCGCCTCATCGCGCGTCTGCGGACCGAGAAGCAGCTCACCCTCGTGCTCGTCTCGCACGACATCGGCGTCGTGCAGAACGTGTGCGACCAGGTCGTGGTGATGAAGGACGGCCGCATCGTCGAGCAGGGGCCGACCGAGAAGGTGCTGCTGCAGCCGCAGGCGGCGTACACGCGCCAGTTGCTGGCATCCATTCCGACGTTGCCGGCCTGAGGGCGGGCTGCGCCGTGCTGCGGCGACGGTGGCGGCAGCGGGACGTCATGAGAGCGGGCTGTTCCGCTCGGACCCCCTCTTCTCGCCGCATCGCCCGTTCCGGTGACGGATGCCGGCCGCCCGGCGTCACGGAGGGATCGCGCCGGTTCCTCACAAGGGATGCCGCGATGTCGGGGGTCGGCGCTAGCCTCGGCGCATGACCCCCGGAATCGTTCCCCCGTTCCTGCTCGATCGGCTCGCCTCCACCGACGACCCGCGCCTCGCCCGCGCCGCCGCCGCCGCGCGCAAGACCCTCGCCGCCCCGCGTCCGCCGCGCCCCACGCGCACACGCCTGCGCCTGTCGATCGACGGCGACACCCTGGTCGCCGAGACCGGGCCCGCGCCCGATCGCATCATCTCCGACGCGGCGAACACCGAGAACCTGCCGGGTCGTCGCGTCCGAAGCGAAGACGACGGTCCCACCGGCGACTCCGCGGTCGACGAAGCCTACGACGGCCTCGGCGCGACCTACGACTTCTTCTGGGACGCCTTCGCACGCGACGGGATCGACGCCGCCGGCGGCTCGCTCCTGGCGACGGTGCACTACGGCGACGACTACGACAACGCGTTCTGGAACGGCGAGCGCATGGTGTTCGGCGATGGCGACGGCGAGGTGTTCGTCGGCTTCACGCGCTCCCTGAGCGTGATCGCGCACGAGCTGGGCCACGGCGTGACCGAGGCCGCCGGGGGGCTCGAATATCAGGGGCAGTCGGGGGCTCTGAACGAGTCGCTCTCCGACGTATTCGGCGCGCTCGCCGAGCAGCATCACCTCGGGCAGAGCGTCGAGCAGGCGACCTGGCTGATCGGCGAGGGCATTTTCGCCGACGCCGTGCAGGGCGAGGCGCTGCGCTCGATGAAGGCGCCGGGCACCGCGTACGACGACGACGTGCTCGGCAAAGATCCGCAGCCCGGGCACATGCGCGACTACGTCGAGACGCAGGACGACAACGGCGGGGTGCACATCAACTCCGGCATCCCCAACCGCGCGTTCTACCTGGCCGCCACCGCGCTGGGCGGTTTCGCCTGGGAGCGCGCCGGTCTCATCTGGTACCGCACGATCACCGCCGGCACCCTCTCGTCCACCGCCGACTTCCGCTCCTTCTCTGCCGCGACCCTCGCGGCCGCGGCCGCGGAGTACGGTGAGGAGTCGGAGGAGGTCGCCGCCGTCCGCGCCGCATGGGCCGGAGTCGGCGTCATGGAGGATGCCGCAGCCTGAGACCGAAGAGCGCTGGAGCGTGCTGGTCGTGCGCTCCGGCGGAATCGCCGGCCTGTCGAAGCAGTGGCGGGCCGAGCCCGAACCGGAGCGGCTCCCCCGATGGCGGCAGCTCGTCGACAGTTGCCCGTGGGACCAGGCCCCCTCCGCCTCCCCCGGTGCCGACCGCTACCAATGGCGCATCGAAGTGCACCGGGGCGACACGGCCGTGCATCAGGCGCGTCTGGGCGACGGTCAGCTCGAGGGCCCGTGGCGCAGCCTCGTCGACGAGGTGCGCCAGGCCGCGCCCTCCGCGCCGCGCCCCTGACGCCCGTCCTCTGCCGCCGCGGCCCTGACGCACGCTCTCTGCCGCCGCGGCCGTGACGCGCGCTCTCTGCCGCCGCGGCCCTGGCGCGCGTCACATGCCGCCGCGGCCCTGACGCGCGCTCTCGGCCGCCGCGGCCCTACGCTCGCGCCGGTCCTCCCGCGCCGCGGGCGGCGCTCGTGCTGCCGCGCCACAACCCGCCGTGGTCGCACCGGCCGGACTCGCCGAACTCCGGAGAAACGCGGCGCCACATCACCCGCGAGCTCGGGAGACGGCATCCGCGCACCGAAACTCCGGAGTTCGGCACGTGCGGCAGCCCCGCCGCGCCTCCGCAGGGCCCGCGCCACGCTCGTGCCGCCGCCCGCGTCCCCGCGCCCGAACTCACCGCCGCGCGGTCGGCGCGGCCGAGCGGAACTCCGGAAAATCGCGGCGCTAAACCACCCACAAACCCGAGAAGCGGCATCCGCGCACCAAAACTCCGGAGTCCGGCACCCCGCAGCGCGGCCGCCCCCGCCCCGCCGAGCCGCAGCCCCGCACAGCCTCAGCCGAACAGCCTCCGCCGCTTCTTCTTCGACGGGATGCTCTTCTGCAGGTACACGACCCCGAGCCACCGCCCGAACTTGAACCCGACGCGACCCATGCGGCCCACCTCGGTGAAGCCGAGCTTCTCATGCAGGGCGATCGACGCGTCGGCGCCCTTGTCGCTGATCGCAGCGACCATCTCGCGGATGCCGAGCTCCTGGCAGGCATCGATGAGCGCCTCGAGCAGCGCACGCCCGAGGCCCTTCCCCGCGGCCGCCTGACCCAGGTAGATCGAGTTCTCGACGGTGTAGCGGTACGCCGACTTCGACTGCCAGGGCTGAACGAGGGCGTAGCCGAGGATCTGGCCGCTCGGCGACTGTGCAACCAGAAACGGCAGCCCGAGCTTGTGCAGGGTGGCGAACTTGTCGCGCCATTTGGCCAGGGGCCACGCCTTCTCGTCGAAGGTCACGACGGAGTTGCGCACGTAGTAGTTGTAGATCTCGCGGATGTCGGGGATGTCGGCCTCGGTCGCCGGCCGGATCTCGAACGAGAAGGGCTGCTCGGGCTCGGGCGCACGGCGCAGATGCGCGGGCAGCCGCCGGCGGCTCTTCTCGTACTCCTCTTCCAGCACGTCGCCACTCTACGGCCGCCCCCGTTTCGGGCGTGTGTCCGCGGGCCGCGCGGCGCCGCCCTCAGGACGGAAGGCGCCAATCGACGGCCGGAGCCCCCTGCGTCTCGAGCAGGGCGTTGACCCGCGAGAAGGGCCGGGAACCGAAGAATCCGCGCCGCGCCGAGAGCGGGGAGGGGTGCGCCGACGACACGATCGCGGTCTCGCCGAGCAGGGGCGCGAGGTTGGCGGCATCCTTGCCCCAGAGCACGGCGACCAGGGGCGCGTCCCGTGCGACGAGACACCGGATGGCGTGCTCGGTGACGCGCTCCCATCCCCAACCGCGGTGGGATGCCGGCTCCCCCGGCGCCACGGTCAGCACCCTGTTCAGCAACATGACGCCCTGAGCGCCCCACGCCGAAAGGTCGCCGTGCGGTGCGGGGGCGATGCCGAGGTCGTCGGAGAGTTCACGGTAGATGTTGGCCAGGCTGCGCGGGAGGGGGCGCACGTGCGGGTCGACGGCGAACGACAGCCCGATCGGGTGCCCGGGGGTGGGGTAGGGATCCTGCCCGACGATGAGCACGCGCACCGAGTCGAGGGGGATGCGGAAGGCCCGCAGCACGAGCTCGCCGGCGGGCAGGTACGGCTTGCCCTCCGCGCGCAGTCGTTCGCCGACGGCGGCGATGTCGGACGCGACAGGAGCGAGCGGCTCCACCCAGGAGGCGTCGATGAGCCCTGCCTGCGCGAGCTCGGCGAGGGTCTTCGCCGTCACGCCGCGTCTTCCTCATGCACCGACCCGAGGGCCGACCATGGGAAGTCGATCCACAGGTCGGTGTCCTTCCACGAGTAGTCGGGCTGGATGATGGTGGACGGCTTGGTGTAGATCACCGCGGAACGCACCTCGGCGCCGTGCCGGCCGAGGAGCCGGACGGCGAGGTCGAGCGTGCGTCCGCTGTCGGCGACGTCGTCGACCAGCAGCACCCGTCGCCCCGACAGGTACGACAGGTCGAGAGCGGGCGGAAGCACTTCGGGCGCGTCGAGCACCGTGCCGACACCGGTGTAGAACTCCACGTTCAGGGCCCCGCAGTTCTTGGCGCCGAGGCCGTAGGCGATGGCGCCTCCCGGCAGGAGCCCGCCGCGGGCGATCGCCACGACCACCTCGGGCTCGAAGCCGTCGGCCACGATCGTCCGCGAGATCGCGCGCGTCGCCGCTCCGAAGTCGTCCCAGCTCAACCGCTCGCGCTCGTCCGCCACCGCGGGCTCCTCTCGTCGACTGCTCTCACCCTAGGGCGTTCCCGGATGCCGCTCCCCCGGCGCCGCGGCTCCGTCGCGGCCGGGCGTCTCGCCGTGCGCCGCCCCCACCGCGAGAAGGGACGGATGCCGCCGCGCGCGGTGCTACTGTCGCGCCATGTCACGCGTCTCCGGCGCGGTCGGCCGGGTGCGCGGCTCCGCGCTCGGGGTGACCGCGGGCCTCATCGGGTGGTTCGTGCTGGTCGAGCTCGCCAGCGGCATCCTCCAGGGGTTCTACGTGCCTCTGCTGCCCGACATCGTCGAGCATCTCGGCATCCGCGACGCCGACGTGAACTGGTTCGAGGCGGCGCAGCTGCTGCTGTCGGCGCTGGTGCTGCCGGTGCTCGCCAAGCTCGGCGACATGTTCGGTCACAAGCGCATCCTGCTGCTCTCAGCCGTGGCGACCGCGGCGGCCAGCTGGTGGCTGGTCTTCGCCGACTCCTTCACGACGTTCCTGCTCGCCTGGGCCCTGCAGGGGTTCTACGTCGTGTGGCTGCCGCTGGAGATCGCGCTGATCTTCGACCGCGGCCGACGCCAGCGGAGAGGCGTGTCGCAGACGCGACGCGCCGCGGGGCTTCTGGTCGTGGGCCTGCAGGCGGGTGCCATCATCGGCGCTCTCGCGGCGGGGCGCATCTTCGCCGCCAGCGGGGGCGACCTCCGCCTCTCGCTCGCGATCCCGGCGGTGGTCGTCACCGTGGTGTGCGTGGTGATCTGGCGGGGCGTGCCCGAATCGCAGCCCTCCGAGACCGGACGGCGGCTCGACGTGGGCGGATTCGTCCTCCTCGCCGCGGCTCTGCTGTGCGTGACCGGCGCGCTGTCGTTCGTGCGTCTCCCCGTGGGGCCGGGGCCGGTCGTCATCGTCGGGCTCCTCGCTGCGGGCGTCGCTCTGGGCGTCGCCTTCGTGATGTTCGAGCTGCGCCAGAGCGACCCCGCGGTCGACATCCGCGTTCTGCGCCGTCCCGAGATGTGGCCGGTGCAGGCCACCGCGTTCCTCGTCGGCATCAGCCTGCTCGGTGCGCAGGGCCCGCTCGCGACCTACGCCGGAACCGACCGATCGCTCGGGTACGGACTCGGTCTCGACGCGTCGGACCGCTCGAACGTGATCGGTGTCTACCTGGTCTCGCTCATCGTCGGCGCCGTGCTGTTCGCCGTCACCTCTCGTCGCGCGAGTCCCCGGGTCACGTTGATCGGCGCGGCCGCGCTCGTCGGCATCGGCTACGCGCTGTTCCTCCCGTTGCACACGGAGCTGTGGCAGGTGCTGCTCTGCCTGAGCATCGCGGGCCTCGGGTCGGGGGCCCTCGTGGCGGCCATGCCGGCGGCCGCCGCGGCCGCCGCCCCCCGCGGGCAGACCGGCGTCGCCTCGGCGCTGACGAATACGACCAAGACCATCGGCGGCACGATGTCGTCGGCGATCTTCGGGGTGGTCCTCGCCGGCGGGGCCGGAGCGGCGATCGGCACCGCCGCGCCCCTCGCGGGCTACGTCACCGTGTGGCTCATCTGCAGCGCGGGCGGCTTCCTCGCCGCCCTGCTGCTGTGTTTCGTGCCCAAGGTCGCCTTCGCGGATGCCGACGAGGCCGGGGTCTCGGCGACGGCGGCGCGCGGCGATCTCGCCTGAGTCTCCTGGGGGTCTCTGCCCCTCGCAGCGTCTCGTGACCGCCGAAACGTCGTGCACGCGGCGCCGGACCGATCAGAGGAGGGCCACCACGACCATTCCGACGAACAGCGCCGCGACGAGACCGAACGTCAGCCACGCGAAGACTCCCCACGAGGTACGCAGGCGTCGTCCCGCCGGCGCGACGCCGGTCGAGCCGCGAAGAGCACCCCGCCCGGGCGGCTCCTCCCGGTGTTGCGTTTCGCGCCACCGCTCCCACTGCTCCAGCTTCGACACGAAGGCGTCCGCCGTGCGGACGACCTCGACCCACCGCTCGGGGTCGGTCGTGACGACATCGCGCGGGTGCACCATCAGCAGCAGATCGTCGACGATCTCGATGTCCCACCCGCCCGCATCGTCGATCGCCTGGGCCATCACGTCGGGCGTGAACAGGTAGAGCGCGTCGGCTTCGTATCCCTCGGGGCAGTACAGCGCGAAGTGCTCGTCGAAATCCCCCTCGAGAGAGAGCCGCTGTCCGGCGTCGGGAACCGCCGCGACGGCGAACGCCCGCGTGCCGCGCCGGGTCGCCCGCACGATCATGTGCGGCAGGGGACGGCGCAGGCCGATCGCGATCCAGCCGCCGACCGGCGGGTAGGTGAAGGCCGAGGTGGCATTGCGGATCTCGTAGTCCGCCCACTCGACCCTCCGCCCATCGGGCGTGCGGCGCGACATCGCGCGGGAGACGCTGTGACCCGTCATGCTCCACCACGCCCGCATCGTTCCCGACCGGGGTCCGGGCGTGTACTCGAGGGCGTTGTCCTGCGCGAAGTGCGCCAGGGCCCAGTGCACCCGAGGCGGGGTTCGTCGTCGGCTCGCGCGCCGCAGCAGCGACGCGCACAGGACGAGCGCCGCGAGCATGAGCAGCGCGATGACGACCATGATCGGAACCGCGTCGCCGCCCCGGCGGATCTCGGACGCGATGACGAGCGAGAGCACCAGCACGACGGTCGCCAGGAGCACGACGTTGACGGTGAGCGCGATGCGTCGGCCCCGACCCTCGGGGTCACGCGCGCGAGGGTTGTCCTGCCGGAACCGCCTCCAGAAGCGCGAGACCTCGGCCCGGCTGGGTCGAGCGCGCAGCGCATCGATGTCGAGCACCCTCGCCTCGGCCACGTCAGCCCCGTGCGGTCACCGCGTGCGCAGCGGTCCGCGCGCCAGCAGGTGCTGCGCCGACTGCGCGACCGGGCGCATCGTGACGAGGTCGAGATTGACGTGCGCCGGCGCTTCGAGCGCGTACGCGATCACGTCGGCGACGTCGTCGGCCACCAGCGGCGCCTCGACGCCCTCGTAGAGCTTGTCGGCGGCATCCTTGTCGCCGCCCAGACGGTTGAGGGTGAACTCCTCGGTGCGCACCATGCCCGGGGCGATCTCGATCACGCGGAGCGGTTCGCCGTTGAGCTCCTGCCGCAGAGCGTGCACGAGCATCGCCTCCCCCGCCTTCGCGGCGTTGTACCCGCCGCCGCCGGGGTACGCCGTCTGCGCGGCGGTCGAGGTGACGAACAGCAGGTCGGCGTGACCGGTCGTCTCGGCCGCGCGACGCAGAGCCGGGAGGAGGGATGCCACGAGCCGCTGCCCCGACAGTACGTTCGCCTCGAACATCCAGCGCCAGTCCTCGGGGTCGCCGTCTTCGACGCGGTCGCTGCCGCGCGCCCCTCCGGCGACGTGCACCACGGCGTCGACGCCGCCGGTCTCGTCGAGCCAGGCGGCGAGCGCCGAGACGGCGTCGGCGTCGGTCAGGTCGGCCGCGTGCGCCACGACCCCGGTCTCGGCCTCGAGGGCGGCCAGGCGCTCGGCGCGGCGGGCGACCCCCACGACGTCCCACCCGCGTGCGCGCAGCAGTCGTGCCGTCGCCTCTCCGATACCCGAACTGGCCCCGGTCACCACTGCGCGTCGCGTCATGGCATCCACGCTACCGGCGACCTCCGACACGCCGCTCCGTCGCAGGGTCCACCGGCTTCGGGGCGGGCCCTCGGATCGCGCCGCGCCTCCGCCGGGGGGCGCGAGAGCTGGGTGTTACGGCCCGTGTCCGGGACGCTTGTCGGCATCGGAAGGGGATGTCTACGCTCGCAAAAGGTCGCGGCGACCGCCCCGACCCCCAGACCTGAGGAGCAGCCATGTCGGCACCCGAGAACTGGCGTTTCGAGACCAAGCAGATCCACACGGGCGCCCAGCCCGACCCGGTCACCAAGGCCCGCGCCACCCCGATCTACCAGACCACCTCGTACGTCTTCGACAACGCCGACCACGCGGCGAACCTCTTCGCGCTGTCCGAGTTCGGCAACATCTACACGCGTATCCAGAACCCCACGCAGGACGTCGTCGAGCAGCGCGTCGCGGGCCTCGAGGGCGGCACCGGCGCCCTCCTCGTCGCCAGCGGACAGGCGGCCGAGACCTTCGCCGTGCTGAACATCGCGCAGGCGGGCGACCACATCGTCTCGTCGAGCTCGATCTACGGCGGTACCTACAACCTGTTCAAGTACACCCTCGCCAAGCTCGGCATCGAGACGACGTTCGTTGAGAACCAGGACGACCCCGAGGAGTGGCGCGCGGCTGTCCGCCCCAACACGAAGCTCTTCTTCGCCGAGACCATCGGCAACCCGAAGATCAACGTGCTCGACATCCGCTCGGTGGCCGACGTGGCGCACGAGGCCGGTGTGCCGCTCATCGTCGACAACACGATCGCCACGCCGTTCCTGATCCGTCCCTTCGAGCACGGGGCCGACATCATCGTGCACTCGGCGACGAAGTTCCTCGGTGGACACGGCACCACGATCGGCGGCGTCATCGTCGACGGCGGGCGCTTCCCGTGGTCGGAGCACTCCGACCGTTTCCCGGGTCTCACCACGCCCGACCCCTCGTACCACGGCGCCGTCTACACCCAGGCGGTCGGCGACGGGCTCGCCTACGTGATCAAGGCCCGCGTGCAGCTGCTGCGCGACCTCGGTGCCTCGATCTCGCCGCAGAGCGCGTGGCAGCTCATCCAGGGCATCGAGACCCTGTCGCTGCGCATCGAGCGCCACGTGCAGAACGCGCAGGAGATCGCGGAGTGGCTGGAGTCGCACCCCGACGTCGCGAGCGTCAATTACTCGGGTCTGCCCACCTCGCCGTGGTACGCCGCCGCCAACAACTACGCCCCCAAGGGCGTCGGCGCGGTGCTGTCGTTCGAGCTCAAGGGCGGGGTCGAAGCGGGTCGCGAGTTCGTCAACTCGCTGAGCCTGTTCAGCCACCTCGCCAACATCGGCGACGTGCGCTCGCTCGTCATCCACCCGGCATCCACGACCCACTCGCAGCTCACGCCCGAGCAGCAGCTGACCGCGGGCGTGACCCCCGGTCTCGTGCGTCTGTCGGTGGGTCTCGAGAACATCGACGACCTCAAGGCCGACCTCGATCAGGCCCTCGCCGCCGCGCGACGCCTCTCGGAGGCCGCGCGCGCCTGAGCCGCCGTAGACGCCGAACGCCCCGCCCCCACCCGGGTCGGGGCGTTCGCGCATCCCGGCGCGTCAGCCGCGGGGCAGCCCGCGAAGGGAGGAGATCCGGGCACGGGAGGGCCGAACGCCGCCCGCTCCTCCTCCCCTCCCGGATTCTCCTCCCCTCCCTGGCGGGCCCCATGCCCGCGCGCGCCTGACCCGCCGCATCCCGAGCGTGAGTCGCCACAATTTGTCGCTTCAGGGCCTGCCGAAGCGACAAACCTTGGCGACTCACGCCACGAGGGCGGTCAGACCTTCTGCCGCGGGCGCAGGCTCCCGAGCCCGCCGTCGACGCCGAGCACCTGGCCCGTCATCCACGCGTTCTCCGGCGCGAGCAGGAACTCCACCGCCCGGGCGACGTCGTCGGGCTCGCCGAGGCGGCCGAGCGGGTGCATCGCCTCGGACACCTTCCGCGACATGTCGCTCGAGGTGAGCTTCTCGGTCAGCCGCGTCTGCACGAGTCCCGGCGCCACGGCGTTCACACGCAGGCCGTGCGCCGCGTAGCTCGCCGCGGCCGACAGCGTAAGGCCGATCACGCCGGCCTTCGCCGCGGCGATGCCGTCGTGGTTCGGCAGTCCGGCCAGGGCCGCCGCCGACGACACCAGCACCACCGCTCCCCCGCCGCGCATGTGCGAACCCGCCGCACGCACCGCCGCGAAGGAGGTGGTGAGCGACGCGCCGATGAGCTCGTCGTACTGCTCGCGCGAGGTCAGATGCGCGGGCTTGAGCAGCATCGAGCCCGCGAACACGGCGATGCCGTCGAGCTCACCCGCCTCGCCGACGACGCGGTCCACGGCGTCGAAGTCCGTGGCGTCCAGGCGGAAATCGGGCTCGATCCGCGAGGAGTCCCGGGCGGTGGTGAGGACGCGGTGCCCCGCGTCACGGAGTCGCTTCGCCGTCGCCTGACCGATGTCGCTCGAGGCCGCGATGAGGAGGAAGTTCGCCATGCCGCGATCATGGCGAGCCCACCCGCGAGACGACGGGTTCTTGACATCGGCGACCAACGCGGTCTGCGACCGTAACAGTCCGATCGACCCCTTCCGCACGGGCGAGAATGGATGCCATGGACTGGCAGATCTCCGAAGACACGGTGCCCTCGGCCCCGGTGACGGAGGCCGACGCCCGCTCGCTCCTCGGTCGTCCGCCCGCGACGGGCGCGTGGCGCGACGGCGACCCGGCCGGGGACCGCCTGTTCGCCTCGTTCGGCATGTTCGAGACCGAGAACGGCGAGTCCCTGCCGCACGTGCGCCTCGCCTACGAGACGTGGGGCGAGCTGTCCCCGTCCCGCGACAACGCGGTGCTCATCCTGCACGCGCTCACCGGCGACAGCCATGTGCGAGGCGCCGCAGCTCCCGGGCACCCCACCGCCGGTTGGTGGAGCGACCTCGTCGGGCCGGGAGCGGCGATCGACACCGACCGCTATTTCGTCGTCGCCCCGAACATGCTGGGCGGATGCCAGGGCTCCACCGGTCCCGCGAGCATCGCGCCCGACGGCTACGAGTGGGCCTCCCGTTTCCCGTATCTCACGATCCGCGATCAGGTCGCCGCCCAGGCCCTCCTCGCCGACCGGCTCGGGGTGCAGAGCTGGCACGCCGTCGTCGGCGGCTCGATGGGCGGCATGCACGCCCTCGAGTGGGCCGTCGGGCACCCCGGTCGCGTCGAACGCGCGGCGATCCTGTCGGCACCGCCGGTCACCACGGCCGATCAGATCGCGCTGAACTCCGTGCAGCTGGACACGGTCCGCGTGGACCCGCGCTTCGCGGGCGGGGAGTACTACGACGCGGGCGACGGCGACGGCCCGCACCGCGGTCTGGCCCTCGCCCGCCGCATGGCGCTGTTGAACTACCGCAGCCCGACCGAACTCAACCAGCGGTTCCAGCGCTCCTGGCAGTCGGGCGTGAGCCCGCTCGGCCGGGGCGGCCGCTTCGCGGTCGAGTCGTACCTCGACTTCCACGGCAACAAGTTCACCCGACGCTTCGACGCGAACAGCTACCTCACCCTCGTCGAGGCGATGAACTCCCACGACGTCGGTCGCGACCGCGGCGGCGTCGAGGACGCCCTGCGTCGCGTCACCGCCACGACGCTCGTGCTCGGCATCGACAGCGACCGGCTGTTCCCCATCGACGGGCAGCACCGCATCGCCCGCGGCATCCCGAACACGCTCGACGGCGACGCCTCGGTCGTGCTCTCGAGCGACTTCGGCCACGACGGCTTCCTCATCGAGACCGCCGCCGTCGCCACGCACCTGCGTCGGCTCCTCGCGACCTGACGATCCCGGATGCCGGACACACCGGCATCCACCGGTCCGGTGCCCCACCGCTCCCGGCACGTGGTGTCACGGGCCGGGGGCGACCGTCGAGTGTCCACGAAACGCCGCACACCCCGCGCGACGCGGCGTGGCCTGGACACTCGACTCCGGCCGAAGGGGCGCGACGCGAGCGCGTGATCGCGTCGGCGCTGTCTCAGCCCTGCGTCGGGATGGAGCCGGTGATCGCGGTCTGCGCGGCCTCGGCCGCCGGCATCCGGTGCTCGGGGTGCCGGCCCGAGCGGTCCTCGACGCGGTACGACAGCACCGCCACCAGCAGACCGCCGAGAGCGAGCAGCGCCCCGACCCAGGCCGGGGCGACGAGCCCGAGTCCCGCCGCGATCGCGAGACCGCCGAGGAACGCACCGAGGCTGTTGCCGATGTTCAGCGCCGAGTGGTTGAGGGCGGCGGCGATCGACTGGTTGTCCTCGGCGACGTCCATGAGGCGCGTCTGGATCGCCGGGCTCAGCGCCGACCCGCAGAACGCCACCAGGAAGGCGAACAGCACGAGACTGACGATCCAGCCCGCCGTGAGCGCGAGACCCACGGATGCCACGCCGAGGGCGATGAGGCCGGTGAAGAGCCAGAATCGCAGGTCTTTGTCGGCGAGGGCACCGCCGACGATGTTGCCGATCGTCATGCCGATTCCCACGAGCACCAGCACGATCGAGACGCCCCACTCGGGCTGCCCGGCGACGTCGGTGATCATGGGGGCGATGTAGCTGTACATCGCGAAGAACCCGCCGAATCCGATCGCACCGATACCGAGGGCGAACCACACCTGGCCGATGCGGAAGACGCGCAGCTCGTCGCGCAGACGGCGGCCGGGGCTGCCCGGGTGCTTCGGGACGAAGAGGGCGATACAGATCGTCGCGAGCAGGAAGATCGCCGCGACGACGGCGAACGCGGCACGCCAGCCCACCTGCTGCCCCAGCAGCGTGCCCAGCGGCACACCCACGACGTTGGCGATGGTGAGGCCGGTGAGAACGAAGGCGACGCCTTTGGCGCGGTTGCCGGGGCCGAGCGCGTCGGCCGCCACGAGGGCGCCGATGCCGAAGTAGGCGCCGTGCGGGAGGCCGGCGAGGAACCGGGATGCCGCGACGAGCTCGAACGTGGGGGCGATCACGGTCAGCACGGAAAAGAACGCCAACGCCGCGGCGAGCGCGATCATGACGCGGTGGCGCGGGAAGCGGGCGACGGACCCGGCGATCGTCGGGGCGCCGACGACGACGCCCAACGCGTAGAGCGAGATGAGCCAGCCGGCCTGGGCGATCGCGTCGTCGGGAGAGGCCGCCCACGCCCCGGGGACGAGTTCGCGGGCGATGTTGGGCAGCAGGCCCATCACCACGAACTCGGTCATGCCGATGCCGAAGCTGCCGATGGCGAGGGAAAGGAGCGCCCGCATCGCCGCACCTCTCGAGATCGTCGAAGAGGTCACCAGGCGATGCTAGCCGCCGGAGCGGGCTGCCGTCGAATCGTTTCGAGGTCACGGGCGCGCCGTGCGCCCACGGGAGCGGGGTCAGTCGTCGCGGCGCTCGAGCGCGTCTTCGAGCCGCTGGACCTTGCCCTCGATCTCTCCCGTGCGCCCGGGACGGATGTCGGCCTTGAGCACGAGCGAGACCCGCGAGCCGTAGGGCATCACGGCGTCCGTCGCGGCCTTGACGACGGCGAACACCTCGTCCCACTCGCCCTCGACCTCCGTGAACATCGAGGTCGTGCGGTGGGGCAGACCCGAGGCGCGCACCACGGCCACGGCCGCGGCGACCGCGTCGTGGACGGATCCGTCGGGGTTCTCCGTGGCGGCGGTGCCGACCCCGGAGGGGGCGACCGAGAAGGCGATGAGCATGGTTGAAGACTACGACCCCGCCTCGCGACGCGGAACGGGTGGCCGCATCAGCGGCGCGACGGCATCCGCGCGGGAATCGGCCGGCGTCCCGTGACGATCTCGCGCAGTCCCGCCGGCGGGCGGACCCGCCCCGTCGGCACCCGCATCACGCGCACGATCGCCCACCCGAGCAGCACGAGCGCGAGGAGGTTCCGCACCTCCAGCACGACGACCGGGAAGGGGTTCGGGTGCGTGGCCATCAGCCCGTCGTACAGCAGCGGATACATCCACTGCGTGAGCGCGGCGATCACGAGCGTCATGCCCGCGAAGGCGTACCAGCGACGCCGGTCGATCATGAGCCCGAGCACGACCGGGGCGAACAGCCAGACGTAGTACTGCGGCGAACCGACCTTGTTCAGGGCGATGAACGCGGTCACCAGCGCCAGCGACAGCACGGGGAAGAGCGAGAGGAAGGTCGCGCCGCGACGCATCTTCAGAATGCCGACGACGGCCACCCCCACCATGACCAGCAGCATGATCGGCGTCATCGCAGCGATCAGCGGCTCGGCGCCCGGGCCGGTGACCTGGAACGTCAGCACGTCGCCGTCGTAGTACACCTCGCTGCCGGGCACGTAGAAGGCGGCGAGGAACATGTAGAGACCACCGACGGGCGCCTCCATCTGGATGCCGCGCGAGGTCTGATCCCCCACGAAGCCGAAGACGTACGGGGCGCCGCCCAGCGAGACGACGGGGATGATCGTGAACAGCGACACGGCCACCGCGCCCCACACGAGCGCGAGACGACGGCGCACGACGACGAGACCGGCGGCGAGGATCGCCGCGGGCCAGACCTTCATCCACACCGAGATCGAGAGGAGGAGGGATGCCACGAACGGGCGGCGCAGCATCCAGATGCTGCCGAGGATCGCGAACGGGACGGTGATGCCGTCGATGCGGTAGAGCCCCACGGGTCCGATCAGGAGGATGGCGGCGAGCCAGAACCATGCGGCGAGAACGCGACCGGTCGAACGGCCCTTGCCCACCAGCACGACGAAGGCGACGAGGTTGAACAGCGCCACGGTGATCGCCCAGGCGGGCGTGTATCCGACCGCCCACGCGAAGACCCAGGCGAAGGTCATCGGCAGGAAGGCCAGCTGCGGGTAGATCCACTTCTCGGTGATCCCCGGCCATTCCCAGCTGGCACTTCGGGTGCAGGAGGTCAGGTCGACCCCTCCGAAGAGGGCGCAGCGCGACCAGGGTTCGTACACGAGGTACACGTCGCCCATGGGCTCGTTGGGCTGCTCGTAGCCCAGGATCGCCACCACGACGTGCACGGCGACGAACGCGATCAACAGGGGAACGACACGCCTCAACACCGCACAATCCTAAGCGGGCCGCCCCGGACGCCTCGGACGCCGACCGCGACCTCCCCCGCGGTCGCGCGGGCGCCGGCGCTATTCGTTACGCGATCGAGTCCGCGAGCAGCTCCGCGATCACGGGCGGCAGCGCTTCGGCCACGTCGAGAGCGGCGATCGGTCCGCCGTCCGCTCCGCGGGAGAGCGATGCCGCGACCCCGGCCCGCCCGTGCACCCAGGCCGCGGCGGCGGCGCAGGCCGCCAGATCGTCGATGCCGGTCCGACCGGCCGCGACCGCTCCCGCCGTGATCGCCCCGAGCACTCCCCCGAGCACGTCACCGGTGCCGGCGGTCGCCAGCCACGGCGTCCCCGCGGACACCCGCCGGGTCCACCCGCTCGCGGCGGCGACGATCGTGACCGCCCCCTTGGACAGCACGACGCCCCCGAACGCCTCGGCGGTCTCGCGCGCCGCCCGCTCGCGCGCGTCCTCGTCGCCCGCCTCCGCCTCGCCGAGCCCGAGCGAGGCACGCAGACGGTCGAGCTCCCGCGCGTGCGGGGTCGCGATCACCGGGGCGGTCGCACCCGGGACGAGATCGAGGGCGCCCGCGTCGACGACGACCGGGACCTCCCCGCGCAGGATCCCGCGCAGCGCCGCGGTCTCGGCCGCGTCGCGCTGGGCGGCATCCGTCCCCGATCCCATCACCCACGCCTGCACGCGCCCATCGGCCGTCACGGTCTCGGGACGACGCTGCAGGACGAAGTCTTGGGCGCGGGTGGGACCGAGGTAGCGGACCATACCCGTCCCGGTGCGCCACGCGGCCTCGACGCCGAGCACCGCGGCACCCGGATACCGGGCCGAGCCGGTGCGGAGCCCGACCACCCCACGGGAATACTTGTCGTCGTCCGCCGTTGGCTTGCGCAGTGCGCGCGCGACATCGTGCCCGCTGAACTCCCTCGCCGTCATGGCGCCACCCTAGAACGCGAAGGTCCCTCATGAGTGCCCTCTTCACACCCCTGACCATCCGCGGTATCGAGCTGCGCAACCGTCTATGGGTGTCGCCGATGTGCCAGTACAGCGCGGTCGACGGCATCCCGAACGACTGGCACCACGTCCACCTCGCGCAGTTCGCCGCGGGAGGGGCGGGGCTCGTGATCGCCGAGGCGAGCGCCGTCTCGCCCGAGGGCCGGATCTCACCCGATGACGCGGGCATCTGGAACGACGCCCAGGCGGACGCGTGGGCCCCGATCGTCGCGGCGATCCGCGCACGGGGATCGGTCGCGGGCGTGCAGCTCGGCCACGCCGGCCGCAAGGCCTCGACCACCTCGCCGCTCACCGGTGGTCGCGGCACCGTCGCACCCGCCGACGGAGGATGGACCCCCGTCGCTCCCTCGGCCGTCGCCTACGACGCATTCGCCGAGCCGGTCGCCCTCGACGCCGCGGGCATCGAGAAGGTCGTCTCCGACTTCGCGGATGCCGCACGCCGCGCGGTGGCCGCCGGTTTCGAGGTGCTCGAGGTCCACGCCGCCCACGGCTACCTCCTCCACCAGTTCCTCTCGCCGCTGACCAACCACCGCGACGACGAGTACGGCGGCTCGTTCGAGAACCGCGTGCGGCTGACCGTGCGGGTGACCGAGGCCGTGCGCGCCGCCGCGCCCGACGCCGCGGTGTTCGTGCGGTTCTCGGCGACCGATGCGGCCGAGGGCGGCTGGGACGTCGCCGACACGGTCGCCGCCGCGCGCCTGGTCGCCGACGCCGGCGCCGACCTCATCGACGTCTCCAGCGGCGGACTCGTGCCGCAGCAGCACATCGTCCCGGGCCCCGGCTACCAGGTGGAGTACGCCGCCGCCGTGCGCCGCGAGACGGGACTGCTCGTCAGCGCCGTCGGCATGATCGACGACCCCTCGTTCGGCGAGCAGATCCTCGCCGACGGGCGCGCCGACGCGATCATGTCGGGACGTGAGTGGTTGCGCGACCCGCACTACGCGCTGCGCGCGGCCGCCGCGCTCGGCGCGGACTCGCCCGCCCCCGCGCAGTACCTGCGCGCGTACTGACGCAGGCGTTTCCGCGCGACGTAGCATCGCACGCTGACGCCCACGTCACGTGACCTCGCCGACACCCCGCGCCACGGCGGGGGCTTTCGCCCACGTCACGTGACCTCGCCGACACCACGCGCCACGGCGGGGGCTCCCACCCACGTCACGTGACCTGGGCGCCCCCACGCACGCATGACGAAGACACCGGATGCCACGAGGCGCCGGGCCCGTGGCATCCGGTGTTCTGCGATCAGACGAAGCGGCGACGCTCGGTGGCGTCCTGCACCTCGCCGACGAGCTCCTCGATGACGTCCTCGAGGAAGAGCACCGCCTGCACGTCGCCGCTGTCGTCGCGCACCTGAGCGAGGTGGCGGCCGGAACGGCGCATGAGGGCGAGGGCGTCCTCGAGGTCGGTGGTCTCGAGGACCGAGACCATGTGATGCACCCGCTTCGCCGGGATGGGGCGCAGCATGTCGGCATCCGCCCCCTCGGCCGCGCGCAGCACGTCTTTCAGGTGCACGTAGCCGGTGGGGTTGCCCGCCGGGTCGACGATGACGTACCGCGAGTACCCGTGCTGGGCGACCGCGCGTTCGATCTCGGCGGGCGTGATCGTCTCGGGAAGCGTGACGAGCCGGCCCATCGGCACGGCGATGTCGGCCGCCTTCTTCTCGGTGAACTCGACCACCGCGGTCACCGTTCCCGAGGCGTCGTCGAGCACGCCCTCGCGGCGCGACTGCGTCACGATCGTGGCGACCTCGTCGAGCGTGTAGGTCGAGGCGGCCTCGTCCTTCGGCTCGACGCGGAACAAGCGCAGCACGTGGTTGGCGGTCCAGTTCAGCGCCACGATGATCGGGTGGAACGCCTTCGAGACGGCCACGAGCGGCGGGGCGAGCATGAGGACGGCGCGGTCCGGCAGCGAGAAGGCGAGGTTCTTCGGCACCATCTCGCCGAACACGACGTGCAGGTACGACACGACCAGCAGCGCCACGACGAAGCCGACGACGTCGACCGCCGCCTCGGGGATGCCGGTGAGCCCCAGCGGTCCTTCGAGCAGGTGGTGGATCGCGGGCTCGGAGACGTTCAGGATCAGCAGCGAGCAGATCGTGATGCCCAGCTGACAGGTCGCGAGCATGAGCGTGGCGTGCTCCATCGCGTACAGCGCGGTCTTGGCCGCCCGCGACCCGCGGTCGGCGTGCGGCTCGATCTGCGAACGCCGTGCCGAGATGACGGCGAACTCGGCACCGACGAAGAAGGCGTTGGCGGCCAGCAGCACCACCAGCCAGGCGATTCCGGCCCAGTCGTTCATCGCTGATCACCGCCCTTCGCCGCGCGGACGAGATCGTCGATGTCCTGCTCCTCGGGGCGGGGCGTGAACTGCACGCGGTCGACGCGACGGCCGTCCATGCGCTGCACGGCGAGCACGCCGTCGTCGATGGCGACGGTGTCGCCCACGGCGGGGATGCGCTCGAGAGCGGCCATGATGAAACCGCCGACGGTGTCGTACACCTCGCCCTCCGGCACGCGGACGCCCGCGCGGTCGAGGGCCTCGTCGGGACGAAGATCACCGGGGAAGGTGAGGGATGCCGCCGACCTCACGACGCCGGCACGCGAGCGGTCGTGCTCGTCGAGCACCTCTCCGACGATCTCCTCGACCAGGTCCTCCAGGGTCACGACCCCGGCCGTCCCGCCGTACTCGTCGACGACGATCGCCATCTGGTAGCCGCGGGAGCGCAGCTCCGAGACGAGCGCGTCGAGGTGCACGGTCTCGGGCACGCGCAGCGGCTCGGTCGCGAGCGCGGCCACGGGCACGTCGGCGCGGCGGTCGCGCGGGACCCCGATCGCGGCCTTGAGGTGCACGACGCCGACGATGTCGTCCATCGATTCGCCGTAGACGGGGAAGCGGCTGTGGCCGGTGCGACGCGCGAGCTGCACGACGTCGTCGGCGGGGTCGCCCGCCGCGAGCGCGTGCACGCTCGGGCGGGGCGTCATGACGTCGGCGGCGCTGAGGCGGGCGAAGGTGAGGCTGCGATCCAGCAGGCTCGCGGTGTCCTTCTCGAGCATCCCGGCGCTCGCGGAGCGCTTGACCAGGCTCGACAGCTCCTCGGCCGAGCGGGCGCCCGACAGCTCCTCCTTCGGCTCGACGCCGAGGGCGCGCAGCACGCCGTTGGCACTGCCGTTGAGCACGACGATGGCGGGCTTGAACACCGCGGTGAAGGCCACCTGGAAGGGGATGACGAGTTTCGCCGTCTGACGCGGGATGGCCAGCGCGAAGTTCTTGGGGACGAGCTCGCCCAGGATCATCGACAGCACGGTGGCGAAGCCGACGCCGATGATCGCGGCCACCGAGACGATGACGGCCTCGGGCAGTCCCCACGAGGCGAACAGCGGACGCAGGAGGTTCGAGATCGCCGGTTCCATCGTGTAGCCGGTGAGCAGCGTCGTGAGCGTGATGCCCAGCTGCGCGCTCGACAGGTGCGTCGAGGTGATGCGCAGCGCGTCGATCGTCAGCGACAACCGGGTCTCCCCGGCGGCGCGACGGGATTCGAGGTCGGCGCGGTCGAGATTGACGAGGGCGAACTCGCTCGCGACGAACAGTCCGGTCCCCACCGTGAGCAGGAGCCCCACGCCCAGCATGACGTAATCCATCAGGCATCACCCCCGCTCGGTCGTCCGGCGGAAGAGGGTCGTTGGGGCCTGGGTCTACAACTGGGAGGGTCGTCCATCGTGCCGTCGATTCTAAAGCAGCCCCGGGCCCCCGGCATCCCGATCCCCCGTCGCGCTCGAGGTGGGGAGGATGGGTGACATGGATGCCGACTCCCCCGCGCAGCGACGCGCCGCCGCCGCGGAGGCCGCGGTGACCGAGCGCTTCCTCCACCGGTACGGCCCCGTCGCGTGGGCGCACGCGGCCGCCTCGGAGAAGACCGGGGCGCGCACCTGGCACTACTGGTGGCACGCCCACCTGCTGCACGTGCTCGCCGACGCCGAGACGCACCGCCCCGACGTCCGGCGTCGCCGCCTGATCCGCCGGATCGGTCGAGGCGTGACCGTGCGCACGATCGGGCGCTGGACGACACCGTTCTACGACGACATCGCGTGGATGGGATTGGCGCTGGCGCGAGCCGATCGGCATCCACGCGCACTCCGCCGGATCTCGGAGCGCCTCCGCCGCGCGATCGACCCCGATCTCGGGGCCCTCCCGTGGGCGGTGGGCAGCGAGCTGTACAACGCCCCCGCGAACAACCCCGGATCGATGGTACTGGGCCTGACCGGGCACCCGGCCGACGCGGCTCGGCTCGACGCGTGGGTGGCATCCACCCTCGACGACCCGGAGACCGGTCTCGTCCGCGACGGCGTCGAGCACGGGGTCGTGCGATCGGAGCTGTGGACGTACAACCAGGGCGCGGCGATCGGATCCGCGCTGGTCGTGGGCGCCCCGGCGCTCGCCGACCCGACCGATCCCGCGTGGACCCACGTCGAGCGGGCGAGCGCCCTGGTGCACGCGGTGGAGAGCTGGTGCGCGCCCGACGGGCTGTTCCCGGGGGCGGGCGGCGGCGACGGCGGTCTGTTCGCCGGCATCCTGGCGCGCTACCTGGCCGTCGCGGCGCGGGATCTGGCCGCGGCCCGGGGCCCGGTCGTCGACGCCGCCGCGGACGCCGCCCGGCGACTCGTCGACCGCAACGCCGAGGCTCTGTGGCAGGGGCGCCACGGCACCCTCTTCGCCGCCGACGCGCGTCGCCCGGCGCGCCCGGAGGGCGACGATCTCGACCTGTCGGTGCAGCTGGGCGCCTGGATCACGCTCGAGGCCGCCGCCGACCTCGAGCGAGCCGTCACCAGCTGACCGGCAGCGCCTTGCCCTCCTCGTACCCGGCGGCCGACTGCAGGCCCACCCGCGCGCGCTCGTGGAACTCGGCGACGCTGGCCGCTCCCGCGTACGTGAACGACGAGCGCACGCCCGAGGTGATCATGTCGAGCAGGTCCTCCAGACCGGGGCGCTGCGGGTCGAGATAGATCTTCGACGACGAGATCCCCTCGGCGAACAGCTCCTTGCGGGCGCGCTCGTACGGGTCGAGCCGGCCGAAGCGGCCCTGGACCGCCTTGGTCGAGGCCATGCCCCAGGACTCCTTGTAGATGCGCCCGTCCGCGTCGGCGAGCAGCTCGCCGGGGGCCTCGATGGTTCCCGCGAACCACGAGCCGATCATCACCGAGGCCGCTCCCGCCGCCAGGGCGAGCGCCACGTCGCGCGGGTAGCGCACTCCCCCGTCGGCCCAGACGTGCGCTCCGACGGCACGGGCCGCCTCGGCGGTCTCGAGCACGGCCGAGAACTGCGGGCGGCCCACGGCCGTCATCATGCGCGTCGTGCACATCGCCCCGGGTCCGACGCCGACCTTCAGGATCGAGGCACCGGCCTCGGTGAGGTCGCGCACACCCTCGGCGGTGACGATGTTGCCCGCGGCGATCGGGATGCCGAGATCCAGCGCCGCGACCTCGCGCAGCGCGCGGAGCATCTGCTCCTGGTGTCCGTGGGCGGTGTCGACGACGAGGACGTCGACACCCGCGGCCGCGAGGGCCTTCGCCTTGGACGCCACGTCGCCGTTCACGCCGACGGCGGCGGCGACCACGAGGCGACCCGAGGCGTCGACGGCGGGACGGTACAGGGTGGAGCGCAGGGCGCTGCGCTGCGAGAGCACGCCGACCACGCGGCCGTGCTGCAGCACGGCGACGACCTCCGCCTCGGCCGCCACGAGCAGGTCGAAGGCGTGACGTGCGTCGGCGACGTCGTCGGCGTCGATCGAGACGGGCCGCGCGCGGACGAGGTCGCCCAACTGCGCGTCGGGCAGAGCGGTGGCCAGACGGGTCGCCGGCACGATCCCCACGACGTCGTCGATCGCGAGGCTCTCGGCGTGCGGATCGGCCACCAGGATGCCGTGGCCCTCGGTCGGGGGCAGCAGCTTCGCCGCCTCGGCCGCGGTGGCGTGCGGAGGCAGCACCAGGGGGCTGTCCCACGGGACCGGCTGCGCCTTGACCCACCGGATCGCGGCGTCGAGCTCCTGGAGCGGAAGGTCCTGCGGCAACACGCCCAGGCCGCCGCGACGGGCCAGGGTCGCCGCGAGCCGCGTCCCGGTCACCGAGTTCATGTTCGCCGACACCAGCGGGACGGTCGCGCCGGTGCCGTCGCCGGGGGCCAGATCCACGTCGAGACGGCTGCGGACGTCGGACCGACGGGGGACGAGGAAGACGTCGGAATAGGTGAGGTCGACCTCGGGGGATGCGCCGTAGAACTCCATGGCATCCACCTCACCACATCAGCGGAATGTAAAGACCCCGGGAGGCACGCAGGAACCTCGGCTAGGCTGGGTTTTCGCGCGCGACGTCGGCGTCTTCACGGCGACGAGGCGCGTATCCACAGGAATCTTCATCGAGGAAAGCAGGCGATCGACTGTGTCGAGCCAGGTGACGGGCGTCGGTACTTCGAGCGAGGGCGAGTTCGGCGCGAACGAGTGGCTCGTAGACGAGCTCTACGAACAGTTCAAGGTCGACAAGCACTCCGTGGACAAGGCCTGGTGGCCGATTCTGGAGGCGTACCACCCGGTCGTCGACGGAACCGCCGCCGCCCCGCCGTCCGCGACAGCTCCCACCGAGCCCAAGCCGGTGACGGCACCCATCCCGATCGTCGGTCAGGCGCCCGTGGCGCGTACGACGGCCAAGCCCGCCGCCCCGCAGCCGATCCCGGCGCAGGCTCCGGCCGCCGCCCCCTCGGCCGGGTCCGAGAGCACCGAGGAAGACCGCGTCACGGTCCTGAAGGGGATGCCGAAGGCCCTGGCATCCAACATGGACGACTCGCTCACGGTCCCCACCGCGACGAGCGTGCGCACCATCCCCGCGAAGCTGATGATCGACAACCGCATCGTCATCAACAACCACATGTCCCGCACGCGCGGCGGCAAGGTCAGCTTCACGCACCTCATCGGGTGGGCGCTCATCCAGGCGCTCAAGGAGTTCCCGAGCCAGAACGTCTACTACGCCGAGGTCGACGGGAAGCCCTCGGTCGTGGCCCCCGCGCACGTCAACCTGGGCATCGCCATCGACATGCCCAAGCCCGACGGCTCGCGCGCCCTTCTCGTGCCCAGCATCAAGCGCGCCGACACGCTCACGTTCGGCGAGTTCCTCGCCTCGTACGAAGACCTCGTGCGCCGCGCCCGCAACAACAAGCTGACCCCGGGCGACTTCCAGGGCACCACCATCTCGCTCACCAACCCCGGCGGCATCGGCACCGTGCACTCGGTCCCGCGCCTGATGCGCGGCCAGGGCGCGATCATCGGCGCCGGCGCGCTCGACTACCCGGCCGAGTTCCAGGGCGCGAGCGAGAAGACGCTCAACGAGTTCGCGATCGGCAAGACGATTACCCTCACCAGCACCTACGACCACCGCGTCATCCAGGGTGCCGGCTCGGGCGAGTTCCTGAAGAAGGTGCACGAGCTGCTGATCGGGCAGCGCGGCTTCTACGACGACATCTTCGCGGCGCTGCGCATCCCCTACGCGCCCATCCACTGGGCGCCCGACATCAGCGTCGACATCTCCGAGCGCATCGACAAGAGCGCCCGCGTGCAGGAGCTCATCAACTCCTTCCGCGTCCGCGGCCACCTCATGGCCGACATCGACCCGCTCGAGTACGTCCAGCGCACGCACCCCGACCTCGAGATCGAGTCGCACGGCCTCACCTTCTGGGACCTCGACCGCGAGTTCGTCACCAACGGCCTCGGCGGCAAGCGCGTCGCGAAGCTCCGCGACATCCTCGGAGTGCTGCGCGACTCGTACTGCCGCACCATGGGCGTCGAGTACATGCACATCCAAGACCCGGCGCAGCGCCAGTGGTTCCAGCGCAACATCGAGGTCAAGTACACCAAGCCCGGTCACGACGAGCAGCTGCGCATCCTCTCGAAGCTGAACCAGGCGGAGGCGTTCGAGACCTTCCTGCAGACCAAGTACGTCGGGCAGAAGCGCTTCAGCCTCGAGGGCGGCGAGTCGCTCATCCCGCTGCTCGACCAGATCCTCCAGGGCGCGGCCTCGGCCGGCCTCGACGGGGCCGCCATCGGCATGGCCCACCGCGGCCGTCTCAACGTGCTGACCAACATCGCCGGCAAGACCTACGGTCACGTGTTCCGTGAGTTCGAGGGTGCGGTCGCGATCGGCAGCAAGCGCGGTTCGGGCGACGTGAAGTACCACCTCGGCACCGAGGGCACCTTCGTCGGCGACGCCGGCGACGAGCTCCCCGTCTACCTGGCCGCGAACCCCTCCCACCTCGAGACCGTCGACGGCGTCCTCGAGGGCATCGTGCGCGCCAAGCAGGACCGCAAGCCCATCGGCACGTTCTCGTGGCTGCCCATCCTCGTGCACGGCGACGCCGCGTTCGCGGGTCAGGGCGTCGTGGTCGAGACGCTGCAGATGTCGCAGCTGCGCGGCTACCGCACCGGCGGCACGATCCACGTCGTGGTGAACAACCAGGTCGGCTTCACCACCACGCCGACCGACGCGCGCACCTCGGTCTACGCCACCGACGTCGCCAAGACCATCCAGGCTCCGATTCTGCACGTGAACGGCGACGACCCCGAGGCCGTCGTCCGCGCCGCGGAGCTCGCGTTCCTGTACCGCGAGGAGTTCCACCGCGACATCGTGATCGACCTCGTCTGCTACCGCCGCCGCGGTCACAACGAGGGCGACGACCCGTCGATGACGCAGCCCCTGATGACCAACCTCATCGAGGCGAAGCGGTCCGTTCGCCGTCTGTACACCGAGTCCCTCGTCGGTCGCGGCGACATCACCGAAGACGAGTACGAGCAGGCGAAGCGCGACTTCCAGAGCCGCCTCGAGGTGGCTTTCGCCGACACGCACGAGGCCGAGACGGGAACCAACCCCGTGGTCACGACCGACGCCGCCGACGAGCCCGCGGTCGGCGCGCCCGAGACGACCGGCGTCTCGCGCGAGGTCGTGCAGCACATCGGCGACGCCTTCGTGAACAAGCCCGACGGCTTCACCGTGCACACCAAGCTCCAGCAGCTGCTCGACAAGCGCCACGACATGAGCCGCAACGGCAACATCGACTGGGCCTTCGGCGAGCTCCTCGCCTTCGGCTCGGTGCTGATGGAGGGCACCCCGGTGCGCCTCGCCGGACAGGACTCGCGTCGCGGCACCTTCGTGCAGCGCCACGCGGTCCTGCACGACCGCGACAACGGTCAGGAATGGCTGCCGCTGGCGAACCTCAGCGAGAACCAGGGCCGTTTCTGGGTCTACGACTCCCTGTTGAGCGAGTACGCGGCCATGGCGTTCGAGTACGGCTACTCGGTGGAGCGCTCCGACGCGCTCGTGCTGTGGGAGGCCCAGTTCGGCGACTTCGCCAACGGCGCCCAGTCGGTCATCGACGAGTTCATCTCGTCGGCCGACCAGAAGTGGGCGCAGCAGTCCAGCGTCGTGCTCCTGCTCCCCCACGGCTACGAGGGCCAGGGCCCCGACCACTCGTCGGCGCGCATCGAGCGCTACCTGCAGATGTGCGCGCAAGACAACATGATCGTCGCGCGCCCGTCGACCCCGGCGTCGTACTTCCACCTTCTGCGCCGCCAGGCGTACCAGCGTCCGCGTCGTCCGCTCGTGGTGTTCACGCCCAAGGCGATGCTGCGCCTGCGCGGTGCGACGAGCCCGGTCGAGGACTTCCTCGAGGGTCGTTTCGAGCCGGTGCTCGACGACGACCGCGGCATCGACAAGGGCGCCGTGAAGCGCGTGCTGCTGCACGCCGGCAAGATCCACTGGGATCTGCGCGCGGAGCTCGAGAAGAACCCCAACCCTGAGATCGCCCTCGTGCGCCTGGAGCAGTACTACCCGGCGCCGATCGACGAGCTGCGCGCGGTGCTCGAGCAGTACCCGAACGCGGAACTCGTGTGGGTGCAGGACGAGCCCGAGAACCAGGGCGCGTGGCCGTTCATCGCCCTCGAGGTCGCCGACCGACTCGGCGGCCGCTCGATCCGCCGCATCTCGCGCGCCGCCGCGGCCTCGACCGCGACCGGCTCGCCCAAGGTGCACGCCAACGAGCACGCCGCGATCATGAAGGAAGCGCTCGCGCGCTGATCCGAACGCCGAAAGGGCCCGGTCGACGTCTGTCGATCGGGCCCTTTCGTCTAGGACGGGTGGATGCCGACCCGCCCGCGGTCACCTCACCCCACGCAGCGTGGTTGACGGCGCGTCCGCCGCGACCTCGCGTCGGCACGGGATGCCGGCCCGCGCGTCGCGATCCCTGGTCACGCAGCGCGGCGCCGCCCGGCGCAATCTCGCACGGCCCAGAGCGGCCAGCCGTGGTGGGAGAGCCCGAGGCGTCAGGAGGACGGAGCCGCCAGCCCCAGGGCCGGTGCCAGAGCCGGGATCGCGAAGGCGAGGCTGCCGTCGAGGGCCTCACCGGTGTGACCGGCCCCCTCGACGACGTGGGTGAGGACGGTGAAGCCGGCGGCCTTCGCCGCGTCGGCGTTGGCCTGCTGTCCCGGTCCGTACGTGGTGTCGAGACTGCCCCACGTGAAGATGGCGGTGTGACCGCTGAAGGTCCCCGCCGGTGCCGCGGCCATGACGACCGACGGCTTGTTGGCCTGGAAGGCGTTGGCGTCGCCGTTGTACACGTCGGACACCGTCTGCGACACGTGCTCGGAGCCGGGGAACTCATTGCCCATGATGTCGAGCATCTGCCCCCACGTACCCGGGTACTTCGACCCGTACAACGCGGCGCAGGAACCGCCGTTGGAGAACCCGCCGATCGTCCAGTATCGGTGGTCCTGGACGATGTTGAGGTTGGCGGACGCCCACTGCGGCACGAGCTGGTTGATGTAGGTCGAGACGGCGCCGAACTTCGCTGAGTCCACGCACGCCGGGTCGCGCTCGGGAGCGGTGAGCTGATCCACGACGATCGCGATGGGAGCGAGTCCCTTGTTCTGCGTCGCGAACGCGTCGAGCGCCTTGGCCAGCGCCGTCGGGTCGGGTGAGCCGGGCTGACCCATCATGAACACCAGCAGGGGAAGCGCCGGCGGGTTCGCGACCTGAGCGGCCGGCGGGAGGTAGAGCGAGGCGTCGCGGGCGGCGTACTGACCGGTCGGGATCTTCGAGCTGCCGGTGAGGGCGCTCACGGAGCCCTTCGCGGGCATGTCGGCGGGCGGCTGCCAGGTCTGGTATAGCGTGGCCGGGTCACCGGTCGAGGCCGTGGCCTGCGGCAGCGACGCCGGGTCGAGGGCTTGGACGCCGAGGATCGCGGCGAGGTTGTGGGTCACCCCGTAGGAGGTGTTGACGCCGAGGCTTCCGGCCAGCAGCGCGGCGACGACCGTCACCGCTCCGATCACCCGCCGCGGCCAGGGGCGCCGGAAGAGGCCGACGACACCCACGGCTGCGGCGGCCACGGCGCCGGAGCCCCACCAGATGGCTCCCGAGGGCAGCGGCCCCTGGAAGGCGTCCATCGCCTCGAGGATCTTGGCGACGACGAACATCGCGATGCCCGCGGCGACGCCGATGACCAGCGTGGTGACGAGGCGGCGGGGACGCCAGAGGACCACCGCGACGAGCCCGAGGACGGCGATGATCGCGCACACCGTCAGCAGGGGGCTGTCGATGAGCTCGAGAGACAGCAGGAACTTGTTCACCGTCGGCCCTCCCAGGCGGTGCGGGCCAGGGTCACCATGTCACGCCGGGAGGCGTCGGGGAGGTACGCTCGACCCACGGCGGCACCGATCCCGGGCAGTTGGAGCGGATCGCGGTAGGCGAGCGCGAGCGGGCGGTAGCGCGGGCGGAACTTGCCCTTGAACCGGAAGAGCGAGGCGAAGCCGTACGCGGGCTCGAGCACCTCCGCCAGCCACCGCAGCAGGGCGCGCAGCGGGGCGGGGTCGCCGTCGGGGCTCTCGCCGGGATCGTCGGCCAGGGGTGCGCCCGACAGGCTGAGGACGGTCGCGCCCTCGGCCTGCAGTTCGAGGGCCGCCTTGGCGATGAGGAACTCCATCATGCCGTTGGGACCCTCGGTGCGACGCCGCATGAAATCGAGGGTCCACCCGGTGATCTCACCGTCGGTCCAGCTCGGCATCCAGCTCGTCACCGCTTCGATGCGGTCGTCGGGGCCTACCGCCAGCAGCAACCGCACGTCGCGATCGCGCAGTTCGTCGAGGGAACCGAGCGTGAACCCCATCTCGGGCAGCGCACGGTCGGCGACCCACTCCTCGTCGATCGCGAGCACCTGCGACGCCTGCGCGACGGTCAGTTCGTGCCAGCGCGACCACACCGCGGTGTACCCCTCGCGTTCGGCGCGGGTGAGCGGCTGGCGCACCTTCTGCCAGGTCTTTCCCGCGAAGGTGAGCCCGGGCAGGTCCATGACGGTCTCGACGCCCACCGGCACATGCCGCCAGCCCAGGGCGACGAGATCGTCGAGGGTGTCGGAGTGCACGCTGTAGAACGCCGGGATCCACCCCTGCTCGACGCAGAAGTCGGTGAAGCCGCGCAGCGCGTCGGGGCGGCGGCCCTCGGGGGCCAGCGGATCGGCGACGGCGAGGGCCACGTCCCCGACGAGGCGGTAGGCCACGGCGCACTCGCGGTCGGCGGAGTACCAGTGCAGGTTACCCTCCCACGTGCCGAGGAACCCGAGGGTGTCGCTGCGGCGGCGCAGCAGCGTGCGGTAGAGCCCGTCGCCGTCGGGATCGGGACGCTGGATGCGACGGTACAGCCAGAGCAGGGCAGTGAGCACGATCGCCCAGAACAGCACGCCGACCCACTGGTAGGCGAACAGCGCGGGGCCACTGTGGGGGAAGGCGGTCGAGCCGCCGGGGTGGGTGAAGGCGGGCGGCAGGAATCGGCGCAGCGTCAATCCGAGCAGGTCGAGGACAGAGACGTCCCGGTCGAAGGCACGCTTGCCCACCGCCTCGACGACGAAGAGCGTGGTGGCGCAGGCGAGGAAGGCGAGCGAGATGACGGCGGCGGCGACGCGCGCGGCACGACGGGTGGCGCGGACCGAGAACCGCGCCCGGGCGACGATGAGCGCGGCGGCGAGCATGAGGGGGATGACGATCGACGCGAGCGCCCACAGCACGTACTCGGCGCCGCTGCCGTCGACCCAGGGGTCGATGCGCAGGCGCCCGTCCAGCAGCGACACGATGGGCAGGACCGCGGATGCCACGAGCACGACCACCGCGACGATCCACGCCGAACGCCGCCCCTGCCGCAGACCCCAGGCCGCCACCAGCAGGAGGACCAGCGGCACGACGGCGAGGAGGGCGGGACCCGCACCCCGCGTCATGAGCAGGGCGACCTGCTCGTCGCAGACGGAGGCGGAGATGCGGCCGCACTGTGCGAGGAGCTCGTCGTCGTACTGCGTGTAGGCGTCGACCACGAGCGACAGGGGGCCGCGTCCGCCACCGCTGAGGAGGGCGACGAGGGGGCCGCTGCCGACGACGGCGACGAGCAGGGCGAGCAGCGTCCGCGTCTCGCGCGTCGAGCTGCGGTGCCAGGAGCGGTGGTCGCGGCCGCGCGCGAGGACGACCCCGACCACGAGCCCGAGAACGGCGGCGGCGAGGCGATACCAGGAGTCGGCATCGCCGGCGTAGAGGGCGAAGAGTCCGAGCAGAGCGAAGCCCACGAGGCGCAGCCGGCGACGCCAGAGGGTCGTGGCGAAGGCGGTCCCCGCCATCACGACGCCCGCGATGGGGGTCGTCGGGTCGAGCACCGGGACCTCGGCCGCCACCACAGGACGCAGGTCGGTCAGCGTCCACGCCGCGGCGTGGAGGCCGATGCCCACCAGCAGGCCGCCGAGCCCCACGGCCCCGAGCAGGACCGCCGTGCGGCGCGAGCCGAGGAGCCGCTCCGCGGCGGCCAGGACGGTGAGGGCGAGCAGGACCGACAGGACGGCGTCCACCGCGGAGTCGGGCACGACGAGCGCGGTGAGCAGTGTCCACCACCGCCCGTTCGCGAAGGTGGCCAGCGGCCCGGCTCCCCACACGAGCGCTCCGTCGTCGTTCCACAGGGCTCCCGTGAGGGCCGCGGCGGTGAGCACGACGACCGCGGTGGCCACGGCCACGGGGTTTCGCGCGAGGAACGCGCGCAAGAACACGGCCACCGCGCGCAGCCGGGACGGGGCGGGCGCCTCGGGCGCGGGGGGCGTGGATTCGGACATCGCGGAAAGCCTATGAGGAATGCCGCGGCCGCGTGGTCAATACCAGATGTCGAGCAGCGGAGTCATAGCAGGCGCAAAGGATCGGTCGATTTCGGCGAGCGCCGCCGCATCGCCCGCGACCAGTCCCGCCGCCGCGAGCTCGGTCGCCCGCACCCCGCCGAGCAGCAACGAGGAGAGGGCGTTCACGGTCAGTCGCACCTCGGCCTCGACCCCCGCCTCCACCGCGTCGACGTGCGCGTCGCCGTCATCGTCGATGCGCACCCGCCAGGTGCCGTCGGCGAAGCCGAGCGGATCGCTCACCCGGATCGTGCGCTCGAGCGGGGCGCCGTACCGGCGCGAGGACAGCGCGCGCGGCACGTCGAGGATGCGCAGCCAGTGATGATCCGTGAGCGTCGCGGTGACCGCGCGTCGGTCGGCCACCATCCACTGCACGGGCGGCACCGGTGCCTGCAGCCACGCCCGCACGTGCGCGACCAGGTCGTGCTCGAGGGCGAATCGCCACAGCGCGGCGTACGCCTCGTCGCCGTCGGCGAAGAGCGCGCGGACGGACAGATCGTGGGCCGCGTAGTCGTCTTTCTCGTCGAGGGTGTAGACCAGGATGCCGCGTTCGACGCCCTCGGGATCGCGGTAGACGACCGCGCGCACCTTCTCGGCATCCTTGTCGCCGGGAGCGACACCGGCGACCCCGCGCCACCGCCCCTCCCACCCGGGCACCGAGCCGGGGCGACGCACGCGGACGCGCTCGTGCACGGCGGCGAGCAGGTCGACGAGCCCCTCTTTCGCCACGAAGTCGAGGCGCCCCGGCGCGACCGGGCCCGTCCACCGCGCACGCCGCGTGTCGACGACCACGTCGGAGGCCCACGCGGCCGGGGAGAAGCCCCAGCGCCCGTAGATGGTCGCCTCGGTGACGGTCAGGCCCGCGATGGCGAAACCGGCCGCGGCGGCCGTGCGCAGCTCTCCGCCGAGCATCGCCGTGGCGATGCCGCGCCGACGGTGGGTCGGGGCCACCGTGACGGCGCTGATCGACCACAGATCCAGCGATCGTCCCGGAGAGACGGTGAGCGCGCTCGACCACGAGTCGATCGTCCCGACGGGGACCTCGGGCTCTCTGCCGGCCCGGTCGAAGACCCCGGTGAGTCGCCGGGTGCGCAACGTCGAGCGGGCGTTCTCCGCCTCGGCATCCGTCGATTCGCCGCCGAGGAAGCCGCGCGCGACCGCGCGCTGGAACGGGCGGAACCCCTCGCCGTCGGCGTCGACCCGTTCGTAGTCGAGGCCGCCGGCGGCGAGCTCGGCGGTCGAGGTCGGATCGAGGGGCAGCGTCAGGGTGTCGATGGATGCCATGTCCCCAGCCTAGGGACCGGCTCCGACACCGTGCGAGCCGCGGCGACCCGTGGGCTCAGTGGGTCGCCTGGATCGCCCGCAGGCGCGCCAGCACCTGGTCGCGCAGCTCGTCGGGCGCCGTCTCTTTGCACGCGCGCGCCACCACGTCGGTCAGGGTGCGCGCCACCAGCGCCTCGTCCTGGCATCCGGGGCAGTTCTCGAGGTGTTCGCGGATGTCCTTCGCCTCGGTCTTGCAGACCTCGTTGCGCAGGTACTCCTCGAGATCGCGTCGTGCCTTGTCGCAGCCGCAGTCGCTCATTTCTTCTCTCCCGTCGCGGCCTGGATGCCGCGCTCCTTGGCGTAGTCCGACAGCAGGTCGCGCAGCAGCCGCCGGCCGCGGTGCAGACGGCTCATGACCGTGCCGATCGGAGTCTTCATGATGTCGGCGATCTCCTGGTAGGCGAAGCCCTCGACGTCGGCGAGGTACACCGCCATCCGGAAATCCTCGGGGATCGACTGCAGCGCGTCCTTCACGACGGATGCCGGCATGTGGTCGATCGCTTCGGCCTCGGCCGAACGGGCGCTGCTCGCGGTCGTCGATTCGGCGCCGCCGAGCTGCCAGTCCTCGAGGTCGTCGATGGCGCTCTGATAGGGCTCGCGCTGCTTCTTGCGGTACGTGTTGATGTACGTGTTCGTCAGGATGCGGTACAGCCACGCCTTGAGGTTGGTGCCCTGCGTGAAGCTCGCCCACGATCCGAAGGCCTTCACAAAGGTCTCCTGCACGAGGTCGGCCGCGTCGGCCGGGTTGCGCGTCATGCGCATGGCCGCCGCATAGAGCTGGTCCATGAAGGGCAGCGCCTGCTCTTCGAACTGCGCGCGGGGCTCCGTCGCATCTGCCGTGTCGTTCATCGCGCGCCAGTCTACGTCGGGCATGTCGACGAGCACCGGCGCGGTGCCCGGTGCCAGGTCTCGCTCGAGAAGTGCGGTCACGTGTCGTCCCCTTTCAGTAGGCTAGGAACCGATGACTCCGCTCGGGTATTCCCCTTCCGCCGCCACTCCTCGCGGCGCGTGGGACGCGCCCGTCGCCGACGGTCCCGTCGACGCCACGGTCACCGTCCCCGGCTCGAAGTCGCTGACCAACCGCGAACTCGTGCTCGCGGCGATCGCCGACGGTCCGGGCACGCTGCACGCGCCCCTCCACTCCGAAGACTCCGCGCACATGATCCGGGCGCTGCGCGCTCTCGGCGTGGGAATCGAGGAGATCGGCACCGACTCCCCCTTCGGCCCCGATCTGCTCGTCACCCCGCCCGCCGCGTTCGTCGGCGGGAGCGAGGTCGACTGCGGCCAGGCCGGAACGGTGATGCGCTTCGTCGCTCCGCTGGCGGGCCTCGCCCGCGGCGACGTGCACGTCACAGCGCACGAGAGCGCCCTGCACCGCCCGATGGGCGCGATGATCCGCGCGCTGCGCGACGTCGGCGTCGACATCGACGACGGCGGCCACTGGGCCCTGCCCTTCTCGGTGCGCGGGCATGGGCACGTGCGCGGCGGCGAGGTCGAGATCGACGCCAGCCAGTCGAGCCAGTTCGTCTCCGGGCTGCTGCTCGCGGCGGCCCGGTTCGACGTGGGCCTGCGCCTGCGTCACGTCGGCTCCCGGCTGCCCAGCGTTCCGCACATCGACATGACGGTCGAGTCCCTCGCGCACCGCGGCATCCACGTCGAACGCCCCGCGCCCGGCGAGTGGGTCGTGCCCGCGGGTCCGATCCGGCACAAAGACGTCGCGATCGAGCCCGACCTCTCCAACGCCGCGCCCTTCCTCGCGGCGGCGATGGTGACGGGCGGCTCGGTCACCGTCACAGGGTGGCCCCTGCACAGCACCCAGCCCGGCGCCCTCCTGGTCGACATCCTCGCCGAGATGGGCGCGCGGGTCAGCCGACGCGGCGGCGCACTCACGGTCGCGGCGGGCGACGAGGGCATCGTCGGCGTCGAGCTCGACCTCTCGGCCGCGGGCGAGCTGGCGCCGACGCTCTTCGGCCTGGCCGCCTTCGCCGACGGTCCCACGACGCTGCACGGCATCGGCCACATCCGCGGCCACGAGACCGACCGCATCGCCGCCCTCGTGGGCAACCTCCGTTCGATCGGCGGAGAGGCGCACGAGCTCGACGACGGCATCCGCATCGTCCCTCGGCCGCTGCACGGAGGCGAGTGGAAGGCGCACCACGACCACCGCCTCGCCACCACGGGCGCCCTCATCGGCCTTCGCGTCCCGGGAGTCCGGGTCGACGACATCGGCACGACCGCCAAGACGCTCCCCCAGTTCGCCTCCCTCTGGCGGAGCATGCTGGGCGCGGATGCCGCGGAGTAGAGCGTGAGCTGGCTCGACGACGGCGACGACGACGACGACCTCGCCTACGACGAGTCGTCGATCCGGGTACGGCCGAACCCCAAGGCGAACCGCCCCCGCACGAAGCGTCGTCCGGCGCACGCCGATGCGCAGGTCGCCCGGGTCCTCGGCGTGGACCGGGGCCGCTACACGGTGCTCGTCGACGAAGACGGCGAGAACGAGCGCCGGGTCCTGGCCACGCGAGCACGCGAGCTGCGCAAGCAGCCGATCGTCAACGGTGACCGGGCGCGCGTGGTGGGCGACCTCTCCGGCGACGAGGGCACGCTCGGCCGCATCGTCGGCATCGAGGAGCGCACCTCGCTCCTGCGCCGCAGCGCCGACGACACCGACCAGGTCGAGCGGGTCATCGTCGCCAACGCCGACCAGATGCTCATCGTGGTCGCCGCGGCCGATCCCGAGCCGCGCGAACGCCTCGTCGACCGGTACCTGGTCGCGGCGCTGGATGCCGGCATCCGCCCTCTCCTCGTCGTCACCAAGACCGACCTGGCCGACCCGACCGAGTTCCTCTCCCACTTCGCCGGCGTCGATCTGCGCGTGTTCACCAGCGCCCAGGACGACATGCCGCTCGGGGCGATCGGCGAGGCCATCGCCGGGCACTCCACGGTGTTCGTCGGCCACTCGGGTGTCGGCAAGTCCACGCTCGTGAACGCTCTGACCGGATCGGAGCGCGCGATCGGCCACGTCAACGTCGTCACCGGGCGGGGCCGGCACACGTCCTCATCCGCGGTCTCGCTGCGCTACCGGGGCCCCGCCGGCGGCGGGTGGGTCATCGACACCCCGGGCGTGCGCTCGTTCGGGCTCGGGCACGTCGACCCGGCCCACGTGCTGGGCGCCTTCACGGATCTCGCCGAGGCGGCCGAGGACTGCCCGCGCGGGTGCACGCACCTGCCGGACGCCCCCGACTGCGCGATCATCGAAGCCGTGGCCTCCGGTCGCCTGGGCCCCGGAGCCGAGGCGCGGCTCGACTCGCTGCAGCGCCTGCTGACGACGTTCCAGAGCATCGAGCGTTCTAGGCTGGAGGGGTGACGAACCTCGAAAAGGGCGACACCGCCCCTGACTTCACCCTGCTCGATCAGGACGAACACCCCGTCTCGCTCGGCGACTTCCGCGGGCGCCGCGTGATCCTCTACTTCTACCCGGCGGCGCAGACCCCCGGCTGCACCACGCAGGCCTGCGACTTCCGCGACAGCCTCGCGTCGCTGCAGGGCGCGGGGTACACGGTGCTCGGGATCTCCCGCGATCTCCCCGAGAAGCTGCGCTCCTTCCGCGACAGCGATGCGCTGACCTTCCCGCTGCTCAGCGACGCCGACCACGCCGTCCACGAGGCCTACGGCGCGTGGGGCGAGAAGCAGAACTACGGCAAGACCGTCACCGGTGTTCTGCGCTCGACCTTCGTCGTCGACGAGGACGGCAAGATCGTCGAGGCGCTCTACAACGTCAAGGCCACGGGCCACGTCGCGCGGTTGCGCAAGACGCTCGGGCTCGCCGCCGCCTGAGACCCGCTTCGAGGCCCCGCTCCGGTTTCCGGCGGCGGGGCCTTCGCGTATGCCGCGGCGTCAGTCGTCGTCGCGGCGCCGCGGCGCGGCGCGGCGGACGGCGAGGACGAGCAGCACCAGACCGATCACGGCGGGAAGAGCGATGAGCGCAGCGATCCCGGGCGCCGCCCACTCCCCCGTGATCGCGCCGATCGCGACCGAGAGGATCAGCAGCTGCGTCACGATCCCGCCCGATCGCCCGGCCGAGACGTCCCGCGCCGTGGACACCCCGAATGCGCCGACGGCGACCGCGCCGATCACGGTGAGCACGATCAGCGCGATCGAGCTGACCACGGAGTCGGTGTCGCCGCCGATGAGCGCGACGGTCTGCCACCCCGCCAGGGCCAGGATGCCGACGGCCTCGAGCCCGAGGACGACGGCGGCGGCGAGACGAACCGGCATCCGAAAGGCCTCCTCGAGGGCGCTACGGCGCCGTTACGTTCCGGAAACCTCGCGGTTACCTCTTGATCAGGCGGAATCGCTATGGGAGCATGGAACAAGCCGTGTGCTCCCACAGCGAAGTGGGGCGAGCAATCGCTCGCGTTCCCACCAGGGTACCGGACCCGAATCCCGGTGCCGAATCGTCCATTTTTTCTGTTACAAGGAGCACCCCCATGGATTGGCGCGACAAAGCAGCCTGCCTGACCGTCGACCCCGAGCTGTTCTTCCCGGTCGGCAACACCGGCCCCGCGGTCGATCAGATCGAGAAGGCCAAGTCGGTCTGCGCCCGCTGCACCGTCACCGAGGTGTGCCTGCAGTACGCCCTCGAGTCCGGCCAGGACTCGGGCGTGTGGGGCGGCCTGAGCGAAGACGAGCGCCGCGCGCTCAAGCGCCGCGCCGCCCGCGCCCGCCGCGCGTCCTGACGACACGCCTCGCGAAGAAGCCCGCCCCTCCCGGGGCGGGCTTCTTCGCGTTGTGAGGCATTGCACGCGGCAGCCGGACCCCGCACCACCCGATGACGGAGATACCGAGCCGCCGCGATCCCCCGGGCAGCGGAACCGCGATTCAGGTCGCGGTGCCGCCGATGTAGCGCAACGGGATCTCGATCGTCACCTCGGTGCCGCTGCCCATCAGCGTGTGCCAGTCGATGGTGCCGCCGAGCTCGCCCTGGATGAGCGTGCGCACGATCTGCGTCCCGAGCCCCCGGCCGACCTGTCCTTCGGGGAGTCCGACGCCGGTGTCGCGCACGCTCACGGCGAGGATCTCACCGGTTCGCTCCGCGGCGATCTCGACGTCGCCCTCCTGGCCCGCCAGACCGTGCTCGACGGCGTTGGTCACCAGCTCGGTGAGGGCGAGCGCCAAGGGGGTGGCGAACTGGCTCGGCAGCGTGCCGAACTGCCCCGTCGTGCGCGTCCGCGCCCGCGTGTTCGGCGCGGCCGCCACCTCGGCGACCAGCTTCAGCACACGGGCGAACACGTCGTCGAAGTCGACGTTCTGGGCCAACCCCTCCGACAGGGTGTCGTGGACGACGGCGATCGCCGAGACGCGGCGCATGGCCTGCGTCAGCGCGTCGCGCGCCTCGTCGGAGTGGGTACGGCGAGCCTGGATGCGAAGGAGCGAGGCGACCGTCTGCAGGTTGTTCTTCACCCGGTGATGGATCTCGCGGATCGTCGCGTCCTTGGTGATGAGCTCCTGCTCCTGGTGGCGGATCTCGGTCACGTCGCGGCTCAGCACGATGGCGCCGATGCGCGTCCCGCGATCACGCAAGGGGATCGTGCGCAGCGACACCTGCACGCCGCGCGCCTCCATGTCGGCGCGCCACGGCGCCCGGCCGCTCACGACCACCGGAAGCGACTCGTCGACGTCCTGACGCTTGGCGGGGAGGATGCGGGCGGTGACCTCGGCGAGCGACTCGCCCTCGAGCTCGTCGTCGAAGCCCATGCGGTTGAACGCCGAGAGGGCGTTGGGACTCGCGAACGTGGTGATGCCGTCGACGTCGAGCCGGATGAGGCCGTCGGACGCACGGGGCGCACCGCGACGCGGCGCCGTGGGAGCGGCTAGATCGGGGAACTCGGCCGAGGCGATCATCCCGAACAGGTCGTCGGCGCAGTCGTTGAAGGTGATCTGCTGGCGCGAGGGCGTGCGCGTCTCGCCGAGGTTGGTGTGGCGCGTCAGCACGCCGATGGTGGTGACGGCGGCACCTTCTCGCGAGAGCTCGCGGACGATCGGCACCGCCCGCACACGGGTGGGCGTCTCCTCGAACCAGTCAGGGGATGCCGAGTCCACGATGCGCCCGCTCTGGAACGCCTCACGCACCTGGGTGCGCCACTGGGGGCGTACGCGATCGCCGACGATGTCGCGGTAGAACAGCGTCGCCGCTCCCCCGGGCCGGGTGTGCGCGACGGCGACGAACGAGTCGTCCTGCGTCGGGACCCAGATCACGATGTCGGCGAAGGCGAGGTCGGCCAGCAGCTGGCCGTCGCCGGCGAGCCGGTGCAGCCACTCGACGTCGGCCTCGCTGGAGCGGCCCTGGGCGTAGACGAGTTCACTGAGTGTCGACACCCCTCCACCCTAGAGCGCACCCCGTCGCTCGTCGTCCGCGACGCCGATGGCGGCAGGTGAGCCCGCGGGTGAAATCAACGCCTCCCCAGAACGGCGGACAGGGTGAAGGCCGGAGCCTCCGCGAGGGAATCCGCGCGCGGTTCCGGGGCGGTTCGGCGAGCCCCGCCGAGGCGCGAGATCGCCCGGTCGGACGGCGTCATCCCGCTCGACGGCGGCATCCTCACCCTCTCCCGGAGCTCTCGCGCGTCAGGGAGAACGCCGGAGGCGCGAATCGCGGGTGGCCTACAGTCGGCGTCACCCCCCGCTCGCTGGACGCATCGACCCACCAGAGGGGAACCCATGTCCCAGCCGAACCCCCGATCGCACGCGACGCGGAAGTCGCTCGCCGTCTCCGCCCAGTCCGAGGAGTTCTTCCGCCGACAGAAAACCTCGGCGAACGACCTCCCCTCGCCCGAGACGTTCACGCTGAACGTCGTGCGCGGCATCCTCGAGGTGCTCGCCGGCTCGCGCGAGGTCGAACAGCTCTCCCGCTGGCTGTCGGAGGAGGTCTACCGCACCGTCGCGGTGCGGGCCAACCTCGCCGCCCGGGCTCGCAGCGCCCGCGGGGTCGTGGGCCCCCGCACGACGCACCTCATCCGCAGCGTCCACCTCTTCTCCCCCGCCGACCACGTCGTCGAGGCCACCGTGACCGCGTCCACCCGCGTGCGTACCCGGGCCATCGCCCTGCGCCTCGAGGGGCTCGACGGGCGCTGGCGGGTCACCTCCCTCGGCGTCCTCTGACCCGCAGCGGGCCCGCCCCGCCGACCGAGGACGTCGTCACGGCCGCCAGGAGGCGAGGAAGTTGCCGAGCCGATCGATCGCGTCGCTGATGACGCGCGCCTCGGGCAGCGTCACGATGCGCACGTGATCGGTCGCCGGCCAGTTGAAACCCGAGCCCTGCACGAGCAGCACGTGCTCGGCCACGAGGAAGTCGCGGACGAACTTCCCGTCGTCCGGGATCTCGTAGACGTCGGGATCGAAGCGCGGGAAGGCGTAGAGCGCTCCGCGCGGCTTGACGCACGAGACGCCGGGGATCGCTTCGAGCCCCTCCCAGGCGGCATCCCTCTGCTCGTGGAGGCGACCGGTCGGGGCGATGAGCGCGTCGATCGACTGCACGCCCGACAGCGCCGCCTGGACGGCGAACTGCGCCGGCACGTTGGGGCACAGCCGCGTGGATGCCAGCAGGTTGATCCCGTGCAGGAACCCCTGCGCGTGCTCCTTCGGCCCGGTGATCGCAAGCCAACCCGATCGGTAGCCGGCGACGCGGTACGTCTTGGACAGGCCGTTGAAGGTCAGGCAGAGCAGGTCGGGCGCGACGGTGGCCATCGGGATGTGCACCGCGTCGTCGAACAGGATGCGGTCGTAGATCTCATCGGCCAGCAGCAGGAGCGAGTGCTCACGGGCGATGTCGGCAATGCCCTCGAGGATCTCGCGCGAGTACACCGCGCCCGTGGGGTTGTTCGGGTTGATGACGACGATCGCCTTGGTTCGGGGGGTGACCTTGGAGCGGATGTCCTCGAGGTCGGGCTGCCACTCACGCTGCTCGTCGCAGAGGTAGTGCACGGGCGTGCCGCCGCCCAGGCTCGTCATCGCCGTCCACAGCGGGTAATCGGGCGCGGGGATGAGCACCTCGTCGCCCTCGTCGAGCAGGGCCTGCATCGTCATCGTGATGAGTTCGGACACGCCGTTGCCCAGGAACACGTGATCGGGGTCGAGGTGCGGGAAGTCGGGCTCCTGCTCGTAGCGAGAGACGACCGCGCGGCGGGCGGACAGGATGCCACGGCTGTCGCTGTAGCCGTGCGCGTTCGGCACCGAGGCGATCATGTCGCGCACGATCTGATGCGGGGCCTCGAACCCGAAGATCGCCGGGTTGCCGGTGTTGAGCTTGAGGATCGAGTGCCCCTCGGCCTCCAGACGGTCGGCCTCGACGAGGGCCTCCCCGCGGATCTCGTACAGGACGTCCTTCAGCTTGGATGACTGGTCGACGGGGCGCAGCGGGCTCATCGGTTCAGGATATCCCCGCCCCGATCCGGCCAATCGACACCGCGTGGACCGCCCGCGCCGCCGTCGCGTGGAACACGGATGCCGCGCCCCGGCGAGGGGGCGCGGCATCCGTGTCGCTCTTACTTCTTCTTCGCGGCCCGTCGGTCGGCGCGGTTGTTCGCCGTCGCCTCCTCGGGCGCGGCGGTGCGCTGACCGAAGGCACCGCGCGGGCCCGCCGGGGCGGCCTCCGCGGCCGGGGCTTGCGCCTGCGCCGCCTGGCGCACGCGGTTGGTGGCCGCCTGCTGCACCTGGCCGCGGTCGTTGCGCACCTCGACCTCGCCCGCGTCGTTCGCCGCGGAGTACTCGAGCCGCTGGGTCTCGACCGGCGTCGGGGTCAGGCCCTTGGCCTCGACCTGCGCCTCGTCGCCCTCGACCTTTCGGACCTCGACCTCGAGGTTGTAGAGGAAGCCGACCGACTCCTCCTTGATCTGGCCCATCATCGACTGGAACATCTGGTACCCCTCGCGCTGGTACTCGATGAGCGGGTCGCGCTGCGCCATCGCCCGCAGGCCGATGCCGTCTTTCAGGTAGTCCATCTCGTAGAGGTGCTCGCGCCAGCGGCGGTCGAGCACCTGCAGCACGACGCGGCGCTCGAGCTCGCGCAGCGCCTGCTCGCCGAGCTGCTTCTCGCGGTTCTCGTAGGCGATGCGGGCGTCGGAGATGATCTCGCGCTTGAGTCCCTCGGGCGTGATGCGCCCCTTGCTGCCGCCCGCCTCGGCCACGACCTCGTCGATCGTGACGCTCACGGGGTACATCGTCTTCAGCTCTGTCCAGAGGGCGTCGAAGTCCCACGACTCGGTGTGGCCCGAGCCGGTGTGGTCGTCGATGACCGCGGTGATCGCGTCTTCGATGAAGTGCTGCACACGGTCGGCGATGTCGTCGCCCTGGAGCATGTGCCGACGGTCGGCGTAGATGGCCTCGCGCTGACGGTTGAGCACGTCGTCGTACTTGAGCACGTTCTTGCGCATCTCGGCGTTGCGCGACTCGACCTGCGACTGCGCGCTCTTGATCGCGCGCGAGACGAGGCCCGATTCGATCGCGACGTCGTCGGGGAAGTTGGTGCGGGCGAGGATGGCCTCGGCCGCCCCCGACTGGAACAGGCGCATGAGGTCGTCGGTCAGCGAGAGGTAGAAACGGCTCTCGCCGGGGTCGCCCTGACGGCCCGAGCGACCGCGCAGCTGGTTGTCGATGCGACGCGACTCGTGGCGCTCGGTGCCGAGCACGTAGAGGCCCCCGGCCTCGACGACCTTCGCCGCCTCCTCGGCCACGGTGTCGCGCATCGCCTGGTAGACGGTGTCCCACTCGGACTCGTAGGCCTCGGGCGTCTCGACGGGGTCGAGGTTCTTCGCCTTCATCTCCTGCACGGCCAGGAACTCGGCGTTGCCGCCGAGCATGATGTCGGTTCCACGACCGGCCATGTTGGTGGCGACGGTCACGGCGCCGAGACGGCCGGCGCGGGCGACGATCTCGGCCTCGCGCGCGTGGTTCTTGGCGTTGAGCACCTCGTGGCGCACGCCCTTCTTGGCCAACAGCCGTGAGAGGTACTCGCTCTTCTCGACGCTCGTCGTGCCGACGAGGACCGGCTGGCCCTTCTCATGGCGCTCGACGATGTCCTCGACGACCTGGGCGAACTTGGCCGTCTCGTTCTTGTAGACGAGGTCGGACTGGTCCTTGCGGATCATCGGCTTGTTCGTGGGGATCGGCACCACGCCGAGCTTGTACGTCGACATGAACTCGGCCGCCTCGGTCTCGGCGGTACCGGTCATGCCCGAGAGCTTGTCGTACAGGCGGAAGTAGTTCTGCAGGGTCACCGTGGCGAGGGTCTGATTCTCAGCCTTGACCGGCACACCCTCCTTCGCCTCGATGGCCTGGTGGATGCCCTCGTTGTAGCGACGACCGACCAGGATGCGGCCGGTGTGCTCGTCGACGATCATGACCTCGTCGTTCATCACGACGTAGTCGGTGTCGCGCTTGAACAGCGCGATGGCCTTGATCGAGTTGTTGAGGAACGAGATGAGCGGCGTGTTCGCCGACTCGTAGAGGTTGTCGATGCCGAGGTAGTCCTCGACCTTCTCGATACCGGGCTCGAGCACGCCGATCGTGCGCTTCTTCTCGTCGACCTCGTAGTCGACCCCGGCCTCGAGGGTGCGGGCCAGCTTCGCGAACTCCGCGAACCAGCGGTTGGCCTCCCCGGATGCCGGACCCGAGATGATCAGCGGGGTGCGGGCCTCGTCGATGAGGATGGAGTCGACCTCGTCGACGATGGCGAAGAAGTGGCCGCGCTGAACCAGGTCTTCCTTGCGCCACGCCATGTTGTCGCGCAGGTAGTCGAAGCCGAACTCGTTGTTGGTGCCGTAGCTGATGTCGGCCTCGTACTGCTCGCGGCGCACCTCGGGCGTCTGACCGGCGACGACGGTGCCCGTGGTCATGCCGAGCGCGCGATAGACGCGGCCCATGAGCTCGGACTGGTAGCTGGCCAGGAAGTCGTTGACCGTGATGACGTGCACGCCCTTGCCGGCGATGGCGTTCAGGTAGGCCGGGAGCGCCGCGGTCAGCGTCTTTCCCTCACCGGTCTTCATCTCGGCGATGTTGCCGAGGTGCAGTGCGGCGCCGCCCATGATCTGCACGTCGTAGGGGCGCTGGCCGAGCGTGCGCTTCGCCGCCTCGCGAACGGCCGCGAAGGCCTCGGGCATCAGCTGGTCGAGCGTTTCGCCGGCGTCGTAGCGGGCGCGCAGCTCGATCGTCTCGTTGCGCAGTTCGTCATCGGTGAGCTGCTCGTAGTCCTCTTCGAGGGCTCCCGTCGCCTTCACGACGCCCTGCAGTCGGCGCAGGATGCGGCCCTCGCCAGCACGCAGCAGTTTCTCGAGCGGATTTGCCACGAAGAATCTCCATCTGTCGGGTGCGGCGCCCACGTGGACACCGGCCTGCGAACAGGCATACTCCGCCCATGCTAGCCGTGTTACCCGTTCGTGACCTGCGAGGAGCCCGCAATCCGGACACCCCGATGCGCGCCCGCAGCGAACACACGGCGACGGGCGGAAAGACGCGGCCTAGGATCGAGCCATGGCGGGTTTCTGGGGCAAGAGGAAGCGTGAAGAACAAGACGCTGCGGACGCCGATCTGGCGCGTCGCGCGGAACTGGCGATCGTCGCCGCAGACGAGCGCGTGCGTCTCACCTCCGACGAGCTCGACTTCGCTCGCGCCGAACTGGGCGACAAGGCCACGGAAGACCTCGCGGCCGCGCTTGACTCCGTGCGCACGCACCTCGCCGAGGCCTTCCAGCTGCACCAGCTGAACCACGACGAGATCCCCGACACCAAGGAAGAGCTGCGCACGCGCAACGCGCGCATCATCCAGCTGTCGGAGTGGGCCGAAGACCTGCTCGAGGAGCGCACGCAGGTGCTGCAGCCCAAGATCGACGCCGTGCGCCGCGCCCCCGAGACCCTCGCCCGCGTCCGCGCCGACCGTGATCGTCTCGCCGCGCGCGTGCCGAACGCCCGCGAGGTCGTCGAACGGCTCTCGCGCCGGTACAGCGACTCGGCCCTCGCCCAGATCGGCGGCAACCCCGACGAGATCGACCAGCTCCTCGACTTCGCGGTGCACACCGCGAGCGTGTCGGAGCGGCGCCGCGAAGCCGGCCAGCGCGAGCAGGCCTCGGTGGCCCTCGAGGCGGCCACCGAAGCCGTGCGCCGGGCCGAATCCCTCCTGGATGCCGTCGACACCTTCGAGATCGAGGCGCTGCGCGCCGAGTCCACGCTCGCCGCGGTGGTCGACGACTCGCGCACCGACCTCGTCGAGGCGCGACAGGGCGCGCAGACGCCCGCGGTGACGCAGGCCATGGCGAAGCTCCAGCAGGCGCTCACGGCGCTCCCGGCCTCGGGAACGCGTTCCGACCCCTTCTCCGCGCTGTCCGCCCTCCGCCAGGCGAACGCCGATCTCGACCTCGCGCGCGAGCGCGCGGCCCGCCCCGTGCCCTCACAGGAACAGGTCGAGCACGCCATCGACGACGCCGACCGGCAGCTCGCCGTCGCGCGCGGCCTCATCACCGGCCACCGCGGATGGATCGGCGCCGACGCGCGGACCCGCTTCGTCGAGGCCGAGCGACTGCGCGCCGACCTCCCCCTCGGACCCGTCCCCGAAGATCAGCGCGACACGGCCCTGGCCACCGCGCGCCGCGCGGGGTCCCTGGCATCCGAGGCCCTTCAGATCGCCCAGCGCGACATCGAGCAGTCCCGTCCGAACGACTGGGGCGGCGACGGCTACGGTCGCGGCGGCGGGTACGGACGCGGCGGCGGAATGGGCGGCGGCAACATGGTGGGCGGAATGCTCGGCGGTCTCGTGATCGGCTCGCTCCTCGGCGACATCTTCGACGGCTGACCCGCCGACCACCTTCACGACGAAGCCCCCGTCCTCGGACGGGGGCTTCGTCGTCAGTCGTGGATCAGGACGCGACCTGCGCGGCGGGCTGGGCCTGGGTCGCGAGGGCGATCACACCGTAATCCCATCCCTTGCGGCGATAGACGACGCTCGGGTGGTCGCTGCGGGCGTCGATGAAGAGGAAGAAGTCGTGACCGACCAGCTCCATGCGGTCGACGGCGTCTTCGACCGTCATCCACTCGGCTCCGAACTCCTTCTGGCGGATGACGACGGGCGAGTAGTCGGCCTCGTCGTCCTGTTCGTTCTGGATCGGCACCGCGCCGGTGGCCACGGCGCGCAACACCTCGACCGACGCGGGTTCGACGTCGATGCCGGCGATCTCGCCGGTTCCCTTCTCGAACTTGGCCCCGCGCGGGTGGTTGCGCGAGTCGACGCGCTTCTCTTTCGCCCGACGCACCTGCTCGGTGATCTTGTCGACCGCCAGGTCGAGGGCGGCGAACTTGTCGGTATCGGTCGCCTCCGCACGGACGATCGGGCCCTTGCCGTCGAGGGTGAGCTCGACCGTGTCGTCTTCCATGCGGCCGTTGCGATAGGAACGGTGCGTCACCTTGACCTCGAGGGCCTGAGCGCGCGGCGCCAGGTGCTCGATGCGGCTGACCTTCTCTTCGACCACCGAGCGGAAACGATCGGTGATACCGACTCCCACGCCGACGATGTTGGTGTCCATCCGTGACCTCCTTGTTCCGGGTTCCGCCCGGTCTAAGGGCGGAACGTCCGTCGCCTTCAGTCATCCCCACGCTAGTGCCACGTCATCGCCCTGTCACGTGTCAATCACCTCCGATTCCTCTTCCGATACGCTGCGACGCGGCGTGTGCGCCAGCGCGACCGCGACGACCTCGTCGGCTCCGGCCGCGCGCAACGCCCGGGCCGCCTCCCGGAGCGTCGCCCCCGTCGTCGCGACGTCGTCGACGACCACCACCGTGCCGCCCGCGACCGCGCGCGCCGCGAACGCTCCCCCGACGTTCTCCCCTCGTGCGGCGCGGCCGAGGCCTCGCTGATCCTCAGGGGCCCGCACGACCCGCAGCAGACGCGCGGGTCGGTGCCCCGCGCGGCGCAGGAGCAGCTCGACGGGGCGGTACCCGCGACGCCGGAAGGCGGCGCGCGTTCCCGGGACGACCGCGACCCGCGCCCCCGGCGGCACGGTCGCGGCGAGAGCGGCGGCGAGCGCCGGTGCCAGGTCGCGGGCGAGGCTCGTGCGGCCCTCCTCTTTGAGCGCGCGCACGCATCGCGCGACAACGCCGTCGAAGACGAGCGCGCTGGTGACGACGAGCCCGGGCCCCAGCGTTCGCCGGGACGGACGCGGACGCAGGGCGCGGCGGCATCCGGTGCACAGGGACACGTCGGGTGCGTCGCATCCGGCGCACGCCGTCGGCAACCAGAACGTCAGGGCGTCGCGGAAGGCCGTGACGAGGATGGGAGGAAGCCGCATCCGACCATCGTGGACGCAACGCCCCTCGCCCCGGGACGCCGGAGGGTCCTTCCGGGGACGACCGGCGGCGTGGGCGCGATGGGGAGGAGGGTCAGGAGGTCGTCCCCTGCTGCGCCGCGAGGACGCGCACGTCGGTCGCCACGAGGGTCCACGAGCTGCCGCGGCGGCTGTACAGCCGCCCCTGGTCGTCGAGCACGCGCACGCTGGTGCTCCCGGCGGCCAGCGAGATCGCGCCGTCGGGCGCCGTCGCCTCGATGCCGCGCCCGCCCACGCTCAACTCGCGCAGCGTGCTCGACCCGTCGACGCCGGCGAGCACCCCGACCGTCGTGTCGTCGAGCCATGCCAGGTCGAACGCCCCCTGCTGCGACAGCGACAACACGTGCGGCGCACCGAGGTCGATGTCGCCGCCCTCCCGCTGGATGCCGGCCACCCACACCTCCCGCACACCCGAGACCGTGACGATCGCGGCCACACGGGTGCCGTCGCGCGAGATGCGCATCGCGACGATCTCCGAGGCGTCGGGCCAGGCGTTGCCCACCTCGCGCGGCACACCCTCGGCGGTGGTGACGCGCACCTGGGTCGGCGCGGTGGAGGGCACGCTCCAGATCGCGCCGTCCGCGTCGATCGTCGGGGCGATGAGGCCCGGTCGATCGTCCAGGAGGAAGGTCCTCCCGTCGGCCAGGGCACTGGCGATCCCGCCCTGGCGGGTGCGGACGGCGGCGAGGCTCCGATCGACCTCCAGCTCGATCGAGAGCGGCTCGAGCGACTCGACGGCATCCGAGAGACCGGGGATGGCCTCGACGCTGTCGCCCGACAGCGCGCCGAACACCCCCGCCGTGGTCAGCACGGCCGGCGTCGGATCGACCCGGGTGACCCGGACCGAGACCTCGCTCGCGGCGATCGGGGTGCCCTCCACGGTCATCTGCACGTCGCTGATGCCCGCGGTGGCGAGACTGCGCCCGAGCTGCGTCTGCATGCGATCCAGCGTCGTGCGATCCAGGGCCAGCGCCGCCCGCGGCAACTGCACCTGCGCCACTCCGCCGGTGGTCAACGTCACCGATCGCCCCACGAGCGAGAGCTCGTCGGGGAAGGCGTTGCGCACGGCACCGGCGAGCCATCCGCTGGGGGAACCGTCGACGAGCGCGGTCGCGATGCGGCTGGCCACGAGCGGCCGCGGGAACCAGCGCACGTCGGGGACGAGGGCGCTCCAGCTCGGATCGAAGTAGACCACGGATGCCGACTGGTACACGGTCGGGAAGACCTCTTCGTACAGCACGACGCCGTCGGGGGCGGAGGTGATGCGCCACTGGTCGTCGACGCGCGCCAGCGTGAACGACAGCGACTGCGCGGTGCTCCCGGCGCTGGGCGAGTACGCCCCCGAGGCGTCGACGGTGGCGACGGTGCTCAGGGACACGGAGACACCGCTGCCGTCGGCGGTGGGCGTGGCCCGACGGTCCGCCAGACGATCGATCGTCACCCGCGCGCTGGGGTCCCACTTCGTCCCCGAGGCCAGGAACATCTTCGCCGTCGCCCAGTCGTCGGCGGGACCGGAACCCGCGCGGAGGAAGCCCTCGACGATCTCAGCGGGCGTGGCGTCCTCCTGCGGGCCGTCGGGCACGAAGGCGAAGGCCTGGGTGTCGTCGACCTGGGGCCCGCGACCGGGATTGACGTAACCGGAGGTGGGCAGACCGGTGCACGCGGCGAGCGCGAGCACCAGGGCCAGGCTCACGAGGGCCAGGGCGCGTCTCATGTCGTCCTCCGGACGCCGGGGCGGGTGGCGATGGGTTGCGTGAGACCGAAGGCCTCGAGGGCGCCGCCCTGCTCGTCGTCGGGCACGAGGGGCAGCGGCGAGGTGCCCACCGGCTTGCCGTCGCGCGGCAGGGTGAGGACGAAGTTCGATCCGCGTCCGTACTCGGACCACACCGCGAGGGTGCCGCCGTGCAGCCGCGCGTCGCCGAGGGCGATCGACAGCCCCAGGCCCGTGCCGCCGATGGTGCGCACGCGCGAGGGGTCGGCTCGCCAGAACCGGTCGAACACGCGCTCCACGTCTTCGGCGCGCATGCCGAGACCGAAGTCGCGGACGCCGAGGGCCACGGCATCCCGGGTGCTGTCGACCGAGACGACGATCGGCCGCCCCTCGCCGTGCTCGATGGCGTTGCCGAGGAGATTGCGGACGATGCGGCGGATGCGACGAGGGTCCATGTCGACCGGGGTGTACCCGCCCGGGGCGACCAGCCGCACGTCGGAACCGTGGCCCTCGGCGAGCTGCTCCATCGAGAGGATCACGTCCTCGGCCAGGTGGGCGAGGCTCGTGGCCTCGAGCTCGAGCTGCACCGAACCGGCGTCGTACCGGCTGATCTCGAGCAGGTCGGTCAGGAGGACCTCGAAGCGCTGCACCTGCGCGTGCAGGAGCTCGGCGGCGCGACCGGTGACCGGATCGAACTCCTCGCGCTGATCGTTGATCATGTCGGCGGCGAGTTTGATGGTGGTCAACGGCGTGCGCAGCTCGTGCGAGACGTCGGAGACGAAGCGCTGCTGGACGAGCGAGAGGTCGGCCAGTTCCTTGATCTGCGACTCGATGCTGTCCGCCATGGCGTTGAACGAGCGGTTCAGGGTCGCCAGCTCGTCCTCGCCGCGCACCGGCAGGCGCACGCCCAGGTCGCCGGCCGCGAGCTTGGCGCTGGTCTCGGCGGCATCCGCGATCGGCGTCGTCACGGATCGCAGCACGAACCAGGCGATGGCCCCGATCAGCAGCACGAGCACGAGCCCGACCACCCACAGCAGCACCTGCACGAACGCGAGCGTCTGCGAGGCGCTCGTGAGGTCGTACCCCATGTACAGCTCGTAGGAGTCGACACCGTCCTCGGCGGGGAAGCGCAACTGGTGTCCGACGAGGATGCCGGGGACGTCGCGTCCGCCGTCCGAGGGCAGGGCCACGGACTGCCACCACTGCAGGTCGGGGCTCGACTGCACCTGGGTGCGCAACGCCTCGGTGACCAGACCCGACTCGAACGCGGGCGAGATGAAGGGCTGCGGGGCCAGGGGCGAGGGCGGACCGATGCGGTACAGCGCGATGAGATCGCTCGACGACTGCTGCGACAGGCGGGTGGCGATGCCGTTCATGAGGGTCTGCGCGGCGGCCGGGTCGGTGGAGTCGACGGCGGCGTCGAGGGTCGCCTGGGCCGCGGCCGTGGCGCGCTGCGCCTCGAGCAGCACCTGGTCCTTGCGGGCCGTGAACAGCTCGTTCTGGATGACGAGGGCCATCGCCACGCAGGTGACGAGGATCGTCACGGCCGTCAGCGCGACGGTGATGACGATCGTGCGGAAGCGCAGCGAGCGCCGCCAGAGGGTCGCGAGACGGTCGCGCACGGCCCGCCAGTCGCGCAACCCTCGCGTCCGCGGCGGGAGCGTGCGCACCGCGCCGGTCATGACCCGCTCAGGCCACCGCGCCGGCGCGGTAGCCCACGCCGCGCACGGTGGTGACGATCCGCGGGTTGTCGGGGTCGGCCTCGATCTTGGCGCGCAGCCGCTGCACGTGCACGTTCACCAGGCGCGTGTCGGCCTTGTAGTGGTAGCCCCACACCTGTTCCAGCAGCATCTCGCGCGAGAACACCTGCTGCGGCTTCTCGGCGAGCGCGACCAGCAGCTCGAACTCCAACGGGGTGAGCGCGATCGGGGCGTCGCCGCGGCGCACCTCGTGCGCGGCGACGTCGACGACGAGGTCGCCGATGCGCAGCGTCTCGTCGACCGGGGCCTGCACGGGCCGCAGCCGCGTGCGGATGCGGGCCACGAGCTCCTTCGGGTTGAAGGGCTTCATGATGTAGTCGTCGGCGCCGGACTCGAGCCCCTTGACCACGTCGGCGGTGTCGGTGCGCGCCGTCAGCATGATGATCGGCACCCCGGACTCCGCCCGCACGCGCGTGCAGATCTCGATGCCGTCGACGCCCGGCAGCATGAGGTCGAGCAGGATGAGATCGGGCCGCTGGCTGCGCCAGGCGTCGACCGCTTGCGCACCGTCCGCGCAGAACACCGTGTCGAATCCCTCGGTGCGCAGCACGATGCCGATCATCTCGGCCAGCGCGGTGTCGTCGTCGACCACCAGGATCCGTGAAGTCATTCGGGTGTACGTCTTCCGTCTCGAACCCGCTCGGGAAACGGGCATGACGCCCCGGTCGGGGGCGCCTCGTATCGAGAGTAGTCGACCTCCCTGCACGCGAGGCGAGCGTGTCGGGGGCGTGTGACACGATGAGGACATCCGCCACGCGACGAGGAGGCGCCACCGTGACCGCGTATCCGGCCTGGACTCCGGCAGCCCGCCCGGGCATCGTTCCGCTGCACCCCTACGGCTTCGGCACGATCCTCGGACGCTCGTTCACGGCGCTCCGGCACAACCCCAAGGTGCTGCTGGGCTTCGCCCTCGTGGTGCAGGCGGTGGCCTCCGTCGTCGTCACCGCGGCGATCAGCGCGGTCGGCGTCGCGAGCTTCGCGCGACTCGACACCGTCACGGCGGGCAGCGACGACTACGACGCCATCATGGCCGGCTCCATCGCACTGACGGCGGCGACCGCGCTCGTCCTCGGGGCGCTGACCGGGGCGCTCACCGTCATCGTGCAGGGCGTCGTGGTGGCAGAGGTGGCCCACGCCGTCGTCGCGGAGAAGCCGAGCCTGGAGGCCGTGTGGGGCCGGGTCCGGCCGGCGGTCTGGCGGCTGATCGGCTACGGCGCGCTGACGCTCGCCGCGGTGTCCATCGTCATCGGCATCCTCGCCGGCATCGTGGTCCTCCTCGTCATCGCCGCCACCTGGGTGGGCGCCGTCGTCGGCGTCCTGGCGTTCCTCGCCCTCATCCCCCTCTACCTGTGGCTGAGCACGAAGCTGTTCCTGGTGCCGTCGGTCATCATCCTCGAACGGTCCCCGGTGTTCGCGGCGATCGCGCGCTCCTGGCGACTGACGCGCGGGCGGTTCTGGCCGACCCTCGGCGTGATCGTCATCATCTCCTTCGGGTTCAGCGTCGTCGCGCAGATCATCTCCATCCCGTTCAGCCTCATCTCGAGCGTGGTGACGGGGATCCTGGCCCCGACGGGAGGGTCGGATCCGAGCACGATCGCGGTGATCGTCGCGGTCCAGGTGGCGGGGCAGGCCGGCGTCCTGCTCATCCAGTGCATCGCGCTCGTCGTCCAATCCACCTCCGCGGTGCTCGTGTACGTCGACGCGAGGATGCGCGTCGAGGCGCTCGACCACGACCTGCAAACCTACGTCGAGGCGCGCGACGCCGGGGCGACCGACCTCGCCGACCCGTACCTCATCGGCGTGGGGCGCGTCGTGGCGCGCCCGACCGCCGTCGCCCCCGGCGGACACGCCCCGCCGAGGGGGTACGTCCCGTACGGCGCACCCCCCGTGTACGGGCAGGCGCCGGGGGTCGCAGCGCCGCCCGCGCCCGCGAACGCCATGCCGCCGTCGACACCGCCCGCGCCGCCCGCGCCGCCCGCGCCGGCGGAACCGTCCGCAGCGCCCGCTGCGCCGGAGGCCGCGCCGGCCGACGCCCCTCCTGCGGCCTCCCCCGACAGCCCCGCCGCGACGCGGTGGGCCGCGCCCGGGTCGAACGGCGGCGCGTGATCCCCGCGACGGCGGTCTTCCCGCTCCTGCCCGACCCCGACCAGGCTCGGGACTGGGCGGAGCGCGAGCTCTCGGACCCCGCCTATCAGGCGGCGCAGCCGAACATCGTGGACCGCATCGCACAGGCTGTCGGCGACTTCTTCGAGAACCTCTTCCGCGTGCCCGAGAACGGCGGCTGGAGCCCCTCGGTCCTCATCGTGCTGGCTGTCATCGTGGTGGCCGCGATCGTCCTCGGCATCCTCATCTGGGGGCGCCCGCGCGCGAGCGTGCGCGCCACGACCGCCGCTCGCGCCCTCTTCGACGACGACGACGCCCGCTCCGCCGAGGAGCTGCGCGCGGATGCCGAGTCCGCCGCCGCCCGTGAGCAATGGGATGCCGCGATCGTGCTGCGCTTCCGCGCCTTCGCGCGCGGTCTCACCGAGCGCGGGCTGGTCGACGTCCCGCCGGGCGCGACCGTGCGTGCCTTCGCCCGCGCGACGGAGCGGGCGCTCCCCGCTCTCGCCGGGGATCTCGAGACCGGCGTCGACACGTTCGACGACGTGCGCTACCTCCGACGTCCCGGCACCTCCGAGCGCTATCGCTCGATCGTCGATCTCGACGACGCCGCGGTCCGCGCCCGCCCGATCCCGGCGGCTCCGGCGTGACCGCGGTCGTCAGCGCGTCCGCGGGCTCGCGCCGCCGCAGCGCGCTCGGGTGGCTCGCGCTGGGGCTGAGCCTGCTCCTGGTCGGCGTCGTCGGCGGGTGGTTCGCGTACGGCGGCTACCAGACACGCGGCGTCCTCGACCCGGAGTCGGCGGGACCCGAGGGCACCCGGGCGATCGTGCGCCTCCTCGAGGAGCAGGGCGTGCGCGTCGAGATCGCGCGCGACCGCGGCGCAGCCGAACGGGCACTCCGGGAGCCGGGGGCGACCCTGGTCCTTCCCGACGCCCCCGCGCTGTCCGACGACGCGGTGCGCGACCTGGCCGACCGGGCGCGCCACGTCGTGCTGGTCGAACCCCTCTCCCGCGCGCTCGACATGCTGATGAACGGCTCGCGACTCGGCGGCTTCGCCGACGACGTGGCTTCCGCGGCCGACTGCGAGGTCCCCGCGGCGGCCAACGCCCGGTCCGCGCGGGTCGGCGATCTGCTCGTCCCCGGCGAGGGGGTGCAGGGATGCTTCCCCGTCGACGGCGAGTTCGGCCTCCTCGAACTCGCCGACGGCGAGCGCACCGTGACCGCGTTCGACGGCCGCTCCGTCCTCACCAATGACGCGCTGACGAGCGAGGGCGACGCCGCGCTCGCCCTCGGTGTGCTCGGACGCGGTGAGACACTCGTCTGGTACGTCCCGAGCCTGTCCGACGGCGACGGGGGCGGATCGGCCCCGAGCATCTCCGACCTCACCCCGCCGTGGGTCTCGCCCGCGGTGGTGCTCCTGCTGCTGGCCGCCCTCGTGACCGCCGTGTGGCGCGGACGCCGGTTCGGGCCGCTCGTGACCGAACGCCTCCCGGTGACCGTCCGCGCGAACGAGACCACCGAGGGTCGGGCGCGCCTCTACACCGCCTCCGGCGACGCCGCGCACGCCCTCGACGAGCTGCGTCGCGCCGCGCGCCGCCGTCTCGAACGCCTCCTGGGGCTCTCGGCCCGCAGCGCGCCCGAGGAGGTCGCCGACGCGGTGGCCGCTCGCCTCGGCGCGGACCGCCCCCGCGTGCGCGGCATCCTGATCGACGACCTGCCCAGAACCGACCGCGAGCTCGTCGCGGCCGCCGATCGCCTCCGTGACCTGGAGGAGAGCGTGCGCGCCGCCGTCCGAACCGAAGGGACCACCCGATGACCGACAGCCCCGATCACTCCACTCCCCCGCCCGTCTCGCGCGACACGTGGTCGACGGCATCCCTCGGTCCCGCCGACCACGCTGAACTGCGCGACGCGATGCACCGCGTGCGCCTCGAGGTCGGGAAAGCCGTGGTCGGGCAGGACGGCACGATCACCGGACTGCTCATCGCGGTGCTCTCGCGCGGTCACGTGCTGCTCGAGGGCGTCCCCGGGGTCGCGAAGACCCTGCTCGTGCGCTCGTTCAGCCGGGCCCTCGGTCTCGACACGCGCCGCGTGCAGTTCACCCCCGACCTCATGCCCGGCGACGTCACGGGCTCCCTCGTCTACGACGCCCGCGCGGGCGGCTTCGAGTTCCGCCCCGGCCCGGTGTTCACGAACGTGCTGCTCGCCGACGAGATCAACCGCACGCCCCCCAAGACCCAGGCGGCTCTGCTCGAGGCGATGGAGGAGCGGCAGGTCTCGTCCGACGGCGAGAGTCGTCCGCTCCCCGACCCGTTCCTGGTCGCCGCCACCCAGAACCCCATCGAGCACGAGGGCACCTACACCCTGCCCGAGGCGCAGCTCGACCGCTTCCTCCTCAAGCTCGTCGTCGATCTGCCCGGCCGCGACGCCGAGGTCGACGTGCTCCGCCGCCACGCCGCCGGCTTCGATCCGCGCCGGCTCGACGACGCCGGTGTCGCCGCGGTCGTCACGGCCCCGCAGATCCTCGCGGCGCAGCGCGCAGCGGCATCCGTCGCCGTCGACGACGACCTGCTCGGCTACGTCGTCGACCTCGCCCGCGCCACCCGTCAGAGCCCCTCGGTGCTCACGGGCGTGAGCCCGCGTGCCACGACGGGTCTGCTCGCCGCGGCCAAGGCGTGGGCGTGGTTGGGCGGCTACCCGGCGATCACGCCGGATCACGTGCAGACCATGCTCGTGCCGGTGTGGCGCCACCGCATCCGCCTGCGCCCCGAGGCCGAGATCGAGGGCGTCTCGGTCGACGCCATCCTCACCTCCGTGCTCCAGCAGACACGCGTGCCGATCTGATGGTCGTCTCCGGCCGTCTCGCCCTGCTCGTCGCGCTCGGCGTCGTCCCCCTCGTGCTGCTGAGCGGCGCGGGGGTCCCGGCGTGGGCGGCGGCGATCGGGTGGGTCGCGCTGAGCGCACTGCTGACCCTCGTCGACGTCGTCCTCGCCGCCGATCCCCGCCGCGTGGAGATCTCCCGCGTGCTGCCCGACCGGGCCCTGCTCCACGAGCCGGTCCCGGGCGAGCTGCGCGTGCGCAACGTCGGCACGAGGCTGCTGCGCGCACGGGTGCGCGACGCCTGGCAGCCGACGGCGGGCGCGCCCTCGGAGCGTCGACGTGTCACCGTTCCCCCCGGGGAGCGCCGGTCCGTTCCCCTCCCGCTGCTCCCCCGCCGACGCGGCGAGCTGCGCAGCGCCTTCGTCGTCGTCCGCTCGGCGGGGCCCCTGGGACTCGCCGGGCGTCAGGCCGTCGTCGATGCGCCGGCGCGGATCCGCGTCCTCCCCCCGTTCACCTCGCGCCGGCACCTCCCCTCGCGGCTCGCCCGCCTCCGCGAGCTCGACGGCAACACGACGCTGCAGGTGCGCGGTCAGGGCACCGAGTTCGACAGCCTGCGCGAGTACGTGCGCGGCGACGACGTCCGCTCGATCGACTGGCGCGCCACCGCGCGGGCGGGCACCACGATGCTGCGCACGTGGCGCCCCGAGCGCGACCGTCACGTCGTGATCGTCGTCGACACGGGCCGCACCGCGGCCGCCCGCGTGGGCGACGGCGTGCGCCTGGACGCCGCGATGGAGGCGACGCTGCTGCTGTCGGTGCTCGCGCAGCGGGCCGGCGATCACGTGCACCTGGTGATGTTCGACCGCACCACGCGCGCGCGGGTCACCCGTGTCGACGGCGCGCCCCTGCTCCCGGCCCTCGTCGACGCGATGGCTCCCGTGGAACCTCAGCTGATCGACACCGACTGGGATGCCGCGTTCGCCGAGGTCCGGCGCCTGTCAGTGCGTCCGGCCCTGGTCGTGCTGCTGACCGCGGCCGACGACCCCGAGGCGGCGCGCGCCTTCCTCGCGGCGCTGCCCGCCGTGGCATCCCGGTCCCGGCTGCTGGTCGCCACCGCGACCGACGGACCCGGGGAGGCCCCCGCCCACCGTGACGCCGCCGACGTGTACACGGCGGCGGCGATCGAGCGGGCGCGGCACGACGCCGAGCGCGTGCGCGACGCGGTCGTGCGAGCGGGCGGCGACGCGGTGACGGCGTCGGCCGATGACCTCCCGCCCCTCGTGGCCGATCGGTACCTGGCGCTGAAGGCGGCCGGACGGCTCTAGCACGTCCAGCCCCCATGCAGCCCGCGACATACGACGCGGCTTATCCTGGGGGGTACCCTTTTCGGTCGTCGACGCTCTTCTGTGTGCGCGGCCGCGCCGCTACGCACAGGATGCGGGAGATCTCTTGCCAGGTAACGCCACCACGCACTTCGACGATGTGGCCCTTGTTTCGGTGGCGAGCGTCCTGCCCAGCCGCGTGACGACGTCGGACGACATCGAGGAGCGCCTGGCCCCGGCGCTGCAGCGCTTGAAGCTCAAGCCCGGCCTCCTTCGCCGCGTCGCAGGGGTCAACGAACGGCGCAACTGGGCGGAGGGCGAGTCCTCCGACGAGGCCACGATCGCCGCCGGCAAGCAGGCTCTCGCCGAAGCGGGTGTCGACCCCAGCGAGGTCGGCCTCATCATCAACACCTCGGTCACCCGCAAGCACCTCGAGCCCTCGGTGGCCGTGCGACTGCACCACGGCCTGGGGCTCCCCAGCTCCGCGATCAACTTCGACGTCGCCAACGCCTGCCTCGGTTTCATCAACGGCATGAGCCTCGCGGCGGGCATGATCCAGTCGGGCCAGGTCAAGTACGCCCTCATCGTCAACGGCGAGGATGCCGACGAGATCCAGGTCAACACCATCAACCGGCTCGTGCGCGAGGACCTCGACCGCGACGCCTTCATGCAGGAGTTCGCCTCCCTGACCCTCGGGTCGGGCGCCGCCGCCGCCGTGCTCGGCCGCGCGAGCGACCACCCCGAGGGACACCGCATCGTCGGCGGCGTCACGCGTGCCGCGACCCAGTTCTACGACCTGTGCGTCGGCAGCGTCGACGGCATGTTCACCGACGCCAAGGCCCTGCTCAAGGGCGGTCTCGACCTCGTGGTGTCGGCGTGGAAAGAAGCCAAGGACGAGTTCTCGTGGACGGGCATGGACCGCTACGTCACCCACCAGGTCTCTTCCGTGCACACCTCCGCGATCGTGCGCGCGGCGAAGCTCGACCGCGCCAAGGTCCCCGTCACCTACCCGCACCTGGGCAACGTCGGACCGGCATCCATTCCGATCACCCTCGTCGACGAGCAGAAGACGCTGCGCCGGGGCGATCGCGTCCTGCTGATGGGAGTGGGCTCCGGGCTGAACACCGGCATGCTGGAGCTGGCCTGGTGAGGGTCACGACCCTCGGCGCGACCCTTCCCCCCGTGGGCCTGCCGGGGCTCGACCCGGCGCTCTCCCGCCTGCTCGCCGTCGACGGCGTCCTCGCCGACAGCGGCGCCACGCGCCTGTGGCACGTGCTCGACACCGGAGACGCCCTCGCCGAACGCGGGATCGACCCCGTCGGCACGATCGTCGCCGTGCACGGCAACCCCACCTGGTCCTACCTGTGGCGGGCCCTCGTGTCGGGGTCGCTGGCGCGGGCCGAGGCCGGTGCGACCGCGTGGCGGGTCGTGGCCGTCGACCAGCTCGAGATGGGCTTCTCGGAGCGCTCGCCCCTGCGGCGGACGCTGGGCCAGCGCATCGCCGACCTGGGCGCGCTCGTCGAGGAGCTCGGCATCCGCGGTCCGGTCGTGACCATCGGCCACGACTGGGGCGGACCCGTCTCGCTCGGGTGGGCGGTCGAGAACCGCGATCGGCTCGCCGCGATCGTCGCGCTCAACACCGCCGTCCACCACCCCGAGGACGCCGAACTGCCCTTCGCGCTGCGGGTCGCCACCGCTCGCGGCATGCTCGCGGCCGGGACCACCGGCACCACGGCGTTCCTCGACACCACCCTGGCCCTCGCCGACCTCGACCCCGCGGTCAAGGCCGCCTTCCGCGCCCCGTACGCGACCGTCGCCCGTCGGCGCGGCATCGGCGGCTTCGTCGCCGACATCCCCGCGACCCCCGACCACGAGAGCACCCCGGCCCTGCACCGCCTCTCGGCGGGGCTGCGCGAGCTCGACGTGCCGGCGCTGTTCCTGCGCGGACCCAAGGACCCCGTCTTCGGCGAGGACCACCTCGACGACCTGACCGAGCGCCTCCCGCACGCCGATGTGCACCGCTTCGAGGGCGCCGGCCATCTGATTGCCGAGGAGCGGCCCTACGCCGAGGTCGTGCTCGACTGGCTCGACGAGAAGGTCCGGGATGCCGGGACGCCCGCACCTCGATCCTCTCGCTCGGCCGCCGCCCCGGCGCCCGCGGACGACGCCCCGGGTCGCCTGTGGGACGCCCTGGAGGCGCGCCGCGACGACGACGACACCGCCGTGATCGACATGAGCACCGCCCGAGACGGCGCCCCGCTGCGGGTGAGCTGGCGTCAGCTCGCCGCCCGCGTCGACGAGCTCGCCGCCGGTCTCGACGCCTTCGGCGTCCGCGCGGGAGACCGGGTCTCGCTCCTGGTGCCTCCCGGCCCGACGCTCACGGCGGCGTTGTACGCGTGCGTGCGCATCGGGGCCGTGGTGGTCGTGGCCGACCGGGGTCTCGGCATCTCGGGTCTGTCCCGAGCCGTGCGCGGTGCCGTGCCCGACGTGGTCATCGGCGAGGTCGCCGGTCTCGCCGCGGCCCGCGCCCTCGGCTGGCCGGGACGCCGGATCTCGGCCGCCTCGCTCCCCGCCGTCACCTCCCGGGCGCTCGGTGTGGAGGCGAGCCTGTCCGACCTCGCCCGCGCGGGTCGCGGACGGTCGCTGCCGGCACCTCCGGCAGCCGACGCCGACGCAGCGGTGCTGTTCACCTCCGGATCGACCGGGCCGGCCAAGGGCGTCGTGTACACCCACGCCCAGCTGACGGCGTTGCGCGACACCCTCGCCGCGCACTTCGACGTCGCCGCCGACACGGGACTGGTCACCGGCTTCGCGCCCTTCGCGCTGCTGGGGCCGGCGCTGGGCACCCGCTCGGCCACGCCCGACATGGACGTCTCGGCCCCGCGCACCCTCACCGCCGTGTCCGTCGCCGCGGCGGTCCGGGCGTCCGACGCGCGGATCGTGTTCCTCTCGCCCGCCGCCGTCGCGAACGTCGTGGCGACCGCGGGCGCCCTCGACGCCGATGACCGCGCGGCTCTCGCCCGCGTGCGCACCTTCCTGTCGACGGGTGCGCCGGTGGGGATCGACCTGCTGCGCCGTGCGCAGGAACTCATGCCGAACGCCGTCGCCCACACCCCGTACGGCATGACCGAGTGCCTCCTCGTCGCCGACGTCACCCTGCCCGAGATCGAGGCCGCCGCGGGCGACCGGGGCGTGTGCGTCGGGCGCCCGCTGGGCACCGGCCAGGTCCGCATCTCCGCGATCGACGCCGAGGGCCGCTCGACGGGCGAGCCGACGACGGATGCCGGTGTCACCGGCGAGATCGTCATCTCGGCGCCGCACCTCAAGCGCGGCTACTTCCGCCTCTACCTCACCGATCGCGAAGCCCGTCGCGGCCTCCCCGAGCGGTGGCACCGCACCGGAGACGTCGGACACCTCGACGCCGACGGACGCCTCTGGGTCGAGGGGCGCCTCCCTCACGTCATCACCACCGCCGAGGGCCCCGTGACCCCCGTGGGCATCGAGCAGGACATCGAGACGGTGCCCGCCGTCTCGCGCGCCGCGGCCGTCGGCGTGGGGCCGCTGGGCGGACAGGTCGTCGTCGCGGTCGTCGAGGCGGGCGCGACGCGTCCGGGACTGGCATCCCCCGATCTGACCGAGCAGGTGCGCGCGGCGACGTCGCAGCGCCTCGCGGCCGTGCTCGTCGTGCCGACCCTGCCGACCGACATCCGCCACAACTCCAAGATCGACCGGTCGCGCCTCGCCGCCTGGGCCGAGCGCGTGCTCGCGGGCGAGAAGCCGGCGGCACCGTGAGGGTCCTCGCCACCGGGGCGTCCGGCTTCCTCGGACGTGCGGTCGTCCGCGCCCTCCAGGACGCCGGCCACCAGGTCCGCACCCTGCAGCGCCGCCCCTCCGGGGTCGACGACGCCGAGGACCGGCTCGGCTCGGTCACCGATCCGGATGCCGTGGCCTCCGCCCTCGAGGGGATCGAGGGGATCGTGCACCTCGCGGCGAAGGTCTCGCTCGCCGGCGATCCCGCCCAGTTCCGCGCGGTGAACGTCGAGGGCACCCGCATCCTGCTCGACGCCGCCGCCGCCGCGGGCGTCACGCGCGTCGTGCACGTCTCCTCGCCGTCGGTCGCGCACGCCGGTCACGCCCTCGCCGGCGTCGGGGCCGAGCCCGCCGACCCCGCTGCCGCGCGCGGCGAGTACGCCCGCACCAAGGCCGAGGCCGAGCTGCTCGCGCTCTCCCGCGCGACCGGCGACACCGCCCTCGTCGCGATCCGCCCGCACCTCGTGTGGGGCCCGGGTGACACGCAGCTCATCGAACGCGTCGTCGCCCGCGCACGCCGGGGCACCCTGCCCCTGCTGGACGGGGGCACGGCGCTCATCGACTCCACGTACGTCGACAATGCGGCATCCGGGATCGTCGCCGCCCTCGACCGCGTCGACGAGGTCAGCGGCCGCGCCTACGTGCTGACCAACGGGGAGCCGCGTCCGGTGGGCGATCTGCTCGCCGGGATCTGCCGCGCCTCGGGTGTCGCGCCGCCGCGCTTCAGCGTGCCCGCGGGGCTGGCGAAGGCCGCGGGCTCGCTCATCGAACGGGTCTGGGCCGTGCGTCCGGGCCAGGACGAGCCCCCGATGACCCGCTTCCTCGCCGAGCAGCTGTCGACCGCGCACTGGTTCGACCAGACCGCGATCCGCCGCGATCTGCGCTGGAGCCCCGCCGTGTCGCTGGACGAGGGCCTGCGCCGTCTCGCGCGCGCCTGATCCACGGCATCCGCCCGCCGGCCCGGCCGGTGCCGCGCCGGCTCTGCCGAGATCACACGATCCTGCCGAGCGCACACGCTCCGGCGGCCTCGCGACGTGCGATCTCGTGCGGATCGTGTGATTTCGCGGCCGAACCGCGCCCCGCTTGTCGCGGCGCGGGTCCCCCTTTGGCTTCGCGCCCCTGATGACTTGCGCCGGATGCCCCTCGCGCGCACGCGGGAGGGGCATATGGCGCAAGTCACCGGGGAAAGGAGGGGGGGGACGGGACGGGGGGGACAGGACGGAAGGCCCGCCCCCGCGAGGGGACGGGCCTTCCGGGCGCCGAGCCGCGAAGCGGCCGGCATGCGGCTCAGACCAGGTCGAACCGGTCGAGCTCGGTGACCTTGCGCCAGGCGGCGACGAAGTCGCGCACGAACTTCTCCTTCGCGTCGTCGGAGGCGTAGACCTCGGCGAGCGCGCGCAGCTCGGAGTTCGACGAGAACACCAGGTCGACGCGCGTTCCGATCCCGACCTTCTCGCCCGAACCGTCGCGCGTTCCCTCGAAGGCGTGCTTGCCGCTGTCGAGCGGCTTCCACGTCGTGCCGAGGTCGAGCAGGTTCGCGAAGACGTCGTTCGTCAGCGCACCGGGGGTGTCGGTGAAGACGCCCCAGTCGCTGCCGTCCCAGTTCGCCCCGATCGCGCGGAGGCCACCGACGAGCACGGTCATCTCGGGTGCCGTGAGCGTGAGCAGGTTGGCCTTGTCGAGCAGCAGGAACTCCGCGGGCAGCCGCGCCTCGCGCGAGGCGTAGTTGCGGAAGCCGTCGGCGATCGGCTCGAGCCAGCGGAACGACTCGATCTCGGTCTGCTCCTGCGAGGCGTCGGTGCGGCCCGGGGTGAAGGGCACCTCGACCTCGACACCACCGGCGAGAGCGGCCTGCTCGACACCGGCGTTGCCGGCGAGCACGATGAGGTCGGCGATCGAGACCTTCTTCTCGCCCTGCGCGTCGAACTCGGCCTTGATCTTCTCGAGGGTCTCGAGAATGGATGCCAGCTGCTCGGGGTTGTTGACCGTCCAGCTCTTCTGCGGCTCGAGGCGGATGCGCGCACCGTTCACGCCACCGCGCTTGTCGCTCCCTCGGAAGGTGGATGCCGCGGCCCACGTCGTGGTGACGAGCTGCTGCACCGACAGACCGCTGTCGAGGATCTGCTGCTTCAGCGCTGCGGCGTCGTCGGCGTCGATCAGTGGGTGGTCGACGGCGGGGACGGGGTCCTGCCAGACGAGCACCTCGGCGGGGACCTCGGAGCCGAGGTAGCGCTCGCGCGGGCCCATGTCGCGGTGGGTCAGCTTGAACCAGGCGCGGGCGAAGGCGTCCGCGAACGCCGCCGGGTCCTCGGCGAAGCGGCGCGAGATCTTCTCGTAGGCCGGGTCGACCCGCAGCGCCAGGTCGCTCGTGAGCATGCGGGGCTCACGGCGGCCGGCGGAGTGCGCCTCGGGAACCATGTCGGCTCCCCCGCCGTTGACGGGACGCCACTGGTGCGCGCCGGCGGGGCTCTGGAAGAGCTCCCACTCGTAGGCGAACAGGATGTGGAAGAACTCGTTGTCCCAGCGGGTCGGGTGGTAGGTCCAGGTGACCTCGAGACCGCTGGTGATCGTGTCGTCACCCTTGCCGGTGCCGTGGCTGTTCTTCCAACCCAGGCCCTGGTCGTTGATGTCGGCGGCCTCGGGGTTGACGCCGACGTGCGAGTCGCTCGCCGCGCCGTGCGTCTTGCCGAAGGTGTGACCACCGGCGATGAGGGCGACGGTCTCCTCGTCGTTCATGGCCATGCGACCGAACGTCTCGCGGATGTCGTGGGCCGACAGCTGCGGGTCGGGGTTGCCGTTGGGTCCCTCGGGGTTGACGTAGATGAGGCCCATCTGCACCGCGGCGAGGGGTCGCTCGAGCTCGCGGTTGCCGCTGTAGCGCTCGTCGCCGAGCCACGTGGTCTCGGGGCCCCAGTACACGTCGTCGTCGGGCTCCCACACGTCGGTGCGGCCGCCGGCGAAGCCGAAGGTCGGGAAGCCCATGTCCTCGAGCGCGACGTTCCCGGCGAGGATCATCAGGTCGGCCCACGAGATCGACTGGCCGTACTTCTTCTTGACCGGCCACAGCAGGCGGCGGGCCTTGTCGAGGTTGACGTTGTCGGGCCAGCTGTTCAGCGGCGCGAAGCGCTGCATGCCCGCGCCCGAGCCGCCGCGACCGTCGGTCACGCGGTAGGTGCCGGCGCTGTGCCAGGCCATGCGGATCATGAGGGGGCCGTAGTGACCGAAGTCGGCGGGCCACCAGTCCTGCGAGGTCGTCATGACGGCCTGCAGGTCTTTCTTGACGGCGTCCAGGTCGAGCGCCTCGAACGCGGCCTTGTAGTCGAAGCCCTCGTCGAGCGGGTCGCGCTGCGCGTTGTTCTTCGCGAGGATTCTGACGTTGAGGGACTCGGGCCACCACACGCGGTTGGCCGATCCCTGGGTCGGGTGGGGCAGGGCGCCGACGGGCTCGCTGTCGGCAGGGGCTTCGCCCACGGGCAGTCGGTTGTCGTCGGGGGCTCCGCCGTCGTGGAAGACGGGGCATCCGTTCAGAGTGTCGCTCATCGGGATCCTCTCGGTTTTTCGGCTTCGGACTTCGCTCGACAATCGGAGCACACGCCCCAGAACGTCACCTCGGCGGTCTCTATGAAGAAACCGCTCCCCTCCGGCATGTGCAGGCACGGCGCAGCGCCGACGACGCAGTCCACGTCGTCGATGCGCCCGCACCCGGTGCAGACCACGTGGTGGTGGTTGTCCCCGACCCGCAGTTCGAACGTGCCGGCGTGGCCGGCAGGTTCGATACGGCGCGCGAGACCCGCGTCGGCGAAGTCGCCGAGCGCGTTGTACACCGACTGCTTACTCGTGCCGGGGAGGATGCCGACGATCCCGTCGTAGACGGCGTCGGCGGTGGCGTGCGGCCGGGCGCGCAGGGCTTCGAGAACAGCGACACGCGTCGCCGTCACCCGCAGACCCGCACCGCGGATGAGGGCATCCGCGGCGGCATCCGGTCGACTGTCGAGCATGCGATCAGCCTAGCTTGTTTTGAATGAATCAAAAATGACACGCCGGGAAACGGTCGGGAACGACGGATGCCGTCACCCGGCCGTGAGCGTCGGCGTTCCGGCCTCGTACTCGGTGAGATCCCCCGTCTCGCCGGCCCGGGCGGCGCGGCGGCCCACCCAGAGCATGTAGAAGAGGAACACCCCGAGGGCGGCCGCGCCGATCGCGATCTTCACCGGCCACGGCCACTCGCGCGGGGTGACGAAGCCCTCGACGAGGCCCGACAGCGCGAGCGCGAAGACGAGCCCTACCGCGACGGTCGCGAGCGAGCGCCCCGCCGCGGCGAGCGCCGCGCCGCGCGTCCGCCGGCCGGGGGCGACCCACGCCCAGAAGATCTGCAGACCCGCCGCTCCGGCCACGAAGATCGCCGTGAGCTCGAGCAGACCGTGCGGGAGGATGAACTGGAAGAAGACGTCGCCGCGGTCGAACGCGATCATGATCGCCGCCGACTGCCCCACGCCGACCGCGTTCTGCATGATGACCATGAGCGGCCAGAAGCCCGTCACCCCGAACAGCACGCACTGCGCGGCGATCCAGGCGTTGTTGGTCCACACGGTGCCCGCGAAGATCGCGTTGGGGTTCTCGCGGTAGTAGCTGACGAACTGGTTGTCGGCGTAGTCCTGCAGCTCGCTGCGCGCACCGAGGGCGGCGACGACCGCCGGGTCGGTGGTGATCCACAGCGCGACGAGCGACGCCACCACGACGAAGAAGACCGTGACCGCCAGTGTCATCCAGCGCACGCGGTACAGCGCCGCCGGCAGCTGGAGGAGGAAGAAGCGCGGCAGCTGCTTCACCACGTTCTCTCGCACCCCCGTCAGTCGCAGACGGGTGCGGGCGAGCAGGATCGAGACGTGATCGCCCTGCGGCGTGCGTCCGGCGGAGGTCTTGATGTCGGCCAGGTCGGCCGAGGCTGCGCGGTACCGGGTGACGAGCTCGTCGACCTCGGCCCCGCTGAGGTGCCGTGTGCGGCCGAGGGCGTCGAGTCGCGCCCACTCGTCCCGGCGGGCGGCCGTCAGCGCGTCGAGGTCCATATGGTCAACTGTACGCATGGCTTCGTCGTCGACCCCCGGCCCCGCCGTCACCGTCGTGCAGATGGCCGCCGACGAGACGCTGACCGGCGAGGCGGTCGCCCTCGACGTGCAGCCGGTCGGTTTCTTCCTCCGCGCGGTGGGCGCCCTCATCGACATGATCGTCGGTGTGGTGCTGCTGATCGCCGGCGCGCTCCTGCTGGGCACGATGGTCGCGAACGCCGCACTGCCGATGTCGGCGATCGGCATCGCCTCGATCACGCTGCTCGTGCTGGTGATGGTGGTCATGCCCACCGCCGTCGAGACGCTCTCGCGCGGGCGCAGCCTCGGCCGCCTCGCGGTGGGCGCACGGATCGTGCGCACCGACGGCGGGGCCGCCGGCTTCCGCCAGGCCTTCATCCGCGCTCTGGTCGGCGTGCTCGAGCTGTGGTTCACCTTCGGGGCGATTGCGGCCGTCGTCGGGATCTTCACGCCGCGCGCGCAGCGCCTCGGCGATCTCCTGGCGGGCACGGCGAGCGAACGCACCCGCACGAAGCCGCTGCCCCCCGCCGCCCCCGGAGTGCCGCCGAGCCTGGCGGAGTGGGCGCGCATCGCCGACGTCTCGCGCCTGCCCGACCGCCTCGCCGCCCGGGTCTCGCAGTTCGTGCGCACCGCAGACGCCCTCGACCCGGCCGCGCGTGTGCGGGTCGCGGCATCCCTCGCCGAGGCCGTGAGCCCCTTCGTGTCGCCCCTGCCGGCGACCGATCCCGAGACCTTCGTGCGCGCGGTCTCGGGCGCGCGCCGCGACCGTGAGTACCGGGCGCTGATGGGCGAGAACCGCCGCGCCGCAGCGTTGACCGAGCGGGCCTGATCACCGGCCGACGACCACCCCGTCGGGCACCGGCCGGACGGGGGCGGCGCGTCAGGCGCGCAGCGTCTCGTGACGGACGACGACCCAGCCCTTCGGCACCGACAGCCGGTCGGCGTGGATCGCGCACAGGTCGTGCGCGTGCGGGTCACCCGCGGGACCCAGGGGGCCCAGAGCCGCCATCTGGTCGCCGTAGTCGTAGGTGAGGGTGCTCATCGCCTCGCGGGCGCATCCCACCTTCGAGCAGAGTCTGTCGCGCATCGCGGCCAGCCTAGTCAGCACCCCCGACACCGCGTCCGCGCCGCGCCGCGCACCGACGAGGCCCGAACGCCTCGAACCGGCCGCCGGGGCGGCACGGGCGACCGTAGGATGGGCCCATGATGCGTCGTCGAGCCCGCGAAGCGCGACCGGTCGCCCGGCCCTCGCGTCACGGCCGACACGGGCGTGAGAACCGCAGCCCCGTCGTGCGCCCGCCGCTGCCGCCCATCGACACGCGCGTCGAGCGGTTCGACATCGCCGTCGGCGCGGCGGCGGAGTTCCTCCGGTCGGCGTGGTCCGACCTGCGCGAGGTGTCGTTCGAGATCGGGATCATGCCGCCCGCCGCAGCCGACGGCATCCCCCGGTGGACGGTGCTGCGCGACGAGAAGCGCATCATTCTCTACCGCGTGCCGATCGAACGCCTGGGGCACCCGCACCACGACGACGATCTCCACCGACGGATGCAGATCGAGGGCGCCGTCTTCCGCGCGGCAGCCGAGTACCTCGATCGCGACCCCTGGGACCTCGGTCCCGAGCGCTTTCGCTTCTTCTGACCCGGCGCGGCCATGGCCGCCGCTGTCCGGACGGCAGGCGTCGCTCAGACGCCTCAGGGCAGGATCGTCAGCGCCGAGGCCGCGGCATCCGCGGGCCACAGCGGGTAGGCCGCGAGCGCGCCGTCTCCGCTGTACGTCACCGCAGCCCGGACCGGCGCCGAGGTCTCGAGGCGGTAGACCGCGGCGTCGACGGGGACCGAGACGGTGGTACCGGCGGCGACCGTCGTCGAGACCGGTGTTCCGCCCTCAACGGGCGTGAGGGTCACCGCGGCGTCGGCATCGCCGCCCGCCAGGACGACGGACGAGCCCGCGCCCGGAGCCACGGCCACGACGCTTCCGGTCGTGGTCTCGGGCGCGGGCGCGTACCAGGCGAAATCGGCGCCCTCTCCGAAGCCGGTCGTCGACCACGTCGCGCCGACGATCGGGGCGCCGGCGGAGACGTCGACGGTGTAGACGCCGGCCGCGAGACCGGACAGGTCGTATGAGGTGGGCAGTCCGGCCGTGAGCGGGATCTCCACGGGGGCGGGAGCGGCCGTGGCCGCGTCGACGGGGGTGAGCGTGACGCTCGCGGTCGTGTCGGACGCCGGCGACAGCAGGCGCAGGACGGTGCCCGCCTGCCCCTCGCCGGTGGTCAGCACCTGCACCCCCGGCATGACCAGGCGCGTGTCGGCCTCCGCGAGGGGGGCGACCTGGTCGCTGCCCCCGGGCAGCAGGAGGCGGGTCAGACTCGCCTGCAGGGAGGCGTGTACGGGCGCGCCGGCGGACTCGACCCGCACGACCGGGCTCTCCTCCCCCAGCAGCAGCCCCGCGAGCGGGACGACCCGGCGCTGGCCCGCCGCGACGACGATGTTCTGTCCCGACGGCGGCGACGACAGGCCCTGCGCGCCGTAGACCGACAGCTGGACGGTCGCGGGGACGCTCCCCGGGTTGGCGAGGACGACGAGGTCGTTCGCACCGGTGGTGGTGGCGCCGCCGACCAGCCACGACTCCGCGAGCGGGGGCCGACAGGCGGATGCCGAGAAGCCGATGAGGTCGTCCGACACGACGGTCGACGACCCGGCGGCGGCGAGCGGGGTCTGCACGCGATCGCGGGGGGCCGCGCGCAGGGCCTCGGCCTCGCCGGACGAGTCGCCGGTGGCGCCGGTCAGCGCCGTCGTCTCGGCCTCCGACGCGGCCGGACCGCTGACGATCTGCTGCGCCGCGGCCGCGCTCAGTCCGTTGGCCGCGTCGGCGCTGCGTCCCAGCGCCAGCACCGGGCCGTCGCAGGCGAGGACGGTGTCGCCCGGTGCGGGAGTGGCCTGGATGCTGACCGGTTCGGCTCGGTACTGCGGCCAGGGCGCGGCGATCGCGACGACCGTCCCGACCACGGCGGCCCCGGCCACGGCGGCCCCGGCCACGACACGGGCGCTGGTCGCGGCGAAACGGGCGAGACGGCGGTCGCTCATCGCGTTCCTCCCGGGGTCGGCCCCACGATGCGGGGGGTGCGGCGGGCGGTGCGGCGCGAGGCGGCGGTGGGGACGGCGAGCAGCAGGGCGACGAGGATGACGCCGAGCGAGCCGATCGCCACGAGCCGCTGGAGGCCGAGGCGGTGGTCGTCGAGCGCGGGCCGGGGCGTCACATCGGTGTTCACACGCCACAGCTCGCCGCGCGAGGTCGTTCCGACGGGGTCGAGCAGATCGCGCTGATCGAGCGCGGCGGCGGCCCCGAGCCGCCCGCCCCGGATGACGTCGTCCTGCCCCTCGGGCGCGGACGCGAGCAGGACGAACCCGATGCCCCGGGCGGCGAGGCGCGAGACGACGTCGTCGGCCGAGGGCGTGACGAGGTCGGCGGCGACGGCCGCCAGCTCCTCGTCAGCGGGATCGGCGGAGGTACGGGTGGCGGAGACCGTGCTCTGCCCCGACAGCGTCGCGCTTCCGCCCCACACGACCTGCACCCGCAGGCCGTCGCTGCCCGGGTCCAGCACCATCGTGCCGATGTCCAGGGAGCCACGCCCTTCGGCGGCGATGAAGGCCGGGAGCGTCGACACCGGCCCGTTGGTGAGCTCGGTGCGGCCGGATTCTGCTCCGGCGGGCTGGGCGGTCAACGCGGGCGCGACGGCGACGGCGAGGGCCCCGAGCGTCACCAGCGCCGCCACGGGCCGCACCACGCGTACGCGCGCGGGGATGCCCGCGTCGAGCGCGACGACGGCCGCCCCGACCACACCGATCCACGCCAGGCTCAGCCCGGCTCCCGGCCAGAGCGGCACCGCGGCGCCGTCGTCGAACGAGACGGCCACCCCCACGGCGGCGAACGCCGTCGCCAGGCCCGCGGCCGCGATCACGATGAGACCGGATGCCGCGATCCACCGGGGCGTGAGCACCGACAGCAGCGCGAGCACGGCGAGGGGCGCCACGAGGAGTCCCACCCACCAGACCGGCCCGCCCAGCAGGCTCGCCCACCCGCCCGGGTCGGAGGTCGGGAAGCCGGCGGCCAGGAGCGCACGGCCGAGCGGGTCGGCGGTGTTCTCGGCTCCGACGAACGGGACACCGGGATCGGCGAGCAGCCCCCAGGGGTTCCCCGCACGCACCTGGGTCCACACCAGCGGCGCGAAGATCACGATCGAGGGCACGAGCAGCCACACCACGCGCGCCACGCCCCGGCCGGCGACCAGGGCGACCACGACGAGCGCCGCGGACCACAGCACGACGGCCGCCGGGGCGAGGGACGGGGCGCACGCGAGCACGGCGACGAGGAGGAGGGATGCCGCTCCCGCCGGCGCCCACGACCGGTGCGCCACGCTCGCGGCGTAGAACAACCACGGCAGCAGCAGGTGCACGAGCACGCCCGCGGGGCGGCCCTCGACGAGCGACGCCAGGAAGGTGGGGGCCAGCGCCCACGCGACCGCACCGACGATGCGCAGCAGCGACGACTCCGTCACGCGGGTCGCGGCGAACCACCCGCCGAGCACGGCCAGCGGCAGCGCGAGGACCCACAGGACGACGAAGGCGCGCGAGGGCTCTCCCGGGGAAAGGGTGCCGATGAGCGCGACGAGGGCCGAGAACGGGTCGGCCGGGCCGATGGCATCCCAGCCGAGGGGGCGCAGGCCCCACGCGGCGTCCTGCCAGAGCTGGCCGACGTTCGCGCGCAGGGGTGCGAGGGCGCCGCCGCCGAGCACGGGCCAGGCCAACAGGGGGGCGAACAGCGCGGCCGAGACCGCGAGGGCCCCCAGCACGGCCCACGCCCCACCGCCGACGAAGAAGCGCAGCTCCGAGCGAACCGGGGCGTCGGGGTCGGCGATGTCGCCTTCCCACCGCAGACGCATCTCGTTCCGCGAGACGCGCAGCGGCGCGATGCGCGACCAGCCCACGTTGCGCGCCGAGCGGATGCGCCGCCGGGCGCGGGCGACGGCCGCGGGTCGCACCATCACGAGGATCGTCGCGCCCCACTCCGGCATGACGCGGTGGGGCATCTTCGTGACGAGGTGCATGACGCTGCGCCACAGGGCGAGCGGGAGGAACGACAGCCAGTGCAGCAGCACGGCGGGCGCCGGCGCGTAGACCAGGCGTCGGTGCAACTGCGCGGTCCGCGTGGCGAACGCGCGGCGGCGGGCGCGCCGGCGGCCGCGTGCCATCGCCGCGACGCCGTCACCGGCGACGGCGAGACGGGCGGCCGGAACGAGTGAGACGAGGTGACCGGCGAGCCGGGCGCGCACGCCCAGGTCGAGGCCCTCGTCGGCTCCCCCGAGCGCCGGGTCGAGTCCGCCGAGGGCGTCCCACGCCTCGCGCCGGACGAGCAGACCCCGCACGTCGGCGCCGAGCACGTCGGCATCGCCGTCGCGCTGGCCCTGGTCGAGCTCTCCCGCGGCGAGGTCGACGGTCCCGCCGTAGCGGTTCATGCTCACGCCCAGCGACTGGATCACGCCGCGGTCGTCCCACGACACCAGCTTGGGGGCGGCGATCACGAGGGGCGGCGAGAGTTCGAGCGCGCCGGCCAGACGCTTGAGGGCGTCGGGGTCGGGCGCGGTGTCCTGGGCCAGCAACCAGACGGTGTCGCCCGTGAGGCGGGGTGTCGCCAGCGCGGTGGCGACGGCGTACGAGGTGCCCGCGGGAGCGGTGATGACGCCCTCGGCACCCGACGAGGCCGCGAGCCGTGTCAGGGCCGGGTCTGCGCCGCAGAGCACGATCGTCAGCGCGTCGACGGGTCGGGTCTGGGCCGCGAGCGCGGCGAGCGTGCGTTCCAGATGGTTCGCAGCGGGCGTGCGTCCTTCGGGACGCACGACGAGGATGGCGTGTACACGGGCGGGCATGACGCGGATCAGCCTAAGTGCGCTCCCGCGCGATCTCGGACGCCGCGCCGTCGGCGGCGGATTCGCTCACGGGATGCCGCCGTGGCGGCGCCGGGATCAGGCGCGGCGCTTGAGCTTGCGGCGCTCCCGTTCGCTGAGGCCGCCCCAGATGCCGAAGCGCTCGTCGTTCTGCAGCGCGTACTCGAGGCACTCGGACTTGACGTCGCACGAGGTGCAGATGCGCTTCGCGTCGCGGGTCGAGCCGCCCTTCTCGGGGAAGAAGGCCTCGGGATCGGTCTGCGAGCACAACGCGTCGGTCTGCCACGCGAGGGCGTTCTCGTCGGTCGAGTCGATGTCACGGCGCACCCCGGGTACACCGAGATCCACCGGGTCGACGAACCAGTTCTCCGGGACCCCGGACCGGTACTGCGACGTCGCCATATCGTCCTCCGCCTCGTTCAAGCCCCCATGACGCGGTTTCGCGTACGCATAATTACACTCGTGTGATTCCGATTGGTCAAGTCGCGGATCGTAAACCCTCAAGGCCGAGGTGAACCTTCACGGGCGCCGACGGCGTGTCGCGCGCTCAGGCCCCCGGCATCGCGACGAAGACCTCACCGGCGCCGTCGGAGCGCAGCGGCGTCTCGTCGGGGGTGACGAGGGCGGCCCGGCCGGGCTCGAGGACGAGGCTCGCGCCCGAGGCGCCGGTGATCGTGGCCGCCCCGGTCACGCCGAGGGCGATCGCGACACCCCGCAGGTCGAGGCCCGCGGCTCCGCCGCCGCTCAGGTGGCCGAGCGAGAAGTCGGGGATGCCGGGGGCGAAGACCTCGGCCCCCTCCCCCGCAGCCTCGGGACGGAGGTACGGCGGCTCGCCGGGTCGGAAGTCCACGAGGTGGAGCAGCTCGGCGACGTCGATGTGCTTGGGGGTCAGCCCGCCGCGCAGCACGTTGTCGCTGGCCGCCATGATCTCCACGCCCAGGCCGGCGACATAGGCGTGCAGCACGCCCGCGGGCACGAAGATCGCCTCCCCCCGGCGCAGCTCCACGAGGTTCATCAGCAGGGCCACCACGATCCCCGGGTCGGCCGGGTACGCCGTGTGCAGCGAGCGCGTCAGTTCGAGCTCGGCCGCGAACTCCTCGGAATCGGCGGATGCCGCGGCATCCACGATCTGCGCGATCTCGGCCCCGTCGGCCTCACCGAGGAGCCACCCGATCGCGGCGCGGAGAGCCTGGGCGGCATCGTCCGCCGAGAGCCGGTCCCGCAGAGCTTGGACGGCCGGAGCGTCGCCGAGGGCCTCGACCAGCACCCGCGTGCGATCGATGTCGCGGAGCCCCGCGAGAGCGGTGAACGTCTCGCTGAGGGCCACGATGACCTCGGGCTTGTGGTTGTCGTCCTTGTAGTTGCGGTCCGCGGCGTCGCGGGCGACGCCCTCGGCCTCTTCGCGGGCGAAGCCCTTCTCGGCCTGCTCCTTCGACGGGTGCACCTGGATCGACAGCGGCGCCCCGGCGGCGAGCAGCTTGAGCAGGTAGGGAAGCTTCGCGGGCACGCCGTCCTGGGCGGCGTGAGCGGGCAGCCACGCGTCGAGCGAGAGGTCGGAGCCGTCGTGCACGAGGGCGGGAGAGCCCGGGTGGTCGCCGAACCACACCTCGGCCTCGGGCGCCCCCGTGGGTTCGCGGGACTCGAGGTCGGCGATGAGCGTCGGGCTGCCCCAGGCGTAGTCGCGGGGCGTATTCGAGATGGCGACAAGCACGACGACAGCCTATCCATCGGGCCCGCCCGCGACCGGGGCCGGGCGGTAGCCTGAACGCACCATGGCGATGTACACGACTCACCCCGTGTCGGCGCTGCCGACGGCGCCCGCGCGCGAGACGACCGGGCACCTCCTGCTGCGCGGCTGGTGCGTCCTGCTGCTGGTCCTCGCCCTCGGGGGCGTCGGAATCGTCGCTGCGGTCGGGCCCGTGGTCACCGCGGGGGTCGTCATCGTCTCCGCCCTCGTCTCGGCCGTCATCTGGGCCGTCACCCGGCCGCCGCTCGCCGTGCGCCGCTTGCCGTGGCTCGCGTTCGGCTACCTCGCCTGGGCGACCGCGTCGATCGCGTGGAGCGCGTGGCCTCTGGCATCCGTCGTCACCTGGCTGCTGCTGATCATCACGACGTTCCAGGGACTCTTCGTCGGCGCCGTGCTCACGTGGCGCGATGTCGTGCGCGCCGTGGCGTCGGCCGCGAAGTGGATCGTCGGACTCTCGCTGATCTTCGAGCTCGCCGTCGCCGTGTTCGTCCGCGGACCGCTGCTTGCGGGCTTCGTCGTGCCCGCTCCCGGGGTCGAGCCGGCGGCGCCCTGGTCGAACGGCGCCCTGTTCTCCGGTGGGCGCATCCAGGGCCTGCTCGGCAACGCCGACCTGCTCGCGGCCGTCATGCTCGTCGCCATCATCGTCTTCGGCATCCGTCTCGCCGTCGGCGCTCCGCGCCGCGTGCTGCTCGTCGTGTGGATCGCCGTCGCCGCGTTCCTCTTCGTGCGCGCCGAGTCGATCACCGCGTGGATCGCCGCGGCCTTCGTCGCGCTGGTCCTGGCCACCGTGCTCGTCATGCGCACGGCCCGCCGCCCCGGCGAGCGCACCCGCTGGTACCTGCTGTACGCGTTCATCGGACTGGGCGGCGGCGCGACCCTGTGGATCAACCGCCCCGCACTGTTCGACCTCCTGGGCCGCGGGGCCGACCTCACGGGTCGCGACAGCATCTGGGCCGACGTCTTGGCGCGAGCCGATCAGCATCCGTTCATCGGGTGGGGATTCTCGACGCCGTGGATTCCCACCGAGCCGCTCATAGACCGGTGGATCCTCGAAGACGGTCAGACCGTCATCCAGGCCCACAGCATGTGGCTCGACGCGTACCTGCAGCTCGGCGGCATCGGTGTCGCCCTGCTGACCCTCGTCTACCTCGCCTACCTCTGGCGCTCGTGGTTCTTCGCCGTCGACCGACCGCGCTGGGACCTGCGCGACGACCGCCCCCACTCCCCCCTGACGCTGCTGCCGACCCTGCTCGGCGCCCTGCTCGTCGTGCAGGGGCTCACCGACTCCGGTCCGCTGCTGCTGTGGGGGTGGATGTTCGTCATCCTGTTCGGCGCGAAGATCAAGCAGACCCCGCTCGTCGGCGTCGGCCCGAGCGAGCAGAGCATCTCGATCGAGCGCGGCGAGCTGCCGCGCGGGTAGGTCGAGCGGGCGCCCGCGCTCAGGCTCGCCGGGAGCGCTCCGGGTAGACTTCCCGCTGGCCGTCCGCGGCCCCTGCGCCTAGACGAAAGATCTCTTCGTGACGTACACCCTGCAGAACGCCGTCCTGCCGCTCGACCGCGACCCCGACCTCCTCCCCCTGTACGTCGACCCCGAGACGTGGTCGACGATCGACGAGGAACCGGTCCGGGTCACCAACGTCGCCCAGCTCGGCAACATCCTCGACCGGCACCGGGCCCGCATCGTGGCCGGACGCCGCGTCTCGTTCGGCACCTACTTCAACGCCTTCCCCGCCTCGTACTGGCAGCACTGGACGGCCGTCCGCCAGGTACGGCTGACGGTGCGAACCTCCGGCGACGCGACGATCCTCGTCTACCGCTCGAACGGCGGCGGCACGAAGCAGCGCATCGAGACCCGCGAGGTCTCCGGCGAGCAGAGCGCCTCCGTGTTCGACCTCGTGCTCGATCAGTACAGCGACGGCGGCTGGATCTGGTTCGACGTCGCCGCCGACCGCACCGACGCGATGTTCGAGGGCGCCGAGTGGACGACCGAGCAGGAGCCCGTCCGCGGCGGCAAGGCCAGCATCGGCGTCACCACCTACAACAAGCCCGACTACTGCGTCGAGACGCTGCAGGCCCTCGCCGACGCCCCCGATGTGCTCGATGTCGTCGACCGCGTCTTCATCATCGACCAGGGCACCGATCTCGTCGAGGCCCAGGACGCGTACCCCGCCGTCGCCGAACGCCTCGGCGAGACGCTGCAGGTCCTCCGCCAGCCCAACCTGGGCGGCTCCGGCGGCTTCGCCCGCGCCATGGTCGAGACGCTGGCTCGCGAGGGCAGCGACTTCGTGCAGCTGCTCGACGACGACGTGCGCATCGAGCCCGAATCGATCCGCCGCTCCGTGGTCTTCGGTCGCTACGCCTCGGTCCCCACCATCGTCGGCGCGCACATGTTCGACCTGCTCGACCGCCCCAAGCTGCACGCCTGGGCCGAGGTCGTCGACGACGCCCCCTTCATGTGGCGCGCGCTCTTCCAGGAGCGCCTCCCCCATGACTTCAGCGTCGCGAACCTCCGGCAGTCGCCGCTGCTGCACATGCGCCTCGACGCCGACTACAACGGCTGGTGGATGTGCCTCATCCCCACCAGCATCCTGCGCGAGATAGGCCTCTCCCTTCCCGCCTTCATCAAGTGGGACGACGCGGAGTTCTGCGTCCGGGCACGGGATGCCGGCTACCCGACCGTCTCGATGCCGGGTGTGGCCCTGTGGCACGTGTCGTGGATCGGCAAGGACGACTCGATCGACTGGCAGGCCTACTTCCACGCCCGCAACCGCATCGTCGCGGCCCTGCTGCACTCGCGCTCACCGCTGGGGGGAACGCTCATCCGGCACAGCCGACGCGTCGACCTCAAGCACCTCATGATGATGCAGTACTACCCCGTCGAGCTGCGTCACCGCGCGCTGCGGGATGTGCTGTCCGGTCCCGCGCACATGCGTGAGAACCTCGCGACGGCCATGCCCGAGGCTCGAGCGGTCGCGAAGAAGCACCCCGAGACCGTCGTGCACAAGGACTCGGGGGTGCCGCTGCGCTCGCGCCGCGGCCGCCAGGTCTTCAAGCGTCTGAAGCAGCACCAGTTCGACAGCCCCACGGGGATCGCCCTGCGCACCTTCACCGCGCGCACTCTCCTCTCGCACTGGTTCCACACGCCCAAGGCCGAGAACGTCGCTCAGCCCGAGGTGGAGTTCGGCAAGGGCGATGCCAACTGGTGGCGCGTGCCCCTGTACGACAGCGCGCTCGTGAGCGCCGCCGACGGCTCCGGGAAGAACATCTACACGCGCGACCGCGCGCAGTTCCGCCGCATGCTCGTCGACAGCTGGAAACTGCACCGCCGCCTCCAGCGCGAGTGGCCCCGACTGTCCCGTCAGTACCGCCGCGCCCTGCCCGACCTCGTCTCCGAGGCGCAGTGGCGCGCGACGTTCGAGGAGCGCCCGTGACCACGGCATCCTTCGATCCGAAGACCGCGACGATCGTCGTCGTCACCTACAACCGGACGCACCTGCTGACCCGTCTGCTCGAGAGCATCGAGCGCATGGACCCCGCCCCGGGTCACCTGGTCATCATCGACAACGCTTCGACAGACGACACCACCGAGGTCGTCGAGTCCTTCCGCGACCGGCTCCCGACCGAGCTGGTGTACCGCCGCCTCGACACGAACACCGGCGGATCCGGCGGGTTCAGCGAAGGCATGCGCGTCGCCTACGAGCTGGGCTCCGAGTGGATCTGGCTCATGGACGACGACGTCGAGGTGGTGTCCGACGGCCTCGCGCGCATGGGGCACTGGGCGCCGCGCTTCCGCAGCATCCAGGGTCGGCGCTACGACTACGACGGCAGCGAGTTCTACTGGCAGTACCGGGTCGCCGAGTCGATGGCCATCCCGATCCCGTATGCGCCCGCCGCGTTCGATGCGAGCGGCTTCAAGCCGATGAACTCGGGATGCTTCGAGGGCATGTTCATCCACCGCGACATCGTCGCGAAGATCGGCCTGCCCGACCCGCGCTTCTTCATCTACTGGGACGACCAGCTGTACGGGTGGCTCGCGTCGCGCCAGACGCCCTCGGTCATCGTGAACGAGTTCGTGCTGCGCCGCACCCGCGAGATCAAGCAGTGGGACATGGGCATCCGTCACATGAACGCCTCGAGCGATGCCTACCGGTACTACATCATGCGCAACCGCGCGTACCTGGCGAAGTACTACCGCGCCCACGGCGTGTACCGAACGCTCCCCTTCGCCGCGGGTACCGCGCTGACGTTCGTGAAGGAGCTCATCCGTCTCGTCGTCGTCGAGCGCAAGGTCACGGGCACCAGCCACCTGTTCCGGGGTCTGCGCGACGGGCGGAAGATCGCCCGGGACGACTCCTGGGAGCCGATGCCGCCGCTGGAGGCCACGACCGCGGTCTGAGTCGCCGCGTGCCGAGGGCGCGCGAATCGTCGCGAGCGGCTGTTCGGCGTCAACCGAGCCGCGTCGGCAGCTGCTCCGCCATCAGCGGCGCCAGCGTGCGCGCGTACATGCGCGTCAGGTGGTTGTCGTCGCGATAGACCGCGACGTTGCCGATGACGCCGACGCACAGATCGTCGGGACAGATCCATGGCGTCAGATCGACCAGGGTCAATCCCTCCCGGCCGGCGAGCGGTTCCGCCGGATTGCGGTCCGCCAGCGACGCCGCGCGCGGAGTCGCGCATTCGAGGAGGTCGTCGCTGCCGCTGACGCACCCGAACATGTCGAAGGAGAAGCGCGGATTGTCGCGGATGCCGAAGACCGGGATACCGGCATCCTCCATCCGGTCCAGGAACCGGTCGATCCCCGGGCGCAGCATCTCGTCGTCCTCCCCGGCGTCGGATCGGGTGAGCACGGTCATGACGGCGTCGGGTCGCACCCGTTCGACGAGAGAGATGGCCTCCTCGCGCCACTGGTCGCACTGGTCGTCCATGCCCGGCTCGTCGAGCCCCATCGAGCACCCGCCCTTGATCAGCGAGACCACTCCCCAGCCGTTCTCGGCGGCCACCGGGAAGAGGGCCGCGGTGACCTGCTGCGAGTGCGAATCCCCGATGACGGCGACCGTGCGGCGCGCACGGGTGATGTGCTCCGTCTCGCCGCACGTTCCGTTCAGGATGTCGGTCGAGGTGCTCCACACGCCCGTGCATCCGCGGTCGGACTGCGTCCACTCGTCTTCGAGCAACGTGGGCAGCGGCAGGAGAGGAGCGTCCGCGGGGAGCTCGGCGAGGGAGGCGTCGCGGAGGACCCCGGCGCCCGGGTTCATCGCCTCCGCCTGCGCCTCGATCGCACGCTCGCGCGCCCAGGTCGTCGTCTGCCACGCCCCGACGGGCAGGGCGACCACACTGACGGCGGTCGCGACGATCGCGAGAGGGACGAGCGGAGAGCGGTCGGATCGGCGCCATGCCCGCAGGGGGGCGTCGACGACGCGCGTGACGATGCGCGCAAGTACGAGCGAGAGCCCGACGATCCCAAGGCCCCCGACCAGCCCCACCTCGGCCCGGTCGTTCACGACGAGGAAGGTGATGAGGATGGGCCAGTGCACGAGATACAGCGCATAGGCGTCGCGGCCGAGGGCGCGCAGGGGGCGGGATGCCAGCAGCCGCGCCGGTCCGGTCCCGCCGGCCTCGGGAGCGCCCGACGCCACGATCGCCGACGCGCATAGCACGGGCCAGAGCGCGAGGAAGCCCGGGAAGCCACCCCGCACGTCGAGCACCGCCCCGAGGACGAGGAGCCCGGCGAGCCCGACCCAGCCGATGACCGCCCCGAGCACCCTCCCCATCCGCAGGTGCGGCAAGGCGACCACGAGCAGAGACCCGGCCGCGAACTCCCACAGCCGTGCGCCGGTGTCGAAGTAGGCCGCCTGCTGAGCGGTCTCGGTCCGCACGACCGAATAGAGGAACGACAAGACGAACACCGCACCGAAGACGACGGCCACGACGCGATCGGGTGACCAGCCGCGGCGGCGCACGATCCCCTGGCACAGGGCGAGGAGAGCGACCCACAGCACGAACGCCTGCCCCTGGACCGACATCGACCAGAAGTGCTGCAGCGGGCTCAGCGCCTGGGAGCGCGCGTAGTAGTCGACGGCATCCACCGCCAGGAGCCAGTTCTGCGTGTAGGTCAGGGACGCCCACGTCTGCTCCCAGACCGGGCGCCACATCGTCTCCGGGTAGACCAGCCACACCGTGGCGAGCACGCCGACGAGGGTCACCGCGGCCGCGGGCAGCAGGCGACGGAAGATGCCGAGCAGGTGCGCGACGGGTCGGGTGGGCGAGGGGCCGTCCATGCGGCGGACGAACCCCCGTGTGAGGAAGAACGCCGACAGCATCAGGAAGACGTCGACGCCGCCCGATACCCGTCCGAACCACACGTGGTACGACACGACCAGGAGGATCGCGACGGCGCGTAGACCGTCGACGTCGGGGCGGTACGCCCACCTGTCGCCGTCGGCGACGACAACGCGAGTGCGAGAGGGAGAGGTGGTGGGCGCCGAGCTCACGCCAGCTGGTTGTTCCACATCGAGAGGGCGGAACCGATCGCCATGTGCATGTCGAGGTACTGGTAGGTGCCCAGACGTCCGCCGAAGAACACGTCCTTCTCGCCCTTCGCGAGCTCCCGGTAGGCCAGCAGCCCGGTGCGGTCGTCGGCGGTGTTGACCGGGTAGTACGGCTCATCGGCGCGCGTGGCGAAGCGGGAGTACTCACGCACCACGACCGTCTTGTCGGTCGGGTAGCGGTCGGCGCGCTCGGGGTGGAAGTGCTTGAACTCGTGGATGCGCGTGTACGGCACATCGGCGTCGGCGTAGTTCATCACGCTCGTCCCCTGGAAGTCGCCGATCGGCAGCACCTCCTGCTCGAAGTCGAGCGTGCGCCACGACAGCTCACCCTCGGCGTAGTCGAAGTACCGGTCGACGGGACCGGTGTAGACCACCGGTACCTGACCGACCGTCGCGTTCTTGTTCAGCGGCTGCGACTCGTCGAAGTAGTCGGTCGACAGCTTCACCTCGATGTTCGGGTGATCGGCCATGCGCTCCAGCCAGGCGGTATACCCATCGACGGGCAGACCCTCCCACGTGTCGTTGAAGTACCGGTTGTCGTAGGTGTACCGCACGGGCAGACGCGAGATCACCTCGGCGGGAAGGTCCTTCGGATCGGTCTGCCACTGCTTCGCGGTGTAGTCGCGGATGAAGGCCTCGTACAGCGGCCGGCCGATCAGCGCGATGCCCTTCTCCTCGAGATTCGCGGCATCCTTCGCATCGAACTCCCCCGCCAGCTCCTGCACGAGCGCGCGCGCCTGATCGGGGGTGTAGGCGGCCTGGAAGAACTGGTTGATCGTGCCGAGGTTGATCGGCAGCGGGAACACCACGTTCTTGTGCGTGGTGTAGACGCGGTGCACGTAGTTCGTGAACTCCGTGAAGCGGTTGACGTACTCCCACACCGTCGGGTTCGAGGTGTGGAACAGGTGCGCACCGTACTGGTGCACCTCGATGCCCGTCTCGGGCTCGTCCGCCGAGTAGGCGTTGCCGCCGATGTGATGACGACGGTCGATGACCGTGACCTTGCGACCCGCGGCAGCGGCACGCTCGGCGATGGTGAGGCCGAAGAAGCCCGAGCCGACGATGAGGAGATCCATGAGAGAGGGCTTTCGATTCGGATGCCGGGGCTCACCCCCGAGGGAAACGTCCGCTCGATACTACCCGCGGCGTCTCCGAGGTCCGCTGACCGCGTCCAGCGGCCCCGCAGAGACGGTCCGATACGATGGCGTGTCGAAATGACCGCAGACGGAGAAGAAATCGTATGAGTGAGTGGATCAGCGCGGTTCCGGCGTACCTCGTCGTCGCACTGGTCCTGATCCTCCCGGGTGCGTCGGTCATCGTCGCCGGATGGGGATGGCGGAGCCCTCAACGCCTGCTGCTCGCACCGGCGATCTCGGCCACAATCGCGGCCGTCGCCGCGTCGGTCGCCCCCCTCGTCGGGTTGAGCTGGGGTCTGATTCCCCTCGTCCTGGTCACGCTCGTCGTCGCATGTATCGGCCTCATCCTCCGCCGTCGCGCGACCGCGGATCCGCGCCCGCGCGCACCCCGCACGGGCCTGTTCGTCGTCGTCGCCCTCGCTCTCGCTGCCGTGGTCAACGCCGTCATCTTCGCGCGGGCCTTCGGCGCGCCCGGGAACATCGCGCAGCGGTTCGACAACATCGTCCACCTGAACGCCATCGCCTCGGCTCTGCAGAACGGCAGCGCGTCGCCCTTCCAGATCGGGTCGACCTCCGACATCGGCTTCTACCCGAATGCGTGGCATGCGCTGACGACTCTCGGTGCCGAGATGACGGGCGCGACGGTTCCGGTCGCGGTCAACGGCGCGAACCTCGCCATCGTCTCGATCCTGTGGCCCGCGTCCGTGATGGCACTGGCCGGAGCGTTCTTCGCCGAACGTCGGACCGCCTACGTCACCGCCGCCGCCCTCGCCACGGGTTTCGGCGCCTTCCCGGCCCTGTTCTTCAACTGGGGCGTGCTGTACCCGAACCTCGTCGGGTACGCGATGATCCCCGCGGCACTCGCTGCCGTCGTGACGATGCTGCCGGAGCGGGGTGCACCCGCGCTGGTGCGCTCCGCCCTGCTCGTCGCCCTCCTGGCCGGAGGAACGTTCCTCGGGCACCCGAACGCGTTCCTCAGTCTCCTGTTCTTCGCCGCCGCGGTCGTCATCACCTCCGCCGCAGTGAAGGCGGCGAGCGAACGCACGCGCGGATCGATCCTGTTCCTCGCGGCGGCGGTCGTCGGTTTCGGCCTCGCGCTGGCGGCGACCCTCGCGGTCTTCCGAACGGGAGCGGAGCACTCGGGATGGACCCCGTGGCAGCAGCTGTCGCAGTCTCTGGGAGAGGGGCTGTTCGTCTCACCGCGCGGATACAACCCCACCACCCTGATCTCGATCCTGCTGATCGTCGGGTTCTTCGCCGTCGCCCGCCGTTCGCGGTGGCTCCCGGCCGTCATGCCGTTCGCCGTGGCCGTCGCCCTCTTCGCGATCGCCTCCGGGTTGCGCATCGACAGCCCCTTGCGTCAGCTGGTGACCAACCCCTGGTACAACGACTCGAACCGCCTCGCCGCCCTCCTACCACTGGTAGCCATCCCGGTGGCGACCCTCGGCGCGATAACCGTCGTCGACCTGGTCCGGCGCGCCGCGCGCCACCGTCGGACTCCTCGATGGGTCGGCATCGGCGCCGCGGCGCTCGGAGTTCTCGCGCTCTTCTCCGTCGCGACGGGTCCGAACGTGCGCATGGCCCTCGACCAGGTCCGCGAGGCGTACGCGTACACGGACAGCTCCCTCATCCTCTCGTCGGACGAAGAGGCATTGCTGGAGCGCCTCGACGGCGAGACCCCCGAGGATGCGCTCATCGCCGGCAGCCCTCGGACGGGGGCTTCGCTCGCGCTCGCCTTCGCCGACCGGCAGGTGACCCAGAAGCACGTCTTCGGCAGTCCCTCGCCGGAACTGCTGTTCCTCAATGCGCATCTGCGCGACATCGACACCGATCCGGCCGTCTGCCGGACCGTCGATCAGCTCGGCATCGACTACGTGCTCGACTTCGGTCGTCAGGACGTGATGGATCCCGCCGGCGCCGCGGCCTACGACGGCATCCAGGATCTGAGCCCGGGCCGACACCTCCAGCTCGTCGACTCCGAGGGGCCGAACGCCCGCCTCTTCCACATCGAGGGCTGCTGACGTGACCCGTTCCTCCACGGTCGCCGTCGCGTACGACTGCCTCTTCCCGTTCACCACGGGAGGGGGCGAACGCCAGTACCGCGCGTCGGCGGACGTCCTCGGCGATCTCGGGTTCGACGTCGATTACCTCACGTCGGTGCAATGGGACGGCGCGACCCCGGCCGAAGAGCACTTCCGCATCCTGCCGATCACGCGTCGCCTCTCGCTCTACGACGCGGGCGGGGTGCGCCGCATCCCCGCCGCGCTCCGTTATGCCACCGCGTTGTTCACCGCCCTCCTGCGGCGACGGCGCCGCTACGCCGCCGTCATCGTCAGCGGCCTGCCGATCTTCAACGTCTTCGCTGCTCGACTCGCGCTCCTGGGCTCGGGGACGAAGCTCGTCGTCGACTATCTCGAGGTGTGGCACCGTCGGCAGTGGGTCGAGTACTCGGGCGCGCTCACCGGCACGATCGCCTGGGTCCTGCAGCGTGCCGCCATCGCCATCACCCCGCTCGCGACGTGCCACTCGCAGCTGAGCGCCACCCGTCTGCGTCGCGAGGGACTGCGTCGACCGCCGCTGGTCAGTCCCGGTCTCATCGACGGCGCCGTTCAGGTCGCCGAGGCCGGGCCGGCCGCGTCGCCGCCCTACGTGCTCTACGTCGGCCGGCACATCCCCGACAAGCGTGTCGAGGTCCTTCCCGCGGCGGTCGCCGCGGCGCGCGAGAGCGTCCCCGATCTGCGTCTCGTGATCCTCGGCACCGGTCCGAGTTCCGGCGCCGTCCGCGCGGAGGTGAGCCGCGTCGGCGGCGACGCCTGGACCGATCTCCCGGGCTTCGTCTCGGATGCCGAGCTCGACGCGCTCCTGCACGGCGCGGTGTGCCTGGTGAATCCGTCGCGGCGCGAGGGGTACGGTCTCGTCGTGGTCGAGGCCAACGCTCACGGCACTCCTGTCGTCCTCGTCGACGACGAGGGCAACGCCTCGACCGAACTCATCGACGCCGGAGTGAACGGCGTCGTCTCGCCCACCACCGACCCCACCGACCTCGCCCGGGCCATCCGGGACGTCGTCGACGGCGGTGACGACCTGCGCCGCTCCGCGCGCGCCTGGTACGACACCGCCCTCGACACCCGCACCATCCGCCGCACCGTGGAAGGGATCCTCTCGGCACTGCCGCTGCCGAGCCCCACCTCGGTGAAGACGAAAGAAGACAGCCCGTGACCACTCCCGCACCGACGGACGTCGAACTGACGATCCTCATGCCCTGCCTCAACGAGGCCGAGACGCTCGAGGTCTGCATCCGCAAGGCACAGGGATTCCTGGACCGCAGCGGCATCCGGGGAGAAGTGCTCATCTCCGACAACGGCAGCACCGACGGCTCGCAGGCCATCGCCGAGCGACTCGGTGCGCGTGTGTCGCACGCGCCGCGCCGGGGCTACGGCGCCGCGCTCATCAACGGCATCGAGACGGCCCGCGGACGGTACATCATCATGGCCGACGCCGACGACAGCTACGACTTCGAGAACCTCGAGCCCTTCGTCGAGCGACTGCGGGCCGGCGCCGATCTCGTCATGGGCAACCGCTTCCGCGGCGGTATCGCCCCCGGCGCCATGCCACCGCTGCACAAGTACCTCGGAAACCCGGTGCTGTCGTTCATCGGCGAGCTCTTCTTCAAGCCCGGCATCCGCGACTTCCACTGCGGCCTGCGCGGCTTCAATCGCGCGCGTATCCGCGAACTCGACCTGCAGACCACCGGTATGGAGTTCGCCTCCGAGATGGTCGTGCGCGCCTCGCTCGCCCGCTTCCGCATCGAAGAGGTGCCGACGACGCTGAAGAAGGACGGCCGCTCGCGCCCGCCGCACCTGCGCAGCTGGCACGACGGCTGGCGCCACCTGCGCTTCCTCCTGCTCTTCGCCCCCCGGTGGCTGTTCGTCTACCCGGGTCTGGTCGCGTTCTTCCTCGGCGCGATCGCCGTGGCGGTGCTGGCCTTCGGCGGGGTGAACATCGGCGGCGTCGGCTTCGACGTCACGACCATGGTCTACGCGAGCGCCCTATGCGTGATCGGGTTCCAATCGCTGTTGTTCTTCTGGCTCACGAAGCTGTACGCCACACAGGAGGGCTTCCTCCCGACGAGTGAGCGGTACCGACGAATCGTCGCGAAGTGGTCCGCCGAACGCGGCCTGCTGATCGGTGTGGGCCTGTTCTTCCTCGGCATCGTCATCGGTATCGTCCAGGTCGCCGTATGGGGCAATCTCGACTTCGGTCAGCAGAACGCGGCGCAGGCCGTGCGGATCGCCGTGCCCAGCGCGCTGCTGATCATCCTCGGATTCCAGACCGCGATGATGAGCTTCTTCTCGGGCGTGCTCACCACGCCCCGGCGCGAGCAGCGCCCCGAAGCCGTCATCGAGAGTTGATGTCCTCGAGACGCGTCCTGGTCGACCTGCTCGGTTTCACCGGTGCGCGGGGCGGTACCGAGACGTACGTGCGGGAGATCCTGCCCCGCCTGGCCGAACGTCTGCCGGACGTGCGCTTCGCGGCGCTCACGGGACGAGCGGGCACCGACCGGGTCTCGGCGTTCTTTCCCGGCTCCGTGCGGACGCTCCCCTGGGTCGGCGCCGACCCGGCGACGTGGGCGTTGGGGGCCGTGGCCGGCACCGAGCTCGCCGGTCGCCGCGCCCGCGCCGACCTCATCTGGGCTCCGGCGAACTTCGGTCCGGTCCTGCGGGGCCTGCCGCGGGTCGTGACGGTCCACGATGCCATCTACGACGAGGTCCGCGGCAGCCTCGCGCAGCGGGCGCAGCGCGCCGTGACCTCGACGCTCATGCGCCGGTCGGCGCGGTCGGCCGACCGGGTGATCACGGTCTCGCACGCCGCCGCCGCCAGCATCGGCCGTCATCTCGGCGTGGACGCGCACCGCATCTCGGTCGTGCACAACGGCAGCTCCGCCCCGCGCCCCGTCGACGACCCGCGTGCCGAGCTCGCGTCCTTCGCCTTCCCGGCCGGCCGTCCGATCGTGATGAGTGTCGGCAACCGGATGCCGCACAAGAACTTCCGCGGACTGCTCGAGGCCGTCGCGACCCTGCCCGCCGAGAATCGTCCCGTGACGGTGGTCGCCGGCAGCAGCCTGCCCGATCCTCTCGAAGACGACGTGGTCCGTCTCGGCCTGCAGCAGGATGTGGTGCTCCCCGGCTGGGTGAGCGACGCACAGCTGGAGGCGCTGTTCCAGGTCGCCGACCTCTACGTGTGCCCGTCGCTGGTCGAGGGCTTCGGTCTCCCCGTCGTCGATGCCCTCCGGCGCAGTGTGCCCGTGCTGGCGAACGACGTCCCGGTGCTGCGCGAGGTCGGCGGCGACGCGGCCCGTTACGCCGATGCGACGGATGCCGCGACCTTCGGCGCCGCGATCTCGGCGGCGCTGTCCGCCCCGACGGACGCCGCTCGGCGCGCGGCGGCGAAGGACTGGGCCGCCCGATTCACCTGGGACGACGCCGCGGACGGTACCGCTCGCGTGCTCGACGCGGTGCTCGCGGGGAGCCGTCGATGACCGCTCCCTCGATGAAGCGCCGCCTCCTCGGCTTCCTGCTCGTGCCGGCGATCGCCGCGCTCTCGCCGATCATCGCCCTGCCCGCCGTCACCCAGATCGCGGGGCCCGGCGGATGGGCGAGCGCGATCGCGGGTGAGTCGATCGGCACGTTCGCCGCGATCGCCATCGGGTGGGGGTGGGCCACGGTGGGCCCCGCGCTCATCTCGATCGCGGGGAACGACGACGAGCGCGCCCGGCTCTACCGCGAATCGTTGATCGTGCGACTGTCGATCTCGATCCTCGCCCTCCCGGCACTCGCCGTCATCTGCTGGCTGATCGCGACGCCGGGTGCGGAGTGGCTGACCATCCTGATGGGCATGCAGGGCGCGCTCATCGCGCTGTCGTTCACGTGGTTCTCCGCGGGCGTCGGCGACCCGCGGACGATCGTCATCTTCGACGCGGCCCCGCGCCTGCTCGCCAACCTCGCCGCCGCGGCCCTCGTGCTCGCCACGGGCGTCGTCGTGCTCTATCCGCTCGCGGGGATTCTCGTCACCCTCGTCGGCACGAGCATCTTCACGATGCGTCTGCTTCGCCGGCATCCGGGTCCCTGGCCGCGCCCCCGGGATCTGCCGCGACTGCTGCGGTCGAACCTCGCCGTCGCCCTGAACGATGCCGGCCTGAGCGGCTACTCCAGCGTCCCGGCGCCGGTCGTCAACGTGACGGCGATGCCCACCGCGGCCTCGGGCTACGCCACCGCCGACAAGATGCTCAAGCTCGGGCAGTTCATCCCCATGACCCTCGCCAACGCCCTGCAGGCGTGGATCGGCGAGGCGCACGGCCCGCACCGGGCGCGGCGCATGACCGTCGCGATCGGTCTGGCCACCGCGACCGGACTGCTCGGCTGGGCGGGCCTGGCGCTGGTGGGACCGTGGCTGACGAGCGTCTACCTCCCGGCCGCTCCCGCACCTTTCGACATCCTCCTGGTCATGGGGCTGGTGTTCTTCTTCTTCTCGGTGCGCACCGCCGTCGCGCGACTCGTGCTGTTCCCGGCGGGTCAAGCCGCAGCCGTCATGCGGGCCACTCTGATCGCCACCGTGCTCGGTATCCCCCTCATGATCGGCCTCGGCATCGCGTGGGGTCCGGTGGGAGCCGCCCTCGGCTACGCGTTCACCGAGGGCGCCGCCGCCCTTCTGCTCACCCGTCGCTGCCTCCGCGTGCTGCGCGACCTGCGCCACGAGACCGTCGAGGTGGCGCCGTGAGCGCCGCCTCCCCCGAAAGGACCGCGCGATGACCGTCGCCATCAACGGCCGTTTCCTCATCGACTCGTTCGGCGGCGTGCGCCGTTTCGCCACCGAACTCACCCACCACCTGGCGGCGGCACGCGATGACGTCGTCCTCCTGGTCCCCGCAGCGGCCGACACCTCGAGCGTCGCCGGTGTGCGCACCGAGACCGTGGGCCGGCTCGCCGGACCCGCGTGGGAGCAGCTCGAGCTGCCGCGATGGCTCCGCCGCAACGGCTCACCCCTGCTGCTGAACTTCGCGAACATCGCCCCGATGCTCTATCGGCGACAGATCACGGTGCTGCACGACATCGCCCCGGCCATCCGGCCGCAGGACTTCACCCTCCCTTTCCGCCTCCAGTGGCAGCTCGCCGTGCGCTACGGAATGCTGCGGCGCGGACAGAGTCTCGTCACGGTGAGCCACGCCTCGCAGCACGAGATCGCCGAGCGCTTCGGTGTGGACGTCTCGCGGATCGAGGTCGTCTACGAGGGCGCCGACAGCCTGCCCGTTCCGCCGCAGAAGGCTCCGGATGCCGGCTCCCCCACCCGTCTGGTCGCCTTCGGCCGTCACGGGGCGGCGAAGAACACGCGGGCCGTCCTCGACGCCCTCGCGCTGCTGCCCTCGGACACGGCCGTCGAGGTCGAGTTCGTGGGCAAGCTCGACCCCGAGCTCGAGCCCTACGCGGCGCAGAAGGATATCGATCCGCAGCGCCTCGTGTGGAGCGGACCGGTGAGCGACGAAGAGCTCGCGGAGGCGTTCGCCCGGGCCGACGCCTTCGTGTGGCCTTCCCTGCACGAGGGCTTCGGGCTCCCCCCGCTCGAAGCGCAGCGCCTCGGAGCGCCGGTCCTCGCCTCCGACATCCCGATCAACCGCGAGATCCTCGGGGACTCCGCCCGCTACTTCCCACCGACCCGGCCCGACGCGCTTGCCACGCTCATGGCCGAGGTCGCGGCATCCTCCGCTCTTCGCGCCGACCTTGCGCGCGCCAGCCGCGAGAACGCGGAGCGGTTCACCTGGGATGCCACGACCTCCGCCTGGAACGAGATCATCGCCGCGCAGGCGCGCTGATTCCGCGCACCGCGGGCATCCCGGGCAGAATCGAAAGCGTGAACATCGGCTTCGTCGTGACGACCCTGGGGCGCCTCGACCCCCTCCGCGCCCTCCTGACGTCCCTGGAGGGCCAGCTGCAGCCCGGTGACCACGTGGTGCTGGTCGCGCAGGGGGCGCAGGACGAGGTCTCCGCCCTCGCCGTCGAGTTCGCCGAGAGGGGGGTCGCGGTCACCGCCACCTCCTCGGGCCGTGGCGCTTCGCTGGGGCGCAACACCGGTGTCGCGGCGCTTCCCGCGGGCGAGGCCGTCGTCACGTTCCCCAACGACAACACCACCTACCCCGCGGGCACCGTCGAAGCGCTGCACGCCGCCGTCGACGACCCGTCGTTCCGGGCGGGCGGTTTCACGTCGTGGGACGAGCGGGGCCCGAAGACCACCCTCCCCGAACCCGGGACACCGCTGGACAAGTACAACGTCTGGTCGGTCATCGAGATGGGCATCTTGATGCGGCGCTCGCTCTTCGACGCCGTCGGCGGCTTCGACGAGAACATGGGCCCGGGCTCGGCGACGCCGTGGCAGGTCGCGGAGGGCACCGACCTGCTCCTGCGGGCTATGGCGCTCGAGCCGGGACTCGTCCGCGACTTCCGCTGGCTTCCCGCCGCCGTGCACGTGGATGGGATCTCGACCGGCTTCGGACTGAGCGACGCCGAGCGGCGTCGCAAGCTGCGCGCCTACGGGCGAGGCACCGGGCGCGCGTTCGCGACCCACGGCTACCCGCTCTGGTGGCGCGCCGCGTTCACCGTGGCGGGCCTGCTCTACGGTGTGCGCAACCCGAAGCCCATCACGCTCCTCGACGGGTGGCCGATGTTCCTCGGCCGACTGGAAGGCGCACTGGGCCGCACGTTCGGACAGTCCCGCATGGTGTCGACCACCCGCTGACGCGGCGGCACCCCGGGCCCCGCAAGGGCCCGCTGATAGGGTGAGGAAGTGTCAAAGAGAGTTCTGATCACCGGCGGCGCCGGCTTCATCGGGTCCCACCTGTCGGAGCGCCTCCTCGCCGAGGGCAACGAGGTCATCTGCGTCGACAACTTCTTCACGGGGTCGCGTCGTAACGTCGAGCACCTCTTCGGCAACCCGCACTTCGAGTTGATGCGCCACGACGTGACGTTCCCGCTCTACGTCGAGGTCGATCAGATCTACAACCTCGCGTGCCCCGCCTCCCCGGTGCACTACCAGCACGACCCGGTGCAGACCACCAAGACCAGCGTGATGGGCGCCATCAACATGCTCGGCCTGGCGAAGCGACTGCGCGTGCCGATCCTGCAGGCCTCCACCTCCGAGGTCTACGGCGACCCCGCCGTCCACCCGCAGACCGAGGACTACTGGGGCAACGTCAACCCCATCGGCACCCGCTCCTGCTACGACGAGGGCAAGCGCGCCGCCGAGACGCTGTTCTTCGACTATCGGCGCCAGCACGACCTGTCGATCAAGGTCATCCGCATCTTCAACACGTACGGCCCGCGCATGCACCCCAACGACGGGCGCGTCGTGTCGAACTTCATCGTGCAGGCGCTGCGCGGCGAGCCCATCACCATCTACGGCGACGGCTCGCAGACCCGCTCGTTCTGCTTCGTCGACGATCTGGTCGACGGTATGGTGCGCCTCATGAACACCGGGCACGAGGTGACGGGCCCCATCAACGTCGGCAATCCCGGCGAGTTCACCATGCTGGAGCTCGCGAACGCCGTCCTCGAGATCACGGGCAGCTCGTCGCAGATCGAGCACCGCCCGCTCCCCCAGGACGACCCCAAGCAGCGCCAGCCCAACATCGACCTCGCCCGTCGCGAACTCGGCTGGGAGCCGACGATCGCGCTGCGCGCCGGTCTCGAGCGGACGGTGGAGTACTTCCGCGGGGTACTCGCGGGCTGAGGCGCGGTCCGGGGGCGAAGCGGGTCAGCGCGCGTCGAGGGTGATCCAGTCCGGCGCGAGTAGATCCGTCTTTTCCGTCCCGCTCAAGGTCCGAGGACGCGGTCCGGCGATAACGGGAGCGCCCGTGTGATTCTCCACTCCGGGCCTACGCGGCGGAGAGCAGTCAAGACCACTGCCTATAGTCGAATTATGCTGTCCGCTTTGCGATCGCGCGTGCGTCACGCGCGGGATCTGCCGCTCCTGCGTCCCCTCGTCGCCCGGGTTGATCGGCTCTGGTGGGCGCGCACCATCGAGCGAGCCGACATCGTCGACCTCGACTACGTCCGCGCCCAGACCGGCGTTCCGATGAGTGCGCGGGCGGCGATCCGGCGATACGTCGATGGCGGGTCTCGAGACGGTTTTCGGCTGTCCCCTCTCTTCGTCGACACGTCCGTCGGCGATCACCTCCCCGAGGCGTGGCGTGTTCCGGCGCTTTACGCCTACCTGGTTGCTGATCCACGGGGGCTGCAGGTGAGTCCGCTTTGGGACGCCGTAGCCTACGGTGAGCGACACCCCGAGGCGTTGAGCGCAAACGGAGGTCCCCTCGCTCATGCATGGCACCGCCGCCACGACCACTCCCTCCCTTTCGGTCCCTCCGCGGCGCCGGCGTCGGTCCCCTGGCACGACCTCTCTCGCGTCATCATCGACGCGGCGCACCGCGCACGAGTAGGCGGTGAGGTAGCCCCGCTCTCCGGTGCCGTGCCGCTGCGGCGGGAGCTGCTGATCGCGCTTGGACCTGAGGAATGGGACTTCGACGAATCCCTCGCCGAGGCGGTGCGCTTCGCTGAGCACGAGGATCACGGCGTCGCGATCGCGGTGATGGACGATCGCAGCGAGGATTGGGTCCTGGCGAGCATCTTCGCCGCGTCACAACCGAGGGTCCGCGTGAGTCGGCGTCGACATGACGACGCCAGCGTCGCCCTCGACGAGCTCCTGACCTCCTCGCAAGCCGACGTCGTGGTCGTACGCGGGCCGAACGAGACGCTGACGGCTGACACGGCGGCGGCGCTGGCCCGCCGCGTGGAGGAGGCCGGTACGGGTGTCGTCATCGGCCCCGTCTGGTGCGACGGCGACGGCACCATCGCCGCGGTCGGCGCGACGTCCGAGGGCCGCCTGCTCGCCGGTCATCCCCTGGAGGACCTCGCTGCCTTCGGCACCGAGACAGCGTTGGAGGTCCCCGCCCTCGCAGGCACGACGTTCGCGGCACACCGCGCTGACGTGGACGCCGCTTTACAAGGAGACGACCCCGCCGCTCGTCTGGGGCGCCGGCGGATCATCGCACTCGACCTCGAGTCGCGCACGCGGTCGCGTGTCCCCCTCCCCGACCTGCCGCCGCTCGACGTCGACGCGACCGCCCTGCTGCGGCGCGCGGGCTGGGAGCGCACATCACAGGCGCCGGGCATCCGCCGCCCACCGCAGACGGTCGAACTCCCCGACGGCACCACCGTGCCCCGACTGCGGTGGGCCCTCCGCACCGCGACACCGGTCGGGCCGCGCGCTGAAGGATGGGGCGATACCCATTTCGCGCGCGCGCTAGCGGCCGCCCTGCGACGCCTCGGACAGGAGGTGGTCATCGACTCCTATGCGGCGCGCTCTCGTCCGACGCGACAACTCGACGACGTCACGGTCGCTCTGCGTGGCCCCGAACCGATCAAGGCATCCCCGTTCGGCCGGTCGCTGCTGTGGATCATCAGCCACCCCGACGAGATCGCCGCCGATGATGTTGTCGGTTTCGATCGAGTCTTCGCAGCGTCCGCGCCCTGGTCGCGGCATGCCTCGGCAGAGCTGGGCGTGACAATCACCCCTCTGCCGCAGTGCACGGATGCCACGCGGTTCCATCCCGGCGGACGGCCGCGGGGCGACGACATCCTCTTTGTCGGCACCGCGCGCGGAATCCTGCGCCCCTCCGTCGTCGAACCGATCCGCGCGGGCATCCCGGTCACGGTCATCGGCCCCGATTGGCGCGGATGGATTCCGGCCGAGCGGATTGTGGCTACCGGGGTGAGCAATGACGAGCTGCCCGCACTCTACGAGAGTGCTGCGATCGTCCTGAACGATCACTGGCCGGCGATGCAGGAGCGCGGTTTCGTCGGTAACCGCCTCTTCGACGTGATTGCCTCAGGTGGCCGCGCCATCAGCGACCGCGTCGACGGCATCGCCGATCTGTTCGGACCCGCTGTCGTCATGTGGGATTCGGTGCCTGAGCTCATCGCGATGCTGTCCGACGACCCATCCGGCTTGTTCCCGTCCCGCGCCGAGCTGAAGGCTATCTCCGATCGCGTCCGCAAAGAGCACTCTTTCGACGCACGGGCCCGCACACTCCTAAACGCCGCCTTGGACTGAGTGCCACCGGGCCCGATCCGAGCGAGCGCCCCGGCTGATTCGCTCCCGCACGGGTTGCGGAGCGTCTATCCGGCGCTGCGGACTCCATCGTTCGACGCACCCATGATCGAGACGCTGGCCGCGACCGTGCCGACTGTGCCCTCTTCTCGGGCGCGGACGGTGAAGAGAGCGCCCTGGGCGAGCCCGTGGCTGCTCGGCTCGCTGACGCCGGCCGCGTTGGCGTTGACGTAGTACTGACCGGCGCCAAGGTTCATCGCCGCGACGCGCAGATCCACGGACACGGGCCCGGAGATGGGGTCGAGGCGGTGCTCGAGCATCTCGGTGTTCGACGCCAGCACCATGTGCCCGAGGGGGGTGTCGATGCTGAACCCGAGCTCCCAGCGTTCGATCGGCTTCATCGAGTCGACGTGCACGCGGATGGTGAGGGGATCGCCCTCATTGATCGTCTTCGTGCGCTCGCCGTCATCGGACAGCAGTTCGACCTGCTTGACCTGGATGGGGTGGACGGTCTGCTCCGGCGGCGCTTCGCCGACGCGGCGGCCCTCCAGCACGTCACGCAGTGCCCCGATGGCCTCGCGGGTCTCTCCGTCGAAGACCACGGAGCCGTCCTTGAGCACGATCCCCCGGTCGCACAGCTCGGCCACCTGCTGGGCGGAGTGCGTGACGAGGATGATCGTGCGGCCCTGCGCGCGGAACTCGGTGATGCGGTCCATGCACTTGCGCTGGAACGTCTCGTCGCCCACGGCCAGCACCTCATCGACGAGCAGGACGTCGGGATCGGTGTGGATCGCGACCGCGAAGGCCAGACGCACGTACATCCCCGAGGAGTAGAACTTCACCGCGGTGTCGATGAAGTCTCCGATCCCGCTGAAGTCGACGATGTTGTCGAACTCCCGGTCGATCTCCTCGCGGCTCATGCCGAGGATGGAGGCGTTGAGGTACACGTTCTCCCGGCCGCTCAGGTCGGGGTGGAACCCCGCACCGAGTTCGAGTAGCGCCGCCATCCGACCGCGCGTTTCGACAAGTCCCGTGGACGGGGACAGGATGCCGCCGATCAGCTTGAGCAGGGTGCTCTTGCCTGACCCGTTCGCACCGAGCAGCCCGACCGTCGTTCCTGCCTGGATGGTGAGGGAGACGTCGTCGACGGCGACGAAGTCCTTCCGGAACGACTTGCCCAGCCGCCCGAGGTGCACGACGCGATCCTTGAGGCTGTTGTCCTTGCGCACCTGGAAGTGCTTCGAGACTGATGTGAGGCGCACGATGTCCGGTGCGGCGGTGGCGATGTTCGTCATTACAGCTCCTGAGCGAAATTGCCCTGCATGCGGGTGAAGACGCGGTGCGAGATCACGAGCAGGACGAGACCGACCACACCGGCGACGAGCATGCGCAGACCGAGATTGGCGGGATAGTCCTCGGCGGTGCCCGCACCCCAGAAGGCGCGGTGGAAGCCGAGGACCGCGATGGTCAGCGGGTTGGACGCGTAGACGTCGAGTACCCACTCCGGCAGCTGGAAACGCGTGATCACGTCTTGCACCATGCGCCACGAGTAGACGATCGGAGCACCCCACATCGCGAGCATCAGCACGACCTCGGTCAAGTACTGGATGTCGCGCAGATAGACGTTCAGGGCCGACAGCAGTAGCCCGATGGCCAGACCGTAGACGATGATCAGGATCACCGAGGGGAAGAACCATAGCATTTCGGCCGGTTCCGGGAGGGCGCGGAAGATCAGTGCCGCGACGACGAGCACGCCCAGCTGCACGAGGAACATGAAACCGGCGCCGCCGATGCTCGCCAGCGGGAAGATCTCTCGCGGGAGGTAAATCTTCTTGACCAGGCCACCGTTCTGCAGGATCGAACCCGTCGCGCCGAAGACCATGTCGTTGAAGAACGCGTACAGCGTGAGGCCCGAGAAGAGGTAGACGGCGAAGTTGTCGATGCCCTCGGCCGCCCGCAGGAACTGTCCCAGCACGATGAAATACATCAGGAACTGGATCAGCGGACGGATGACCGTCCAGAGGAAGCCAAGGAAGCTGTCGCGGTAGCGCGCCTGGAGGTCGCGGCGCACGAGGAGATTCAACAAGTCCCGACGCCCGAGGATCTCGCCGATCTTGCCGAGTCGTCCGGTGGCGCGGCGGCCGCGCGAATCGACGATCGCGTAGGGCTCCTCGCTGATGCGAGCGAATCTCGCCTCGGTCTCCGTGCTCATCGGTGCAGTGCTCGCTGTCCTGTCATCGGTTCTTCCGTCGTCTCGTCAGTCCATCGGCGACACGATGGATCCACCGGCCCGGGTTCTTCGCCGGATCCATCACCCGTCGCAGGCGATGCACCGTGCCCATGTGGTTCAAACGCATGTACATGCGCAGGAAGTCCTTGCCCGTCCCGCTGCCGACGTAGCCGAGAGCGCGGAGCCGGTCGATCTTCTGGAATGCGAAGCCGGGGGTGGTCCCGGCCATCTCGTCCAGCTTGTAGTCCAGCGCCGTGTGGCTGATCGCTGCGTAGTCGGGTGCGACGATCGTGCGAGAGTGGTACCCCAGCTCGCCCGCCGCGTATGACGGCATGCGTTCCAGGATATGCGCCAGTCCACCGTCCTGGTACGCCTCGGCGCCGCCGAAGGCGGAATAGGTCCAGGGATGCTTCACGAGCAGTCGGAGCGCCTCCGGGCGGGCGAAGAACATGGACCCGTACGGCGCGAGCGGTGAAACGTCGTCGAGCGGAACACGGATGCCGAGCTCCTCCGCCAGCACGGCGAAGCCCGGCTTGTTGGCCCACCACGCGCGCCCGAGGGTGGGGTAGCCGATGTGGATCATCGGCGGGAAGGCGAGCCCGAGCCCGGGCTCCCTCTGGAACAACGCGAGCACCCGGGACGTGTGTTCGCCGTCGTGCAGGAGGTTCAGGAACTGCTGCTCGCGGAAATGGGTCCCCACGTTGAAGCCGTCCTGCGGCGTCTTCTTGCTGTGTAGCTTGACGACGAGGTCGTACCGGTCGGAGAGCAGCACGTCTCGGCATCCGATCAGGAATGCGCTCTGATCACGCCCGTCGTTCGAGTCGACGACGCGCACGGAGATGTCGCCGCGCGAGCCGGGCAGCCTCTCAAGCCGGTCGGCGATGCGCCGCGCTCGATCGGCGTCCGGCGTGGTCACGACGAGGTCGTACGGCACCGGCAAGGTGTCGGCGCGCTCGATCATCTCCTCGGTCATCTCGTCGTAGAAGATGTGCGCAATCACGACGACTCGCAGCGGCCGCGCCGGGTCGTAGGGAACGTGGTCTGCGCTGATGACATCCATGAGACCCGCGGACGCGTTGAGCACCTTGGGCTCGACGTTGCGGGCGAGGTTCGACAGGGCGATCTCGATCGGGTACCCGCCCTCCGCCGCCGCGTCGAGCAACCAACGACCGATGACCGCGTAGCGGTCGAGGAACGGCGGCCAATGGAAGAACGGCCGGCGCTTAAGCACTGGACACCCGTCTTCGATGAGCCCGAGTGGAGCGAAGAGTGTGGCGTTCACGACGCCGTAATCGTTGGACGCAAAAGCTGCCTCGCCCGTGAAGCCGCTGTTGTGGAAGGCGCGGTAGAAGACCAGCTCGTGTTCGACAACCGCGTCGCGATAGCTCGAGATGGCCGGCAGATCGCGCCAGTAGCGACGCCACGCCTCGCTGAGGAACATCTCCCGACGCACCGCGATCCAGAACGACTGGAAGTGGTACGGCAGCGTGCCCTTGCCCGTGATGGGGTTGTGATCCTCCGCGGTGTGATCGGTCATCGCCCAGAAGTGCACGGGGCGGGCATCCATCCGCTCGAAGATCGGGGCGAAGGGGCGCACCGGACCGAACCAGGTGTCGTTCGTTAGGACGATCTCGTCGAACTCCGACACCCGCTCGCCGAGGTGGCGGAGGGCGTCGCGCTGCGCGCCGATGTCGAATCCGGTGTTCTCCCGCTCGAGCACCTCATCGGCGACGGGTGCGAGGCGCTCGCGACCCTCCGGGCTCATTCGACCGTTAATCACGGCGAGAATGCGGTGGCCGTGCGGGCGCAGGTTCTGGAGGGCGTGGACGACGTAGTCGTCGATCTCGCCGCGGCGATCGTAGATCGTGTAGATGATCAGGCGGCGACCGGCTTCAGGGAAGACGACGGCCTGAGGGACCTCGGCGGTGCTCATCGTCGATTCCCCTTCACGAACGCACGACCCGCCGCGACGGCGGCGCGTCCGGAGCGAAGGACAGCGCGCGCCCCCTGCCCGAAGGGGTGCATGACGGGGTCAAGCCGCTTGACGACGGCGTTGTGGTTGGTCTTCATGTACATCCGGAAGAAAGCCACGGCCCCCGCCGTCCCCATCCATCCCGCACGATGCAGGAACTGGATCTGGTCGATCGGGTAGCCCGGCAGATTGACGGCGAGTTGGTCGATCTTGTACTCCATCGACAGGTGCGTCAGGCTCGCGTGCTCGGGGTCGAGGACCGTCCTGGAATGCAGCCCCTCCTCGCCGGCGGACGCGGACACGAGGCGCTCCAGCAAGCGCTGCAGGTCGGGCACCAGTTCCTTGGACCGGTCGCGGAAGTCGTGGTACGTCCACTTCTCCGAGAGATAAGGACGCAACGCCCGCGGCCGGCCGATCCACATCCCCCCGAGAGGCGCCAGCGGAGTGATGCCGTCGAGCGGGACACGGATGCCGAGGCGGTCTGCCACGTCCTGACCCATCCCCCGGTACCACGACCACCCCTCACCCGTCGTGGCATAACCGGTCTGGATCACCGGGGGGAAGACAGCCCCAAGCCCAGGTTCGCGCACGAACAGGGCCAGTAGATTGGCGATGTAAGCGGGACTGCCGAGCAGGTTGTCGCGCAGGTAGCGCCGGAAGTAGTCGGACACTGTCCGGCCACGGTGCGACGGCACCCGGTCGTGCAGTTTGACAAAGACATCCCAGCGGTCACTGAGAAGTTCTTCGCGGCATCCGATGAGAAACGCGCTCATATCGCGGCCGTTCGCCGACGCGACGACGCGAACCGTCGACATTCCCAGGTGCTCCCCCTGAGCGGCGAGCAGTTCTTCTAGCGCGGGCGCAAGAGCGGCGTCCGAGACCGTCACGATTACGTCGACCGGCGATGGGAACCAGGCGAGCCGCTCGATGAGCGAGGTGGCGGACGCTACGCCGGTGGCGTGCAGCACGACGAGCACCCGGAGCGACGACGGATCCTCGGTGGCCGCCACCGTGCTCAGCGGAAGCACATCGAGCATCGCGAGGTTGGTGTTAACCACCTTCGGCGGGACCGTGCGGGCCAGATTGTCCAGGATCAGCGCGGGCGGGTAGCCGTAGGATTCAATCCGCTCCATCAACGCCGCCCCGATCACCGCGTGGCGATCGAGGAAAGGCGGCCAGTGGAAGAACGGCCGGCGCTTGACCAGCGGGCACCCGTCGTCGAGGAGCAAGGTGGGGTTGAACAGCGCTGGATGATCGGTGGGGTAGTCGTCAGATGCGTAGGCGACCGCGGACGTGAATCCCGCTTCAACGAAGGTCTCGGTGAAGATCGTTTCGTGCTTCAGAACGGCATCGAAGTACGACGGCATCGCTGGAAGGGCCCGCCAATAGCTCGCCCACCGCTCGGAAGTGAACATCGAGCGGCGCACGGCGATCCAGAACGATTGCAGGTGGTAGGCCAGCACCCCCTCACCGGTGAAGGGGTTCGGCTCCTCCCGTGCGTGGTCGGTCATGCCCCAGAAATCCGCATCGAGCGCATCCATGCGGTCGAAGACCGGCCCGTAGGGGCGGACGGGACCGAACCAGGTGTCGTTGGTCAGCACGACCTCGTCGAAGTCGGCCAGCGCCGCACCCACGTGCTCTAGGGCCTCCTTGTGCGCCCAGATGTCGAACCCGACGTTCTTGCGCACGAGGACCTCGTCCGACACCGGCTCCAGGCGCTGGCGCGCCGAGGCGGTCAGCTTGCCGTTGACGACCACGAGGATCCGGGAGGCGCGGTCACGCAGACCGGCGAGCGCATGCACGACGTAGTCGTCCACACCCCCGCGCCGGTCGTAGACGACATAGATGACGAGTCGACGTCCATCGGGAGGGAAGACCAACGCACGCACCTTTCTCACCCCTCTTCGCATCCGCAGGCATGTCGGATGCGGCAGGGGTTGCAACCGCACACGGACCAAACGAGATCCTAGATCGGACCGTCGATGCTTCCCTGTGCAAGGGCCTTGAGCAGGTATGCACCGTACCCGCTCTTCACAAGCGGCTCCGCACGCTCGCGTAGCTCTGCGTCGGAGAGGAAGCCCATACGCCAGGCGACCTCTTCTGGGCAACCGATGGAAAGGCCCTGCCGCTTCTCGACCGTACGGATGAACTCGGTCGCCTCGCTGAGGGAGTCGAACGTGCCGGTGTCGAGCCATGCCGTTCCCCGCGGGAGCAGCTCGACGCGCAGCCGGCCCTGTTCCAGGTAGGTCCGGTTCACGTCGGTGATCTCGAGCTCGCCACGGGCCGAGGGGGTGAGATTGCGCGCGATCTCGATTACGTCGTTGTCATAGAAGTAGAGGCCGGGCACGGCGTAGTCGCTCTTGGGGACCGCGGGCTTCTCCTCCAAAGAGACCACGCGGCCGTCGGCGTCAAACTCCACCACGCCGTACGCCGTCGGATCGGCGACGCGGTAACCGAACACGACACCGCCGTCGAGCTCGGTGTACTGGCGCAGGCGCGTGCCCATGCCCTGTCCATAGAAAATGTTGTCGCCGAGCACCAATGCCACCGACTCCGACCCGATGTGTTCCTCGCCGAGGATGAAAGCCTGTGCGAGGCCGTCGGGCGAGGGTTGGACCCGGTAGGTGAGCGAGATACCGAACCTCGAACCGTCGCCCAGCAGCCTCTGGAACTGCTCGGAGTCCTGCGGCGTGGTGATGATCAGGATGTCTCGGATGCCGGCGAGGATCAGCGTCGACAGCGGGTAGTAGATCATCGGCTTGTCGTAGACGGGCACGAGCTGCTTGGAGATACCCAGCGTGATGGGATGGAGCCGCGAGCCCGTGCCGCCCGCGAGAATGATTCCGCGCATGGTCTCAGTCTTCCCCATCTCGGCACCCGCACCAATCGCGCACCGCCGGAGCGAGTCGGCACCGCCCAGTAATCTGGAGCCCATGAGTCGACTTCTCGTGACCGGTGGCGCCGGTTTCATCGGTTCCAATTTCGTGCACCACGTCGTGGCGCACACCGACCACACCGTGACCGTGCTCGACAAGCTCACCTACGCGGGCAACCGGGCCTCTCTGGAGGGTCTCCCCGCGGATCGGGTGCGGCTAGTCGTCGGCGACATCGCCGACGCCGCGATCGTCGACCCGCTGGTCGCGGAGGCGGATGCCGTCGTGCACTATGCCGCCGAGTCGCACAACGACAACTCTCTGCACGACCCGCGCCCGTTCCTGGACACCAACATTATCGGCACCTACACGCTGCTCGAAGCCGCGCGCCGCTATGGGGTGCGCTTCCACCACATCTCTACCGACGAGGTCTACGGCGATCTCGAACTCGACGACCCGGCTCGCTTTACCGAGAGCACGCCGTACAACCCCTCCTCGCCGTACTCGTCAACGAAGGCCGGATCCGACCTGCTCGTGCGCGCGTGGGTGCGCTCGTTCGGAGTTCGCGCCACGATCAGCAATTGCTCAAACAACTACGGGCCGTACCAGCACGTTGAGAAGTTCATCCCCCGCCAGATTACGAACGTACTGCGAGGGATTCGTCCGAAGCTCTATGGAACGGGTGAGAACGTGCGGGACTGGATCCACGCTGACGACCACTCCTCCGCGGTGCTCACGATCCTCGAGAAGGGTGAGATCGGCGAGACCTACCTGATCGGCGCCGACGGCGAGAAAGACAACAGGAGTGTCGTCGAGCTGATCCTGCAGATTACCGGACAGCCCGTGGACGCTTACGACCTTGTCACGGACCGCCCCGGCCACGATCTGCGCTACGCCATTGATTCCACAAAGCTACGCACCGAACTGGGCTGGATTCCTACCTACGGCGACTTCGAATCGGGGCTTGCCGCGACCATCGGCTGGTATCGCGACAACGAGGCGTGGTGGGCACCGACCAAAGACGGCGTCGAGGCGTTCTACGCCAGCAAGGGGCAGTGATGACCGCGTTTGGCAAGGCCCTGAGCGCCCGTGGGACCTCGATTCCGGGTCTGATGCTGATCAACCTGCCCGTGCATGGCGACTCGCGCGGGTGGTTCAAGGAGAATTGGCAACGCGAGAAGATGTCCGCCGCAGGAGTCGAGCTACCCGACTTCGGCCCCGTGCAGAACAACATCTCCTTCAACGACGCCGTCGGCACCACCCGCGGTATCCACGCCGAACCCTGGGACAAGTATGTCTCGGTCGCCACCGGCCGCATTTTTGGCGCCTGGGTCGACCTGCGCGAAGGCGAAACCTTCGGCGCGGTGTTCTCCGCCGAGCTCGACCCCTCAACCGCCATCTTCGTGCCGCGCGGCGTCGGCAACTCGTATCAGACGCTCGAGCCCGACACCGCCTACACCTATCTCGTCAACGACCACTGGTCCCCCGATGCGACCTACACATTCCTCAACCTCGCTGACGAGACGGCCGCGATCGCGTGGCCCATCCCGCTCGCCGACGTCGAGATCAGTGAGAAGGACCAGAAGCACCCGCGACTGGCGGAGGTCGTCCCGATGCCCCCGAAGAAGATTCTCGTCACGGGCGCGAACGGTCAGCTCGGTCGGGCTTTGCGCGCGGAGTTCGGCGAACACGCTTGGATGGAATACTCCACGCGCGCGGACCTCGACCTCACCTCACCCGATCTGGGCACCGCACGTCGCTGGCGCGACTATGGCACCATCATCAACGCTGCCGCCTACACCAAGGTCGACGCCGCTGAGACTCCCGAGGGTCGCACCGAGGCGTGGGCGGCGAACGTCACGGCCGTCGCGGGTCTTGCTCGTGTGGCCGCCGAGAATGACCTCACCCTCGTACACGTGTCGAGCGACTACGTCTTCAACGGCCTCAAAGACGGCGCCTACCTTGAGTCCGACCCTGTCGCTCCTCTAGGCGTTTACGGTCAGACGAAGGCTGCCGGCGACGCCATCGTTTCTGTCGTGCCGCATCACTACATCGTGCGCACGAGTTGGGTGATCGGTGACGGCGCGAACTTCGTGCGCACCATGGCCTCCCTCGCCGAGCGCGGGGTCTCTCCGCGGGTTGTCGACGATCAGATCGGACGCCTCAGCTTCACTTCGGATATCGCCGCGGCGATCCGGACACTCATCCGCGGCACTGCCCCGTGGGGGGTCTACAACGTCACAAGTCGGGGCGAACCGGGCACGTGGTTCGACATCGCCCGGGAGGTGTTCCGACTGAAGGGTCACGATCCTGAGCGGGTGACAGGGCTGAGTACGGCGGAGTACTTCGCCAATTCACCCACACCCGTCGCAGCTCGACCTGCGAACAGCTTGCTCGACCTGCGTGCTGCTGCGGCCGCGAACCTGCCCCTCGGCGACGTTAGCGAACGCCTGCGCGCCTACCTAGAGTCGGCATGACCGATCGCGAGGACGAGCGACCATCCCGCGCGCGCCGAGGACGCCTCACGCAGGCCATGAACTACGTCTGGTCGAGCAGCGCGGTGCGGTATCTGGTGGTGGGCGGCGGAGCTTTCCTCATAGATGTCGGTCTGCTCGCCGGACTGCACGATCTTCTATCGGTACCACTGGTGGTGGCCACTCCGGCAGCGTTTCTGATGAGCTTCGCGATAACGTACGTGCTGCAACGCACCTTCACGTTCGGATCCACAGCCGGTGTCGCATCCAGTGCGGCGAAGTACACGGCACTCGTTATGTTCAACACTTTCGCCACAACCGGAATTGTCTCGGCAGCCGCGTCGCTTGGCCTTCCCTGGATCGTCGGGAAAGTTGTTGCCGTCGGTTCAACGACGGTGTGGAACTACTTCGTGTACCGGCACTGGATTTTCGCCGAGCGTCGCAGATTTCACCGCGACCGGTGATGATCGTCCGCAGAGCTCGTCGAGGAACCCGGGCTCTCTAAGTCTCGAACGCGCCGCAATAGCGCCTCGATCTCCGCACGATTGATGGCAACGTCTTCGGCGAGTCGCCGGATCTCATCCTCGGCGCGGGACAACTCCCATGAGAGGTGAAGTGATACTCCAACGAGGAGAACGATGGACAGGGCGAAGATGAGGTTCGCTGGGACCTCAACGCCGAGTATGTGGGTCAGCTGAAGGAGCAAACCGGGAAAGATCGAGATGACCAACAGCGCCAAACCGATCAATAGCCAGAGCGTGGCGTACTTCTCGCGCAGTTGGCGACGTAGCAGCATGACGATGATCAGCGCCAGCACTAGCACGGCGAAGGTGATCCCGGCCGCGACGATCATGTGCTTACTCCCGTACGAGTGGTAGTCCCGCGCATTATGGCGAGACTAAGAGCGAAAACGGAACGCAAGAGATAGATCGTCGCCCCGAGAGGGTTCTGGCTCGGGCGGCCACCCGCTCGGGGGCGCATGGCGACAGGCACCTGCGTAACGCTCAGCCCCGAGTGCAAAGCGCTGACGAGCGAATCGACGGTGTCACCGAGATACTCCGCCGGATAGTAGCGCACGTACTGCGCGATGGCCTTCTCATTGGCCGCCCGGAACCCACTCGTGACATCGGTAAGCCGCGTTCTCGCGATCCGGCTCAGCACGGCGGCAAGAAGTCGCATTGCCCACCGGCGCGGCCCACGGGCAGAGTAGTCGCCCACGTCGGCAAATCGCGCACCGATTGAGATGTCCGCTTCGGCCAGACCAGCCAAGACGGTGACGATGTCGCGGGGATTGTGCTGGCCGTCGGCGTCAACCTGGATAGCGTAGCGATAACCGTGGCGTTGCGCGTACGTGAATCCGGCGCGCATTGCGCCACCGACTCCCATATTGAAGGGCAGCGACAGGACCGTCGCACCCGCTTCCGCAGCGCGTAACGCCGTGTCGTCGAGGGAACCGTCATCCACGACAAGGATGTCCCACGCTTCCGGCTGGTCGACGATCTCGCGTACGGTGTTGCCGACGCTCTCGCCCTCGTTCCACGCGGGAACGATGATCAAGGTGTTGGATCCTCCCGCAAACATCCTGTTCATCGTACCAGCACGACCGCTCAGCTCCCGAGGGGCCAGAGGATGTCGTCGTGCGCGCGCCTTGTAGGGTTGAGCACGCCTGCCGTCGTGCTTCCGCGCCGTCTGCGCCGCAGTGAAGGATTCCTCATCTCCATGATTCTTCGGCCTCTCCACGCCGTTCTGTACCGCCACGCTTTCGGCGGGAGCCTGCTCCTCTTCATCGCCTTCATGGCGATCCTTCTATCGGGCGCGGTGTTTCTGCCTGTGGCGTCAGGCGCTGATGAGGCAGCGCATTACGTGTACGCGGCGGCAGTCGTGCGCGGACAAGCAGGCATGCTGGAGCCCATGCTGCCAGCGCGTCTGGCGAACATCCACCAATTCGCCACGTGCATCGCTTTTCAGCCGGACGTGACAGCAGCGTGTCAGGGCGCCTACGCCACGGCGTCATCCGCACAGATGCTCACTCAGACGAATGCGGGCTTGTACAATCCTGTGTTCTACGCGTGGACGGGTGTGGGCACCCTGCTCGTCCCCACCGAATACGGTCTGTACATCTCCCGCGCACTCGCGGCATCGGTTACAGCAGTATTCCTCGCGTGGACCACCTCCTTCTTGGCGCGTAATACCCGATCGCGCCTCCCTCTTGCCTCCATCTCCCTCATTCTCACCCCGATGACTCTCTACGTCGGCATGGTGCTCAACCCCAGCGCTTGGGAGATCGCAACCCTCTTCGCGACTGCCGTTTCGGGCTTCGCTGTCGCTGAGAGCAGCGGGCGTAGGGCGTGGAGCGAGGCGCACTCGCTCCTAGTCGCTTCCGGATGCGTTTTGATCGTCACACGAGGCTTGTCTCCCCTATTTCTCGCGATAACGGCCTCAATCGTCCTCATCGCGGCGGGTCGAACACGGATGCGGCGCCTTGCAGTCGACCGCCGTTCCTGGATCATTGCCGGGTCGTTCGCTCTCACGACCGCTCTCAGCGTCATCTGGGTTCTTATCCACGGCACCAACTACGTCGGCGTCGTCCGGCCGGCAACTCTGGGCGATGGGATTACGGGCATATCGGTCTTCTTCTCGCAGTATCACAATCAGGTCGCTCAGATGTACGGCACCCTCGGCTGGCTCGACCTCCCCAGCCCGCAAATACTCTCCGCCGCGTGGGTATTCTTGCTCGGCGCCATCCTGGTGGCCTGTTTCGGCTTCGCACCCGCTCGCCAAAGAATCGCCATCGTTGTTGCATTCGCAGCGGCTGCCTTGACACCGGGGCTCCTTGCGGGGCTGCAGTGGTCCGGTGGTGGGTGGCAGGGCCGTTATACCCTTCCGCTCGTTGCAGCGCTCGTCGTGATCGGCACGCTGACAGTTGATACGAGCATCGCGCACGCGCGACGGGGCGAGCCCATGATCTTGCAGTGGGAGGACGGGATGCGCTGGCTTCTCGCCGGGTTCTTCGCCGTGGGCAGTGTTGTTGTCGGCATCCTGACCGCTCACCGCTACCTCTCTGGCGCGTCGGCGCCGCTCGAGGCTGCGTGGAAGTGGACGCCGCCGCTCCCCCCGGTGCTGCTGGCACTGGCGTTCCTGACCGGCGTCGCGGTTGTCACCCTCACTATCATCGGCCGGCGGACGACACGCTGAGGGCGAGCGTCCAGGCCGGGTCCGATTCGCAACTCTCCGACCACCCCTCCGCGACCGGGAGGCCGTCGTAAAACTGTGATCAGTTCGGCACCATCTCCGTCAGCGGGGCCGGGGAAGCGGACGCCAATATTTACGGCGCCAGTATGCAGTGGCGCTAAGAGTGCAACCACCGATCGTTTCGGAGTGCGCCATCTCACCTACGCTTCCTGCACGCGTCGGGTATCAGCGCGAGGCGCAACTGATTACTGAGAAGTCACCTTCTTGCACCCCACCAGGACGTTTCCCCCGGCGCCATTGTTTATGGCGTATGCGCACACATCTGATGTGCCCGCCGGTAGTGTGAGCGCCTGAGAGAAGCCGTGGCGATCCCCGAGACCCGGGTAGGCAGCCGCCACATCAGGGCGACTCGCGTCAGCTGTCAGCGCGGTTCCGGAGTTACCGACATAGAGGTGAACTCGAATGGGTTCGCTGGTGTCGGGGTCCAGCGCCCACCCTATGACCGTAGCGGTGCGGCCTTCGACGCGAACCGCTTCAAGATTACCGATGGGGACACGACCGGGGTCGGGCGCGGACGCGGTAACGGTGCGGCAGCCGAGCTGAACATTGCCACCTGCGCCATCGTTGATGGCGTACACGCACACATCCGACCGACCCGCAGGCAGAGCCACTGTTTTGGAGAATCCGTGTTTCGTCCCCAGTCCCGGATAGGCGGCGCCCACATCTGCCCGCTCTTCATCTGCAATGTAGGCGGTTCCTTGCGAACCGACGTAGATGTGGACATTGATTGGCGAAGAGGTGTCGGGGTCTAGCGCCCATCCGCTCACGGTGGCCTGAGCGCCGTTGACCGAGACGGCCTCGATGTTCCCGATGGGTACCCTTCCTTTGTCCGAAGCGGTTGATACGACGACGTCCTTGCACCCGAGCTCCACATTCGAGCCAGCACCAACGTTGATCGCGTACGCGCATACGCTCTGCGGTCCAGGTGGACTGGCGAGGGTTGCGCTGAACCCATGTTTGGCACCGTAGGCGGGATACGCCGCGGCGATATCCGCACGGTTCATATCAGCCGTCTGGGCCGTCCCTTTGTCGCCGACGTAGAGGTGAACCGACAATGAGTCGGTCGTGTCGGGGTCAAGCGCCCACCCGGACACAACGACGTTGCCCCCGGACGCGGTGACCGCCTCGAGGTTTCCCACGGGTGACCCGCTCATAGCCGTGCGGTTCCAACAGCCAAGAACTGTCGTGCTGCCTGGCCCGGAGTTGATCGCGTAAACGCATATGTCGACGGCGCCGGAGCCAGTGGCCTTGATGGTTGCGTCGAATCCGTGTCGCGATCCGGCTTTCGGATAGGCCCCCGCCACGTCTTGACGCTCAAGTTCCGCACTGACTGCCGTGCCCACCGAGCCCACGTACACGTGGACGGCGATGGGCTCGGTGGTGTCAGGATCGAATGCCCAGCCCGCGACACGAAACTCTCCCGGACGGGCCTCGACGAGCTCGACGTTGCCGATCGGATTAACACGGGACGTCGAGCCGAACCAGTCCGTGAACGTCCGCCAGAAGTTGCGGTTGCCGTACGCGGAGCACCCGTCGCCCGTGCCGTAGAGATTGTTCAGCGCCGCCTGATTGGGCACGTAGGGCGTGTAGATGTACAGGCCGGCCGTCGCCTGGTTCTCGATGTAGACCCGCTGGGTGCCGCAGTTGCCGTTGGGGTTGTAGAGGATGTTGTTGTAGCGCCCCGCCTGGTAGCCCCACGACGTCGGGTTCAGACGGTAGATCTCGAACTGACGCGCGCCGTAGTAGACCTGGTAGAAGAAACCGGACGTCGACGCGTCGCACGGCGCGGTGTCGGGGCATCCCTGGCCGGTGGCGGCCGAGTAGTTCCACGCCGACGGAGCCGTCGAGGTCACGAGACCCTGCTCCTTCTGCAGGAGCACGAGAAGCGCCTTCTGGCTGACACCGCACGAGCGGGCGACCTTGTCGATGATCGTCGAGGCGCTCTCGTTGGGGGCGCCGGTGTAGCCGTTGCAGTACTTGTCGGCGGGACGGTTGTCGGTGTTCTGGCGGTAGTCCTTGAGGCAGGTGTAGCCGGAGCGGCACGATTTCACCTGCTGCTCCATGAAGCCCTGCATTTCGGGCGAGCCCATGGCGTTGCTGTCGTAGAAGACCGCGTCGTCGATGATGTTGCCCGGATTCCAATCCGCGGCGTTCGCAGCCGCAGCGGAGTCGACGGGTGCGATCGTCGCGGGCAACGCCACCGGGGCGGCGACCAGCAGTGCGAGCGCGCACGCCCACATCGCGATGATCGCGGCAGCGCGACGGTGCGGCGGTGCCGGGTTCACGACGCGGGCTCGACCGTCGTGACCGAGGACTTCGCCGACGTCGTGGGCGACGAGTACTCCACGACGAACGTCGGGTCCGCGCCGCCGAGCGCGATGGTCATCAGCCCGCAGTAGGTGACGTCCTTGCCCTCGTTGGCCTCGCTCGAGACGCGCGCTCCGGTCGCTTCGAGGGTGAGGGTGCACGTTCCGCCCGATTCCGAGACCTTGGGGACCATGGCGGACACCTCGAGGGAGTCGTCGCGCACCTCGGAGGTGATGATGAGGATCTCCCCGTTGTAGGGGGCCTCGGTGGCGTCGACGACGGTGGGGCTCGGAGACGGGCTCGCGTCCGACGTCGCGGTGGGCGAGGCCGTCGGTGAAGAGGTGGGGGCGCTCGTGGTCGCGCCGTCGGTCGGGTCGGGCGTCGCGGACCCCGGGGTGGCGCACGCCGACAGGGTCAGCACTCCTGCGATGACGATCAGCGGGAGCGCGACGCGAGCGCGCCGTAGGGGGGACGGAACGGCAGCATCGGTGGCGTGATTCACGCAGTCATTATGAACGCGCTTCGAATGCATCGCTGCTGCCACGCCGCACCGACGCCAGGTCTTTACCGACCGCCGATGCGGGACCGCAGTCGCCGCAGCCGCGACATCACCGGCTGGTGAGCGTCGATCTCGCGCCGGACGTCACCGCGCACGTCCTCGCGCAGGCGGGCGTGCAACTCGTCGAAACGCCGGTCGATGTGCGCGATCAGCTCGTCCTGCAGCGATGCCAGGTACAGCGGGAGGCCCTCTCCCTCGCGCCGCACCCACTCCGTCAGCGCACGGTCGCGCACGCGTTCGTCGTCGTTCGCGTGCTCCCTCGTGAGGGCGAACATGCTGTTGGCGTCGAGGCCGGTGGCATCCGGTCTCTGCGTCCAGAAGGCGAGGGGCTCCCCCGGGAGGAAGCCGAAACCGGCGCGGCGGAGGACCCGGAGGTAGAAGTCCCAGTCCTCGACGGCGTCGAGGGTCTCGTCGTACCAGCCCGCCTCGTCGTGGATCGCGCGGCGGTACAGCACGGAGATCGGCACGGCCCGGTTGATCCGCATCATGTCGCTGAGGGAAATGCGCTGCATGCCGGCCCAGAACGGCGCGCGTCCCACTTCGGTCCAGACGCCGCCGCGCTTCTCTTCGTAGACGATCTCGGTGGGCACCGCGACCGCGGCGTCCGCGGGATGAGCATCGAGCCACGCGACGGTCCGCGCGAGGAACTCCGGATGCCAACGGTCGTCGTCGTCGTGCAGCACGACGTACTCGCTCCCGACGTCGCTCACGCCGAGATTCGCCGCGACGCAGCGGCCGCCCTCTCCGGCGGGGACGTGCCGCACGGAGACGGCGTCGAGCGGGGCGTCGGCGACGACCGCTTCGAGCGGTGCGGGGTCTCCCCCGTCGTTCACGACGACCACACGGAAGTCGGTGAATGTCTGTGCGGCGATGTCGGTGAGCGCCCGGCGGAGGAACTCCGGCCGCTGCCGGGTCCGGACGACGATACCGACGCGTGAAGACATGGAGTCGAGCATAGGGGCGGGCTGCGTCACAGCTCCGCGTGCAGCGCCCACACCCGCTCGGCCGACAGCTCCCACGCGAACCCCTTCGCGCGGTCGCCGGCGAGCACGCGAAGGCGCTCGGCGTCTTCCCCCAGCGCGCGGGTGAGGGCGGCGCCGAGGTCGTCCGCGGCGGCGAAGGCGGCGGCATCCGCCAGCACCTCGCGGTGCACGGGGGTGTCGACGGCGACGATCGGGATGCCGACGGCGAGTGCGTCGACCGCGCGCCAGGGCCAATCGGTGCGGCCGCACGCGGTGACGAACGCCGCGGCGTGCGAGAGCACGGCGGCGCGGTCCCAGCGGTCGAGCGCTCCGCGCGCGTGCACGCGCGTCTCAGCGATCCCCGCTGCCACGGCGACCTCGGCGACGGCGGGCTCGTCGCCCTCGGGGACGTCGAGGACGACGACGTCGCCGTCCCACCCCGACGCGACGACCGCGGCGAACGCGGCCTCGAGGCCGTCGGAGGCCGCCGTGCCACCGGCGAGCACGATCGACGTGGAGGGCAGGTCGAGGGCGCGCAGTCGCCCGACCGCGTCCGAGGGCACCCGGAGTCCCGCGGCGGGCGCACCTTCGATGACGCGCACCTTCTTGACCAGCTTCGCCTTGGCGACGTCGGCGAGTCGCGCGGCCATCGCGTGCGTGGGGACGATCACGGCGTCGGCGTGCTTCGTCACGCGCGACAGCAGGGCCCGGCACGCGAGCATCTCGGCCCGGGGCAGTTCGTCGGGCGTCTCCCACGCCCGCAGCTCCCACAGCGTCACGACGATCTGGTGCGTCTCGTTGACACGGTCGTGGCGCACGAGCGGGGCGAGGGCGGTCGGCGAGTGGATGAGCCCCTTGCCGATGCCGGGGGCGACACCGAGCTGCCAGGATGCCGCGAGCTCGCGGCGGCGCACGGCCAGGCGGGTCTCGGAGGTGAGGCCGGCGATCGCGTGCTCCTCGGGGATACCCGGGGAGGGGACGATCGCTGCGACGTCGCAGCCGCGCGGGGCGGTGGCCACGAGCGCCGCGGTGAGCGAGGCGGAGGCTTCGGCGAGGTCGGGAGAGGTCGGGGCGACGAGCTGGTCCAGCACGACGCGCAGGGTCACGGTCACGAGGAGGGCGCCTCCGTCTCGGTCGGCGGGTGCAGCTTGTCTTTCACCATCTGCTTCACCTGGTCGTAGTCGGGGTCGAACTCGTCGACGCCGCCCGCGGGGGTCAGCTCGAGGGTGCCCACCGGCTGGTCCTTCGCCTTCATGGCGAGGTTCACGAGGGTCGGGGCGATGAGCCCCTGCGGCAGGTCGGTCTCGACGATGCTGGTGCCCGCCTTGGCCACCTCCTGAAAGTGGGCGAGCACGTTCTGCGGCGTGGTCTGGGCGAGGATCGCCTCCTGCAGCTCGCGCTGCCGGCGCATGCGGTCGAAGTCGCTCGTGGTGTACCGCGAGCGGGCGTACCACTGGGCGGTGTCGCCGTTCATGTGCTGCTGTCCGGGCTCGACCCATCCGAAGGCCCAGTCGTCGACCGGCTGGCCGTCGTAAGCGGGACCGCCCTTGGGCAGGCGCTCCTTCACGTCGATGTCGACACCGCCGAGCGCGTCGACCAGGTCGGCGAAGCCCTTCATGTCGATGAGGACGTAGTACGGGATCTGGATCCCCATGATCCCCTCGGCAGCATCCTTGGTCGCCTCGATACCCGGCTCGGAGCCCTCGGCCTCCGCGTTCGGGTAGAGCTTCGTGCCGTCCTGGCAGACCTCGACCTCGGTGCGGAGCTGGTTGATCCCGCTCCCCCACCCGCACGTGGCGTTGGCGTAGCCCTGGTGCCCGTTCGGGTACTCGTCCTGCATGGGTCCGGGGGCGAAGGGGAAGTGCGGCATGTCGCGCGGGATGCCGGTGATCGTCGTCGCGCCGGTGTCGGCGTTGATCGACACGACCGAGATGCTGTCGAAGCGCATCGAATCGCGCCCCTCGCCGGAGTCGGCGCCCAGGAGGAGGATGTTGTAGTAGCCGTCGGAGGGGGGCACGACCGGTGCCGACTCGGCAAACAGCTCCGAGAACGCGTCGCGGGTGGTGCCCGCCGTCTGCGCGGCCCACGCGGCACCCGAGCCCGACAGCACGAGCAGCCCCACTGACACGATCGCCATCGCGATGCGCGAGAACGGCCCGACCTTGACCAGGCGCACCAGGCGCAGCGTGTCGATCGTCAGCACGATCCACAGCACCGCGTAGCCGATGAGCGCGATCTGCACGAGGGTGAGCGGCAGCGGGCGGAACCACGACAGGAATTCCGGGATGAACGATCCCGTCGCCAGGGCGAACAACCCGCTGGGCCACAGCAGCGCGGCGAGACCCGCGACGATGAGCACCGTCCACAGCGCCAGGGTGGCCCCGAGGCCGAACCGGCCGAGCCGGCGGTTGCCCGCGAGCACCTGGGCGGAACCCGGAACAAGGAAGTTGAGCACGACGAGCCACCAGCCGCGGCGCGTCATCACCGCGCTCGACGACGCGTCGGGGTGGCGCATGGGCCGCTGCTCGACCACCCGCGCCTGCACCCGAGGGCGCGACGCGGCAAGGGTCACAGCGACTCCTTCAGGCGGCGGTTCTTCTCTTCGACCTGCGCCTCGAGGTCGCGGGCGTACGTCTCGACGCGCTCGGCGAGGGCGGCGTCGGAGCTGCCGAGGATCCGCGCGGCGAGGAGACCGGCGTTCTTCGCCCCGTTGATCGACACGGTCGCGACGGGGATGCCCGCGGGCATCTGCACGATGCTGAGCAGCGAGTCCATCCCGTCGAGCGTCGACAGCTGCACCGGCACCCCGATGACGGGAAGGGCGGTCACGGATGCCAGCATGCCCGGCAGGTGCGCGGCCCCTCCGGCCCCGGCGATGATGGCGCGTAGCCCGCGCTCACGCGCTTCGCGCCCATAACGGATGAGCTTGTCGGGCGTGCGATGGGCCGAGACGACCTCGACCTCGTGCGGGATGCCGAACTCGGTCAGCGCCTCGCTGGCGGCGTTCATGACGCGCCAATCGGAGTCGGAGCCCATGACGACGCCGACCACGGGCGTCTCGGAAGAATGCAGCGGCCGGGTCACCGGTCCAGGGTAGGGCGGCTCGCTGGAAGATCGCGGAACGGCGCGCTCAGTCGAAGAAGGCCGCCGCCGCGCGCCCCTCGTAGACGACGTCGTCGAGGTCGTCACCGGTCACGTTGACGTGACCGACTTTGCGTCCCGGCCGCGGCGCCTTTCCGTAGGTGTGGATCTTCGCCGAGGGGTGCGCCTCCATCGCGGCGGGGAAGCGCTCCTCGAGGGTGCCCTCGGCGGGGCCGCCCAGCACGTTGATCATCACGGTCCAGGGGGCGACCGGGTCGGTCGACCCGAGCGGCAGGTCGAGCACCGCGCGCACGTGCTGCTCGAACTGGCTCGTCACCGCGCCGTCCTGCGTCCAGTGGCCGCTGTTGTGCGGGCGCATCGCGAGTTCGTTGATCAGGATGCGCTCATCGCTGGTCTCGAACAGCTCGACGGCGAGCATGCCGGTCACCCCGAGGCCCTCGGCGACCGCGACGCCGATCTCGGCCGCCACCCGCTGCACGCGCTGGTCGGCGCGGGGCGCCGGCGCGACCACCTCGGCGCACACGCCGCCGCGCTGCACCGTCTCGACGACGGGATAGGCGCGTACCTCGCCCGAGGGGCGGCGGGCGACCTGCTGGGCGAGCTCGCGGGTGAAGTCCACGAGTTCCTCGGCCAGGAGCGAACCGCCGTTGGCGTCCTCCGCGAGGGCGGCGAACCAGTCGTCGGCCTCGGTCGCGGCCGACACGACCCGCACGCCCTTGCCGTCGTAGCCGCCGCGCGGCGTCTTCACCACGGCGCGACCGCCGTGCGCGTCGAGGAAGTCCTGCAGGTCGGATGCCGAGGACACGGCGGCCCAGTCGGGCTGCGGCAGACCGAGCTCGGCCATCTTCGCGCGCATGACCAGCTTGTCCTGGGCGACGCCGAGGGGCGCGGGACCCGGGTGGACGGGCACGCCCGCGTCGACGAGGGCGGCCAGCACGTCCTGCGGGACGTGCTCGTGGTCGAAGGTGATGACGTCGACGTCGCGCGCGAAGGCCAGGACCGTCTCGGCGTCGCGGTAGTCGCCGACGGCGGTCGCGGCGAGCGCCGCCGACATCCCCTCGTCCTCGGCGAGCACACGGATCTCGACCCCGAGCTCCACGGCGGGCGCGATCATCATCCGCGCCAGCTGTCCGCCACCGACCACTCCGACTCGCAGCGCCATGCCGCTCCTTCCGTCGGCATCCATTCTGTCGGCACCGCCGCGGGGACGCGAGCCGACGCCGGGGTCCCGGTGGCTTCGCCAAGCTCAGCCACCTCGACGCAACCCGAGGTCCCTGAGCCTGTCGAAGGGACCGGACCCCTCGGACGCCGGCGACGGGACCGCGGCCCGCGTCAGAGACCGACCGAGCCCGAACCGAAGGTCTGCGAGTCGCGGTGCGCGAGGATCTGATTGACCTCGACCTGGTCGACGAGCGTCTCGTGCACGAGCACCGCGTTCGGGATGTTCTTCAGACGCAGCGGCGGCTCGACGCCGTTCGACAGCGTCAGGGTGCCCGCACCCCACAGTCGCTGCAGGATGCCGCGGCGCATCTGGATCGCGTACCCGCGCACGTGCGAGATCTCGCGGTGGTTCGCGCCGAACGGCCCCGAGCGCTCGATCACGCGGCGCGTGGTGATCGTCCACGTGTGCGACAGCCAGACGAGGAAGGGCACCACCACCAGCAGCAGCACCGCGACGCCGGCGGCCGTCAGCAGCATCCAGTTCTCGTAGGGGGCGGGGAGGTTGTCGTAGAAGTAGCCGGTCGCTCCCGCGACGCCGATGAGCACGAGCGCCGACCACAGCAGCCGACGCGCGTGCGCGTGCAGCCGCGCGATGCGCAGCTCGGGCGCGGCCGTTCCCGGCGCCGGCGTGCGCGGGCGGCCGATCGAGCTCGACGGCTGAGTCACCCTCTCATTGTGCGACGTCGCGCCGGGAGCGTGCCGCCGCCACGCGGGGGCCGGTCAGCGCACGTGGACGACGTCTCCGGCCGAGACGACGGTCTCGATCGTGCCGGCGTCGACGACCAGCCGTCCCTCGTGGTCGAGGCGCGTGGCGGTCCCGGCGAGCGTCGAGCCGTCGGGCATCGCCACCGAGACGTCCCGGCCCACGGTGGCGCAGAGCTTCTCGACGTCGCGATGCACCCGCTCGACATCGCCCTTCGCCAGCTCGGCGAGGATGCGTCCCAGCTCCTCGAGGTAGTCCGCGAGCAGGCGGTCGTCGTCGCTGTCGATGCCGATCGCGGCGAACGAGGTGGCCGTCGTCACGGGCAGATCGGCGCGCGTCATGCGCGTGTTGACGCCCGCCCCGACGACCACCGTGTCGAAGGTGCCGGGCACCGCCTCGGCGAGGATGCCGCAGATCTTGCCGCCGTCGACGAGAACGTCGTTCGGCCACTTCAGCTCGGCGGTGCTGCCGTGCCCGGTCAGCTGCCCGCGCACCGCGCGCGTCATCGCCGCCCCCGCGGCCAGCGGGATCCAGCCCCGCAGCGGCATGGGGATCGTCGAGGCGTCCACCACCACCGACACGGCGAGGGCCGTCCCGGCCGGAGCGGTCCACGAGCGGTCGAGTCGGCCGCGGCCGGCGCGCTGATCGTCGGTGACGAGCAGCGACAGGTGCGGCCACCCGGCGGGGTCGGCGGTGACCGCCGCGACGACGTCGGCGTTGGTCGAATCGGTGGTCTCGACCACCTGGAGGCGGGGGGTGTGAGCGGCTGCGCGGGGGTATCCGTCGGCGGGAATCGGCATGCCCACACCTTAGGGAAGCGCCGGGGGCACGGCATCCGGTTGCACCACGGGACTCGGCGCCCACGGCTGCACCGATGGACGGATGCCACAGCACCTCGGGCGTTCGCTTGTGCGCACCCTCCAACCTCGCCGACGGTGCGGTCGCTAGGGTGGAATGCGTGACCGACCAGCCCGATCTCTTCACGACCGCCGGCAAGATCGCCGACCTGCGCAACAGGTTCCAGGAGGCGGTCGTCGACGCCGAAGCCGCCGCCCGCACCAAGCAGCACGCGAAGGGCAAGCTCACCGCCCGCGAGCGTCTCGAGATGCTGGTCGACCCGGGCTCCTTCGTGGAGCTCGACGAGTACGTACGCCACCGCACCACCGCCTTCGGCATGGACAAGTCCCGCCCCTACGGCGACTCCGTCGTCACCGGCACCGGCACCATCCACGGCCGCACCGTCGCCGTGTACGCGCAGGACTTCTCCACCTTCGGCGGCTCGCTCGGCGAGGTCGCCGGCGACAAGATCATCAAGGTGATGGAGCTGGCGCTGAGAAGCGGCATCCCGATCATCGGCATCCTGGACTCCGGCGGCGCCCGCATCCAGGAGGGCGTCGTGGCGCTCGGAAAGTACGGCGAGATCTTCCGCCTGAACACCGCGGCCTCGGGCGTCATCCCGCAGATCTCGATCATCATGGGACCCGCCGCCGGCGGTGCGGTCTACTCCCCCGCGCTCACCGACTTCGTCATCATGGTCGACAAGACCAGCCAGATGTTCGTCACCGGCCCCGACGTCATCAAGACCGTCACCGGTGAAGACGTCGGCATGGAGGAGCTCGGCGGAGCGCACACCCACAACACCCGCTCGGGCGTCGCGCACTACCTCGCCGACGACGAGGACGACGCGATCGACTACGCCCGCGGTCTCATCGGCTACCTCCCCGACAACAACCTCGCCGAGATCCCCGTCTACGACACCCCCTTCGAGTTCGAGACGACGGATGCCGACCGCTCGCTGAACACGATCATCCCCGACTCCCCGAACCAGCCGTACGACATCCACACCGTCATCGACGGAATCGTGGATGCCGCGGAGTTCCTCGAGGTGCAGCCGCTGTTCGCGCCGAACATCGTCATCGGCTTCGGCCGCATCGAGGGGCGCACCGTGGGCATCATCGCCAACCAGCCCTCGCAGATGGCGGGGACCCTCAACATCGACGCGGGCGAGAAGGCCAGCCGTTTCGTGCGCTTCTGCGACGCGTTCTCCGTGCCGATCGTCACCCTCGTCGACGTGCCCGGCTACCTCCCCGGCACCGACCAGGAGTGGACCGGCGTCATTCGCCGCGGCGCGAAGCTGCTCTACGCCTATGCCGAGGCCACCGTGCCCCTGGTGACCGTGATCCTGCGCAAGGCCTACGGCGGGGCCTACATCGTCATGGGCTCCAAGCAGCTCGGTGCCGACATCAACCTCGCCTGGCCCACCGCCGAGATCGCCGTCATGGGCGGTCAGGGCGCGGTCAACATCCTCTACCGCGGCGAGATCAAGCGCGCCGAAGAGGCCGGCGAAGACGTCGCCGCCGTGCGCACGCGTCTCGCGAACGAGTACACCTACAACGTGGCATCCCCGTTCCTCGCCGCCGAGCGCGGCGAGCTCGACGGGATCATCGAGCCGGCGCAGACGCGCGTCTCGATCGCCAAGGCCCTGCGAGCGCTGCGCAACAAGCGCGCGAGCCTGCCCGCGAAGAAGCACGGGAACATCCCGCTGTGAGCGACGCCCTCGACGCCGACGCCCCCCGCCCGTTCGTGGCGGAGGTCGTGCGCGGCACGCCCACCGAGGAGGAGCTGGCCGCGGCGATCGTCGTGGTCGGCGAGGCGTACGTGCGCGAGGTGGCCGAGGCCACCGCTCCCGACGACGCTCCCCGCTCGCGCTGGGAGCTGTCGGCGCGGGGCCTGCGCACGCCCCTGAACCGCACGGCGGGCTGGCACGGCTTCACGGGCTGACGCCCTCGTCGACTGTCCCCCGAAATACCTACAGACGACAGCGGCACAGCCGTCGATACTGGAGGAGCTGGAACGCATCACGCGTTCGGTCGGACCGCTCCTTAGAGCCGGCTCCGGCCGCGCGAACGGTTTTCGGGTAACCGTTCGCCCGGGTGAGGGGCAGGCGATTTCGCTGCCCCTCACCCCCACCTCCCCTGCGGACAAGACCGCTTTCGTCGACGGAATCCCCCCCCCCCCCCCCAAGAAACGTCGATGGGAACCCCAGGTCCGCAGGGGTGGTGGTGTGAGCGCGCCGGATATCGGATGCCGATGATGCGGCACGCAAGGTCACGCGACGCGCGTGACGGCCCGCCGCCCGGGGCGGACGCGGGAGTCCGCGCCGCCGGGCCGCCTCCGACGACTACCGTGGCCGTCGGATCTCGCGCCAGAGATCGACGTTGTCGTCGTCGCCGGCCTCGGCGTCTCCGCTGGAGCGGCCGACGATGGTCACCGCCACCTCGTGGTGCGGCGACGTGCGGATGATCACGCGGTCCGACACCGACTCCCGGAGGATCTCGGCCAGCTCCTTGCGAATGCACGCCAGGTGGGCGGCATCCATCCCCTCCAGGCCACCCTCGTCGAACAGGCTGACCGCGGCGCCACGGCGCCTCGCCGCCTCGATCTCGACACGGACGCCGTCGTCGAGCAGGCGGCTTCCGCGCAGCTCGTCGCGCAGGCTCGCCTCGGCCCGGCGGGCGGCCTCTTTATCGGCGGCACGCAGATTGCCGCCGTTCTCGATCGTGCGGGCGAGGATCGGGCCCGCGGCCTGCAGCGCCCGCTGCACGTGGATCCGCCGCTCGCGCTGCCGTCCGCTCTGCGAGGCCTGCCACGCCGAGGCGGCCTGCTGCAGCTCGGCGAGACGCTCGGTGTCACGCGCCGCCTTGTCGAGGGCGATCGTGACCAGCTGAGCCGACGTCACCCACAGGAACGACCCGACCAGTCCGAGGCTCAGCGCCTGCAGCGGGCCGAGCCAGAACGACGTCGAGATCGTGAGCACGATCATGCCGACCCACGCGACGATCGGGCGGCGCCGCACCATGACGATCGTCATCAGCGCCCCGATGCCCCCGATGACCCAGGTGACGAACGGCTGCGTCCGGCCCTCCTCGGTGACGGCGAGGAACGGCGCATTCGAGACGACGACCGCGACGAGGAGGGCGAGGGCGACGCCCCATCCCGGCATGCGGGCCGCGCGGTCGGAGGAGCGCGCGCGGGCACCGACGCCGAAGATCCACAGCACGGTCACCGGGAGGTAGACCACCAGCGCGGCGACGATGAGCCAGCCGCGTCGCACCGTCTCGGGTGAGGTCCAGATCAAGCCGCGCGCCGCGAGGTACGCCGTGAAGGCCAAGCCGAGCAGCGAGAGGACGGAGCGGACGTTCACCAGCGATCACCGCTCTCCCACTCGAGGGTGACGGTCGTGCCGCCCTCGTGGGCGTCGATGTCGCTGCGGCCGCCGACCGCGGCCAGACGCGCCACGATCGAGCCCCGGATGCCGAGGCGGTCCGGCGGGATCGCCGACACGTCGAAGCCGGGACCGGTGTCGCGCACGCGCACCGCCACCCCTCCCGGGGCGGTGTACCCGGTCAGCTGCACCGAGAGGCCCTGCGCCTCCGCATGTTGGACGGCGTTGGCGACCGCCTGCATCGCGGCGAGGACGAGAGCCCGGGCGATGCGGCCCGGAACCCGGGGCGTGCCCTCCTCGACCTGGCGGATGACGGTGAGCTCGACGCCGAGCTCCCGCGCCGCGGACTCGATGTCGTCGGCGAGACGCGTGGCCGGGACCGGTTCGTCGCTGCCCTCGAGAGCGTCTTTCTCGGCGTTCGCCAGACGGGTGAGCGCCTCACGGGCCATGCTCACCGCGAGCGTGCGCTCCCGCGGGGTCGACGCACGTTCGGCGGCGAGGAGCGCGCCGAGCACGCTGTCGTGCATGAGCGCGGCCACAGCGACGCGCTCGTGCTCGGTGGCCGCCGTCGCCGCCGCCGAGGCGTAGCTGGTCACCGCCGACGCGCGCGCCTGGTCGACGTTCGCCGCGATCGAGCGGTACATCCACCCGAGGGTCACCAGGACGCTGCCGAGGATCAGCGCGAACGACACGTCGAGGGCGATCGGCAGCACGAACTCCGGACGCCCGCCGGCCTGCAGCAGCCGCACGACGCCGAACAAGAGCGGGGTGGCCACCGTCCAGGCCACCTGCAGCGGAAGCGGGAAGGCGACGATCGTGGCGACCGTGGCCACGTTGACGAGGTAGAAGATCCACGGGTTCTCGGTCGGCACCGGAGACGGGCCGCCGGCGGTCGCGAAAGGCCACAGCGTCAGCGCCAGCACGAACACCACGGCGAAGATGCCTGAGAACACGCGCGCGAACCGCCCCACCGAGCACGCCACGATCATCGCGATCAGCGGGACGAAGACGGCGAGCACCAGCGGGAGATGCCAGCCCGGTGCCTCGTCGCCCGGACCGAAGGCGGCGAAGAACGCCTGCGCCCCGAGCACGAGCGACCCCGGGCCGACGATGAGGGTGATCACGCGCTCGATCCGCGTCTGCGTGAACGAGCCCTGCTCGGCCTGCCCCTCGCGCGTGTGCGGGATGCGCCCCCACGCCTCGTCGAGCACCGACCGATCGGCCTCAGCCATTGCCGGGGGCGTCATCGGGCGCATCCTGCAGGATGCCGTCTTCCATGGCGCGACGCAGCAGGTCGACCTTCGTCGGCGCCGGGCGGCCGACCTCGACGTACTTGACCCGGACCCGCGTGATGTTCTCTTTCGCGGTCGAGTAGGCCACCCCGAGGCGTTCGGCGACGGCCTTCAACGGCAGTCCCGCCGCGTACAGTCGCAGCACCTCGCGCTCTCGGGCCGACAGTTGGGCGTCGGCGAACTCGCGGTCGCCCTCGACCGCGCTCGCCCACTCGACGTTGTCGAGCAGTTCGCCGCGCGCGACGGTGCTGATGGCGCCGAGCACTTCGTGCGTGGGCGAGGACTTGCTGACGATGCCCGCCGCGCCCGCGGCGAGCGCCTCGCGCACCGCGGCGGCGCGGTCGGCGACGCTGTGGATGATCACGCTCGAGCCGTCGCGCACGACGCGGTCGACGTTCTCGGACACCGTCGTGCCGTCGCCGAGCGTGAGGTCGAGAACGACGACGTCGGCGGGGGATGCCGCGGTGCTCTGCCGCCACGACAGATACGCCGCGACGCTGGCGCCGGAGAACACGACCTCGGTCGCCTCGGTGCGCGTCAGGGCGGCCTCCAACCCGAGCCGGACGGACTCGTGATCATCGATGAGGGCGACGCGCGTCATCCCCTCATCGTATCGGCGCGGGAGGGGGCAGCGGGGAGGCGCGGGGCTCAGCGCCGCAGCACCGTCACCGCCTCGACGTGGTGCGAATGGGGGAAGAGGTCGACGCCGCGGATGCCGCTGTCGGCGCGGTACCCGTGCGCGGCGAAGGTCGAGAGGTCGCGGGCGAGGGCGACCGGGTCGCAGGCGACGTAGACGACGGCGGACGGCGACAGCGCGGCGACGTGATCGACCACCTCGCGGCCCGCGCCCGCGCGCGGCGGATCCAGCAGGACGACACCCCGGGACACGCGCTCCCGCTCCCGCTCGGAGGCGTCGGCGGCGAGCCGGGCGACGAAGCGGTCCACCCGGGCGGTCTCGGCCCGCGCCCCCAGCCACCCGGCGAGGTTCTCGCCGGCGTGCTCGGTGGCCCGGGGGTCGGACTCGACGCTCACGACGCGCGTCGCCGGACCGCCGAGATCCCCCAGCGTCGCGGCGAACAGCCCCACTCCCCCGTACAGATCCAGGTGCAGGGCGTCGGGGTCGAGGGCGCCGATCGACGCGGTCAGCTCCTCGGCGACGAGCGAGGTGAGGGTGCGGGCGGCGAGTCGGTGCACCTGCCAGAAGCCCGTGGCATCCACGCGGAAGGTGCGCTCGCCGACGCGCTCCTCGATCACCTCGGGAGAACCCGCGGGGCGGGCGCCGTCGGGGCGGGCGATCACGCGCACCCGTCCGTCGGCGGGCTGGACGAGATCGATGCGGCCCGGACGCGCGCCCGCGCGCGCCTCCGCCGCCGCGCGGGCGATCGCGTCGGTGGCCAGCGGGAGATCGGGGGTCTCGACGACGTGGTGCGAGCGCGCGGCGTACGCGCCGACCCGACCCTCTTCGTCGACGTGCAGGCTCACGCGGGTGCGCCATCCGGTGCCGTCGGCCGTCTCGGGGGCGTCCGCGTCGCCCGCGGGACGCACGTCGACGGGCAGCTCCAGCTTGCCCACCCGCTCGACAGCCTCACGGATGACACGTTCCTTGAGCGCACGCTGGTGCGACAGCTCGATGTGCCCGAACTCCGCGCCGCCCACGCGCACCGACGGATCGACGTCGATGTCGGCCGCGCGCCACACGTGCGGGCGCCGCTCGGGCGCCGCCTCCAGCACCTCGACGGCGTCGGCCCGCCAGAACGACTTCTTGCGCGTGTCGGTCAGACGCGCGCGCACGCGTTCGCCGGGCAGGGTGTCCGAGACGAAGACGACCCGCCCGTCGTGCCGCCCGACGGACACGCCGCCGTGGGCGATGCCGGTGATGTCGAGATCGATGAGGTCGTCGTCGTGCATCCCCCGAGCCTGTCACATGCGTCCGGGAGAGCGCCGGGCGCGGGCCCGAGCCTGTCGAAGGGTCCGGGACCCGCCGCGCGCGACGGGGTGCGCGCGTCGGTACCGTGGACGCATGCGCGTGTGCTTGGCATCCACTTCTCCCGCTCGACTCATGCTGCTGCGACAGGCGGGGATCGAGCCCGAGGCGCAGGGTCCGCAGGTCGACGAGGAGGCCGTGATCGCCGAGGTCGAGGCGGCCGAGGCCCGTCGCCTGCCGGCGGCCGAGCACGTGCTGCTGCTCGCCCGCCGTAAGGCCGCGGACGTCGCCCATCGCCTGCGCGCCGAGGATCCCGGCTTCGACGGCTTCGTCATCGGCGGGGATTCGATGTTCGAGCTCGGCGACGAGATCCTCGGCAAGCCGTACACCCCCGAGGCGGCGACCGCGCGCTGGCGCGGGATGCGCGGACGCACCGGCGTGCTGCACTCGGGTCACAGCGTCTTCCGTCTGCAGCCCGGCGCCGAACCGCGCGAAGCGCACGCGGTCGCCGAGGCGTCGGTCACCTTCGCCGCCGACGTCGACGACGACGAGATCACCGCGTACGTCGCCAGCGGCGAACCTCTGCTCGTCGCCGGCGCGTTCACCGTCGACAGCCTCGGCGGCGCCTTCATCGAGCGCGTCGAGGGGGATCCCTCCACGGTCGTGGGCATGTCGCTGTCGACCGTGCGCCGCCTCGTGCGCGAGCTCGGCGGCTCGTGGACCGCCCTCTGGAACCGTTCGTAGACTCCCGCACACGTTTTCGGACGTTTCTTGTCGAGGAGGGTCAAAAAGCGGGCCCCCACCGTCGCTAGGCTGGACGAATGCCGAAGATCGCCAAGGTCCTTGTCGCCAACCGCGGCGAGATCGCCGTCCGTATCATCCGCGCCGCCCGCGACTCGGGCAAGGCCTCCGTCGCCGTCTACGCCGATCAGGACCGCGACGCCCTGCACACCCGCCTCGCCGACGAGGCGTACGCCCTCGAGGGCTCCACGAGCGCCGACACCTACCTCTCGATCGAGAAGATCCTCTCGGTCGCCCGCCGCTCCGGCGCCGACGCCGTTCACCCCGGCTACGGCTTCCTCGCCGAGAACGCCGACTTCGCCCGCGCCGTGATCGGTGCCGGCCTGATCTGGATCGGCCCCTCCCCGGATGCCATCGAGGCCCTCGGCGACAAGGTCACCGCGCGCCACGTCGCCGAGAAGGTGGGCGCGCCCCTCGCCCCCGGAACCCCCGGCCCCGTCTCGGGCGCCGACGAGGTCATCGCCTTCGCCGAGCAGGTGGGACTTCCCATCGCGATCAAGGCGGCGTACGGCGGCGGCGGACGCGGCCTCAAGGTCGCCCGCGAACTCGACGAGGTCGCCGAGATGTTCGAATCGGCCACGCGCGAGGCGGTCGCCGCCTTCGGCCGCGGCGAGTGCTTCGTCGAGAAGTACCTCGACAAGCCGCGCCACGTCGAGACGCAGTGTCTCGCCGACTCCGCCGGCAACGTCGTCGTCGTCTCCACGCGCGACTGCTCGCTGCAGCGCCGCCACCAGAAGCTCGTCGAGGAAGCCCCCGCGCCGTTCCTCAGCGACGAGCAGAACGCGGTGCTGTACTCGGCATCCAAGGCCATCCTCAAAGAGGTCGGCTACGTCGGTGCGGGCACGTGCGAGTTCCTCATCGGCGCCGACGGCACCATCTCGTTCCTCGAGGTCAACACGCGCCTGCAGGTCGAGCACCCCGTCTCCGAAGAGGTCACCGGCATCGACCTGGTGCGCGAGCAGTTCCGCGTCGCCGAGGGAGAAGAGCTCGGTTACGGCGACCCCGAGCCCAGCGGCCACTCGATCGAGTTCCGCATCAACGGAGAAGACCCGGGCCGAGGCTTCCTGCCGCAGCCCGGCCCCATCCACGTGTTCAAGACGTTCGGTGGTCCCGGCATCCGTCTCGACTCGGGAGTGACCGCGGGCGACAGCGTCTCGGGCGCGTTCGACTCGCTGCTCGCGAAGATCATCGTGACCGGCCGCGACCGCGCCGAGGCGCTCGAGCGCGCCCGCCGCGCCCTCGACGAGTTCGAGGTCGCCGGCATGCCGACGGTGCTGCCCTTTCACCGCAAGGTCGTGCGCGACCCCGCCTTCACGGCCGAGGACGGCGAGTTCGGCGTCTTCACCCGCTGGATCGAGACCGAGTTCGTCAACGACATCCCGGCTTGGGACGGCGAGCTCGAGGCACCCGCAGCGGCCGCCGGCCGTCACACCGTGGTGGTCGAGGTCGGCGGCAAGCGCCTCGAGGTGAGCCTGCCCGACCGCATCACCGCGGCCGCCCCGCAGGTGGGCCGTCCGGCCGCCGCTCCCCCGTCCCGTCGCTCGCACGCGGCCTCCCCCACCGCCGGCGCCACCGGCGATGCGGTGAAGTCGCCGATGCAGGCGACGATCGTCAAGGTCGCCGTCGAAGAGGGCCAGCAGGTCGTGAAGGGCGACCTGGTCGTCGTCCTCGAGGCCATGAAGATGGAGCAGCCCATCCAGGCGCACAAAGACGGAACGGTCGCGGGCATCGACGCGGCCCCCGGCACCACCGTCTCCGCCGGCCACCAGCTGCTGCTGATCAGCTGACGTCCCGCGTCACTCGCTCGGCGCCGCACTCCCCCGGGGGTGCGGCGCCGTCGTTCGTCTCACCCCCCCCACGCATAAACGCGATCCGTGCGCAAAAACGCGAGCACACCGCGTTTATGCGCGCAAACAGCGTTTATGCGCGAACCCGGCCGGCCACGGGACACCGAACCGGCGACGGATTCCGCAAACGCACGGCATCCGGCACACTCAGGCCCCGCCGAGGCTCCACACCCCCGCATAAACGCGATCCACGCGCAGAAACGCGAGCACACCGCGTTTCCCCTCGCGAACGGCGTTTATGCGCAGGCACATAGCGTGGACCAGCACCCCACCCCGGACCCCGCCGGACGGCGACGGATGCCGCGAGCCCGCGGCATCCGGGATGCTCAGTCCTCGCCGGGGTCGTCGCGGTCGACGATGTGCATGGCGCGGGCGGCGTCGGTGATGCTCGAGGTGAGCGAGGGGTAGACCGCGAACACGCGGGCGACCTGGTCGACCGTGAGGCGGCGCTCGACGGCGATCGCGATCGGGTAGATGAGCTCCGACGCCTTGGGGCCGACGATCACGCCGCCCATCACGGTGCCGCTGCCCTCGCGGGCGATGAGCTTGACGAAACCGTCGGTGATGCCCTGCATCTTCGCTCGCGGGTTCGCCGACAGCGGGAGCTTGCGCACCTTTCCGGCGATGCGGCCCTCGGTGATGTCCTGCTCGCTGAAGCCGACCGTGGCGATCTCGGGGGCGGTGAAGATGTTGGCGGTGATGCGGCGCGTCTCGAGCGGGATGACGATGTCGCCCAGCGCGTGGAAGATCGCCTGCCGTCCCTGCATCGACGCGACGGAGGCCAGGGGGTAGAAGTTCGTGCAGTCGCCGGCGGCGTAGATGTTCGGCACCGAGGTGCGCGCGACGCGGTTGACGCGGATGTGCCCGGATGCCGTCATCTGCACACCCGCCTGCTCGAGGCCGAGACCGGCGGTGTTGGGGATCGAGCCCACGGCCATGAGGCAATGACTGCCCTCGATCGTGCGCCCGTCGGCGAGGGTCACCGTGACACCGTCGCCGGTGTTGACCACCGAATCGGCCCGCGCCTTCGACAGCAGCGTCATCCCCCCGCGCTGGAACACGCGCTCGAGGACGGCGGCGGCATCCTGGTCCTCCCCGGGCAGCACCTGGTCGCGGCTCGAGACGAGCGTGACCTTGGCGCCGAGGTTCATGTACGCCGAGGCGAACTCGGCGCCGGTCACACCGGAGCCGACGACGATCAGGTGCGAGGGCACCGACTTCATGTTGTACAGCTGCGTCCAGGTGAGGATGCGCTCACCGTCGGGCTTCGCCGACGGCAGCTCGCGCGGGGAGGCGCCCACCGACACGACGAGGGTCTCCGCCTCGATCCGGTCGAAGTCGGTGCCGCCGGCCTCGGTCGAGACGACCACGGCGCCGTTGCCGTCGAGGCGGCCGTGACCCGAGATGATGCGCACACCCGCCTCGAGCAGCGAGGACCGCATGTCGTCGGACTGCTGGCGCGCGAGGGAGAGCAGACGCTGATTGACGGCGGCGAGGTTGATCGCGACCTCGGGGGTCAGCGGCTTGCCGCGGTCGTCCTTCGCGAACAACTGCACACCGAGGCTGCTGGCGTTGCGGATCGCGACGGCGGCGTCGGCGGTCGCGATGAGCGTCTTGGACGGCACGACGTCGGTGATGACGGCGGAACCGCCGACGCCCGCGCGCTCGACGAGGGTGACGTCGGCACCGAGCTGGGCCGCGGAGAGGGCCGCCTCGTAGCCGCCGGGGCCCCCGCCGACGATCGCGACGGACTGCTTGCGCTCGAAGCTCTGCACCATGGCATCCATTCTGTCAGCGCTGAGCGGATGCCGATGCGCCTCACAGGTGGCTCGCGAGCCGCGCAGTTTCTAGAGTGGGGGGATGTCCCACAGCACATCTCACCCGCTCGACGACCCGGCGGTCGATCCCTTCGAGGTCGCGCGGACCGCGGCGGCCGACATCGCCCGCCTCTCCGGCGTCGAGCACCACGACATCGCCGTGACCCTCGGGTCGGGCTGGGGCCGCGCCGCCGAACTCATCGGCGAGGAGACGGCGTCGTTCCCCGCCACCGAGGTCACCGGCTTCAGCAAGCCCGCTCTCGAGGGGCACGTCGGCACGCTCCGCAGCGTCCGCACGCCCGGCGGCAAGAACGTCCTGGTCATCGGCGCCCGCACGCACTACTACGAAGGACACGGCGTGCGCCGCGTCGTGCACAGCGTCCGCACCGCCGCGGCGACGGGCGCGACCACGATGATCCTCACCAACGGCGCCGGCGGCATCCGCGAGACGTGGAAGCCCGGCCAGCCCGTGCTCATCAGCGACCACATCAACCTCACCGCCGACTCCCCCCTCGAGGGCGCGACCTTCGTCGACCTCACCGACCTCTACTCGTCGCGCCTGCGCGAGATCGCGCGGGGCGTCGACCCCAGCCTCGACGAGGGCGTGTACTGCCAGTTCCGCGGCCCCCACTACGAGACCCCGGCCGAGGTGCAGATGGCCAAGACGATCGGCGGGCACATCGTCGGCATGTCGACGGCTCTCGAGGCGATCGCCGCGCGACAGGCCGGCATGGAGATCCTCGGCTTCTCGCTCATCACGAACCTGGCCGCCGGCATCCAGCAGACCCCTCTCAGCCACGAGGAGGTGCTCGAGGCCGGCCGCGAGGCGGAGCCCGTGATCTCGGCGCTGCTCGCGCGCGTGATCGGGGCACTGTGAGCGCCTTCCTCGACGCGGCCCGGGCCTGGCTCGCCCAGGATCCGGATGCCGTCACCCGTGACGAGCTCACCGCCCTCATCACCCGGGCCGAAGCGGGGGATGCCGAGGCCTCGGCGGATCTCGACGATCGCTTCTCCACCCGCCTGGCGTTCGGCACGGCCGGCCTGCGCGGAACCCTCGGCGCCGGCTCGAACCGCATGAACCGCGTGCTCGTCGCACAGGCGGCGGCCGGGTTCGCGGCGTACCTGCTCGAACGTTCCTCGGGCGGGGTGCCGACCGTCGTGGTCGGTTACGACGGCCGACGCAACTCGGACGTGTTCGCCCGCGACTCGGTGGAGATCTTCGCCGGCGCGGGGCTGCGGGCCATCCTGCTGCCGCGGCTGCTGCCGACCCCCGTGCTCGCCTTCGCGGTGCGCCACCTCGGTGCCGACGCCGGCGTCATGGTCACGGCGAGCCACAACCCGCCCGACGACAACGGTTACAAGGTGTACCTCGGCGGCGACGACGCCGGTGCGCAGATCGTCTCGCCGGCCGACGCCGAGATCGCCGCGCACATCCAGCGCATCGCCGACGGCGGCGACATCACGACCCTCCCCCGCTCGGTCGGCTACGAGAACGCCCCCGAATCGGTGGTCGAGGCCTACGTCGCCGCGACCGCCGCCGTCGCGCCCGCGCCGAGCGGAGCCGAGGGGCTGCGCTGGGTCTACACCGCGATGCACGGCGTCGGATGGGAGACCGTCTCCCGCGTGCTCGCCGAGGCCGGCTACCCCGCGCCGACCCTGGTGCAGGCGCAGATCGAACCCGACGGCCGCTTCCCCACGGTCGCGTTCCCCAACCCCGAGGAACCCGGCGCGATGGATCTCGCGTTCGAGACCGCACGGGCATCCGACGCCGAGCTGGTGATCGCGAACGACCCGGATGCCGACCGTCTCGCCGTCGCGATCCCCGACCCCGACACCGAGGGCGGCTGGCGGCGGCTCACCGGCAACGAGATCGGGCTGCTGCTCGGGTGGCGTGCGGCGCGCGCTGCGGCTTCGGCCGCTACGCCCGCGGACGGTGTCGCAGAATCCGGCGCCGAGGCACCGGCATCCCTCGCCTGCTCGCTCGTCTCGTCGCCCGGCCTTCAGGCCGTGGCCGAGCACTACGGACTCGCCTTCCACTCGACCCTCACTGGCTTCAAGTGGATCTCGCGGGCGCCGGGTATCGTCTTCGGCTTCGAGGAGGCGCTCGGCTACCTCGTGAACCCCGGCACCGTGCGCGACAAGGACGGCATCTCCGCGGCGGTCGCGCTGCTCGGCATGGCCGCCGAGGCGCGCGGCGAGGGCCGCACCGTCGGCGACCTGCTGCGCGAGTTCCGTGACACGTTCGGCGCCTTCGCGAGCGACCAGATCTCGGTGCGCGTCGACGACGTGAGCGAGATCGCCGGGATCATGGCATCCCTCCGCGCCCAGCCGCCCGCCGCGATCGGCGAGACCCCGGTGTCGCGCATCGACGACCTGCTGCTCGGGGTCGACGGGTTCCCGCCCGGAGACGTGCTGCGCATCTGGCTCGACGACGGCTCGCGCCTGATCGTGCGGCCCAGCGGCACCGAGCCCAAGCTCAAGCTGTACCTCGACGTGCGCGGCTCCTCGGCGAAGAAGGCGCGCCGCCGGCTCGAGGCGCTGCGGGCGGGGGCGGAGGAGTTGTTGATGGCGGTGCGCTGAGCCGGTTTGGTTTCGGCGATCGCAGGTGGCCCCGGGGCGACAGAAATGGCCCCGGGGCCACCTAGCGGCAGGGGATGCCGACCCAACCCACCCGCGTCAGCCGTCGATCACCGCGACCAGCTCGTCGAGGAACGCGGGGAACGACGTCGCGCGGCGTACGATGCGCTGCACGCTCTCGCGCTCGCTGAACACCTCGACGAACTGCTCGAACACCGTCTGGAAGGCCTCGCGGTCGGTCTCGCTGAAGGCCACGAGCGCGACGACCTGCACGCGACCCTCGCCCCACTCGATCGAGGGGTCGGCGATGCCGATGGCGATACGGGTCTGGGTCGCGGTCATGCCCATCGCGTGCGGCACGGCGAGGGCATCGGTGAACGCGGTCGACGAGATCGTCTCGCGCTCGACCGCCCGGTCGACGTACGCGCCGTCGATGACGCCCTGGTCCACGAGCAGGCCCCCGAGGCGCCGGATGACCCCGGCCTCGGCGGCCGTGGCATCCAGGCCCCGCACGAAGGCGCCCGGCGCGAAGTACCGCTCGAGCTCGGCCCGCAGGCGCGCCAGCCGCCGACCGCGTCGGATGCGCCCGGCGGCGGCCTGGACGCGCTCGACGTCGGCGTCGGTCAGGAACGGCTGGATCCGGACGAACCGGTCGCCGGGGCGCGGCGGGTCGATCGTGGTGAGCACGAGGTCGGTGTCGATGGCATCCCACGCGGGGTCGATGCGCGTCTCGACGCCGACGACCTCGATCGCCTGCCCGAGCGAGCGGTCGACCGACGAGCGCAGCAGTTCGTGAAGCTCGTAGTACCCGGGGCACACGATGGTGGCCGTGAGCAGCTGATCCGCTCGGCGACTGCGCTCGAGCCGCCCGCCGACGTGCATGGCGATGTAGGCGATCTCGTCGTCGAGGATCGGGATGCCGAGGCCGTCCTGCAGCCCCTTGGCGATGTACACCGCGACCTCGAAGATCATCGGGTACGTCGACTTCAGCGAGCGCGTCAGGGGGTTGCGCGACCACGCCTGCTCCCGCGAGCGCGCGAGGAGGTTCTGCACGTGCAGCGCGAGCCGCAGGATGAAGTCGTCGTGTGCGATGTCGACGAGGAACTCGGATGCCGCGTTCTCGACGACGCGGCGGACGGCGGCCTCGACGTCGGGATCGAGGCGCGCGCGGACGTCGTCGCCGCCCGGGGTGCCCGGGGCCACGATGCGCGTGAGAACGAGGGTGGCGAGGTGGCGGAGGTCGCCGGAGCCGAGCTGCACGCCGATGTGCTTCACGGTGAGGCGGTCGAGCAGGTCGACGACCGCGGCCGCGGCGTCGCTGGAGTCGCCGCCGGGAGAGCCGAGGGCACGATCCCGCGTGGTGCGGTCGGCGGCGATCGCGATGTGCATCACGACGTCGCCGATGCCGATCTCGTTGACGTAGTAGCCGAGGGCGTTCAGCTCGGCGACGAGCTCGGCCTTGAACGGTCCGAACGCGCGGGCCCCCACCGACCGCTCCCCGAGCGTGCGCCGCAGCGCGTCGAGGTCGAACAGCCCGGCATCCATCTCGTCATGCGCGAGTTTGGACAGCAGGCGCCGCTGAGCGACCTCGGTCCCCCGGAGGCGGGCGGTGGATGCCGAGCGCTCGAGGGTCAGCTCCGTTCCGCCGAGAAGGCTCCGCACCCGCGCGAGATCGGCCTCGAGGGTCGCGGCGCTGACATGGAGGGCGTCGGCGGTGTCGAAGACGTCGATGCCGTCGGCGGAGTCGAGCAGGCGCCGCACCAGGGTGTGCAGGCGGTCGCGGGGGGTGCCGGCATCCGTTCCGCTGAGGGCCCGCAGGGCCGACGCGGCCTCACTGCCGGCGCGGTAGCCGAGCGGACCGGACTCGATCGCCGCACCCCCGGGCACGCGCGCGTTGACGGCGGTGACGTAGGAGCGGACGCTGCGGGGGGTCACGCCGAGCGCGTCTGCCAGGGACGCGGCGGTCGACCACTCCCCGTCCCGCAGCAGCAGAGCCAGCAGGCGGTCCTGGCGAGCCTTCGTCGTCACGATCCGTCCTCCGCGCCGCCGGGCTGGCAGCGTTCCCTCCATCCAACCACGCGGATCCGCGCGCGGCGCGGGGCGGCGGCATCCGCGTTCCGGGGGGTGGGAAACGAACCTGGTTGTCGCCTGTGAACGGGGTGCGCACAATCGAGAGGAAGAAAGGCCGGTCGATGAGGATCCTCGTGGTGTGTGGAGCGGGTGCGTCGAGCACGTTCGTCGCGCAACGCGTCCGTCGTGCTGCGCACGAGCGGGGGCTGGACTACTCCGCCTCGGCGGGGACCTCGCGCTCCCTCCCGATCGACCTCGACGCCGCCGACATCGTGCTCGTGGGTCCGCACCTGGCTCCCGAGCTGGACCGGATCCGCGCCGCGGCCGCCCCGCGGGGCGCGACCGTCGTCCTCATGCCCGACGACGTCTTCGCCGACCAGAGCGGCATCCGGACCCTCGCCCTGGTCGAGGACGCGCTGCGTTCCCGCCCGCACGCGGACACGATCTGAGCCCGATGGAGACGACACCATGCCCCAGTTGACCCGCACCGTCCGCATCGGATCGTCGCACGGGCTGCACGCGCGTCCGGCGAAGCTGTTCGCGCAGGCCGCGAAGGAATCGGGCATCCCGGTGACCCTGGCCAAAGACGCGGGTGGGCCCATCAACGCCGCGAGCATCCTCGGGATCATCGCGCTCGGGCTCGAACAGGGCGACTACGTGACCCTCACCGCCGACGGCGACAACGCCGAGGCGACGCTGGAGCGCCTCGCCGAGCTCCTGACCACCGACCACGACGCCGAGTAAAGGAAACACAGCACCATGACGGAACTCCGTGGAGTCGGAATCGGACTGGGCGTCGCCCAGGGACCCATCGCGCGCATGGCAGAGCCCCTGCCCGCCCCGAAGGACGCGAAGAGCGAGCTGAGCGTCGAGGACGAGACCGTCCGCGTGCGCGAGGCCGTCGCCGCGGTCGCCCGTGAGCTCGAGGCCCGCGGTGCGCAGGCGGGCGGCGCCGCGCGCGACGTGCTCGAGGCGCAGGCGATGATCGCCGAGGACCCCACGCTCGAGGCCGAGGTCGACAGCCGCCTCGCCGCCGGTAAGACCGGCGAGTTCGCCGTCCACGACGCCTTCGCGTCGTTCCGCGAGCAGCTCGTGGCCCTCGGCGGCTACCTCGGCGAGCGCGCCGCAGACCTCGACGACGTCGCCCAGCGCGTCATCGCGCGCCTGCGCGGCGTCGCCGCCCCCGGCATCCCCGACCCCGGCCACCCGTTCGTGCTCGTCGCGAAGGACCTCGCTCCCGCCGACACCGCCCTGCTCGACCTCGACAAGGTGCTCGCGCTGGTGACCACCGAGGGCGGCCCGACCTCGCACACGGCGATCCTCGCTCGCGAGAAGTCGATCGTCGCGGTCGTGGGAGCGAGCGGCGCCAAGGACCTGGTCGACGGTCAGACGGTCATCGTCGACGCCGCCGCGGGGGTCGTCACCGTCGACCCGACCGACGACGACCTCGCGCGCGCCCAGAACCGCGCCGACGCCCGCAAGGCCGCGGCATCCGCCCCCATCACCGACGGCTCGCTCGCGGACGGCACGAAGGTGCCGCTGCTGGCGAACCTCGGCAAGCCCGGCGGAGCCGCCGAGGCCGTCGAGCTGGGCGCCGAGGGCGTGGGCCTGTTCCGCACCGAGTTCCTCTTCCTCAGCTCCAGCTCCGCGCCCACCGTCGAGGAGCAGCGCGCGGCGTACACCGAGCTGCTCAGTGCCTTCCCCGGCAAGAAGGTCGTCGTGCGCGTCCTCGACGCCGGTGCCGACAAGCCGCTGCCGTTCCTCAACGACGCCCACGAGGAGAACCCGGCGCTGGGCCTGCGGGGCCTGCGCGCCCTCCGTGCGAGCGAGGACATCCTGCGCGAGCAGCTCACCGCCCTCGCCGAGGCGGATGCCGCGACCCGCGCGTCCGAGGCCGGCCCCGCCGACCTGTGGGTCATGGCCCCCATGGTCTCGACGGTCGAGGAGACCCGGTACTTCACCGCGCTGGCGAAGGACTACGGCCTCAAGACCACCGGCGTCATGGTCGAGGTCCCCTCCTCGGCCCTGCTCGCCGACCGCATCCTGCAGATCGCGGACTTCGCCTCGATCGGCACGAACGACCTGACGCAGTACACCCTCGCCGCCGACCGTCTGCTCGGTTCGGTCGCGTCGTTCCAGGACCCGTGGCATCCGGCCGTCCTCCGCCTCATCCGCGAGGTCGGGGCCGCCGGTGCGGCCAACGGCAAGCCCGTCGGCATCTGCGGCGAGGCGGCGGCCGACCCGCTGCTCGCGGTCGTGCTCGTCGGCCTCGGCGCCACCACGCTCTCCATGGCCCCCACGGCCCTGGCCGACGTGCGCGCCACCCTGCTCACCCACTCTCTCGACGATGCCCGCCGCATCGCCGAGGCCGCCCTGGCCGCCGATGACGCGGCCTCCGCCCGAGAGGCCGCCCAGGCGGCCTCGTCGAACACCGTCGCGGCGTGAGCCGCACCCTTACCGCGGCTCCGGCCGTACCGTCACCCAAGGAGACACAGCAATGACGACGACGTCACCCGCCAAGAAGCCGGGAGGGGCTCGGATCGCGGTTCAGCGATTCGGCACGTTCCTCTCCGGCATGATCATGCCGAACATCGCGGCATTCATCGCATGGGGCTTCATCACCATGCTCTTCATCCCCGCCGGGTTCTTCGGTGCCAACAGCCCGTTCGGCTGGCACTGGGCGCCCGTGGCCGAGATCATCGGCGGCGGCGGCGACGCCGCGGCCATCGGCTGGCCCGGCGCCATGACCGCGCTCACCGCGACCGAGGGCGGCGACACCTACCAGGGCTACGTGGGCCTGGTCAGCGTCATGATCACCTACCTGCTGCCGCTTCTCATCGCCAACACCGGTGGACGTATCGTCTACGGTGCCCGCGGTGGCGTGGTCGCCACGATCGCCGTGATGGGCGTCATCGTCGGCACCAACATCCCGATGTTCCTCGGCGCGATGATCATGGGTCCGCTCGCGGCCTGGATCACCAAGCAGATGGACAAGCTGTGGGACGGCAAGATCCGCCCCGGCTTCGAGATGCTCGTGAACAACTTCTCCGCCGGCATCCTCGGCATGGTGCTCGCGATCGTCGGCTTCTTCGCCTTCGGTCCGGTCTTCCTCGGCATCAGCGCCGTCCTCGGCAGCATCGTCGCGTTCCTCGTGCAGTTCAACCTGCTCCCGGTGCTGTCGATCATCGTCGAGCCGGCCAAGGTGCTGTTCCTCAACAACGCCATCAACCACGGTGTCTTCACCCCGCTCGGCATCGAGCAGGCCGCCGACACCGGCAAGTCGATCCTGTTCCTCATCGAGGCCAACCCCGGACCGGGTCTGGGCCTGCTGCTCGCCTTCACCTTCTTCGGTGTGGGTGCGGCGAAGGCCTCCGCTCCCGGCGCCATCGTGATCCAGTTCCTCGGCGGCATCCACGAGATCTACTTCCCGTACGCGCTCGCCAAGCCCATGACGATCCTCGCCCTGATCGCCGGTGGCGCCTCGGGTGTCGCGGTCAACATGATCTTCGGCGGCGGTCTGGTGTTCCCGGCCGCTCCCGGCAGCATCATCGCCGTGACGGCGGCCGCCGCCGGTGGCGGCGTGGCGAACGTCCTCGTCGTGTACCTCTCGGTCATCGTCGCCGCCGTCGTGACCTTCCTCGTCTCGGGCGTCATCCTGCGGGCCTCGCGCAAGCGCGACCAGGAGGCCGAGGGCGACAGCTTCGCCGCGGCCATCGACCAGACCGCGGCGAACAAGGGCAAGGAGTCGTCGGCCCTCGGCGCTCTGCGCACCCGTGCTGCCGGCACGACCGGCTCGGGCACCACCGAGACGGCCGACCGCGACGTCGACGGCGCTCTCGGCGGGCTCGAGGGCGGCGCCGTGACCACGAAGCAGCTGAACAACATCGTGTTCGCCTGCGACGCCGGCATGGGCTCCTCGGCGATGGGCGCCAGCGTCCTGCGCAACAAGATCAAGAAGGCCGGCATCGACGGAGTCACGGTCACCAACCAGGCGATCGCGAACCTCGACGGCTCGGCCGACCTGGTCATCACGCAGAACCAGCTCACCGATCGCGCCAAGGCGCAGTCGCCCGACTCGGTGCACGTCTCGGTCGACAACTTCATGAACTCGCCGCGCTACGACGAGGTCGTGGAGATGGTGCGCGCGCAGCACGAAGCGAAGTAATCCCCTAGCACGAAGGGGCCGGGGCACAAGCCCGGCCCCTTCGTCTTCCCGTCCGCCCCGTGTTTTGCGAGGCTGGACAGCACGACGAGAAAGGCGAGAACCATGTCAGACGTCCTCCGCAGCGAATCCGTCCGCATCCACCCCGGCAGCGCCACCCGCGAGGAGGCGATGAAGGAAGCCGCCGACCTGCTCCAGGCCACCGGCGCCGTCACCGCCGAGTACTTCGCCGCCATGCAGCAGCGCGAAGAGACCGTGTCGACGTACATGGGCAACGAGCTCGCGATCCCTCACGGCACCAACGAGACCAAGCAGGCCATCCTCACGTCCGGTCTGTCGGTCGTGCGCTACGACGGCGGCGTCGACTGGGGCGGAGAGCCCGTGACCTTTGTCATCGGCATCGCCGGCAAGGGCGACGAGCACCTCGAGATCCTGTCGCAGATCGCCATCCTCTTCTCCGAGGAGGACGACGTCGCGCGCCTGAAGGCCGCCTCCTCCCCCGAGGAGCTGTTCCGGGCCCTCTCGGCCTCCGTCAACGCATGAAGGCGGTCCACTTCGGCGCGGGCAACATCGGCCGCGGCTTCGTCGGCCTCCTGCTTCACGAGGGCGGCTACGACCTCGTCTTCTCCGACGTCTCGGCGGCCCTGGTCGAGGCGATCAACTCGGCGAGCTCCTACACCGTCCACGAGGTGGGCGACGGCGGCGTCGACAAGGAGGTGACCGGCTTCCGCGCGATCGACAGCTCGGTGGATGCCGAGGCCCTCGTCGACGAGATCGCGACCGCCGACGTGGTGACCACCGCCGTCGGACCCACGATCTTGAAGTTCGTCGCCCCGCACATCGTGGCGGGGCTGGCCCTTCGCGACCCTTCCCTCGCCCCGCTGCAGATCATGGCGTGCGAGAACGCCATCGGCGCGACCGACCAGCTGCGCGAGCACGTCATCGCGATCGCCGGCGACTCCTGGGATGCGCTCGCCGCGCGCTCGGTGTTCGCGAACACCGCCGTCGATCGGATCGTCCCCGCGCAGGCCCAGGGCGGCGTCGACGTCACGGTCGAACCGTTCTACGAGTGGGCGATCGAACGCGCACCGTTCGGCGACACCCCGCCGCACATCCCGGGCGCGCACTTCGTCGACGACCTCGAGCCGTACATCGAGCGCAAGCTCTTCACGGTCAACACCGGGCACGCCACCACGGCGTACTTCGGGGCGCAGGCCGGGATCGACCGCATCTCCGATGCGCTGGCTGACCCCGGGATCGCCGCGAAGGTCGAGGCCGCACTCGAGGAGACGAGCGCCCTGCTGGTGCAGAAGCACGAGCTCGACGCCGACGTGCAGGGCGAGTACCGCGCGACGATCCTGCGCCGCTTCCGCAACGATGCCCTCCCCGACACCGTCTGGCGCGTGGGCCGGCAGCCGCTGCGCAAGCTCTCGCGGCACGAGCGCTTCGTCGGCCCCGCGGCCGAGGCCGTCGAGCGGGGTCTTCCCGTCGACGCCCTGGTGGCCGCAATGGCCGCGGCCCTGGAGTTCTCGGATGCCGAGGACGCCCAGGCCGTCGACCTGCAGCGGATGCTGCGCGAGCTCGACGCCGAGGCGTTCACCACCGAGGTCACCGGCCTCGACGCCGAGCACCCCCTGTTCGCGCGGATCGTCGAGATCGTCTCGGTACGCAAGGCCGCTGTCGCGGCCTGACCCCGGGGTTACCCTCGTGGGGTGACCGACACGACCCCGTCCGACGCCGGCGGAGCGCCTCGAGCGCCCCGCCGGCGTCGTCGTCTGCTGCGCTGGATCCTCGGCGGCCTGGGGGCCCTCGTGGTCCTGCTCGTCGGCGGCATCCTGATCTACAGCCAGATGGGGGTCATGGGCGCCGAGGCCGAGCCGCTCGCGGAGGCCCGCGCGAACCCCGGGCTCACGATCGCCGATGACGGGGCGGGAATCGTCCTCAGCCCCACCGCCGGTGCGACCGGTCAGGGCCTCGTGTTCATCCCGGGCGCCAAGGTCGAGGCCGAGGGGTACATCGCGACGTTCGCCGACACCGTCGTCGACGACGGGATCACGGTCGTCATCACCCGTCCGTGGCTGAACCTCGCGTTCTTCGACCCGCGTCCCCTCTCGACCTTCACGGATCTCGCCCCCGACGTCTCCACCTGGGCGGTCGGCGGGCACTCCCTCGGCGGCGTGCGCGCCTGTCAGCTGGCTTCCGACGCCGACGCCCTCGTGCTCTTCGCCTCGTACTGCGCGAACGATCTGTCGCAGTCCGGGCTCCCGGTCCTCAGCCTCAGCGGCTCGGAGGACGGCCTGTCGACCCCGCAGAAGATCTCGGATGCCAAGGCCGAGCTGCCCGCGACCACGACCTTCGTCGAGATCCCCGGCGCCTCACACGCCTCATTCGGCTCGTATGGTCCGCAGCCCGGTGATGGGACACCGACGGCGGACTCGGAAGACGTCGAGCGGATCATCGCGGATCAGCTGGCCGGTTTCCTCCCGCGCGGCTGACCCGCCTCGGCGCCGCGGGAACCCAGTAGTGAAACCAGTAGTCGAGGTGTGGAAGGGGCACTCAGCGCCTCCATAGCATTTCGATAACAGGTTCCTCGCGAGTCGAGAGCAGACGAGAGCCCCACCCCCTATCGTTCCCGAGCGTCGGCGACCCCCATCCCCGGCCCTCGTCGACCCCACGCGGCGTCCGCCTGCGCCGCGCGAGAGGCCCATGTTCTCTTCGCGTCGTTTCGTCGCGCGCCCGCGTAGCCGTCGGGCATCGCAAGTAGGCCGTGCCCCGCTGTGGCAGTGGACGTCACGCGTCGCCGCCGTGGCCGCGTCCGTGGCGCTCGTGACCGCTCTGACGGCCACGCCGACCGGCGCGGCCGCCGGGGCGACGGCGACGCCGACGCCTACCCCGACGCAGACAACCTCCCCGACGCCGACGCCGACGGCCGACGCCACCCCGGCGCCGTCCCCCACGGCCGCCCCCGTGACGACGGCGACCGCTGCCCCCGCTCAGAGCCCGACGCCCACCACGACGGCCTCCGCGAGCCCGACTCCGGCGCCGACCACGACGCAGGCGCCGGCGGCCCCGGCCGCCCGTGTGTCGGCGACGAGTGTGGGGATTCTGGCGGCGGGGCAGCCGGAGGCGCCGGCGGAGGTGTGGAGCGAGAATTTCGACGGCCTCCCGGCCAACAGCGCCTCCTCCCTCATCGACTACCCGAACCGTCGGTACACCACGGTGGGCTGGAGCAGCGGAACCAACTGCACGGGTGTACTTCTGAACTTCTCCGCGCCGTATCCGAACGCGAACTTCTGCCCCAGCCAGTCGCTGCTGAACATCCCGGTCTCCTCCGGGTCCGCCCGCGAGGTGCGACGACTCGCCGATGCCCTCGGCCAGGTTGCGGCCGGCTCCGTGGGCGGTTCCGCAGCGAACACCCCGGCCAACGCCTCCACGACGACGACCCGCGCGAACGCCGCCCTCGTCAACCTGCCCTACACCGGCACCGGCACGGGCAACACCACGGTCCTGCTGACCGCCAACGGCACCGGTATCGCCGCCGCGGCGTCCCGTTACTACACGATGCGGATGGACGTCGCCGCGGCGCCGTGCGGCAATAACCCGCCGTCTCTGTCCCTCGCGCTCGTGTCCGGCGGCACGCCTCTCCTGAACGCGTTCTCCTCGCCCGTTCTCCCCTGCAGCACGACCGGCGCGGTCTTCTACACCTCCAACGATCAAGCGCGACTGAACGCGCTCGATCCCGCCATCAGCACCTCGGTCCGCGCCGCGCGTTACACCGGCAACACGGCCGCGATCCTCACCCCGGCGCAGATTTCGGGCGCCCAGGTGCGTCTGCAGAACACCGTGACAGCTACGGGCAGCGGCTTCGGCGTCGACAACCTGCGCATCCTCGACGTGACCCCCAGCCTCGATTGGTCGTTCGGTCCGTCCACCGTGGCCGTCGGCACGCCGACGACGCTCACGTACACGATCACGAACACCAGCGACCTGATCGCGAAGAACGACTGGTCCTTCACCAACACCCTGCCCGCCGGCCTCGCCGTCGCACCCACCCCGTCCGTGGGCGGGACGTGCACCAACTCCGCGGGCACGGCCTTCGCCGTCACCGCGGTCGCCGGAGCGAGCAGCATCGCGGCCGTGGGCGGCGACCTCGCCGCCGGTGCGACCTCGTGCACGATCACGGTGAACGTCGTGGCATCCACCGACGGCACCTTCACGAACGGTGCCGGGAACGTCGCGACGGTGCTGAACGCCCCCGAGGCCACGACGCTGACGGTCGTGCCGGCGACCCGCCTCACCGTGCGCAAGAACCTCCCCGCCCGCCTGACCTCGACCGACCAGTTCACCCTGTCGGTGCGCAGCGGTACCACCGTCCTCGGTTCGGCCACGACCACCGGCACGGCGACCGGGGTGCAGTCGGCGCAGGTCTCACGACTCATCGTCGACGCCGGGGGCACGTACACGATCAGCGAGGCGCCGACGTCCGGCCCGGGCCTGGGCTACGGGAGCTCCTACGAATGCTCGCGCGACGGCACGGTCATCGCGGTGGGATCATCCCGCTCCGGGTCGCTGACCATGCCGAGCGACCCCGGCGCCGAGGTGGTGTGCACCTTCACCAACACCGTGCAGCAGGTGCGCCTCGCCTGCGACAACAGCCTGTTCTACGGCATCACGGCCGCCGGCGCCCTCATCCAGGGCGACAGCGTCTCGGGCGGTCAGGCGACCGTGGGCAGCTGGGCGAACGCGAGCGGCGCCAACGCCCTCGGCATCGGCGCCGGAGGAACCTCGGCGTACGCGGTGAACAGGTCGACGGATGCCACGACCGTGCTGTCGATGCTGAAGTGGACGAGCGCGGGCGGGTTCGAGACCCTCGCCAACACGGCCTACACGCCGGTGGGCCCGAACGGCGCGACCGTGGCCGGGAGCATCGTCGCGGGTGCCATCGACCTGGCCTCGGGACGGTACGTCTTCGGCAAGTTCGACAGTGGCGTGTTCTACCTGTGGAGCTTCACCGAGTCCGCGCCGACCGCCTCGCGATTCGCGTACCTCGGCTCCTTCAGCGCCGGCACCGGCCCCAACGGCAACGGCGACATGGCGTTCGACTCGCGCGGCAATCTGTACGTGCTGGGCGCGGCGGCCAACAACAGCGTCGCGATCTTCTCGGTCACCGCCGCGAGCCTGGCCGCGGCCAACGGCGGCACGCTGCCGGTGAGCACGTCGAACACCCGCATCCTGAACCCCGGGCTCGGGAACGTGAACGGCCTCGCCTTCTCTCCGCGCGGAACCGCCTACCTCTCCAACGCCACCACGACCTACGAGTACGACCCGACGACCTGGACCCGCATCTCCGGCTCGGCGGGCGTCGACTTCGCCTCCACCGACCTCGCGACCTGCAACTCGCCCGCGACCGTGTCGCTGCTGAAGAACGTCGTCGGTCGTGCCGCGGCGGCCGACCAGTTCCAGATCACGCTGTCGGACTCCGCCGGCGCCGCGATCGGTTCCGCGACCACCTCGGGCACCGCGACCGGGCGGCAGGCCGCCCAGGTCGGCCCCTTCCCCGTGCAGGTCGGGACGACCCTCAACGTGTCCGAGGCGATGGCGAGCGGATCGACGTCGGTGATCGGGGCCTACACGGTTCGCTTGGAATGCTGGTCCGACGGCATCCGGGTCGCGAACGCGAGCATCCCGAACGGCACCTTCACGATGCCCGACCGCCTCGGCGCGAACGTCGTGTGCACCTTCTTCAACTCGCCCAGCCCCGTGGCGACCGTGACGGTCACCAAGCTCGTGTTCGATCCCGCGACGAATCAGTCCGCCCCCGCGGCCGGCTGGAGCCTCGGCACCGCGGCGACCGCAACGACCGGTACCGCGACGGCGCTGCCCAGCGAGGCGCCGCGACAGAACTCCGACGCCTCGGGCAACGCGGTATGGACCGTCCTGTTCGGCTCGGCCGCATCGCGGGCGACGCTGACCATCTCGGAAGTGCAGCAGTCGCGCTTCACGTTCGTCAGCGGGACGTGCACCGTGAACGGCGCGACCGTGAATCCGACCTTCACGACCACGGGCGGGGTCGTCAGCGGCTCGCTGACGGGCATCAAGGCCTCCGACACCGTCGCCTGCACGCTGACGAATCAGGCGGTCACCTCGCTGACGCTGGTGAAGTCGGTGTCATTCGGCTCGGCTGCGGCGACCGACTGGACCCTCACCGCGACCGCCCCGAGCGGATCGCTCGCCGGTCCGACCGGCCGCACGGGCACCGCCGCCGTGACCAACGTCGCCGTCTCCCCGGGGCGCGCCTACCGCCTGTCCGAGACCGGCACGAACGCCGCCTACCTGCAGGTCGGCGCCTGGCGCTGCGTCGACACCACCGGAGCCGAGGTCGCCGTCACCGCCACGAGCGACGTGACGCTGCGCACCGGCGCCGCGGTGACCTGCACCGTCACCAACGCCACCGCCACGATGACGCTGCTGAAAGACGTCGTCTCGCCCACGCCCGGCTTCCAGCCGTCGACCTGGACCGTGACGGCCACGCCCGCGGCCCTCACCGGTGCGACCCTGCCCACCCAGAGCCGGGTCGGGGCCGCCTACGCGGCCGGGCAGAACGCCGCGAGCACCTTCGAGGTGCGCCCCGGCCACGGCTACACGCTCTCGGAGGCGCCCACGGTGTCGGGCACGCGCCTGAGCTACCAGACCCTCCGTCTCGAGCGGCTCGACGGCACCACGTGGACCACCGTGAACAGCCGCACCGTCACCGCTCCCGCCGCCGGCCAGAACGTCGTCTACCGCTTCGTCAACGCCTCGGTCGTCGGGCCCACCCTGCCCCTCACCGGCGGGATCGGCAGCGACTCGTTCCTCCTCGCCGGAGGCCTCCTGCTCGCCCTCGCCGTCGCGGGCGCCGTGATCCACCGCAGACGCAAGGGAGGGCGCCTGACGACATGATCCCTCCCGTCGCGCGAAGCCGCCGACCGCACCAATTCCTCATCCGAAGCACTCACCACCTTTCAAGGAGAAAATCCATGTCCATCCGAAAGAGAGCAGGCGCCGTTCTGAGCGTCCTCGCGATCGGGGCCCTCGCCGCCGTCGGTGCCGCCGCACCGGCATCGGCTGTGACGCTCCCGGGCAACATCGACTCGACCGTCAACCGCACGCTGACGATCCACAAGCACGCGCTCGGCCCGTCGACGCCGCTGAACCCGTTCAGCACGGGCCAGCAGCTCGCGAACCCGCCGGCGGACCCGCTGGCCGGTGCGCAGTTCACCGCGACGCTCGTCACGGGCATCGACCTCACGACCTCGGCCGGCTGGTCCCAGGCCGCGTCGCTGACGCCCGCGCAGGCCGCGCAGCGCCCCAACACGGTGAGCTTCGTCTCGACCGTGTCGAACACCGCGGGTGTGTCGACCTTCCCGGTCGACGCCGCGCAGTACCCCACCGGCATGCCCATCGGCGTCTACCTCGTCACCGAGACGCAGCTGCCGCCGACGGCGACCAACCCGGCCGCCCCGTTCCTGGTCACCCTGCCGACGCCGACCGGCGCCGCAGGCAGCCCCTCGAACCAGTGGATCTACGACGTTCACGTCTACCCCAAGAACGCCGTCACCCAGCTCACGAAGACCCGCGTGCCGGCTCCCGCCGGCTCGATCGAGCAGCGCAACCCCGACCTCGTCCGCTGGGCGATCGCCTCGTCGATCCCGACGCTCGCCGCGGGTGACGCGCTCGACGTCTTCACCCTCACCGACAACCTGCCGGCCGAGCTGACCTACCTCGACGCGACGACGACCCCCGCGGGCGTCACCCCGTCGAACGTCGTCGTGACCAACGCCGCCGGAACCGCCCAGACCTTCACGGCGGGCACCGACTACACGATCGCGAACACCGGCGGTGCGCTCACGCTGAACTTCACCTCCCAGGGCCTGAACCGCCTGACCGCCCTCCAGGGCGGCACGGTCACCTTCAACGTGCTGACCCGCGCCACGGCGATCCCCGCCAGTGGCGTCATCGTCAACACCGCGACGGCGAACGTCAACGGCGCGACCGAGACGGTCACCGGCAGCACCCCGATCGGCCAGCTCACGGTGTCGGCGTACACCACCTCGAACGGCATCCGCGTGCCGCTCGCCGGCGCGGTCTACCAGGTGTTCCTCAACGAGCAGGATGCCAACAACGGGGCCAACCCGATCGTCATCAACGGCGAGACCAACTGGACGACCGGCGCCAACGGCAACGTGGTCATCCCGATCATCACGCCGGGCAACTACTACGTCCGTGAGATCACCCCGCCGAGCGGCTACCAGCTGCCCAACCCGCCGCAGGCGCTCACGACCGTGACGCCCGGCCCGACGTCCACGGCCAACCCCGTGCGCAACTACGTCGAGTTCGCCCACAACCAGGTACCCGCATTCGCCCTGCCCATCACGGGTGGCGACGGCGGCCTCTGGTTCGGCATCGGCGGCGCCGCGCTGCTGACCGCCATGGTCGGCTCGGCTCTCGTGGTCGCGCGTCGGCGCGCCCGCGGCGCTCAGGCCGCGGTCTGAGGGACGATCGCTCAGTGAAGAAGGGGACGATGCCGCGGCGCACCGCCGCGGTGTCGTCCCCCTCCCCGGAGGGGAGGTCCGGTGAACGGACCTCCCCTCCGTCGTTGCGCCGCGACCTCCGCCGCCCCCCGTGGCGTCTGTCCGTCGTGTCGCTGCTGCTCGCGACCGGCGCGCTCGTGGGCGTCGCGCTGCTGATGTACCCGACGGTCGCGGCCTGGTTCGCGCAGTACGCCCAGTCGCAGACGATCGACGGCTACTCCGACCAGATCCGCGACCTCGGCGCGGAGACGCTCGCCGAGACGCTCGACGCGGCACGCGACTACAACTCGCGGCTCGTCGACGGCGGGGCCGAGATCGCCGCGAACGAGCGACTCCCCCTCGCCAACGCCCCCGATCAATCCAGCGAGTACGCCGAGCAGCTCCGCGCCGACGGAGCAGGTCTCATGGCGCGGCTGAAGATCCCCGCGATCGCGGTCGACCTGCCGATCTACCACGGCACGAGCGAACAGGTCCTCTACGAGGGCGTGGGCCATCTGGAGGGCACCGCCCTGCCCGTCGGCGGCGAGACCACGCACTCCGTGCTCACGGCGCACCGCGGACTCGCCACCGCCGAGCTCTTCACCCACCTCGACCGGGTGAGCATCGACGACGAGTTCACCATCGAGGTGTTCGGTGAGGTCCTCGCCTACCGCGTCGTCGACACGCGCGTCGTCGAACCGCAGGACACCGAGTCGCTCGTCCCCGTCGTCGGGCGCGACCTCGTCACCCTCGTCACGTGCACGCCGCTGGGCGTGAACAGCCACCGCATCCTCGTCACCGGCGAGCGCATCGTCCCGACCCCCCAGGCCGACCTCGACGGGGCGGGGGCCCGTCCCGAGATCCCGACGTTCCCGTGGTGGATCTTCGTCCTGGCCGCCGCCGTACTGGCCGCGGGCCTGTACGTGTGGTGGGCCGGCCGGCCGCCGCGCCGGCGGCCATCCCCGCGCGCGGCGGCCCCCGCCGCCTCGGGCGCGGGCACGGCTTCCGCGGCCGCGTCTTCCCCCGCCGCGGCTTCCTCCGGCGCCGCTCTCCCTGCTGCTTCCCCCGCAGCGGCTCCCTCGGGTGCCCCCTCCGCAGGTGCTGCCTCCTCGGGTGCGGCCTCGGCCATCCCGCCAAACTCCTGAAGCGCCGCGCCGCCCGCACCGCCGCGGCGCCGCGCAAGGGCCACCGCCGCCCGTCGAACTCCTGAAGACCGGCGCGGCCCCGGTCCCCGCAACCTTGGCAACGCCCGCCGAACTCCTGAACGAGCCGGGTTTAGTATGCGCCGGCATCCCACCCCGCCCCGCCGAACTCCAGAGTCCCGGGCCTTCGATCGCCGGGGAACGGCCGCCGCGCACCCATGCCCCCTGGAACACAGGAGTTGCGCGAGTTTCCGACAACCTCCCGGCGCCTCGACCTCTGACCAGGCTCAGGAGTTCGGAGACGCCGCACGCGACGACGCGCTGCGCAGAATCAGGAGTTACACCGCCAAGCCACCGCCCGTCTGCTCGGGCCCGCCGGAGAGACTCCGGAGCAACGCGCGAAGCGACCCCTCCTCCCCACGACCGCGCCCGCCGTCTTCATCCCCAGGACGACGGGATGCCATGCGGCCGCTGCCCCGCGATCGGTCACGGTGGGCGGATGCACCCGTTCCCGCCGTCGCCCCGCTCGCCCGCTCCCCTCGTCAGGACCACCGCCGAGCTGCGCGCCGCCGGTCACTCGCCGTGGACGATCGCCCGGGCCGTTCGAGAGGGAGAGCTGGTGCGCGTACGCCGGGGCCGTTACGTCGAGCCCGGCCACACGGCCGACCTTCTCGACGCCGCGCGCATCGGCGGACGTCTGGACTGCGTCAGCCTCCTCGCGGCGCTCGGGGTGTTCGTCCTGGAAAGGCCGCTGCCGCACGTGCAGCTCGATCCGTCGGCGAGTAGGCGTCCGCGACTCTCCCCGGGCGCACGACGCCACTGGCGCTCCACTGACGCCGGCGCTGACGAGCTCGTCGTCGGGATCGTCGAGGCTCTCGCTCAGGCCGTTCGCTGCCAGTCGCCCCGGGCGAGCGTCGCGACCCTCGATAGCGCGTGGCACCTCGGTCTCGTCGACGAAGCCGGGATCGATGAGGTCATGGCACGACTACCGCGCCGGTACGCAGTTCTTCGTCGCCTCCTGGATCCGCGCAGCGAAGCGGGTACGGAGAGTCTCGTCCGACTCCTTCTGCGCGCTCTCGGCTGCGACGTGGACCTGCAGGTCACGATCCCCGGGGTGGGTCGTGTCGACCTCCTCGTGGACGGATGGCTCATCGTCGAGTGCGACAGCAAGCAATTCCACGGCGGGTGGGCAGAGCACAAGAACGACCGACGCCGCGATCTCGCCGCTCTCGGGCTCGGCTTCACGACCGTCCGCTTGCTCGCCGAGGACGTCTTCTTCTCACCCGAACGGGTTCAGGCGGACCTCCGGGCTGCAATCGCCCGGGGCCGTCGCTCGTCGAACTCCTGACGTCTCGGTCGCCCTCACGCACCATAGGCGGACCGGTTTGGTCGCTGCCTCCCCCGCGGTTCCGCGGGCTGACGCTCCGGTCCGCTCGCCGAACTCCTGAGAATCCGTCCTCGGGCGCCTGTCGCCGTCCGCGCGCCGACCGGCGGAACCTCTCTGCGCTCGCGCCGACACCCCTCGCCGAACTCCTGAGAACCGGGCCCCAGCGCGCCCCGCCCGCCCCTCAGCGCCACGCGAAGCGCGAAACCCCGGAGAACAGCGACCGCGCGCCGCGTCCCCGCGTCGCCGCGCCCCCGTGCCCCACCCCGGCGACACCAGCCACCGCGGCCGAAGCACCGCGTAAAACTCAGGAGTACGACGACTCCCCCGGGCCGCCGGATCGCCGGAGCGCGGCACCACCCACGCCGCACACACCCCAGCCCCGAACCAGCCACGCCCGGCCCCGCAGAAACGCCGAAGGGGCGCCCACCCGCAACGGTGCGCGCCCCCGGACCGACGACTCAGCGTCCGAAACCCTCCGAGATGATCTCGATGAGCTCCTCGCGCTCCTCCACCGGCAGGAACGCACCGGCGGCGGCGTTGAGCTGGAACGCCTCGAGGTCGTCGAGGTCGTAGTCGAAGGCCTGCGCCAGCAGCCCGAGCTCGCGGGTCAGCGTGGTCGCGCTCATCAGGCGGTTGTCGACGTTCACGGTGACCGAGAAGTCCAGCTGGTACAGCAGGTCGAAGGGGTGGGCGTCCATCGTGTCACCCCACGCCGTGACGGCGCCCGACTGCAGGTTCGACGTCGGCGACAGCTCGAGCGTGATCTCGCGGTCGCGAACCCAGCGGGCCAGGTCGCCGAAGGTGACCTGCACCTCCTCGCCCTCGCGCGAGACGACGTCGAGGTCGTTGGCGATGCGCACGCCGTGGCCGAGGCGCAGCGCCCGGCCGTCGATCAGCGCGGAGCGGATGGATGCCAGGCCGGCACCCTCGCCCGCGTGCACCGTCGTGGGGAAGAACTGCTCGGCCAGGTAGTCGAACGCCGCGCGATGGCCCGACGGGAGGAACCCGTCCTCGGGCCCCGCCAGGTCGAACCCGACGACGCCGCGTCCGCGCCAGGCGACCGCCAGCTCGGCGATGTCGCGCGCGTTGTCGTTGTGCCGGAGAGCCGTGAGCAGCTGACCGACGCGGATGTCCTGTCCGCGGGCGTCCGCGGCATCCTCTCCCTCTTCGATGCCCTCCTGCACGGCGTCGACGACCTCGTCGAGGGTGAGACCGCGGGTGAGGTGCTGCTCGGGAGCCCACCGCACCTCGCCGTACACGACGCCGTCGGCGGCGAGGTCCTCGACGAACTCCTTCGCCGTGCGCACGAGCCCCTCGCGCGTCTGCATCACGCCGACCGTGACGGAGAACTTCTCGAGGTAGTCCTCGAGCGAGCCGCCGTCGATGTGGTCGGAGAACCATGCCTCGAGGCCCTTCGCATCCTGCGCGGGCAGGTCGAGGCCGATCTCATCGGCGAGCTCGAGCACCGTCCGGGGGCGCAGCCCGCCGTCGAGGTGGTCGTGCAGCGAGACCTTGGGCAGGTCGGCGATCCTGGTGCGACCGATGCGGAAGTCGTCGGATGCCACGGTGTCCTTCTTTCCGGATGCCATCAGGCGGTGATCCGCTCGCGCACGATCGGAGTGGCGACGGGGGCGGTGTCGCCGACCTCGAGCGCTCCCTCGACGGCCCCGAGCGCGCGCTCGAAGCGCGACGCGTCGTCGGCCGAGAGCGTGTAGAGCGGCTGACCCGCCGCGACCGACTGGCCGACGGTGACGTGCAGGTCGATGCCCGCGGCGTGCACGACGGCGTCCTCGGCGCGGGCGCGACCGGCGCCCAGGCGCCACGCGCCGATGCCGAAGGGCAGAGCCTCGACGCGGGAGACGACGCCCGAACGCTCGGCCACGACCGTGTGCGTCTCGCGGGGCGTCGGGAGCGCGGCATCCGGATCGCCGTCCTGGGCGCGGATCATGCGGTTCCAGACGTCCATCGCGCGGCCGTCTTGCAGCGCCGCCTCGACGTCGGCGTCGGGCTTGCCCGCCAGCGTCAGCATCTCGCGGGCGAGGGCGACGGTCAGCTCGACGACGTCGGCGGGGCCGCCGCCGGCGAGCACCTCGACCGACTCGCGCACCTCGTTGGCGTTGCCGATGGCGAGGCCCAGCGGGGTGTTCATGTCGGTGAGCAGCGCCGTGGTGTTCACGCCCGAGTCGGTGCCGAGCGCGACCATCGTCTCGGCGAGCTCGCGCGCGCGGTCGATGTCCTGCATGAAGGCGCCGGAGCCGAACTTCACGTCGAGCACGAGCGAGTCGGTGCCCTCGGCGATCTTCTTCGACATGATGCTCGAGGCGATCAGCGGGATCGCCTCGACCGTGCCGGTGACGTCGCGCAGGGCGTAGAGCTTCTTGTCGGCGGGGGCGAGGCCCGTCCCCGCGGCGCAGATGACCGCGCCCACGTCGCGCAGCTGCGCCATGATCTCGTCGTTCGACAGCGCCGCGCGCCAGCCCGGGATCGACTCGAGCTTGTCGAGCGTTCCGCCGGTGTGACCGAGCCCGCGGCCCGAGAGCTGCGGCACGGCGACGCCGAACGCGGCCACGAGCGGCGCGAGCGGCAGCGTGATCTTGTCGCCGACGCCGCCGGTGGAGTGCTTGTCGACGGTGACTTTGCCGAGGGAGGAGAAGTCCATGCGCTCGCCCGAGGCGATCATCGCGTCGGTGAGCACCCGGATCTGGTCGCGGCCGAGACCGTTCAGCAGCACCGCCATGGTGAACGCCGACATCTGCGCGTCCATGACGTAGCCGCGCGTGTACGCGTCGACCAGCCAGCGGATCTCGCCCTCGGTGATCGCGCGCCCGTCGCGCTGCGCGCGGATGATGTCGACGGCGTCGTACTGCTCGGCGCTCATCGGGCCGCCTCCTCGAGGTCGCGCGGACCGAACGCGTCGGGCAGCACCTCGTCGATCGTCCGGATGCCGCTGACGGTCTCGAGCAGCATGCCCGGGATCGCGTGCTCGAACAGCAGCTGACGGCAGCGTCCGCACGGCATGAGGGTGCGTCCCTCACCGTCGACGCAGACGAAGGCCACGAGCTGGCCGCCCCCGCTCATGTGCAGGTCGGACACGAGCCCGCACTCGGCGCACAGCGTCACCCCGTAGGAGGCGTTCTCGACGTTGCACCCCGAGACGATGCGTCCGTCGGCGACGAGGGCGGCGGCGCCCACCTTGAAGCGGGAGTAGGGCGCGTACGCGCGGTGCATGGCATCCGTGGCGGCCGAACGGAGTTCGTCCCAATCGATGTCGGTCATCGTGGAGTGGTGGATCCTCTCGTGAAGGGAAGGGGGTCAGCCCTTGATGTAGGGCTTGCCGGCGGCCGCGGGGCCCCGGATCTGTCCGGCGAACCCGGCCACGGCGATGATCGTCACGACGTAGGGCAGCATGAGCATGAACTCGCTGGGAATGGGGGTGCGCAGCACCGTCAGCAGGTTCTGGAGGTTGGTCGCGAAGCCGAACAGCAGGGCCGCGAGCGTCGCGCGGATCGGATCCCAGCGTCCGAAGATGACGGCCGCGAGGGCGATGAAGCCGAGACCCGCGGTCATCTCCTTGGTGAACTGCCCCACCGACACCAGCGTGAAGTACGCGCCGCCGATACCGGCGATCGCGCCGGCCAGCGAGACGTTCCAGAACCGGCTCGAGTTGACCTTGATGCCGACGGTGTCGGCGGCCTGCGGGTGCTCGCCGACCGCGCGCAGGCGAAGGCCCCAGCGCGTGCGGTAGAGGCCCCACGCGACCACGGCCACGACGGCGTACATCAGGTAGACGATGAAGGTCTGGTTGAACAGCACCGGTCCGATGATCGGGATGTCGCCCAGCAGCGGGATCTCCCAGCGCGGGAAGCGCTCGGGACGGTTCAGCAGGTCTTCGTTGGGGACGAGCAGCGCGCCGTAGAGGAAGCCCGTGAGACCGGTGACCAGCACGTTCAGCACGACACCGACGATCACCTGGTCGACGAGGTACTTGATCGAGAACGCCGCGAGGACGAACGCCACGAGGACGCCGCCGACCATGGCCGCGACGAGTCCGAGGAAGGGGTTGCGGGTGAGGGATGCCACGAGCGCGGCGCTGAAGGCGCCGAAGAGGAACTGCCCCTCGATCGCGACGTTGACCACGCCGACGCGCTCGCCGATGACACCGCCGAGGGCACCGAAGATGAGGGGGACCGACAGCGAGAGCGCGCCGAAGAGCAGTCCGGTGACGGGGACGAGCCCGTCCGCGGCCGCCCAGACGAGGAACGCGAACACCGCCAGCGCACCGAAGGCGATCGGCAGCCACAGCGGCGTGCGGCGGTAGCTGACGGCATCCCAGATCGACCAGGCGGTCAGCAGGGCCAGGATGACCAAGACGGCCCAGCTGGTGACCGCCGTGGGGACCGCGACGCTGCCGAGGTCGATGTCGGACGCCGGGTCGCCGAGGCGGAAGGTGCTCTGCCCGTCGCGCGGGACGAGGGCAAACAGCAGCGCGAGCAGGACGGTGACCACCGTCAGGCTCACCGCCAGCTTGAGGTGGCGCACGCGCACCGTGGTCAGCTGGATCGCGTCATCCGCGAGATGCGTCGCGGTCATGCCGCCACCGCCTTCTTGGCCGCCTTGGCCCGGTCTTTGGCCGCGCGCTCGGCCTCGCTCTTGGGGAGGAAGAAGATCGTGCGCACCAGCGGCGGGGCCGCGATGAACAGCACGATGAGGGCCTGCACGACGAGCACGATGTCGACGGGGATGCCCTGCGACGCCTGCATCGTGAACGAGCCGGACTTGAGGGCGCCGAACAGGATGCCGGCGGCGAACACGCCCCAGGGACGGCTGCGGCCGAGGAGGGCGACGGTGATGGCGTCGAAGCCGATGCCCGCGTCGATCAGACCGTCGAAACCGGTGGTCACCGATCCCTGGATCTGGTTCATGCCGGCAAGGCCCGCAAGTCCTCCGGCGAACAGCATCGCGTAGACGTACATGCGGGGCACCGAGATGCCGGCGGCGCGAGCGGCGTGGGGGTTCTCGCCCACCGCGCGCAGGCGGAAGCCGAGGCTCGAGCGCTCCATGAGCCACCAGACGAACACCGTCGCCGCGATCACGAGGACGAAGCCGAGGTCGAGCAGCGGGAACTGGGGTCCGAACAGCTCGGGGAACTGCGCGTTCGCGGGCGTGGCCGACGAGATCGGCTGGTCGCCGGCGGGGCGCTGCAGCAGGCCCGGGGTGCGCACCATCCACGTCACCAGGTAGTAGGCGACGTAGTTGAGCATGATGGTGAGGATGACCTCGTGCGCACCGGTGCGGGCCTTGAGCAGACCCACGATCCCGCCCCACAGCGCGCCTCCGGCGATACCGACGATGAGCGTCAGCGGCAGCTGGATGATCATCGGCAGGTCGAGGTTGAACGTGATGAGACCGGCGAAGGCGCAGGCGATGAGGATCTGACCGCGGCCGCCGATGTTGAACAGACCCACGCGGAACGCCAGCGCCACACCGAGACCGGCGGCGATGAGCGGCGCGGCGAAGCCGAGGGTGTTCGTGAGCGGGCGGATCTGCGCCCCGAAGTCGGCGACGCGGGAGTTGAAGATGGCGCCGCGGAACAGCGCCTCGTACCCGCCGTAGACCGAGTTCCAGATCGCGGCCAGCATGTCGCCGGGCCGCGCGAAGAAGTACCCGGAGGTCGTGCGCACCTGGTCGTTGGTGGCGGCCATCAGGATGCCGCCCACGATCATCGCCGCGACGACGGCGAGCACCGTGGTGATCCACGAGGAGCGCAGCAGCTCGGTGAGGAACTGGTTCGTCCGCGGGGGCGCGGGCGTCTCGGCCGGGGTGTGGCCGGTCAACGGCCCCGATGCGGTCGGCAGCTGCTCGGGCGGGAGACCGGAGTCCCCGTTCGCGCCCGTGCTCGGGATGTGGCCGCTCACGCTGTCTCCTCCGCGGGCTGCTCGCCCGCCATCATGAGCCCGAGCGTCTCGCGGGGCGTGTTCCCCGGGACGACGCCGACGATGCCGCCGCGGTACATGACCGCGATGCGGTCGCCGAGGGCGGCGATCTCGTCGAGCTCGGTCGACACGACGATCACGGGCACGCCCGCATCGCGCGCGGCGACGATCTGCTTGTGGATGAATTCGATCGAGCCGACGTCGACGCCGCGGGTGGGCTGGGCGGCGACGAACAGCTTCAGCGGGCGGCTCATCTCGCGGGCGATGACGACCTTCTGCTGGTTGCCGCCCGACAGGGTGCCGACCGGGGTGGATGCCGACTGGGTGCGGATGTCGTACTCCGCGATGCGGTCGCGGGCGAAGGCGCCCAGCGCCGCGCGCTTGATGGTGCCGCCGGACACGAACGCCGAGTCGGAGGACCGGTCGAGGATGAGGTTCTCGGCGACCGAGAAGCCCCCGACCAGTCCGTCTTCCTTGCGGTCCTCGGGGACGAAGCCGACCCCCGCGTCGAGGATGGCGCGCACGCTCTTGCCGACGAGGTCGGTGCCGTCGAGGTCGACGGTCCCGGTCACGCCGTCGGCGAGGCCGACGATGGCCTCGACGAGCTCGGTCTGGCCGTTGCCCTGCACGCCCGCGATCGCGACGATCTCACCGGGACGCACGTCGAGGTCGACGTCGTCCACGACGACCGTGCCCTCGGCGGTGACGACGCGGAGGTTGCGGATGGACAGACCCCCGGATGCCGCCGCCTTCGGCGCGTCCTTCACGACGGTCAGCTCGACCGCGCGGCCGACCATGAGCGAGGCGAGCTCGCCGTTGCTGGCGGTGGGCTCGGCCTCGCCGACGATCTTGCCCAGGCGCACCACGGTGATGCGGTCGGCGACCTCGCGCACCTCGCGGAGCTTGTGCGTGATGAACACGATGGAGGTGCCCTCGTCGCGCAGCTGCCGCATGATGCCCATGAGCTCGTCGGTCTCCTGCGGGGTGAGCACGGCCGTGGGCTCGTCGAACACGAGCACCTTGGCATCCCGGGACAGGGCCTTGATGATCTCGACGCGCTGCTGCACGCCGACCGGGAGGTCGCCGACGAGGGCGTCGGGGTCGACCTCGAAGCCGAAGCGCTGCGCGACGTCGCGCACGTGCTTGCGCGCGGCGTTCAGATCGAGCGCGCCCAGGGCCTTGGTGCTCTCGTGGCCGAGCATGACGTTCTCGGCGACGGTGAAGACGGGGATGAGCATGAAGTGCTGGTGCACCATGCCGATTCCCGCGGCCATGGCATCGCCGGGGCCGCGGAAGCGCTGGACGACGTCGTCCAGCAGGATCTCGCCCTCATCGGCCTGGTACAGGCCGTAGAGGACGTTCATGAGTGTGGATTTACCGGCACCGTTCTCCCCGAGGAGAGCGTGGATCTCACCAGGCTGGACGACCAGATCGATGTGGTCGTTCGCAACCAGGGACCCGAACCGCTTGGTGATGCCGCGGAGCTCGAGCTTCATGCTGTGCACCCTATTCGAAGACGTTGAGAACACGGAAAGAAACCGCGGCCGCTCGGAGGGGTCCGAGCGACCGCGGTTTCGAGGGGTGTCGCCTTACGGCGAGCTGGGCGAGGTGACCGTCAGCGAGCCGGAGACGATCTGCTCGCGCAGGGCGTCGAGCTCGTCGGTGAGACCGGCGGGCAGCGTGAAGGCGGAGCCGAACTCGGCGAGGCCGACGCCGTCGTTCTCGAGGGTGCCGACGTAGGGGGTCACGTCGAACTCGCCCCGGGCGGCCTGGGTCACCGAGTCGTAGACGGCGGTGTCGATGCGCTTGAGGATCGAGGTCAGGACCAGGTCGGACACGTTCGGGTCGGCCTTGGCGAGGTCGGAGTCGACACCGAGCATGACGCTCTTCGAGCCGCTGTCGCGGATCGCGTCGGCCGCGCTGCTGTAGATCGGCCCACCGACGGGCAGGAGCACGTCGACGCCCTGGTCGAGCAGACCCTGGGCGGCCTGCTTGGCCGCGTCGTTGGCCGCGAAGCCACCGGTGAACGAGCCGTTCTGCGCGGCGACGTCCCAACCGAAGGTCTGGACGCTGGCGCCCTTGTCCTCGTCGTACTTCTTGACGCCGTCGACGAAGCCGTCCATGAAGATGGTGACGGGCGGGATCGGGATGCCACCGACGGTGCCGACCTTGTTCACACCGTTCTCGGCGGAGTAGGCGGCGGCGGCGTAGCCACCGAGGTAGGCGGCCTGGACGGTGTCGAACAGCAGCGGCTTGATGTTCGGCGCGTCGGTGTTGCCGTCGTTGTCGGTGTCGGCACGGTCGTCGATGATCGCGTACTGCAGGCCCGGGTTCGCCTTGGCCGAGGCCACGGTGTCGGCGCTGAGCTTGAAGCCGACCGCGACGATGAACGTGCAGCCCTCGGCGACGAGGTTCTCGAGGTTGGGTGCGTAGTCGTTCGCCGAGCTGGACTCGACGTCGATGGACTTGACGCCGAGCTCGGCGGCAGCCTTGTCGATGCCCTCCTTGGCGGACTGGTTGAACGAGCGGTCGTTCCAGCCGCCGTCATCCGAGATGATGCAGGGGGTGAAGCCTTCGACGACGCTTCCTCCGGCTGCGCCGGACGCGCCGTTGCTCTCGGGTGCGGCGCCGCAACCGGCGAGCAGCGCAGCGGCGCCGATCATGGCGAGGCCGCTGACGACGGCCTTCTTCGTGGTCTTCACGAATGGTCCTCCAAGACGGATGCCCCCAACGGGTTCGGGGGACGATCCCGTCACGTTACCTACTGTGTCGGCGCCGTTGCGCACCGAGGGCGCCCATGCCGGGCAATGGTTACAAAGACGCAATCTCGCGTCACGCCACCGCCACACGCGACGACGCCGACGGGACCGGATGCCACGGTGCGCGGCATCCGGTGTCAGAGTACGTCGCCGCGACCGGTGAGCTTGAGCGCGTCGACGACGCCCTTGACTCGCTGCGCGTTCTCGCTGGTGGTGACCAGGAGGGCGTCCGGGGTGTCGACCACGACGATGTCGCGCACGCCGATGAGGCTGATCACTCGCTTGGTCTGCGAGACGACGATGCCGCTCGAGGCGTCGGAGAGCACGCGCGCGTCCTCGCCGAGGATCGCCAGCTCGTTGCGACCGCCCGAGGAGTTGAGCTTGGACAGGCTCGCGAAGTCGCCCACGTCGTCCCAGTCGAAGTGCCCCGGGATGACCGCGAGACGTCCCTTCTCTGCGGCGGGCTCGGCGACGGAGTAGTCGATCGCGATCTTCTTCAGTCCCGGCCAGATGCGGTCGACCGCGGGACCGCGGCGGTCGCGGTCGTCCCACGCCTCGGCGAGTTCGAGCAGGCCCGCGTGCAGTTCCGGCTCGTTGACGGCGAGCTCGGCGAGCAGCACGTCGGCGCGGGTGATGAACATGCCCGCGTTCCACAGGTAGTCGCGGTCGGCGTAATACGCCTTGGCGGTGTCGAGGTCGGGCTTCTCCACGAAACGCTCCACCGTGTACGCCTCGGGGGCGCCGTCGACGATCAGCTCGTCGGCCTTCTTGATGTACCCGAACCCGACCGAGGGCTCGGAGGGCTGGATGCCGATGGTGCAGATGTATCCCGCCCGTGCGACGGCCACGGCCTGGCGGACGGCGAAGTCGAACTGGCGCGTCTGGCGGATGACGTGGTCGGCGGCGAAGGAGCCGATGATGACATCCGGTTCGCGGCGCACGAGGATCGCCGCGGCGAGGCCGATGGCCGCGGAGGAGTCGCGCGGCTCGGACTCCAGGAACACGTTGTGGTCGGGGACGCCCGGGAGCTCCCGCTCGACCGCGGCGCGGTGGGCGCGCCCGGTCACCACGGCGATGCGGTGGTCGCCGGACAGCGGAGCGAGACGGTCCCAGGTGTCGCGCAGAAGCGTCTGGCCGGAGCCGGTGAGGTCGTGCAGGAACTTGGGGGCGTCCGCCCGCGAGAGGGGCCAGAGACGGCTGCCGATCCCTCCGGCGGGGATGACGGCGTAGAAGTCGTCGAGTGCGAGGTCTGCCATGGCTCCGACCCTAGCGGGCGAGCCCCTGGGAGACCGCAGCGGGCGTCACGCCGCACGTCGCGGAACTATCTCGATATCGAGAGAGTCTTAGGCCGCCCTAATCCCCGCGTTTCATAGCCCGGACGTAGTATTCAATGGCGCCCGTGTGACGCTCGGGGCCTGTGCGGGCCCCCACACCGTGTTCGATCAGGGAGGACGACCGTGTCAGCACCAGCACGTGCCACGCCGTCGGTGAAAGAAACCACGTCGAAGAGGCCCCGCGGCACGCTGTACCGCGGTCGCGAAGGAATGTGGTCCTGGGTGCTTCACCGCATCACCGGTGTCGCCATCTTCTTCTTCCTCCTCGTGCACATCCTCGACACGGCGCTCATCCGGGTGTCCCCCGAGGCCTACGACGCCGTCATCGGCACCTACAAGAACCCGGTCATGGGTCTCGGCGAGGTGGCTCTGGTCGGTGCGATCGCATACCACGCGTTCAACGGTCTGCGCATCATCCTCGTCGACTTCTGGCCCTGGGCCACGCGCCACCAGCGCCAGCTGTGGTGGGGCGTGCTCGGTCTCTGGGTCGTCACGATGCTCGGGTTCACCCCGCGTCACCTCATCAACGTCTTCAGCGCCGTCACCGGGAGCCACTGATGTCCGTCGCCCAAGAAGCCGCCACGATCCCCGCCCCCCGCACGCCGAGCGTGCGGAAGAAGGGCTCCAATCTCGAGAAGTGGGGCTGGATCTACATGCGCGCCTCCGGCGTGCTGCTGATCGTCCTGATCTTCGGCCACCTGTTCGTCAACCTCATGACGGGCGACGGCATCCACCAGATCGACTTCGCCTTCGTCGCCGGCAAGCTCGCCTCGCCGTTCTGGCAGTGGTGGGACGTCCTGATGCTGTGGTTGGCCCTCATCCACGGCGCCAACGGCATGCGCACGATCGTCAACGACTACGTGACCAACGCCACCGTCCGCAAGATCCTCGTGGGGTCGCTGTGGGTGTCGGCCGGATTCCTCATCCTCCTCGGCACGCTCGTCGTCTTCACCTTCGACCCCTGCCTCGGTGTCACCGAGAGCAGCTCCCTGTGGGACGTGTGCCAGGCGGCGTGAGCCGACGGCATCCCTTCTTTCCCCTGACAGCAGAGGTATCGCACACGTGAGCACTCAGACCGCTTCGGACTCGATCGTCAAAGACGGCGTCCACTACCACCAGTTCGACGTCGTGATCGTCGGCGCCGGCGGCGCCGGCATGCGCGCGGCCATCGAGGCCGGCCCCGGCGCGAAGACCGCCGTCATCTCGAAGCTCTACCCGACCCGTTCGCACACCGGTGCGGCGCAGGGCGGTATGGCGGCGGCCCTCGCCAACGTCGAGGAAGACTCGTGGGAGTGGCACACCTTCGACACCATCAAGGGCGGCGACTACCTCGTCGACCAGGATGCCGCGGAGATCCTCGCCAAAGAGGCGATCGACGCCGTCATCGATCTCGAGAACATGGGTCTGCCGTTCAACCGCACGCCCGAGGGCAAGATCGATCAGCGCCGTTTCGGCGGGCACACGGCCGACCACGGAAAGACCCCCGTGCGCCGCGCGTGCTACGCCGCCGACCGCACGGGACACATGATCCTGCAGACGCTGTTCCAGAACTGCGTCAAGCTCGGCATCAACTTCTTCAACGAGTTCTACGTCCTCGACCTCATCACGGTGAAGGATGCCGCGGGCAAGACGCAGGTCGCCGGCGTCGTCGCCTACGACCTCGCCACGGGTGAGCTGCACGTCTTCCAGTCCAAGGCCGTGGTCTTCGCGACCGGCGGCTTCGGCAAGATCTTCAAGACCACCTCGAACGCCCACACCCTCACCGGTGACGGCGTCGGCATCGTGTGGCGCAAGGGCCTGCCGCTGGAGGACATGGAGTTCTTCCAGTTCCACCCGACCGGCCTCGCCGGTCTCGGCATCCTGCTCACCGAGGGCGCCCGCGGTGAGGGCGCGATCCTGCGCAACGCCAGCGGTGAGCGCTTCATGGAGCGCTACGCCCCCACGATCAAGGACCTCGCTCCCCGCGACATCGTCGCGCGCTGCATGGTGCAGGAGGTCGCGGAAGGTCGCGGCGCCGGCCCGCACCGCGACTACGTGCTGCTGGACTGCACGCACCTGGGCGCCGAGGTGCTCGAGACCAAGCTCCCCGACATCACCGAGTTCGCGCGCACCTACCTCGGTGTCGACCCGGTCGTCGAGCCCGTGCCGGTCATGCCGACCGCGCACTACGCGATGGGCGGCATCCCCACCAACATCAAGGCCGAGGTGCTCGCCGACAACGACACCGTCGTGCCCGGCCTCTACGCCGCCGGCGAGTGCGCGTGCGTTTCGGTGCACGGCTCGAACCGCCTGGGCACCAACTCGCTGCTCGACATCAACGTCTTCGGCAAGCGCGCCGGCCGCAACGCCGTCGAGTACGTCAAGACCGCCGACTTCGTGCCGCTGCCCGAAGATCCGGCGGCCGAGGTGCGCGGGCTCATCGAGGGCCTGCGCAACAACAGCGGCACCGAGCGCATCGCGGTGCTCCGCAAGACGCTGCAGGACGAGATGGACAAGGGCGCGCAGGTGTTCCGCACGCACGAGTCCCTCGCCCACGTCATGGACGTGATCGCCGACCTGCGCGAGCGCTACAAGAACATCCACGTCGATGACAAGGGCAAGCGCTTCAACACCGACCTGCTCGAGGCCGTCGAGCTGGGCTTCCTGCTCGACCTCGCGGAGGTCGTCGTCTACTCGGCACAGAACCGCGAAGAGAGCCGCGGCGGTCACATGCGCGACGACTTCCCCACGCGCGACGACGAGAAGTACATGCAGCACACCATGGCGTACCTGTCGGGGGACCCCCACTCGTCGCACCCCGCCGATCACATCGAGCTCGGCTGGAAGCCCGTGGTGTTCACCAAGAACGAGGCCGGGGAGCTGCGCTACCCGCCGCTGGAGAGGAAGTACTGAGATGGCATCCACCGTCATCGAGAACGTCGACACCTCGGACGAGGTCGAGCAGACGCCGGAAGACACCGGCATCCAGTCGTTCATGGTCACCTTCAACATCCGTCGATTCGACCCCGAGGTCGACGACGAGCCCCGCTGGGTCGACTACGACGTGGAGCTGTACTCCACCGACCGCGTGCTCGACGCGCTGCACAAGATCAAGTGGGAGACCGACGGCTCGCTGTCGTTCCGCCGCTCGTGCGCGCACGGCATCTGCGGTTCGGATGCCATGCGCATCAACGGCCGCAACCGCCTGGCCTGCAAGACGCTGATCAAGGATCTCGACATCTCGCAGCCGATCTACGTCGAGGCGATCAAGGGCCTGCCGCTCGAGAAGGACCTCATCGTCGACATGGAGCCGTTCTTCGCCTCCTACCGCGAGGTGCAGCCCTTCCTCATCTCGAACTCGAAGCCCGAGCCGGGCAAGGAGCGCGTGCAGTCGATCGTCGACCGCGAGGTCTTCGACGACACCACCAAGTGCATCCTCTGCGCGGCGTGCACCTCGTCGTGCCCCGTGTTCTGGACCGACGGGCAGTACTTCGGCCCCGCCGCGATCGTCAACGCGCACCGCTTCATCTTCGACTCGCGCGACGACGCCGGAGACGTGCGCCTCGACATCCTCAACGACAAAGAGGGCGTGTGGCGCTGCCGCACCACCTTCAACTGCACCGAGGCGTGCCCCCGCGGCATCGAGGTCACCAAGGCCATCGCCGAGGTCAAGCAGGCCGTCCTCCGCGGCGGTCGCTGACCCCTCCCCTCTCGAACGGCGGGTGCGCGCAGGCGGACCCGCCGTTCGGCGTTCGTGCGTCTCCGCGCAGCCGCGCCTGCGCAGCCGCGCCTGCGCAGCCGCGTGAGTCGCCAGGATTTGTCGCTTCAGACCGCATCGAAGCGACAAATCTTGGCGACTCACGCGTGACGGAGAGACCCGGATGCCGCGGAGCCGGCGCGACGCCGGGGCTGCGGCATCCATTCATTAGGCTTTTCCGGTGACCGAGAACCGCCACGACCCGCGGCCGCTGCCCGCGGTGCGCGATGACGACGCCTCGCTGCGCGAGCGGCTCGAGGCGGCGCAGACCGCCGTGCGGGAACGCCTCGACGAACCCCTCGCTCGTGCGGCGAAGATCGCGCAGTGGTTCCCCATCCGCGTGTGGCGGCACTTCCTGCGGCACAACGGCTTCCTGCTGGCCGCAGGCATGAGCTACCAGGGCCTGTTCGCAGTGTTCTCGGCCCTCTACCTGGCGTTCGCGGGCGTCGGCATCTGGCTCGGCGGGAGCCGCACCGCGATCGACGGACTGATCCACATCGTCAACAGCTACATCCCGGGCATCATCAGCGAGAACGGCCTGGTCTCCCGCGAGCAGGTCGAGGGCGTCGCGCAGGACAGCAGCCGCCTGCTCACCATCACCGGTGTCGTCGCGGTCGTCGTGGTCGTGTGGACCGCGATCGGCTTCGTCACCTTCACGCGCCGCGCCGTCCGCGACACGTTCGGGCTGCCGTTCGATCTGCGCAACTACGTCATGCTGAAGGCGCGCGACCTGCTCGCGGCCGTGCTGTTCGGCATCGCGCTGCTCGTGGGCGCCCTGCTCGGTTCGGTGGCGACCGGCGCAGTCGACCTCGTCTTCAGCGTCATCGGATGGGATCGCGACACCCTCGGCTGGTCCATCGGCGCCCGCGTCGTCTCGGTCGTGGTGGCCTTCGCCGTCAACGCCCTCGCGCTCGCGGCCCTCTTCCGCTTCCTGACCGGCACCTCGCTCACCTGGCGCCGCGCGATTCCCGGCGCGCTCGTGGGGGCGACGGGCATGGTCGCTTTGCAGGTGGCGGCCGGCTTCCTCTTCGTCTACAGCCCGACCAATCCGCTGCTGGCGACGTTCACCGTGCTGATCGGGTTCCTGCTGTGGTTCCGCTTCATCGGCATCGTGATCCTCGTCTCCGCGGCGTGGATCGCGGTGGCCGCGGACGACCGCGACGTGCCGCTGCGCTCCCCCGAGGACCGCCGCGCCATGGAGCAGGCCGCCCTCGTCATCGCGGCGCAGGTCGGCGTCCGGCAGGCCGAGGAGCGCCTCCTCGGCGCACGCTGGCCGTGGCGCTGGCGGGCCCGTCGGCACGTCGTGGCGGCACGCAAAACCCTCGCGCGCGCCGAGGCCGACCTCCCCGAGCCGCGCCGGGTCTCGCTCATCCCCGACTGACGCCCCGGCCGATGTCGGAGCCCCCGGCTACGCTCGACGGGTGGCTCGTTCCGTACGCATCGTCTCCGTCAACGTCAATGGCATCCGTGCCGCCGTCCGCAAGGGCATGACCGAGTGGCTCGACGCCTCCGGCGCCGACATCGTGGCCCTGCAGGAGGTGCGCGCGACCGCCGACCAGCTCGCCGAGGCCCTGCCCGGGTGGGAGATCGTCAACGACGAGGCCCTGCAGAAGGGGCGCGCGGGCGTCGCGATCATCAGCCGGCTGCCCGGGGTCGAGACCCGCACGCACCTCGGCCCCGAGCCGCTCGACGCCTCGGGCCGCTGGATCGAGAGCGACTTCGACATCGACGGCGAGACCGTCACGATCGTCAGCGCCTACGTGCACAGCGGCGAGGTCGACACCCCCAAGCAAGACGCGAAGTGGCTCTTCCTCGATGCCATGGAGCGCCGTCTCGTCGAGCTCAAGGCCGAGCGCGAGCTGGCGTTGGTCGTGGGCGACCTGAACGTCGGCCACCGCGAACTCGACATCAAGAACTGGCGGGGGAATCGCAAGAACGCCGGCTTCCTGCCCCGGGAGCGCGCCTACTTCGACCGCTTCTTCGGGGCCGAGGGCGAGAAGGTCGAGGGCGTCGACGGCTCGACGGGCACGGGCCTGGGCTGGATCGACGTCGGACGCCGCGCCGTCGGCGAGGTCGACGGGCCCTACACGTTCTGGTCCATGCGCGGGAAGGCGTTCGACACCGACAGCGGGTGGCGCATTGACTATCACGTCGCCACGCCCGCCCTCGCCGACCGCGTCACGTCGTACATGGTGGAGCGCGCCCCCTCGTACGACACCCGCTGGAGCGACCACGCGCCGGTGATCGTCGACTACACGCTCGGGACCTGATCCGGCCGACGCCGTGAGCCGGGGCACCCGTCCACGCTCGCTCCCCCGACGTACCGGCCGCGCCTCGCGGCCTAGGATCGAACGGTGACCACCGAGCGCCTCTACTCCGGAATGCAGCCCTCCGCCGACAGCCTCCAGATCGGCAACTACATCGGGGCCCTGCTGCAGTGGCGCGACCTGCAGGACGAGTACGACGCCTTCTTCTCGGTCGTCGACCTGCACGCCCTCACGCAGCCCGGCGACCCCGCCGAGCGTCGCGAGAAGACCCGTCGCACCGCCGCCCAGTACATCGCCGCGGGGATCGAGCCCTCCCGCTCGACCCTCTACGTGCAGTCGCACGTGCCGGCGCACGCCGAGCTGCAGTGGGTGCTGTCGACCCTCACCGGTTTCGGCGAGGCCGGGCGCATGACCCAGTTCAAGGACAAGTCGGCCCGCTACGGCACGGATGCTACCAACGTCGGCCTCTTCACCTATCCGGTGCTGATGGCCGCCGACATCCTGCTATACCAGACCGACGTCGTGCCCGTCGGCGACGACCAGAAGCAGCACATCGAGCTCACCCGCGATCTCGCCGAACGCTTCAACCAGCGCTTCGGTGAGACGTTCACCGTGCCCAAGCCCGTCATCCGGCGCGAGACCGCGCGCATCTACGACCTGCAGAACCCGACGTCGAAGATGTCGAAGTCGGCAGAGTCGGACGCGGGTGTGCTGTGGCTGCTCGACGACCCCAAGGTCAGCGCGAAGAAGATCATGCGAGCCGTGACCGACTCCGAGGGAGCGGTGCGCTTCGACCGCGACGAGAAGCCGGGCGTCTCGAACCTGCTGGTGATCTACTCGGCCCTGAGCGGACGTGACATCACCTCGATCGAGGACGAGTACGCCGGTCGCGGGTACGGCGACTTCAAGAAGGGCCTCGCCGAGGTCGTCGTGAACGAGTTCGAGCCCGTGCGCGCCCGCGCCCTCGACCTGCTCGACGACCCCGCCGAGCTCGACCGCGTGCTGGCCGTGAACGCCGGGAAGGCGGCATCCGTCGCCGAGAAGACCCTCTCCGACGTGTACGACCGCATCGGTCTGCTGCGCCGCGGCTGATCTGCGCCATCCCACGCCCCCGCGACTCGCCGAGTCGCGGGGGCGTCGGCGTTCGGGTCGCGGCTGCGGCGCCGCCCATGTCGCGGAATCGGATCGCTGCACCGGATTCGGATGCGTCGCGAGGCGGCATCCGAGTCGCGGGGGCGTCGGCGTTCGTGCCGCGGCTGCGACGCCGCCCATGTCGCGGAATCGGATCGCTGCACCGGATTCGGATGCGTCGCGAGGCGGCATCCGAATCTGTCGCCTGGTTCCGAATCTGTGGCGCACGCCGGCCGCCGGTAAGGTGACCGGATGGAACCGGAGACCCTGCGCACCGCCCGCCTCGAGCTGTCCGCACCCCATGACGGCGACGTCGCGGCCATCCACGCGGAGTGCCAGGATGCCGCGATCCAACGCTTCACGACAGTGCCCGCGCCGTATCTGCCCGCCGATGCGGAGACCTTCGTCGAGCTCGCCCGGGGCTGGTGGGCGGAGGGGGCGGAGGCGACCTGGGCGATCCGCCTCGACGGCAGGCTGGTCGGCATGGCGGGCCTGGCGAAGCTGCCGAGCGGAGCCCCCGAGATCGGCTACTGGGTGTCGGCGAGCGTGCGCGGTCGGGGTGTGGCGACAGAGGCCGCCCGCGCGGTCGTCGACTGGGGATTCGCGCCGGAGCGCCCGGCGGTGGCCCGCATCGAATGGCGGGCGGTGACCGGCAACGTCGGTTCGGCGCGCGTCGCTCGTTCTCTCGGCTTCCGGTACGAGGGGCTGCTGCGGCAGGCGCACGTCAACTCGCTGGGTCGTGCCGATCTCTGGGTGGGCGGGCTGCTCCGCGCAGACGACCGCGGCCCGGTCGACTGGCCCGTGCTCTGAGCGCTCGGCGCAAGGCCCCGCCCCGATGTCGGAGGGCCGTGGCACGATGACGTCATGCCGGAGATGCCAGAGGTCCAGGGGCTCGTCGAGTTCCTGCGTGAACGTCTCACCGGGCTGCGGGTCGACAAGGCCCTCGTCTCGGCCATCAACGCGCTGAAGACGTACGACCCGCCGCTCACCGCCTTGATCGGCGCGCAGGTCATCGGCGTCGAGCGGCACGGCAAGTTCGTCGACATCGTCGGCGACGGCGGCATCCGTCTCGTGTTCCACCTCGCCAAGGCGGGGTGGCTGCGCTGGTACGACACGCTTCCCACCACGCTCATCAAGCCCGGCAAGACGCCGATCGCGCTGCGCGTCGGCTTCGACGACGGTTCGGGCTTCGACCTCACCGAGGCCGGCACGAAGAAATCGCTGGCCGTCTACGCGGTGACGGATCCGTCCGAGGTCCCGGGCATCGCGCGACTGGGCCCCGACCCGCTCGACGACGAGTTCGGTCGCGACGAGTTCGGCGCGCTGCTCAGCGGCCGGCGCACGCAGATCAAGGGCGTGCTGCGCGACCAGTCGATCATCGCGGGGGTCGGCAACGCCTACTCCGACGAGATCCTGCACGCCGCCAAGATGTCTCCGTACGCCCTCGCGGCCACCCTGTCCGAGGCCGAGGTCGACCGGCTGTTCGAGGCGATGACCACCACGCTCACCGAGGCCGTCACCGCCGCGCGCGGTAAGCCGCCCGCCGAGCTGAAGGATGCCAAGCGTCGCGGTATGCGCGTGCACGGCCGCCGGGGCGAGGCGTGTCCCGTCTGCGGCGACGAGGTGCGCAGCGTGTTCTTCGCCGACAACTCCCTCGAGTACTGCCCCACCTGCCAGACGGGCGGCAAGCTGCTGGCCGACCGGCGGCTCTCGCGCCTGCTCAAGTAGCACCGGCCGACGCGATCGCCGACGCGCGACGAAGGACCCCCGGGCGTAGCAGAACACGTCCCTGCATGACGGGGAATGAAACCGCGAAGGGGGCGTTGACTACACTTCGAAGAGCAACTACGTGCTCCGGGGTCGGTGAGAATCCGAACCGGCGGTGACAGTCCGCGAACTCCGAGGCCTCGGCCGAAGGGTTGATCCGGTGCGATTCCGGAACCGACGGTGATGCGACGAGTGGTCGTCGCTAGTCCGGATGGGAGGCAGCACGGAGGGCGCGTCGCGCCTTCCCGCCGCCCCTGCCCCGACACCGCGGGAAGGACAGGGAAATGGCATCCGCCGTCGAGATCGACGCCATGCGGCGAGCGCTTCAGCTCGCCCGGCGCGGACCGCGCGGTCTGAACCCCCAGGTGGGCGCCGTGATCCTCTCCCCCACCGGCGAAACGCTCGCCGAGGGGTACCACCGCGGCGCCGGCACCGCGCACGCCGAGGTCGACGCCCTCTCTCAGCTCGCGCCCGGAGCGGCCCGTGGTGCGACCGCCGTCGTGACCCTCGAGCCCTGCAACCACACCGGTCGCACCGGCCCGTGCGCCCTGGCGCTCATCGACGCGGGCGTCGACCGCGTCGTGTTCGCCCTCGACGACCCCACCGACACCGCCGCCGGGGGCGCCGCCCGGCTGCGCGCGGCGGGCGTCGAGGTCGAGTCGGGTGTCGAAGCGGATGCCGCCGAGGCGCTCATCCACGATTGGACCGCCGTGAAGCGCACCGGTCGTCCCCACGTCACCGTCAAATGGGCCCAGAGCCTCGATGGTCGCGCCGCCGCCGACGACGGCACCAGCCAGTGGATCACCGGTCCCGACGCGCGCCGCGACGTGCACGCACGCCGGGCGGCCGCCGATGCGATCGTCGCCGGCACCGGCACGGTGCGCGCCGACGATCCGGCGCTGACCGCGCGCGCCGCCGACGGCTCGCTGCTCGAGGCCCAGCCCGTTCCCGTCGTGATCGGCACCCGCGAGACCCCTCCGGATGCCGCCGTGCACCGGCACCCCCGCTCGCCCCTGTTCTATGCGACCCACGACCTGCCCGCGGTCCTCGACGACCTGGCGGGCCGGGGCGTGCAGCGGGTGTTCGTCGAGGGCGGCCCGACGCTGGCGAGCGCGTTCCTGCGCGCCGGTCTCGCCGACGAGGTGCTCGTCTACGTCGCGCCCGTGCTCCTGGGCGGATCGCGCCTCGCCGTCGGCGACATCGGCGTGCCGACCATCGCCGACGCACGGCGCCTGGTCGTGACCTCGCTGCAGACCCTGGGCGACGATCTCCTGATCGTCGCCCGCCCCGAGCCGTCCGACCCCGCCACGGGCGGACACGCCGTGACCGCCCCGACCGCCGAGCCGGGACGCCCCGCGCCCGCGCTCACGAACAGAGGAGACGCCTGATGTTCACCGGAATCGTCGAAGAGATCGGCGCCGTCACCGCCGTCGAGCCCTCGGGCGACGGCGTGCGGCTGACGCTGCGCGCTCCCCTCTCGGTGTCGGACGCCGGTCACGGCGACTCGATCTCGGTCAGCGGTGTGTGTCTCACCGTCGTCGACCAGGGCCCCGACTGGTTCACCGCCGACGTCATGAAGCAGACCCTCGACATGTCGACGCTCGCCGATGTCGCTCCCGGGCGCGCCGTCAACCTCGAGCGCGCCACCGCGGCGCACGGCCGCCTCGGCGGCCACATCGTCCAGGGACACATCGACGGCACGGGCATCGTGCGCGAGGTGCGGCCCGGCGCGCAGTGGAGCGTCGTGCGGGTCGGCATCCCAACCCCGCTCGCCCCTCTCGTGGTCGACAAGGGATCCATCGCGATCGACGGCGTCTCTCTCACGGTCAGCGCGGTGAGCCCCGCCGACGAGTCCGAGCCCTGGCTGGAGGTCTCGCTCATCCCCGAGACGCTCGCGGCCACGACCCTCGGGCGGGCCGAGGCGGGTACCCCCGTCAACCTCGAGACCGACATCCTGGCGCGCCACGTGCAGCGCATGCTCGCCTTCCGTACAACCGAGAACCCCGCGGCCGCGGCCGCAACGACCGAGAGGGGCTCCGCATGAGCCTGTCCACCATCCCCGAGGCCTTGGAGGCCCTGCGCCAGGGTCGCCCGGTGCTGGTCGCCGACGACGAGAACCGTGAGAACGAGGGCGACGTCATCCTGTCGGCTCAGCTCGCGACCCCCGAGTGGATGGCGTGGACCGTCCGCTGGTCCAGCGGGTACGTCTGCGCCCCCATGCCGGCCGAGTGGGCCGACCGTCTCGACCTCCCGCCCATGGTCGAGGTGAACCAGGACGCCCGCGGCACCGCCTACACCGTCAGCGTCGATGCAGCCTCGGGGGTCACCACCGGCATCAGCGCCGCCGACCGCGCCCACACGCTCACCGTGCTCGCCGACCCCGAGTCGGTGCCGACGAGCCTCATCCGTCCCGGCCACGTGCTGCCGCTGCGCGCCGTCGACGGCGGCGTGCGCGAGCGCGCGGGGCACACCGAGGCCGCGGTCGACCTCATGCGCCTCGCCGGCCTGCAGCCGGTGGGTGCGATCGCCGAGGTCGTCGCCGAGGACGGCAGCATGATGCGCCTGCCCGGACTGTTCGAGCTCGGCGAGCGCGACGGCATCCCCGTCATCACGATCGAGCAGCTCATCGCCTACCTCGACGAGACCGATCCCGCCCCCGCGACCGCCGCCCCGCGTCGCCGGGTGAGCCTGCGCGCCGAGTCGAACGTCCCCACCTCGCACGGCACCTTCCGCTTCCTCGCCTACAAGGACCGGGTCACCGGCACCGATCACCTCGCGGTGGTCTCCGGCGACCTGACCGAGAAGGCCCCCCTCGTGCGCGTGCACTCGGAGTGCCTGACCGGCGAGGCCTTCGGGTCGCTCAAGTGCGAGTGCGGCCCGCAGCTCGACGCCGCACTCGACACGATCGACCGCGACGGGGGCATCGTCATCTACATGCGCGGCCACGAGGGCCGCGGCATCGGGCTCATCAACAAGCTGCGCGCGTACAGCCTGCAGGAGCGCGGCATGGACACGGTGGATGCCAACCTCGCCCTGGGCCTTCCCGCCGACGCCCGCGACTACGCCGCCGCGGCCGGCATCCTCGCCGACCTGGGCGTCGAGCAGGTGCGCCTGCTGACCAACAACACCGACAAGGTGAACCAGTTGCGCGGCTTCGGCCTCGACGTGGTCGAGCAGGTCCCCCTGCTCGTCGGTGTCGGTCCCAACAACCACCAGTACCTCGAGACGAAGCGCGACCGCATGGGCCACGTCATCGCCGAGGACGACCTGCGCGACGCCCTCGCGCACATGAAGGAAGAGAGCGCCTGATGGCCGGCAGTGGAGCACCCGAGACCGGCGGCGTCGACGCCTCGAGCCTGAACGTCGTCGTCATCGCCGGAACCTGGCACGAGGTCATCACCGACGGACTCATCGCCGGTGCGAAGCGGATCCTGGATGCCACGGGCGCGACGTATCGCGTCGTGCGCGTCCCCGGTTCGTTCGAGCTGCCGGTCGCGGCGAAGGTCGCCCTCGACGGCGGAGCGGATGCCGTGGTGGCCCTCGGCGTGATCATCCGCGGTGGGACCCCGCACTTCGAGTTCGTCTCGTCGGCGGCGACCGACGGCCTGACGCGCGTCGCGCTCGACACCGGCAAGCCCGTCGGATTCGGGGTGCTGACCCTCGACGACGAGCAGCAGGGTCTCGACCGCGCCGGTCTCGAGGGCTCGAAGGAGGACAAGGGCGAAGAGGCCGCGGACGCGGCGATCCGCACCGCTCTGCTGCTGCGGGAGCTGCGCGGCTGAGAGCCGTCCAGCGGGCGGGCTCGGGGACTTCGCGTCCGCGCTTGCCCGTCGCGGTGAGGCCCGCCTTGCTGGCGACCGCGGCACGGCATCCATAATCTGACGGGCATGGAGATCCTGCGCAACGTCGTCGTCCTCGTCCACCTCGTCGGCTTCGCGGTACTGTTCGGCGCGTGGGTCGTCGAGGCGGCCGCACGGCGCAACCGCATCACGCGCGTGATGAACCCCGCCCTCGGGATCTCGCTGATCTCGGGCCTCGCGCTGTCGGCGCCGTGGGGTCTCGACCACGACCTCAACTACACGAAGATCGCGATCAAACTGGTCGTGCTGCTCGTCATCGGCGCGCTGCTGGGCACCGGTTCGGCGCGTCAGCGGCGCACGGACGCGCTGCCGTCCGCGATCTTCTGGTCCATCGGCATTCTGACCCTGCTGAACGCGGGGCTGGCGGTCATCTGGCGCTGATCCTCCGGGCCGGGACCGGGTTCAGCGAACGCATAGACTGTAGGGTCTGACGCCCCTGACGCGGGGACGTCCCGGTGATCCTCCGCCTCCACGCTCGCACCCACCCCCGTGAGCGCGCGCAGCACCGCCGCGTCCCACCCCGGACGCCACCGTTCGACCCTCTCGTCAGGCGCTCATGACCTCTTCATCCCCCACCACCCGCTCCGCCGTCGTCCCGGCCAACCCGCGCTCGCGGGTCATCACCGCCAGCCTCGTCGGCACGACGATCGAGTTCTACGACTTCTACGCGTACGCCACCGCGGCCGTCCTCGTCTTCCCGGTGCTCTTCTTCCCCACCGGCAACGACACCACGTCGCTCCTGCTGTCGTTCAGCGTCTTCGGCGCCGCCATGGTCGCGCGCCCGCTCGGCGCCATCGTCTTCGGCCACTTCGGCGACCGCTTCGGTCGCAAGGCCACGCTCGTGGCATCCCTTCTCACGATGGGTGTGGCCACCTTCCTCATCGGGTGCCTGCCCACCTTCAACGAGATCGGCGTCTGGGCGGCCGTCCTCCTGCTGATCATGCGCCTCGCGCAGGGCTTCGCGCTCGGTGGCGAATGGTCGGGCGCGGCGCTGGTCGCCACCGAGAACGCCCCCAAGGGCAAGCGCGCCCTGTTCGGGACGTTCCCGCAGCTGGGCGCCCCGATCGGCTTCATCATCGCCAACACGGTGTTCCTCGTGATCAACTTCGCGCTGCCGCACCCCGACGGCACCGCCCAGCGGTCGGCCGAGTTCCTCGCGTGGGGCTGGCGCGTGCCGTTCCTCTTCTCGGCCGTCATGGTCATCGTGGGCCTGTACGTGCGCCTGAAGCTCGTCGAGAGCGAGTCGTTCTCGAAGGCCGAGAAGACCGGCGCGATCAAGAAGTTCCCGCTCGGCGAGGTCGTGCGGCGCAACTGGAAGCAGCTCATCCTCGGCACGTTCATCATGCTGGCGACGTATGTGCTCTTCTACCTCATGACGAGCTTCACGCTGTCGTACGGCACCAAGCCGACGCTCGACGGCGCCGCCGCCGCTGCGGAGAAGGCGGGCACCGCGTTCGACGCCGCCGCCTACGTTCCCGGCCTCGGCTTCGGCTACACCGACTTCGTCATCATGCAGATCATCGGCGTGGTGTTCTTCGGCGTCTTCACGATGCTGTCGGGACCTGTCGCCGATGCGATCGGCCGCAAGCGCCTGCTCATCGGCGTGACGGTCGCGATCATCGTGTTCGGCCTGACGTTCTCGGTCTTCCTGCTGCCGCACGCCGACCCGAAGTTCACTGGCGCGCTCGTGCAGGCCTTCCTCGTGTTCGGCTTCCTGCTCATGGGCGCCACGTTCGGCCCGATGGGCGCCGTCCTGCCCGAGCTGTTCCCGACCAACACCCGCTACACGGGCTCGGCGATCTCGTACAACGTCTCGTCGATCCTCGGCGCGGCCCTCGCGCCGATCGTCGCCGTTGCCCTGTGGGCGGCCGGCGACGGCAACCCGTGGCTGGTGGGTCTGTACCTCTCGGCCATGGGCGTGCTGACGCTCATCGCGCTCGTCCTTTCGCCCGAGACGAAAGACATCGACTACGACGACAACATCGCCGCCGGAGCGACCGCGCCGTAACGCGTTCGTTCTCGACACCGGATGCCACGGGGCCTCGGCCTCGTGGCATCCGTCGTTCTCCGGGGCGGGGGTGTGCGCGGCTGGCGGCCTTCACGCGACGCGCCGAACTCAGGTCGGGGTAGTCGCGCCCGGGGCGGTGCTCGTGCGCGCTGCTCGCCCAACTCCGGAGTTCGGCACGCCGTCGAACGGAGCGACCGGCGGGGTCAGCGGTGCGAGGTACGGTCGAAGGACCCCATTTCCTTCCCCGAGGTGAGCATGTCCGTTCCCGCTCCCGCGCGCGGTCGGCGCGGTCGCCGCGTGCCCGAGGGCCCGCGCGCGTCGTTCCGTCAGCTGCTGCCCTTCCTGCTCGAGCACAAGCGCACGCTCGTCGTCGTCGGGGTGCTGAGCGTCTTCGGCGCGGCCGCCACGCTCGCCCAGCCGCTGCTGGTGGGGGAGGTCATCTCGAGGGTGCAGAACAGCGTCCCGCTGGCCGCCCTGGTGTGGCTTCTGGTGGCGTTCGTGGTGCTGTCCTCGATCATCTCGGGCTTCCAGCACTACCTGCTGCAGCGCACCGGCACCGCGGTGGTCTACTCTTCGCGACGGCGTCTCATCGCGCGGATCCTGCGCCTGCCCATCAGCGAGTTCGATGCCCGGCGCACCGGCGACCTGGTCTCGCGCGTCGGCACCGACACCACCCTGCTGTACGCCGTGCTCACGCAGGGATTCGCGGATGCCGTCGGCAACGCGCTCATCCTCGTCGGCGCGGTGATCGCGATGGCGTTTATCGACCCGCTGCTGCTCGTGCTCATCGTGGTGGTCGTCGGCGCCTCGCTCGCGGTGGTCGTGCTGCTGAGCACGCGCATCCGCGCGGCATCCGCCGTCCAGCAGGCCCGGGTCGGCGAGCTGTCGTCGGGGGTCGAGCGGGCGGTGGGCTCGATCCGCACCATCCGCGCGTCGGGGGCCACGGAGCGCGAGATCGCCGCCGTGACCGAGAACGCCTCCGCCGCCTACGCCGCCGGCGTGCGCATCGCACGCGTGTCGGCACTGATCGTGCCGATCGCCTTCGTCGCCCTGCAGGTGTCGCTCCTTGTCGTGCTCGGGGTGGGCGGATACCGCGTGGCATCCGGGGCGATCGACGTCGCCTCGCTCGTCACGTTCGTGATCTTCCTCTTCCTGCTCGTGCAACCGCTCGCCTCGGCGATCGGCGCCATCACGTCGGTCAACCAGGCGCTGGGTGCGCTGGGACGAATCCAGGAGGTGCTCGACCTCCCCCTCGAAGACCACGCCGACCGCCCGTCGGGGACGACCCCGGTGACGGATGCCGCGGCGATCGAGTTCCGCGAGGTGCGCTTCCGCTACCCGGACCACGTCGTCAAGGCGCGCGAGGCCGCTGCCGAGGAGGCGCGTTCGGTGCTGGCCCAGGTGCACCTGGACGCCGGTGCCGCCGAAGCCGACAGCGACCGCGAGGTGCTGCGCGGCGTCTCGTTCACCGTTCCCCGCGGCTCGCGTGTGGCGCTCGTCGGACCGTCGGGCGCCGGCAAGAGCACGATCCTCTCGCTCGTCGAGCGCTTCTACGACCCCACGGGCGGCGCGATCCTCATCGACGGCGTCGACGCCCGCGTGCTGCCCCGCGACCAGCTGCGTTCGCGCTTCGGCTACGTCGAGCAGGACGCTCCCACCCTCGCCGGCACGATCGCCGACAACCTGCGCCTCTCCTCCCCCGCGGCATCCGATGCCGATTGCGAGCGGGTGCTGCGCGCGGTCAACCTCGGCGACGTGCTCGAGCGCAACGCTCTCGGCGTCGACGCCCCAGTGGGTGAGGACGGCGTGATGCTCTCGGGCGGTGAGCGCCAGCGTCTCGCGATCGCGCGCGCCCTGCTGGCCGCTCCCCCGGTGCTGCTGCTCGACGAGTCGACCTCGTCGCTGGACGGCGTCAACGAGCAGCGCATGCGCGAGGCGATCGACGCCGTCGCCGCCGATCGCACGCTGCTGGTCATCGCGCACCGCCTGTCGACCGTCGTGGACAGCGACCTGATCGTCGTTCTCGAGGACGGTCGGGTGGTGGGCCAGGGCACGCACAGCGAGCTGGTGGCATCCACTCCGCTCTATCGCGACCTCGCGAAGCATCAGCTGCTGGTCTGACGTTCGCCGGGCGGGGCGCGGCCGGCCTGTGGCCCGGGTTTCGCAATGGTCGATGCCCTGGTTCGCGCGGGACCGGGCACGGCGCACCGCGGGAGAACACCGACGCCCCTCCCGCGCGCCAAGAACGGGAGGGGCGTCGATTCGAGGGCTCGCGCGGTCCGCGGGATGCCGCGGGCGCGGCGAGCCGGCTTCAGGACCGCTGCAGGCGGTATCGCAGAGCCGCGAGCTCGGCGCGCAGAGCGGCCGGCAGGTGCGATCCGAACGTGTCGAAGAACTCCTCGGTCAGGTCGGCCTCGGCGAGCCAGGAGTCCCGGTCGATCGAGAACAGCTCCTCGAGGTCGGCGGCCGGCAGGTCGAGGCCCGACAGCTCGAGGTCTTCGACCTTCGGCAGGCGGCCGATCGGGCTGTCGACGGCATCCACCTGTCCGTCGATGCGGCGGATGATCCAGTCGATCACGCGGGCGTTGTCGCCGAACCCGGGCCAGAGGAAGCGGCCGTCGTCGCCCTTGCGGAACCAGTTGACCTGGAAGATTCGCGGCGCGCGGTCGAAGCGGAGCTTCTGGCCGACCTTCAGCCAGTGGCCGAAGTAGTCGCCCATGTTGTACCCGCAGAAGGGCAGCATCGCGAAGGGGTCGCGGCGGAGCTCGCCGACGGTGCCCTCTTGGGCCGCGGTCTTCTCGCTCGAGACCGTCGAGCCGATGAACACCCCGTGCGACCAGTCGGTGGCCTCGACGACCAGCGGCACGTTCGTGGCGCGGCGACCGCCGAAGAGGATCGCATCGAGCGGCACGCCCTCGGGCGCCTCCCAGTCCTCGGCGATCTGCGGGCACTGCGCAGCCCCCACGGTGAAGCGCGAGTTGGGGTGCGCCGCCGGGCGACCCGACGCGGGCGTCCAGGGCTTGCCCTCCCAGTCGATGAGGTGCGGGGGCGCCTCGTCGGTCAGACCCTCCCACCAGACGTCGCCGTCGGGGCGGAGCGCGACGTTCGTGAAGATGGTGTTGCCCCACAGCGTCTCGATCGCGGTGACGTTGGTGGACTCACCGGTGCCGGGCGCGACGCCGAAGAAGCCGGCCTCGGGGTTGATGGCCCAGAGGCGGCCGTCCTCGCCGGGGCGGATCCAGGTGATGTCGTCGCCGAGGGTCTCGACGCGCCAGCCGGGGATCGTCGGCCGCAGCATCGCAAGGTTCGTCTTGCCGCAGGCCGAGGGGAACGCCGCAGCCACGTGGTACGCCGTGCCCTTGGGGTCGATCACGCGGATCAGCAGCATGTGCTCGGCGAGCCAGCCCTCGTCGCGCCCGATGACCGACGCGATGCGCAGCGCGAAGCACTTCTTCGCCAGGATCGCGTTACCGCCGTAGCCCGAGCCGAACGACCACACCTCCAGGGTGTCGGGGAAGTGGACGATGTACTTCTCGTCGTTGCAGGGCCACGCCACGTCGTCCTGTCCGGGAGTCAGCGGAGCACCAACCGAGTGCACGGTCTTGACCCACGGCGCCCCCTGGGCGATCTGCTCCGTGACGGCGGTGCCGACGCGGGTCATGACGCCGATGGATGCCACGGCGTAGGCGCTGTCGGTGATCTGCACGCCGATGTGGCTGAGGGGTCCGCCGACCGCGCCCATCGAGAACGGCACGACGTACATCGTGCGCCCGCGCATGGAGCCCTCGAAGACGCCGTTCAGCGTCTCGCGGATCTCCGCCGGGGCGATCCAGTTGTTCGTGGGGCCGGCATCCTCTTCGTTCTCGGAAGCGATGTAGGTGCGCGACTCGAGGCGCGCGACGTCGCCGGGGTGCGACCGTGCGAGGTAGGAGCCGGGACGCCACTCGGGGTTGAGCTTGATGAGCTTGCCCTCGTCGACCATCTCGCGAAGGAGGGCGTCGTTCTCGGCGGCGGAGCCGTCGACCCAGTGGATGCGGTCGGGCTGCGTGAGGGCGGCGACCTGGTCGACCCAGGCCGTCAGGGCGGCGAGGCCCGGGCCCTCGACGGCGGGGCGGACGCCGTAGCCGGGACGCCGTGCGGGGGCGGCGGTCGCGGCGGCGCGACCCTGGGGGCGGGCGGCGAAGATGTCGGCAAGTGCCATTGTCGTTCTCCTCGATTGAGAGCGAATTCGGTGGTCTTCCTCCATAGTGAGGGCGATCAAGGGGGTCTTTCCACGCAATCTGCGTGCAAGAAGGGTAATTCTTTCGCTATCGTCAAGGAATGGCTTCGACTTTCGAACTGACGACCCTGGGTCATCGCATCCGCCATCACCGACTCGCCCGCGGGTACACCCTCGACGAGCTCGGCGCCCTGGTCGGGGTCGCCGGCAGTCAGCTGAGCCTGATCGAGAACGGCAAGCGCGAGCCCAAGCTCTCGCTGTTGCAGGAGATCGCGCGCGCCACCGAGACTGACGTCACCGAGCTGCTCTCCCGGGAGCCCCCGAACCGTCGGGCGGCCCTGGAGATCGAGCTCGAACGGGCCCAGACCAGCCCGTTCTTCCGGCAACTCGGCATCCCTCCCGTCAAGGTGACCAAGGGGACCAGCGACGAGACGATCGAGGCGGTGCTGGGCTTGCATCGCGAACTGCAGCGCCGCGAGCGCGAGACGATCGCCAGCCCCGAGGAAGCGCGTCGCGCCAACACCGAGCTGCGTCTACGCCTGCGCGAGACCGCCAATCACCTCCCCGAGATCGAGCGTCTCGCCGAGAAGCAGCTGAAGGCCGCCGGTCACAGCACGGGCGCACTGACGCACCGGACGGTGAGCATCATGGCCGAGCAGCTGGGCTTCGAGCTCATCTACGTCAGCGACCTACCGCACTCCGCGCGTTCGGTGACCGACCTCGAGAACGGTCGCATCTATCTGCCCCCGGCGTCGATCCCCGGTGGCCACGGTCTGCGCTCGATGGCATTGCAGGCCATGGCGCACCGCCTACTGGGGCACCGCCCACCCACCGACTACGCCGACTTCCTGCAGCAGCGGCTCGAGATCAACTACTACGCCGCGTGCTGCCTCATGCCCGAGACGGGTGCGGTCGCGTTCCTCACGCAGGCGAAGAAGGACCGCAACCTCGCCGTCGAGGACTTCCGCGACGCGTTCGGCGTGACGCACGAGGCCGCCGCGATGCGCATGACCAATCTCATGACGACGCATCTCGGCATCCGTCTGCACTTCCTGCGCGTCGACGGCGACGGGGCCATCTCGCGCGTGTACGAGAACGACGGGCTGCCGCTGCCCACCGACGTCACGGGGTCGGTCGAGGGGCAGATCGTGTGCAAGAAGTTCTCCGCGCGCTCCGCGTTCGCCGAGCACAACCGCACGACCGAGCACTACCAGTACACCGACACCCCGGCGGGGACGTTCTGGTGCTCCACGCAGACGGGCACCACCAGCGACGGCGACTTCTCGATCACCGTGGGCGTGCCGTTCGACGACGCACGTTGGTTCCGCGGCCGCGAGACCGCCAAACGCGGCGTCTCGCACTGCCCCGACGAGTCGTGCTGCCGCCGCCCCGACGCCGAGGCCGCCGAACGCTGGCAGGGCAAGGCGTGGCCGAGCGCACGGGTGCACCGCCACATGTTCTCGCCGCTCCCCCGCGGGATGTTCCCCGGCGTCGACGACGCCGAGGTGTTCGCGTTCCTGGACCGGCACGCGGACGGCTGACGCCGCTCTCGCGTGAGTCGCCAGGATTTGTCGCTTCGCACGGCCCGGAAGCGACAAGTTCTGGCGACTCGCGCGATCCACGCCCGGATGCCACGGTCCCCGGGCCCTCGCGGGGCGCGGGATCGTGGCATCCGGGGGCTCAGGCGTAGGGGTTCGCCGTCAGCGTGTACTTCGTCTGCAGGTACTCGTGGATGCCCTCGTCGCCGCCCTCGCGGCCGAGGCCCGACTGCTTCCAGCCACCGAAGGGGGCGGCGGCGTTGGAGACGACGCCGACGTTGAGGCCCATCATTCCGGTCTCGAGCTTGTCGATCATGCGCTGACCGCGCGCGAGCGACTCGGTGAAAACGTACGAGACGAGGCCGTACTCGGTGTCGTTCGCGAGGCGCACGGCGTCGTCCTCGTCGTCGAAGGGGATGATCGCCAGCACAGGTCCGAAGATCTCCTCGCGGAGGATGTCGCTGCCCGGCTGCACGTCCGACACGACTGTGGGCTCGAAGAACGTTCCCGAGCCGTCGATGGGCGATCCGCCGGTCGTGACGGTCGCGCCGCGCTCGACGGCATCCCCCACCAGGGTCTTGGCCTTGTCGACCGCGCGGTCGTCGATGAGGGGTCCGATCTGCACACCCTCCTCGGTGCCGCGGCCGATCTTCATGCCCTGCACGCGCTCGGTGACACGGGCGGTGAACTCCTCGACGACGCTGCGCTGCACGATGAAGCGGTTGGCGGCGGTGCACGCCTGGCCGATGTTGCGGAACTTCGCGAGCATCGCACCCTCCACCGCCTTGTCGAGGTCAGCGTCGTCGAACACGACGAAGGGCGCGTTGCCGCCGAGCTCCATCGAGGTGCGCAGCACCCCGGGGGCGGCCTGCTGCAACAGCTTCACGCCGACCGGGGTCGAGCCGGTGAACGAGAGCTTGCGCAGGCGCGGGTCGGAGATGATGCGCTCCGAGACCGGGCCGGTGTTCGTGGTGGTGACGACGTTGACCACGCCCGCCGGGAGGCCTGCATCCTGCAGGATCTGCGCGAAGAACAGCGTCGTGAGCGGCGTGAGGGTCGCGGGCTTGATGACGACCGTGCACCCGGCGGCGAGCGCGGGGGCGATCTTGCGGGTGGCCATCGCGAGGGGGAAGTTCCAGGGGGTGATGAGGTAGCACGGCCCCACGGGGTGCTGCGAGACGATCATGCGGCCGGTGCCCTCGGGGTTGGCGCCGTAGCGGCCCTGGGTGTGCGCGGTGACCTCGCTGAACCAGCGGAGGAACTCCCCGCCGTACCCGACCTCGCCGCGCGCCTCGGCGAGGGGCTTGCCCATCTCGAGCGTCATCAGCAGCGCAACGTCCTCCTTGCGCTCCTGCAGCAGGTCGAAGGCGCGGCGGAGGATCTCGGCACGCTCGCGCGCGGGGGTCGCCGCCCACGACGGGAACGCCTCCGCCGCGGCATCCATCGCTTTGATGCCGTCGTCCACGCTTGCATCCGCGATCTCGATCAGCACGTCGCCGGTGGCGGGGTCGTTCACGGCGACGGTCCTGCCGCCCTCGGCCGCATGCCATTCGCCGTTGATCAACAGACCGGTGGGCACGGATGCCAGCAGCTCGCTCTCGCGCGGATCAGTCATGAGTCCTCCTGGATCGGGGCGGGGTTCCTCGCCCATTCTTCTCAGCCCGCGGAGCGGTGCCGATATACGTCCTGTACAAAGGGGCTGCCGCGGTCGCCGCAACGGCCAGCCGCCGCCGCGCGCCGCCCCGCACTCTTCCCGCGATAAACGCCGCTGCGAGTGAGACACGTCGCGTGCCGCCGTGTCTCACTCGCGGGAGCGTTCATCGCGAGGAAACCACCGCCGGCGCCGCCAGCACGCCGCCGAGGAAGCGCTCGAGCCCCGCCGTGTCGCTCAGCGGCAGCACGTGGGCCACGTACTGGTCGGGGCGCACGACGACCACGGCGCCCTCGGCCCCGATCCCGCGTTCGGCGAAGATGTCGCTGCTCGTCCACGCCGAGGGCGCGGCCGCGAACACCTTCTCGAGGTCGGTCAGGCCCAGGGGGCCCGACTTCGGACGGAACAGCGACGGCACGTCGACGATCTCCTCCCAGCGGCCGGGATAGATCGCCTTCACGTCGAACACCGCGTCGAGGTCTGCTCCGGCGGGTGTGAAGCGCTCCACGATCGGGCGCGCGGCCTGGGCCCAGTCGCGCAGCGCCGAGCCCTCGGCATCCGCGAAGGCGTACACCCGCCAGCGCCCATCGGCCTTCGCGTGGTGACCGAGGTGCACGGGATTGCCGTCGCACACCCGCACGACCTCGACGCTGTGGAAGCGCTTGCCGACGGGGAATCCGGATGCCAGCTCCGCCGCCGCGTCCGCCGCGACGATCGCGGACGAGGCGTAGTGCGTGCCGAAGCCGGAGGGGAACTCGGCGGTGGCGAGGTAGTAGGTGGCGAGCTCGTCGGGGTCGGTGATCTCGCCGGGCTTGCGCGCCATGAGCGACGACCACTCACGGTCGAAGTCGATGAGCTGCTGCGCGACCGGGCGCCGCTCGGCGTCGTAGGTGCGCAGCAGCTCGGCGGGGGCGAGGCCGGTGAGCACGTGCCCGAGCTTCCAGCCGAGGTTGAAGCCGTCCTGCATCGAGACGTTCATGCCCTGGCCGGCTTTCGCGCTGTGCGTGTGGCAGGCGTCACCGGTGAGGAAGACGCGGGGGTTCTCGAGGTCGTCGACGAATTGGTCGGTCACCCGGTGACCCACCTCGTAGACGCTGTGCCACGCGACCTGCTTCACGTCGATCGAGTAGGGGTGCAGGATCTCGTTCGCCCGGCGGATGACCTCGTCGATCGGCGTCTGCCGGACCCGGTGGTCGTCGTCGGCGGCCACCTCGCCGAGGTCGATGTACATACGGCTGAGGTAGCCGCCCTCGCGCGGGATGTGCAGGATGTTGCCCGCCGCCGCGTTGATGGCGCACTTGATGCGCCAGTCGGGGAAGTCGGTCTCGACGAGCACGTCCATCACGCCCCAGGCGTGGCGGGCGGCGGCTCCGACGTGCGTGCGGCCGATCGCCTGACGCACGCCGCTGCGCGCCCCGTCGCATCCCGCGACGTAGGTCGCACGGATGGTGCGCTCCCCCTCGTCCGTGCGCACCCGCACCTCGACGTGGTCGTCGCGCACCTCGAGGCCGAGGAACTCCACGCCGTAGTCGGGGCGCACGCGCGCCGGTCCGTTCGCGGCAGCCTCGGCGAAGTAGTCGAGCACCCGCGCCTGGTTGACGATGAGGTGCGGGAACTCGCTGATCTTGAGGCCGTAGTCCTCCGTGCGGGTCGTCCGCACGATCCGGTCGGGGTCCTCCGGATCCGGCGCCCAGAAATTCATCCACCCGATGTTGTACGCCTCCGCAGTGATGCGATCCGCGAATCCGAACGCCTGGAAGGTCTCGACGCTCCGGGGCTGGATGCCGTCCGCCTGGCCGAGAGGCAGCCGCCCCTCGCGCTTCTCGATGAGGCGTGTCGTGAGCTGGGGGAACTGCGACATCTGGGCGGCGAGCAGCATTCCGGCGGGGCCCGACCCCACGATGAGCACGTCGACCTCGTCGGGGAGGCGCTCGGGCCGGTCGATGCCCGTCCCGGCGGCGTTCTGCACGCGCGGGTCGCCCGAGACGTAACCGTGGTGGTGGAACTGCATCGTTTCTCCTGACGTCGATGTCGAGGTTGCCGTGGAGCGCGCCGTGTTCTATATTCGAACGCAACGTTCTGCTTTCGAACGAGAGGTTAGCCGAGCCATGCCCGCACGGCAAGACACGACGCCCGCGTCGCAGACGCTGAGCCGCGGTATCCGCCTCCTGGAAGAGCTGGCCGACGCCCGCACTCCCCTCTCGATCGACGACCTCGCCGCACGCGTCGACCTCCACCGATCAGTGGCCTACCGGCTTCTTCGCACCCTCGAAGACCACGGCCTGGTGACGAGGGATGCCGCCGGCGCCGTCCGCCTGGGAACGGGTCTGGCCGCGCTGGCCGCGGGCGTCGCCGCCGATCTGCAGGCCGAGGCCCTGCCCGAGCTCACCGCCGCGGCGAACGAGCTGGGCATGACGTGCTTCCTCGTGGTGCTCGACCACGACGAGTGCGTGACGCTGACCAGCGTCGAGCCGCGCCACGCGACGACGACCGTGGCGCAGCGGCCGGGGGCGCGGCATCCGGTCACCCGGGGAGCTCCGGGCCGGGCGATCCTCGCGCAGCTGCCCCCGCGCCGCTGGCCCGAGGCCGTCGACGCCCGGCTCGCCGCCGAGGTCGCCGAGGCCGCGGAGCGCGGGTGGGCGACGAGCCACGACGAGGTGATCCCCTCCTTGCGCGCGGTCGCCGTGCCGCTCAGCGTGCAGGGTCGGGAGCCGGCGGCCGTCGCCGCGGTGCACGTGGCGACCGAGCTCGACGACGCCGCGATCGCCGCACGTCTGGCGGCGGCAGCCGAGGCGATCCGCCGGGCGCTGTAGCCACCGACCCGCGTGAGTCGCCAGAATTTGTCGCTTCTGACGTTCCCGAAGCGACAGATCTTGGCGACTCACGCCCCTATACTCGATCCCGTCAGTCGCACGAGGTCGTGCGTCGCTGCTCGAAAAAAGGGCACGTAGCGCGAGAAGCGCGAGACACATACGGCATCCATCCGTCCCGTCTCGAAAGGCTCCTCCGTCATGCCCACCGTCTCCGCGCACGTCGCGCACACCCTCGCCCGCCACATCGACACCGTCTTCGGCGTCATGGGCAACGGCAACGCGTACTTCCTCGACGCCCTCGGGCGCGAGACCCCCTCGGGCTTCGTCGCCGTGCGGCACGAGGCCGCCGGTGTCGTCGCCGCCGACGCGCACTACCGCGCGAGCGGACGCCTCGCCGCCGCGACCGCCACCTACGGCGCCGGCTTCACCAACACGCTCACCGCCCTCGCCGAGGCCGTGCAGGCGCGGACCCCGCTCGTGCTGATCGTGGGCGACGAGCCGACCTCGGGCCCTCGCCCGTGGGGCGTCGACCAGATCGCCCTGGCCTCCGCGGTGGGCGCGCGCACCTATACGGTGGGCCACAGCGACGCCGCGGCCACCATCGTCATCGCGATCGAGCACGCCCTCACCTATCGCCTGCCCGTGGTCCTCGGCATCCCGTACGACGTCGCGACCCGCGAGGTGGGACCGATTCCGGATGCCGACGCCCCCGGCGCCGCCCCCCGCGTCACGCCCGAGCATCCCCCTCTCGGCGCCTACGCCGACGCGGTGATCGACCAGATCGCCGACGCGCTGGCCTCGGCCGAGCGTCCCCTCCTTCTCGGCGGCCGCGGCGCCTGGCTCGCCGGGGCGGGGGCGGCCCTCGACGACCTCGCCGCCACCGCGGGCGCCTTGACGACGACGAGCGCCCTGGGACGCGGACTGTTCTCGAACCCCGCGCGCGACCTCGGCGTCGCGGGCGGCTTCGGAGCTCCCGGCGCGATGGAACTCGTGCGCGAGGCCGACGTCGCCGTCGTGTTCGGTGCCGGCCTCAACCAGTTCACGATGCGCTTCGGTGAGCTCTTCGCGCCCGGCACGCGTGTCTTCCAGGTCGATCTCGCACCGACCGCGACCCACCCGCACATCGGCGGATACGTACGGGGGGATGCCACCGACGTCGCCATCGAGATCACCCGCCGCCTGCGACTGCGCGGTGCGACCGGGTCGACCTGGGGTCACGGCCTCGACCTCGTCTCCGCCAGACGCCAGCCCGCGGGTCAGGGGCTCGGTCCTGACGGCCGCCTCGACCCGCGCACCGCCGCCTCACGCATCGCGGAGCTGCTGCCGGAGGACCGGGTGGTCGTGTCCGACGGCGGGCACTTCCTCGGCTGGTCGAACATGTATTGGCCCGTGGCCTCACCCGACCGCATGATCATGGTCGGAACCGCGTACCAGTCGATCGGGCTCGGGTTCCCGAGCGTTCCCGGCGCCGCCGTCGCGCGCCCGGACTCGACGATCGTGCTCACCACCGGCGACGGCGGCGGACTCATGGCCCTCGCCGACCTCGAGACCGCGGTGCGGGTCGCGGGCGGCCGCGGCATCGCCGTGGTCTGGAACGACGCCCAGTACGGCGCCGAGGTGCTCAACTACGGCCTCAAGGGCCTGCACCCCGACCCGATGCTCATCCCCCAGGTCGACTTCGCCGCCGTCGCGCGCGGCTTCGGCGCCGAGGGCGTGGTGGTCGAGTCGGTCGACGACCTCGAGGCGCTGGCATCCTGGGTGTCCCGGCCGGTCGAGGACCGCCGCTTCCTGCTCCTGGACCTCCGCGTGAGCGCGGACGTGGTGGCGCCGTACTGGGAGGAGATCGCGGCGCAGTGACGCCGTGCCGCCGTGCCGGGCTCCGGAGAAATGGGCGCGAGGAGCGCCTTCTGGCACCCGGGTGACCTCGGCGCCCACCCATCTCCGGAGCCCGGCGCAGCCGCTACCCCGGCCGGCCCGCCGTCGCCGCAGCCCACGGGACTCCGGAGCCCGACACGCGCGCGCACGCTGAAGAGCCCCGCCGCGATCCGCGACAGCGCGGCCCGAGCGCAACGGCGCCGCCGCAACACGCCACGGCCCCGCCGCACCGGAGCGCGACGGGGCCGGAGGTCGTCGGTCAGACCCGCGACAGCCCGCGCACCGGGCTCACCGACTGCTCCGCCTCGTGGTCGGGGCCGAGAGGGATGCCGCTGCGGTCGCGCAGCAGCAGCGTCGCGATCGCGCCGAGCACGACCATCCCCGCGAGGTACCAGGTGACGGACATCGTCGACCCGGTCGCCTTGACCAGTGCCTCGGCGATCGTCGGCGCGAACGCCCCGCCCAGGATCGCGCCGAGCGCGTACGAGATCGAGACGCCCGAGAAGCGGATGGATGCCGGGAACAGCTCCGCGTACAGCGCGGCCTGGGGGCCGTAGGTGAGGCCGAGACCCACGGTCAGCAGCACGAGGCCCAGCGTGAGCAGGCCGATGCTGGCCGTGTTGACGAGCGGGAACAGCACGAACACGCCGACCAGCAGCGCCGCCCACCCGATGAGGTACGTGGTGCGCCGGCCGATGACGTCGCCGATCCATCCGCCGATCCAGGTGAAGATGAGCCACGACACGGCCGACAGCGTCACCGCTCCGAGCACGTCGGCGGTCGCCAGGCCCACGGGACCGTCGGGGTTGGTGGCGTAGCGCTGGATGTAGCCGCCCGTGGTCATGTAGCCCACGGCGTTGTTGCCTGCGAAGACGAGGGCCGCGATCAGCACGAGCAGCGCGTGTTTGCGGAAGAGCTGCACGATCGGCATCCGGGTCTTCTCCTTGCGCTCAGCCAGCTCGAGGAACACCGGGCTCTCCTCGACCTTCCGGCGCACGTAGTAACCCACGAGGATCAGCACGAACGACAGCAGGAACGGCACGCGCCAACCCCACGCGAGGAACGCGTCGCCGGGGGCGACGACCGCCATGAGCGCGAGCATGCCGCTGGCGAGCAGCAGGCCGAGCGGCACGCCGAGCTGCGGGGCAGCGCCGAAGAGGCTGCGTTTGGTCTTGGGCGCGTGTTCGACGGCCATCAATACCGCGCCGCCCCACTCGCCTCCCGCGGAGATGCCCTGCAGCACGCGCAGCAGGATCAGCAGCACGGGGGCGGCGACGCCGATGACCTCGTAGGTCGGCAGCACGCCAATCAGCGTGGTCGAGGCGCCCATGAGGATGAGCGTGATCATCAGCACGACCCGGCGTCCGTACTTGTCACCGAGGTGGCCGGCGAGGAACGCGCCGAGGGGGCGGAACAGGAAGCTCAGCCCGACGGTGAGGAACGACAGGATCTGCGCGATCCCGGGCCCTGCCGGGGCGAAGAAGAGCTGACCGAACACGAGCCCCGCGGCCGAGGCGTAGAGGAAGAAGTCGTACCACTCGACGGTGGTTCCGACCACGGTGGCGAAGACGACCCGGCGGCGGTCGCCGGTCGACGAGATGGTTCCGGTGGGCGTGAAGCCCGGCGGTTGAGAGCGGGACATGGAAACTCCTTCGAGACGTCATCGTCAGACCCCGGACGTCGTCGTCGGCGACGAGGCGCGGGTGTTGCTGGGGCGTTCGTCATCGTATACGATTTCGAATACGACGCAAGGGAGCCTCATGACCGACACCACCGACCCCCGGTTCGCCGTCCTCGGCGCCCGCCCGGGCAAGATCGTGGCCGTCCACCTCTCCTACGGCTCGCGCGCCGACCAGCGCGGCCGCCGCCCGGCCGCGCCCTCGTACTTCTTCAAGCCGTCGAGCTCTCTCGCCCCCTCCGGCGCCGACATCGAACGTCCGGCCGGCACCGAGCTCCTCGCGTTCGAAGGCGAGATCGCACTGGTCATCGGCGAACCCGCGCGATGGGTGACCCCGGATGCCGCGTGGTCGCACGTGGCATCCCTGACCGCCGCGAACGACTTCGGTCTCTACGACCTCCGCGCGAACGACAAGGGCTCGAACGTCCGCTCCAAAGGCGGCGACGGGTACACCCCCCTCGGGCCCGCACTGATCGACGCGCGCGCGGTCGACCCGACCGACCTGCGCCTGCGCACCTGGGTCGACGGCGAGCTCGTCCAGGACGACTCGACTGCCGGCCTCATCTTCCCCCTCACCCAGATCGTCGCCGACCTGTCGCAGCACTTCACCCTCGAGACGGGCGACGTCATCCTCACGGGCACCCCCGCCGGCTCGTCGGTGGTCGTGCCGGGCCAGGTCGTCGAGGTACAGGTGGATGCCGGCCCCCACTCGACCGGGAGGCTCCGCACGACGGTGGTCCAGGGCGACCGGGCGTTCGATGCCGCGATCGGCTCCCTCCCCGCGGTGGACGAGACCCAGCGCACCGAGGCGTGGGGGTCGGCCGAGGCCGCGGCCGCGGCTGCCACCGACACGGGGCGTTCGCGCGCGACTCAGCCTGCACCCGAGCCCTCCCCCGCTCCCGCGACGGATGCCATGACCCCGGCCCTCCGCGAGAAGCTCGGCCGCGTCCCCGTCGCCGCCCTCAGCGGGCAGCTGCGCAAGCGCGGCCTGAACGACGTCACCATCGACGGCGTTCACCCGCTCACCCCGGGCAGCCGCTTCGTCGGGACAGCGCGGACCCTCCGGTTCGTCCCGCATCGCGAGGACCTCTTCGCCTCGCACGGCGGCGGACAGAACGCTCAGAAGCGCGCGTTCGACGCCGTCGGCGAGGGCGAGGTCATCGTGATCGAGGCGCGCGGTGAAACCGGCTCCGGCACGCTCGGCGACATCCTCGCCATCCGCGCCCACGCACGGGGGGCCGCCGCGATCGTCACCGACGGAGGCGTCCGTGACGCCGAGGCCGTTGCCGCCGTCGGCATCCCCGTCTTCACCGCCGGCCCGCACCCCGCCGTCCTCGGCCGGCGCCACGTCCCGTGGGAGACCGACGTCGCCGTCGGCTGCGGCGGAACGACGGTCGAGCCCGGTGACATCCTCGTCGGCGACGGCGACGGCGTGATCGTCATCCCTCCCGCGATCGCCGAAGAGGTGGCCGACGCCGCCCTCGCGCAAGAGGCCGAAGACGCCTGGATCGCCGAGCAGGTGGCATCCGGTCACCCCATCGAAGGACTGTTCCCGATGAATGCGCACTGGCGCGCCCGCTACGAGAGCGAGGTCACCCGATGACGGACGTCACGGCGAGCAGGAGCAAGTCGCAGCAGGCCTACCACTGGATCAAGCAGCGCATCGCCGCCCAGGAGTTCACCCCGGGCTACCGGCTCGTTCTCGGGTCGATCGCCGGTGAGCTCGACATGAGCGTCGTGCCGGTGCGCGAGGCGATCCGCCAGCTCGAGGCCGAGGGCCTCGTCACGTTCGAGCGCAACGTCGGCGCCCGCGTGTCGATGGTCGACGACACCGCCTACCGCTTCAGCATGCAGGCGCTGAGCCTGCTCGAGGGGGCGGCCACCGCCCTGTCGGCCCGCGCCCTCACCACCGACGACGTGCGTCGCGCGCGACAGGTCAACGAGCTCATGGTCGAGACGCTCGAGCACTTCGACCCGCGCGCGTTCACGGCCCTGAACCAGGAGTTCCACGCGATCCTGTTCGAGAAGTGCGCCAACCCGCGCATGCTCGAACTGGTGCAGGCCGAGTGGGCGCGCCTCGGGCACCTGCGCGATTCGACGTTCAGCTTCGTGCCGGGCCGCGCCGCCGAGTCGGTGCGCGAGCACGAGAACATCCTCGTGCTCATCGAGAACGGCGCCCCGCTCGCCGAGATCGAGAAGGTCTCACGGCGTCACCGCTCGGCCACCCTCGACGCCTACATGATCCACGAACACCCCGACCAGGTGCTCGGCCTCCCCGCTTTCTGATGACGGATGCCATGGCCCCCGCCCGCCGTCACGGGCGGCCGGACCGTGGCATCCATCCCTCCCACGAAGGAGTCCCCATGACCACCCCACAGACCACCGCCCGCCGCATCCCGGCCGAGCTGCCCGAGCGCATCCAGCACTACATCGGCGGCAGGTTCGTCGACTCGGTCGACGGCGACACCTTCGACGTGCTCGACCCGGTGACCAATCAGACCTACCTGCGGGCCGCGGCCGGCAAGAAGGCCGACGTCGACCTCGCCGTCGCCGCCGCGCGGAAGGCCTTCACCGACGGCCCCTGGCCGCGCATGCTCCCCCGCGAGCGCTCACGGGTGCTGCACCGCATCGCCGACCTCGTCGAGTCGCGCGACGAGCGCCTCGCCGAACTGGAGTCGTTCGACTCGGGACTGCCGATCACCCAAGCCCTCGGCCAGGCCCGCCGCGCTGCCGAGAACTTCCGCTTCTTCGCCGACCTGATCGTGGCCCAGACCGACGACGCCTTCAAGGTGCCGGGGCGCCAGCTCAACTACGTCAACCGCAAGCCGATCGGGGTCGCCGGGCTCATCACCCCGTGGAACACCCCCTTCATGCTCGAGTCGTGGAAGCTCGGCCCGGCCCTCGCGACCGGCAACACCGTGGTGCTCAAGCCCGCGGAGTTCACGCCCCTCTCGGCATCCCTCTGGGCGGGCATCTTCGAGGAGGCGGGCCTGCCCGAGGGCGTGTTCAACCTCGTCAACGGCCTCGGTGAAGACGCCGGCGACGCCCTCGTGAAGCACCCCGACGTGCCGCTCATCTCCTTCACCGGCGAGAGCTCGACCGGGTCCCTCATCTTCGCGAACGCAGCTCCGTTCCTGAAGGGCCTGTCGATGGAGCTGGGCGGCAAGAGCCCCGCGATCGTGTTCGCGGACGCCGACCTGGATGCCGCGATCGACGCGACGATCTTCGGCGTCTTCTCGCTCAACGGCGAGCGCTGCACCGCGGGGAGCCGCATCCTCGTGGAGCGCTCGGTGTACGACGACTTCGTGAAGCGCTACGCCGCACAGGCCGATCGCGTGAAGGTCGGTTACCCCGACGACCCCGCCACCGAGGTCGGGGCGCTCGTGCACCCCGAGCACTACGCGAAGGTCATGTCGTACGTCGAACTCGGCAAGACCGAGGGGCGCCTGGTCGCCGGCGGCGGCCGCCCCGAGGAGTTCCCCGAGGGCAACTTCGTGCGGCCCACGGTGTTCGCCGACGTCTCCCCCGACGCGCGGATCTTCCAGGAGGAGATCTTCGGCCCGGTCGTCGCCATCACGCCCTTCGACACCGACGAGGAGGCGCTCGCCCTGGCCAACAACACGAAGTACGGCCTCGCCGCCTACGTGTGGACGAACGACCTCAAGCGCGCGCACCTGTTCGCGCAGAACGTCGAGGCCGGCATGGTGTGGCTGAACTCCAACAACGTCCGCGACCTCCGCACCCCCTTCGGCGGGGTGAAGGCCTCGGGTCTCGGCCACGAGGGCGGCTACCGCTCGATCGACTTCTACACCGACCAGCAGGCCGTGCACATCACGCTCGGCCCCGCCCACAACCCCACGTTCGGCAAGGCGCCGGGGCACTGACTCCTGCTCCGCGGTCGGGGTGGCTCCGTCCCCCCTCCCGCCGAGCGAGATCACACGATCCGCCCGAGATCACCCGTTCCGCACCGCCCGCAACGTGTGGCCTCGACACGATCGTGTGATCTCGTGCCCCTCCCGGCCCCCGACAATGACCCCACGCAAGGACGCGAACCATGACCAAGCACACCGAAGAGCAGAAGACCTCCTCCGGGTTCTGGGTGACCCAGGAGGCACCGATCGTCTCCGACGACCCGATCCCCACCCCCTCCTCGCCCGCACCCGACATCCTGCGCTGCGCGTACATGGAGCTCGTGGTCACCGACCTCGCGGCATCCCGGGTCTTCTACGTCGACGTGCTCGGCCTGCACGTCACCGAAGAGGACGACCAGGCGATCTACCTGCGCTCGACCGAGGAGTTCATCCACCACAACCTCGTGCTGCGCACGGGTCCGGTCGCCGCGGTCGCCGCGTTCTCGTACCGCGTGCGCTCGGCCGACGACCTCGACAAGGCCGTGGCGTTCTACGAAGAGCTCGGTTGCGACGTGCGCCGCGAGCCGAACGGGTTCACGAAGGGCATCGGCGACTCCGTCCGCGTGGTCGACCCGCTCGGTTTCCCGTACGAGTTCTTCTTCGACACCGAGCACCAGGAGCGCCTCTCGTGGCGCTACGACCTGCACTCCCCCGGCGAGCTCGTGCGCCTCGACCACTTCAACCAGATCACCCCCGACGTCCCCCGCGCGGTGAATTTCATGCAGGCGCTGGGCTTCCGCGTGACCGAGGACATCCAGGACGAGGAGGGCACCGTCTACGCCGCGTGGATGCGCCGCAAGCCCACCGTCCACGACACCGCCATGACCGGCGGCGACGGCCCGCGCATGCACCACGTCTGCTTCGCGACGCACGAGAAGCACAACATCCTCGCGATCTGCGACAAGCTCGGCGCCCTCCGCCGATCGGATGCCATCGAGCGCGGCCCCGGCCGACACGGCGTCTCGAACGCGTTCTACCTGTACCTGCGCGACCCCGACGGCCACCGCGTCGAGATCTACACGCAGGACTACTACACCGGCGACCCCGACAACCCCGTCATCACCTGGGACGTCCACGACAACCAGCGTCGCGACTGGTGGGGCAACCCCGTCGTCCCCTCCTGGTACACCGAGGGCTCCCTCGTGCTCGACCTCGACGGCACCCCGCAGCCGGTCCGCGCCCGCGAGGATTCGAGCGAGATGGCGGTGACGATCGGCGCCGACGGCTTCAGCTACACCCGGGCGCCGGAGGAATCGGCATCCGAGTTCAAGCTCGGCAACCAGCTCTAGCCTTCCTCCCTCTCCCCCTCCCCGACCATGTCCCACTTGTTGGCCGGTTGGACGCCGCTCAGGCAACCACAATCGGGACATGCACCGACAAAAGTGGGACGAGGGTCGTCAACTCGAAAGGACCTCATGCTCACCGACGCACAGATCGACGCCATCGCCGCCGAGCTCGCCGAGGCCGACCGCACCCATTCGGTGATCCCGCGGATCACGGCGAGATTCCCGGATGCCACGGTCGACGACTCGTACCGCATCCAGGGCCGCTGGCGCGACACGCAGCTCGCCGCGGGTCGGACTCTCGTCGGGCGCAAGATCGGCCTGACGTCCAAGGCCATGCAGCAGGCGACCGGGATCACCGAGCCCGACTACGGCGTGATGTTCGACGACACCGTGTACCGCTCGGGCGACGACATCCCCGTCGAGCACTTCTCCAACGTCCGCATCGAGGTCGAGCTCGCCTTCGTGCTCAAGACGCCGCTGGCCGGCCCCGACTGCACGCTCGACGATGCCCTCGCCGCGATCGACTACGCCGTCCCCGCCCTCGAGGTGCTGAACTCGCACATCGAGCTCGAGGGCCGCACGATCGTCGACACGATCAGCGACAACGCCGCCTATGGCGCGATGGTGCTCGGCGACGTGCACAAGCGTCCCGACGAGATCGACCTGCGCTGGGTACCCGGGGTGCTGAGCCGCAACGGCGAGATCGAGGAGACCGGCGTCGCCGCGGGCGTCCTCGGCCATCCGGCGACCGGCGTCGCGTGGCTGGCGAACAAGTTCTCTCAGCACGGCGCACGCCTGGAGGCGGGCGAGATCATCCTGGCAGGATCGTTCACGCGCCCGATGTGGGTGTCGCGGGGCGACGATGTGCTCTGCGATTACGGACCGATGGGAACGATCTCGTGCCGCTTCGTCTGACCCCGACCTTCCGGGCCGCGCTCGCGGCATCCGATCGTCCGCTCGCGGGCATGTGGGTGTGCTCGGGCAGTTCCGTCGCGGCCGAGATCGCCGCGGGCTCGGGCCTGGACTGGCTCCTGCTCGACATGGAGCACTCGGCGACCTCGCTCGAGACCGTGCTCACGCTCCTGCAGGTGACCGCGGCGTATCCCGTGACCCCGGTCGTGCGCGTGCCGTGGAACGACCCCGTGGTCATCAAGCAGGTGCTCGACCTCGGCGCGCAGAACCTCATCGTGCCGATGGTGTCCTCCGCCGACGAGGCCCGGGCCGCCGTCGCCGCGACGCGCTACCCGCCCGAGGGCATCCGCGGGGTCGGCAGCGCCCTCGCCCGCAGCGCCCGCTGGAACCGCGTCGATGGCTACCTCGCCGACGCCGCCGACCACGTCTCGCTCACCGTTCAGATCGAGACCACCGCCGGAGTCGCCGCGGCGGCTGAGATCGCCGCCGTCGAGGGAGTGGATGCCGTCTTCGTCGGGCCGAGCGACCTCTCGGCATCCATGGGTCTGCTCGGCCAGCAGTCGCACCCCGACGTCGTCGCCGCGGTGCACGCCGTGTTCGCCGCGTGCCGGGATGCCGGCACCCCGGTCGGCGTGAACGCCTTCGACCCCACGGTGGCCGAGGCCTACCTCGATGCCGGGGCGGACTTCGTCGCGGTCGGCGCCGACGTCGCGTTGCTCGCCCGCGCCTCGGAGGCCCTCGCCGCGCGGTTCGTCACCGGTCCCGGCGAGCGTCGCGACAGCTACTGAGTCACCGGTCTAGCGTGGAGCGATGACGACCTTTCCGACCCTCCGAGCTCTTGCCGACCGCGCCTCGTATTTCACCGCCCTGCGCCAGGACGCACTAGGCCAGGCGGCCGAGGATCTCGGGGAGCACCGGTGGGACGTCGACCTGGCCACGGGGACGTTCGCGTTCTCGTCGACCACCGACCCGACCCGCCGTTTCGTCTGCGGCGCGCACTTCATCGCGTCGATCGCGCCCGGCCCCCGGTCGGTCCTGTGGGGGTGGGCGCATCCCGCGGGAGGCGGCGACCGGGGCGTGGCCGCGCAGCTCCGTGGGTACGGACAGGCCCACGGGATCGCCGAGCTCACCTCGCCCGAGGTCCCGTTCCCTGCAGACGCCCCGGGCGACGCGGACTGGATCGCACAGGTGTCGCACGAGATCGCCGGGGCGGCCATCGACATCACCGGCCGCTCGGCGTACTACTCCGCACCCTCGGGCGAGTCCGGCACGCGCGCCGTCCTCGTTCTCGACGCCCCGTTGCCCGCACTGACCGTCGCAGAGGCGATGATCCGGATGCCGCGGATCATGTCGACCACGACGCCCGCCGATCCGCGCGGCGCCGTGTGGAACCTGGCGCGTCTGGCCGGGTGGACCATGACGTGGACCGACGACGCCTTCTCGGGCGCGGTCGTCACCGACTCTTCCGGTTCCGTGACCTTCGGCTTCGACGAGCAGGCACGGGTCACGTCGATGAAAGCGTCTCTCGGCGGCACCGCCTGAGAACACGAAAGGGCCGCGCCGTCACGGCGCGGCCCTTTCGAACGGGAGTCAGTCCTCGTCTTCGTCGTCTTCCTCGTCGTCGCCGATGATCTCGATGTCCTCGACCTCGAGCTCGGGAGTGAGCTGCACGTGCACGAGGGCGTCCGGGAACGAGACCTGACCGGCGAACACGACGATGATCGCGTCGGCGAACACGCCCACGCCGATCGCCTCGAGGTCGGTGCGCAGGTCGACGTCGGCGTCGAGCTCGTCGTCGTCGAGGGCGTCCTCGATGTCGCTCGAGATCTCCTCGACGATCGCGCGCCAGCGCTCCTCGCTGACCGAGAGCACGTCCTTCAGGTTGCTCAGGATCGCGTCGAGGTCGGGGGCTTCGTCTTCGTCGATCTCGGGGTCGAGGTCGACCTCCACCTCGACGCCGGCGGCATCCAGGTGTCCGGACCCGATGACGCTGTCTTCGTCGATCTGGGCGTCTTCGAGCAGACCGCTCTCGGTGACGCGGCGGAGAAGGTCGTTCAGCACGGACTCAGTCATGAGGAAACTGTGCCACGTCGCGCGCGCTCGCGCTTCCCCATTGCGTGCGACGCTCCGTCTGTTCAACGCGCGTCACGCTGTGGTTCACCGTCAGCCCGCGGCGGCGCGCTCCGCCGCCTCGACGACGTTGGTCATGAGCAGGGCGACGGTCATCGGGCCCACACCGCCGGGGTTCGGCGACACGAAGCCGGCGACCTCGGCGACGTCGGGGTGCACGTCACCGTAGACGCGGGACTTGCCGGTCTCGGGGTCGGTCTCGCGCGTGACGCCCACGTCGAGCACCGCGGCGCCCGGCTTGACGTCCTCGGCGCGCACGATGTGCTTCACGCCCGCGGCGGCGACGATGACGTCGGCCTCGCGCAGGTGCTTCGCCAGGTCGGCGGTGCCGGTGTGGGTGAGGGTCACGGTCGCGTTGATCTCGCGACGGGTCAGCAGCAGGCCGATAGAGCGACCGATGGTGACACCGCGGCCGACGACGACGACCTCCTTGCCCTTCAGGTCGTAATCGTTGCGCAGCAGCAGCTCGATGACCCCGCGCGGTGTGCACGGCAGCGGCGTGAGGATGGGCGCGTTCACGTTCAGCACGAGACGCCCGAGGTTGGTGGGGTGCAGGCCGTCGGCATCCTTGGCGGGGTCGATGCGCTCGAGAATCGCGTCGGTGTCGATGTGCTTCGGCAACGGGAGCTGCACGATGTATCCGTGGCACGCGGGGTCGGCGTTGAGACGGTCGATGACGGCCTCGACCTCCTCCTGCGTCGCCTCGGCGGGCAGCTCGACCTGGATCGAGTTCATGCCGATCGCCTCGGACTGCTTATGCTTCATGCCGACGTACAGCTGCGAGGCCGGGTCGGCGCCCACGAGCACGGTGGCGATGCCCGGGACGATGCCCCTCGCACGCAGCGCCGCCACGCGCTCGGTCAGCTCCGCCTTGATCGCCGCCGAGGCGGCCTTACCGTCGAGAATCGTCGCCGTCATGGCATCCCTCGTTCCGTGTCTGTGGTGTCATGTCATGTCGCCGGCCCCTCGTCGCCGTCTCTGCCGCGCCGCCCCTCCCCTCCCGCGCCACCCCTCCCGCGCCGCCCCTCCCGCGCCGCCCCTTTCGCGATAAACGCTCCGGCGAGTGAGAAACGCCGCGAGACAATGTGTTTCACTCGCCGGGGCGTTTATCGGCAACAGGATGCCGGGCACCCGGCGCGCGCGGAAGAGAAAGCCGGAAGGCCTGAGGGCCGGATGCCGGGACGGGACCGCCGCGACAGCGACCCCGCCCCGGCGGGGCTCACTGCTGCAGGTCGGGGTACAGCGGGAAGGCGTCGGCGAGCTTCGCGACGCGCGCGCGCAGGGCCTCGACATCGGCGCCGGGAATCAGCGCGAGCGCGATGATGTCGGCGACCTCGGTGAACTCCGCGTCGCCGAAGCCGCGGGTCGCAAGCGCCGGGGTGCCGATGCGCAGGCCCGAGGTCACCATCGGGGGCCGCGGGTCGTTGGGTACGGCGTTGCGGTTCACGGTGATGTGGATGTCGTGGAGGAGGTCTTCGGCCTGCTTGCCGTCGATCTCCGCCTCGCGCAGGTCGACGAGCACGAGGTGCACGTCGGTGCCGCCCGAGCGCACGGCGATGCCGGCGTTCTTGACGTCGTCCTGGGTAAGGCGCTCGGCGAGGATCGCCGCGCCCCGCAGGGTGCGCTCCTGGCGTTCCTTGAACTCGGGCGTCATCGCGAGCTTGAAGGCCGTGGCCTTCGCGGCGATGACATGCATGAGCGGGCCGCCCTGCTGGCCCGGGAAGACCGCGGTGTTGATCTTCTTGGCGAGCGCCTCGTCGTTCGTGAGGATGAGACCCGAGCGGGGGCCGCCGATCGTCTTGTGCACGGTGGTCGACACGACGTGAGCGTGCGGGATGGGGCTCGGGTGCACGCCCGCGGCGACGAGGCCGGCGAAGTGCGCCATGTCGACCCACAGCAGCGCACCGACCTCGTCGGCGATCGCGCGGAAGGCGGCGAAGTCGAGCTGGCGCGGGTAGGCCGACCAACCGGCGATGATGACCTTGGGCTTGTGCTCGACGGCGAGACGACGCACCTCGTCCATGTCGATGATCGAGGTCTCGGGGTCGACACCGTAGGCGACGATGTCGTAGAGGCGGCCCGAGAAGTTGATCTTCATGCCGTGCGTGAGGTGGCCGCCCTGGTCGAGGGCGAGGCCGAGCAGCGTGTCGCCGGGGCGGGCGATCGCGTGCAGCACCGCGGCGTTGGCCGAGGCACCGGAGTGCGGTTGGACGTTGGCGTACTCGGCACCGAACAGCTGCTTGGCCCGCTCGATCGCGAGCGACTCGGCGACGTCGACCTCTTCGCAGCCGCCGTAGTACCGGCGACCCGGGTAGCCCTCGGCGTACTTGTTGGTCAGCACCGAGCCCTGCGACTGCAGGACCGAGACGGGCACGAAGTTCTCGGACGCGATCATCTCGAGGAACCCGCGCTGGCGGTTGAGCTCGCGCTCGAGGACCTCGGCGATCTCGGGGTCGACCTCGGAGAGGGGGGCGTTGAAGTACGGATCGGTCATGCGATCTCCTTGACGATGGTTCCGGATGCCGCGGGCTCGGCGAGCCCGCGTAGATACCGCATCGACCCAGGCGTGCGGTCGAATACCGTCAAGCGGTCGCTCCCCGGTGGTTCCCCACCTCAACGCCAGTCGCGACGGTGCCACTTTAGCGGGTAAACCTTCCCCTGCCCCGCGTGTTCCGGCATCCACCGTTCCTCCCCAGGTCGCGTACGGCTCGACGCTGAGGCATCGCGGACGCGGGAACCCCGGGCCCGCGTAAAATAGCGGAGTGACCGACTCCCGCAACGTCCGCGCCCAGGCGCCTCTCGCCCCCGGCATGCGCCCACGCCCGACGGCGGTCGAGATCGTCAGCGTGATCTGCGGCATCTTCGCCTTCGTGACCCTGGCCATCTGGGGCTTCACCGCGTGGCCGCTGCCGTGGAACATCGTCGCCGGCATCGGCGCTCCCGCCCTCGCCATCCTCGTGTGGGCCCTGTTCGTCTCGCCCCGTGCCGTGCTGGCCGTGCATCCGTTCATCCGCGCGCTGGTCGAACTCTTCGTGTACGCGGCGGCCACCGTCGCATGGTGGAGCATGGGCCAGGCGTGGATCGGTCTGGGCTTCGCCGTCGTCGCGGTCGTCTTCGGCGCCCTGAACGGCCGACGGCGCCTGGCATGACCTCCGACGTCGTCGCGCTGCTGCGGGCCGCGCTCGGCGACCGCGTCGACATCTCCCCCGCCGCACTGGAGGCCGCGAGAGCCGATAAGTCCGGGCACGCCTCGGCGGCGACGCCACTGGCGGTGGTGCACGCGGCATCCGTCGACGACGTCCAGACCGTGATGCGCATCGCGACGGCCACCCGCACCCCGGTCGTGCCGCGCGGCGCCGGGACGGGACTCGCCGGCGGCGCCAACACCGGTGGCGGCGAGATCAGCCTCTCGCTGCGCGGAATGGACCGCCTGCTCGAGGTGCGGCCCGACGACCTGCTCGCGGTGGTGGAGCCCGGCATCCTCAATGCCGACCTCAATGCGCTTCTCGAACCGCACGGCGTGTGGTGGGCGCCCGATCCGGCCAGCCGCGCCATCTCGACGGTCGGGGGCAACATCGCCACCGGGGCCGGCGGGCTGCTCTGCGCGAAGTACGGCGTCGTGCGCGACGCGGTGCTCGGCGTCGACGTCGTCCTCGCCGACGGGCGCCTGCTCCGTCTCGGGCATCGCAGCGTAAAAGGCGTGACCGGCCTCGATCTGACCTCGCTCATCATCGGCTCGGAGGGGACGCTCGGCGTCGTCGTGGGCGCCACCCTCAAACTGCGCCGCCTGGTCGAGGGCGAGCGCGTCACCCTCACCGCGCTGTTCGACGGTGTGCGCGCGGCCGCCGTGGCCTCCGCGGCGGTCACGGCGTCGGGCGTGCAGCCCGCGATCATGGAGTTGATGGATGCCACGAGCCTCGCGGCCGCGCATCGCCTCCTGTCGCTGCCCACCCCACCGCCGGGCGCGGCGCAGCTGACGATCCAGACCGACGGCCCCGTCGCCGCGGAGGAGGCCCGCTCGATCGCCGGGATCCTTCGCGAGGCGGGCGGCGCGGTGGCCGTGGCCTCGGACGCGGCCGAGGGCGAGGCCCTCCTGGCCGTGCGCCGCGCGATGCATCCCGCGATGGAGACCCTCGGCACCACGCTCATCGAGGACGTGTCGGTGCCGCGCAGCGCCCTGCCCGACATGTTCGATGAGATCGCGCGCATCGAACGCGAATTCGGACTGGTCATCCCGGCCGTCGCCCACGCCGGTGACGGCAACCTCCACCCCAACTTCGTCTTCGAAGGACGGGAGGTCCCGCCGATCGTCTGGGAGGCGGCGGAGGAGCTGTTCCGCGCGGCGCTCGCGCTGGGCGGAACCCTCACCGGCGAGCACGGCATCGGGGTGCTCAAGCGGCGGTGGCTCGCCGACGAGCTCGGCGACGACCAGTGGCAGCTGCAGCGCGACATCGCCCGGGTCTTCGACCCCCTCGGCATCCTGAACCCGGGCAAGGTGTTCGCGGACTGATGCCATCCGGCCGCTGGGCGACGCCGACGTGATCAGACCGTGATGTTCACTCCGGTCATGACGGGCACCCTCCCCTTACCATGAGAAGACTGACTTCTGGGGGGTTTGACGATGACCGACGCCGCACCGGGCACCGATGGCGCGACGTACGCGTGGGCACCGACCGAGCCGACCCGGCGGAAGAACCGCTCCGGCCTCTGGATCGGCATCCCGGCGGGCGCGACCGCGGTCGCCCTGATCGCGGCGTCCCTCGTGCTGATCGCGCCCGGCGCCTCCGTCGCCGGCGTGCAGATCGGCGGGCTGACCGCCGGAGCCGCGGCGCAGGCGATCGACTCGCGCCTGGCGCAGACGACCGTGACGGTCGAGAGCCCCGCGGGCCAGGTCACCGTGACCGGTGCCGAGCTCGGCGCCACGGTCGACGCCGCGGCCCTGGCCGACAAGGCGTTCGCCGACAACCCCATGTGGAAGCCCGCGTCCTGGTTCCCCGAGGGCACGGGCGTCGAGGTGCAGGTCGATGCCGCCGAGGCCGCCGCGGCCCTGCGCGAGCTGGCTCCCGGCACCTACCGCGCCCCGGTCGACGCCACCATCGCGTACGACGACGGGTCGCAGGCCTATGTCACCACCCCGTCCGAAGACGGTGAGGGCATCGACGTCGCCGCCGTGACCGCCGCGCTGCAGACGGCGTTCGACTCGGGGATGGCATCCACGACGGTCCAGGCCGGCCTCGTCCCCGTCGAAGCTCCCGTCACCACCGACGAAGCGGGCGCCGCCGTCGCGACCCTCAACGGCATCCTCGACAGCGCCGGCTTCTACGTCGGCGACGAGCGCACGGTCGCCGTCGACCGCGCCACCGCCGCCTCGTGGCTCACCGTCACCCCCGACGGCAAGGGCGAGTTCGCGATCTCGGCCGACGAGTCCGCGATCCAGCAGGCCGTCTCGGGGCTCGCCGGACAGGTCGATCGCGGCGCGGTCAACGCCGATGTGATCGTCGACACCGGCGGAGAAGTCATCAAGGCGATCACCGAGGGGCAGACCGGCCGAGCGCTCGGCGACACGAGCGGCGTCGCCGCGGCCTTCGCCGCACAGCTCGCCGACGGGAACGGCCGCTACGCCCTCCCCGTGACCGAGACCCCGTTCGAGACCACCAAGACCGAGCGACGCATCGACGTCAACCTCAGCACGCAGACCACGACGCTCTGGCAGAACGGCGAGGTGTACCGCACCTACACGATCTCGTCGGGCGCGGGTGACCACGCCACCCACACGGGCAACTTCCGCATCGGCTGGAAGACGGCCATGCAGGACATGGGCTGCGTCCCCGGGTACGACTACTGCACGAAGGACGTGCCCTGGGTGGCGTACTTCAACGGCGACGAGGGTTTCCACGGCACCTACTGGCACAACAACTTCGGCACGCCGATGAGCCACGGCTGCATCAACATGACGATCCCGCAGGCCAAGGAGCTGTACGACTGGGCCTACCGCGGCACCGAGGTCTCGGTCCACTACTGAGCCCGGATCCCTGTAGAGGGGCGGATGCCATTCGGGATCCGCCCCTCTTCTGTTCTCCGCGTCCCCTCGCGCGAGTCGCCAATTTTGTCGCTTCGGGGCCCCCTCAAGCGACAAATCCTGGCGACTCACGCGCGCCTGCGCGGCCGACACGCAACAGAAAGGGGCGGATGCCGATTGGCATCCGCCCCTTTCGGGTTCCGGGCTCAGCGCAGGGCGTCGACCACGGCGTTCAGCGTGGCGGAGGGGCGCATGACCTTCTCCACGAGCTCCGTGTTGGGGCGGTAGTACCCGCCGATCTCGGCGTGGTGGCCCTGGACGGCGTTGAGCTCGGCGACGATCGTCTCCTCCTCGGCGGCCAGCTTCTCAGCGACCGGGGCGAAGACGGCGGCCAGGTCGGCATCCGTCGTCTGCTGCGCCAGCTCCTGCGCCCAGTACAGGGCGAGGTAGAAGTGGCTGCCGCGGTTGTCGATCGTGCCGAGGGCGCGACCCGGCGACTTGTCGTTCTCGAGGAACGTGCCGGTCGCGGCGTCGAGCGTCTGCGCGAGCACGCGGGCGCGGTCGTTGCCGGTGGTGTCGGCGAGGTGCTCGAGCGAGGCCGCGAGGGCGAAGAACTCACCGAGTGAGTCCCAGCGGAGGTAGTCCTCCTCGACGAGCTGCTGCACGTGCTTGGGGGCCGAGCCGCCGGCGCCCGTCTCGAACAGACCGCCGCCCGCGAGGAGCGGGACGATCGAGAGCATCTTGGCGCTCGTACCCACCTCGAGGATCGGGAACAGGTCGGTGAGGTAGTCGCGCAGCACGTTGCCGGTCACCGAGATGGTGTCCTCGCCGCGGCGGATGCGCTCGAGCGAGTACCGCGTGGCGTCGGCCGGCGCGAGGATCTCGATCGTGAGGCCGTCCGTGTCGTGGTCGGCGAGGTACTCGTGCACCTTGGCGATGAGGTTGCGGTCGTGCGCGCGGCTCTCATCGAGCCAGAACACGGCCGGGACACCGGTCGCGCGGGCGCGGGTCACGGCGAGCTTCACCCAGTCGCGCACCGCGACGTCCTTCGTCTGCGTCGCGCGCCAGATGTCACCGGCGCCGACCTCGTGCTCGAGCAGCACGTCGCCGTTCGACGCGACGACCTGCACACGGCCGGGGGCCGCGATCTCGAAGGTCTTGTCGTGGCTGCCGTATTCCTCGGCCGCCTGCGCCATGAGACCGACGTTCGGCACCGAGCCGATGGTGGCCGGGTCGAGGGGACCGTTGGCGATGACGTCCTCGATGGTCGCCTGGTACACACCGGCGTACGAGGAGTCGGGGATGACGGCGAGGGTGTCGGCCTCTCCCCCGTCGGCGCCCCACAGCTTGCCGCCGTTGCGGATGAGCGCGGGCATCGAGGCGTCCACGATCACGTCGCTCGGCACGTGCAGGTTGGTGATGCCCTTGTCGCTGTTGACGTACGACAGGCGGGGGCCGGATGCCAGGGCGTCACGGATCTCCGCGGCGATGGCGTCGCCGCCCTCGACGTTCGACAGACCCGCGAGGATCGAGCCGAGACCGTCGTTCGGGGTCAGGCCGGCGGCGGCGAGCGCGTCGCCGTGGCGGTCGAACACGTCGGCGAAGAACGCCTTGACGACGTGGCCGAAGATGATCGGGTCGCTGACCTTCATCATCGTGGCCTTGAGGTGCACCGAGTACAGCACATCGTCGGCCTTCGCCTGCGCCAGCGTGTCGGCGAGGAACGCGTCGAGGGCCGCGGCCGAGAGGAAGGTGGCATCCACGATCTCGCCCTGGAGGACCTTCAGGCCCTCCTTGAGCGTCTTCGTCGTGCCGTCGGCGGCAAGGTGCTGGATCGAGAGGACGTCGTCGTCGGCGATGACCACCGACTTCTCATTCGAGCGGAAGTCGTCGTGACCGAGGGTCGCGACGCGGGTCTTCGAGCCCTCGGCGAAAGCCTTGTTGCGGTGCGGGTGCTTCTTGGCGTAGTTCTTCACCGCGAGCGGGGCGCGGCGGTCGCTGTTGCCCTCGCGCAGCACCGGGTTCACGGCCGAACCCTTGATGCGGTCGTAGCGGGCGCGCACGTCTTTCTCTTCGACGCTCGACGCCTCGTCCGGGTAGTCGGGGATGTCGTAGCCCTGCGACTGGAGCTCGGCGATCGCGGCCTTGAGCTGAGGGATGGATGCCGAGATGTTCGGCAGCTTGATGATGTTCGCCTCGGGCAGCGTCGCGAGACCGCCCAGCTCGGCCAGGGCGTCGCCGACCTGCTGCTCGGGGGTCAGGCGCTGCGGGAAGGCCGCGAGAATGCGGCCGGCCAGCGAGATGTCGCGGGTCTCGACGTCGACACCCGCCTGCTTCGTGACGGCCTGCACAATGGGCAGGAACGACGCGGTGGCAAGTGCCGGCGCCTCGTCGGTGTACGTGTAGATGATGGTGGAATCGGGCACGTCAGATCTCTCCGTAGAGGCGGCCAGGGTTGCGTTCCAGCCTATCGCACCACGGCAAAGTCTCTTGATGTCGAGATAGTTTGACGGTCCGGGACGGCTCGTCGGTCGGCGCCCCGCGGTGCGCGCGCGGCGGCGGCGGACGATCGACGCCGAGGTGACGCAGAACGCATGCGCGGGGATGCGATCTTGGGGAGGAGCGGGTGGCCCGATAGCCTGGGCGCATGGCTGACCTGCGTCTCGTCGAACTGTCCGCCGCCACGATCGTGGCCGTGAACACCCTGTCGCTCAAGCCCGGGCAGGAGCAGTTCCTCGCTCCGGTCAGCTACGGCATCGCCGCCACGGTGAGCAATCCGCAGACCTCATGGCAGCGCGTCGTGCTCGACGGTGACGAAGTGGTCGGCTTCGTCAGCGCGAACTTCGACCCCGACGCGCACGAGGAGCACTTCCGTTCCGTCCTGTGGCGCATCAACGTCGACGCCGATGAGCAGGGCCGCGGTGTCGGCAGCTACGCCATCGCCGCCGTGCTCGAGGAGGCCCGCGGCCGCGGCATGGACCACGTCGACGTCATCTACGAACCCGGCGTCGGCGGCCCCGAGGCGTTCTTCCAGCGCGTGGGTTTCGAGCCCGTCGACGAGACGGAGTACGGCGAGGTCATCGCCCGCGTGCGGGTGTAGGCCCGGCGCGCGCGGGCGCGGCGTTGCGGTGCAGCAGATTCGGATCCACGCAACGGATTCGGACCGCTCCGCCCCCGTCGTCCGCATCCGTCGCAGCGATCCGATTCTGTTGCGTAGCCACCCCTCCTCCCCAGGATGCGTTTCGGCTGTCCCCTGCACATCTGCCCCGGCTCGGCGCATCCTCCTCCGCCCGGAGGAGCAGGGTGGGCCCATGGACATCGCCGAGTGGGTGAGAGCGCGCGGCGGCATCGTGCACCGTCAGCAGATCCTGGATGCCGGTATCCCGGCCAGTCGACTGCGCGCAACCATCACGCGGGGCGAGGTCGACCGGGTCAAGCGCTACTGGGTTGCGACGGAGAACGCCCCCGCCGCTCTCGTCGGTGCCGCCTGGGCTTCCGGCCGGCTCGCGTGTGTCAGCGCCGCCTCGTTGCGTGGCTGGTGGATCCCCGAGGGAGTCGGTGCGTCGCTACACGTCGCCGTGAAGCGTGACAGCCAGGCTCCGCGCGCCGACGTCGTCACGCACTGGTCGACTCCTCTCGTGCCGCTACCCGCCCACCACCTCGTCGAGTCGGTTCCCGACTGTCTCGAGCACGTCGCGAGCTGTCTTCCGTTCGAGCAGGCCCTGATCGTGTGGGAATCGGCTCTGCGCCACGAACGCCTGCACCCCGATGCCGTCGCGAAGATGTCATGGCGGACTCCCGCGTCGAAGCGACTGGCCTCTACCGCAACGGGACAGTCGGACTCCGGACTCGAGACGATCTTCGTGGTGCGCCTGACCCCCTGGGGCGTATTGGTGCGCCAGCAGGTGCTCATCGCCGGGCACCGCGTCGACGTTCTGATCGGTGACCGTCTCGTCGTCCAGCTCGACGGTTTCGCCTATCACTCGACCCCTCAAGACCGCCACCGCGACCTCGCCCACGATCGCGAACTGATCGCTCGCGGCTACACCGTCCTGCGATTCAGCTATCGCGACGTGGTGACGGACTGGGCCGGCGTGGAGCGCGCGATCACGACCGTGATCGCTCAGGGGCTGCATCTCGCGAGATGACCGGGAAGCGGCATCCCGCCGTCTTGCGTGGGTCAATGAATGCGGATCAGCGCAACAGATTCGGACGCATGCCGTCTGCAGATCCGAATCTGTTGCGCAACTCCGGATCTGTTGCCCGCGCGGCCTGCGGCCGCGCGAAGCGGAGCACGCCCACCCCGCTTCGCGGCTGCCGGGATCAGCCCCGACGCATGTAAACAGATTCGGCGTGTAGCAACGGATTCGGATCAAAGCCACGACCGCATCCGAATCTGTTGCACTCGTCCTCATTCGTTGCCGACCGGGCGGCTGCGCGGCGCTCGGTCGGCCGGCAGAAACACGGATGCCGCGCACCCCCGCGGGGGGACGTGGCATCCACTGTCAGACCAGCGACTCGCGCCAGGCGGCGTGCAACTGGGCGAACTTGCCCGTGCCTGCGATGAGGGCGGCGGGGGTGTCGTCCTCGATGATGCGGCCGTGCTCCATGACGAGCACGCGATCGGCGATCGCCACCGTCGACAGGCGGTGGGCGATGATGATCGCGGTGCGGTCGGCGAGGAGCGTCTGCAGCGCCTCCTGGATGAGGCGTTCGCTCGGGATATCGAGCGACGCGGTCGCCTCGTCGAGGATGAGCACCGCCGGGTCGGCGAGGAACGCGCGCGCGAACGAGATCAGCTGGCGCTGTCCGGCCGAGACGCGGCCTCCGCGCTTGTTCACGTCGGTGTCGTAGCCGTCGGGCAGCTTCTGGATGAAGCCGTCGGCCCCCACCGCTCGCGCGGCGGCGCGGATCTCGTCCATCGTCGCGTCGGGCTTACCGAGTGCGATGTTGTCGGCGACCGTGCCGCTGAACAGGTAGGCCTCCTGGGTGACCATCACGATGGCCCGGCGGAGATCCTTCGGGTGCAGGCGGCGCAGGTCGACGTCGTCGAGGGTGACGGCACCCTTCGACGGGTCGTAGAAGCGCGAGACGAGCTTCGCGAGCGTCGACTTGCCGGCCCCTGTCGTGCCCACCAGCGCCACCGTCTGCCCCGCGGGCAGGTCGAGGGAGAAGTGCGGCAGGATGACGCGGTCCTCGGAGTAGCCGAACGTGACGTCGTCGAAACGGACGTGGCCCTTCGCCGACCACAGGTCGACCGGGTCGGTGGGGTCGGGAACGGTCGGCTCCTCCTCGAGGACGCCCGACACCTTCTCGAGCGCCGCCGTGGCGGACTGATACGAGTTCAGGAAGAACGCGACCTCCTGCAGCGGTGAGAAGAAGTTGCGCACGTACAGCACCGCCGCCGTCAGCACACCGATCTCGAGCGGCCCGGCGATGACACGGCCGCCGCCCCAGAGCAGCACGACGGCGACCGACACCGCGGCCACCGCCATGATGCCGGGCTCGAAGGTGCCGAACAGCTTGATCGAGCGCATGTTCACGTCGCGGTAGGCCCCGGCGAGCGCGCCGAACTCCTCGTCGTTGCGCGGTTCCTTACGGAACGCCTTGACCGCGCGGACGCCGGTCATGGTCTCGACGAACTTCACGATCACCTGCGCGCTGATGACGCGCGACTCGCGGTAGATGATCTGCGAGCGCGTGTAGAACCACCGCATGAGCAGGTACATCGGGATGCCCATGACGGTCAGGATGAGCCCCGACTGCCAGTCGATGAGGAAGAGCGCGCCGAGGGTGAACAGACCGTAGAGCACCCCCGAGACGAGCTCGTTCAGACCGCCGTCGAGCAGCTCGCGGATGGTGTCGAGGTCACTGGTCTGCCGCGAGATGATGCGCCCCGAGGTGTAGGACTCGTGGAACTCGAGGCTGAGCTTCTGCGTGTGCAGGAAGATGCGCTTGCGCAGGTCGAGCATGACCGCCTGCGTCAATCGCGCCGCCACGACGACGTACCAGCCGATCAGCGCCGCGCCACCGATTCCCGCGAGCAGGTAGATGCCGACGACGCCGATCGTCGGCATCCAGTCGCTGCGTTCGATGACCGCGGGCAGGGCGTTGTCGATGCCGAACGCGATGAGCGCCGGGCCGGCGACGCGCAGCGCGGTCGACACGACGAGCACGGCGGCCGCGAGCACGAGCTGCCAGCGCAGGGGCGACACGAGCGAGGCGAGCAGGCGCAGCGAGCGCTGACGGATCGCGCGGCTCTCTTCGCGGGTGTAGTCGGAGCGGTCTTCGCCGCTCGTACCGGAGACGGTCGCGGTGGTCATCGGGTCGCCTCCTTCTCGGTGAGGGCCTCGTCGTCGGCGATGACGGGGATCGCCCCCGTGCGCGCCTGCCGCTCGGCCTCTTCGAGGCTCGAGATGACGTAGCGGTAGTGCGCGCTGTCGCGCAGCAGATCGGAATGGGTGCCGACCGCGGTGATCCGGCCGTCCTCCAGCAGGGCGACCCGGTCGGCGAGGGTGACGGTCGACGGACGGTGCGCGACGACGAGCGCGGTCGTCTCGCTCAGCACCTCGCGGAGCGCGTCTTCCACGAGGGCTTCGGTGTCGACGTCGAGCGCGGAGAGCGGGTCGTCGAGCACGAGCACCGCCGGACGCGCGGCCACCGCGCGCGCGAGAGCGAGACGCTGACGCTGGCCGCCCGAAAGGCTGAGCCCCTCCTCCCCGATGACGGTGTCGAGGCCGTCGGGCAGGTCGTACACGAAGTGCGCCTGGGCGACCTGGAGCGCTTCGCGGAGGATCTCCTCCGCATCGGGCGACCCGGGTTCGAGGTCCTCACGACCCAGCAGGACGTTGTCGCGCACGGTCTGGGAGAACAGCGTGGCGTCCTCGAACGCCATGCCGACGTGACGGCGCAGCTCCGCCAGGCTCAGGTCGCGCACGTCGACGCCGTCCAGGAGCACGCGGCCGGCCGTGACGTCGTAGAGACGACCGGGAAGGGTCGTGAGAGTGGTCTTCCCCGAGCCGGTCAGACCGACGAGGGCCATCGTCTCGCCGGGACGCAGCACCAGGTCGACGCCGTCGAGCAGGTCGCGCTCGGTGTCAGCGGCATCCTGGTATCGGAAGTGCGCGTCCTCGAAGGCGAGCTCGCCGCGCGGCTGGGCGATCGTGCGCGGGTTCTCGGGGTCGACGATCGTGTTCTGCTCGTCGAACACCTCGAAGATGCGGTCGGTCGCGGTCCGGGCGTCGAGGAGGAACGAGAAGAGGAAGCCGATGGACTCCATCGGCCAGCGCAGCACCGTCGCCATCGCGAAGAAGGCGACGAGCTCGGCCACCTGGAGCTGCCCGAGCTGGGTGAGCACGATGCCGGCGCCGAGGCACACCGCGAAGGCGATGTCGGGCAGCAGCACGAGCCAGAACCAGATCCACCCGATCGCCCGGGCCTTGTCGATCTCGGTCTCGCGCAGTGACTCGGCCTGACGGGTGAACTTCTTCAGCGCGTGCGCGCCGCGACCGAAGGCCTTGAGAACGCGGATGCCGTGGACGCTCTCCTCGACGGAGGTGGCGAGGTCGCCCGCCTGGTCCTGGCTCTGACGCGTCAGAGCGCCGTAGCGCTTCTCGAAGCGGAAGCCGACGTAGATCACCGGCGCCGACGTCGCGAGGAACAGCGCCCCGAGCAGCCAGTGCCAGCGGAACAGCAGCACAGCGCCGATCACGATCGTGAGGAGGTTGACCACGAGCAGGATCACGCCGAAGGCCAGCCACCGGCGGAGCATGCTGATGTCCTGCATCATGCGCGAGAGCAACTGGCCCGACTGCCAGCGGTCGTGGAAGGCGACCGGCAGGCGCTGCAGACGCGAGTAGAACGACTGCCGCAGGTCGTACTCGACCTTGGTCGCCGGCGCGAGGACGAACCAGCGGCGCAGCCACACCATCGCGGCTTCGGCGAGGCCGAGGCCGAGCACCGCGAGCGAGCCCCACACGAGAGCGGCGGGGTCGAGGGACGCGATCGGGCCGGCGACGATCTGCTCGAGCACGAGGGGGATCGCCAGGGCAAGCAGGCTCGCGACGAGCGCGGTGACGGCGCCGGCGATGAGTCGCGGCAGCACGGGACGCGCGATGGGCAGCAGGCGCGAGAGAGCGCGTGGCGTGGAGAGGCGGGCTGAGGGCGGAGAACTGGTCATGATCCTCGTGGGGTCGAAGCGGGCGCCGGGATCGGGCGCGGAGAGGGGAGCCGAAGGCGCGACGGGTGTCGTCGGTGAAGGCGGAGAGCGGGCGCCGAAGCGCGGACGCGATGCCTAGGAACGTCGGCGGGGACGCGCGGCGACGGAGGGCGCGGCGACCGGGGCGACGGGGGCGTCGTCGTGGTCCATGGCATCCTCCTTGATCGTTGAGAGCTTCCGCCGGGGGGACGGCAGCCCTCCAGACTATCCCTGGGAGAACGCTGGGGGCAAGAGTGTCGTGGCGCTCGTGGCTTCACGAGCGAGCAGGCTCCGCTTCACCCCGACGCCCCAGGCGAAGCCGCCCATCGTGCCGTCGCCGCGCAGCACGCGGTGACACGGCACGAACAGCGCAACCGCGTTGCGAGCGCAGATGGATGCCGCCGCCCGCACCGCCGAGGGAGAGCCCAGGGCGGCGGCGAAGCCGGTGTAGGTGAGCGGTGCGCCGGGAGCGATGCGGCGCAGGGCCTCCCACCCGGCGAGTTGCAGGGCGGTCCCGCTCTGGGCGACCCGGACCTCGTCGATCGCCGTCGGGTCGCCGTCGTAGTAGGCGCGCACCGCCTCGGACGCCGTGGTCTCGCCCGCGACGACCTGGCGTGGCCGGCGCGCGGGTGCGAGTCGGGCGAGCACCGCGTCGGGGTCGCTCGTCCATCCCGACACGAGGACGAGGTCCGATTGGTCGGCGAGGATCGCGAAGGCGCCGTCGGGGGTGTCGACGAACTGCAGGGTGGCCGTGGTCATGAGCGGTCCTCGCTTTCGGATTCGGGAAGTTCGGCGCTGACATCGCTCGATACGACGTCGATCGGGGCGCGTCGACGACGGGACGCCGGCGTGCCGGGCCGCTCGCTCGACGCGTCGGGCCGCCCGGATGCGACGGAGGCCGCCGCGGCGGTCTCGGCCGGGGAACGCCACGCCTGGGTCACCGGGGCGGCGTACCAGTAGTGCGCCATCGCGTAGCTGCGCCAGGGCGCGAGCTTCTGCGACCACGCCGTGAAGCCGGCGGGATCGGACGGCAGCCCGAGTGCCGCGGCCCCGGCTCGGGCGGCGACGTCTCCGGGGAGCAGCACGTCGGGGTCGCCCAGCACGCGCATGCGGACGTAGTCGGCGGTCCAGGGACCGATGCCGCGAATCGAGAGCAGTCGTGCGCGTTGCTCGGGGCCGTCGTCGCCCGGCCCCAGCTCGAGCGAGCCCTCGGCCAGGGCCGCGGCCGCCTCGACGATCGCCCGCATGCGCGCGGCGGGCCCACGCAGCACCTCGAGCCCGCGCTCCGCGATGACGGCGGGCCCCGGGAAGAGCGTCATCGGCTGAGGGCCCACCCCCACCGTCTCGCCGAGCTGCGCGGCGAGACGACCCTGCATGGTGCGAGCGGAGGCGACGCTGATCTGCTGACCGATCATGGCGCGCAGCAGCATCTCCCCCGCGTCGATCGCCCCCGGCACGCGTACGCCGGGGATCGCTGCGACCGCGGGCGCCAGCTCGGGATGCCGTGCGAGAGCCTCGTCGATCGCCAGCGGATCGGCGTCGAGATCGAAGAGCCGACGCACGCGCGCGATGAGCGTTCCGAGGTCGGCGAGCGCTGCCAGACGGGCGCGGAGCCGGAGGCGGCCGTCGTCGGCGAGGCGCACCTCGAACCAGGCCGCTCCGCCGGGCAGGCTCACGACGCGGGCGAAGGAGCGGTCATCGCCGACCTCGACGCCGGGAATGGCGTGCGCGCGCATCCAGCCGAACAGCCCCACCGTGTCGACGGGGCCGCGCACCGGGAGCGCCAGATCGATCTCACCGGCGGACGCCGGGGCTCCGGCCGCTCGCGAGCGACGCGCCCGCAGCTCGCGCGGAGGCATGCCGAACACCTCGCCGATGGTCTCGGTGAATTGACGGATGCTGTGGAACCCGGCGGAGAAGGCCACGTCGGCCGAGGACAGGTCGGTGCCGACGAGCAGCGCACGAGCGGTATGGGCGCGGTGGGCCCGCGCGAGGGCGAGGGGCCCGACACCGAGCTCGGCGACGAGGAGGCGCGTGAGGTGGCGGGCGGAGTAGCCGAGCCGCCGGGACAGGCCCGGGACGCCCTCGCGGTCGACGACGCCGTCGGCGATGAGGCGCATGGCGCGGGCGACGACGTCTCCGCGCACGTCCCATTGGGGAGAGCCGGGGGCGGCCTCGGGCAGACACCTCTTGCAGGCGCGGTAGCCCGCCTCGTGCGCCGCGGCGGAGGTCGCGTAGAACGTGACGTTCTCTTCTTTCGGCGTGCGCGCGGGACAGCTCGGGCGGCAATAGATGCCGGTGGAGCGGACCGCGGTGACGAACTGCCCGTCGAAGCGTCGGTCGCGCGACTGGATGACGCGATAGCGCTCGGAGAAGCCCGGAGCGTCGACGGCGGTGGGGGTCATGGCATCCACCCTGCCACCGACCACCGACATCGGCTGGCGGAAATCGGACACGGCGGTGCGGAGGGGATGCGCCGGCGCCGGCCGGGCCGGGGACACGACCGGCGCCGAGCGACTCAGCCCTCGGCGATGGCGAACCCGCCGGCGGGGAGGACCACCGAGACCACGCCCGTCGTCGAGATGGTGCGGAGCCGGGAACCCGCGTCGTCGTAGACGTTCACCGTCGTGTCGACGCCCTCGGCGCCGATGGTGGTGCGCTGCGGGGCGATCGCGCTGGAGTGCACGAGTTCGCCGCGACCGTCGCCGCCGAGCACCAGGCGCGAGATCCACGGACGCACGATGAGTCCGTCCAGGGTGAGGTCGCCGCGCACGACATCCACGCGGACGTCCGAACCCGACACCGGGGCCGTCAGGGCGTACGGAAGCAGCGCTCCGGGCGTGGGAGAGATGCCCTGCTCGGGGCCGGTGACGGACAGCAGACCGCCGCCGTGCCAGGCGGACTGGCTCTTCTCCCCCGGGGCCGTGCGCACGACCGGTTCGACCCAGCGCCGCGTGTCCGAGTCGCCGATGTCCCACGTCGCGCTCCGACGGGTCGTGAGCGTCAGCCCCTCGCCCGACCAGCTCGCTTCTCCCGTCCAGGACGACTCGGGGGTGAACACCGTGCCGTCGGTGCGGACGGCATCCTCGGCCTCGACGTACTCAAGGCCGACGCGCGACTCGACCGAGGTCAGCGCCGTCGCGCGCGCGGCGACCTCAGGGTGCGCATCGAGGGCGAGCGCGGTGAGGAGACCGTGGATGGTCGACTCCGCGCCGCTGTTGCGGTTGACCGTGCCGTCGGGCTGGAGACCGTCGAAGGTGACGCCCGTCGCCGGGTCGTACATCCGCGCCCCCGCATGGTTGGCCCCGAAGAACCACGCCGCTTGCAGACCCGCGAGCTCCGCGAAGGCCGCTGACCCGGTGGTGTCGGCCAGGGCAAGCAGCGACTGCACGCGCGAGTCCGCGCCGTACGCGATCTGCACGCGATCGGTGGGGCTGGGGTACCAGCCGTTGTCGGGCCCTCCGGCGGTGAGCAGCGTCGTCGTGAAGCCGGTGGCATCCGCGATCGCCGGCTCGACGAGGGCGTCGTCGTCGAACAGATCGCCGGCCACGGCGAGCGCCGCGGGCATCTGCGAGCCCCAGGCGTGCCACATCGCGGGCGACTGCGCCCACGGCAGCACGGCTCCGTAGGGCCACTGGCGGGTGCTCCCGGATGCCATGGCGGCCACGCCCTCGGCGAGCTGACGCGCCGCGGTGGCCGAGCTGTCGTCGCCCGCCTCGACGGCGGCGGCGAGTCCGAGGACGGCCTCGGCCGTGGCATCCGCCCCGTCGACGATGAGCCAGGCGGGCACCTTCTTGCCGTCGGCCTCGGCGTACTGGCCGTACCTCGACAGCACGTCGCGCTCGATCGCTCCGCGCGACAGGGCGAGGCGGTCCTTGAGGAACGCGGCGAAATCGGGGTCGTCGTCGGAGAAGGCGGCGTAGCCCTCGCCGAGGGCCCAGACGGTGCGGGCCGTCCAATAGCTGGGACCGGAGTCGGAGGGGTCGGGCAGCTCGATCGGTTCGGCGGAGGGGTTGAGGTCGCCGTCCGGCTGCATCCACAGCACGACGTTGCCGGCCGAGGGACCCTCGGTGGTCTGGTGGTACGCGACGGTGCGCAGCAGCTCGTACGCCTTCTGCCGGCTGTCGGCGTCACCGGTCTGCTCCCAGTGGCGCAGGTAGACGACCGCGGCTCGGGTGTTGTCGTCGGCGTTGTAGGCGCCTTGGCCCCAATCGCCGGTCGCCGGGTCGAGCGGGCCGCCGCCGACGCGTTGGAAGGTGCCGCCGTCCCGGGCGTCGGCGTAGGTCCACGGGGCGAGCAGCGTCGGCTCCTCCGCCTGGCGGTACGTCGAGTGGCCCGCGACGTCGGCCGGCGGGGTGGCCTCGTCGAGCAGGAAGTCGAGGTGGTCGAGGGTGGTCAGCGTCTCCGCGGGCGCCGACGCGACGGTCGGAGCCGCCGTGGCGGGGGCGGCGGTCAACGGGACCGCCAGGGCGACGGCACCGAGGACGGCGAGGCCGCGCGCACTCCATCGTGCGTTCATGGGGGGATCCTTTCGATGGCGGGGTGACCGGATGCCGGAAGGACCGGCACTCGGAGAGGGGATGCCGCGCCCGGGCCGCGAGGACCGCGGGCGCGGCGCGACGGTCAGTCGGTACGCTCCAGCAGCGCGACGCCGATCTTGCTGTCGGCCATGCCGTAGAAGACGAAGTGGCGTCCGTCGATCTCCTCGATCGCGGTGGGGAACACGACGTTCGGCACGATGCCGCTGCGCTCGTCGTCGGTCTCGGGTGCCAGCAGCGGTTCGGGCGTGCGGGCGATCACGCGGCTGGGATCGGCGGCATCCAGGATCAGGGCTCCCGCAGCGTAGTTGACCTTCTGCTGCTGCGAGAACGCGCTGTCGATCACGCCGGTCACGCCGTGGTGCAGCACGAGCCAGCCCTCGGGGATGCGCAGCGGGGGCGGCCCACCGCCGATCTTGACCTCCTCGAACGGGAACTGCGGACCCGCCACGAAGCGGTGCTGCTCCCAGAGCACGAGATTCGCGAGGTCTTCGCGGACGGATGCCACGGGCACATAACTGATCCAGATCGACTGCCGCTCGTCGTCGACGCCGGCCGGCACCCGCACGCCCTGACCGGGCTTGGTCTCGCCGATGTCCCACATGGGGCGGTGCAGGACCGCGAAGGCCTCGGTGCCGTCGGGCGCCGTGACCGGCTCGGGGAAGAAGACCGTGTCCTTGTTGTGGAAGAGGTTGAGATCCATGTCGAGGTCGTCCTGGTACCGGAAGAGCACCGGTCCCAGGCGCCGCCATTCGCGGAGGTCCTGCGAGACGGCCACCGCGGTACGCGGACCGAGTGGGCCGTACGCCACGTACGTCATGACGTGCAGGCCGAGCGCCTCGACCCACGTGGTGCGGGGATCCTCGGTGCCGGCGTTGCCGACGCCGCGCTCCCAGCCGCGGTCGGGCTGCAGCACCACGCCCTCGCGCTCGACCGCGACGGGCACGCCGTCCTCGACGACGACGCGGGCCAGCCCCACGCGTGAGACGTTGCCCTCGGCGACGAGGCGGGGCAGCAGGTACAGCCGGCCGTCGGGTCCGCGGCCGGATGCCGGGTTGAGCACGCCCTCGGCCTCGTCGGCGTTGCCGGGCTCGGGGGTCATCACCACCCCGATACGCGTGAGGCGGTAGGGGACGGGGGATTCGGGGGTCATTGTCATCCTTTCACTCCGGATCCGAGGTCGTTCGAGGTGAAGTAGCGCTGGAAGATCAGGAACAGCGCCACCGCGGGGGCGGCGAGCACGACGGCGCCGGCCATCATCGCGCCGAAGGGGTTGGTGGTGGATGCCGCGATGTTGGAGATGAAGTTCGCCAGCGACACCGCCAGCGGCTGCATCGCCGCTTCCTTCGTGATGAGGAACGGCCAGAGGAACTCGTTCCACGGTCCGATGAAGGTCAGCAGCACCGCCGTGAGCAGCGCGGGACGCACGAGCGGCAGCGCGACGCTCCACAGCAGCCGGAATTCGTTGGCGCCGTCGATGCGGGCGGCGTCGAAGAGCTCCTTGGGCAGCTGCAGGAAGTACTGGCGGAAGATGACCACCGCCGTGGAATTGATGAAGAACGGCAGGATCATCCCGAGGTAGCTGTCGCTCAGGCCGTAGTCGCGGGCGATCATGACGTACAGCGGGATCATCAGCAGCTGGAACGGGATCACCTGCACGAGCAGCACGAGCGCGAACACCGCCGACCGCCCGCGCCACTTCAGCACCGCGAGCGCATAGCCGGCGAGCACTCCGAAGACGATCGTGCCGAGGATCACGCCGCCGGTGAAGATGCCCGAGTTGGCCAGGCCCTGCAGCAGGTTGATCCGCCCGTCGATCGCGGTGTAATTCTCGGTCGTCAGATTCGACGGGTGCGGGAACGCGCCCGCGATCGAGGTGTCGGGATTGGTCTGCAGCGAGCCGACGATCATGTACCAGAACGGGAACAGGAAGGCGAGCGCGCCGACGGTGAGGACGCCGTAGGTGACGATCTTGCTTCTCACGATTCCTCCCTTCCGACGAACCGGCGCTGCAGCAGCGCGATCACGAGCACGAAGATGATGAGCACCACACCGATCGCCGCGGCCACGTCGGGGTTCTGCTGCTCGATGCCCTTCTGGTAGATGAGGAGCACGGGCGACGTGGACGCGCCGTTGGGTCCGCCGCCGCTCGTGAGCAGGTAGGGCTCGGTGAAGAGGTTCGCGCCCGTGATGGTCGACAGCAGCACGACGAGGAACGTCGCCGGCCGCACGCCGGGCACGGTGACCGCGAAGAACTGGCGGATGCGCCCGCCGCCGTCCACCGCCACCGATTCGTACAGCTCGCGCTGCACGTTCTGCAGAGCCGCGAGGTAGAGCAGGATGTAGAACCCCAGCCCCTTCCAGGTGACGAACAGCGCGATCGTGGGCATGGCGAGGGCCGAGTTCACGAGCCACGACGGGTTCGGCGCGAGGGGACCCAGCACGTTGTTGACCAGGCCCGTGTTCGAGAACAGGAACAGCCACACGGCGACGACGGCGACGGATGCCGTGACGTACGGCACGTAGAACGCGACGCGGAAGAACGTGCGGGCGCGCACCACGCGGTCCAGGGCCGTGGCCAGCAGGATCGACAGCACCACCGTCAGCGGAACGTTGATGAGCAGGAAGATCCCGACGTTGCCGAACGCGCGCCAGACCGCCGGGTCGGTCAGGGCGGTGACGTAGTTATCGAGCCCGACGAAGGGTCGGTCGACCTGCGCGCCCGGGGCGGTGAAGAAGTAGTCGTGGAACGACATCCACACCGCGAAGACGATCGGGTACGCGAAGACGACCCCGATGAAGATCAGGTACGGGGCGGAGAACAGGATGCCGAGCGGCTGCGCTCCGAACGGGCGGCGCCGCTTCGTGCCGGTGTCCTCCGCGCCCGCCGCGCGGCGCGGCCGCCCCGGGTCTCCCCCGGTGCGGCCGGCCGTGCCGGCGACGGACGTGGTCATGTCAGTTCCCCGCCGCGAGCTGGTCGATCTGGGTCTTGGCATCCGAGAGGAAGGTCGACACGTCGCCCTCACCGAAGATGACCGCCTTCGAGTAGCCGTCGCGGAACGCCTGCCAGATCTCGACCGAGTTCTGCACGTTCGGCACCTCGACGGTGCGGGCGGCCTGATCACCGAACTGCTGGTAGGCGGGGTTCGCCTGGAAGTAGTCGGCGTAGGTGTCGGTGAGATTCTGGCGAAGGGGCATCTGACCGGTCTCCTGGAGCCAGGTACCGTCCTGTTCCTCGCTGGTGGCGAACTTCAGCACGTCCCACGCGGTCGCCTTGTTCTCGCACGCGGTGAACAGGCCGACGTTCTTGGCGTCGCTGAAGGTCCAGGTGTCGTCGGCGGCGACGCCCTGCTCGGTGGGCACCGGGACCGAGCCCCAGTTCACCTTGTCCTTGTAGACCGAGATGGCCCACGGCCCCACGATCGCCATCGCGGCCTGACCGTCGGCGAACGCGTCGCCCTGGTATTGCTCGTTGCCCGCGAGCTGCTCGCTGTAGATGGTGCGCCAGAAGTCGGCGACGGCCTCGCCGTTCTCGTCATCGAAGGTGGCCTGGCCGTCCTCGACGAGCTGTGCACCACCGGTCTGCGCCGCGTAGAGCGGGTAGAAGTCGAACCACGACTGGAAGAACTCGCTGGTCGGTGCGGGGTTGATGGCATAGGGCGAGACGCCGGCCGACTTCAGGGTCTGCGCGGTCTGCAGGAACTCGTCGTAGGTGGACAGCCTCGGGTTCTCGGCGTCGAGGCCGGCCTGGGCGAAGAGGTCCTTGTTGTAGAAGATCATGACCGGGTTGCTCTTCCACGGCAGCTGGTAGAAGCCGCCGTCCTCGGAGCGATACTGGTCGGCCAGATCGCCACTGCGCTCGGTGATGTACTGCTCGCCGTCCGGGAAGTCCGACAGGTTGACCAGACCGCCCTGACGCTGGAAGCCGGGGACGGCCGCCGGCGATGTGTTGAAGATCAGGCAGGGGGCGTTGCCGGCGGTGATGGCCGCGCCGATGACCTCTTCGCTCGACGAACCGGCCGGGATCTCCTGCGCCGTGACCTGCTGATCGGGGTTCGCCGCGTTCCATGCCTCGACCATCTGCTCGCCCCAGGCGATCTCGGCGTCGTTGTTCGAGTACCAGATCGTGATCGGGCCGCGGGCGTCCATGCCCCCGCCTCCGCCGCCGCCCCCGCTGCAGGCGGAGAGGGCGAGGATGCCGGTGGCGGCTGCTGCTGTGGCGAGAATGCGTCGTCGCATGTCTTCCTCCTTGTGAGTGCGGGGCGAGTCCCGCGGGTGCGTCAGGTGGTGGGCGGCGCGCCGGTGGAGGCGCGCACGATGAGTCGGGGGTCGGGGAGCCGGAGATCTTCGCGCGCGGCACCGGCCACGGCTATCAGAAGAGCTCGCGCGGCGGCGGCGCCCCACCCGCGGGCGTCGGTGGACACGCTCGTCAACGCCGGGTGCAGATGCCGACCGAGCTCGACGTCGTCGAACCCGGTGATCGACAGGTCGCGCGGAACGTTCAGCCCGCGGCGCTGGGCGACGCCGAGCCCGGCGATCGCCATGTTGTCGTTGGAGTAGACGATCGCGGTCGGCGGGGTTTCGGCATCCAGGAGCCCGGTGGTCGCGCGCGCCCCGTCGGCGGCGCTGAAGTCGGTCGACACGACTCGGGACCGGATGCCACGGGCGGCGGCGGCCCGCTCGAACGCGGCCGTGCGGTGCCGACCGTGCAGCATCGCGGTAGGTCCCGCGACGTGCGCGATGTCCGTGTGCCCGAGGTCGGCGAGGTGGTCGACCGCGAGGCGGATGCCCGCCCCGTCGTCGATGGACACCGAGGTGAAGGGACTGTCGACGTCGGGGACGCCGAGGGTGACCGCCGCGATGCCGAGTCCCGCGACCAGGTCGATGCGCGGATCGCCGGCGCGCAAGTCGGACAAGATCACCCCGTCGACACGACGGTCGGCGACGAGGCCGCGGTAGGTGTCGTCCTCTTGACGTCCGGGGGTGGCGGCGGCGAGCACCAGCACCTGCCCCGAAACCGAGAACTCGTCTTCGACCCCGGCGATGAAGGAGGGGAAGAAGGGGTCGGCGGCGATGACGTCGGGGCTGCGGCCGATGACCAGCCCGCACGCGAAGGCGCGACCGACGCTGAGCGAGCGAGCGCGCAGGCTCGGGCTCCAGCCCATCTCGGCCGCGATCGAGAGGATGCGTTCCCGCGTGTCGGCGGAGACGCCGGCGCGACCGTTGAGTGCGAACGAGACGAGGCCCTTGCTCACACCCGCGCGGCGCGCGACGTCGGCGATGGTCGGTCGCGTGTCGTTCGTCATCCGTCACCTCGTCGTGTCGCGCGTTGGGTCTAAACCGGTTCAGTACTGAACGCTAAACCGGTTCAGATCGCGCCGTCAAGAGCTTGCAGGCGTTGCTCAGCCTGCGCCTCTCCAAGACGTCGCGTGCCGTTCGTCGGCATGGCGTTCTCGGCGGCGCGTGGGCGTCCCGCCTTTCGGGGCGCGGTTCTCCGTTCGGGGCGCGGAATTCCGGCTGCAAACGGCCCCGTCACGCGGCGCGCAACCCCCGCTCGATGTCGGAACCCGTCGCTAACGTGGCGTCATGAGCGAACGCGAATACGACCTCATCGTCATCGGCGCCGGCCCCGTCGGCGAGAACGTCGCCGACCGTGCGGTGCAGGCAGGCCTGACCGCCGTCATCGTCGAGTCCGAGCTGGTCGGCGGCGAGTGCTCGTACTGGGCGTGCATGCCGTCCAAGGCGCTGCTGCGCAGCGGCGCCGCCCTGCGCGCGGCCCGCGACGTCGACGGCGCGAAGCAGGCGGTGACCGGCGACCTCGACGTCGCCGCGGTGCTCCGCCGACGCGACACCATGACCAGCGACTACAACGACTCCGGGCAGGTCGAGTGGCTCCAGAGCGCCGGCATCGACCTCGTCCGCGGGCACGGCCGCTTCACGGGCGAGAAGGCGGTGCAGGTCACCGCCGAAGACGGCACGACCACCGACCTGCGCGCACGCCACGCGGTCGCGATCTGCACCGGTTCCGCGGCGCTGCTGCCCGGCATCCCGGGCCTCGCCGACATCGAGCCGTGGACCAGCCGCGAAGCCACCGCCGTGCAGCAGATCCCGCGCTCGATCGCGATCCTCGGCGGAGGCGTCGTGGGCGCCGAGATGGCGACGGCGTTCCAGAGCCTCGGCGCCGAGGTCACGATCATCGCCCGCTCCGGCCTGCTCGGCGGCAACGAGCCCTTCGCCGGCGAGCTCATCGCCGCATCGCTGCGCGAGCGCGGGGCGACGGTCAAGACGGGAGTGGATGCCACGTCCGCCCGCCGCGACGACGCGGGCGCCAAGGTGCTCGAGCTGTCCGACGGCACGACCGTCACCGCCGACGAGGTGCTCGTGGCTACCGGCCGCACCCCCCGCACGGAAGACCTCGGCCTCGACACGGTCGGCCTCGAGGCCGGCGCGTGGATCGACGTCGACGACACGCTGCGCGTCCCCGGCTCCGACTGGCTGTACGCCGTCGGCGACGTGAACCACCGCGCGCTCCTCACCCACCAGGGCAAGTACCAGGCACGCGCAGCCGGCGATGTGATCGCCGTGCGCGCGCAGGGCGGCGAGGTCGACGACACCCCCTGGGGCGCCCACGTGGCGACCGCCGATCACGACGCGGTCCCGCAGGTGACGTTCACCGATCCCGAGGTGGCGTCCGTCGGCCTCACCGCGGCCGCGGCCGAGGAGAAGGGCCTCACCGTGAAGGTGCTCGACTACGATCTCGCGAGCATCGCGGGCTCGAGCGAGCAGTCCGACGCGTACGTCGGCCAGGCGCGGGCGATCGTCGACCTCGACCGGGGCGTGCTCGTCGGTGCGACCTTCGTCGGGCCCGACGTCGCCGAGCTGCTGCACTCGGCGACGATCGCCGTGGTCGGCGAGGTGCCGGTGAAGCGCCTGTGGCACGCGGTCCCGTCGTATCCCACCGTCAGCGAGGTGTGGCTGCGCCTGCTCGAGACACTCGGCCGCGACAGCGCCTGACCGCACCGCTCAGGCCGACGCGTCGGGCATGTGACGTCGGCCGTGACGGGGGCGGCCGGCCGTGGCGGGCGGCAGTCTCGCGGCCGGCCGTGGCGGGCGGCAGTGCCATACGTCGCCGCGGCGGGCGGCGGTGCTGTGTGCCGCCCGGGCGGGTGGAGGTTCCGAGAACCGTCGCGGACGACAGCGGAGATTCCCGGCCGGGCGTACCCTCGTGACATGCCCCGGACCGTCGCCCTCATCCGCGGGGTCGGCGGTCCCACGGCGCTGAAGATGCCTCCACTTCGCGAGGTCTTGGCATCCGCCGGTCTGGGAGATGTGCAGACCCTTCAGGTCGCGGGGAACCTCGTGCTCGATGACGGCGGCCGCTCCCCCGACGAGATCGCCGACCTGGTGCGTGACACGGTACGCGGGGCGTTCGGTTTCGACCTGCCCGTGATCGTCCGCTCGCACGCGCAGCTGGCCGACACGCACGCTCGCAACCCGTTCGCCGACGGTTCGGACGGGCGGTGGGTGCAGACGGTGTTCCTCGACGCGGCGCCGTCGGCCGCGCTGGAGCTGCCCGCCGGCATCCCGGAAGAGGCCGTGCTCGACGGGCGCGAGGTGTTCGTGCGGTATCCCGCGGGCATCGGCGGCTCCAAACTGCAGGCCGGCTGGTTCGAGAAGCGCCTCGGGGTCACCGGCACCGCTCGCAATGCGAACACCGTGGCGAAGCTCCTCGCGATGAGCGCCTGAGCCGCCCACGACGTGCTCACTCGGACTTCGCCCACCGCATCTCCGCGATAACGCTGGACGTTTTCCTCCGAGACAGGGCCAATCCCCGCGCGCATCCCACCGCGCCCGCCCGACGACCCCGCGAGAAACGCCCCGCCGAGTGAGACACGCCACCACATGGCGTTCCTCGCTCGCGGCAGCGTTTATCGGCACGGCCCAGAGGGCACGCCCCGCCGCAGCCGGACCCGGACCCCCGCCGCGCCACAGCCGCACCCCGACCCACGCGCGCCCCGCGCCCCGACCCACGCGCGCCCCCGGCGACCCCTCGCCCGGACCCAAACGCGCCCCGCACCCAGCCCCCGCGCACACGACGACGCCGCCGCAACCGAAGCTGCGACGGCGTCGAACCGAACCCGGGGCTCAGTGGAAGAAGTGACGCTCTCCCGTGAAGAACATCGTCACCCCGGCGGCGCGTGCGGCGTCGACGACCTCGGCATCCCGCACCGAACCGCCGGGCTGGATGATCGCCGAGATACCCGCGTCGATCAGCACCTGCGGGCCGTCGGCGAAGGGGAAGAAGGCATCGGATGCCGCTATCGAGCCGTGCGCACGATCGCCGGCGCGCTCGACGGCGAGGCGGCACGAGTCGACGCGGTTGACCTGGCCCATGCCGATGCCGACCGTGGCCGAGCCCTGGGCGAGCACGATCGCATTGGACTTCACCGCGCGGCACGACTTCCACGCGAAGATGAGGCTCTCCATGTCGGCGTCGGCGGGGCGCTCGCCCGAGACGAGCTCCCAGTTCTTCGCGACCGAATCGATGTCGTCGGGGAAGCGGTCGGCGTCCTGCAGCAGCAGGCCACCCGAGACCAGTCGCACGTCCATGCGCTCCTGCTGCCAGTCGTTGGGCAGTCGCAGCACGCGGAGGTTCTTCTTGAGCTTGAACACCTCGAGGGCCTCGGGCTCGAAGTCGGGCGCGATGATGACCTCGGTGAAGATGTCGCGGAGGTTCTCGGCCATCTTGAGCGTCACCGTGCGGTTGGCCGCGATCACGCCGCCGAACGCCGACACGGGGTCGCACTCGTGCGCCCGCAGGTGGGCGGAGGCGATCGGGTCGAGGGCGTTGGGGGCGGCGACCGCGATGCCGCAGGGGTTCGCGTGCTTGATGATCGCCACGGCCGGCTTCACCATGTCGAAGGCGGCGCGCAGGGCGGCGTCGGCGTCGACGTAGTTGTTGTACGACATCTCCTTGCCCTGCAGCTGGGTGGCCTGGGCGATGCCGTGTCCCCCGACGCGCGAGTAGATGGCGGCGCGCTGGTGCGAGTTCTCGCCGTAGCGCAGGGTCGAAAGGCGCTCGGCCTGGATGGTCAGGTGCGCGGGCAGGTCGATGTCGTCGCCCAGGGTCCCTTCGGCGAACCACGTCGACACGGCGGTGTCGTAGGCGGCGGTGTGCGCGAACGCGCGGGCCGCGAGTTCGCGGCGCTGCACGAGCGAGGTGCCGCCGTCGGACTGCAGCGCCTCGATGATCGCCGGGTACGACTCGGGTGAGACGACGATGGCGACGTTGGCGTGGTTCTTCGCCGACGCGCGCACCATGGCGGGGCCGCCGATGTCGATCTGCTCGACGACGTCGTCGCCCTGGGCACCGGATGCCACGGTCTCGACGAACGGGTAGAGGTTGACGACCACGAGCTCGAAGGGACGGATGCCGAGCTCGTCGAGCTGCGCTTCGTGCGAGGCGAGGCGAAGGTCGGCGAGAAGTCCGGCGTGCACGTTGGGGTGCAGCGTCTTCACGCGGCCGTCGAGCGACTCGGGGAAGCCGGTGACGGCGGAGACGTCGGTCACGTCGAAGCCGGCGTCGCGCAGCAGCGTGGCCGATCCCCCGGTGGAGACGATCTCGACGCCGGCCGCGGCGAGCGCCTGGCCGAGCTCGACGAGACCGGTCTTGTCGCTCACCGACACCAGCGCGCGGCGGATCGGGACGACGTCGCGGGGACGGTAGTCGGCGGGGTCGTGGCGGGGTCCGGCCATGGCTGCGGCTCCTGTGTCTCGTGGTTCTCGGGCGCGACGGGCCAGCGCCCGTCTCGCGGGTCAAGCGGTTCGGGTTGCCTCGGCGGCGAGATCGAGCTCGCCCTCTGCGATGCGGCGCACGACGTCGATGAGCAGCCGTCGCTCCACCGGCTTGATGCGTTCGTGCAGCGCTTCCTCGTCGTCTCCGGGGAGCACCGGGATGCGCTCCTGCGCGAGGATCGGGCCGGTGTCGACGCCGGAGTCGACGACGATCACGCTTGCGCCGGTCTGCGTCGCACCCGCGGCGAGCGCATCCCGCACGCCGTGGGCGCCGGGGAACTCCGGCAGGTACGCAGGGTGGGTGTTGATGATGCGGGGCTCCCACGCGGCCACGAGGTCGGCGGGCAGCAGGCGCATCATGCCGCTGAGCACGACCAGATCGGGCTGCCAGACGGCGAGCTGCTCGCCGAGTTCGGCGCCCCACTTTTCGCGCGAGGCGAAGGACGAGAAGGGCACGAGGAAGGTCGGGATACCGAACTCCTCGGCGTGGGCGAATCCGGCGGCCTCGCGATCGGCACCGACCGCCACGACGCGCGCCGGGAAGTCGGTGGCGGAGGCCGCCTCGAGCAGGGCGCGGAGGTTGGAGCCGGTGCCGGAGATGAGGACGGCGACCGTGAGCACGCCGACAGTCTACGCAGGTGCGTCCGACCGCGCGGGCGCGCGTCGCCCCGCCCTCAGCGTCGCGGCTGGGTGTCGTCCCCGGATGCCGCCCACGCGGCGCGGATGCGGGCGCGGACGTCGTCGTCGGTCGGTGCACTGTCGCTCGTCGACGCCGGACCGCCGGTGGCGTCGGCCGGCACGGACGCGGGCTTCGCGGATGGCTCGGGGGCGACGGCATCCGGGTCTCGATAGGTGCTCGGCCAGACCTCGGACGCGATCCCCCGGCCGGGGACGGACGCCGTGGGGGTGGGACCGGTCATGTGCTCGTCGCGGTCGAACGGCAGGTGCGAGCGCGCGGCGAACGAGAGCTCCGGGATGTCGCGGGTGGCCTCCGCGCGATGGTCGGCGGGCTCGGCGCCGAATCGCGGGCTGAGCAGGAGGATCAGCAGGCCCAGCAGCGTCTCCAGCCCGAGGGCGAGGGCGAGGGGTCCCGGCTGCGGTCCGGTCTCGGCGAGACGGCCGGGGCCGATCGCGCCGCTCGAGAAGACCGCGGCGAGCGCTCCGACGCCGCCGGTGAGCACGGCGACCGCGATCCCCAGCACCAAGCGCGGCGCGAGCGGATCGTGACCGGAGGTCAGCGGCATCCGGGAGCGCAGGATCCACCCGGTGAGCGCTCCGACGCCGACGGGCAGCAGCACCAGGAGCAGGAGCCACGACGACGTGGAGTCGGGCACCGCGCCGAGCACGGGGATGCCGGGGAGGGCGCCGACCTGGGTCGCCGCGGGGGTCACGGCCGTGTCGGTGCCGAGGGCGAAGCCCGGGCCGGCGACGAAGGCGAGGGCCCAGAGCACGAGGGTGGGCAGGTAGACGAGTTGACCGAGAGCGATGACCGTGGCGCCGGTGCCGTCGGCGTTGCTCGCCTGATACAGACCGATGACCTGGGTGGAGCGGGCGATCAGTCCCGCGACGACGACGACCGCACCGACCGCCACCAGTCCCAGCGTGGTGAGCGCGACGCCGCGCACGACGAGGGCCGGGACCTCGCTCCACGCGTGCGGGAGCCGGTCGAGTCGGGCGCGCAGGGCGTCGATCGGGCCGTCGTCGCCGACCCGCCACGAGCCGACGACCGCGCCGACGAACGACGGCACGACGAAGATCAGCGACGGCAGGAGGATTGCGACCCAGGTCTCGGATGCCACGAGCGCGGCGGTCGACGAGAGGGCGACGAGGGTCGCGAGGCCGGCAAATACCAGCGAGCCGGAGAGCCACCCGGTCAGGGCCGCCCCCGCCTCGGCCGCCCGTGCGCCCGAGCGGGCGGCGAACAGGCCGGTGAAGGCGGCGAAGGCGAGCGGGGCGAGCGAGAGGGTGAAGCTCGCGAACGTCGGATCGATGCCGGTCGCCGCGAGGTACGTGTCGGGCAGGGTGACCGTCAGGGGCACGAGATGGCCCAGGTGCCACACGGCCGCGGAGGCGGGCCACAGCGCCGACCAGTCGGGGTCGCCCAGGCCGAACACCCACAGCAGGGTGAGCGGGGCGAGCACCACCGCGATGCCGCCCGCGGCGGCCAGCACGGCGTCGAGGGCGGCGAGGAGAGCGATGAGGAGGCGATGCATGGGCGAGTCAGACCCTACCCGCGTCGCCTCGGCCGACCTCTCAGGCGCGGCGACGTCGGCGCACTCCCCGGTCCGAGGAGAGGCCCGCGGCGGCGAGGAGCACGATGGCGACCAGGGCCGCAAGGAGCGCTCCGCCCAGGACACGGGCGGTCACCCGCGCGACCCGGCGCAGGGCACGTCGCCGGGTCGGGGTCACGGACGGGTCAGCCGCGCCCACAGCCGCACCCGCGCGCGCCTCGCGCCACCGCTCCCAGACGATCTCGGCGAGCCGCGGGTCGGCGCCGATCGGCTCCGAGGTGAGGTCGGCCTCGGCCTTCTCGATCACGCGTGAGAAGTGCCCGGGGGCGAGCACGTAGCTCGCCGCGACCGTGCGGTGCCCGGCCGCGCGCGCCGTGTGCACGGCATCCGGGATCCGCGGCTCGGACGCGGCGGCGTAGGCGGTCACGATGGGCGCGGTGATGCCCGCGTCGCGCATCATCTCGGCCGTGCGCTCGACGTCGACGACCGCGCCCGGTCGGGTGGAGCCGGCCGCGGCGAGCACGACCGTGTCGTCGGGGGCGGCGCCGGTCGCGCGGACACGATCGGCGAGGATCTCGGCGAGCACCGGGTGCGGTCCGAGCGCCGGGGCGAGGGGCAGACCGTCGGCCGCCTCCACGAGGTCGACCTCGGTGTGATACCCGGTCGACAGCAGCAGCGGCACGATCACGATGTCGGAGGTGCGCTCGCGCGCCGCGGCGACGACGTCGGTGACGTACGGCCCGTGCACGTCGACGTACGCCTCGTGCACCTCGACGCCGTCGGGGGCGGTCGCGCGCAGCACGTCGAGCAGCTCGCGCACGACGACCCGGCCCTCCTCGAACCGGGTGCCGTGGGCGCAGGCGATGAGTACAGCGGTCACGAGTCCTCCTCGTCGATCACGTCCAGGCGGTATCCGCGCTTGTAGACGGTGCGGATGAGATCGATGCCGCCCAGCGCATCCCGCGTGCGTGCCACCGCCACCTCGACGGCGTGCCCGCTGGCATCGGCGGTCGACAGCGCCGCGGTCAGGTCGGCGCGCGAGACGACGGCGCCGGGCTGGCGGGCGAGCGCCCGCAGGATCTCGACGCCCGTGCGCGGCAGGGCGGTAAAGACGCCGTCGAGCACGATCCCCGAGGACCGGATGCCGAGCCGCCCGGCCGTGGTCGGGATGAAGGTCGCGTCGACTCCGCCGTAGTGCGTCACGACGGCGCGCACGAGTGCACCGAGGCGGCCGCGGTCGGGCACGAGGGGGTCGATGCCGACGTCCTGCAGGGGCCCCGCGGTGATCGGTCCCACGGCGGCGACGAGGAGACGCCCGTCCCTCGCACGGGATGCCACGCCGGCGAGCGCGTCGGCGCGTTCCGCGGCGAGGACCCACTCACGTGCCGCGGGAGCCGAGGTGAACAGCACGGCATCGATCTCACCGCGGGCGACCTGGCGCGTGGAGGCGGCGACAACCTCCGGGTCGGGCGGCGGGCCCCACCGGTAGATCGTCAGACTCGTCACGCGCGCCCCGGCCGCCTCGAAGGCCTCGTCGAGGCCGTCGGCCCCGGATCCGTGGTGCTGCACGGCCACATGGAGGCCGTCGATGCCCTCGGCGACCAGGAAGTCGCGCAGCTCCGCCGACGTCTCGCTCTCGGCGACCCAGTCGGCCTCGAAACCGGCCTGCTGGATCGCTCCGCGCGCCTTCGGTCCGCGCGCGACGATCCGGGCGCGCTGCAGCACCGCGCTGAGCTCGTCGTGCAGTCCCGCTTCGTCGGCGGTCTCCATCCACCCGCGGAAGCCGACGCCGGTCGTGGCCACGACCACGTCGGGCGGATCGGCGACGAGACGGCCCGTGCTCGCGATAAGTTCCTCGTCGTCGACGTGGGGAATGATCGTCAGCGCCGGGGCGATGCGCACGCGGGCACCGTGACGCTCGAGCGCGGCCGACAGCTCCCCCGACCGGCGGTCGACGGGGAGCAGCACGGTGCATCCGAGGAGCACCGTGCTGATCGTCCGCGCGGGGGCTGTCACCCGATGCCCTCCCCGTGCGCCGCGACCGCGGCGGGAAGGAGCAGGTCGGCGCGGGCCACCTCGCCGAACACGAGGACGGCGGGGTTGGCGAGGCGGTGGGCCTCGGCATCCTGGATCGCCGCACCGAGGGTCGTGCGGATCGTGCGCTGGGCGGGGGTGTGGCCGTTCTCGACGAAGGCGACCGGTCGGGTGTCGGGGGCACCGGCCGCACAGGCGGCACCGACGAAGCGCGGCAGGGCGCTCACGCCCATCAGCGCGACCACCGTGGCGCTGTCGTCGCGCAGCGCCGCGAGGGTCGCCTCGCTCGGGACGTCCTGACCGTTCACAACGTGCAGGGTACCGGCCACACCGCGGTGCGTGACGGGAACGCCCGCCGCCGAGGGCACCGCGATGGCGCTGGAGATGCCCGGAACGACCTCGACCGGGATGCCGGCCGCCCGGCACGCGAGGACCTCTTCGCCGCCGCGACCGTAGACGAAGGGGTCTCCGCCCTTCAGCCGCACGACCCGCAGGCCCTTCGCGGCGCGGTCGACCAGAATCGCGTTGATCTCGTCCTGCGGCACGGGGTGGTGCTGCGGGCGTTTGCCGACGTCGATGAGTTCGACGTCGTCGCCGAGCTCGGCGAGGACGCCGGTGGGCCCGAGCCGGTCGTGCACGACGACGTCGGCCTCGGCGAGCAGCGCGCGGGCGCGCACCGTCAGGAGGTCGATCGGGCCGGGACCGCCGCCGACGAGCGCCACACTCCCCACGAGCGGGCGACGTCGGCGGCGGAGCGGAAGAGCGCCCTCAGTGAGGCGCTGGGCGATGGCGTCGCGCACGGCGACGGTGCGGCGCGGGTCGGCGCCGGCGGTCGAGACCACGCCGACCATGACGTCGCCGCTGGTGGTCTCGGCGGCCAGACGCGCGGTGCCCTTGCCCCCGTGTCCGGCGTTGACGCACCAGACCCGGCGGGCGTCGGCGGCCGCGACGACGGCCGCGTCGACGGATGCCGAGCCCGTGGCCGTGTGGCAGAACCAGGCATCGTCCAGATCGGTGGGCTCGAAGGCCCGGGCGTGCCACTCGATCGCACCTTCCGCGGCGAGCGCGGTCAGCTGCGCGGTCGCGACGGGGGCGATGAGCCGCACCCGGGCGCCGGCGGCCCGCAGCCGCGCGATGCGGCGTTCGGCGACGGAGCCGCCGCCGACGCAGACGACGAGGCGGTCGGAGAGGTCGAGGCCTGCGAGAGCGATCATCGGTGGTCTCCTTCGATGCGGACGAACACGTCGCCGTCGCGGACGCTCACGGGGTGCACGCGCACCGACAGCGGCTCTTTTCCCTGGGTGTCGAGGCACGCGCCGGTGCGCAGGTCGAACACCTGCTTGTACATCGGCGAGGCCACGGTCGGCACTCCCCCGCGGTCGCCGACGATGCCGCGCGACAGGATCGCGGCTCCACTGAACGGGTCGATCTGGTCGGTGGCGTAGAAGCGGCCGTCGTAGGTGCGGAACAGGGCGATCTGCCGGTCGCCGATGAGCGCCGCCGCCCCACGCTCCACGAGCAGGTCGTCGACGCGGCACACGCGGGTCCACCCGGGCGTCGCGGTGGTCGCGGCGTCGGGGGTCGTGGCATCCAGGATCGTCATGAGCGCACCGCCAGGGTCGTGCCGCCGATGAAGACCGCGCCCGAGGCGCGCTCCTCGTCGGTGGCGGGTCGGGCCTGGCCGCGCTCGGCGACATAGGCGAGCGAGGGGTCGGCGACCTCGGGGGCGTTGACGAAGCTCTGGAAGCGCTTGAGCTTCTCGGGGTCGGCGAGGGTCGCGGCCCACTCGTCCTCGTAGTTGTCGATGTGCGCGGCCATGGCGCGGTCGAGGTCTTCGGCGATGCCGAGCGTGTCGTCGAACACCACGCCCTTCAGCGCCTCGAGGCCGCCCTCGTAGTCCTCCACCCACGGAGCCGTGCGCTGCAGCCGGTCGGCGGTGCGGATGTAGAACATCAGGAAGCGGTCGATCGCCTGGAGCAGTCCGTCGTCGCTGAGCCCCTCGGCGAACAACACCGCGTGACGCGGGGTGAAGCCGCCGTTGCCGCCGACGTACATGTTCCAGCCGGCCTCGGTGGCGATGACGCCGACGTCTTTGCCGCGGGCCTCGGCGCACTCGCGCGCGCAGCCCGAGACGCCGAACTTGATCTTGTGCGGCGAGCGCAGGCCCCGGTAGCGCAGCTCGAGCTGCACGGCCATGCCGACCGAGTCCTGCACGCCGTATCGGCACCACGTCTGCCCGACGCACGACTTCACCGTGCGCAGCGACTTGCCGTAGGCGTGCCCCGACTCGAAGCCGGCATCGACGAGGCGGCGCCAGATGTCGGGGAGCTGCTCGAGCCGCGCGCCGAACATGTCGATGCGCTGGCCGCCGGTGATCTTCGTGTAGAGCCCGAAGTCACGCGCGACCTCGCCGATCACGACGAGCCCCTCGGGCGTGATCTCGCCGCCCGCGATGCGCGGGACGACGCTGTACGTGCCGTCGCGCTGGATGTTGGCCATGACGTGGTCGTTGGTGTCCTGCATCGTCGCGAGCTCGCCCTCGAGCACGTGGCCCGAGTAGAGGCTGGCCAGGATGCTCGCGAGCGCCGGCTTGCAGATGTCGCAGCCGCGGCCGGTGCCGAAGCGCTCGACGATCGACGTGAAGGTCTTGAGCTCCGAGATGCGGACGGCGTCGAAGAGCTGCGCGCGGGTGAAGGCGAAGTGCTCGCACAGGCCGTTCGAGACCTCCTTCCCGGATGCCGCGAGCTCGGTCGCCACGAGCTTCTTCACCAGCGTGAAGCACGAGCCGCACGCCGCCCCGGCCTTGGTGCATGCCTTGACCTCGGCGGCATCCGCGCACTGGTGTTCGGTGACGGCCTCGCGCACGGTCCCGGCGGTGACGCCGTTGCAGGAGCAGACGATGGCATCCCCCGGCAGATCGCCCTGCGGGGCGGGCGCGAGGTCGGACGGCATGAGGTACGCGGCGGGGTCGCCGCCGAGCGCTCGACCGACGAGCGGGCGCAGCGACGTGTACGCCGAAGCATCGCCGACCAGGATGCCGCCGAGCAGCGTCTGCGCGTCGTCGCTCAGCACGAGCTTCTTGTAGACACCCGAGATCGGATCGGCGTAGGTGACGTCGAGGGCGTTCGGCGTCTCGGCGAACGCGTCGCCGAAGCTCGCGACCTCGACGCCCGAGAGCTTGAGTTTCGCCGAGGTGTCGAAGCCGTCGAACGCGGCTTCGCCACCCAGCAGGCGGGTCGCTGCGACCTCGGCCATGGCGTAGCCCGGGGCGACGAGGCCGATGGCCTGGCCGTCGAAGCTCGCGACCTCGCCGATCGCGAGGATCGAGGGGTCGGACGTGTCGCAGCCCGCGTCGATCACAACGCCGCCGCGGGCGTCGACCGCGAGATCCGCGGTGCGGGCGAGCTCATCGCGGGGGCGCACGCCGACCGTGAACACGACGATGTCGACGGCCTCCCACGTGCCGTCGCGCAGCTCGAGTCCGCACACGGCGCCGGTCTTGTCGGCATCCACCCGGGTCGTCACCGACTGCGTACGCACCTCGATACCGCGCGCCTCGATGAGCCGCTGCAGCGCCTTCGCGCCGCCCAGGTCGAGCTGCGCCGACATGAGCCGCTCGTTCGACTGCAGCACGAAGGGCGAGACACCCTCGGCCTGCAGGGCACCCGCGGCCTCCAGGCCCAGGAGGCCGCCGCCGACGACCGCGCCGCGGAGGGGCCGGCCCAGCTGCGCCGAACGTTGAGCGATCCACGCGCGCATGCCGGCGACATCGTCGAGCGTGCGGTAGACGAAGCAGCCCCGGTGGTCGAAGCCGTCGAGCGCGAGGCGCGCGGCGTAGGAGCCGGTGGCGAGAACGAGACGGTCGTAGCCGTAGGTGGAGCCGGTCGCGGTGGTGACGGTGCGCGCCGCGCGGTCGATCTTGGTGACGCGGGCGTCGGTGCGCACCGACACGCGCTCGTGATCGAACACGGCGGGGTCGAGCGCGAGGTCGTCAGGGGTCTTGCCGCTGAAGATGCCCGTCAGCCCGACCCGGTCGTACGGTCCGCGCGACTCGTCACCGAGCACCGTGATGGACCAGCGGCCGTCGGTGTCGCGGCTGGTGAGGCTCTCGACGAAGCGGTGGGCCACCATGCCCGCGCCGACCACGACGACGGTGCCGGAGGACGCGGGGTGGAGCATGCCGTCACCGTACGCGGCGGACTTTGCCGAGGCGTCAGCGGCGTGTTTCGTTCCGGTTGCGGGGTTCGAGCGGGCCATGCCCCGACGCTAAGCAGCCGAGGTTTCCCCTGCCCTCGCCCCGGCGTTACCCCCGGCGAACGTTTCTCTCACGCGGCGGCGGGGTTCGTGTGAGGTTTGAGTCCCGGCATCCCCCGCCCCTCCGGGCGTGAGTCGCCAAAAAACGTCGCTTCGGCACCCCTCGAAGCGACACAATCTGGCGACTCGCGCGCGAGATGCGTCAGTCGACCGGCTCCAGCACGAACACCTCGATGCGGCGGTCGGTCTTCTTCTGGTACTCGTCGTAGTCGGGCCAGACGGCGGTCGCGTGGCCCCACCACTCCTCGCGTTCGGCGCCCTCGGCCTGGTGCGCGTCGTATTCCTTCTTCACGTCTCCGTCCTGAAGGGCGACGCGCGGGTTCTTCACGAGGTTGTAGAACCACGCGGGATGCTCGGGCGCACCCCCCTTGGATGCCACGACCGCGTACTTCCCGTCGTGTTCGACGCGCATGAGGGCGGTCTTGCGCAGACCCCCGGTTTTGGCGCCGACGGTGGTGAGGACGATGATGGGAACGCCCCGCAGCTCGGCGGACTCGCGGCCTCCCGAGGCCTCGAAGGTCTCGGCCTGCTGACGGGCCCACTCGCTGGTGCTGGGCAGATACTCTCCTGAGAGCGACATGTCTCCCACGATACGTCGGCGTCTTTCCCTCCGGTCTAGCCCCCTCCCCCTTTTTTCTGGAGCCTTCATGAGCGCTTCTGCTCCCGAGACCACTGCCGCCTCCGAACCGAAGAACGGCCTCGACCGCTTCTTCGAGATCACCGCCCGCGGCTCCACCGTCGGCGCTGAGATCCGCGGCGGGGTGGTCACCTTCGTGACCATGGCCTACATCGTCATCCTGAACCCGATCATCCTCTCCGGAACCCCCGACGTCGCCGACAACGCCCTCGGCTTCCCGCAGGTCGCCGCCGTGACCGCGCTCACCGCCGGCGTCATGACGATGCTCTTCGGCCTCGTCACCCGCCTGCCGTTCGCGTTCGCCGCCGGGCTCGGCATCAACTCGTTCCTCGCCGTCGGCATCGTCGGCGAGGTCACCTGGCCCGAGGCCATGGGTCTGGTCGTCATCAACGGCCTCATCATCGTGCTGCTGGCGGTCACGGGCCTGCGCCGCATGATCTTCGAAGCGGTCCCGCTCGCGCTCAAGACGGCCATCACCGTCGGCATCGGCCTCTTCATCGCCTTCATCGGTTTCGTCGACAGCGGCCTGGTCACCTCGACGGGGCTGAACTCTCCCCCGGTCGGTCTCGGCGTCGGCGGCTCGATCGCGACGATCCCCACGGCCCTCTTCGTGCTGACCCTCGTCATCACCGCCGTGCTGCTGGTGCGCAAGGTCAAGGCGGCGCTGCTGATCGGTCTGCTCTCCGGCACCGTCATCGCGGTGATCGTCGAGGCGGTCGCGGGCCTGGGCGCCAAGGCCGACGGCAATGCCGGCGGCTGGGGCCTCAGCGTGCCGACCCTGCCCGCGCAGTGGGTGAGCCTGCCCGACCTGTCGCTCGTCGGCCAGGTCGATCTGGCCGGTTCGTTCGGTCGCATCGGCGTGCTCGCCGCCCTCATGCTCGTCTTCACCCTCGTGTTCACCAACTTCTTCGACGCGATGGGCACGATGACCGGCCTCTCGCGTGAGGCCGGCCTGGCCGCGCCGGACGGCACGTTCCCGCGCCTGCGCTCGGCGCTGGTGATCGAGGGCATCGGCGCCGTCGCGGGTGGAGCGACCTCGTCGTCGTCGAACACCGTGTTCATCGAGTCGGGCTCCGGCATCGGCGAGGGCGCCCGCACGGGCCTCGCGAACGTCGTCACGGGTGGGCTGTTCCTGCTGGCGATGTTCTTCACGCCGCTGACGAGCATCGTGCCCACCGAGATCGCCGCGGCCGCGCTCGTGATCGTCGGCGCGCTGATGATGGCGCAGATCCGCCACATCGACCTCAGCGACCTGTCGGTGCTCATCCCGGTGTTCCTCACCGTGACCGTGATGCCCCTCACCTACTCGATCGCGAACGGCATCGGCGCGGGCTTCGTCAGCTGGGTGCTGATCCAGGCCCTGTCCGGCCGCGCCCGCCGCGTGAGCCCCCTGTTGTGGATCGTCGCCGCCGGCTTCGTGATCTTCTTCGCCCGCGGTCCGGTCGAGGCGCTGATCGGCTGAGCCCAGCCCGTTTCGGGGCCCGGATGCCATGGCATCCGGGCCCTGTTCCGTTTCGGCTCCGGCCAGTGCCGAAATCACACGATCCGCACGAGATCACACGCTCCGGCCGCGCAACAACGTGTGATCTCGGACCGATCGTGTGACCTCGCCCCACACCCGCGCCCGGCGCCTCGCGGCCGCACCGCGCGGCCGCCGCGCCGCCCCGCTCCGGCCCCGGTCCCGCTCCGGCTCCGGCTCCGGCTCCGGCTCCGGCTCCGGCTCCGGGCAGCGCCGAAACCACACGATCCGCATCAGATCACACGCTCCGGTCGCGCAACAACGTGTGATCTCGGACCGATCATGTGATTTCGCGCCGCGCTTGGCGCCCCTGCGGGAACGCGAAAGGGCCCGGATGCCATGGCATCCGGGCCCTCAGAGCGAAACGTCAGAGCGCTTCGATGATCTCGCGCATCAGGGCGGCGGTCTCGGACGGCGTCTTGCCGACCTTGACGCCGGCGGCCTCGAGGGCCTCCTTCTTCGCCTGGGCGGTACCGGCCGAACCGGAGACGATGGCGCCGGCGTGGCCCATGGTCTTGCCCTCGGGGGCGGTGAAGCCGGCGACGTAGCCGACGACCGGCTTGGTGACGTTGGCCTTGATGAAGTCGGCGGCGCGCTCCTCGGCGTCTCCGCCGATCTCGCCGATCATCACGATCGCCTTGGTCTCGGGGTCGGCCTCGAACGCCGCGAGGGCGTCGATGTGCGTGGTGCCGATGACCGGGTCGCCGCCGATGCCGATGGCGGTCGAGAAGCCGAGGTCACGGAGCTCGAACATCATCTGGTAGGTCAGGGTGCCCGACTTCGACACGAGACCGATCGGACCCTTGCCGGTGATGTTCGCGGGGGTGATGCCCACGAGCGCCTCGCCGGGCGTGATGATGCCGGGGCAGTTCGGGCCGATGATGCGGGTCTTCTCGCCCTTCGACTTCGCGTAGGCCCACGCCTCGGCGGTGTCGCCGACGGGCACGCCCTCGGTGATCACGACGAGGAGGGGGATCTCGGCGTCGATGGCCTCGACCATCGCGTCCTTCGTGAAGGCCGGGGGCACGAACGCGATCGACACGTCGGCGCCGGTCTCGCGGATGGCCTCCTCGACCGACGCGAAGACGGGGAGCTCGACGTCGTTGCCCGAGGCGTCCTTGTGCGACACGGTGGTTCCGGCCTTGCGGGCGTTCACGCCGCCCACGACCTGGGTCCCGGCCTTGAGCATGAGGGCGGTGTGCTTGGTGCCTTCGCCGCCGGTGATGCCCTGGACGATGACCTTGGAGTCCTTGTTGAGGTAGATCGACATGTTTCTGTCCCTATCCCTTACGCGTTGGCCAGTTCGGCGGCCTTGTCGGCGCCCTCGTCCATACCGGCGGCGAGGGTGACGAGCGGGTGGTTGGCGGCGGCGAGGATCTCGCGGCCCTCTTCGACCTGGTTGCCGTCGAGGCGCACGACGAGCGGCTTGGTCGCCGTGTCGCCGAGGATCTCGAGGGCCTTCACGATGCCCTCGGCCACCGCGACGCACGAGGTGATACCGCCGAAGACGTTGACGAAGACACTCTTGACCTGCTCGTCGCCGAGGATGACGTCGAGACCGGCGGCCATGACGGTCGCCGAGGCGCCGCCGCCGATGTCGAGGAAGTTGGCGGGCTTGACGCCGTTGTGCTTCTCACCGGCGTAGGCGACGACGTCGAGGGTCGACATGACCAGACCCGCGCCGTTGCCGATGATGCCGACCTGGCCGTCGAGCTTGACGTAGTTGAGGTCGTGCTGCTTGGCCTTGGCCTCGAGCGGGTCTGCGGCGTCCTTGTCTTCGAGCGCCTCGTGCTCGGGGTGGCGGAAGCCGGCGTTCTCGTCGAGCGAGACTTTGCCGTCGAGGGCGATGATGTCGCCGTCCTCGCTCTGGATGAGCGGGTTCACCTCGACGAGGGTGGCGTCCTCGCCCTTGTAGACGTTGAAGAGCTTCACGAAGACGTCGGCCACCTTGGGGGCCAGCTCGTCGTCGAACTTCGCGGCCTTGGCGATCTCGAGGGCCTTCTCGGGCGTGATGCCCTCGAGCGGGTCGACCTCGACGCGCGCGAGCGCCTCGGGACGCTCGACGGCGAGCTCCTCGATCTCCATGCCGCCCTCGACGCTCGAGAGCGAGAGGTAGGAGCGGTTGGCGCGGTCGAGCAGCACCGAGAAGTAGAACTCCTTGGCGATGCGAGCGCCGGCGGCGACCATGACGCGCTTGACGACGTGGCCCTTGATGTCGAGACCGAGGATGGCCTGCGCCGCCTCGAACGCCTCGTCGGGGGTCTTGGCGACCTTCACGCCGCCGGCCTTGCCGCGACCTCCGGTCTTGACCTGAGCCTTGACGACGACGACTCCACCGAGCTTCTCTGCGGCCGCCTTCGCCTCCTCAGGGGTGTCGGCGATGATGCCGGCGAGCACCGGCACCTCGTACTTCTCGAACAGATCACGTGCCTGGTACTCGTAGAGATCCACGGACAATCCTTCGCTGGGCGATCGGTGGTGGGAGGAGGCGAACTCTCTCGATATCAAGAGATCTTCGCCAATCGACCACCCTACCCGACGGGGCTGGACGGCCCCGCCCCTTGCCCCTTCGAACGGAGGGGGTGGATGCCGCCGCCTGAGGCGTCGACTGGATGCCGGGGCTGCGGCCGACGTGCCCATAGTCTGTCGACGACCCCCGACATCCGCCCCTCCGGAGCTCCTCATGCCGTCCGCCGTCACCCTCATCCGCTCGTCCGCCCTGTCCGATGCCGCGGAGTACGCGTACGCCGCCACCGCCACCGCGAACGCCCGCCTGATCTTCCTCGCGGGCTCATGCCCCTTGAACGATGACGGGTCGACCGCCGGCGTCGGCGACTACGCGGCGCAGGCTGCGAGATGCGTCGAAACGATGACGGGAGCCCTGCGAGCGGCGGGCGCGGAGATGACCGACGTGATCAGCACGCGCGTGCTCGTGGCATCCACTCGCCAGGCCGACCTCGTCACCGCGTGGGAAGTCGTGCGCGACGCCTTCGGCGACCACGATGTGCCGAGCACGCTGATGGGCGTCACCGTTCTCGGCTACGACGACCAGCTGGTCGAGATCGAGGCGGTCGCCGCGGTCGTCGACTGATCGCGGCTCAGATCCACCCCCGCTCGCGCGCGTGGATCGTCGCCTGCTGACGGCTGGCGAGCCCGAGCTTGCCGAGCACCGACGACACGTGGTTGCGCACGGTCCCGGCCGAGAGGTGCAGCGCGGAGGCGATCTCGGCGACCGTCTCGCCCCGCGCGCCGGCGCGCAGCACGTCGAGCTCCCGGTCGGTGAGGGGGCTGCGCTCATCGCTCAGCGCGTCGGCCGCGATCTCGGGGTCGACGTACCGCCGCCCTGCGGCGACCTCGCGGATCACGGCCGCGACGTCGTCCGCTGGCCGCGACTTGGGGAGGAACCCGTCGACGCCGGCGCCGAGAGCGCGGCGCAGCACGCCGGGTCGCGCGTGCCGCGTGACGATCACGCACCGCGAGGGCACGCTGCGCAGGATCTTCGCGGCGGTGTCGACGCCGTCGAGCCCGGGCATCTCGAGGTCGAGCAGGCACACGTCGGGTGTCAGTCGCTGCGCCTCGGCCACGGCGCTCTCGCCGTCGCGGCACTCGGCGACGACCTCGAGGTCGTCCTCCAACCGCAGCAGGGCGGCGAGCGCCGTGCGGATCATGTCCTCGTCGTCGGCGATGAGTACGCGGATCATTCCGTCACCTCCTCGGGCACGCGAACGGTGAGCCGGAAACGGTCGCCGAGGCGGGTGGCATCCATGGTTCCTCGGATCGCTCCGACGCGGTCGGCGATCCCCGACAGCCCCGCCCCGTCGCCCACCGGAGACGCGGCGGCGCGTGCGTCGTTCTCGACGACGAGCACCCACGACCCCTGATGCCGGGCGAGGGAGAGGGATGCCGCGACCCCGCCGCCGTGCTTGAGCACGTTCGTCGTGGACTCGCGCACGACCGGACCCAGCACGTCGGCCGGTGCGCGGCCGGCTTCGTCGTCGACGAGGAGGTCGACGGTCAGACCCGCGGCGCGGAGCAGGTCGGCGGCGTTGGCGAGCTCGTCGGGGAGGGGCACACCGCGGAACCGTGCGGCGAGGTCGCGCGTTCCGCGTCGCGCCTCGTCGACGCTCGCGCGAGCGGCGCGCACCTGTTCGACGGCGGCATCCGGATCGCGCCCCATCATCTTCTCGGCGAGCTCGAGCTGCAGTGCGATCACCTGCAGGTGGTGGCCCTGCAGGTCGTGCAGGTCGCCGGCGAGACGCAGGCGCTCCTGGGCGGCGGCGAGGCGCCCCTCGGCGCGGCGGGCGCGGTCGAGCTCGCGCACGATGTCCCACCACCACAGCGAGGTCGCCGACAGCGGCGGCAGCATCGCGATGAAGAGCGCGAGGCCGAAGATCGCGGCGACGTATCCGCCGGGGTTGAGCCGGGTGGCATCCACGATCCAGGCCGCGACGATCACGACGATCAGCAGCATCACCAGGCGCAACCGGATGCCGGCACGCCAGCGCACCAGACAGAGCGCCTGGGCGGCGAGCGCGACGGCGAGCAGCAGCGACCCCACGGCGGCTCCGGCGACGGCGCCCGAGACCACCCCGGCCGCCACCAGCGGCCAGATCGGTCGCGAGACGGCGGCGTCGACGTCGTCGTCGAGCGGTTCGAGCCGGTACCGGATGAGCAGCAGCACCGCGGATGCCGTGGCCCCGACCGCTCCGACCAGGTACAGCGCGATCGCGAGAGGCGTGCCGTCGATCACCACCGCGATCGCCCAGATGACCAGCCCGAACACCTGCAGCGACAGGACCGAGACGACGGTGTACCACCAGGTGGCGCGCACGTCGCGGGCGTACGTGGTGGTCGGGGTGGGGGTGCTCACCCCGGCCATCGTACGGCCGTGACATTCGTCACGGGTGGCCGCTCCCGCCGCTGTGGAGAACCGTGGCGTAGACGAGCATGTCGCAGCGCTGATCGCCGATGGTCACGTAACTGCGCAGCAGCCCCTCGCGTTCGTACCCGGCCCGTTCCGCGGTGCGGATCGACGCCGCGTTCCACGGCTCGATGAACAGCGCCACGCGATGAAGCCCCGGCACGGTCGCGGCGAACGCCGTCAGCGCGGCGAGCGCGTCGGCCGCGTAGCCGTGGCCGCGGGCGGAGGGGGCGACCACGTACCCGGCGGTGGCCCGGCCCTGACCGAGCTCGGTGAGCCAGAGACCGCAGTGCCCGACGGCGTCGCCGGTGGCCTCATCCGCCATTGCGAATGAGAAGCCGACGCCTTCGTCGCGTCGGGCGCTCTGGCGGTCGATCCAGGCCCGCGCGTGCGCGCCGTCGGCATCCGCCTGCAGCGTCCCGGTCTGGGCGATGTAGGGGTCGGTCGAGAGCTCGCGCACCATGTCGAGGTCGCGGAGCCCGACCTCGCGCAGGACGATCGCCCCGTGTGCGGGGGGCGTGGCGGGCCAGGGCGGGAGGGGGCGCGGCATGGGTCCATCCTGCCCCGCGACCCGCCGCGACGCGTCTCTTCTCAGCGTCCGGCGTCGCCGCCTCGGTGATGGTCAGGGAGGTCGCCCGGGGCGCGGTCCCAGTACTCGCTCGTCTCGGTCGAACGGCCGGGGCCAGCGGCATCCATCGACCGGGGCGGCGTCCACCCGTAGGCCGCCGACTGCGCGGCACCGGCGCCCATCACGGGTCCGAGGGCGGATCGCAGGGCGTCTTTGCGCCGGTCGGCGCGACGACGGAAGAGGGCGACCGAAAGGCGAATCAGGATGCCGAGACCGATGACGACCCAGAACAGGTACTCGAGTCCGGCGAAGGCGGTGGGCATCTCGTGTCCTCCTTCCGCCGCAACCGTTGCGGGGTCGCGACGCTACCCGGTCGACGCCCGGAACGACAGCACCCGGCCCGTAATTCACCCGCCGTGACATTCGTCACGGGTCGACGCGCGCATCCTCCCGCGCGGTCGTGACACGGCGACACTGCCGAAGAGAGGGCGGCCTCGATGGGATGGAATCACCGCGGAACACCCCGCGGCCCGATCCCCGGAGGCAACAATGTCGAACCCCATCTCGGACCTCATCCTCGGTTTCCAGGGCCTCGTCGCCGACGTGCCCGATCTGGTGCAACCGCTCATCGTCGCCCTCGCCGGGGCCGTGCCCTTCATCGAGGGCGAGGGTGCCGCCGCGATCGGCATCATCGGCGGCATCCATCCCGCCGTCGCCGCGATCGCCGGGGCGGTGGGCAACCTCGTCTGCGTCGCGGTCGTCGTGCTCGTCGCCTCGCGCGTGCGGACCGCGGTCACCACCCGCCGCGGCGCCCCCGAGAAGGCGATGTCCGCCCGGCGCCAGAAGTTCGAGCGGGCCTACCACCGCTACGGGACGCCCGGGGTGAGCCTGCTCGGACCCCTGCTGCTGCCGACCCAGTTCACCGCCGCGGCGCTCACCTCCACGGGAGTCTCGCCGGCACGCGTCATCGCGTGGCAGGCCGCCGCGATCGCCCTGTGGACGACGGTGATCACGCTCATCATCGCCGGTGTCATCCGCTTCGCGGCGTGACCGGCGCCCTTCCCCGCACCCCGTCGTCCTGTCAACGCCCGCTCGCCCCCGACCCGGATCGACCTACGGTGCCGCCATGTCTGTGACTCGACTGTGGCTCGTCCGGCACGGGGAGAGCGAGGGGAACGTCGCCGCCTCTCGCGCGGAACGCGACGGCTCACCCGTGATCGCCCTCGATATCCGCGACGCCGACGTCGAGCTCTCGCCCACCGGCCGGGAGCAGGCCGCGGCGCTGGGCACCTGGCTCCGCTCGGTCGAGGGATCCGTCGACGAGTACTGGGTGTCGCCCTACCGTCGCGCCCTGCAGACCCTCGCGATCGCGCTCGACGACGCGCGGACGGCATCCGGTGCGCTGGTCGACGAGCGCCTCCGCGACCGGGAGCTCGGCATCCTGGATTTGCTCACCTGGAAGGGTGTGGAGGAGCTTCACCCCGAGGAGGCGGCGCGGCGCCGCCACCTGGGGAAGTACTACCACCGACCTCCCGGCGGGGAGTCGTGGGCCGATGTCGCCCTGCGGCTGCGCTCGTTCCTCGGCGAGGCGTTGAACCGCCCCGCATCGACCGTGGTGGTCGTCGCGCACGACGCGGTGGTCATGCTGATCCTCTCGGTGCTGCTCCCCCTCGACGAGGCGAAGCTGATGGCGTTCGCCGCGAGCCACACCGTGCGCAACGCCTCGGTCACCGAGCTCGTGCGCGACGACGACGGCTGGCGTCTCGTGACGTTCTCGTCGGTCGACCACCTCGAGAGCGAGGGCGCCGACGTCACCGTGCACTCCGGAGAAGACGATGCCTGAACAGGTCACCCTCGACCTGCTGCGCGCGTGGGGCCTGCCCGACGCCGGCGGCTCGAAGAAGTCCCGCGGCCAGGTCGTGGTCGTGGGCGGTTCGCCCCGCTCCCCCGGCGCCGTGCTGCTGTCGTCCGAAGCGGCGCTGCGCGTCGGCGCGGGTCGCGTCGGCATCGCCGCCCCCGCCGCGATCGCCCCGCACCTCGGACCGGCGATGCCCGAGGCCGGCGTCTACGACCTCCCCGCCGGGTCCGGCCCCCTCGACGACGCCCTGCGTTCCGCCCTCGAATCGGCGGATGCCGTGCTCCTGGGTCCCGGCTTCGACGACCCGGATGCCACCCGCGCGGCACTGCGATCCGTCGCCGATGCCGAGATCGGCCGGCTCGTCCTCGACGCTTTCGCGCTCGGCATCCTGCCCGCGTTCGAGCGCGACCTCCTCCCCGCCGACCTGCTGCTGAACGCCAACGAGGAGGAGGCGGAGCTGCTGCTGGAGCGCGACCTGAACGAGGACCGCGCGGCCGACGTCGCCGAGATCGCGCGCCGTTACGCGGCGGTGGTGCACTGCTTCGGCACGGTCGCCCACCCCGACGGCCGCGTCTGGCAGGCCGAACCGGGCGGTTCGGGCCTCGGCACCGCGGGCAGCGGCGACGTGCTGTCGGGCGCCATCACGGGCTTCGCGGCCCTCGGCATGGATGCCGAACGCGCGGCCGTGTGGGGCGGATGGACGCACGCGCGCGCCGGCGACCGCCTCACCGATCGGGTCGGGGTGGGGTTCCTCGCGCGGGATCTGCTGCCGGAACTGACCGCGGTCGTGCACGAGAGCTGAAGGCGCGGAGGCGCTCCGCCGTCTCGCGCGGCGCAGTGAAGTGCGCGAGGTGGCGGTGCCCCTCGATCACCGCGATCTCTGCGTTCGTGGTGCGCGCGGCGAGGCGCTGCAGCCACTCCTGCGAGGCGATCGGGTCGTTCGAGCCGCGGGTAAGGAGGAGGGGTACGGCGAGCTCTGCCACCCGGTCCTCGATCGGGTACCGCAACATGTGGCGGGCCTGTCGGGCATACCAGACCGGCCCGCAGCGCAGGTAGTCGCTGACGACGATGCCGTTCAGCCGCGGCGGTTCGAGGGCGGAGTCCCGCGCGAGCAGCGCGGCCTGGGTGAGAGCCCCGCGTCGTCGGTCGTCGACCACGGCCCCCAGCGCCACGACCGCCCGCGTGAGATCGGGGCGTTGCAGAGCCAGCTCGACCACCCACTGCGAGCCCATCGACTGCCCGACCAGCACGGCCTCCCGCACCCCCAACCCGTCGAGCACGCCGGCGAGAGCGCCGGCCATCTCTCGGATGCCAGGTGACCGGCCGGGCGTCGGCACCCCGCCAAAGCCGGGCAGGTCGATCGTGTGCACCTCGGCATCCGTCGCCAGCTCGTCGTGCAGGCGCCGGAAGTAGCGGTGCGACATCCCGATCCCGTGGACGAGCACGTAGACGGTCGCCCCCGGCCGCCGGGTCGAGAAGGAACGGAACGAGAGGTTGCTCACGGAGTGGTGCCGGGTCGTCACGCCGGTCACCGTAGGCGCCGCCACGGGGAAGGCATTCGGGGGTTGCCATGCCCTCGCGGCGTCCGCTTCGCCCGGGGACGACGGCGGGGCGTGGCTCTGTTCGCGCCGCCGCCCCGCCGCTCGGTCAGGACAGCTCGTCCAGCAGCTGCTCCATCTCGGCGATCTCCGCCGTCTGCGTCTCGACGATGCTCTTCGCGAGGGCGGCGGCATCCGCGTTCGAGCCGTCATCGATCTCGTCCTGCGCCATCTCGACCGCACCGCGGTGGTGCTCGATCATCTGCGACAGGAAGAGCCGGGCGGCTTCGCCGCCGGAGGCGTCGTCGAGCGCCTGCATGTCGTCGTCGCTCATCATGCCGTCGCCGTGGTGCGTGCCGTCACCATCGGTGAGGGCTGCTCCCCAGTCGCTGAGCCACCCTTGCATCGTCTCGATCTCAGGCTGCTGTGCGGCTCTGATCTCCGTCGCGAGAGCGGTGACGCGCTCGTCGATGCCGTCCTTCGCCAGCAGGGTGTCCGACATCTCGACGGCCTGCTGGTGGTGGGGGATCATCATGCTCGTGAACATGACGTCGGCCTCGGCGGCGGTACCCTCCCCGGCGGCGTCGCTGGGGGCGGATGCCGCGTCGCCGCCGCCGTGATCCATTCCGGGCATGCTGTCGGATCCGCCGCCGCTGCAGCCGGCGAGCAGGAGCAGAGCGGTCAGGGTGAGTGCGGCGGTCGCCGCAGGACGGTTCTTCATGGTGTTCTCCAAAGTCGGTCGTGAGGCCCGAGGACATCGGGCGGGGTGCGCTGCCCGCGCGGAGCGGGCCGGCGCGCCGTCACGTGCGTCGGATGCAGAGAACGGTGAGCGAGGGAGGCGGGAGCGCGTGCGCCACCACGGTCCAGCGGAACGGCCGCATCTGCGGCCGGAGCCCGCGCGGGCCCTCGGCCCGTACCCCCGCCAGGACGATGAAGGCGATCACGGCGACGAGCAGCGCCAGAACGCACGTCATCCAGGCCATCGAGCGCTCCCCCGATGGGGCGTGCTCGTCGTGAGCGGACGCACCGGAAGACATCGGTCGAGCCATGGACGCGATCCCGGATGCCGTCGACTCGCCGCCGTGGGCGTGCGCGCTCGTCATGCCCGCGTGGGGCGGGTCAGGAGAGACCGTCACGGCGGGCACGGTTGACACTCCATGGACCATGGCCGTGCCGTGGGCGTTCAGGGCGTGCATCGCCAGTAGACCGGCGATGACCACGACGCTCAGGAGCACGAGATGCAGGAGCCTGCGCGGATGACGGAGGTGCGCGGCGACAGCGATGAGCGACATGCGCGCCTCCTTCCGACAGCACCAGGGTAAGCGGTGCCGGATGACGGCGGGCCGCACGCGAATCCCGGGCAACGGCTGCTGGCGAGGTGAGTGCACGGCTTGCCCTTCGTCGCCGGTATGCGCACAATGGGGACACAAAACGCATGTTTACATGCTCTTGCCATCGCCCCAGGAGGTCCGCCGTGGTCACCGACGTGGACACCGAAGCCCTGCGACAGCTCGCCGCGAAGATCGATGCCGCCGCGCCGCAGTGCGCCGTGAGCGCCGCCTCGGCTGACTCGGGTGTCGGGCACCCGAGTCTCATCTCGGCGATCGAGGCGTTCGAGACGCGGTCGATGGACGCCGTCGCGAAGCTGCACAGCGACGCGGCGACGATGTCGGAGAACCTGCGCGAAGCCGCGTCGGTCTACGAAGCGGCAGACGACGCATCCCTGCGGGCGACCCGCGACATGGTTCCGGAGTGGGGCGGTTGATGGCGGAACTCGGCCAGACGAGCGATCCGCGACAGCTCATTCCCGGCGACATTCACGCGATCCGCGCGCGCGTCGACTCGTGGCGTACGAGGGGTCGCGAACTGGCGGCGGTGAGCAAAGCGCTCGGATCGCTGAGCGCCGAGAACATCTGGTCGGGCCCCGCGGCCGATGCGTTCGAGGTGAAGGTCACCGAGTGGACTCCCGGTTGGGACACCGCAGCCGAAGCGTTTCTCACCGCCGCGTCGCACCTCGACCGGTTCGCCGCCGATCTGGACTACGCCCAAGGGCAGGCGGCCGAGGCGATCGCCCTGTACGAGCGCGGCGTCGCCGAGACAGCGGCGCACCGATCGGCGGAGGCGTCGAGCGCATCGCAGTCCCAGCGCGGGCGCGGCCTGCTCGGGCGCACCGACATCACGTCGCCGGGAACTGCTCACACCCCCGTGCCGCGAATCGGTCTCGATCCGGGCATCGCCACCCGCGCCGCCGCCGAGGAGATCTTGCGCGCCGCTCGGAAACACATCGACACGTCCGGCGAGGACGCCGCTCGCAAACTGCGCGGAGACATCGACTGGGGCCACATCTTCTCGGTCGCGTGGGCCCTGCAGGCCCAGATGGCGCTCGAAGCGTTGCGCGCGACCGGCAACGCGGTGGCCTCCCTCGCCCAGGCGTTCGTCGACCACCCTGAGCTGCTGTTCGAGGTCCTCGGCGGAGCGCTGATGATTCAGAGCGGCCTGGCGGGCGAAGCGGGTGGCATCGCTCTGGATGCCACCGGACTCGGCGCCGCGGCCGGAGTACCGGTCAACGTCGCCAGCGCGGGCCTCATCGTGGCCGGGGTCGGCGCCGCAAGCGCGGGCATTCTCCAGGCCGCGGGATTTGCTGCGTCGAGCTCAAAGGTGGAGATTTTTGAGCGCCACTACACGCGCGGTCCCGATGGGAAGTTCTCGGGCTTCGACGAGGAGTCGAAGATCAAGGAGCAGGAAGATCTCGATCGTGCCGAGGAGATCCTGGGCGGCCCCATCGAGCGCAAGCAGGTGCTTGCTCGTGTCAGCGGCGGACGCCCTACCGGGCGTTATTACGATGGCTTGTTCCTCAATGCCGACGGCACATACACAGCGATTGAAGTCAAGACGGGCACCGGCCGATACAAGGGGACCGATCAGGAGTTGTTCGATTCCCTGGTAACGCCCGATAACCCCGCAACGGCAAAACTGTACGACAAATTGATCCGCATCGTGTCTGTGAAAGTGAGGTATGCCTGATGGCTCAACGGACGCACGCGTCGACGCTCAATTGGCGTTCATCTGGCGCCTTAGGAGATCTCTTCGAGCCGCACGAGGAGATCTCGGTCACCCTGAGCAAGATGAACGGAAAATCGATATGGGGGTACTCAATTTGGCGTATCCCGGAAGGCCAAGAATGGCCTGACAACGACATGTCCCCCAATGCCTTTCTGCAGAGCGCTGGCACGGCTGAACGCATGACGATCGAGCTCCGTGAAATCAGCGACGACGGCACGCCTCGTCAATACGCAATCGGCCGGCCGGGCACCGCGCACGGGGGTCAACGGTCGGTACCGGTCCAATGGGCCGGGGCCCGCGAGGTCCTTGTCTACCCCGGCGAAGACTTCACCGCCGCTCAAGCAGCCCCCGTCTACATCTCCTACTACGAAACGGGTCGAGTGCCGGCCGGCTACGTGCTCCGCGAACTCGATCTGCGAGCGTCGTGATGGCACCACTCCGATTCGACGCGAACAGGATCGACCTCCTCGGGAGAGCCCTGCGAAGCGCGGCCGCGGAGATACACGATCATCTCCTCCTTCTCGAACAGGAGGCAAGCGTTCTGCGCGAGGGCTGGACGGGAGAGGCCCAGCGCGCCTACGAGTCTGCCCACCGGGAGTGGAGTCAGAGCCTGGCCGCGATGCACGACCTGCTCAGTTCGTGTGCCGAACTGGCGGCGGCTGGCGCCCGCCGATACGACGCTGCGGAGAAGGTTGCTCAGTCGCTCTGGACGTGACTCATTCCGGGCGAGGGCGCGGCGTGTGGCGTCGTCGCGCACGGCGACGACGTCATCGTTGATCTCAGTCCGCTGTTTCCTGCGAACGCCACCGCTAGCGTGTTCACTGTGACCGCCAGCTACTTCGCGGAGGATCAAGGGCGGCCGTTCTCCAATTCGGTCACGTGGGCGTTCGAAGTAACGCGTTGACACCGGGCTGAGCGGGGCGGCAGCCAGGAGGAAGGCTCGACTCTTGTATGCCGGAGCCACGTTCTGGGGTTCTCGCGTCGGCGGACACCAGAGGAACCGAGATGGTCCGACGATCGCGGGTCAGAAGTGCTCCTCTTCGATTACTCGAACCGATCATGTCGGCACCACCCTGCCGGAGTGCCCTCTTCTCTCATCAAGCGAATCCCGTGCCGTCGGGCAGGATAAATCGGCGGCGCACCATCGGGGGACTGAGATGATGACATCGATGCGTCGAGTCGACCCGCGGGAGGGACGTCATGGCAGTAAGGGACCGCGAGAGGACGCTCGGCTCTTACTTAGAGGTGCTCGGCTTTCGTCGACTCGCGCCGAACGATGGGCTGATCCCTCCGGTTCCCCGCCTTCCTGGCCTTCCGCCATCCGCTGCTCGCCGGATCACAGAATGCTACGAGGCACTCGGCGGCATCCAGAAGGCCCCACTTCTCCGGCCCCGAGGATGGGACCATCCGCTGGATGGACTCGTCGTGGAGCTGGACGAGGAACAGCACTTCAATCGCTATCGCGCGTTCACACTGCAATTCGCCTGGGCACGAACTCTGCCGTGGGCAGCTGACTACGTTCGCCAGTGCGAACGGCACGAGGCGAAAGCGATTGCCTCGCACAGCGGGGGCGGTTTCTGGACGGGCGCCGGTTCCGAGAAGCTCTTCGGCCCCTCGGCCATTCGGAAGGACTTCGCCGGCAACGGCTCCGCTCGGTGGAAGCAGCGCGCACTGTATGACGCCATGCGTGACGCCGCCGCCATGTCGAACGGCTTCGACCTCGCTCGCCTCTCCGTTCACGATGAGATTGGAAGGACGACTCTCGGCGAGTTGCTTCGCCAACCAGGTCCCCTTTCCCCTGCGGCCGAGGAGGAGCTGCAGGCGCTCCTCCATCGGCGACGACTCTCGGCAGCTCAACCTGTGTGACGCCCCGTCGACGCGGCACGTCACATTCGCGCCGCTCAGGCGCGCTCGAGCAGCACGGACAGACCCGAGAGGACGTTGAAAATGGACATCGAACCCGGCATCTACGAACACTTCAAAGGCCAGCGATACGAGGTCTTCGGTACGGCGAGGCACTCCGAGACGGAGGAAGTATTCGTCTCGTACCGCAAGCTCTACGACGACTACTCGGCCTGGGTGCGCCCGGTGGCAATGTTCCTCGACACCGTCGACCGTGACGGATACTCGGGGCCACGGTTCCGCCGCGTCACGTAACGCTTGCCACCTCGCTGCCTCGAGCGGTGGCATCCGGATCATCCGGCATGAGCCACGCGCTGACGTGAGCTATCTCTGCGGGGAAAGCATCGAGGGATGCCGCAAGCTCCGGCGTCATGTGATGCAGCAGACCGTGTGCGCGAAACCGCCCGTCCACGTCCCAGAACATTCCGAAGTTCCGCACGTTGTGGTCTGCGCTGAGGACGCGCTCCACCTCTTCCGCTTGCCCGAGCGTCCAGGCGCTCTCGGTGACCAGGAAATGCGGGTGGAGCAGCGGTCTGAGCTGAGCGCGCACGTCCTCGGCGTCGGTTGCAGCGGCGAGTCCGAACCAGCCCTGAGGGCCGGGAACGGCCACGAAGGAAAGGAGGGAGCGGCCGCGCAATGGATCGCACGCCTCGAGTACCTCAGCGCGCAGGATGTCGAGTTGCTCAGCGACGCCGGGAACCGCTGGGAAACGATGAGGATCGAGCGACTGATGAGGTCGTACGCCAACCCGCCCCTCCAAAATCTGCGCATCGACGATCTCGGCCCCGGTCCAGACGCCGCACACCGTCACCACCTGGTCCAGTGGCGGGCTCGCGAGACCCTCCACAGGCGCGGTATCACCGCCGAGTTCGCGACTCAGCTCGCCATAAACCCCTTCCATCCACGCGGTCAGGACATGCCCCGACCGTGCGGGAGCCAGCGTTCCGACAGCGCGCACAGCGGCGCCGGGCCTGATCGCCATCGAGTCGAGGTAGGACATGGGCTTTCCATCCGGTCGAGCGCGGGCACAAGCCGCGCGTGCGCCGCGCGGCACGTTCCTGACGCTACTCAGGGAATGTGTACGTCTCAACGGATGGATGAGGTACGCGACCAACCTCGCACTGCCGCTGACGTCGCTCTCCTAGATAGGTGGCTGACTTATCAATGCGCAGTCGAGCAATCAACTTCCTCTGAGCCCTGTCATTCACCGCCACCACGCGCGTAGCATCGCCCTCACGCCGGAGTCCCTCCGCGGCATCCGGTCCCTTCGATACGACGAGAACACGGGAGCACAAATGGACACGATGGCCATGATGAAGTCGATGGACATGGGCGAAATGTCGATGGACATGGATGCCATGCAGGAATGCATGCAGTCGCTCAACGCCTGCGCAATGGCCGCGGCGATGTGCGCCGGCAGCGACATGATGCACGGCCCCGAGATGGCGACGTGCTGTGCCATGTGCTCGAACATGGTCGAGATGGCTCAGGCGACGATGCACATGATGATGCGTCCGGCCGGGATGAACATGGACGTGATGAGCGCCATGATGACCGCCTGCATGACCATGGGCAAGGCCTGCGCCGCCGAGTGCCGCGCCCACGCCGACATGGACGAGATGTGCCGCTACTGCGCCATGGCCTGCGACGACATGGTCGCCAAGTGCGAGGCCATGATGGCTTCGATGTCCGCCTGAGTTCTCTACTTCGCGCGGCCGCTGACGTTTCGTCGGCGGCCGCTCGGCTATGCGGCGCGCGCGGTCGTGAGGATCGCGGACGCGCTGAGCAGCTCCGCGACCGGGTGGTACGCCACCGGCTCCCCCACCGCGATGTCGACGGCCGGGCCGACGATCCGCAGCTGCACCGTGCGACCGCTCAGCAGTGCGACCGTCGCGGTCGAGCCGTCGGCGTCGATGACCAGGCCGTCCCACCACGCGGCAGGGTTCGAGGCTGCCATGCAGCGCTGGATCGGGTGGACTGTCGACGAGATCGTGCGGGACATGGCTTCACCTGCCTTCGGAGGAGTTGGTGTGATGAAGCTACGGGATGCCGAGAGCTCGGGCGATCGACCGCGACGCGAACCGTAACACTCGGTGGTCCCCGTCACGTGGGCCGTGGATCACCGCCGTCGAGGGAGAGATCGTCGTAGATCCGCAGGGCGAGCGCCACCTGCAGGGGATCGACTCCTCGCGCTCCCACCGAGGCCTCGAACCGGTCTACGCGCTGGCGCACCGTATTGCGGTGGACGCCGAGCTGCTCTGCCGTGCGCAGCGCGTTCTTGTCGGCGGCGTAGTAGGCCGCGACGGTATCGCGCATCACGCGCGCCTGCTCGCCGGCACCGGCGTAGTCGCCCAGAACCTCGCGCACCCACGTCGCCGTCGCCGTGGCATCCTTCGTCAGCAGCTGGACCAGCGCGACCTGGGGGTCGGCGTACGATACCACCGCTCGGTCCCGGTAGCGCGGCGACGACAGCGCCACGAGCCGTGCGATCGCGGCCTGCTCGTGCGTTCGGCGAAAACCCTCGACGTCGTGGCCCGGCTCGCCGAGGGCGATCCGCACGCCGGGCACCGTCGCCGCGAGTTCTTCCACCCGTGCCAGCGCTCCCGCGTCGAGCCGAGCCCCGCCGAACCATGCCCAGGCCGTGGATCGATCGACCACGGTGATGAGAGGCGCGGCGGACGAGTGCACCGCCGTGGCCAGTCGGCGCAGCAGGAGGTCGATCTCGTGCTGGCGCGCCGCGTCTTCGGCATCCACGTCGGACCAGGCCATCACCCCGAGGTGCGTCTGTGCGAGCGTGTACCCGGTCTCCGAGACGAACCCGCGGATCGGCAGGGAGTCTCCGCGCAGCACTTTGAGGATGATGCTCGCGTTGAGCGTCGCGCGGGTGCTCCACCACCGCCGACGCTCCTGCTCGTGCACGCCGGTCACGAGCTGCAGGATCCAGTCGATGTAGCGGTGGACGACGTCGGCGATGTCGCGGACGACGTCGATCTTGACGCGGTCGGTCACGCCCAGGCGCTCGGCTTCGTCCATCCCTAGCCGCAGGAACATGCTCTGCCCCAGGTAGTAGGCGCGCGTCAGGGCCGCCAGGGGCACGTCGCGCTGCGCGAGACGCGCCGCGTACTCGACGGCGGCCGTCGTCGGCTGCAGGCTCTCGAGATCGATGCCGTTCGCGAGGATGTGGCAGATCGTCGTGACGTTGCCCTCGATGCTCGCCTGCAGCATCTCGACCAGCTGGGGGTCACCGCCCAGGTCGTCGATGCGGGATGCCAACAGGTCCCTCATCTCACGGACGATCTCGGGCATGCGTAGATCGAGCTGCCGCGCGACGAGCGCGAGGAGCTCGGAGACGTCGGCGGTGCGCTCTTCACCGGAACCGGATTCCGTCGTCACGCGGGCTGCGCCTCCGTGGTCCGTCTCGCGGAGGCGGGCGCGATGCCCCGCAGGGCACGTCGGGCGGCGTTCACGCCGCACAGTCCGTGGATTCCCGGCCCCGGCGGCGTCGCAGCGGAACAGAGGTAGAAACCCGGCACCCCCGTATCGTACGGCTGGGCCGAGATCCGGGGACCGAGCATGAACTGCAGCGGTGTCTTGGCGCCGGTGAGGATGTCTCCCCCGACGAAGTTCGGGTTTCGCTGACTCCACTCCGTCGCGGTGATCACCCGGGTCGCCAGGATGCGATCGCGGAATCCCGGGGCGAATCGCTCGATCTGCGACACCAGGGCCTCGGTGGCGTCCCCGGAGTATCCGGCGGGCACGTGAGCGTAGGCGTACAGCGGTTGCGTGTCGCCGACCGAGCGCTGCGGGTCGGCGACGTGCTGCTGACCGACGAGCACGAACGGGCGTTCCGGCATCCGCCCCTCGGCGACATCACGTTCAACGGCCGCGATCTCGCGCGCCGACCCCGCCAGATGCACGGTGCCTGCGCGGCCGGCGTCTACCGCACGCCACGGCACGCCGCCGTCGACCGCGAACTCCACCTTGAAGGCGGCGGGGCCGGGGCGGAAGCGGCGGAACGCTTCGGCGGTGCGACGGGGCAGGCTGCCCCCGAGGATCTCGGCGACCGCATGCGGGTGCACATCGAGCATGACGACGTCGTGCGGGGGCAGATCGCGCCGGGAACGGATGCGGCGGCCGGTCTCGAACGTCACGCCACGCTCGCGGAGCCGCGAGATGACGGCTGCCGTGAGCGTTCCCGTTCCGCCGGCGACGACGGGCCACCCCACAGCGTGTCCGGCGGTGATGATCCCCGCGCCGATTCCGCCGACCAGCGGTTGGTCGAGGCGTTGGAACGCGTGAGCCGCGACGCCCAAGAACAGTGCACGTGTCCGCTCTTCGGCGAAAGCACGCGCGATCCACACCGGGGGCAGCGCGGCAGCGGCGCCGAAACGCGCGAGCAGCAGGGGGTGGCGAGGGATGCCGACGAGGGGGCGGAGGATGTCTTCCGACAGCGCCGCGAACGAGCGCGACGAGGGGCCGAATAGGGCCCGCCACCGCCATCCGTCGACGCCGAGGCCGGCCGCGGTCTCGACGATCGACCGACGGAGCAACACCACGTCGCCGTCGTCCAGCGGGTGGGCGCAGTCGATCTCGGGGAGCACCCAGGGCGATTCCGGCAGGTCGAGGTCGGCGAAGTACGGCGAGCCGGCCGCCATCGGGTGGACCGCGGCGCAGTGGTCCTGGATGAGCCCCGCGAGGAGGGGCTCGCTGTTGCGCGCCCCTCCCCCGAGTTCGTCCGCGGCCTCGACGACGTGCACGTCCAGGCCCGCGGCCGACAGGGTCGCGGCAGCGGCCAGCCCGTTGGGACCGCTGCCGACGACCACCGCGCGTGTCATTTCGAGACCCGCTCTCCTCGCCTCCGCGAGACCGTGCGGACGCTGTTCGTCACATCGGTCGTCGGAGCCTTCGCGTCAGCCCGCCAGGAGCGCTCGAGCGGGATGGGGCCGTCCGCGAGCCACGGCTGGGCGGCCACGGCATCCGCGACGCGCCATCTTCCCCGCTCGATGACACCACGGGCCGCATCGATCACCTTGTACTCCTGGAAGTCCGCGTGGATGGCCTGGGACTCCACCCATACCACCACGAACTCCCCGGGCGCGAAGTGGCAGCGGCTCTGCAGGGCACGGATGAGCGACTCGCCGTGCAGGTGGCCGTCGCCGAAGTTGAAGCCGATCACCGAGTTGCAGGCGAATTCGCCCTCGCGGATCGTGCGGGTCTCGATGTCGGGCAGCGCCCGGTAGAGCACCGAGAAGAGTCCGCGACCCTGGCTGTGCATCGAGCGCCACGCGAGCGTCTGCTGCATCGTGATCTCGGCGATCTCGGGGGCGTAACCCAGCTGAACGAGCTGATCGACCTGGTTCGACGTGGGCCGGATGACGGCATCCAGCTTCTGCTCCGCACCCGGCGTGAAGGTCCACAGCGCCGACGCCCAGTTGCCCGCGTATTGGCGCATCGAGGGAAGGAACGAGACCTTGTCGGGGCGGAGGTTGCCGAGCACGGGGAAGAACACCAGGCCCGCCACGATCGCGGCGAGCAGCCAGCCGTTCGAGAAGTCGGCGACCGCGTACCCGGACTGCGCGGGAAAGCCGAGGAAGAGGAACACCGCGGCGTAGCAGAACAGGGTGTTCCACTCCAACGGGACGGCGAGCGGGAACGTCGAGAAGATGAAGAGGTGGAAGCCCACGATGAGAACGACCCCGGCGAGCGTGACCCAGAAGTTCTGTGAGAACAGCAGCACGAGCGGAACGGCGATCTCGACCGTGGTTCCCATCGCGTGTGCCATGAAGTGCGCGAGCTTCGACGGGCGGACGTCGCGCGGGAAGTCGCGGTACAGCGCGCGCTTGAGCCACCGCGGCGGCCAGAACGGCGTGTTGCTGAGCATCGGCGGGATGACGTTGACGAAGTGCCTGCCGAACTTCGAGATGCCCGCGCACACCCACACGGCCACGATGAGCAGCTTCAGCGCGATGATCATGTCGACGAACGACAGCACGGAGAAGAACACCAGCGCCGGCAGGTACTGCTCGATGCGCGAAGCGACCGCGATCGTCTTGTCGCGCACGCCCACGATCACCAGCAGCGCGATCGCGACGATCACGGGGGTGGTCTGCACCAACCCGCTCGTGTTCTCGGGAAGCGCCGCGGCGAGCGCAGGGGTCACCGTGCCGGGGAGCACGAGCGCCGTGGCGAGCGCCGCGAGGAAACCGAGGTAGACGACGACATCGAACACGGTCCGCGTGTCACCGGCCGTTCCCGGCACCCAGGCCCACGGCCGTAGCCGGATCGTGCCCGGTCGCGCCCAGAACTGGATGCCGCCGGTCATGGGCTTGAACTTGCCCGCCGTCGGCCCCCACGATCCGGCGAGGCCGATCGCTTCGAGCAGCATGGTCCAGATGATCGCCTTCTGGTAGACGATCGGCTGGTTCCACCACTGGTCGACCTGCCAGAACCACCCCACACCGCTCGTCGCCGTGATGACGATGCTGCCGATGAGGAGCCACAGCACGGCGATCTTCACGAGGTAGGTCGCGGCGATCATGCGGGGCGATCCGAAGCCGTACTCCACCCAGTGCAGGGTCAGAGCCTTGATCCGCTCGCGCAGCGGCTGGTGCAGAAATGTGCTCGTGTCGACGGGCGGGAAGTCCGCTGTTTTGAATCCCATGACAACTCCTTCGGTGACGGGATGAGGGGACAGGAGGGTTCAGGCGGCGGTCGCGGCGAGCGCGCGGCGCATCGCCGGTTTGTCGACCTTGCCGACCGGGTTGCGTGCGAGATCGGCGACGATACGGATCTCCGCGGGCACCTTGATCTTGGTGAGGCCTGCGGCGCAATGGGTGCGCAGCTCGTCCTCGGTGACGGTCTCGCCGGGGTGCAGCACGACATCGGCGATGGGGACCTCGCCGTACACGGGGTCGGGACGACCGATGACCGCGGCCTCAAGCACCGCGGGGTGCGTGGCGAGGAAGCCCTCGATCTCTTTGGGGTAGAGGTTCTCACCGCCGCGGATGATCATGTCCTTCGCCCGATCCACCAGCGTCAGGTAGGCGTCTTCGTCCAGGATGCCGATGTCCCCTGTGCGCAGCCATCCTCCGCGCATCACCTCTGCCGTGGCATCCGGTCGTCCGAGGTACCCGCGCATGACCGTGGGGCTGAGGATCGCGACCTCCCCCCGCACGCCGGGGGGCACGAGACGGCCCTCGTCATCGAGGATGGCGATCTGTTGGCCGGGGAGCGCGGGACCGACGGTGCCCGGCTTGCGCTCGCCCCACAGGGGGTTGCACGCCGAAGCGCACGTGGCTTCGGTGAGGCCGTAGCCCTCGAGAATCGGGATGCCGAATCGCTCCTCGCTGAGGGCGAGGAGCTCGGGGCTGGCCGGTGCGGCACCGCAGATCGCCACGCGCAGCGAGGGCAGGCGCGGAATCTGTTCCCTCGGGACCTCGGCCAGTCTCGCGAAGATCGCCGGCACCGCCGAGAAGTAGGTGGGTCGGAAGCGCTGGACCGCGTCGAGGAACGTGCCCGGGGCGAAACGTTCCAGGATCGACACGCTGCCGCCCGCGCTGATGGGGGCGAGGAAGCTCACGCAGAGCGAGTTGACGTGGAAGAGCGGCAGGACGAGCAGTGCCTGATCGTCGGGTCCGAGCTCGATGTGGCGGCGGAGGGAGGCGGCCATCGCGCTGAGGTTGGCATGATCGAGCATGACGCCCTTGGGCTGGCCGGTCGAGCCGCTCGTGTACACGAGCAGGGCCAGCGTGTCGGGGGTGATGGGCGGATCGTCGATGGATCCGTCGGGGATGCGCGCGAGATCCGCCGGCGCCAGCGTCTCGACCTCGACCGCGGGGGCGCCGGACGTCACGAGCAGGCGCGCACCCGAGTCGTCGAGTTGGTAGAGCAACTCGCGTTCGGTGAAGGTGGGGTTCACCGGCGTCACCGCGGCGCCGACCCGCCAAGCCCCCAGCATGGCGGCGAGGAACGCGACGGAGTTCGGCAGCATGATCGCCACGACGTCGCCGCGCCCGATCCCGCGCTCGGCGAACTGCTCCGCGCACGCCGCGGCCCGCCGTTCGAGGCCGCGGTAGCTGAGCTCTTCGGTCACGTCGCGCACGGCGGGCCGTGCGGTCCCGGCCGACGGGCTCCGCCACGGCAGGTGGTCGAGGCCGGAATCCGGGCGCCGTGTCGTGATGCGCATGTCGAGTTCGTCGAGAGACATCGTCGTTCACCTCCCCGCGTCGACGGCTGCGTCGGACGCGATTCGAGCGTTCTGGTGCGCGTCTTCGCGCTCCCTTCACGCTAGGAAGGTCGGCCGGGCAGCACAGTGGCGCGGGTGGCGAACTTCACACCGGGGAGTGTGCACGGTGCACGGATGCCACGGTGCGTCGGTGGGTAGAAATCCTGGTCCGTCGGATTGTCGCTCTCGGGGGATGACCGTCGTCGTGGGGTGGACGGAGCACAACCGCATCGGGACCGTCGCAAAGCGCGTCCCGGCCATTTCTTCCCGCGCTAGCCTCAGGGCATGACCACGCGCGATGCGTCGGGGCGCTCCGTCGACGCGGCCAAAGACGCCCTCCACGAAGCCATGCGACGCGGCGACACGGATGTCCTGCGGAACGTGCTCTTCGAGGGTCTGACATTCGAGCTTCCTGATGGCTCGGTGACCGACCGCGAAGCCGACCTCAACGCCCATTCGACCGGAGCGGTTCGTTTCGAGCGGTTGGTCGAGCTGCATCGATCGACGCGAGAGCACGCGGGGAGGGCTCGGATCGACTCCTTGGTCGACGCACGGCTGATCAACGACGGTCACCGCGTCGAGGGAAAGATCAACTATCTCCGCTATTGGTCGATCATCGATGGGCGTTGGCAGGTCGTCGCCGGCAGCGCCCAACCGGCGCCGTGAATCGCGTGCTGTTGATCGGGAGCGCTGGCCAGCGACATCTGAGCCCACCCTCGAAAGGTCAGGACATGCCCACCGCCGTCACGCTCCTCCGTTCGACCGCTCTCTCCGACCGCGCGGAGTATGCGTACGCCGCCACCGCTCCCGCTGAGGCGCGGCTGATCTTCCTCGCCGGTTCCTGCCCGCTGAACCTCGACGGCACGACCGCCGGCATCGGCGATTACGCAGCCCAGGCGGCGAAGTGCGTCGAGAACATGAGAATCGCCCTTCGCGAAGCCGGCGCCGGGATCACGGACGTCATCAGCACGCGCGTCCTCGTCGCCTCGACGCGGCAAGCCGACCTGGTGACGGCGTGGGAGGTCGTTCGTGAGGCGTTCGGCGAGCACGACGTGCCGAGTACGCTCCTCGGCGTCACCGTGCTGGGGTACGACGACCAGCTTGTGGAGATCGAGACGGTGGCTGCGGTGGTCGACTCCGGTCCGCGTGACTGACCCCACCGCACCCATCGACGCCTCGGCATCCGGAGAACACTCGGTCACCTTCCACGGGAAATGCCACACTGACAACGTGGGGAATGGGAGAAAGGGGCGATGGCCGCGCTCAGGCTTCGGCTGGGGCTGGCTCATCCTCAGCCTCGGCGCGATCGTGGCGAGTGGCACAACCATCGTCTTCTCCATCGCCTTTCTCGGCGCGCAGTGCCATCATGCGGGCACCAGCTGGGGCGATAACAGGGCATTCTTCTGCCGCGACGTGATGGGCGGCTTCGTGGCTTCCGCGATGCCGTGGGTGGTCCTGGTGGCGGTGAGCGTTGCCATCATCGCGGGCCTCGTGGGCGGAACCACGACGATGGTGCGTCGTGGCCGCCGGGTGCGAGGCGCCTGGCTCACGTCAACGGCCCTCGCGTACGCCCTTCTCACCGCGGCAGCGACCTGGGCCCCTAACTCCGGCTCGGTAGGAGTGGACGTCGCCTTCTCCGTCTTCCCGCTCACGGCGCTGATAGCCACCGGGCTCCTCGTCGTCTGGGTGGGCATCACCGGCGGTCTGGGGGTACTCGTGCTCGTGGCGCGGGCGCGACGTGCTCGTCCGGTTTCGGACGTCGTCGCGACGGACGTCTCCTCCTAAGGGCGGGCCGGATGCCGTCCGGGGGGGGGGGGGGCAGCGGCACGGCCGAGCTCATGGCACCTCACCGTGACGCCGGGACCACGGCCGCCAAACCCTCCCGCAGGTCGGGGTCGAGCGACTGATGACTCTCGAGGAAGATTCGCGCCTCTGGCGCGCGGCTCGCGGCGAGCCATTACAGGGTCACGTTCTCATGGAATCGGCTGGCGGCCTGACCCGATCGACCGTCGCGTCACAGGTCTTTCGCCATGGATTGCAGAGGAGGTGTCGCGGCGGAAGACCCGACCCAGCGTCTAACGATCTGGGCCGCATACAGGACGTCACGGTGACTTGAGTGCGAGGCGTACAGCGTCTTCGCCCGCTCGCCTCTCCGCTGGATTTTCAACGCGAAGTAGTCGCCCTGGTTGTTCATGAGCACCCCGAGGAGCCACCCGCCCAGCCCCGAGACCCGGCCGGGCCACACCGCTTCGATGTCATCACGCAGAAACCGGCGACTGCGGAGGAAACCGCGCGCGACCAGCACGTCCTCCCTCAGCTCGACGCCCCACCAACCGATTCGGGCGACAAACACAGCGACGACGAGAGCCGCCGCAGTGAAGGGAACCACGAGAAAGGCAGACGGCGTACCTGATGTGAGCCCCTGCGAGTTCACCGCCTCGCCGAGTGGCGCAAGCAACACCACGAGAAGCAGCCCCGCGACGGGCGCCGAGAGAAGGTTCCAGATCCGGAACCTGCGGCCCAACGACCACACCTGGCCCCGCGGCGGGCGTTTCGTGGCCTGGCGAGCGAGAACAGATCGTGGAGGATTCATCAGCACAATCACGCTCGCGCCCCAGACGACCAGAACAGCTGCTTCGATCGGCATGTCGATACCGAACCGGTATTCACGGCTCGACGAGATGAGAAGGATTCGAACGAGCAGGATTCCCCCTGCCCCCGCACCGAGGAGCGAGAACACCGGCCACCAGGTGAAAACGGCTCTCCACAACCGCGGCGGCACCCAACCCCCTGTGCGAGTTCCGCCGCTGCGACGTTGTGACATGTCGCGAGCGTAGACCCACGGTGGCGACCTGCTGATCGCGGCCTAAAGTATCCGGCCGGACGCCGCCAGCACCCCCACCAACCCCTCCCGCAGATCGCGCACGAACTCCCCCGGCATCTCCAACGCGGGAAAGTGGCCACCCGCCTCAGGCGCCCGCCACCGCACGATGTGGCGGAACCGTTCCTCCGCCCAGGACCGCGGATGCTTCTCGATGTCGTGCGGGTAGGTCGTCAGGGCCGCAGGCACCGTCACCCGCAGGCAGGGGTCGAGCGACTGGTGACTCTCGAGGGAGATCCGCGCGGCCGACGCCCCGGTCGCGGTGAGCCAGTACAGGGTCACGTTGTCGAGGAAACGGTCGCGCGAGATGGTCTCGAACGGTGAGTCGACCGTGTCACTCCACTCGAAGAACTTCTCGAGGATCCACGCGAGCAGCCCGACGGGCGAATCGACCAAGGAGTAGCCGATCGTCTGCGGCGAGGTCGCCATGACCTTCGCGTACGCGAGACGGTTCCTCTCGAAGGCGCGGGTGTGCTCGACCCATTGGCGTTCGGTCTCGTCGAGCACGTCGAAGCTGAGCCCGGGCGGTGCGATCGGGGTTGTCGTGTGGATGCCGATGACCTGCGCCGGAAACCGATCACCGAGCGCGATGGTGATCGGCCCACCCCAGTCGCCCCCGTGGGCGAGGAAGCGGTCGTACCCAAGTCGGCGCATGAGCTGAACCCACGCGGCCGCGATGCGTTCCGTACCCCACCCCTCTTCGGCGGGCTTGTCGGAGTAGCCGTACCCCGGCAGCGACGGCACGACGACGTGGAACGCCGGGGTCTCGCCATCTTGAGGTTCGGCGAGCTCGTCGATGACGTCGACGAACTCGGCGACGCTCCCCGGCCAGCCGTGGGTCAGCGACGCTGAGTTGTCCGGTCAATTCTTCTGCAATACGTGTCAACTCGTGTACGACCGCTCGGTCGAATGCATGCCGGCGCTCGTTATCCCGCGCGGCGAGGGCGTGATCCAAAACCCGCGACGCCATCGGTCCGACTACCGGGACGGCGTTCAGAGTGAGCCCGCCGGCGAACGCGAGGGCGTCATCGGCGGGTTCGTGTGGAGGAACTAGCGAATTAAGGTCCGACACAGCCTTCCTCATGTCGGATGACGCGATCACTGTAGTCCGCTGACCCAGCCCCCTACCACGGTCGAGCTGAATCCCTCACCATCTCGTGCTCTGGTGCACGTAGTGACCGGTGGCGCGTCCCAGCGCCGAAAGCCACGCTTCGTTCGTGACGCCATCGGGTGGATCGTGCGATACCCGATATCCCACGATGTTGCTCACGACTCTTGAGTCGTAACTCCCGAATTGAGCACGTTCAGCGGCATGTCCGTCGACACCGCGTGCGTCGACTCCCTCGGTTGTGATCGCCAGACCGTTCGAGACAAGTTCGATTACTGGGCTACCGCTCAGCCACGCTCCGTCTGCCGCCCTCCTGGCCAGGATCGCGTCGCCCACGACGCCCGCGAGATTCTCGAAAAAGACTCGGACGGAAAGTTCTCGAGATCGCGAGCCAAGCCCTTCGGCGATCATGGCTTCTTGAAGCTTCACAAACACGTCTTCTGGGGACTCTCCTTCCACCCACGTCGCCATTGCCCTCCGATGCGCTCGACCTGCGTTCTCGTAGCTGAGGGTGAGTGTGCGCGTGCGGCCTGGACCATCGGGCACGAGGGTGGTCACAATTCGCGGCGCAGAAAGCCCGTCGCCAGCCGGGACGATGACCTCGACGCCCCGCGTGGACCAGGCATCCTCCCCTTGACGAGGACGCGCCAGAGCGTTGAGCGCATCGGCGTCACTCAAAGCGGAATGGAGATTCTCGAATGAACCGGACTCGCCCACCTTGGCAGCACGCGTAGCCACTTCGTCAGCAACGCTGTTCTGCCTGTCGCGCAGACGTTGGTCCAGGTCGTCGAGTCGAGGCATGAGGGCTTCGACCGTCTGCTCGGTTGCCGCCTTTGCTGCGCGCGTAGCTGCTTCATCCGCCGCGTCTGTCGCGACCTTTCGCGTTGTAACCCGCACTCTGTTGACGAGGACGCGCTCCACCCAGACCAGACTGGAGGCGAGGAATATCGTCGTCCCGAGGTTGACGATGGCCGACGCCCAATACGCATCGGGATCTTCCTCTCCGAAAAGCAGAGACCCAAGAACGGTGACACCGACTCCGACGAGGGCAATCGTGATTGCCAGGCCCCAGCGAAATCGCTGCTTCGGTTCGGCGTCAGGGTGCGCACTCGGGGGCGTCATGCTCAGAGCCTTTCGTCCGTGAGGGAAGAAGCTGTCGGGTTGCGATTGCGCGCGGGCCATAAGGCTGACGGACCTGACACGGGTGGACGGCACTCATCTCGTATCGCGCGCGGCATTCGGAGCCCGATAGATGAACGGCGGTCAGTCGAGCGCCTCGGCCAGATCGACCTTCTCGCGAAGCTTCGCGATGGGTCCACCCCAACTTTGGTGCCTGAAGGCCCACTGTCCGGCGACGACGCTTGGTGACACCTCGAGCTCGTCCGCAATGGCACGAATGTGAGCCGTCGTCGTAGCGGCTTCAAGGGCTGCATCAAAAGCGGGTGGGATTAGATGTGTCGCAGCGAACTTGTTTGCGACCGCCTCCTGGGAGTCGGCGTCATCATCAGCCTTCATTCCGTGGTCTACAAAGGTGCTCCTCTTGGGATGAAAAAGAACATGCGCGATCTCGTGCAAGATGGTGAACCACAATCCGTCAAGCGATCTGTGGCGACTCGTGACCGCAATCAGGGGTGTCCCGTTAATCCAGCGAGAAACGCCGCTTATCCGTGTATCGGGTACTTCTGGCACGAAGACGAGAATGACTCCTGCGTCAAGCAGCAGTCTTTGCGCCTCGGGGAACGCGGTACTGATCGGTCGCTGGGTCAGCTGAGGAATTGCCTCCGCCGCGAGGCGCAGCTTCGTTGAGTCGAACGGAGGTGCGCTACTGATTTGGTCGGCGGCATGCACCTCTGACAGGCGCAACCATAAGGCGGTGAGGTTCCCATCGATCTTGAACAGCTGGCTTCGCTTGTAGGACGCTTGCGGCTCGAGCCAGGTCTTCTCGAAAGCCTTCTTAGACACGACGCCGAAGAATCGGAGCAGTTTATCTGCGACCTCCGCCCCTGTGTCGGACTGGTTGATGACGCCGCGCTCGACCAGAACTCGGCGAGGGAAGCTGTCGGCCCAGTCGGCGAAGTCTGCGAGACCTCTCCTCTTGTGTTCGCGCGCTTCGTGGGTCTGGTATGAGGCGTCCAGTCGAGACCACATTTCCGCGGGGGTGCCGAGAACTTGCTCAAGCATCACGGCGAAATCCGGGGAGAGTGGCGCGGTCCCCTTGATGACGAGATTGATGTGTTTGGTACTCAATCCGGTGCGTGCGGCTAGCTGAGCTTGGCTGATGGAGCGTTCGTCTAGCTCGCGCTGAAGGATGCGCCCGGGTCGCGGGGCGAAGTCGAAGCTGGGGTCTTGAGCAACGTAGGAAGTCATGGTTTCCGGTCAGCTCGTGCGCCGAAGGATGGATTCTCCACGGATGTGGAGGTCTCGTATGAGCAGCGCGTCGGTAGTTGCGTGGTCGAGCAGCGAGGCTCGATTGCTGACGGAGCGCGGAACTCCCGCGGGGCTGAGTGGGCGTGCGTGCATGTCAACCTCCTCGATCGAAAGGGCTAGCGTCCCCGCCTGCACGTCCATACGAATGCTACGGAATGCCGCGAGGCTACCCAGTTGCGGTGCTTGCGTGACGAGGTAGAGGAGATCCTCGGCTGCCTCGGTCTGGTCGCCGGCGACCGAACGGAGGCGCGCACCAGAGGTGCAGTAACCCTCCAGGCGGGGGCTGATCCAGGCGATGAGCAAGCTTTACCTCATAGGTAAACGGGAAGTCGTGTATGATGGGGTTTACCCGACAGGTACATGCTACCCGAGTCCAGCCGGACGAAGGGGCAACACGCTACTCAATCCTCACTTAGGAAGGAGGGTCGTCATGACCCCCACTGCCCCCACCCACCTGCAGATCACCATCAACGGCAAGACCTACAAGACTCACGACTCCGACCAGGAAGCCGCATCCCTGCTGCGGCTCGCTGGAAAGGACCCGAAAACCTACGACCTCTTCGTGGTGAAGAAGAACGGTGTCGAGGAGCGGGTCAAGGACAACCAGATCATCAACCTCGATGACGGAGACCGTTTCGTCACCCGCCAGAACCTCCGGTTCACGATCGACGGTGAGGCCTTCCGCACCTACGACGACGACCAGGCCGCATCCGCGCTGCTGCGCCTCGCCGGCCTCGACCCCGCCACCTTCGACCTCGCTCGCGTGGGAAGTCCTACCTCGTTCCGCGCCGACGAGATCGTGACCATCACCGACGGCGACGAATTCGTCACCGTCAAGCACGTCGGAGGTGTCGCATGACTGAGGTGCAGCCGCTGTCCGAGGCGTCCCGGCAGTTCATCGCTGACATGACTGCCGCGGGCGCCCCGGCGCGCGCCGACGGCCCCCGCATCCTCTACGACATCGTCGCATTCGGAGGAAGTCTCGCAGGTCAGACCATCACGACCGGCGTCAGCATCTCCGAAGTCCAGAGCTGGCCGGCCGTCCCGCCTCACTGGATCCACCTGCCAGCGTCAATCCAGTTCGCAGAGACCAACATGGACGACGCGGACTGCGCACCCGGATACAAGAGGCACTCACGGGACTACAGCTACACCGACACTTCGATCCACCCGGCCCGTGCATGGCTGAGCCACGTCCGAGGCTTCGTCTCAATCGCTATCCCCGGAGCGGCCTGACATGCGTTACTCCGTAGCAATGAGCGGCGACACCGAAGCCGCGATGCGTGATCACCTGATGCGGGAGGATGGGCAAGAAGACGTCCTCATCGCGACCTACGTCCTGTCCACGGGCGTTGAACGCACAACGGCATTAATTCGGTCGGTCATCCTCCCCCGCGAGGGCGAGCGTCATGTCCACGGGAACGCCTCGTTCACCAGCGCGTACGTGCTACGCGCTGCACACGAAGCGCGTCTCGCCGGGCATGGACTCGTGCTCCTGCACTCTCACCCCGGCGGTCGCGGTTGGCAGAAGCTCTCACGGACCGATCGCGAGACCGAATCGGAATACGAAAGAGTCGCCCGCTCCGCTACCAAGATGCCCCTACTCGGCATGACGCTTGGTGGCGCCGACACGGCGTGGTCTGCACGTTTCTGGTTTGACCGGTCGAAACCCACCTGGGCGGAATCCGTCCGATCTGTCTCCTCCATGCTGGCGATCACGTGGAACGACGAACAGCGCCCCGCGCCCAGGATTACGAGGGCTCAAGAGCGCACAGTGTCCTCCTGGGGAGACCGCGCGCAAGGCTCCCTCGCCCGACTCCGTGTTCTCGTTGTAGGAAGCGGGAGCGTCGGTCTCGACGTCGCTCAACGACTTGCTGCGACAGGACTCATCACCGTCGGCGTGATGGACTACGACGCCGTCGAACACCGAAACCTCGATCGGATGATCGGCGCCACCCGGTTGGACGCCGCACTCAACCGCTCAAAAGTGGACGTCGCGGCTCGACTGATGAAGTCAGCCGCAACCGCCGACGTGATCGAGGTCAGACGTCACGAGGTCAGCATCACCGACTCCGTCGGGGTCAACATCGCTTTGGACTACGACGTGATCTTCTCCTGCGTCGACAGGCCCTGGCCACGTGCTGTACTCAACGGGATTGCCTACGCCGACCTGATTCCCGTCATCGATGGCGGAATCGCGCTCACGACGTTCCCCGACGGCCGTATGCGCAACGGTATCTGGCGGACACATACCCTCACCCCCGGCAGACCATGCATGGCATGCCTGGGACAGCTCGTCGCCGGGGACGTCTCGCTCGACAAACTCGGGCTGCTCGAGGATCCTGAGTACATTGAGGGCGCCAATAGGGAGGCGCCATCGCACCAGAACGTGGCCGCCCTCTCCGCGAGCGTCAGTGCGTCGCTCTTGGCTCAATTTGTGAGCTTGACGGCGCACCCCGGCGGACGCGGGGCGCCCGCGCCCCTGCACTACGTGCTGTCGACCCACACCCTTCTTCACTCCGATGCGTCATGCGGACCGTACTGTGCGTACGAAAACGCTACTGGGGCAGGGGACCGCCGCACGACGATCGCGGAGCATCGGGATGACTGGCGTGCGGAGGTCATTGCGCGCAGAGCCAAGAAACAACCAATCCACCTCCGAATCCTCTCCAGTCTTGAAGGTGCGCTCCAACGCGCCCTGCATCGACTCCGGTAACAGAGTTCCCTACCCCGTGACCCTGCGGAGTAGGGAACTCGACCGCTGCCGATTGCCGAAAACCCCACCCCTTCACACCGGAAGGTAGCGCTGGAGTGTCGCGGTCGCGGGCTCCTATCCATGAAACCGGGCGATGACGGCTTCAGTCACGATGGCCGGTGCGCGACACGCGTCATGGACCGTTGGCTCAATACGTGGCACAATAAGACGCGCTACCCGTAACGACGGGTACGGAAGAAGGCCTCAGAAACCCAGCCGGACGACTGGATCTGGGGCCCTTCGCTTTTCATGGCACGGGCGAGTCCGCTGTTCGGTGCTGGAGGATGATCGTCTCTTCGAGTGCTTCCAGGTGCGCCGGCTGGCCCAGTTGGGCGGAGTTGATCGCACCGAGTAGCACGTCTGCGATCCACAGCAACGGTTCATCCCCGCCTTTCTGGTGACCAATCCGGACACGACGATCGAGGCCCTGGTCGCTGAGTTTTCGCGCGACCGAGGCATAACGCTCGTGGTTGATCAGTGCTTTGCGCTGATCGACCCTTTCCGTGTCGGCATCTCTCTGCTCCCCAATGTCGCGGTCGAGGGTCTCAGCTGGGATACCGGGAAAACGTTCGGTCTCAACGAAGACAAGCTGGGGTTCATCGTGTGCTCGCCAGACCTGCGCGATCGGCTTGCGCACCGACTGAAGATTCTCCAGTTTGACGTCAGCCGCCGGTTGAAAGTGCTCTTCCGCGAGATCCTTAGACGTGCGAAGAGTGATGGCTACCCGAACTACCTGTCGGAGCGGGCGCGCGCGAACGTCGAGATTGCGGAGGCGGTCCTGGTTGGAACCGGACTGCAGCCGCTGATTCCCGACGCGGGAAGCTTCCTCCTGCTGGACACGGTCGGTCACCGCGCGAGCGCCAGTGCGCTCGCCGCCGCGCTGCTCCAGACAAAGTCGCTCGGGGTCATCCGTATCGACAGCTTCTTCACCCCTCAGCCGCCGGCGTTGCATGCTGATCGATACATCCGCCTGGCGATGGCGCGCGAACCCTCCGTAATCGAGGAGGCGGCGCGGCGTATCGCCTATATCGCGCGTTGAGTGGCATGAGCGGTTCCGGAACCTTCAAAAAAAAGAAGACCACCCAGGGTGAATTGTCGGTAATAGTCGTGTTCAGGGGGGCAAAACGCGCATAGTCGATAATCGCGTTATGTCAGCCTGCAAACTCATCGCACGGCATCCCGAAGGGAATTATCGACGTGCGCATGCGCGCAGGGATGGCCGGAGAGCGAGGCTGTCGCGCAGGTAGGGCGAGTGAACGTCCCAAAGACGAACCACGGCCGCGGAGCTGATCGCTCAGCTGGGCGCGCAGAGCGCAGCCGCCAGAGTGGCTGAGACCAGCAACTGGGGATCATGGGCAGCGAAAATCCATCCCCTCCGGGGGTGGTTGCGTGCTTGGCGTTCGGCTTCAGGATCGGCGCGGCGGGTCAGCTTCGGCCGAGGAGACCGCGCCGTTTGTTGATGGCTCTCGCCTCGGCAATCAGCGCCGCTTCGGAGGTGTCGTAGAGCTGACGCAAAGCGTGCTCGAGGATCTTGGCGCCTTTGGCGACATCGGCGATCGACATTCCTGAGGAATGTGTGCCGGAATTGCCGATCCACTTGACTGCCATAAGGGTCTCAGCGACGTCCGGTCGGCTTGCCTTCAGTATCTCCACTCGGTCGTGCGCGGAAACGCGCCGTCGCTTTCCCTTTTTGATGGTAGTGCGTTTGACCTTTAGGGCGGTCAAGAGCTCCTCGACACCGAGCCGAAGCTGTGTGGCGGCGGAATCGGGGCTTATCCAGACCACGGCTGAGGCCGTGTTGATCGCAGTGACCACTTCGACAGGTGTTTTCTTGGGCGTGAGGAGCAGGGGCGGCGCCGGGTTCAGGTAGCGAACACGAAAGCGCTCGAACAGGGTGTCATTGCCATCATCGGGGTTGGTGCCCCACACCGAATCCCAGTCGCCCGCCATTGCGACGAGCCGGCCACAGTCGTGGTTGTCGCATTTGAGTGACCCGACGAAGGTGCCAGATTCCTCTTCCCATCCCACTTCGCCGCGCTTGAACAGACGTTCGTGTTCGACAGACTCAGGGTCTCCCAAGACTTCGTATCTCTCAAAGCTGAGCGCGCCCTCCACGCACTCCGAGCACCGGACCTTCGGCCATTCAGATTTGGTGACCCAGTCGCTCAACTCCGATAGTTCCTTCGCCATGCGATGAGCGTAACGGTCCGACCCAATCCCCCGGACTTAGCGCGACCGCGTGGCCCGCTGCGCGCGGCCTTTCTCGTACACGAGTGCCACTCCCCCACCCGTGCGGAAATTGGTGCGAGGACAACCGGTAGCGGATCTTAGGTCGGCCACTGCCGCCCACTCTCCCACATCCCACCGGCCCCACCCGCCCATGTAACGCCCACGTAAACTCCCCCTCTCCCCCACCCCCTCCCCGGGTGAGACAACCGTTACCTCCCCGCCCCTCCCGACGCGGTCCCGGGTAACGCCCCCTCCCTACGCTGACGGCACGCCCCGCCCATGCGAGGCGCTGCACCTCCCCCGCATCGCCCAACGGAGGACTCCCGTGACCGTCACCGACCCGCGCCCCGAAACCGCAACGCCGCCCGCGGCCGCAACCGAAACAACGGAACTCCGGCACCGCCCCGGCCGCTGGATCGACAACTGGAACCCCGAGAACGCCGAGCAGTGGAACAGCGTGGGCAAGGCCATCGCCTCCCGCAACCTGCGGTGGTCGATCTTCGCCGAGTTCCTCGGGTTCGTCGTCTGGCAGCTGTGGTCCGTCGTCGTCGTCTCGCTGCCGGCCGCCGGCTTCCAGCTGTCGACGGGTGAGATCTTCTGGCTCATCTCCATGCCGAGCCTGGTGGGCGCGACGCTGCGCATCCCCTACACGTTCATGGTTCCGCGGTTCGGCGGCCGCAACTGGACGATCGTCTCCGCCGGCCTCCTGCTCATCCCGAGCATCGGCCTCGCCATCGCGGTGTCGAACCCCCAGACGCCCTTCGGCCTCCTGCTCCTGATCGCCGCGTTCGCCGGATTCGGCGGCGGCAACTTCGCCAGCTCGATGTCGAACATCACGTTCTTCTACCCGGCCGCGCAGAAGGGATACGCCCTCGGACTCAACGCCGCCGGCGGCAACCTCGGCGCCTCGGTCGCCCAGTTCGTCGTCCCGATCGTCATCACCGTCGGCGCCGCGGCAACCCTCAACCTGCCGCTCGCGGGCCTCATCTGGGTGCCGCTGATCCTCGTCGCGATGGTCGGCGCCTACCTGCGCATGGACAACCTCTCTGCCGCGAAGGCCGACATCACGGCATCCCTCGCCGCCCTCAAAGAGCCGCACATGTGGGTGCTTTCGCTCCTCTACATCGGCACCTTCGGCTCGTTCATCGGCTTCGCGGGCGTCTTCCCGAAGCTGCTCGCCGACACGTTCCCCGACTTCAAGGGGATCGCGATCGGCACGGCGACCGTTACCCTCGCCTTCCTGGGCGCGCTCGTCGGCTCGCTCGCCCGCCCCTACGGCGGCAAGCTCGCCGACCGCTTCGGCGGCACCGTCATCACGATCGGCGCCTTCACGGTGATGGGGCTCGGCATCCTGAGTGTGATCCTCACCCTGCCGATGCAGAACTTCGCGATCTTCCTGCTGTGTTTCCTGGTGCTGTTCGCGGCGGCGGGCATCGGCAACGGCTCGACCTACCGCATGATCCCGACGATCTTCGCCCTCAAGGCCAACGGCGGCGTCGGCGCGCAGCGCAAGGCGGCCGCGGCCCTCGGCCTGATCTCGGCGATCGGCGCGTACGGCGGCTTCTTCATCCCGCAGCTGCTCGGTTTCTCGAAGACGACGTTCGGCTCCTACACCCCCGCGCTCGGCTGGTTCGCCCTCGCCTACGTCGCGTTCCTCGCCCTCACCGCGGGCGTCTACCTGCGGATGTCGAAGAAGACCGGAACGCGGATCTGACCCCATGAGCTCCGCCGACACCCACTGCCCCTACTGCGCACTGCAGTGCGCCATGACCGTCAGCCACGCGGGCCACACGACGGTCACCGGCCGCGACTTCCCCACCAACCGGGGAGGACTCTGCGCCAAGGGCTGGACGTCGGCGGGGCTCCTGGCATCCCCGCACCGACTCCGGATGCCGCTGATGCGGCGCCCCGACGGCACCCTCGCCGAGACCACCTGGGATGAGGCACTGGATGCCGTCGCCGCGGCCTTCCGCGACACGAAAGCGACCCACGGTGCCGACGCCAACGCCATCTTCGGCGGCGGCGGACTCACCAACGAGAAGGCGTACCAGCTCGGCAAGTTCGCCCGCGTCGCGCTCGGCACCTCGCGCATCGACTACAACGGCCGGTTCTGCATGTCGTCGGCGGCCGCGGCATCCAATCGGGCCTTCGGCATGGACAGGGGCCTCCCCTTCCCCGTCACCGACCTCGACGACGCGCGGACGATCCTGCTGCTCGGTTCGAACGTCGCCGCGACCATGCCGCCTTTCCTCGCCCACCTCGCCGGAGCGCGCGCGAACGGCGGACTCATCGTGGTCGACCCGCGCCGCTCCGCCACCGCGCGCCTCACCGAAGACGGCGCCGGCACGCACCTGCAGCCCGCGCCCGGCACCGACCTGCCGCTGCTGCTCGGGCTCACCCACATCGTCATCGCCGAAGGCCTCGCCGACCTTGCCTATATAGAGGAGCGCACGAGCGGCTTCGACAGCCTGCGGCGCTCCGTCGCCCAGTGGTGGCCCGAGCGGACCTCGTCGACCAGCGGCATCCCGGTCGCCCAGCTGCGCGAGACCGCCCGGCGTCTCGCCGCGGGCGGCGCGTACATCCTCACCGGACGCGGCGTCGAACAGCACGTCGACGGCACCGCCACCGCGACCGCCGCGATCAACCTCGCGCTCGTGCTCGGCCTCGTCGGCCGCGACGGCTCGGGCTACGGCACCCTCACCGGGCAGGGCAACGGCCAGGGCGGACGCGAGCACGGCCAGAAGGCCGACCAGCTGCCCGGTTACCGCTCCATCCGCGACCCCGAAGCGCGCCGGCACGTGGCCGGGGTGTGGGGCGTGGATGCCGACGAGCTCCCGGATGCCGGCATCCCGGCCACCGCCCTGCTCGGTGAACTGGGCGGGCCGGTGAAGACGCTGCTGGTCGCCGGCTCCAACGTCGTCGTCTCGGCGCCTGACGTCGACGCGCTGCGGGAGCGGCTGCGAGCCCTCGACACCCTCATCGTGTGCGACTTCTTCCTCAGCGAGACCGCGGAGCTCGCCGACATCGTGCTGCCGGTGCTGCAGTGGGCCGAGGAGGAGGGAACGATGACCTCGCTCGAGGGCCGGGTCATCCGCCGCCGCCGCGCGCTGGCCGCGCCCGAGGGAGCCCGCAGCGAGCTGTGGATCATGGCCGAGATCGCGCGGCGCCTGGGCGCGGCATCCACCTGGTCGACGGTTCCGGCCGAGGTGTTCGACGAGCTCGCCCGCGCGTCGGAGGGCGGTGTCGCCGACTACTCCGGCCTCTCGCACGCGCTGCTCGACACGGGCGTCGAGGCGTACTGGCCGTACCGCTCCGCGAGCACTCCGCGGCCCTTTACCGAGCGCTTCGCCCACCCCGACGGCCGCGCGAAGCTCGTGCCGGTGGATGCCACTCCCCCGGCACCGACCGACCGCGGCGGCGACCTGACCCTCGTCACCGGCCGCTACCTGCAGCAGTACCAGTCGGGCACGCAGACCCGGCGGGTGGCCGAGCTGAACGGCGCGCGCCCCGAGGCGCGGCTCGAGATCCATCCCGCGACCGCGTCGCGTCTCGGCATCCGGGAGGACGCGCTCGTCGCGGTGTCGAACGAGCGCGGCACGGTGCGGGCGCGGGCGACGGTGACGACCGACATCCGCCACGACACCGTCTTCCTGCCGTTCCACTACGCCGGCGACGAGTGCGCGAACCGCCTCACCGAGGCCATCGTCGACCCGACGTCGGCGATGCCGGAGTTCAAGCGCACGCGGGTGACCGTGACTCCGGATGCCGCGGTGCCCGCCGCGCATCCCGCCGCGCAGGAGCCGGTCGGGGTCTCGGTCGCGGGTGGGCCCGTCGGCCGGGTGGGCGCATCCACGAAGGAGGGTCTGCATGTCTGAACGTGTGGTGCTGGTGGGCTACGGTCCCGTCGGAGCGCGGTTGATCGAGGGGCTGCTGCCCGCGGTCCGCGAGGGGCGCATCGACCTCACGGTGGTCGGTGCCGAGACTCATGACGTCTACAACCGCGTTCTGCTCGCCGAATATGCCGTCGGACGCATGGAGCGCGAAAGCCTCGATATGGACGACCGCCGCATCGCCGAAGAGGCAGGAGTGCGTTTCGTGTTGGGGTCGGCGGTGGTGGGCGTGGACCGTCACCGTCGCGTGGTCCGCCTGCACGATGGCATCCGCCTCGATTACGACCGGCTCGTGCTCGCGACCGGCGCCCGGGCGAACGTCCCCACCCTCGCGGGGATGGAACGGGCGCGGCGCGATCGGGCTTCGGTAGCGGTCACCCCCGCGGACCTCGACCTCGGCGGCGCGCCGCTCCCCCGCGGGGTCGTCGCGCTGCGCGACCTCGCCGACGCCGAGCACGTGCGTGCCGCCGTGTCGGCCGGGCAGCGGATCGTCGTGCTCGGCGCGGGAGTGCTCGGCATGGAACTCGCGCTGGCCGCCGCCGAAGCCGGCGCCGAGGTGGTGGTCGCGTACCACTCCGCCGCCCCGATGAATCGCACGCTCGATGAGAACGGCGGACGCGTGCTCGCCTCCGCGGCCGAGGCCGCCGGGGTCGAGATGGCGCACCACGCGCGCGCCGAGAGCATCCTGCTCCGCTACGACGACCACGGCCACGCCTGGTTCGACGGTCTCGTGTGCGCCGACGGCAAGGTGCTCGCCGGCGACCTGCTCGTGCTGTCGTGCGGGGTCGCGGCGCGCACCGAGGTGGCATCCTTCGCCGGCCTCGCGATCTCGACCGGCATCCTCGTCGACGGCTCGTCGCGCTCGTGGACCGATCCGAACGTCTTCGCGATCGGCGACTGCGCCCACGTCGCCGACCCCGCCGACGCGGGTGACGACGGCCGCGTGCCGGGCGGCCCGAGCGGCCTCGTCGGTCCGGGCTGGCGCCAGGCCGACCGGCTCGCGGCGCTGCTGTCTTCGGGGGTCGAGGTACCTGCTGCCGCCGAGCGGCCGGGCGTCGTCATGCTGAAAGCCGAGGGCATCGACGTCGTCGCCGGAGGCGCGGTCGACGCCGACCCGTTCTCGCACGCCCCCGGATGCCACGGCCCCCAGGTCACGCTCTGGGCCGACCCCGCGCGCGGCGCCTACGTCAAACTCGTCACGGTCGACGGCGTGCTTTCCGGCTTCGTCGCGGTCGGGATGCCGCGCACCGGCGCCGAACTGACGCTGCTGTTCGAACGCGGGTCGGAACTGCCCGCCGACCGCTCCTCGCTGCTGCGGCTCGACGCGCCGGATGCCGGGATGGCGGTGGTGGCGGACCCCTTCGCCGCCGACGCCACGGTGTGCTGGTGCAACGGCGTCAGCGCCGGCGCCATCCGCGAGGCGGCAGCGGCCGGCGAGCCGACCGTGGCGTGTGTGAAAGCCGCGACCCGCGCGGGCACCGGCTGCGGCGGCTGCGTCGGCCGGATCACCGAGCTGCTGGCCCGGGAGGCCGTGCCGGCGTGATGCGGGTCGCCCCGCGTGTTCTCGGCCCGGCGCGTGCCGCGCTCCGGAAAAACGGCCGCGATCTCGCCGCCCGACACCCGAGCACTCCGGCAGAACCGGCGACGCTCCGGAGCCCGGCACACCCACCCGACCGACACCACCGGACCACCCGGCCACCACCCGCCCAGACGACCGTGCGTCGAGCGACCGGCCCGCAGGTCGAGTCCGCGAGAGACGCGGAACGCCCAGGCAGTACAGTTCACGCATGCCTCCGATCGAGACCCTCCTGGCGTTCATCGCCGCGGCGGTCGTGCTCATCGTCATCCCAGGTCCGGGCGTGCTGTTCGTCATCGGGCGGTCGCTCGCGCTCGGCCGCCGCGCGGGACTGCTGAGCGTTCTCGGCAATGCGCTCGGCAACATCCCCGCAATCCTCGCCGTCGCGTTCGGCATCGGCGCTCTCGTGGCGTCGTCGATCGTCGCCTTCACGATCCTCAAAGTCGTCGGGGCCGCGTACCTCGTGTACCTCGGCATCCAGGCCATCCGTCACCGCCACGACCACGTCACCGCCCCCACGCGCGTCCCGACCTCGCGCTGGACGCTGCTGCGTCAGGGCTTCGTGGTCGGCGTGACCAACCCCAAGACCATCGCGTTCTTCGTCGCGGTGCTGCCGCAGTTCGTCGATCCGCACGCGGGCGCCGTGTGGCTGCAGCTTCTCGAGCTCGGCCTGATCTTCCAGGTTCTCGCCGTCATCTGCGACTCGATCTGGGCGGTGGCCGCGGGCACCGCCCGCACCTGGTTCGCGCGCTCCCCCCGGCGTCTGTCGGCGCTGTCGGGTACGGGCGGCTTCCTCATGATCGGCCTCGGCGGCGCGCTCGCGCTGTCGGGCGCGAAGAGCTGACGGCCGGCTCGTCTGGGTTGTCGGAGGCTGAGCGTCGATTGTCGCCGGGGAATCGAGTAGGCACGCGTGGCGGTCCGGCGCAGCGTCGCGGCTCGTCGAACTCCTGAGCCTTCACGCCCCGGCACTGCTGCGCCGCGGCAGCGTCCGGCATTGGCCCCGCCGACCAGCAATTGCTCAGGAGTTGCGCGAGCCGCCCCGCACGCCCAGGTCCGCGGATGCCGCGCCCTCGAGCCGCGCCCCGTCCGGGGCGTAGCGCGAGCCGTCGACGGGGCTGTCCCACGAGCGTTCCGCGTCGTTCCAGGTCAGCGGGGCCGGGGCGACGACGGCGCGCGTCTGTCCGTCGATGGTCGAGACCGCAGCCGTGCGCAGCCCTTGGCGCGATACCAGCCCGGCGCCCTCGGCCGGACGCCTGGTCGGCGCGGGAGCCGCCGCGGCGAGCGCGCGGGCTGCGACGCCGAAACGACGCCCCGCCTCGCCGATCCCCCGGCCCAGGTCGGCCGGGACCGTCAGGCGCGTGCCGATCGTGCGCATCCACTGCGGCCGGTCGCCGCGCGAGACGCCCCGGATCTCGTCGCTCAACCGCATCGCCGCGGCGGGTGCATTGGTGAGCCCCCACCCCGCGTATCCGGTGGCGAATCGCAGTCGGCCCAGACCCCGCGGCATCCCCCCGATGAACGGCACGAGGTTGTGCGACTGGTAATCCTGTCCGGACCAGCGCGCGATCTCGTCGCCGACCGGGAGGGTGCGTCGCGCCCACGCGGCGAGTCCCTCGGCGAGCGCGACCTCGGACCGCGCCGACCCGACCGGATGCCGAGCCCCGGTCACGACGAGCGCGGTGCGCCCCGACGAGGTCGGGGTGGCGACGACGCTGCGGCCGTCGGTACCGACCTCGCTCCACATGCCGCCCGGGGCCTCAGTCTCGCCCTCCAGCTCGAACGCGATCGCCCACGAGCGCAGCGCGCGCGTCTTGAGGTCGTAGAGTCCCCGACGCGTGATCGGCGTTCCCGTCGCGAGCACGATCGTGTCGCCGTGGAGCGGTCCCCGGGCGGTCTCGACGCGACCGGCGGGCAGTGCGCGCACGTCGTCGACGCGGACGCCGGTGTGCAGCACGGCCCCCGCAGCCACGGCCGCGCGGGCGAGGTCGGCGGTCAGCCGCGCCGGGTCGAGTGCGAGCTGGTCGTCGAGGGCGACCGCGCGCACGGGCGTGCGCCCGCCGAAGTCGTCGGGGGCGTCCTCGCGGATGCCGAGGCCCGCCTCACGCGCCGCGTCGCGCACGGCGTCGAGTGCGGAATCGGTGGCCAGCCCCCGCCCGAAGGTGAAGGCGGTGCGGCGGTCTGCGGCATCCCCGGCCCGGTCGGCGAGCCACTCGAGCCCTGCGCGGTTCGCGTCGACGTACGCGCGCACGAGGCTCGCCGGGTGGTGGGCGCGCAGCGCCGCAAGAGTGGTGCCCTGCAGAACGGATGCCATCCCCACCGACGCCCCGGTCGCGCCCTGTCCCACCTCGCCGGCGTCGACCACCGCAACGTCGACGCCCGCCTCGGCGAGCATCACGGCGGTCGAGAGCCCGGTGATCCCCGCGCCGACGATGACGACGTCGTGCCGCGCGTCGGGCTCGAAGGCGGAGCCCTGCACGGGCGTCTGGTCGCGGTGCCACAGCGGAGAGGTCATGCGTTCATCCCATCGCGGGCGTCGAGGGCTCGGCATCCGCTTGCCTCGCTCCGCGTGATCGTCTAACGCGGCCGGGGCGGCGCCGGGCGACGTGGGGTGGGGCGCGACCACGGCCATCGGCGAGGCGGTGCCGCACAGCGGGGCGCGGCGTGGCCGGGGCCTGGCCGGGCGACGTGGGCCGCGGCACGATCGGGCGGTGGCCGCAGCCGCGTGACGACTAGGCTCGCAGCGTGACCGACAGCGCCGCGCCCTCCAGCCGTACGGCGGTGGTGGCCGCCGCGATCGACCTCTTCGTCGAGCACGGGTACGACCAGACCTCGGTCGAGCAGATCGCACAGGCGGCGGGGGTGTCGCGCTCGACGTTCTTCCGACAGTTCGGCGGCAAGGAAGACGTCGTCTTCGCCGACCACGAGGTGCTGCTCGACGAGACGCGCACCTATCTCGCGCAGCAGCACGACGACCCGTGGGCGGCCGTGTGCGAGGCGTCGGTGCGGGTGTTCCGACACTTCGCCGCCGACCCCGAGCTCGCCCGCCGCCGGTACAAGATCGTGCGCGAGATCCCGGGTCTGCGCGACCGCGAGATCGTCACGGTGTTCCGCTACGAGCGCCTCTTCGACCAGTACCTGCGCGAGGCGCTTCCCGGCATCGACCCTTTGGATGCCGTCGGCTTCGCCGCCCTCGTCACAGCCGTGCACAACCACGTGCTGCGCCGGCTGATGCGGGGCGCCCGGGTGCCGGCATCCGTTCTGCGTCGCGCTCTCGACGACGCCCTGCGGCGATACGGCGTTCACCCCGACGGCGACGATCCGGCCGCGGATGACCTCATCGTCGCGGCCTTCCCGCGCCGGATGCCTGCGGCCGAGGTCACCCGGCGCCTGCGGGCCTCGCTCGGCGACTGACGGCCGCCGCTCCCTTCGTGCGCCGGGCGGCGCCCCCGCGTCCCGCGCGCTCCTTTCCCTCGAATGTCCAAGACACCCGGACGTCTCGAGAATCCGTCCGGGTGTTGTGGACAGTCAACGTGGGGTGAGCCGCATGCCCGTCCCGTCGGGTCCCGCGCGCCCTGACCTGCCGGCGCCCGTGGCGGACGTTCGACGGGACTAAGCGTCCACCCGAGTGACACCCAGTACCAACATGAGCGATACTGGGAACCATGACCATCGACGCCGATGCCCGCACGCTCCCCGGAGAGCGCGTCGCGCACTACGACCTGCTGGGCCGCCGCGACACCGACTACTACGCGGTCTTCGCCGACATCCCCGACGCCGACCGTGCCGTCTGGGACGCCGCCAAGGCCTTCGCCGACGAGGTCGGCACGCGCATGCAGGGCGAATGGGATGCCGCGACCTACCCCATCGATCTCGTTCGGCGGATGGGCGAGCTCGAGCTCTTCACCGACGGCATCGAGCACCCCGAGCTGCCGCACACCTCGCCGCTGGCAGCGGGTCTGGTCAACATGGAGATCTCGCGCCACGACGGCTCGCTCGCCACAGCGCTCGCCGTGCAGGGCGGGCTCGCGCTGCGCACGCTCGCTTTCTACGGCTCCCCCGAGCAGCAGCAGCGCTGGCTGAAGCCCCTCGCCGACGGCAGTGTCCTCGGCGCCTTCGCGCTGACCGAGCCCGACCACGGCTCCGACTCCGTCTCGCTCGAGACCACCGCCACCCGCACCGACGACGGCTGGTCGCTGAGCGGAACGAAGAAGTGGATCGGCAACGGCGCCTCCGGCGGCATCACCTTCGTCTGGGCTCGGGTCGAGAGCGAGGGTGGCGACGACCACGGCAACGTCCGCTGCTTCCTCGTCGAGCAGGACACCCCGGGCTACACGGGCACCGTCATCACCGGCAAGGTGTCGCTTCGCGGCATCCATCAGGCTCACATCGCGATGGATGACGTGCGCCTTCCCGTGGATGCCGTGCTGCCCGGCACCCACACCTTCAAGGACGCGTCCGTCGTGCTGTTCGCCACCCGCTCGGGCGTCGCCTGGTCGGCGCTCGGCCACGCGACCGCCTGCTACGAGATCGCGCGCACGTATGCCACCGAGCGCATGCAGTTCGGAAAGCCCCTCGCGAAGTTCCAGATGGTGCAGGAGCGGCTCGCCCAGATGCTCGACGAGCTCACCGCGATGCAGCTGTACTGCCGCCGCCTCGCCGACCTCGAATCGTCCGGCGGCCTGCGCCCCACCCAGGCGTCGCTCGCGAAGTACCACAACACCCGCGCCGCGCGCCGGGTCGCCGCGATCGCCCGCGACCTGCTCGGCGGAAACGGCATCCTTCTCGAGAACGGCGTCATGCAGCACATGGCCGACATCGAAGCGATCCACACGTACGAGGGGACCGAGAGCGTGCAGGCGCTTCTGCTCGGCCGCGACATCACCGGCATGAGCGCGTTCGTCTGACCCCGGATGCCGCTGTGTCGGCGCCCACGGTCGAGGACGCGAGACCGCAGTCGTTCGCCGAGAACGCTCGCGATACGCCGCGATCGCCTGCGGTCTCGACGATCGCGGGCGGTCTCGCGGCGGTTATCCCGTCGCCTAGGGCCACGCGGGAGCGCGGCCTCGGGCCCTAATCCCGCGCCCGGGCGTGCGCAAGACGCGTGAGCGATGTCGGAGCCTCCCGCTAACGTCGTCGCATGGGCCTCTTCTCTCGCCATCCCGCCCCGCGTCGCGCGGTCGAATCCGTCGCCGAAGCCGTGCAGACGCCGCCGAAGAGCCTGTGGGCCGACGGGTTCGGTCGCCTCGCGGTGCGGGCGGTGCAGATCATCGTCGTGGTGGTGCTGGTCGCGGGCCTCATCTGGGGCATCCGGCAGGTGACGCTGGTCATCATCCCGCTGATCCTCGCGCTCATCTTCGCCTCGGCGTTCGGCCCGGTCACCATGTGGATGCGCCGCAAGGGCGTGCCCTCGGTGCTAGCGACGGTGCTCACCCTGCTCGCCGTGGTCGTCGTGCTGACCGCGCTGGGCTGGCTGGTCGTGAACGCGGTGATCGACCAGTGGGACACCCTGAGCTCGCAGGCCGTGAAGGGCTTCGAACAGGCACAGGACTGGTACCACACCCTGCCCTTCGCGATCTCGCCCGACCAGGTCAACGAGGCCGTCAACGCGATCGGCGACTTCGTCACGAGTGCCCAGTTCGGCACGGGCGCCCTCGCCGGGGTCAGCGCGATCGCCTCGTTCGTCACCGGCTTCGTGCTGATGGTCGTCATCCTGTTCTTCTTCCTCAAAGACGGCCCGCGCATGTGGGAGTTCGTCCTGCGGCCCTTCCACGGCAGCGACTACGATCGGGCGCGCCGCATCGGCGACAAGACGGTGACCGTGCTCGGTGCGTACGTGCGCGGAACGGCGTCGGTCGCCGCGGTCGACGCGATCGGAATCGGCATCGGGCTCGCCATCCTGCAGGTGCCGCTCGCACTCCCGCTGGCGGTGCTGGTGTTCCTCCTGGCGTTCATCCCGATCGTCGGAGCGGTCACCGCGGGAATCCTCGCGGCCCTGGTCGCGCTCGTCACCAACGGGTGGGTCGTCGCGCTGATCGTCGTCGGCATCGTCGTGCTGGTCAACCAGCTCGAGGGCAACTTCCTGCAGCCCGTGCTCATGGGCCGCTCGATGAAGCTGCACTCGTTCGTCGTGCTGGTCGTGCTGGCCGGCGGCACCGCGATCGGCGGCATCCTGGGTACGCTCCTCGCCGTGCCGCTCACCGCGGTCGCGTGGGGCATCATCACCGTGTGGAACGGCCCCGACAAGCCCGCCGAGTGGGCGCGCCGCAAGAAGCGGAAGAACCCCGTCCCGCTCGCGGGCGACGAGAGCTGAAACCATGGCCTATGACATCCCCGCGCCGATGCTGGCGAAGTCGGTGCCCGAGATCCCCGAGCACGGCAAGGTCGCGGGCGGCTTCAGCTACGAGCCCAAGTGGGACGGCTTCCGCGCCCTGATCTCGTGGGACGGCACCGACGCCGAGATCGGCAGCCGCGGCGCCAAGCCGCTCACGCGCTACTTCCCCGAGCTCGTGGAGGCGTTCGCGCGCCTCCTCCCCGAGCCGTGCCTGATTGATGGCGAGGTCGTCGTCGCCCGGGGCGAGCCGGGAGCGCAGCGGCTGGACTGGGAGTCGCTGTCGCAGCGCATCCACCCGGCGGCGTCCCGCGTCAACATGCTCGCCGAAGAGACCCCGGCGATGTTCATCGCCTTCGACCTGCTCGCCCGGCGCGACCGCGACCTGCAGTCCGAGCCGTTCTCCGAGCGCCGGGCGCAGCTCGAGGATCTGCTGGGCGACGTGCCGCACCCCGTGCACGTCACCCGCACCACCGATGACCCCGACCTCGCCCGTCGGTGGCTCGCCGAGTTCGAGGGCGCGGGGCTCGACGGCGTGATCGCCAAACCCCTCGGCCAGCCCTACGCGCCGAACAAGCGCACGATGTTCAAGATCAAGCACGCGCGCACGGCCGATGTGGTGCTGCTCGGCTACCGCATCCACAAGTCGGGAGAGGGCGTCGGTTCCCTGCTCCTCGGGCTCTACGACGACGAGGGTCGTCTGCACGGCGTAGGCGGCGCATCGGCCTTCACCGACAAGAGGCGTCGCGAGCTGATCGACGAGCTCGCCCCGCTCGTCGAACGCGACGAAGACGGCGAGGCCGTCACGGGCGAGACCGACCGCTCGCGCTTCTCGGCATCCAAAGACGTCTCGTTCGTGCGCCTCCACCCCGAGCGCGTGCTCGAAGTGCGTTACGACCAGCTCGAGGGCATGAGGTTCCGCCACACGGTGCAGTTCGACCGGTGGCGCCCCGACCGCGAGGCGCGCTCGTGTACGTTCGCGCAGCTCGAGAGCGTCAATGCCTACGACCTCGGAGACGTTCTCGACTGAGCCGCCCGGCGGGTTGCACGGGGCCGAACCGCCCCGCGTATCCGGCAGAAGCGCCGCAGCGCAACGCATCCCGTGGGCCCGCCAAACGCGGCGTCCGCGTCGCCCGGCTCACCCTCCCCGATCGACGTCAGCGCCTCCTCCGGCCCCGCCTACCGCGTGCCCGCGTCGACCGGCTCGCCCGCTCGCCCGTGCTCGGTCGACGTCGGCCCCTCCTCCGGCGCTTCCGGAGACGTCGTGGTCGGGGCAGCGGCATCCGAGCCCCCCGTGCGACGGCGAGCGACGATCAGCGAGACGACCGCTCCGACGACGAGCACGAGAAGCGCCAGGCCCGTCCACGACGGCGCCGCCGTCATGAACTCCCGGGCGGTCGGTTCGGGCACCTGAACGGTGTCGTCGCCGAGGGCGACCGCGCGCACCTCGACCGCGCCGGAGAGGGCGAGGATCGGCCAGGCCGAGGTCTCGGCGACGACGGTCGCGGAGTCGCCGGGCAGCAGTTCCGCCGGCTCCCCCGCGAGGGAGGCGCTCGCGATGCCCGTCCCGGCCACGCCCGCGAAGGCGCCGAGCCGGACGTTCCCGCTGTTGACGACGGTCGTCTCGATCCGGAGGGTGCCCGGGGCGAAAGGGATCCACGACGGCTCGAAGCTCGCGCGGACACCGTCGATCACGAGTGCCGGCGTGATCTCGCCGGTGACCTGCAGGTGAGCGCGGACCCCCACGCGGTTCGTGACCGTGACGCCGTCGTCGTCACGGCTGACACCCACGACGATGCCCGCCGGGTGGTCTCCGGGGGTGACGCCGGCCGGGACGTCGATATTGACGGGCAGGATGCGCGTCTCGCCCGGCGCCATCGAGACGGAGCCGTCCTGCAGGCCCTCGACGGTGATCCACGTCCCCGAGTCCTGCGGATCGCCCGCCGCGATGTCGAACGCGCCGTCGGCGCCGACGATCCCGTCACCGGCGGCGACGACGAACGTCGCGGACTCGCTGCCCAGGTTGCTGACGGCGATCGCGTCGGTGACGCTCGCCCCGGGATCGATGGAGTGACGCAGAGAGATCCGGCCGTCCGGGCCGGCGGCGTCGGCGGGCACGACGCTCCACCGGGCGGCGGCGTCGTCCCCAGCAGGCGGCTCGACGACGACGGCGGGTCGCGGAAGGACACCCGTCCTCGCGACAGCGGCCGGAGCGAAGGCGGGGAGGGGCACGACGGCGGTGGCCGCCACCGGGACGGGTGCCGAGACGGCGGCGGTCGCCGGAGCGGCGGAGATGAGACCGAGGGTCAGACCCCCGATGACGGCGGCGGCGGCGAGAACGGACGGACGAGGGGTGCGGGGGGACACGGTATTCCTTCGGGGTGGGAAGACGGAGGGCCGGTGCGCCCCGGCGAGGACGCACCGGCCGGGCTGAATCAGTCCTTCGCGAAGAGCGTGAGGGTGATCTCGCTGCCGTAGCGGCCGCTCTCGGCGGTCGCGGGGATCGTCAGCGTCAGGTCGGCGGCGACGGCCGTCTCGCCCACGCGCTCGACGCGACCGGCGTCGGCCAGGGTGGCGGGCTTGTCGAGAGTGGCGGTTCCCCCGGCGACAGCGCCTCCGGCCGAACGCACGACCTTCGGCGTCCAGGCGAGGTTCTCGGCACCGAACGACCGGTTGCCCGCGACGAACGCCGAGGCCGAGCCCGAGAGCGTCCACCCGCGACCCTGCGCCTGCGCCTCGTTGCGGGTGTCGTTCACGACGACCTGCGGGAGCACCGCCTGCTGGGCCGAGGCGTCACCGGCGAAAGCGACCGGGCCCTCGACGGTGGGAAGCGCGAGGCTCAGCTGGCCGGCCCGGGCGGGCAGCGGCACGGAGGCCTCGACGCCGATCGCGTCGCCCTCGACCGGCGCGTGTCCGATCAGGTCGAAGATCGTCTTGCCGAGGTCGGTGTTGTCGAGGTACGCCCCGCGCACGAAGTCCCACTTCGTCGCGCGCGCCTGCAGCATCTCGGCGCCGGCCCCCTGGGCGAACAGCGGGACGAGGGCGTTGGTGTGGTTGCCCGAGTGCCACGACACGTTCGGGAGCTGTCCGGCGGTTCCGGTGAGGGCCGTCCAGCCCTTCTCCGCGCCCGCCCCGGGTCCGGCGAGGTAGCCGGTCTCGTGATCGGCGGTGACGATCACGAGGGTCTCGTCCCAGTTCGAGTGGGTCTCGACCCAGTCGGTGACGGCGTCGACCGATTCGTTGAACGACAGCTGCTCCTCGACGATACGGGTGGTCTGGTTGGCGTGACCGGCCCAGTCGACCGCGCCGCCCTCGACCATCAGGAAGAAGCCGTCGTCGTCCTTCTCGAGGACGTTCAGAGCGGCCTTCGCCGAGGTGGCGAGCGAGGGGACGTCGGCGTTCGCCTTGTCGGTACCGGGCAGCACGTTCTTGTTGCCGACGCCGGGACGGTTGTACTGGAACGTCTCGGCGACCCGGGCCAGGCCGAACAGCTTGTCGGGGACGCTCTCGCCGGCGGCGATCTTCTCGAAGTCGCTCTTGCTCTCGATGTACGAGAAGGGCGTCTTGCCCTGCGTGACGCGCTCGAAGTCCGGCTGCGAGATCCACGAGCCCGAACCGAAGTGCGAGGTGCGGGGCGTGTTGGCATCCGTGTAGTTCGGGTGTCCCCCGCCGATCAGCACGTCGACGCCGGAGTCGATCATCTCGGTCGCGAGACCGTGGTAGTCGTTGCGACTCTTGTTGTGCGCGATGAAGCCGGCGGGGGTGGCGTGGTTGAACGGCACCGTCGTGACCAGCCCGACCTTCTTGCCCGCCTCGAGGGCCTGCTCGCCCACGGTCAGCAGGCGCGTGCCGTCGGCGGCGAAGCCCAGGGTTCCGTTGGTGGTCTTCACGCCGGTGCCGAGCGCGGTGCCCGCCGCGGCGGAGTCGGTGGCACCGGATGCCACCCAGCTGAAGTCGCCCCACGCCTTCTCGGGCTCGTAGGCGGCGCGTCCTCCCGCGGAGTAGTGCGACTGGGCGATCTGGACGGCGAAGTCGTCGTAGACCTCGCTCTTCGTGCCGGGGACCTTCGTCGCGGTGCCCGCGTTCGGGGCGACCTCGACCTGCTGGTAGCTCCGGCCGGTCTCGTACAGACGGGCGGCATCGAACTGGTTGTAGCCACCGCCGTCCGAGATGAGGACGATGACGTTCTTCGGCGTGGGAACTGCGTCGGTCTCCGCCGACGCGGCCACGGCCGGAGTGGCACCGAGGGCGACGCCCGCCACGGTGCTCATGACGATCAGACGGCGTGAGCGTCCGGTCGTGCGAGGGTTCATGATGTCTCTTCCGTTTCGTATGGGATTCACCGACCGTCGGGGGCCGGTCGGAATCCACGCTCGCGGAAGGTCCTCTCGTGAGAACGAATCTCAGGTCACTCGCGGGTGAACGTTCGCCCGGCTTTCTCACCGTCGGGTGAACAGTCGGTCAGACGGTGGCGGCCATGCCGGGAAGATGCGACGATGCCGGCCAGGATCGCGGTGAGCCCGTCGGGTCATGAGAACAGGGGATGCTGCGGGGCCGGGCCGTTCGCCTTGTCCCCGCCCCATCCCCTGGTCCGACGCCGCCGTGGCGCCCCGAGGAAGAGTGCCGGATCGACGGCTCAGTCGGCCGCCGGGTTCTTCGCCCGCGACGGCTGCACGCGCGGAGGCTCCCCCGGCATCTTCGGGAACTCCGGCGGGAAGGGCAGCTCGCCGAGCCCGTTCTCGAGGTCGCGCTCCCACCAGTCCAGCAGCGTGTCGATGCGACCGGGCTGAGCGCCGAAGCCCTCCCAGGGGTCGCCGACGGATGCCAGTCGCCCGGGGATCGAACGGACGGTGAACGCGAGCGGGTCGAGACCGTCGAGTTCGTCCCAGGTCACGGGCGTCGACACCGTGGCGGCCGGAAGCGCCCGGGGTGAGTAGGCGCCCGCCATCGTGCGGTCACGGTTGGCCTGGTTGAAGTCGACGAAGATGCGCTGACCGCGCTCCTCCTTCCACCAGCTGGTGGTCACGGCATCCGGCATCCGTCGCTCCAGCTCACGGGCGGCGGCGATCACCGCGTGTCGCACGTCGAGGAACTCGTGGGTCGGCTCGATGGGACAGAACACGTGCAGGCCGCGGTTGCCGCTGGTCTTGATCCACGCCTCGAGACCCGCTTCGCGGAGCACCTTGCGCAGCTCGTGCGCCGCGGTGACTGCCTCGGCGATGCCCGTCCCCGGCTGCGGGTCGAGGTCGATGCGCAGCTCGATCGGGTGGTCCGCGTCGCTCGCGAGCGAGGCCCACGGGTGGAACACGATCGTGTTCATCTGCGCGGCCCACACCGCCGAGGCGATCTCGCCGAGGAAGAGCTGCGGATGCCGACGCCCGCTGTTGTACGTCACCGTCACCGCCTCGACGAAAGCCGGCGCCCCCTTCGGCGGGTTCTTCGAGAAGAACGCCTCGCCGCCCACGCCCTCGGGGAAGCGTTCGAGTGACACCGGCCGATGGCCGTTCGCGGCGATGAACGGGTCGGCGACGGCGACGAGGTACTCGGCGAGCTCGCGCTTGGTGATGCCCACCTCGGGCCACAGCACGCGATCGGGGTTCGAGATGCCCACCTCGCGATCGCCCTCGGGGCCCGGCACGGTCAGCGTGATGCGGGGGGATGCCATGCCCCGACGCTAGTGCGCGTGCCGGGGTCGTGTCTGCCCCGTTGCGGGCGTGCGGGTGGGGGCGCGTCCCCGGGGTTGCCCTAGCGACGGGCGCCTTCGTGGCCCCGGGGCGACACAAGTGGCCCCGGGCCACCCGCGTGCACGGCCGAGACGCCACGCGACGCCCATGTCCAGCCCAAGCCACGGCATCCGACACCCTCCCCGCGCCGACGGGCACCTTCGTGGCCCCGGGGCGACACAAGTGGCCCCGGGGCCACCCGCGTGCACGGCCGAGACGCCGCACGACGCGCATGTCCAGCCCAAGCCACGGCATCCGACACCCTCCCCGCGCCGACGGGCGCCTTCGTGGCCCCGGGGCGACACAAGTGGCCCCGGGGCCACCCGCGTTCACCGCGCAGACGCCACGCGACGCGCATGTCCAGCCCAAGCCACGGCATCCGGCGTCCGCCTACGCTCGGATCATGACCTCCGCCGCTGCCCGGACCGCCCTCGACATCGCCGACTGGCGTCGCCGCGTCTTCGCCTTGTACGACGCCGTGCGTGAAGCCGACGACCCCGAAGAGGCTCACGAGCTGTGGCGCATCGAGCGCGACGCGCTCTTCGCCGACCACCCGGCGACTCCCCTGCTGCCGGAGCAGCGGGACGGCTTCGTCGGCCTGCCTCTCGCACCGTACGACGCGGCGTGGCGGTTCGAAGTGCCGCTGCTCGATGCCGACGAGGCGTCGTTCGTCGCCACGACCGGTACCGACGGCGAGGTCGGCTTCGAGCGCATCGGCCGGGTCGAGCTGCCCGACACCGGCTCTCTCGACGTCTGGCGCCTCACCTCCTACGGCGGGGGCCTGTTCGTCCCCGTTCGCGACGCGGCGGCCGGGCGACCGGGCGGCACGTACGGCGGCGGTCGCTACCTGCTCGACACGATCAAGGGCGCCGACCTGGGGCGCGGCGCCACCCCCGAGACCCTCGTGATCGACTTCAACTTCGCGTACAACCCCTCGTGCGCGTACGACCCGATGTGGGCCTGTCCGTTGGCCCCGGCCGGGAACGTGCTCCCGGTGGCGGTCCCGGTCGGCGAGCTGTACGGGGTCTGACCTCGTCCGGGGCCGAGCACGCGGCATCCGCAGGCGACGACGGGCCGCTCCCCGTGGGGAACGGCCCGTCGTCTCGTCGCGTCAGGCGCTCGGCGCCTCCTCATTTGCGAGGGCGATCACGGGTGCGAGCTCGTCGCGGGTGAGGCGGATCCAGGGACCGGCCGCATCGACCAGGATGCCGGTGAGCCCGGCGTCTGCGGCGAGGGCCTTCGCGAGCTGGATCTTCTTGATCGGCAGCGGCTGGTCGCCGCGCCCGAGAGCGAGCAGTTCGAGCGGGTGCGAGAAGACCTCGAGGAAGCGCTCCCCCGCGGCCGATCGCGACTCGGCGACGCCGACGGGGCCGCCCTCCTCGGTCTGATTCACGGCGATCCACAGCGGTGCGTCGGCGACGATGGCGTCGACGACCGTGGATGCCGTCTCCTCGGTGCGGGACTCGACGAGTGCCGTCTTGACGCGCAGTTCGGGGTCGGCTTCGGCGAGCATCCGTTCGAGCAGCGCCGTCGGCAGCACCGCGCGGTTGTCGCCGGACGCCGGGTCGAGCACGAGACCGCCGTAGGGTCCCGACAGCACGTGACGCAGCAGCGCCATGATCGGCTGGCCCATGGCGGAGGTGTCGCGATCGCCGTCGACCTCGACGCTCGCCCGCAGCGCCGTGCCGCTGCTGTAGGCGAGCACGAGCTGCTCGTCGCCGCGATTCGCGACGGCGAGCGGAAGGTCTTTGCCCTCCGCGAGGAGCGCGCGGGCGTCGCCCTTCACGCGCAGGAAGACGTGGCCCTGCAGGAGCTGACGCGCGATGTTGAGCAGCTGCGCGGGCTCGGGCTGGCCGGTGATCTCGGCGAGAGCGTTGCCCAGCAGCACGTTGTCGCGGAGCCCCGGGACCGTTTCGGGGGCCTCCGGCGCGACCATCTCGCCCGGCTGTCGCGCCGAGGGGCGGGCCGCCACCGGCGGAGCCGAAGGGTCGACGGGGGCAGCGCCGACACCGCGGAACGACGACATCGAGATGCCGACCGTGGGCGCCGCCTCGGCGGGGGCGGGCGCGTCGTGGCCCGCCGCGTCGGCGGGGGCGTCGCTGGGGCCGCCGGGATCGACGGGCTGCTCGCCCGGCTCGATCGTGGTGTCGGGCCGGTCGACCGATGCGTCGTCGGAGTCGGACTTCTTGCGGCGCGAGAAGAGAGCCATTCGGCAAGCCTATCCGGGCGGTCCCCGGCCGGGCGCGCCGGCCCGGACTCGTGCACCTGTCATGGGCGGTGGGCGAGGTGCCGCGAACAGATTCGGACCGGTGCGCCGGATGCGGATGCCGAGGCTCGCGGCATCCGCATCCGGTACGACGCTCTGAGTCCGCGGCGCGGGGCCGGGAGTTTGGGGCGTATCCCGTCGCTCGGGGCGCAGAAAACACGCCCCAAACCGCAGAACCCGCCCCAAACCCGCAACGGCCCCCGCGACCCGCGCCGACCCCGGCGCAGAGGCGCACGGGCCGAGGGGGTCGGGGCGTATCCCGTCGCTCGGGGCGCAGAAAACACTCCCCAAACCGCAGAACCCGCCCCAACCCCGCAACGGCCCCCGCAAACCCGCGCCGACCCCGGCGCAGGAGGAAGCGCCGGGCGATGTCGGCGCGCCGGGGCACCTGACCCGCCGGGCACGCACGGGCAGCGCAACCAGACCGCAACTCCCGGCCCGGCCACGCGGCCGGCGCCCGCGCTACAGCTTGGTGATCGGCGCGATCTTGACGAGCAGCTTCTTCGGGCCGACGGTGTCGAAGCGCACGTGCGCGACGCGCTTCGCGCCCTCGCCGGTGACGGCGTCGACGCGGCCCTCGCCGAAGTCGTCGTGGCGGATGCGATCGCCGGCGGCGAGCACCATGTCGCCGTTGTCGCGCACCTTCGCCGGGATGCGGTTGGGGAACTTGCTCGGGTCGGCCGGGGCGCGCTTGGGCAGCGGCACGAGGTCGTCACCGTAGCGGTTGCCCCCGCCGGCCTGACCGGGGCGACGGCCGCGGGCGTTCAGCGCACGCGACTGCGACCCTCCGCGACCGTTGACGTCGCCGGGCGACTGCCGCCAATCGATGAGGTCGGCCGGAATCTCCTGCAGGAAGCGGCTGGGCATGGCGACGGTGACCTCGCCGAACTGCGCCCGGGTCATAGCGAGCGACACGTGCAGGCGCTTGCGCGCGCGTGTGATGCCGACGTAGAAGAGGCGGCGCTCCTCCTGCGGGCCGCCGGGCTCGTTCGCCGAGATCCGGTGCGGCAGCAGGTCTTCCTCGACGCCCGTGAGGAACACCGCGTCGTACTCGAGCCCCTTGGCGGTGTGCAGGGTCATGAGCGACACCGAGCCCGAGGCGTCGTCGAGGTCGTCGGCATCCGCCACGAGGGTGACCTCGGTGAGGAAGTCGATGATCGTGCCCTCGGGGTTGTTACGCGCGAACTCGCGCGTCACGGCAACGAGCTCGTCGAGGTTCTCGAGGCGCGCCTCGTCTTGCGGGTCTTTGCTCGCGCGCAGGGCGTCGAAGTAGCCGCTCTTGTTCAGCAGCAGCGTCAGCCCCTCGGTGACCGAGGTGGAGGGAGCGAGTTCTCCGGATGCCGGGAGCATGATCGCCGTGGCCTCGGTCAGCACCGCGTCGAGCTGATCGATGGCCTTCTGCAGCTTCGGGCCGACGCCGAGCTGGGCCGAGTTGGCCAGGGCGTCGCGGAAGGTGATGTCGTGCTCGGCGGCGTAGCGGGCGATGGCCGTCTCGGTGACGTCTCCGATGCCGCGGCGCGGGCGGTTGAGGATGCGCCGCAGGGCCATGGAGTCGGCGGGATTGGCCACCGCGACGAGGTACGCGAGGGCGTCTTTGATCTCGGCGCGTTCGTAGAACTTGGTGCCGCCCATGATCTTGTACGGCACGGCCGAGCGGATGAAGATCTCTTCGAGCGCTCGCGACTGCGAGTTGGTGCGGTAGAACACCGCGACGCCCGAGTAGTCGACGCCCTTCTTGTGCAGCGCCTCGATCTCGTCGGCGACGAACTGCGCCTCGTCGTGCTGCGAGTACCCGGTGAAGCCGATGATCGGGTCGCCCGCGCCGACGTCGGTCCAGAGCTTCTTGTCTTTGCGGTCGAAGTTGTTTGAGATGACCGCGTTGGCGGCCGACAGGATGTTCTGCGTCGAGCGGTAGTTCTGCTCGAGCAGCACCACCTTGGCGCCGGGGTAATCGCGTTCGAACTCGCTGATGTTGCGGATGTCGGCGCCGCGGAAGGCGTAGATGGACTGGTCGGAGTCGCCGACGACGGTGAGCGACGCCGCATCTTCGCCGGCGGGCTCGGCGTCGAAGATCATCATTCCGCCGGACGAGAAGGGCTCTGCGTCGGAACCCGGCGGACGCGTGAGCTCGTGGATGAGCGCGTACTGGGCGTGGTTGGTGTCTTGGTACTCGTCGACGAGGATGTGCCGGAACCGCTTGCGGTACCGGTCGGCCACCTGAGGGAAGGCGCGGAAGAGATAGACGGTCTGAGCGATCAGGTCGTCGAAGTCGAAGGCGTTGGCCCGCTGCAGTTCGCGCTGGTAGGAACCGAAGATCTCGACGAACACGCGCTCGGCCGGGTCGCTCATGTTGGCGGACCGCGCGTAGGACTCGGCATCCGCCAGCTCGTTCTTCAGCTTCGAGATGCGGCTCTGGGTGCCGGCCGGGGTGAGGCCGAAGGAGTCGCCCTCGTGCTCTTTCACCAAGCGCTTGATGAGCGCCCGGGAATCGCCGGAGTCGTAGATCGTGAACGACTTGGTGAACCCGAACTGCTCGGCCTCGCGACGCAGGATGCGCACGCACGCCGAGTGGAACGTCGAGATCCACATGCCGTCGGCCTTCTGCCCGATCAGTTGGTGCACGCGCTCGCGCATCTCGCCGGCGGCTTTGTTGGTGAAGGTGATGGCGAGGATCTGGCTGGGATACGCCTCGCGCGTGCGCAGCAGCGACGCGATGCGCCGCGTGAGCACGCTCGTCTTGCCCGAGCCGGCGCCCGCCACGATGAGCAGCGCCTGGCCGCGGTAGGTGACGGCCTCGCGCTGCGGACCGTTCAGCCCCTCGAGGAGGTCGGCGTCGGGTCGGGATGCCGACGGTCCGGGACCGTCGACGATGAGGGGCGTGGAGGCGTCGGTCATGGCGGGATCAAGTCTAGGCGGGGCCTCCGACATCGGCCCCGCCGGGAGATCGGGCGCGTGCGCCGGTGGCCCCGGGGCCACACCCGACGCCCCGGGGCCACGCGCAACGCCCCGCAGCGACGCCACGTCAACGAAGCGGGTTCAGCGTGCGCAGATGGCCCCGGGGCCACACCCGACGCCCCGGGGCCACCCGCAACGCCCCGCAGCGACGCCACGTCAACGAAGCGGGTTCAGCGAGCGCCGGTGGCCCCGGGGCCACACCCGACGCCCCGGGGCCACCCGCAACGCCCCGCAGCGACGCCACGTCAACGAAGCGGGTTCAGCGTGCGCAGATGGCCCCGGGGCCACACACGACGCCCCGGGGCCACCCGCAACGCCCCGAAACGAGGCCCAGCGAAGCGCGGCGGTCAGACCCGGTCTTCGCCCGCGGCACCCGACGACAGCAGCGACTGCGCGCGGGCGAGGTGCTCGGCATCCACCGTCACGTCCCACCGCTCGGCTTCGAAGCCCTTCACGGACGAGAAGTCGCGGCGACCGCGGGTGAGGGCGTGACCGGCGAAACCGAAGACGGCGCCCCACACCGCGCCGAGGACGAGGCCCCACAGCAGCAGCGCGATCCAGGTGCCGAAGGGGGCGAGCAGGCCGAACAGCAGTCCGATCAGCAGACCGAACCAGGCGCCCGAGGCGGCGCCGTACAGCGCGGCGCGACCGCGGGTGAGACGGCCGGTGACCTGCTCGACGATGCGCACGTCGTGTCCGACGATGGCGGTGTGCTCGACAGGGAAGCCGGCGTCGGAGAGGCGATCGACGGCGGCCTGCGCACCGGTGTAGTCGGTGAAGCTCGACAGGATGCGACGTTCGGGGGTGGCGCGGGTGATGTCGGACATGGTGGGTTCCTTCCCTCGATGACCTCACGGTAGTGCGGCGAGCCGCGCCGTCGAGGGCGCTTGCGCCGCCGTGGAACGGGCGTTAGCGCTGTCAAACCCCGGATGCCGCACAGCCGCGGCCTCGATGATGGAGACATGCGCCTGATCCTCAACGTCCTCTGGCTCGTGCTCTCGGGCTTCTGGCTCTTCCTCGGCTACTTGGCCGCCGGGATCGTGCTGTGCATCCTCATCGTCACGATCCCGTGGGGCATCGCGTCGTTCCGCGTGGGCATGTACACGCTGTGGCCGTTCGGGCGCGAGGTCGTCGCAAAGCCCACCGCCGGAGTCGGCTCGTTCCTCGGCAACGTCGTGTGGGTCGTCCTCGCCGGGTGGTGGCTGGCGCTCGGGCACATCGTTACCGGGCTCCTGCTGTGCGTAACGATCATCGGCATCCCCCTCGGGATCGCAAACTTCAAGCTCGTGGCCGTGTCTCTCATGCCGCTCGGCAAGGAGATCCGCGAGGTGGGTCGCGGCGGACCGTTCGACCGGACCCTCGGCCGCTGACGCGGCGCCTCCCGCCGAACAGCACCGCCAGGACCGGTCCGGCGCCCAGACGCCGCGCACAGCGCCGTCAGCGCGCCCGGCGGTACACGCGCTCGGGCAGGGCGAGCAGGATGCCGGCGACCGTCGCCACCGCACCGATCACCGCGGTGACGGTGATGACCTCGATCGGGAACGCCGCGTCCCGCACGCCGGTGAGCCGGGCGAGGTCCCAGGGCAGGATGCCGATCTGCTCGTTCCAGGAGCGCAGCGCGTCGCGCGCGCCGATCATCGCGATGGTCGCGGCGGGGAGCGCGTAGCCGATGCCGATGCCGGCGACGGCGATCCCGGCCGCGCGACGGCGGCCGAGCTGAGCGGACAGCGACCACCCCGCCGCGACAAAGACCCACGCGACGAGGGCGATCGCGACCGCGAGGTAGATGATGCGCAGAGCGGGTGAGCCCCAGAGCGCGTGCCAGATCCCCTCGGGCCCCGACAGTGCGACCGCGCCGAGCGCGACGACGCAGCGCAGCACGAGTGCTCCCCCCACCGCGGCGATGATCGGCCAGGGCGAGCGGCGTCCGAGCAGCAGACGCACGGCGACGGCGAAGACCAGCCATCCCGCGATCGCGACGGCGACGCCCCACATGCCGTCGCGGGGCGTCTGGACGACACGGGTGGCGACGAGCAGACCGCCGGGGACGACGATCATCAGCCATCGGTCCAGCGGCAGCACCCCGAGGCTCGATTCCCGCGCACGCCAGGGCCGGGTCGACGCGATCCAGGTCGCGCGCGCGGCGGCCGCGCCGGGACGCCGCACCAAGCGGGTGCGCGCGGCGACCATGCCGATCACGAGCCACGCGGCACCGAGGAAGAAGAGGAACGTCGCCAGCCACTCCGTGGTGGAGCTGACCCGCATCGGCATCCGGGTGTACGGGTCGACGATCACCGCGATGATCGCGCCGAAGGCGAGCAGGATGCCGGCGATGCCGAGGGCCAGGATGCCGCGTCCCGCCGCCCTCGTCGCCATGCACCTACGTTACCCGGCGCGCGGCCGGTGCCCGGCCGGGAGGCAGGTCCGCCGCCGCTCGGCCGCGCTCGCGCCCCTGCATCGTGCGGCCCCCGACTTCAGCTCACGCCTTGTCGTGCAGCGTGACGTGGTAGCCGTCGGGGTCGGCGAAGGTGAACGTGCGGCCGAACGGGCCGTCGATCGGCTCCATCACGATGCGGTGGCCGTCCGCGACGAGGGCGTCGTGGATGTTCTGCACGTCGGTCGCGTGCAGCCACAGCGCGACGCCGACGCCCGGCTGGGCGACGCCGCTCAGGTCGGTGCCCGGTGCCAGGTCGCGCAGCGCGAAAGCGATCGGTGCGGTCGTGAACACGACCGCGTGCGGCGGGCCCGCGGGCGAGCGCTCGAGACCGAGGTACTGCGCGTAGAACGCGTGGGAGGCGGCGAGGTCGCGCACCTGCAGCGAGATGAAGTCGGGTCCGGTGACGGGCATGAGACGCTCCTTATGTCAGTTAGCTGACATCGAGTGTATGTCAGAATACTGACATGGCACAAGAGCGCATCGATCTCGACACGTCTCTCGGATATCTCCTCAAAGAGGCGGCCAGTGCGTTGCGCCAGGCGATGGAGGACGTCCTGCGCCCCCTCGGCATGACCATCACGCACTACTCCTGCCTCGAATTGCTGGCCCAGCGTCCGGGCCTGTCGAACTCGGAGCTCGCGCGCGGCGCCTTCGTGACGCGTCAGTCGATGAACGTCCTGTTGCAGGCGCTCGAACAGGACGGCGTCGTCGAGCGCCCCGACGCCCCACCGGCCGGCCGTGCACTGCCGACCCGGCTCACCGAGAAGGGACGCCGCACGCTCGACACGGCGAGCGCCGCCGTCCGCTCGGTCGAGCAGCGGATGCTGGCCGGCATGACGGATGCCGAGCAGGCCGCCGCCCTCCGCGCCCTGCGCTCGATGGTGCAGGCTCTGCGCGACTGAGCTGCGTTCAGGCGCGATTCCAGGGCGGGAGCGGATACTGCTCGCCGACCGGCGGCACCGACAGCACCGCGATGACCGCCCCGAGAACGACGGCCGCACTCACCCCCACGAGGATGGAGGCGAGCACGGGGCGTCGGCGCTCCCGCCCGAGAAGGAGGGCGAAGAACGCGGTGACGGCGAGCACCAGCCAGACCACGAGCGCCGAGACGCCGAACCCCACGCTGAACTCGCGTTCGGCGTCCCACCGCGGAGAGTCCTCCAAGACGGTCGACGGCTTCGAGAAGCTCCAGTCGAGTCCCGTCTCAGCGAACGCGAACGCACCGACGAGACCGATGACCGTCGCCACGATCAGGAGGACGGTTCCGGTCACGGTGCGCATGCGCCCATCATGCCGCGCGGACGTGAAACACTGAGTCCCAAGATTGTGTAACAATTCACTCATGCTCCCCGCGCTTGCCATCCTCGCCGCGGCGCTGTGCTTCTCCACCACCGGCACCGCGCAGGCACTGGCCGGGGTCGATGCCTCGCCCCTCGCGGTCGGCGCCGCACGGATCGTCGTGGGCGGCGGCATCCTGGGTCTGATCGCGCTCCTCCCCCGGCGGGCCGCTGTCCCCCGCCCGCCCCTGCGCGGGAGCGCGGCGCTGCTCATCGCCGTGGGCGCGATCGGCGTGCTCGCCTACCAACCGCTCTTCTTCCTCGGCACGCGCGACAACGGCGTCGCGGTCGGCACGGTCGTCGCGCTCGGCTCCGCGCCGATCGCGACGGGGATCGTGGATGCCGTGCGCCTGCGCCGTCCGCCGTCGGTGCGGTGGATGACCGCCACCGCCCTCGCACTGGTCGGCGTCGTCCTCGTCTCGGGTGTCGTCGGCGGAGCGGTGGCCCTCTCCCCCGCAGGCCTGCTCGCGTCGGCCGGGGCGGGGATGTCGTACGCCCTCTATACGGTGTGCGGAAAGGCGCTGATCGAGAGGGGGTGGAACTCGACGCATGTGATGGGCGCGGTCTTCGGCGTGGCCGCGGTCGCGAGTGTGCCGGTGCTGCTCCTCGCCGGAACGGCCTGGCTGTTCACGCCCGAGGGACTGTCCCTCACCCTCTGGCTCGGCATCGTGACCACCGCCGTGGCCTACCTGCTGTTCGGCTGGGGCCTCGCGCGCCTCAGCGCCGTCACCGTGGCGACCCTGACCCTCGCCGAGCCGCTCGCCGCGACCCTGCTCGGGCTGTTCGTGCTGAGCGAGCGGCTGACGCTCGTCAGCGGGATCGGCCTGGCGCTCATCGCCGTGGGTCTCGCCGTCGTCTCCGTCCCGTCGCGCCGGCGCGAGGAGGTTCCGGATGCCGCGCCCCGGCCCTGATCCCACATTTTCGGCCGCGCCGGGCCCGCGCACGGCCGACCTCGTCGCCGACGCCGTTCGCGGCGGCATCCTCTCGGGCGAGCTGCCGCCCGGAACGCCGCTGCGCGAGGAGGAGCTCAGCGCCACGTACGGCGTCTCCCGCCACACCGCGCGCACCGCACTGGCCCGCCTCACCGCGGAACGTCTCGCAACCGCCGAGCCCTACCGCGGGGTGCGCGTGTCGCTGCTCGACGACGCCGCGCTCGTCGCCCTGCAGCAGCTGCGCTGCGCCCTCGAGACGGAGGCACTGCGGATCGTGCGGGAGCGCGGCATCCATCCCCCGGGGATCGACGACGCCCTGGACGACCTCGCTCGCGCGGAGGACTCCGGCGACTGGCCGGCGACCCTCGAGGCGCACGCCCGCGTGCACCTGGCACTCGTCGATGCGGCCGGATCGCCGCGCATCGCCGAGGAGTACCGCCGCCTCGACGGCGAGATGCACCTGCTGCTGACGCACGTGCGCCCCGCCTACGGACCCGGCGCCCTGACCGTCGAGCACCGCGCGTACGTGACCGCCGCCCTCGCCGATCCCGAGCGCGCAGTGCGGGCGCACCTCGACCACTCGACGCGAGCGATCCTCGACAGCCGACGGTGAGCCGCCACACGGCGACACATCCCGTCACCTCCCGCAACGCACCTTCGCGCCTCCCGCCGCGCGGTCTAGCGTGGGACCACATCGCGGCGATCCGGGCGGTCCCGGGCCTCGGCTCATAACCGAAGGCGTGGCGGGTTCGACTCCCGCCGTCGCGTCGAACAGGCCGTGCCGGGCGCAGCGTCCGTCCCACCGATGAACGATGTGGATGTCGTCTTCGTGTCGACCTTGACCGCGGGCCGCCCCGCCTTCCAGCCGGATGAGCTGCTCGTCCGCGGGAGATGAGTCCGTTCAGTCGACAAGGAAGGGGGCTTCGGCGACGCCCGCCCCGCATTCCGTTCGCGTCACGGACACGTGTCGATCGCTGTCCAGGGTGTACTCGAGGCAAGCTCGCCCCCAGTAGTCCGCCCCCACCAGCACGGGCCCACCCGCTCTGACGTGAACGTAGGAGGCGACGGCGAAAGTGGAGTCTCGCGCGGACAGCAACGAGAGGTGGACGGGAGACAACGACCCGAGTTCATCCTCCGGAGACGCTAAGAACACGAGAACCGCGCGGGCGGGATCACTCGCGTCCGAAGCGAGCTGCTGCGCATGCGCGAGCACCTCGCCCTCCGCGAAGGCTGCAGCAGAACGATCGCCATCCCGCATCAACGGAGCCGGTGCCTCTCCAAAAGCTCGCGCCGCGAACGCAGCGCTCAGGACCACGATGGAAAGAACCGCCAACGTGACGCGCTTTCGTCGACTGACCGCGATCATTCGGCACGCCCCTCGCACGCCAGTGTGCCGCCGACATACCCGATGGATCGAGCCTCGGCGCGGTCGCGACCGATGAAGACAGGCTCTCCGCAGTGCGCCTCGAAATCGAAAGCAGGATCGATCCCGCCGACCCATGTCGAGGGGGGCGTCTCATCCTCGCGAGGGCTCGCCATGCCTCCACCCTGCCATCGACAAACGACCGCCCGAACTCTCTCGGCCGATTATTCGTCATCTCGCCCTTGCGTCACCGTCCATATGCTTCCTCGGAGAGCATTCGTCGCACGGGGCATTTCGGGCCGGAACGACGGAGGTGAGGAGGGCACACGCATGACGGCACCACTCCAGGACGCCACAGCACTCCTCCGCGCCATCGCTTCGACCTCGGACCACCCCGCGGACGACGTGCGCGCCGCCGGGCTCGTCGAACGGATCCCCGAGCTCGCCGGTCTCGCGGGTGTCGCCCAAGATGCCGTCTGGCATCCGGAGGGCGACGTGCTGACACACAGCCTTCTCGCGATGGATGCCGCAGCATCCGCGTGGCGCTCGGCGTGGCGCCCCGACATCCGGCGCGAGGTCGTGGTGCTGGCAGCCCTCCTGCACGACATCGGCAAACCGGCCACCACCCGGCTCGTGGACGGTCGTCTCACCTCGCGGGGGCACGCGGAGCACGGGGCCGACCTCGTCGCCGTGCTGGCGGAGCGGGCGGGGTGGCCGGCATCCCTCTCCGAACCGATCTTGGCGATCGTCCGCAACCACATGGTCACGACGTCGGTCACCGGCGAGCCCTCGCGGCGTGCCGTGCGCCGACTGGAGCAGCGGCTCCTCGAGCACGGGGCGACGCTGGAGGAGTGGGCCGTCGTCGTCGACGCCGATGGACGGGCGCGGGCGGGGGCGGCGATCGCGGGACGCTCCGCGCCGTGGGTGGAGGCCGCGAGGCGGGTCTGAGAGCACGAACCTCAGGCGCTTGCGCGCTCACGGATCCTCCGCGAGCCTGACGGAATGCAGAATCGCAACGATGCCGTCGCCGCAGCGGAGAACTGGATCGCTCGCTACGTCCGCGCGTGGTCGACGAACGATCCCGATGACATCCGCGCCCTGTTCACGGAGAATGCCGAGTACCGTGACGGGCCGGCGACCGCACCGTGGGTGGGTCGCGAAGCGATCGTCGACGCGTGGCTCGCGCAGAAAGACGAACCGGGCACGTGGTCGTTCGCGCACGAGCTGACCGCCGTCGACGGAGATATCGCCGTCATCCGGGGATGGACGGACTATCCCACCGCCACCGAAAAGGCAAGACGCTACGACAACCTCATGGTGATCCGCCTCGCGGAGGACGGTAGCGCCGCGATGTTCACGGACTGGTGGGTGGCGTCGCAGCCGTCCGACTCCTGACCGCGAGCGGGGCGATACCGCTCCCGGCCAGCGTCTGCGGCGTGACGACCTAGCGGTCGGCCGCCGAACCGACGGATGGAGCCCGCCGCTTCCGTACCTCGCGCAGCACGATCTGCTCGGGACACACCGTCGACAAGAAGTCGCCCACGGACAACGCCAAACGCTCACCGACGAGCGAGTACAGGATGCGATTCGCATCGCGCCGTTCGGTGATCAGGCCGGCTTGGCGCAGTACCCCGAGGTGCCGCGAGATGGTCGGCCCGCTCGCGTCGAACCGGGCCGCGATCTCACCCGCGGCCATCTCACCGTCTTTCAGGTCCTGCAGAATCTGACGACGCGTCGGATGCGCAAGGGCCGCGAAGATGTCGGATGCGGCGTCGGTCACGGCATCCAATCTAGCACCAAAGCTAAATTGCGTGTAGCTTCTTCGCTAAATAGCAAAGGAGTTCCCATGGACGTGAAGTCGGATGCTCGGGAACGGGCGAACGCCGCGCCGCCCATCCCACCGATGGCGGCGAGGATCGCGCAGCGCGTGCTCGTCAACTATCGCGTCGACCGCGAGGTCGCACAGTCACTGCTTCCCCGGGGCCTGCGCCCGCAGCTCATCGCCGGCTACGCGGTGGCAGGCGTCTGCCTGATCCACCTCACCGCGTTCCGCCCCGCGTGGTTCGCCCCGGCGATCGGGCACCGCAGTCGGAACGCCGCTCACCGCATCGCGGTCGAGTGGGACACCGCCGACGGCCCGGCAACCGGCGTCTACATCCCCCGCCGCCACAGCTCCTCGCGACTCGCGCGTCTGGCCGGCGGCCGAGTTTTCCCCGGCACGCATCTCCCCGCCGCGGTCACTTTCCGCGCCACCGAGAGCGACCTCACGGTCGACGTCGGCGCCGACGATCTGCGCGTTCACGTCGCAGCTCGCCGGGGCTCCGGCATCCCGTTCCACAGCCGCCTCTTCGAGACACTCGAGGAGTCCTCGATGTTCTTCCGAAAGGATGCCGTCGGCTGGTCGCCCTCGCGCTCGGGACGACTCGAAGGACTTCGACTCAGCACCGAAGCGTGGCGTGTGGAGCCCCTGGTCGTCACCGACCTGCAGTCGACCTTCTTCGAGGCCCTCCCCGCCGGATCCGCCGAGTTCGATCACGCCCTGTTCATGCACGACGTGCCGACACGCTGGAGCGGAGTCAACGCGCCCGCGCCGAGCCCGCGACTGCTGCAAGATTGACCCCATGACCGCTTCCGCACCCCAGGACGTACCCGTCGGCAGCGAGAGCATCCGCCTCGGCCCGTTCATGAAGTTCGCCGGCGTCCTCGACTCGGGCGGCGACGTCAAGGAGGCCATCATCGACGGCTACGTCGAGGTCAACGGGGAGGTCGATCGCCGCCGTGGGCGGCAGCTCCAGGTCGGGGACGTCGTGACCTTCGAGGGACGCTCCTTCCGCGTTCAGGCCTGAAGCCGGGAACACGGAAGGCCCGCCACCCCGGAGGGAAGCGGGCCCCGCGGCATCCTGCGCTCGTGACACAGGATGCCGCTCGAGCTCAGTGCTCGTCGTAGTGGTCGGTGTGCAGCGCGTGACGGTGACCGTCGTGCACGTAGTCGGCGTGGTCGTCGTGCTGGACCTTCTCGTGACCGCAGTCGTCGCCGTGACGGTGCTCCTCGACGCCGTGCTCGGCCTTCGACTCGTGCTCGTCGTAGTGGTCGCCGTGCAGCGCGTGGTGGTGGGTGCCGTGCACGTAGTCGACGTGGTCGCCGTGCTCGATCTTCTGGTGGCCGCAGTCGTCGCCGTGCGCGTGCTCCTCGACGGAGTGCTCGGCGTGGGTCTCGGCAGTGCTCATTCTTCGTTCCCCTGGTCGGTCGGTTCGGTGACGTGGGCGATCGCGTCGAGCACGACGTGAGCGACATGCTGATCCGCGAGGGCGTAGCGGATCTCTTTGCCCTCGCGCTCGGACGTCACGAGACCCGCCTGCCGCAAGGTGCGCAGATGCTGCGACACCAACGGTTGCGACAGGCCGGCGCGCTCGGCGAGAGAGCCGACCGTGAGCTGTTCACGGCTCAGCAGCCAGACGAGCGCGAGACGCGACTCGCTGCCGAGGACCTTGAACAACTCCGCCGCGTCGTCGAGCCCGGCGATCGTTTCCACGGCATCCACATCACCACACGCATAAACGGATTGCAATATGTTCACTCAACCGGGAACGGTTCTCGTTTCCGTTATCGCGCGGCTACCCCTGACGCCCCTTGAACCGGGGGTTGAGCTTGTTGATGACGAAGACCTTGCCGCGGCGGCGCACCACCTGTGCACCGGGCTGCTTCTTCAGCGACTTGATCGACGCGCGCACCTTCATGGCATCCTCCTTGTTGATAACCGTTCTCAGTAACAGGCTAGAGTGCTGGTGACCCGCTGACCAAACGAGAGGTGGATGCCATGCCCCGCCCGATCGCGATCATGGGCGTGTGCGCCCCGGAGCGCCGCGCCTACGCCGAGCGCGCCGCCGCCGCGACGCGTCGCCCCCTGCACACGCTGCGCCACACCGACCTGCGCTCCGCGCACACCCTGCCGCATCCGCGCACCCGCACCGGCAGCGACATCGCGATCGTCGACATGGGCACCGACGCCGACCTCATCCACGGGCTCACCACGCAGGGCGGTGCCCAGGTCGAGGCGGTGTGCATCGTCGACGCCCGGCACATGATCGGCGACCTGCTCGACGACGCTCCGCTCGCGGCATCCGTCCGTCCCGGCGACACCCGCGGCGACGTCGGCGCCCGCGCCCGTCAGGCCGCCCTCGCGATCGAGCTCGCCACCCGTGTCGTCTGGATCAACTGGGAGACGGTGCCGACCGCGGCCCTGTCCGTGCAGATGGCCCTCGCCTCGCACCTCAACCCGACCGCCGTCGTGCGGCTCTCGCGCGACCCGGTGGACGACCTCCGATCGCCGGCGCAGCACGACGGCGAACTGCTGGAGCGGGCCGGCTGGGTGCGCGCACTCAACGACGAGCACGACCCGTTCATGCGCGACAACCGGGTCGCGACGGTGCGCTACGAGCAGGTCCGACCGTTCCACCCCGCGCGCTTGTCGACCGCGCTCGACCGACTCGACGACGGCGCCGCCGGACGCCTCGTGCGCTCGGCCGGATTCTGCCGGCTGGCGTCTCGTCCCGGCATCCTGGCCAAGTGGGAGCACATCGGTTCAGCCATGTGGATCGAACCGCTCGGCACAGACGACGGCCGCATGGGCCTCGGCCAGGAGCTCGTCTTCACGGGTCTCGACATGTCCATCCCCCGTCTCTCGCACACCCTCGACGCGGCCGCTCTCACCGACGACGAGCTCTCGGCCGGGCCCTCGGCGTGGCTGACCTTCGATGACCCGCTGCCCGCCTGGCCCGCCGTGGAGTCCTCGATTCCGGATGCCACGGACTGAGGCTGCCGCAGGGTCCGGGACGGCTCGCGGCGGGGTCCGGGGGTTCGCGGCGAAGTCGGCGGGTCCCGGGCCATTCGGGGAGCCTCCGGTGGGTCGGGGACGGCTCGGGGCGGATTCGGCGGGCCGGGGCGAGAGAAAGGCGCCCCCAGTGGTCGGTCGCGCCCCGAATCGCGGAGTGGAGCGATGCGACCGGCATGATGTCAAGCCGGTCGTCCGGGCGCGTGGAGAGGAGCACCGTGGTGGCATGAGCACTCCTGACATCCCCTCCCGCCACGCCGACGACGCCCGTGCCGACTCGGCCGCCCCGACCGATGCCGTGACCGACGAGGTCCGCGAGGACGCCGCCGAAGCCGAGGAGAACGTCGACCTCGACGACCACACCGGCGACGCGATCGACGGCGAGACACCCGTCCCCGAGCCCGGCTTCCCCGCCGCCGAGGGTCACGCCTGACCTCTTCGGCGTTCGTCGGCATCTCGGGGTGGCGGTATCCGCGGTGGCGCGGCGACTTCTACCCGCGCGGGCTCGCGCAGCGGCGTGAGTTGGCGTTCGTCGGCGAGCGCCTGCCGAGCGTCGAGCTCAACGGGTCGTTCTCCTCGCTGCAGCGGCCCACGAGCTACCTGAAATGGCGGGCGGACGTGCCCGACGGCTTCGTCTTCGCGGTCAAGGGGTCGCGCTACGTCACCCACATGCTGCGTCTCAACGGCGTGCACACGGCCCTGGCGAACTTCTTCGCGTCGGGCGTGCTCGCACTCGGACCCGCGCTGGGGCCGTTCCTGTGGCAGCTGCCGGAGCGCGTCGAGTTCGACGCCGACCTGCTCGATGACTTCCTGAACCAGTTGCCGCGGACGACGGGCGGGGCTCTCGCTCTCGCGCGCGACCACGACCAGCGGCTTGACGGGCGCGACTGGCTCGAGATCGACGCCGACGTGCCGGTGCGGCACGCGCTGGAGCCGCGGTCGGACTCGTTCCGCGATCCCCGCGCTCTCGAGATCCTCCGCGCCCACGGCGTCGCCCTCGTCTACGCCGACACCGCCGGACGCTGGCCGACGTTCGACGCGATCACGGCCGACCACGTCTACATCCGGCTGCACGGCGCGCACGAGCTGTACGCCAGCGGATACACCGACGCCGAGCTCGACGCCTGGGCCGACCGGATTCGCGGCTGGCTCGATGGCTCGGCGGCGGACGACGGGATGCCGCGCGACACCTACGTCTACTTCGACAACGACGCCCGCGGCCGGGCCCCGTGGGACGCGATGGCTCTCGCGGAACGTTTGCGCTGACGGCCCTGGCGCGGTGCGGTGCGGTGCGGCCCGTCCTCTCCCGCACCGCCGAACCGTTAGGCGATACGCGTCCCCGGCGGCAGGCGCTTCGCGGGGGTCCGCGTGCGAGCCACCCCCCAGGCGAGGAGAGCGCCCGCGAGGATCAGCTGCACGAGCAGCCCCACGAACCAGCTCGGGGTGGTCCCTTCGACGCGCTCCTGGACGCTCGGGTACTCGTCGGCGTACCACTGCGCCGACCGCGCGCACCCGTCATACGTGGTGGGCTCCTCCGGGGGCAGTTGAGCCAGACGGACGCCCGATGCGAACTGCGTGAACAGGTCGGTGGGGTTTCCGCCGACGTACGTGGGCGGGGTCGCGTCGGCGAGGATGACGAAGGGATTCGCCGCGAGCAGCCACCACACGCGGTCGAATCGCGGCTGCTCGTAGACCGTCGTCGACTCGACGCACGGGAGGTCGTCGTAGCTCGGGCAATCACTCGACCGCACCGGTGCGCTGGGGTCGCACCCCGGGGGCACCGCGGTCCAGTCGACGTCGCGCGAGACGGTCGTCGCCTCGGTACGCAGCGCTGCCCCGCCGAGCCCGAACGCGATCAACGTGCCCAGGGTCAGCGCGGCGACGAGCAGATACGTCGAGGCCACCGAGAAGATCGGCCGCGCGATGACCGCGCTCAGACCGACGCCGATCGCCGCCACGACGCCGACCTCGATGACGAGGATGCCGAGCGAGGTGACGATCGCCGCCGGGTTCAGCTCGCCGGCGATCGTGGCGATGACGAGGAACGGTGCCGCGACGACCAGGAACGCCAGACCGGAGATCCACGCGGCCAGGAACTTGCCGAGCACGATCTCGCCGGTCGTCGCGAGGGTGACCTGCACCGGCGCGAGGGTCGCGGCATCCCGATCGCCGTTGACCGCGCTCCCGCTCAGGGTCGGCGAGACGAGCAGCGTCAGCAGTAGGACGAGCATGATGACGAGCGAGAAGAACCACTCGCTGCCGCCCGTCGTGAGCGAGAACGCGGCGAACGACAGGCCCAGCAGCCCGATCAGGATGACGGCGAAGACGCCCAGGAGCACGTACCAGCCGACGGAGCGCACGCGCTGGCGCAGCTCGATGCCGATGATGGTGCGCAGTCGGTGCATGTTCACGAGGCGCTCCCGTCGTCGGCGCGGTCGGCGGGCGGCGCTGCGGGTGGCTGCCAGGAGCCGGGCGGCGCGGGTTCGGTCGTGACGGTTCCGCCCGCGTCCGCGGGCTTCGGGGGCGCGGCGTCGGCCCGGAGATCGAGGAACGCGTGTTCGAGGTCGCCCACGGCCGGCGCGAACTCCACGATCGGGAGGCCGGCGCTCACGAGCGAGCGCAGGCCGGCGACCGCGCCCGCCTCGTCCGCGAACGGCACGAGGACGTCGCGCCGATCGGTGCCCACCTCGTGCCCCGCGCGCCCGAGGGCGGCCGCGACGTCGAGGCGCACGGCATCCATCGATCGGGCGACGTCGGCGGGAACGCGCACGCGCCACACCCGCATACGGGTCGCCGCCGCAGCGACACGGTCGGTCCCGACCGTGCGGCCGTCGACCATGAAGACGGCGTCGTCAACCACCTCTTCGAGCTCGGACAGCACGTGGCTCGAGATGAGGATCGTCCGCCCCTCGCCCGCCAGGCGCCGTAGGAGCACGCGCAGGGAGATGCGGGCCTGAGGATCGAGGCCAGACGCCGGCTCGTCGAGCAGCAGCACCCGCGGATCGTGGACCAGGGCACGCGCGAGCGCGAGGCGCTGCTTCTGCCCGCGCGACAGCACCCGCGCCGGCGACGCGGCGAGCGCGCCGAGGTCGACCAGCTCCAGCAGGTGGTCGGCCCGGGATCGTGCGTCGTCACGCGACAGGTCGTAGAGCTGCCCGGTGGCCACCAGGACCTCGCGCGAGGTGAGGCTCGGCCACGCGCCCAGGGAGTCCGGCATCCACCCGAGAAGACGTCGCGCCCCGGCCGGATCGGTCACGGGGTCGACGCCCCCGATGCGCATCTCGCCCTCGTCGGGTCGGAGGAGCGACGCGAGCATGAGCATCAGCGTCGTCTTGCCGGAGCCGTTGGGCCCGACGAGTCCGGTGACCCGGCCTGGAGAGGCGGTGAAGGTCACCTGCTGCACGGCGTGCACCGCACCGAAAGACCGTTTCACCCCTGCGACGTCGATACCGGCATCCATGGCCCCACCCTAGGGGGACCCTCCGACACGGCTCGGGCGCGGTGAGCGCTCCGACCCCGCGATTCCGCGGGCGGCCCGTGTTCCTCGGACGCTCGACCCCCGCGCGTGTCCCGCACGCACGGTTCAGGATGCCGCGAGCACCTTCCCCAGCTCATCGCCCGACGTCCACGCGGTGCGCACCGCCGCACTCTCGCCCCACGCGTCGCCGCACGCGGAGAGCCCCGGGGAGCGGAAGAACGGCCGGCCGGTCGTCTCGACGGGACGCGCGAAGGTCCAGCGATGCGCGTGCGTCGCGACGGGCTCGGCGTCGATGCGCAGGAGTCGGCGGGTCGCGGCGAGCACGGGCGCGATCGCCGCGTCGGGGTCGTCGAGGTGCTGCCGGGCGCGGTCGGCGGTCGTGTGCACCACGAGCACGGGAGCGCCGTCGCCCCGACGGTCGCCGTCGTCGGCGAGGAACGACACGTCGGCGTCGCCGTCGGCGAAGGCCCCGTGCAGATCGGCATCCCACTGGCGCTCGTCCCACCGGAGCACGACGGCGATCACCGGTTCCCACTCCTGGGCGCCGCCGGGCGCCTCCCCCATCAGGCGAGCGGCCTGCGGTGCGGGCATCGCGAGCACGACCTCGCCCGCTTCCTGCCCGTCGACGCGGAACGGCTCCGCTTTCTCGACGACGCGCTCCGACGTCACGTCGAGGCCCTCGGCGAGGTCGAGGGCGAGCGAGCGGAGACCCGCGGGAGCCGCCCACCGCATGGGCCCGGGCTTCGGCGTTCGACCGCCCTCGGCGTCGATCACCTGGAACGTGTCGGTCCACGGCCGGGCGAGCTCGCGCTCCTCCCAGTCGGCGACGACGTGGCCGAAGCCCTCCGCCTCCCCGACCACGAAGTACGACGCCCCGAGGTCGACCGGGCGACCGTCGATCGTGCGGCTCGACAGACGCCCGCCCACCCGCCGCCCCCGGTCGAGCACGCGCACCGAGCGCCCGGCATCCCGAACCGCTCGCGCGCACGCGAGTCCCGAGATGCCTCCACCGACCACCGTCACGTCCACCGTCATGGCGTCATCCTCGCGCGAGATCCGAGGCGGCGGGTCGGGGTTGCGCGGCGGGGTCGGGCGGGGTTGCGCCGCGGGGTCGGTCCGGAGTGGGCGGGGTCGTGCGGCGCGTGGGCTGAGGGGTGGGCGTGCGGCGTGAGGCGGCTCCGTGCCCGGGTGGGGCTGAGGGCGCTCGAGGTCGCGCGATGCGCGTCCAGGGCGCGCCGAACTCCGGAGAAACGGCGCCCCGGCGTCGGAACGCCGCTGAATCCAAGGCGGTGACCCGGGCGGCGGCCCGGAATCTCCGGAGTTCGGCACGGCCCGGCTCGCGGAACTCAGGAGTTCGGCGAGCCCTCGGTGCTCGACTCACCCCGGAAGAACTCCACGCCCAGGTCGGGATGGTCGACGAAGACACCGTCGAGCCCCGTGTCGCGCAGCACCGCCCACTCCGACCGGTAATCGCCGAAGGCGGCATCGCCCCCGGGCCGCCGATACGCGGGGAGGAGGAACGCGTTCTCGGGTCGGCAGGTCCACGTGAACACCCGCAGGCCGAGCTCGCGCGCCGCGGCGACGAAGCGCGCGGGGCCGCTCGCCCGGCCGCGCAGGTCCGGCGCGAGGACGAGCCGTTTGTCGGGGCTGATCCCGTCGACCTCCTCGGCGAGCGCCGCAAGCCCCGCAGGCCGGAGCATGTCGGCGTACGTCGGCTCCCCCTCGCGATGGTCGGCGGGCACCCCGGCCGCCTCGATCAGCTGCACGAGCGGAACCCGGATGCCGCGCTCCCGCAGCCGCGCGAGCACTTGCGGCTCGAACGACTCGATGACGAGGGCGTCCTCGGCATCCCACCATCCCGCCGCGCGTAGCTCGGCGCCGACGAGCTCGGCGAGGTCGAAGCCGAGTCGGGCGAAGGATGCCGCGTGCTTGACCTCGAGGACGACGCCGACGCCGCGCTCGCGCGCGAGGTCGAGGACGTCGCGCAGGCACAGCAGCGGCTCGGTGTCGTCATGTGCCGCGCTGGCCGGGCGGAGCGCCGGGATGCGCTCGCGACAGCGCAGCGTCCGCAGCTCGTCCCAGGTGAAGTCCTCGGTGAAGAACCCGGTGAGCAGCTCGCCGTCGACGACCTTCGAGGTGAAGCGGTGGGCGAATTCTGAACGGCTCGAGACGTCCGTCGTCGCCGAGATCTCGTTCTCGTGGCGCACGACCAGCACGCCGTCCCGGGTGGGCACGACATCGGGCTCGACGGCATCCACCCCCGCCTCGATCGCGCGCAGATACGAGCCGCGGGAGTGCTCGGGCAGATATCCCGGGGCACCGCGATGACCGATCACGACAGGCACCTCGACACGCTAGCCAGCCCGGGTGAACGGAGGGTCCGCTCTGAGCAGAATCCCAGTCAACACCGGGATTCTCGCGGAGCCCTCGGCTAGTGTTGTCTGACAGCACGGTGCTGTGATCACCATCTTTGGAGTGTGAGTTCCCGTGGCCCTCAACAACCCGGCATTCAATACCCCGGCGTTCCAGGACCCTCGAGCCGGTGGCGCTAACACGCGCTACAGCCCGCCCCCGGCCGTCGACCCCGCCGCCGCCGCGACCATCGAAGGCGCGTACGCGGCCCCGTCCGCGAGCGCCGTCGACACCGGCCGCATGACGGTCGAAGACACCGTCATGAAGACGCTGGCCCTGTTCGGCATCCTCGTCGTGACCGCCGTCGTCGGCTGGATCTGGACGATGAGCGGCGTCACCGCCGCCAACCCGCAGCCCAGCGCGCTGCCCATGATCATCGGTGGCCTCGGCGGCTTCGTGCTCGCCATGGTCGCGATCTTCAAGAAGAAGCCGTCCGTCCCGGTCTTCGTCGCCTACGCGGCGTTCGAGGGTCTGTTCATCGGTGGCATCTCGGCCTTCTTCGAGATGATGTTCCCCGGCATCGTCCTGCAGGCGACGCTCGGCACCCTCTCGGTGGTCGGCGTGACCCTCGCGCTCTTCGCGAGCGGCAAGATCCGCGCCTCCGCCCGCGCCACCAAGATCTTCATGATCGCGATGGTCGGCTACCTCGTCTTCAGCCTGCTGAACCTCGGTCTCATGCTGTTCAACGTGCCCCTCGCGGGCGGCGCCTTCGGCCTCCGTAGCGGCATCGAGATCTTCGGCATCCCGCTCGGCGTCATCATCGGCGTGCTCGTGGTCATCATGGCCGCGTACTCGCTGGTTCTCGACTTCGACCAGATCCAGCGCGGCGTCCGCAACGGCGCCCCGCGCGTCTACGGCTGGGTCGGCGCCTTCGGCATCATGGTCACCGTCGTGTGGCTGTACGTCGAGATCCTCCGCCTCATCGCGATCGTGCGCGGCAACAACTGACGCACCGACTCGCACGAAGGGCCGTCCCGTTCCGGGGCGGCCCTTCACCGTTCCCGCCCCGACTCGCCCGCCGGCACCGCCCGTCGAGTGTCCGAGCCACGCCGCTACCGTGGTCCTCCTGACGGCGTGTTGTGGACACTCGACCGGCCTACGTCCTCGCCACCCGCGCGCGGTCGCGCCGCGCTCGGCGACCTCGTCTGCGGCGCGCGTGCTCCCGCGCGCGGTGTGCACCGTTAAGTGTCCAGAACACCCGGACGCCCGCGGAAATCCTCCGGGTGTTGTGGACACTCGGTCCGCACCAAGAGCCCGCGAACCGGGTGTTTCGGACGCTCGATCCACACCACGGGCCCGCGCACCGGGTGTTTCGGACACTCGATCCACACCACGGGCCCCCGAGCCGCCCGCCGACCCCCAACCCGGCCGCGCGCTGCAAGGGGCAGCGGGCGCGCGCGGCCCGGCGCTAGCCTCGCGCCATGAGCCCCTCGAAGACTCCCCCCGAGATCCTCGACATCGACGGCCACGAGGTGCGCGTCACGAGCCCCGACCGGGTCGTCTTCGCTGAGCCCGGCCTCACCAAGTTCGACCTCGTGCGGTACTACCTCGCGGTCGCCGACGGAGCGTTGCGCGGCGCCGGCGGCCGGCCCATGGTGCTCAAGCGCTTTTCGAAGGGTCTCGACCAGGAGCCCTTCTTCCAGAAGCGCGTGCCCGAGAAGCACCCCGACTTCATCGACACCGCGACCCTGCGCTATGCCTCCGGCACCTCCGCCGAGGAGACGGTGATCCGGGATGCCGCGGGACTGGCGTGGGTCGTCAACCTCGGCTGCCTCGACCTGAACCCGCACCCCGTCCGTGCCGAGGACCTCGACCACCCCGATGAGCTCCGCGTCGACCTCGACCCGATGCCCGGGGTCGACTGGTCGCAGATCGTCGACGTCGCGTTCATCGCCCGCGAGGTGCTCGAGGACCACGGTCTCGTCGGGTGGCCGAAGACCTCCGGGTCACGCGGTCTCCACATCCTCGTGCGCATCCGCCCCGAGTGGGGCTACGCCGACGTGCGCCTCGCAGCAGAGACACTCGCCCGCGAGGTCGAGAACCGTGCGCCCGGCCTCGCGACCGCCCGCTGGTGGAAGGAGGAGCGCGGCGAGAGCGTCTTCGTCGACTTCAACCAGAACGCCAAGGACCGCACGGTCGCCTCGGCGTACTCGATCCGCGCACTCCCCGACGCCCGCGTCTCGACCCCGCTGACGTGGGACGAGGTCCGCGATCGCCGCCCCGAGGAGTTCACCGTCCTCACCGTGCCCGAGCGCTTCCGTACGATCGGCGATCCGCACGCCGGGATCGACGACGCCGCCGGTTCCCTCGATGCCCTCCTCGCCCTGGCGAAGGAGCTCGGCCCCGCCGAGAAGCCCCCGCGCGGGTCCGACGGATCCGGTCGCCGCGCCTCGACCATGCCGCTCATCGAGGTCGCCCGCACCAAGACCAAGCCCGAGGCCCTCGAGGCCCTCGAGACGTGGAAACAGCGGCATCCCGAAGCGACGGCACAACTCCACCCCGCCGATGTGCTCGTCGACGGCATGCGCGGGTCGAGCTCGCTCTGGTACCGCGTCCGCGTGAATCTGCAGCACGTCCCGGATGCCGAGCGCCCGGCGCAAGAGGATCTGATCGCCGACTACGACCCCTGGGCCGGCCGCTCCACAGACGCCTGAGCCGGGGTCACGGCGCCAGGCGGGACGCAGTCCGGCTCAGCGCCGCCGCTCACGCCCCAGCGCCTCCCGACAGGCCGCCGCCAGCGTCCGCATGGCCCGGGCCGGACTCAGCGTCGTCGCGGCCTCGCGGGCTTCGCGTGACAGACGCTCGCGCAGCGCGGCATCCGTCAGCACCCGCCGCAGAGCACCGGCGAGCGCGTTCTCGTCGCCGTCCGGCACCAGGATCCCACCGCCCCCGGCCAGCATGTCGCGCGGGCCGTAGCGGATGTCGTAGGCGACGACGGGCGTCGCGTGCGCGAGGGCCTCGGCGAGAGCGAGCCCCTGCCCCTCGAACGCCGAGGTGGTGAGGTACACCGCGGCCCGGTCGAGAACGGCGTCCGGGTCGGTGGTCAACCCGGGAAGAGCGACCGAGTCCGCGAGGCCCAGCTCCCCCACGAGCGCCTCGAGCGCACCGCGCTGCGCCCCCTCGCCCCACAGCTCCAGGCGCGCGCCGGGAACCGCCGCGCGCGCGAACGCGCGGACGGCGTGCTCCAGCCGCTTGCCGGGCGCCAGACGGCCGAGGACGACCACCCGTCCCGGGTCGCGCTCGGCCGACGGCACGACCACGTCGGGCACGGGCACCGCGTGCGGAGCGACGAGGTCATTGGCCGCGTCTCCGAAGCGGCCACGCACATCGGCGCGCTGGTAGGCCGTCGGCCAGAGCACCGCGTCGAAGCGCGGCGAGATCTCGAACCACCGTCGCCACAGCGCATTGAGGTCGGAATCCTCGCGGTAGGGCGGCTCGAGGTGGATCGTGTGCACGGTGTGCAGGATGCGCACGCGGTCGTCGCCCCAGCCCACGATGAGTTCGCCGAGCTGTCGCGACTCGCAGATGACGACGATCGGGCGGTCGTCCTCGGCCCGGAGTTCCGCCGTGAGATGGGTCAGCCACGCCCGGTACAGGGCGCCGAATCCGTCGACGACGCCCACCGGCTCGCCCGTGGTGTCGCGCACGACGATCGGCGCCGTCGTCAGGTGCCAGTCCGGGTCGACGACGACCGGCAGCGACACCGTGCCCCCCGCGACGTCGCGGTACTCCAGGGCGGGATCGGCCCGCCCGTCGTGAGCCGCCTCGCGCAGCCAATCCGCCGCGCCGCCCGCGGGCGCGACCGCCTCGTCGAAGAGGTTCCGGAAGACTTCGGATGCCGCCGCCGCGCCGCGCTCCACGAAGGTCGCGCGCTGCATCGCGTGGGCGTCGACCGCACCCGGGTCGACGGTGAGAAGCAGCGGTGCCGCACCGGCATCCGTCATCTGACGTGCGCGGGAGAGCGTGGAGATCGTGTACCCGCCGTCGAGGTCGGGGATGAGCCGGCTCGAGAGGATGAGATACCAGGCGTCGGGGAACTCGGCGTCGCTCACGCCCCCATCCTCCCGCACCCGGTGGCGGGTCCTCGGCGTGTCAGGGGTCGGCGGGCGCGTCGGCTCGATGGGGCGCCCGGAATGGCCCCGGGGCGCCGCCCGCGCGGGCCGTCCGCCCTCCGGGGCGCTGCGGGTGGCCCCGGGGCGACGGAAGTGGCCCCGGGGCCACCTCGCCACACGACACGCGGAGTCTTCCGAGGCCCGGTGGTGGCCGCCGCTTCGCCTCATGCCGCATCGATGCAGAGCGCCGCTGACGCCGGACGGCGAAGGGGCACCGTCTCCGGGTCGATCGGGGAAGGGGCCCCGCATACCCTCACCGGCTGAGGACAGAGCAACGGCGCCGCCGTCCGGTGGAGGGGTGTCGTCTTCGAGTCGATCGGGGAAGGGGCCCCGCTCTCGATTCGAAGACGACACCCCGGAACCGGACGACGGCGCCGTTGCGGGGTCAGGAGTCAGCCGACGCTCACTCCCACTCGATCGTCCCCGGCGGCTTCGACGTCACGTCGAGCACCACGCGGTTCACGTCGCGCACCTCGTTGGTGATGCGGTTGGAGATCTTCGACAGCACGTCGTAGGGAAGGCGCGTCCAGTCGGCGGTCATCGCGTCTTCGCTCGAGACGGGCCGCAGCACGATGGGGTGGCCGTAGGTGCGGCCGTCGCCCTGGACGCCGACCGAGCGCACGTCGGCGAGCAGCACAACGGGGCACTGCCAGATCTCGTTGTCGAGTCCGGCCTTGGTCAGCTCGGCGCGGGCGATGGCGTCGGCCTCACGCAGGATCTCGAGACGGTCAGCGGTGACCTCGCCCACGATGCGGATGCCAAGACCGGGCCCCGGAAAGGGCTGGCGGCCGACGATGGCCTCGGGCAGACCGAGCTCACGGCCGATCGCGCGCACCTCATCCTTGAAGAGGGTGCGCAGCGGCTCGACGAGTTCGAACTGGAGGTCTTCGGGAAGTCCGCCCACGTTGTGGTGCGATTTGATGTTGGCCGTGCCCGCGCCCCCACCCGACTCGACGACGTCGGGGTAGAGAGTGCCCTGCACGAGGAAACGCACCTGCTCGCCTTCGGCCTTCGCCTCGGCGACGAGGTCGGCCTGCACCTGCTCGAAGGCGCGGATGAATTCGCGGCCGATGATCTTGCGCTTCTGCTCGGGGTCGCTGACTCCGGCGAGCGCGTTCAGGAAAGTCTCGCGCGCGTCGACGGTGATGAGCTTCACGCCGGTGGAGGCGACGTAGTCGTTCTCGACCTGCTCGCGCTCGCCCTGGCGGAGGAGACCGTGGTCGACGAACACGGCGATGAGCTGGTCGCCGACGGCCTCGTGCACGAGAGCGGTCGAGACGGCCGAGTCGACGCCGCCCGACAGCGCCGAGATGACGCGACCGGTGCCGACCTGCTGGCGGATCCGCTCGACCTGCTCGGCGATGACGTTGCCGCTGTTCCAGTCGGCGGGGAGCCCCGCGGCCTTGTGGAGGAAGTTCTCCAGAACGTGCTGCCCGTGGTCGGAGTGCTTGACCTCGGGATGCCACTGCACGCCGTACATGCGACGCGCGTCGTTCGCGAAGGCGGCGACGGGCGTGTGCGCGGTGCGCGCGAGCACCTCGAAGCCGTCGGGGGCCCGGGAGACCTGGTCGCCGTGGCTCATCCACACGTTCTGCTCGACGGGCTGCCCCTCGAGCAGGGTGCCCTCGGTGACGATCGTGGCATCCGTCGCGCCGTACTCGCGCAGGCCCGTGTTGGCGACCTCGCCGCCGAGCGCTTTCGCCATGACCTGGAAGCCGTAGCAGATGCCGAGCGTGGGAACGTCGAGGTCGAAGACGCCGGTGTCGAGGCTCGGCGCGCCGTCTTCGTACACGGACGACGGGCCGCCCGAGAGGATGATGCCGACGGGGTTCTTCGCCGCGATCTCGTCCGCCGTGGCGGTGTGGGGGACGATCTCGCTGTAGACGCCGGCCTCGCGGACGCGGCGGGCGATCAGCTGGGCGTACTGGGCGCCGAAGTCGACGACGAGGACGGGACGCTGGGAGGTTTCGGTCTGTTCGGTCACCGGTTGCCTTCCGAGGCGGAGACGGGAGCGGAGGCCTGCGCGGCCTCGCGCTCGGCGAGGTAGGCGCGAACACCGCGGGCGGTGCGCACTTCGAGGATGAAGGAGAGGAACGGCACCACGCCACCGAGGGCGAGGAACACGAAGCGACGGAACGGCCACCGCATCAGGCTCCACACGCGGAAGCACGAGATGAGGTACACGACGTAGAACCAGCCGTGCGCGACGAGGATCGCGAGTGACACGTTCACCCCGTCGCCGGTGGACAGGATGTCGCATCCGTTGCCGCCCGGCAGGAACAGCGAGAACCACTGGCAGTCGGGGCCGGGCACGGCGTCTGCGAACCACAGGAAGCCGCCGGATCCGCCGAGGAACAGCTCCACGTGAAGGGGCGTGTACTTCAGGATCATCTCGGCGACCAGCAGCAGCAGGCCGACACCGGTGATGATCGAGCAGATCTGGTAGAACTTCAGGGCTCCGCGGATCGCCGGGAACGAGGCGAGTTTGGGGGCGCGGGGCATGGATCCCAGTCTAGTCGCGCGATTCTGCGGCGCCCGCCGCGAGGGCCTCGGACTGCTCGTCCTCGAGATCTTCGACCTCTTTCTCCCACGCGTCGCGCGCGAGGCGGTACCAGAGGTAGAGGGCGAAGCCCGCGAAGATGGCCCACTCGGCGGCGTAGAAGATGTTCAGCCAGTTGACGCGTGAGCGCTCGTCGGGCGCCGGCGAGGCGATGGGCTCGAGGGGCCCGATAGCCGTCTGCGAGGTCACGAACTGCCGGTACACGTCGAGGCCCTCGATGTCGTGCCAGCGGCCGAGCAGCATGGCCGGCGACATGCGCGTGAGCGTCTGCGGGTCTACCCCCGACGGCGGCACCGACGGCCCCTCGTCGGAGATGAGGCGACCGGTGATCTGCACGACCGCCGTCGGATCGGCCTCGGCGGCGGCGCGCAGGTCGGCGGCGGCGGCGTCGGCCGCGTCGATCGAGGCCGTCCACCCGGTCGCGACGGCGATGGAGGTCGGCGCGTCGGTGCCGGCGACGCGGAGCTGGCCCGTGACCCAGTACCCCTCGACGTCGTTGTTGAAGCGCGACGAGACGACGATGAAGTCGGATGCCACCCACGTGCCGCTGACCTCGACCCGCTGCCCCACGAGGGGCTCGGGCAGGTAGTCGCCGGGCTGGACGACCTCGGCGAGCGGCTGCACGACCTCGGTCATGCCGGGCTCGGGAGGCGACGTGTCGACGGCACGGCCCAGCTGCCACTGACCGAGCCAGGCGAGGGCGCCGGCGACCAGCAGCGAGAACGCCAGCAGCGCGATCCATCGCGGCCGCAACATGACCTCCCGCAGCGTCGGCGGGAAGACCTGCGGCGGCAGCGGATCGGTCGCGGGGGCGGACGTCATGCGGTCTCCGGCGTCAGTGACCGTAGGGGGCCACGACGACCTCGACGCGCTGGAACTCCTTGAGGTCGGAGTACCCGGTCGTGGCCATCGACTTCTTCAACGCGCCGATGAGGTTGGCGGTGCCGTCGGCGACGGGCGCCGGGCCGTAGAGCACCTGCTCGAGCGGGCCGACGCGGTCGACGGCGACGCGGCGTCCGCGCGGCAGCTTCGGGTGGTGCGATTCGGGACCCCAGTGGAATCCCCGGCCCGGGGCGTCGGTCGCGCGCGCGAGCGCGACGCCGAGCATGACGGCGTCGGCGCCCATGGCGAGAGCCTTCACGATGTCTCCCGAGGTGCCCACCCCGCCGTCGGCGATCACGTGCACGTAGCGTCCGCCCGACTCGTCGAGGTAGTCGCGGCGCGCGCCCGCGACGTCGGCGACGGCCGTGGCCATGGGGGCGTGCAGGCCCAGGGTCGCGCGGGTGGTGGAGGCGGCTCCCCCGCCGAAGCCGACGAGCACGCCCGCCGCTCCCGTGCGCATGAGGTGCAGGGCCGCGGTGTAGGTGGCGGCGCCGCCCACGATGACGGGCACGTCGAGGTCGTAGATGAACTTCTTGAGGTTCAGCGGCTCGGCCACGCTCGACACGTGCTCGGCCGAGACCGTGGTGCCGCGGATGACGAAGAGGTCGACGCCCGCGGCGACGACGGTCTCGTAGAGGTCGTGCGTGCGCTGCGGGGTGAGGGCGCCTGCGACGGTGACGCCCGCGGCCCGCACCTCGGCGAGACGGTCGCGCACGAGCTCGGGCTTGATGGGCTCGGCGTACAGCTCTTGCATGCGACGCGTGGCGTCGGCCTCGGGCAACGTGGCGATCTCGGCCAGGAGCGGCTCGGGGTCGTCGTAACGCGTCCACAGACCCTCGAGATCTAGCACGCCGAGACCGCCGAGGCGGCCGAGCTCGATCGCGGTGCGCGGGCTGACCACGGAGTCCATCGGGGCGCCGAGCACCGGGATCTCGAAGGGGAACGCGTCGATGGTCCAGGCGGTCGAGACGTCTTCGGGGTTGCGCGTGCGCCGCGACGGCACGACGGCGATGTCGTCGAAGGTGTAGGCGCGGCGGGCGCGCTTGGCGCGGCCGAGATCGATCTCCATGGTCACCCGACCAGCCTACCCGCGCCCTTCGACATCGCCGTCGGCCGAGTCTCGCCGGGGCCCCTCGGCATCCAGGGGCGGCGGCGACACCGGGTCGTCCGCTCCGCGGAGGAGCCGGGTCAGCAGACCGTCGAAGACGAAGATGGCGAACCCGATCGAGCCGATCAGGGGGCTGAGGACCATCGCGATCGCGCTGAGGATCACCGCGCTCAGGCTCGCGCGCCCGAGTCGGCGGGCGTCGTCGGGTGCGAGGTCGACGATCGCCCGCGACCGCACCGCCCACACCCACTGCAGCCACCCCAGGACGATCGCGAGGAAGAAGTTCACGGGCAGGAGCACGCGTCCGAGCAGGAGGTCGGAGTGTGTGGTGTCGAGCGAGGAGGTGAAGGGCACGAGGACGACGAGCAGGAGCCGAACGCTGTTGATCCACATCCCCGCGTCGTCGATGCGCACGATCCACTCGAACTGCCGCACGTGCGTCATCCACATCACGCAGAGGATGAGGAAGCTGATCACAAATGAGAAGACCGGGTGCGCGAGACCGAGGAGCGCCACGGCCAGGTCTTCGTCGGTCCGGGGAGAGCCGAGCGATTGGTCCGTGAGTCCGAGCACGAGCAGGGTCGCGGCAATCGCGAACACCCCATCGGTGAAGGCCTCGGTCCGTCGTGCGGACAGCGACGCCTCGGGGTGACTGCGCCGCCGGATCATGCGCACAGCGTAGCGATGCGGCCGATCGGCCGACAGACCGGTGCCGACGGGGCGCCCCACCAGCTCCCCGTCGGCACCGGAGCGTCAGATCTCTTCGAGCGGGACCGCTTTGGTCTCGCGGGCGAAGAGGTACACGATGCCTCCGACGGCGAGCAGGCCGGCGAAGAGGAAGAAGGCCACCGGCACCGCCTGGAGCGTGACGTTCTGTTTGATCATGCTGCCGCCGATGAGGCCGCCCATCAGCGCCGGCCCGACGATCTTCGCCGTCGCGCCGATTCCGTAACCGAGTCCCAGACCGGTCGCGCGCACGCGGGTGGAGAACTGCTCCGCACCGAAGGCGTTGAGGATGCCGAAGGCGCCGTCGCCGAACATCATCGTGATCAGGATGCCGATGAAGAACACCCATCCGTTCGGCGCGAGCGCCGCGACGACCGCGCCCGCCGCCCCGAGCAGGCCGAAGGAGAACATCACCGCCCGGCGACCGATCACGTCGGCGAGCCACGCGGCGCCGAGCCGCCCGACGACGTCGGCGAGGGAGACGAACGTGAACAGCAGGCCGACCGTGGCGACGGTGAACCCGAAACCCTCCGCGAGCAGCGTCTGGCCCCAGGACTGGACCGTGAAGGTGCCGAGGATGAAGCAGAACGAGCCGAGCGTCACGATCACGAGCGGACGCAGGTGGCCGCGGAACAGCTCGGCGTAGGTCGCCCGCTCGGTGCTCTCGAGCGGGACGAGCGGACCGACCTGCGCGACGGGGATCTGCATCGCCCAGGCGTACGAGGCGCGCGCGTCGTCGTCGCGACCGACCGATTGCAGGAACCGCGGCGACTCCGGCACGAAGCGCAGCCACACGAGCAGGAACACGGGGATGACGCCGAGGGCGATGAGCCCGCGCCATCCGAGCGGCTCGCCCAACCATTGCTGCGCCTGCGCGCCGAGGAAGAGCCCGACGGGGATGAACACCGACGCCAACCCCGCCATGAGACCCCGCTGACGCGCGGGCACGAACTCCTGCACGTACGGGATCGACGAGATGTTGAGCCCGCCCACGCCGATGCCGACGCCGATGCGCAGGACGGCGAGCATGAGCCAGCCGCGGTCCGGCGTGAACAGCGACAGGAGCGTGAGCGCGACGAACGTGAGCACGCACCAGAAGAAGGCCCGTCGTCGCCCGATCCGGTCGGCGAGCCGACCCCAGACGATCGCCCCCAGCACGGTGCCGAGTCCGGAGCCGGCGAGGATGACGCCCGCTTCGAAGCCCGTCAGGTTCCAGGGCTTCGTCAGCAGCGACACCACGAAGCCGATCAGGAAGAGATCGAAGAACTCCGAGATGTTGCCCGCGATGACGAGGGCGATGAGGTTGCGTTGGTGCCGCGAGAGCGGGCGCGCGTCGATCTGCGCCGTCGCGGTGGGTGTGCTGGTGCGGACGTCGTCGTCCATGGTCGACCTTTCGATGGAGGGTGGTGCGCCGGGGCGCGGTTCAGCGGATGATGTCGGTCGTCGTCGCCTGGGCGAGGTCGGGGCGACCGATGTGGGTCAGGTCGCCGTGGTGCGTGAGGGCGTAGGTCGCGACGCGCATGCCGCGTTCCACTCCCGCCCGCACGTCGTCGGCGAGATATCCGTCGATCACACCGGCGACGAAGGAGTCGCCGGCGCCGGGCCGATCGACGATCGGCACGACCGACACCGGGAACCGCGCCACTCCGCTCTCGTCGGCGACGTAGACGTCGTCGGTCTGATCGGTGGAGACGACGTGGCGCGCCCCGAAGCGGTCGCGCAGTTCCTCGACGCAGCCCGCGCCGTCGCGCGCGATGCCGAACACCGTGGCCGCGTCGCGGCGCGAGCACAGCAGCAAGTCGGCGCGCGCGGCGATCGGCGACAGCACGCGGCGGGCGCTTTCGGCATCCCACAGCAGGGATCGATAGTTGACGTCGAGCACGATCCGCACGCCGGCGCGTTCCGCGCGGACCGTGAACTCTTCGACGACGGCCGCCGTGCGGTCGGTGAGCGCTGCGGTGATGCCCGTCACGAACACCGTCCGCGTGTCGAGGAGCAGGTCCCAGTCGACGGCCGAGGGGTCGATCTCACGGAACGGCGTCCCGAGGCGGTCGTAGGTCACGCGCGAGGGCATCGGCGACTCCCCCGGTTCGAGGAAGTACAGCGCGACGCGGCCGTCGTCGGTGCGCACCACCGCCGAGAGGTCGACACCGACCGAGCGGTATTCGGCGAGACAGCGCTCGGTGAGGTCGCCCCGCGGCATGACGGTGCACCACGACGCCGCGCGCCCGAACTGGGCGAGCACACCCGCGACGTTGGCCTCGGACCCGGCCGGCGACAGACGCAGCTCGCGGGTGCTGGAGAGCCGCTCCCCCGCGGGCACGGTCAGCCGGATCTGGCCCTCCCCGATGGTCGTCAGATGGAACCTCACGAGCGCACCCCCGTCGACGCGGCCGCCGTGCCGTAACGGTGCCGGTAGCGGTCGTGGTTCGCGGCGATCTCGTCGTCGGGCAGCCGCTCGAGCGGCCCGAGGACGAGCGCGGCGTGCACGGTGGCGGCGACGTCTTCGACCATCACCGCCGCCTTCAGGGCGGCTTCGATCGTGGCCCCGAGGGTGAAGACACCGTGGTGCTTCATGAGGATGGCGGGGGAAGAGCCAATGGATGCCACGATCTCGCGGCCGATCTCCTCCCCGCCGATCGACGCGTAGCCGCCGCACGGGACGTCGCCGCCGAACTCGTCGGCCACCGCGGTGAGGACGCAGGGGATGGCGCGTCCCGCCGCCGCGAACGCGGTGGCGTACCGCGAGTGCGTGTGGACGACGGAGCCGACGTCGGGTCGCCGGGCGTAGACGGCGAGGTGCGAGGCCGTGTCGGACGACGGGCCGTGGTGGCCCTCGACGACCGTGCCGTCCAGGGCCACCACGACGAGGTCGTCGACGCCCATGTGCTCGTAGCGCACTCCGGACGGCTTGATGACGATCGCATCCCGGTCGGGGGTGATGGCCGACAGGTTCCCGCCGGTCCAGGCCACGAGTCCGGCGCGGGCGAGGGCGAGGTTGCCCTCGAGCACCTCCTCGCGCAGCTGACGCAGGGTCATGGGGTCTTCTCCTTCTCTCGGCGGGCGGCATCGCCCGAGCGGCTCTGGTCGACGGATGCCGTCGTATCGATCGCGATCCGTGCGCCGGGGCCGTCGCCGACGACGGCGATGCCCGCGCGGGCCAGCCGCTCCGTGACGAAGGCACGCGCGGCCACGCATAGCTCCCGGGCATCGGCCGGGTCGTTCCACATCTCGATCAGCACGCGCCCCGCCCAGCGCTGACGGGCGAGCTCGGCGAACGCGGCGTCGAAGTCGGCGTCGCCGGCGCCGAACGGCACGCGCCGGGGCTCACCGGGCCGGGCGTCCTTGACGTGCAGGGCCAGGATCCGCCCCCGGGCGGACGCGAGCTCGGCGGTCACGTCGCCGCCGTGCTCGGCGACGTTGCCGATGTCGGGGTAGACCTGTAGCCAGGGACTGCCGATCTCATCGACGATCTGGACGGCGTCGCCGATCGTGCGCACGTCGTGCCCGTCGACGTTCTCGATCCCCAGCACGACGCCGGCGCGGGCGGCATGGGGTACGGCCGCGGCCAGAGTGTCGAGGTAGCGCCGACGGGCGCCCGGGTCGGCGGGTTCGTAATGGGCGTAGTAGCCCGCGACCTGCACGACGGCCGCCCCCAGGTCGGCGGCCAGGTCGATGCCGCGCCGGAAGACCTCGGCCGCGCGCGCCCGGATGCCGGCATCCACCGATCCGGGCATCACGCGCCGGTGCAGGCTCAGGCAGAGCCCGCCGATGCCGACGCCGGCCCGCGCGGCCGAGGTGCGCACGCCCTCGCGGTGCAACGCGCTCCAGGTGAGTCGCCGCGACCGCTCGTCGCTCTCGTCGATCGACAGGTCGGTGAAGGTGAAACCGGTCCGTGCGACGTCGGCGAAGAAGGCATCCCAGTCGCTGATCGGGGGCAGTGCCTTCTCGTAGACGCCGAGCGCGACGCCCGACGCGGGCGTCACGACCACACCTCCCGCATCGCCGTGCGCAGGGACGCGGCCGCGGACGCGGGGTCGGCCGCCGCCACGATCGACCGGCCCGCGATGACGACACCGACCGGCGCCCCGGCGAGTGCGGGCAGGTCGCGCGGCCCGATGCCCCCGGTCACCGTCACGGTGAACCCGAGGGCGTCGAGCGCTGCGATGCGGTCGACGTCCTGGGCGCCCCAGGAGAGCTCTCCCGCGGCCTCCCGGTCGCGCGAGCGCTTGACGATGACGTGCTCGACGCCGAGGTCGCGCCACGCGCGGGCGCGGTCGGGATCGTACGTCTCGCCCAGTTCGACCTGCACGGCACCGCCGTGTCGGTGCGCGGCGGCGACCGTCTGCTCGATCGTCGTGAGCGAAGCGCCGGCCACGCAGCTCACCCAGTCGGCACCCGCAGAGAAGAACGGCGGCGCGAGCACCGATCCGGCCTCCGCGATCCGGGCATCGGCGAGGATCGTGTGATCGGGGGCGATCGCGCGGATCGCGCGGATCGCGTGCAGGCCCTCGGCGAAGAGCAGGACGGTGCCGACCTCGATGACGTCAAAGTCGGCCGCGCACCGCGCCAGCGGCGCCAGGGCCGCGGGCAGATCGGCGCAGTCGAGCGCGAGCTGCAGGCGCGGGGTGCTCACGCCTGGTCCCGGAACGCGAAGAAGGCCTGGCCGTTGCCGGAGAGCAGCCGGTCCACGTCGGCGCGATCGAAGCCCTCGGCGAGCATGCGCGGACCGTCGACCCCGGCGTTGAAGTCCATCCCGGTGACCGCCCCATACGCCTTCTGGTACCCGCGCTTGCCCGAATCGGTGCCGAGCAGCAGCCGGTCGCCGTATCCGCGCGCGATCAGTTCGCGGAACTCCATGATGCGATTGGAGTCGGGCTGGTACTTGATGCGGTACGTGCCATCGAGCTCCAGATAGGCGCCGAGGTCGAGGATCTGCTGCAGGTAGTACACGTCGGCGTTGCGCTGGATGTGCCCGACCGCGATGTGGTCGGCCGGGACGCCGTAGCCCGTGAGCAGTTCGACCTGCTCCAAGCCGCACGTGCCGTACGTGGTGTGCGTGTTGATCGGGCAGCCCGTCTCGAGCGAGGCGATCGAGGCCGCCTCCATGCACTTGTTCTCGAAGGGCGTGATGCGTCCGTACTCGGAGGCCACCTTGATCACGCCGGCGCGCACCGTGGTGCGCTCGACGATCGGCCCGGAGTAGTCGTGCCGGTCGATCCCCTCGGTGATGTCGGCGATCAGCAGTTCGGCGATCGTGTCGACCGAGTAACGGTTGACCCAGTGCGAGCGGGTCTCGAGGTACATCTTCTCGCGGTGGAAGCCGGTGGCGGCGATCACCTGCAGGCCCGGCACCCGCCGGTTGACCTCGACGAGCTTGTCGACGTCGCGCCCGCAGTTGGCGGGGCACATGTCGACGACGGTCCCGCCGTCGGCCCACCTCCTGCTCGCCTCGACGAAGTATCCGGCCTCCTCGACCGCCTTGTCGACGTCGTCGAGCAGATGGTCGGCGTCGAGGTACACCTCGCCGGCGCCGGTGCGGATGAGGTGGTCGTGGCTGTTGACGACGCCCAGGGTCGAGGGGGCGACGTCGCCGAGGATGGTGCGCGCGAAGGTCACGTGATGCTCCTTGAGTCGAGCGGAGCGTCGGACTCGGCACGCTCCGCGGGGCCGGTATCGCCGACGTTAGGAAGACCTGTCGCCGGCGCGGTGGACGCATGTAAACATATGCTCAGGCCCGAACCACCGACGGCCTCCTCGGCGGCCGAGAATCGGCGTGCACCGGGGTTTCGCGAGGGAGGTCACCGCCATGAGCCGCAGAGAATCCGCACACGTGTTCACCCGCGACGACGATCGGGATCACCTGCGACTCCTTCTGCGTATCGCCCGCCTGTACTGGATCGACGGGCTCGATCAGAAGGAGGTGGCGGAGGTGGTCGGCTACTCGCGGCCCACCGTGTCGCGTCTGCTCGCCCAGGCCCGTGCCCGCGGGATCGTCACCGTGCAGGTCTCGCACCCGGTGGAGGCGGCCTTGGCGTGCGAGACCCGGCTGCGCTCGCGCTTCGGGCTGACGGAGGCCGCTGTCGCGCTCGACCGCGGGGGCGGCTCAGCCGCGGCCGTCGGCGGGGTCGCCGCGCGGCTGATCGCCCGCCGCGGCGGCGAGCGCGCGGTCGTCGCCCTCTCGAACGGGTCGTCGCTCTCCGCTCTGGTCTCGGCGATGCCGCCGCAGCGATGGCCGGGATCCCACGTCGTGCAGATGATCGGCGCGATCGCGGGCGCCGACACCGACGCGCAGCTCGTGGACAGCCCCGAGCTGTGCCGCCGCCTGGCCGATCGCCTCGGCGGCGCCCATCGTCCGCTGCCGGTACCCATCGTCGTGTCGAGCGCGGCGATGGCCCGCGCCATGGAGCGCGAGGAATCGGTGCGGACCACCCTCGAGCTCGCCGCCCGCGCCGACATCGCCGCGTGCGGGGTGGGGGCGGTGGATGCCGACGGCTCGTCCGGACGGATCCTCCGGGCCTACGCGACACCCGCCGTCGACGCGGAGGTGCGCCGGGGAGGCGCCGTCGCGCACCTGGCCGGCCACCATTTCGACGCACGCGGGCGGCACGTGCCGACGTCGTTGTGCGAGCGCCTCATCGCACTCGATCCGGCGCGGCTGGCCGATGTCGCCGTGAGCCTCGCGGTGGCCTGGGGACACGAGAAGGTCGCCGCGCTGCACGCCATCCTGCGGACGGGCTACGTCAACGCGCTCGCCACCGACGAACCGACGGCGCGAGCACTGCTGGACTTCCGCCCCTGAGAACGGCGAGGGGGCCGGGCCTCACGGCCCGGCCCCCTCGGATCGACTCACTTCTTGTAGTTCGGCGCCTCGACGACGATCTGCACGTCGTGCGGGTGCGACTCCTTGAGCCCCGCCGAGGTGATGCGGACGAACTTGCCCTTGCTCTTGAGCTCCTCCACCGTTCGGGCGCCCACGTAGAACATCGACTGACGCAGACCGCCGATGAGCTGGTACGCCACGGCCGCGACGGGACCCCGGTAGGGCACCTGCCCCTCGATGCCCTCGGGGATGAGCTTGTCGTCGCTGGGCACATCGGCCTGGAAGTAGCGGTCCTTCGAGTACGAGGTCTTCTTGCCGCGCGTCTGCAGAGCGCCCAGGGAACCCATTCCGCGGTACTGCTTGAACTGCTTGCCGCCCTGGAAGACGATCTCACCCGGCGACTCGTCGGTGCCGGCCAGCAGCGAACCGAGCATCACCGTGTCGGCTCCGGCGACGAGCGCCTTGGCGATGTCGCCCGAGTACTGCAGACCGCCGTCGGCGATCACGGGCACACCCGCGGGAATCGCGGCCTGCGCCGCTTCGTAGATCGCGGTGACCTGCGGTACGCCGACGCCGGCGACGACGCGCGTGGTGCAGATGGAGCCCGGCCCGACGCCGACCTTGACGGCATCCACACCCGCGTCGATGAGCGCCTGCGCGCCCTCGCGGGTGGCGACGTTGCCGCCGATGACGTCGATGTGTGCGAACGACTCGTCGGCCTTCAGACGACGCACGATGTCGATGACGCCCGCGGACTGGCCGTTGGCGGTGTCGACCACGAGCACGTCGACGCCCGCGTCGCGCAGCGCCTCGGCGCGCTGCCAGGCGTCGCCGAAGAAGCCGATCGCGGCGCCGACGCGCAGGCGGCCGTGGTCGTCCTTGGTGGCGAGCGGGTACTTCTCGCTCTTGTCGAAGTCCTTGATGGTGATCAGGCCCGCGAGCTTGCCGTCGTCGTCGACGAGCGGCAGCTTCTCGACGCGGTGCTTGGCGAAGGTGGCGATGACGTCGTTGGCGTGGATGCCGACGTGCCCGGTGATGAGGCCGTCCTTCGTCATGACGTCTTTCACGAGCGTCGTCTGACGCTCGAAGCCCGAGACGAAGCGCATGTCACGGTTCGTGATGATGCCGACGAGCACGCCCTCGGGGTCGACCACGGGCAGACCCGAGATGCGGTACTGCGCGCACATCGCGTCGACCTCGGCGACCGTGGCATCCGGATTCGTCGTGATGGGGTTGGAGACCATGCCCGACTCGCTGCGCTTGACCTGGTCGACGATGCCCGCCTGGTCTTCGATCGAGAGGTTGCGGTGCACGATGCCGATGCCGCCCTGGCGCGCGATCGCGATCGCCATGCGCGCCTCGGTGACGGTGTCCATGGCGCTCGAGAGAAGAGGAGTGGCCACGGTGATGCGGCGGGTCAGTCGCGACGAGGTGTCGGCCTCGCTCGGGATGACGTCGGTGTGCCCCGGGAGGAGCAGGACGTCGTCGTACGTCAGTCCGATGAAACCGAAGGGGTCGTGCTGCTCCATGGATCCTCCTGCGCCCGCGGCGCCTGCTCGATAAAGACGACGTCGGCCGGTGCGCCCGCTGAGCGCTCCGCCTCAAAGTGTAAGCGTCGGCGGGGTGCGATTTCTTCCCCGCCGGCGCGAAAAGACGCGGCGGAATGTCGGCGGGCACGACGGCGGAGCGCACGGCCGCATTCCCGCGCCGCCCCCGCGAAACGCGCAATCCGCACGACATCGACTACACCGAAAACGCAGTGTGCCGCGAATTCCCCGCATCCGGGTATCGTTCTGGCATCGACTGCCGCGGTGGAAACACCACGGCAATATTCCCGGACTACGGTGTCCGGGCGGCGACGGGCCACGTCGTCGAATAACCAGGAGGTTTCGTGACCACTCGGCAAGCATCCCCACGGGTGCCTCGCCGTCGACGTTCTATCTTGACGCTGTTGTCAGGGTTCTTCGCTGCCGCCCTGGTGCTCGGGTTCGCCCCGGCATCGTCGGCAGCCGTCAACGATGAGGATCTTCCCTACTCGATCACGGTCAACGTGCGCTCCGAAGGCGAGCCCGTCGCGCAAGCGAAGGTCACCGCGACGGACGGCTCGTTCTCCGGCGAGGCCACCACCGACGACCGCGGTCGGGCCACGATCAAGGTCCCCACCAAGGACGGCGCCTGGACGGTCGAGCTCGATCGCACCTCGCTCCCCGCGGGAGTGACGGTGCCCGACGGGCAGGAGTTCGAGCGCACGGTGGAGTTCGGCAGCTCCAGCACGGTGTCGAGCAACTTCACCCTCGGCGCGGCGGAACGGCAGACGACGAGCTTCGTCGATCAGCTGCTCTCCCGCACGGTGAACGGCCTCAACTTCGGTCTCATGCTCGCGCTGGCCGCGATCGGCCTCTCGCTGGTCTTCGGCACGACGGGCCTGTCGAACTTCGCGCACGGTGAGATGGTGACGTTCGGTGCCATCGCCGCGTTGTTCCTCAGCGCCGGCACGGGGTGGTCGATCTGGATCGCCATCCCGCTCGCGATCATCCTGTCGGGCTTGTTCGGGCTCGCGATGGATGCCGGGATCTGGCGGCCCCTGCGTCGACGGGGCCTGGGGATCGTGCAGCTCATGATCGTCTCGATCGGTCTGTCGCTGGCCCTGCGCTACATCTTCCAGATCTTCATCGGCGGCGGCACGCAGCAGCTGCCCGGCGCCTCGAGCGAGATCATCCCGGGGCTCGGGCCGGTGCGCATCAGCCTCACCGACGTCACGAGCATGGCGATCTCGATCGTCGTGATCGGCGCCTTCGCCTGGTGGCTGACCCGCACCCGCCTCGGTCGCGCCACGCGCGCCGTGTCGGACAACCCGTCTCTGGCGGCGGCGAGCGGTATCGACGTCGACAACGTCGTCCGCATCGTCTGGGTGCTGGCATCCGCTCTCGCCGGTCTCGCCGGCGTCCTGTGGGCCTACTTCCGCCCGGGCATCCGCTGGGACATGGGTTCGGGCATCCTGCTGCTCATGTTCGCGGCCGTCGTGCTCGGCGGACTCGGTACCGCGTTCGGCGCCCTCATCGGCTCGATCGTGGTCGGCCTCCTCGTCGAGGTGTCCACGCTGTGGATCCCCTCCGACATGAAGTATGTGGGCGCCCTCGTCGTGCTCATCGTCATCCTCCTCTTCCGGCCGCAGGGCATCCTCGGTCGTCGAGAGCGAATCGGGTAGGTACACCATGGACTTCCTGCAGATCCTCTCCAACACGGCGTCGCAGATCCTCGCCCCGGCGACCTTCGGCTACGCCCTCGCCGCGATCGGCCTGTCGATGCACTTCGGCTTCGCCGGCCTGCTCAACATGGGCGTCGCCGGCTTCATGGCCATCGGCGCGTACGGCTTCGCGATCTCGATCCTCACGTTCGGCATCGCCTGGCCCCTCGCGGCTCTGATCGGCTTCGCCGCCGCGGTCGTGTTCGCGCTCATCATGGGCATCCCGACGCTGCGTCTGCGCGGCGACTACCTCGCGATCGTCACGATCGCCGCGGCCGAGATCCTGCGCCTGGTCTTCCTCACGTCGACCTTCCGCAGCGTCACCGGTTCGGCGGACGGCCTGTTCAACTTCCAGTCGGGCTGGCGCGGCGAGAACAACCCGCTGCCCGCGGGCGACTACGGCTTCGGCCCGTGGACGTACAACGCCAACCGCTGGTACGTCATCATCCTGGGCCTGGTCGCCGTGGCGCTGGCAGTCCTGCTCGTCTGGATGCTGATGCGCAGCCCGTGGGGCCGTGTCATCCGCGGCATCCGGGAAGACGAGGATGCCGTCCGCGCGCTCGGGAAGAACGTGTTCGCCTTCAAGATGCAGGCGCTCGTCATCGGCGGTGTGATCATCGCCGCCGGCGGCATCATCACCGCGATGGACACCAACGTGAACCCGAACGTGTACGTCACGTCGCAGACGTTCTTCGTCTACACGGCGCTGCTGCTCGGCGGGGCGGCGACGATCTTCGGTCCGGTGCTCGGCGCCGTGCTGTTCTGGGTCGTGCGCGCGTTCCTGTCGAACCTCCTGCCGGCGCTGTCCTCGATCGGACTGCTGCCGTTCCTCACCGCCGACCAGTCGCAGATGCTCGTCTTCGTGATCGTCGGCGTCGCACTGATGCTGCTCGTGATCTTCCGCCCCCAGGGCATCCTGGGCAGCAAGAAGGAGATGACCTTTGTCCGATGAGTCCACGCCGGTCGCACCCAGCGCTTCGGCGCCGCGGGTGAAGGCGACCGGGCTGCACAAGGGCGAGATCGGCCCCGGCGTCGCGAAGGTCGACCCGATCATCGTCGCCGACAACGTGCGTCGCGACTTCGGCGGCAACACCGCCGTGAACGTCGACCACCTCGAGATCCCGCGCAACGCCATCACGGCGCTGATCGGGCCGAACGGTGCCGGCAAGACGACGCTGTTCAACCTGCTCACCGGCTTCGACAAGCCCAACAGCGGCCAGTGGTCGTTCGACGGGAAGAACCTTGCCGGCATCCCCGCGTTCAAGGCGGCCCGAATGGGTCAGGTGCGCACGTTCCAGCTCACCAAGGCGCTGGGTCTGCTCACCGTGCTCGAGAACATGAAGCTCGGCGCGACGAAGCAGAAGGGCGAGGGCCTGCTCTCGAGCATCCTCCCCTTCGTCTGGCGCAAGCAGGAGGCCGCCAACGACGCGAAGGCGCGCGAGCTGCTCAAGCGCTTCAAGCTGGATGCCAAGGAGGCCGACTTCGCCGCCTCCCTGTCGGGCGGTCAGCGCAAGCTCCTCGAGATGGCGCGGGCGCTCATGAGCGACCCGACGCTGGTCATGCTCGACGAGCCGATGGCCGGGGTCAACCCGGCGCTGACGCAGTCGCTGCTGGACCACATCCTCGACCTCAAGGACCTCGGCATGACCGTGCTCTTCGTCGAGCACGACATGCACATGGTCCGCCACATCGCCGACTGGGTCGTCGTGATGGCCGAGGGCAAGATCGTCGCCGAAGGCCCGCCCGACACCGTCATGAAGGATCAGGCCGTGATCGACGCCTACCTCGGCGCCCACCAGGACGTCGACCTCGGCGTCGTCACCGGCCGCCACGAGGGGACGGTCGACTCGGCCGCCGCCGCCGAACTGCTCGAGACCGCGCAGCAGATGGATGCCGCGATCGAGAGCGAGTCGTCGACGGCGCACGGGTCGGCTTCGGCGGACTCGCCGCGCTCGGCGGATGCGACGGACGCGTCGCGCCCGGCGGATCAGAAGGAGGACGGTCGATGACCGGCAACGTTGTCGAGCTCCGCGATGTGCACGCCGGGTACCTGCCCGGGGTCAACATCCTCAACGGCGCCAACCTCACCGCCGCCCCCGGCGAGCTCATCGGCATCATCGGCCCCAACGGCGCCGGCAAGTCGACGATGCTCAAGGCGATCTTCGGACAGGTCAAAGTGCGCTCGGGATCGGTCGTGCTGGACGGCGAGGAGATCACGGGACTGCGAGCCAACAAGCTCGTCGCGAAGGGCGTAGGTTTCGTCCCGCAGACGAACAACGTCTTCCCGAGCCTCACGATCGCCGAGAACCTGCAGATGGGGCTCTACCAGCGCCCGAAGGGCTACAACGAGCGCGTCGACTTCGTCACGAGCATCTTCCCCGACCTCGCCAAGCGCCTGAAGCAGCGCGCCGGCTCGCTGTCGGGTGGCGAGCGCCAGATGGTCGCCATGGGCCGCGCGCTCATGATGGACCCCAAGGTGCTCCTGCTCGACGAGCCGTCCGCGGGCCTCTCCCCCGTGCGCCAGGACGAGGCGTTCATCCGCGTCTCCGAGATCAACAAGGCCGGCGTGACCTGCATCATGGTCGAGCAGAACGCTCGACGCTGCCTGCAGATCTGCGACCGCGGATACGTCCTCGACCAGGGCCGCGACGCCTACACCGGCACCGGACGCGAACTGATGGACGACCCGGCCGTCATCGGCCTGTACCTCGGTACGCTCGGCACCTGATCAGGCGCCCCGCGCAGAAGACCCGAGTCCCGGTGGGGGCTCGGGTCTTCTGCGTGTGGGGGGGTGGCCGGGGGGCTGGAAGGGGCGCTGGTCACGGCGGGGGGCGAGGGGGTGCGGTCTGTGCGGGGCTTGGGGGTGAGGGGCGGTTCGGGCTGGAGGCCCCGGACCGGTTCGGACGGGGCTGAACGACCGGACCGGGTTCGGCGGGCGGGGCTTGGGGTGAGGGGCGGTTCGGGCGCGGGGTTGGAGGACTCGGACCGGTTCGGTCGGCGCGGTGCTTGGGATGACGGGCAGTTCGAGCGCGGGGGTGGAGGACTCGGACCGGTTTGGTGGGCGCGGTGCTTGGGATGAGGGGCGGTTCGGGCTGGAGGCCCCGGACCGGTTCGGTGGGCGCGGGGCTTGAGGGTGAGGGGCGGTTCGGGCGGGGCTGGACGCCCCGGACCGGTTCGGTGGGTGCGGCTGGGGCCCGGGGGGAGGTAGAGCGGTGAGCGCGGCTGGGGCTCGCGGGGGGGGCGGAGCGGCGGGCGGTTTGTTGGGCACGAGAAGTCGAGGGGCGCTGGCGGCGGCTTGGAGGCGGGGCGTTGATGGCAGAGGGAGCTCGGCGCGCAGTTCGACCATGACGGCTTGGGCCCGGAAGCGAGATTCGGACGGCGCATCCGACTGTCATTCAGCGGAGGTGGGGGCGTCGCGACGCCTCCTCCACAGCGACCAAAGCGGCTAATCCATCCACAGAAAGCCCCGGTCAGCGGTCCAATGTCGCAGGTGCGCGCTAGCATGCCTGCATGAGCTTTCCGACACCCCCGCCACCACCAGCCGACGAGCGCGACCCGCTTGCTGTCGTGCTTGCCGAGGTGCTCGACGCGGATGCCGCGCTCGCGGCCGCCGAAGCCCGCAGGACGCGGGCGCTGGCCCGGGCGGGGCGTCTGGCTCTCGACGTCATGGCGGGGCAGCGGGCGGCGGATATGGCGCTGCGGGAGGTGGCGTCGGAGATCGCGGCCGCGGGGTGTTTGTCGGATCGGTCGGTGCAGGCGCAGATCGCGAAGGCGCTGACGCTCGTCGACCACTTCCCGACGACCGTCGACGCGTGGGAGGCGGGAGCGTTGTCGCGGGCGCACGTGCAGGCGATCGTCGATGCCGGCACCCCGGTGCCGCTCGACAAGCGCGGGGAGTTCGATGTTCTCGCCGTCACCACCGCGGAGGGCTTGAGTCCCGGACGGCTGCGGGCACGGTTGGCGACTCTGGCGGAGCGGTTGCAGCCGACCACGATCACGGAACGGCACCAGCGGGGCCGTGAGGAACGATGCGTGCGGGTGGTGCGGGGCGAGAACGGCATGTCGGATCTCATCGCGACGCTGCCGACGGTGCTCGCGGTGGGGATCTATGACCGGTTGACGCAGCAGTCGCGGGCGCTGATCGATGCGCGCAATGAGCCCGGTTCGCCGGTCTCGGCGAGCGCCGATGGCACATCGTCACCGGGTTTGGGTCAGCCGATCGTCGGCGGCGCCGCGTTCGGGATTGACCGTGTCGGCGACGGTAGCGACGATCGGCCGGAACGGCGAACGGTCAAGGCCACGGACGAGCAGCAGCGCGACGCGACGGTCGCAGGCGCAGGCGCAGCCGCAGCCGCCGCCGCCGCCGCCGCCGCCGCCGATCTTCGCAGCACCGACCAGGTCCGAGCCGACATCCTCGCCGACCTGCTCCTCACCGCCGCCCCCGACGCCGACCCCACCCGCACCGACGACGGCCCCGGCACCCTCGGCGCCATCCGCGCCCGCGTGCAGGTCGTCGTCCCGGCGCTGTCCGTTCAGGATCCGGGTCGGGAGAACATCGACCCCGCCGAACTCGTCGGTCACGGCCCCATCGATATCGACACAGCCCGGCAATTGGCCGAAGCGACGAGGGTGCCGTGGGATCGGGTGCTCACGAACCCCGTCACCGGCGCAGTGCTCTGCACCGACACATATCAGCGGACCGCCGCGATCGACCGATACCTCCGCGCCCGCGACCGGCACTGCCGCTGGCCCGGCTGCACCGCCCCCGCCATCCGCTGCGAAGTCGATCACAACCTCGATCACGCCCTCGGCGGCAAAACCCACGTGTGCAACCTCTGCCACTTCTGCCAACGACACCACACCCAGAAGCAATTCACCCGATGGCAGGTCAGACAACTCCCCGGCGGAGTCATCGAGTTCACCTCACCCACCGGGCGCGTCTACACCGACCACCCTCTGCCGTACGCGCCGGTCGTGCGATTCACTTCGGACGGTCCACCCGCCTCGGCTCTCCCCCAGAGCACGCAGTCCGCGCCTTTCTGACGGGCGTCGCCGGGGTCCGTGCACCGCCATTCGAGGGTGCTCGCGCGTGCATTTCGGCAGTGGCACCATCGTGGGCACGGACGCTCCCCTCTTGCGCCCGCGCGGTGCTGCGTTGCTCCTCGGACCACGTTGCGCCTGCACCCACGCTGTGCCGGCAACCACGCTGCGCCTGCAACCACGCCGTGCCTACACCTACGCTGCGCCTGCACCCACGCTGTGGCTGCGCCTGCAACCACGGTGCACCTGAGACCCGGGTGCACCTGAAATCACGCTGCGCCTCATCCAGGGCGCACGGCTTGCGCCTCATTCGGGATTCACACTATGCCTCTCAGGCGCACGCTCATGTAAGCGCAGCTCCGCCTCTTAGACGCACGCTCATGTAAGCGCAGCTCCGCCTCTTAGACGCACGCCCCTGCGAGTGCAGCTCGGCCACTCGGGCGAACGCCCCTTCTAGCGCAGCTCCGCTCCCACGGCGCACGCTTTGCGAGCGCAGCTGCGTCCCGCGCGCCAGTCAGCAGGAACGCCTTCGCCACCGCGGGCCGACCCCCTACCAACCCCGACACCCGGACGTCCTCCGTCTCTGCCCTATGCGGCCCAACGCCGCTCGCCGCACGCCCAAGGAACCCGTCGCATAGTGTCCGGCACCTCAGGGCAGGAGCGTGCCCCTCTCAGCCCCGGGTCCGCGACTCACGCTGTAGCTCCGCAGACGCTCTTGCCATCGGGTACACCACACCGCTCTCCACAGAGCGTCGGACACCACCCCAGCCGACAAAGGGGGAGGGCCCCGGAATCGAAGATTCCGAGGCCCTCCCTGATCAACCGATCAACCGGCGCGGAGCCAGCTGTAGTTGTTGTCGTCGCCGTACTCGAAGACACCGATTGTCGCCTCGGTGGGGTCGCCCACCTCGTCAAACGTGATCGGACCGGAGACGCCGTCGTAGTCGGCCTCGCCGCCACCGATGATGATGTCGGCGCACTCGGCGTACGTGGTGCACTTTGTGCCGCTACCGCTGCCACCCGAGACGGACTGCATGTTGGCCGCCACATCGGGACCGGCAGCCGAGCCGGCCTTGAGCGCCGCGAGAGCGAGCAGGACCACCGAGTCGTAGGACTCGGGCGCGTAGGTGAAGTCCTCGAGCGCCGGGTTGCCCTTGCCGCTCCAGAACGACTCCAGCGAGCTGCGGAACGTCGCCGTCGAGTCCGGGTCGACGCTGGGGTACGTGCCCTTGGCTCCCGTGAGGGTGCCGTTCGGGAACTGGCTGCCGAAGTTCTTCAGGTTGCCGTCGACGAAGAACAGCTTCTCGGGGCTGACGCTCGCGGTCAGGTCGGGGATGATCGTCGACACCTCGTCGAACGTGATCAGGGCGATCGCGTCGGGCGACTGGGCGAGGACGTCCTCGATCTGGGCCGAGAAGTTGGTGTCACCGGTGTTGTAGAGGCTGGTCGCGACGACCGAACCACCGGCGCTCTCGAACGCCTTCTTCGTGAAGCACGCCAGACCGGTGCCGTACGAGTCGTTCAGCACGATCATGCCGAGCGTCTCGTTGCCCTCGGAGGCGATCAGGTTGCCGAGCACCTCACCCTGGAGGACGTCGGAGGGGGCAGTCCGCCAGTACAGACCCTTGTCGTCGTAGCCGGTGAAGGCCGCCGAGGTGTTGGCCGGCGAGATCTGCACGGCGTTGGCCGCGATGACCTGGTCGATGAACTGCAGCGAGGTTCCCGACGAGGCCGCACCGACGATGGCGGTGGCCCCGGCACCGAGCAGACGCGGGATCTCGGTCTCGTACGCCTTGTTGTCGGTGTCGCCCGAGTCGCCCTGGATCAGGTTGATCTGCACACCCTTGTTGGCGGCGTTGATCTCCGAGGCGGCGAATTCGGTACCGGCGATCTCGGGCGGGCCGAGGAAAGCGAGGTTACCGGTCACGGGAAGCGCCGTGCCGATGTTGAACGTGAGGTCGGTCGCGGGGCCGGTCGAGGTCGACGAGTACTCGGGCGTGTACGAGGCGGGCTCAGCGGCGTTGCAGTCGATCGGGAAGTCGCCGCCACCGGCAGCGTCGCCGGTCTCGGACGGAGTGCTGCTGCCGGAACAACCGGCCAGGACGAGCGCGCTGACGCCGACCACGGCGAGGCCGCCGATGATCTTCGCCGAACGCGAACGGGAGAGGACACTCATATGGGTGCTCCTTGGTGAGTAGGAACCGCGGAGATGACCGCCGCGGATTGTGACAAACCTAGTGGCGCCCTTGTGGCCGTGTTGTTGCAATGTGTTAACGGTCGATTACGCGACCCAATCGTTACTTTTCCCGGGCAATTCCGGGCCGAGAAACGAAGAGAGTTCAGACCGGTTCGGCCACATCGACGACCGCTCGACGATGTTGTCGCGAGGCGAGGACCGAGTCGACGCTCAGGATCGCGAGGGCGAGCCAGACCAGCGCGAACCCGACCCACCGCTCGAGCGTCATCGGCTCGCCGAGCACCCACACGCCGATCGCGAACTGGATGATGGGGGCCACGAACTGCAGCAGTCCGATCACCGTCAGCGGCACACGCCGCGCCCCCGACGCGAAGAGCAGGAGGGGAACGGCGGTGACGGCCCCGGCGAGCAGGAGAAGCACGGTGTGCACAGCGCCGGCCGCACCCAGGGTGATGCCGGTGAGGTTGGCGACGATCACCAGCTGAATCGCCGCGACCGGCAGGAGCCAGAGCGACTCGAGGGTCAAGCCGCTGACGGCATCCACCGCCGGACCGATCTGCTTCTTCACCAGACCGTAGAAGCCGAACGAGAACGCGAGCGTCAACGCGATCCACGGGAATGAGCCGTACCCGATGACGATCACGACGACCGCGACGACGGCGAGTCCGATCGCGATCCACGGCACGATCCGCAGCCGCTCGCGCAGCACGATCACACCCAGCAGCACGGTGACGATCGGGTTGATGAAGTACCCGAGGCTCGTCTCGATGACGTGCTCCGAGAGGGCGCCGTAGAGGTACGTCTGCCAGTTGACGTAGATGAGGACGCCGGCGACCGCGGTCAGCCCCATGAGGCGCGGCTGTCGCACGATCACGAGGAACGGCCGCCACATCCGCAGAACCGTCAGCAACAGCAGGCAGAAGACGAACGCGAGGATGATGCGCCACGCGACGACCTCGAACGGACCGGTCGGGGCCAGCTGCAGGAAGTAGATCGGCAGGACGCCCCACAGCAGGTAGGCACCGAGCGCGTAGAGCGCGCCGCGGGTGCTCCCACCGGACGGAGCGGGAGGAGCGGGGGTCACCGCCCCAGCCTACGGCTGCGCCCGACCGCCGGGCCGCCGACCATCGCGTCTTTCCTGCCACGATCCTCGCGCGCACGCCGGGACGACGAAGGCCCCGGATGCCATGGCATCCGGGGCCTTCAGAGGATCTCGCTCGATCAGCGGACGACGACCGCCAGGACGTCGCGAGCCGAGAGCACGAGGTACTCGTCGGCGCCGAACTTGACCTCGGTGCCGCCGTACTTGCTGTAGAGCACGCGGTCGCCGACGGCGACGTCGAGGGGGACACGGTTGCCGTTGTCGTCGATGCGGCCGGGGCCGACGGCAACGACTTCGCCCTCCTGCGGCTTCTCCTTGGCGGTGTCGGGGATGACGAGACCACTCGCGGTGGTCTGCTCAGCCTCGACCTGCTTGATGACGATGCGGTCCTCGAGCGGCTTGATGGAAACCGACACGGTCTACCTCTTCTTTCTCGTTACAGAAGACTTTTCAGCACTCACGCGGGGAGAGTGCTAATCCGAGTCTAGAGAAGCACTGGCACTCATGCAACGCGAGTGCCAGCGGCGGCTGCGCCGACCTCGACGGGCCGTTTCGCGACGAGGCCATCCGTTTGCCGCAGCGCCTCGCGTCGCGGCGGGATGGGCGCGCAGTATTGCATCTTTCGATGGCTACGTGAACACGTTTCACCCGCTCTTTCATCCGCTTCCGGGGTGTGCAACACTCGTCGCAACAGCGTCGTCCGCATACAGGGGGTATCGGGCGATGAAGCACTAGGACTCGTTGTCGAGTCCGAGAATCGGGGGATTCGGGGACGTTCGGCGTTCCTGTGTTTCTTCGGGGGGTCGAAATACATGGCAACGCCGTACTTTCTGGCGATCGACGTGGGAACGAGCAGGACGGCGGCGGCGACCGCGCGTTCCGCACCGGACGGGACGCTGGTGGCCGCACCGCTCCCGCTGGGGCGCAACGCCGACAGCACACCGACCACCGTCTTCGTATCCGACAGCGGACTGCTCTTCGGAGATGCCGCGGAGCGCCGGGGAACCGCTCAGCCCGAACGGCTGGTGCGCGAGTTCAAGCGTCGTATCGGCGACGACGTGCCCATCGTGGCCGCCGACCGCCGCTTCTCCCCTCAAGACCTCTACGCCCTCGTCGTCGGCTGGGTGATCGGAACCGCCGTCGAGCGCGAGGGCCAGCACCCCGCCTGCATCGCGGTCTCCGTGCCGGTCACCTGGGGCGAATACCGCACGCGACTGGTGCAGGATGCCATCGGGCGCCTCGGCTGGAACGACGTGCAGGTCATCACCGAGCCCGAGGCCGCTGCCCGCCACTACGAGTCGACGCATCCCCTCGACACCGACCGCGCCCTCGCCGTCTACGACTTCGGCGGCGGCACGTTCGACACCGTCATCCTGCGCAAGACCCGCGACGGTCACGTCGACTTCGTCGGCAGCCCCGTCGGCATCCCCGACCTGGGCGGCGCCGACTTCGACGACATCGTCCTGCGTCACACGGTGCGCGCCGCCGGCATCCCGGCATCCGCGATGGCGGGCGTCGCCACCGACCCGGGCGTGCGCATGGCGCTCGCATCGCTGCGCCGCGAATGCGTCGAAGCGAAGGAGTCGCTGTCGTTCGACGGCGAGGCCGTCGTGCCGGTGCTGATCGGCGACGGCCACGGAGCCGTGCGTCTGACCCGGGCCGAGTTCGAGGACATGATCGAGCCCGAGATCGAGCGCACCGTCGAGGTGCTCGAGATGGCGCTCGAGCAGTCGGGCCTCGCCGCCGCGGACCTCGACGCGATCCTCCTCACCGGCGGCACCTCGCGCATCCCCCGGGTCGCGCAGCTGCTGTCGGAGCGTTTCGATCGCCCCATCGCCGTCGATGCCGACCCCAAGGCGATCATCGCCCTCGGCGCCGCCCGCACCGTCGCCCTCGCCGCCGTCGCCGCACCTCTGGTCGGCCTGCACGCGGTCGACGACGACGAGGTGCAGGACGACGACGATGACGACGCCGCCCTCGGCGACCTCGGCTTCACCGCCACCCGCGCCGAGAAGCGCGCCCCCTGGTTTCGCCGCGTCCCCGCGACCGCGTACGTCGCGGCGGGGGTGACGGCGCTCGCCGTCGGCGTCGGCGTCGTGAGCGTCCCGGCGCTCGGTGTGGGTCTCCTCGCCCGCACCAGCGCCGGGATCACCTCGCAGCCCCTCGCCGCCGATGCGGAGGTGCTGCTCTTCGACCCGATCGACCTGCCGACGGCTCCGCCGCCGAGCATCGCCGCCCCCGACGTGCAGCCTGCCGCCGAGGCGCAGCCCGCCGCGCCCGAGCAGAAAGCGGCGCCCGAGCAGCAGCGTGCGACGAACAAGAGCGAAACGCGCCAGCGGTCGCCGCAGCGCTTGACCCCGCGCGCGGCCGAGGAGCGCAGCCCGTCCGCCGCTGCTGCTGCCCCGCAGCAGCAGGGCAACGGCGGCGGCGGCGGCAACTCCGGATCCGGCGGAAACTCCGCCTCCTCCCCCGCGCAGCAGCCCTCGAGCTCGTCGCCCGCGAGCTCCGAGCCCAGCACGTCGACCAACCCGCCCACGACCGACCCGACGTCGCCCGCGCCGTCGCCGTCGGACACCGGCACCACCACGCCGCCCGAGGAGACCACTCCCCCGGTGACGCAGGAGCCCACGACCACGCCGGAGGAGACCACTCCGCCGGCGACGGACCCGCCGGCGACCGAGCCGCCCGCCACGGAGACGCCCGTTGAGACGAGCTCGCCGGCACCCGAGCAGACGTCGACCGAAACTCCCGCGGCCTGAGCCGCGGCATCGGACCGAGAGACACGACGATGTCCATCTCGAACACCACCTCCGATGCCGCGTCCGGTGACCTCGACACGTTGCTGCTGCCTCGTGTCGCCCGGACGTTGCTCGACGCGTATCTCGGCGCCGCGGTGCCGACCCCCCTCGCGGTGGTCGGCACGGCGGGCGCCGGAAAATCGCGGGTGCTCCGGCACCTGTTCACGACGCTTCGCGCCGCGGGCGCTACTCCCGTCGCGCTGACGGGCGAAGCCGACCTGCCGACCGCCGACGACCGCACGGCCGTCATCGTCGTCGACGACGCGCACCTGCTCGACGACTCCCTGCTCGGCATCCTCTCGACGCGCCTGCGCGACGGAAGTGCGACCGTGCTGCTGTCCACGCGCCCCGATCCCGGATCCCCGACATTGCGCGCCCTGCTCGAAGACATCGAACGGCACCAGCCGCCCATGCTCCTCGGACACGTCACCCCCGCCGACGCCATCGCCCACGTCGGCGTGACGCCCACGGGTGCCGCGAAGGACTGCCTCACCACGCTGTTCGACGCGACCGGCGGCCTCGCATGGCTGACCGCCGAAGCCCTCGTGCTGCACGGCGAGGCGATCTGCGACGGTCGTTGCGATCACGACGAGATCGCGCGCTCGCTGTACGACCTGGTCTCGCACCGCATCGACTCGCTCGACCCGGCCCTGCGCCTGGCCGTCGAAGCACTGTGCCTCGACGAGCGCTACGCCCTCGACGGCAGCGCGGGACCCGCGTGCGCCGCGGGATACGACGCCGGCCTGCTCGACCGCGGCGGACGCACCGTCCCGCTCGTGCGCGACGCGGTCCGGGCCCGCCTGACGGCGGACCGTCTGCTCGAGCTGTATTCGGCCCGCCTGGTCAAGGACGCCGCCACCGTGCAGGCGCTGCTCGGAGGCGCGACGGACGAGCGGGTGGCATCCGCTCTGCTCGCCGACGGCGACCGCGAACTCCCGCGCGACCCGGCCAAGGCCGCGGATCTCTTCGCGGCGGCCGACCGCGCGGGCGCCGCCCCCGAGACCTTGGCGCTGCGTCGCGCGCGCGCCGCGTGGGCCCTGGGCGACGTGGATGCCGCGGGCGCCTTCGTCGACGGGATGCTGTCGGGCGCTCAGGCGCCGGACGACGCGGTGCTCGACATGGCCGCGGCCGTGTGGGCGGCACGGGGAGACATGGACCTCGCCGCGCAGGTGTACGGCGGCGGCTCCCCCTCCACGCCTGAGAGCCGCGCCAAGTGGCTGATCGCCGCCACCGCCGCCGGACGCACCGACCCCGCCGCCGAGCAGGACGGTGCGACCGTCCGCTCCATCCCCACCGCGCACGTCGTCTCGCTCGAGCTGCTGTCGCGCGGCCTCCGCGCCTCTCTCGGTGACAGCGGCGAAGAGGGCCTGCAAGACCTGGTGCGGGCCAGTGAGATGTACACGGCCTCCGCCAACGACGCCCCGCTGCCCGAACTGCCCGCCGTCCTCGCGGCGCTGGTCGCCCTCCACCTCGGCGAGGCCGCGGTCGCCCAACGGGTGCTGGATGCCGCGATCGCCGGCGCTCAGGGCGGATCGTGGGCGGCACCGCGACTGCTCCTGTGGCGGGCGTGGGTCGCCCTGCAGCTCGAGCACGCGTCCGAGGCGGAGGCGGCGCTGCGTGCCGCGACCTCCTCCGGTCGCCCGCTCTCCACGCGCGACCGCTTCCTCGCCGACGCCGTCGAACTGGGGCTGGTGCGCCGCAACGGGCAGCCGTCCGAGCTCGCCCCGGTCTGGCATCGCGCGCAGGACTCCCTGCTGCGCACCCAGATCGACCTCTACACGCTCATCCCCCTCGGCGAGTTCGCCCTCTCAGCCGCCCGGGTCGGGGAGTCCGACGCGGTGCGTTCGCACCTGCGCCGGGCGGAGCTGCTGCTCGAGCATCTCGGACAGCCGGCGCTGTGGGAATCGAGCCTGCAGTGGGCCGCCCTGCACGTGAGCATCCTGCGCGGCAGCCCCGACGAGCTGACCGTGCACGCCCGCGCGCTCATGGCCGCGGCGGCGCACTCCCCGCTCGCGGCGCGGCTCGCCCGCGCCGGCCGGGTGTGGACGGAGGTCCTCACCGGCGCCGTCGACGTGGATGCCATCGAGGAGGCCGCCGCGGGACTGGCGTCCGCGGGCTTCGCCTGGGACGGAGCGCGCCTGGCCAGCCACGGCGCCAGCAAGTCCAGCGATCGACGCGTCATCGCCCGTCTCCTCGCCTGCGCGCGTCAGCTGCACCCGCGCGAGCGCAGCGAAGCGCCGGTCGCCGCCCCTGCGGCGTCGACCGACACCGGGCCCATCACCGTCCCCGTGCGCGCGGCGGAGTCCGGCGGCATCCTGAGCGAACGCGAGCGGGAGGTCGCGGCCCTGGTCCTGCAGGGCAAGACCTACGCCGAGATCGGCGAGGAGATCTTCATCTCCCCGCGCACCGCCGAGCATCACATCGCGCGCATCCGCCGCCGGCTCGGAGCCACGTCGCGCTCCGACCTGATGGCCCGCCTGCGCATGGTGCTCGAGGACGACGGCCGCGCCCCGATCACGGGCGCCGAACAGACACGGACGGTCGGGGTCCTGGCATCCGCCAACCCCCTATGACCCGTCCCGCGCTATGGGGGTTCCCCCCGACGCGCACACGCACCCCCTCGACCTAACGTCGAACCAAGGAACAACCGTGAGGAGACCCAATGAGCGTCACGCTGGCGACCATGGCAGATGCGCTGATCGAATTCATCCTGAGCCTGCTGCGTGACCCGCAGGCCGCAGCCGAGTTCGAGGAGGACCCGGAGGGCGCAATGGCGGCCCGCGGCCTGAACAACGTCTCGTACGCGGACGTGTGCTCGGTGGCCCCGGTCGTCGCGGAGAAGCCCTCCGTCGCCCCGAACCCGCAGCCGGCCCCCGTGCACGTCAAGCCGGAGCACGACAACCCGGTGGTGCGCGAGATCAAGACGATCACCAACCAGCTGTCGTACACCCACATCGACGACCGCGACACGATCGTCGACCAGTCGGTGAACCAGAACATCTGGGCAAACGGCGACGTCAATCAGACCTTCGGCAACGAAGCCGTCGTCGCCTCGGGCGACAAGGCCATCGCCGCCGGCAACGACGTCGACCAGGACACCACCCTGGACCAGTCGACCGACATCAACGCGGGCAACGACGTCAACATCGGCAACGACGAGACGAACACCGACATCGACGGTTCGTACAACGAGAACACCGAGAACACCGAGAACACGGACAACTCGACCGACATCGACCTCACGGACTCGGCGAACGACTCCTCCACCGACGTGGCCGTGGGCGACTCGTTCAACGACACCACCGACACGACGGTGGACACCTCGGTCGACGAGGACACCACCGTGGTGTTCGACTCGGGCAACGACTACGTCATCGAAGACACGGCGGATGACACCCTCTGACACGCCTTCGGAACGGCGGGTGGGCTCGAACGAGCTCACCCGCCGTTCCGGTGCGCCCGCCCCTTCCGCCGCCCGCTCCGAGGTGCGCCGCTCGCCGGCGCCTCCCGCGTACCAGCCCGCGGCGAAGCCCTCGGCACCCGAACGTCCCGCGCTGCACGACAAGGCCGCCGCCCCGGTGATGGTGAAGATGCCACCGCCCGCCGCGGTTCGCTTCGCGCAGATCGCCTGGGTGCTGAGCCTGGTCGTCGGCGCGATCGGCGTCGGCTACCTCTTCATCATCCGCGAGTCGCTGCGTCCCGACATCGAGGCGCTCGTGCGCGCCGTCGACGATTCGCGCCCCGCCGAGACGGTCACCTCGGCGTCCGACATCGTCTACTGGTGCGTGTTCGGCGGTCTTGTGGCCGTCCTGCTCGTGCAGGTGACCTCGCTGGTGTCGTTCAACAACCGCCGCAACAACGCCCGCTGGTGGATGCTCGGCATCCTCGTCTTCCAGGCGGTCGTCTTCCTCGCGGCACGGCAGTTCGTCGTGCTCGGGGAACGCGGCATCCCGCTCGAGCGCGTGCTGCTCATCCAGCTGGGCCTGTCGGCCCTGGGGCTGCTGTTCTCGCTGATCCCGGCGGCTCTACGCTGGACCCGACGAAAGCACGACATCCGCCGCGGAGTCGGCGGAGGCGTTCCCGAGCTGTGACGACGGGGCGGTGTCCGAACCGAGCAGGTCGGATGCCGCCCCCTCCACGCTGCGCACCACACCGCGGCACAGGTCCGCCGTGTGCCGATCGGTCAGCGGCGACTCCGCGATCGAGCGCCAGTGCGTCAGCAGGTCGTCGATGCGCTCGCGCTGGACGCGCGGCTCCACGTCGTCGCTCAGTCCCAGACGCCGCGCCGGCGACAGGCCCCCGCCGCCCACGATGCGCTCCGCCTCGGCGAGGGTCGCGGCGTCGAGCTCGGGCGGCGCGGTACGCAGCTCGGCGAGCAGCGACAGCTCGCGCAGATCGTGGCTCTGCGCCGTGAGCCGCTCGATGGCGCTGAGGATCCCCGCGGTGTTCTGCTTCGGCCGCTCGCGCACGAGCCGCTCGACACTGTGCAGGATGCCGCGCGCCTTGAGCGCGAACGCGCGCCCGCGGAACTGGTCCTCGACGAAGCGCTGCACCTCGATGAGACCGCTCTGCTGGACCAGCCGGTCGGACAGCGCCGACGACGATGAGGCGCCACCGCGGATGAGTGCGGCGGCCAGGCGCACACCGAACAGGCCGAAGCGGCGCAGGAGTCCGCGACGGATCTCCACGCTCAGTGCCGTGTCGTCGGTGGCACGGGTGAACCGGTCGACGGTCAGCAGCAGACGGTCACGGGCGGCGCGGTCCATCATCGCGATGTGGCGCAGCGCGATGAACTCGCTCTCGCGAAGCGTCCGGCCGCCCTCGGCGAGCAGGCCCGCCACGGGGATGACGTCGAGCGCGAGCGAGCGCAGTTCGCCGTCGCGACGGTAGCGGTCGGCGATCTTCGCCGCCGACAGGAGCGAATCGATTCGTCCCGAGCCGATCTCGTCGGCGCGCGAGAGCGCGGCGAGTGCGTTGACCGTCTGCGACTCCCCCGCGGCGGTGTCGCGGAAGGCCTCGAGGAACTTGAGGTCTTCGGCGTGCACGTGCCGGAGCAGGTAGATGATGGCATCCGCCGCCGTGGGCGTGTCCTTCGGGATGAAGAAGTCGGTCGAGCGCGCCGAGTTCTCCACCGTGAGCGAGGCGATGCCGGGGGTGTCGATGAGCACGGTCGAGCGCAGGTTCTCGCTCGGCCAGGCCACGTCGATCCACGCGACCTCCTCGGCGCTGTAGCCGCCCATGTCGAGCACGAGACGGCCCTCGGAACGGCGTACGGGACGCGAGATGCGGCGACCGTCGTGCATGCGCAGATCGACCCGCGCGGTGGACCCGTAGCGGTACCAGGTGATGGTGCGCGTGCACTCCCCCGCGTCGGTGGGCGCGATGCGCTCCCCGATCAGGGCGTTCAGCAGCGTCGACTTGCCCGCCTTGACGATGCCGGCCACGGCCAGGCGCAGCGGCTCGCGCAGACGACCACGGAACGACTCGAGCACCTCGACCGCGGCCGCGTCGTCGCCGTACGCCTCGAGGGCGTCGTCGACGATGCGGGCGACCTCGGGCAGACCGGCGCTCATCGGGAGACCGCCGCACGGGCCGGACGCGCCGACTCGAGCTCGGCGGCGGGGATGCGCCCGCGCAGCGCCTCGATTTCGCGCAGCTGCGCGTGCAACTGCGTGATGCGCTTGTCGCGATCGGCCGTGTAGGTGGCGGCGGCCTGCTTGGCCACCAGTACCGAGTCGCTCAGGGAGCGGTGGAGCTCCTCGGCGATCGAGCCGAAGTGGTCGCGCGCGGTGCGCTGCACGATGCGGAGCCGATCCTTGAGCTGCTTGCCCACCTGGAAGACGGTGTCCTCGATGTGGCGGCGCAGGAGGTTCTTCGCCTCGTTCTGACGCCGGAGGAGACGGGTGGACATGTCCTCACGATACGCGCGGCGTCCCACGAGCACGCCGGCCAGCAGCGAGAGCGGGTTGATGAGCGACAGACCGACGATGCTCGTCGCCAGACCCACCATGAGCACACCGCCGTAGGAGCCGCGCACGCCGATGTAGATCTTCTCGGCGGCACCCATCTTGCCGTCGTCGAGATGCTGGAGCTCCTCGACCGGATCCAGCAGGCCGTCGGTGCTCGCGACGTCGATGAGCGGGATCGACTCCTCGCCCATGCGGAACTCGTCGGCCACCTGCTCGGCCAGCCACTGCGAGCGCTCGTTCGTCCACACGAAGGTCTCGGACACCGCCGCGTTGACGCGCTGGTCGACCCACTCGGCGATCTGCTCCCAGATCGGACCCGGGTCGCCCTCGTCGATCGCGGCCTCTCCCTCGCGCTGCACCTTGCGCAGACGGTCGCGAAGGTCGTGCTCGGTGTCGGCGATGAGGTCGGCGATGCCGTCGGAGAGGGTGACCTGCCAGCGCGAGGTGCGACTGCGGAAGTCGTCGGCCTTGGCCTTGGCGTCTTCGAGGCGGGCGATCATGCCCGGAGTGTCCTCGGGGTGCTCCAGCGCGTTCAGCTCCGTCTTGACGGTGAGCGCGAGCTGATCGGCGACCGTCATGAGGTCGTGGACGGCGGCCCTGCGGTTGAGGTCCTCCGCCTTGCCCAGCACGTCGCGGCGCAGGTGCGCCACCAGCTCGGGGAAGCCGGACTCCTCGTTCAGGTCGCGGTCCTGCTGCTCGGCGGCGAGCAGGCGCAGGTCGCTGGAGACGGCGAACACGGGGACGTCGTCGATCTTGACGCCGAGCTCGTCGAGGTGCTTCTCGTCGACACGCTGGATCTCGCGCCACTCGGGGTACAGGTCGGTCTTCGACAGCACCGCCGCGACGTTCGGCGAGATGCGCATGGCGTGACGCAGGAACTGGATCTCGGGTTCGGTGTACTCCTGCGAGGCGTCGGAGACGAGCAGCACCGCGTGGGCCGTCGTCAGCGCCGCGAGGGTCGCGAGCGAGCGCGTGGACTCGAGCCCGCCGACGCCGGGCGAGTCGACGATACGCAAGCCCCCCTTGAGGATCTCGCGGGGCAGGAGCACCTCGGCGCCGACCACGTCGCCGTCCTGCTCGTCGTCAGCGCGCGAGGTGACGTAGTCCGAGAGCCGCTCGAAGGGGATGTCGACGCGGCGGATCTCGTGCGACTCTCCGCTCTCGCGGCGCACGAGCACGGTCGCGGAGGGCTCTTCGGCGTAGCCGACGGAGGTGGGCACGCTCGTGGCGATGTCGTCGTCGACGGCGCACGCGGGGGCGTTGATGAGCGCGTTGACGAGCTTGCTCTTGCCCTGCTTGAACTGCCCGACGATCACGACCCGCACGTGCGGGTCCTGCAGGCGCGACCGGGTGGCCGTGAGCTTCTCGACAAGGTCCTCACGGCCGACCGCACCCGAATACGCGCGGGCGCGATCCACCAGGGGACCCAGCTCCGCGGGCGCCGGCGGTTGGTTCGACGTTCCGCCCGGGGCGGCGCCGTTCGCGGCGCGGGAAGTCGTGGGCTGGGCCGGTGCGGACACGCGGGTACCTCTCGGTCGGGGCCGACGCCTCTTCGGCGTCGAAGAAGAATGGGAACGACGATAGCCCCGGGCGGGAAATCCCGCCCAGGGCTACCGTCAGACGCTTCCGTGTGTACGGATGGCTGCTCAGCCTTCGACGTCGAGGTCGGGGAGCTGAACGTCCACGACCTCGGAGTTGCCCGAGCCCCAGACGACGTCGGCGTTGATCGTCCAGTTCTCGGTCTCGATCGTCGAGAAGTCCTCGTTGAACGAGTCCGTCAGGTCGACGTTGAGGGAGGTGTCGTTGTACGAGTTGTCGATCGTCCAGTCCTGCGACGCGTCGACGATGTCGATCGTCGTGGTGCTCTCGTTGTACGAGCCGTCGATCGTGGTGAGTTCGGTGACGTTGTTCATGTTGATGTCGCCACCGGCGTCGATGTTGGTCGAGCGGTCGAGCGACTGAGCGATCGTCACGTCGCCGCCGGCCGCGATCGAACCCTCGCCCGAGGCCGAGACGGCCTCGTTGGCGAAGATCTGGTCGACGTCGCCGCCCACGATGTTCTGGTTCACGGACTGGTCGGTGATGGTCGCCGAGCTCCAGATGGCCGCGTTGCCGCCGCCGAAGCCGCCGAAGCCACCCTCGAAGCCGGTGTTGTAGGCGCGCGTGCCGGCGTTGACCGACTCGTCGAGCTCCGAGCTGTCGGTGTTGTAGGAGTCGAGCGCGACGTCGATGACCGTCTCGTTGCCCGAGCCGTTGACCGAGTTGTCGGAGTTGTCGTTGCCCGAGCCGCTGATGTCCCAGTCGGTGTTGCCCGAGTCGACGTTGCCGGAGTCCACGACGGTCGTGTCGGTGGAGGTGTTCTGCTCGACGGAGGTGTCGACGTTGCCGACGTTGTCGAGGTCGACGCCGAGGTTGGTGGAGTTGTTGGTGGTCGACGTGTTGCCGACGTTCTCCCAGGCCTCGTTGCCCGAGTCGGTGATGTTGCCGATGTCCCAAGTCATGATCTGTGTCTTTCCTGTCTCGTGTGACGCTTAGGCGATGGGGAAGTTGGTGTCGAACGAGTTGAAGCTGTCGACGACGGCCTCGATGTTGACGTCGATGTCCGTGGTGCCCTCGAAGACGTCCGAGGTGTTGAACGAACCGTCGAAGGAGTAGTTCTCCGAGGCGTCGTTGAACGAGTCGGTGACGTCGATCGTGGTGGACTCGTCGGTGTACGAGAAGTCGACATCGACCGTGTTGAACGAGTCGGTCACCGTGGTGACGGTGGTCTCGTTGCCGATGTTGATGTCGCCCTCGGCGGTGAAGTTGGTCGACTGGTCGATCGTGGTGACCGAGGTGAAGTCGCCACCCGCGGCGATCGAGTCGGCGCCCGAAGCGGTGACCGAGGAGCTGGCGAAGTCCTGCGTGACGACGCCGTCGGCGGCGATGTTCTGGTTGACCGACTGGTCGACGATCGTGGACTGGCTCCAGATCTCGGTGTGACCGGCGCCACCGGCAGCAGCGGCGGACGAGCCCGAGCCGCCCCAGATGCCCGTGTTGTACTCGCGGACACCCGCGTTGGTCGAGGCGTCGGTGACCGACTCGTCGACGTTGTAGGAGCCGTCGGCGTAGCTGAAGTCGACCGAGTTGCCCGAGTCGTTGATCGAGTTGTCCGAGTTGTCGTTGCCCGAGTCCGTGATGACGGTCGACTCGTTGTTCGAGCCCTCGTTGAACGAACCGTCGATGTCGGTGACGGTCTCGTCGGTGATGACGGTGTCGTTGGTCTCGTTGAACGAGTCGGTGGCGCCCAGGTCGGTGTTGACCGAGTTGTCCTCGTTGACCTCGTTGAGCGAGTCCGCGATGACCGTGTTGAGCGAGTTGTTGATGTCGCCGGTGGTAGGCATTTCTTCCATCCCATTTCCCGGGCCGCGGCCCGCAGGTGCTGTTCGTACTGTCGAGATTAGGAACGGCCCCGTTTTCCGACATCGGGGGCACCCCCGGTATCGGGGAGGGGGTCCCCCGGGGTTTCGGGGTGGGGGGAGGGGGGTGAGGTTCGGGGATCGACTCTCCGGGCCCCGGACAGCCCCCGGGCCTCCCCCGGGCGAAGGACCCCGCGCCGCCTAGGCTTGTCGCCGTGGACACCGCCGAGCTCACCGCCCTGCTGACCCCCGAGGGGCTGCGCCTGCTCGACGAGGTGGGGCCCCTCTCCTCGGTGGACGACGCCGCTCGCGCCGTGTCGCGTCTGCGGGGGGCCGGGCACTCCCCCGACCTCGTCTCGGCGGTGGTCGGTCAGGCGCGGCTGCGCGTGCGCGCCGCGACGAAGTTCGGCCCCTTCGCCGACCGGATGCTCTTCACCCGCGCCGGCCTCGAACAGGCCACGCGTCTGCCGATCGCCGCGCGCCACGCCGGACGGTTCCGTGCCGCGGGCGTCGGAAGCGTCGCCGACCTGGGGTGCGGCATCGGCGGCGACGCTCTGGGGCTGGCGGGGCTCGGCATCCGGGTCCACGCCGTCGACGCCGACGAGGTGACCGCCGCGATCGCCGCCTACAACCTCGCCCCGTTCGGCGAGGCGGCCACCGTCGCGCACGCGCGCGCCGAGGAGGTCGATCTCGAGGGGATGGATGCCGTCTGGCTCGACCCCGCGCGCCGCACGGCAGGACACTCCGAGACGCGTCAGGTCGCGTCCGCCGAGTGGTCCCCCTCGCTCGAGTGGGTCTTCGAGCTGCTGCGCACCACCCCGGGCGGGGTGAAGCTCGGACCCGGCTTCGACCGCGACCGGATCCCCGACGACGTCGAGGCGCAGTGGATCAGCGCCGACGGCTCGACGATCGAGCTCGTGCTGTGGGCGGGCGCGCTCGCCAGGGAGGGCGTGCGCCGAGCGGCTCTCGTCGTCCGCGGCGACGACGCGTTCGAGCTGACCGCCCCCGCCGACACCCCCGACGTCGACGCGCGGGACCTCGGGGCGTTCGTGCACGAACCCGACGGCGCCGTGATCCGCGCGCGTCTCATCGGAGAGGTCGCCCGCGCCCTCGACGCCGGCATGCTATCCCCCGGGATCGCCTACCTCACCTCGGACGCTCCCCTGACGAGTCCCTTCGTGTCGTCGTTCCGTGTGCGCGAAGCGCTTCCCGCCGACCCGAAGAAGCTCGCGCAGGCCCTGCGGGCGCGCAGGATCGGCACGCTCGAGATCAAGAAGCGCGGTGTCGACGTCGATCCCGCGGTGCTGCGCAAGAGACTGTCGCTGCGCGGCGACGAGGCGGCGACGCTGCTGCTCACCCGGGTCGGCTCGACGCGTCTGGCGCTGCTCGCCGACCGCGTGTGACGGCGGGTCTCAGCCGACCGAGAGCTGCGAGAAGCCCCAGACCAGCCATCCGGCGCTGAAGGCGATCGAGAGCAGGCCCAGCGCGAGCGCCCACGCGGCGACGCGACGGCTGTCGTGCCGGCGACGGAGCGAGACCGCGGCGAGGATCACCCCGACGGCGCCGAGCGGCACCAGCCACCCCGTGAAGAGGGCGGCCGCGAGCGCGATGATCGACACGGTCAGCGCCCAGGGAGCAAACGAGGGCGGGGTCGGTGTCACTGGCGGGACGTAGGGGATGAGGTGATCGCCGAACGCCGCCATCTCCAGCTGCGCGGTCGGCAGACGTCCGTCGTCCTCGGCGGCCGTCGTGTCGCCACCGTCCGCGGGCACCGCCTCCGGCAGAGCGGGGACGGCGGCGTCGTCCTTACGCGAACGGCGCGTGGGCGGCGGCACCTCGGTCACGGGGCGGTCTCCGCTCGGCGCGCCGGGGGCGCGGCATCCGGATCTTCGGCCACCTGGATCTCGGTCACGGGGAGGGTGGAGTCCGCCCCGAAGGCCAGGGTCGAGGGTCGACGCCCCGACGAGATGAGCTCCGCGGCGAGCGCCGCGATCATCGCGCCGTTGTCGGTGCACAGGCGCAGCGGCGGGATCCGGACTGCCACCCCGGCGGCCGCGGCGCGTTCGAGGGCGACGTCGCGCAGTCGCTTGTTGGCGATCACTCCCCCGCCCAGCAGCAGACGCGGCACGCCGAATCGCGCGCAGGCGTCGAGAGCCTTGGTGACCAGCACGTCGACCACGGCCTCGCGGAACGAGGCGGCGACGTCGGCGACCGGCACCGGTCGGCCTGCGGCCTCGTGCTGCTCGACCCAGCGCGCCACGGCCGTCTTCAGGCCCGAGAACGAGAAGTCGTAGCGGTGGGATGCCATGTCGGAGGCGCGCGAAAGACCGCGCGGGAAGCGGATCGCGGTGGGGTCGCCCGTGGCCGCGGCGCGGTCGATCTCAGGACCGCCGGGGTACGGCAGCTTCAGCAGGCGCGCGACCTTGTCGAAGGCCTCTCCCGCCGCGTCGTCCATGGTCTCGCCGAGCAGCTCGACGTCGCTCGTGAGATCGCGCACGAGCAGGAGGGAGGTGTGCCCGCCGCTGACCAGCAGCGCCACGGTGGGGTACTCCAGCTCGCCCGCGTCGGCGTCGAGGATGTCGGCGGCGATGTGCCCGACGAGGTGGTTGACGGCGTACAGCGGCTTGTTCAGCGCGACGGCGAGGCCCTTCGCGGCGCCGACGCCGACCATCAGGGCTCCGGCCAGGCCGGGACCGCTCGTCACCGCCACCGCGTCGAGGTCGGCGAGGGTGACGCCGGCTTCGGCGAGCGCCGCGTCGATCGAGGGTTGCAAGGCCTCGAGGTGGGCGCGCGCGGCGACCTCGGGCACGACCCCGCCGTAGCGGGCGTGCTCGTCCATGCTCGAGGCGATCGTGTTGCTCAGCAGCTGCCGGCCGCGCACGATGCCGATGCCGGTCTCGTCGCAGCTGGTCTCGATGCCGAGCACGAGGGGCGCGTCCATCAGCACCATCCCTTTCCGGAGGTGGTCGGGGCGGCGGCTCCGTCGGCGGGCTCCTCGACCTGGAGGTCCTCGGCTTCCGTCTCCGCCCGCCGCGCGGCCCAGCCGCGCAGATCGAGCTGCATGACGATCGCGTCGACGTCGTCGGGTTGGTAGTAGCGAGGGCGGCGGCCGACCTCGGCGAACCCCTCGGAGAGGTAGAGCGTCTGCGCGACCGGGTTGTCGGCGCGCACTTCGAGGAACACGTCGTGCACGTCGCGGCGCACGGCCTCCTCGAGCAGAGCCGTCAGCAGGGCGCGGCCCCGCCCCCGCCCGCGCGCGGCCGCCGAGATCGTGATCGTCTGCACATCGGCATCCCGTGCGCCCCGCACCGCCCGCAGCCCCGCGTAGCCGAGGAGCTGACCGGCCTCCTCGACGACGACGTACCAGCCGTGCGGTGACGCGAGCTCCTCGCGCATCATCGCCGGGCTCCACGCGTCGGTCGGGAAGGAGGCGTGCTCGAGCGCCATGATGCCGTCGAGATCGGCGACGGTCGCGGTGCGCATGGTCATCAGCTCACCCGCTTGGGGGCGTGCGCGGCGACCACGTCGGGGCTGCGCAGATACAGCGGCTCGGAGCCGGCGAGGGTGCGGCCGGCGTCGAGGGCGCGCGCCGCGGCGAGAGCGATCATCGCCGCCGAGGCGGTCGTCGCGTCGTAGCGGCGGGCGCCGACGGCGTCGAGCCGGGCGTCGAGGTCGTCGCGGGGGCTGAGCTGCGCGTCCGACACCCGGACGGGCAGGCCGTCGTCATCGATGCCCTCGTACACGCTGTAGGCGAACTCCTTGCGGCGCGCGTCGGTGACGACGGCGAAGCGGCCGGTGTCGCTGCCGGTGAGCGCGTCGGAGAGGAGGAGACCGAGGGCGATGCCGTCGTGACTGGGCACGGGGACGGCCGGGATTCCGCGACCGAGGGCGTACACGCGGGCGGTGGCGATGCCCACCCGGAGCCCGGTGAAGGGCCCGGGACCCGTGCCGATCGCCACGTGCGTGGGAGCGGGCGCGACGGCGGTGGCCCGGCGCAGCAGATCGCCGATGACCTCGGCGTGCCCGAGGGGGTTCGCGCTCTGCTCGTCGGCGAGGATCTCGCCGTCGCGAGCGATCGCGGCGACGGCCGTGCCGAGCGAGGTGTCGATGCCGAGGATCACCGTTCCAGCGTATCCGCCGCCCCCGACGCCGAGCGTTCCGAGGCATCCGCTGCCCCGCCCGGCTCCGAACAAGAGGTATGGACGTCCTCGACCTGGGTCTGCGCCGCGTCGTCGTCCCCACCGCGGTGGGGCCGATCGTCGTGCGCGCGGGGCGGTCGTCGGGGAGTCCCGTGGCCACGGTGCTCCTGCACGGAGCCGCCGGGTCGTGGCGCACGTGGATGCCGATGATCGCGGCATCCGATGACCTCCGCCTCCCCCTCTCCGACGTGATCGCCCTCGACCTGCCCGGGTGGGGCGAGACGCCGGGTCCGGTGCCCGACCCGGCCGACCTGGCCGTGGCGGTGGCCGCCGTGGCCCGGGCGCTCGGATACCCCCGCTGGCGGATCGTCGGCCACTCCCTCGGCGGGGTCGTCGCCCTGGACGTCGCGGCACGATTCCCCCGTGAGACCGTCGCGGTCGGGGTGATCTCCCCCAGCGGGGCGGGAGCGCGCACCGTGACCCGCCGGCCGCTGGCCGGGGCGCTCCGCCTGCCCTGGCTCGCCGGAATGGTCGTGGCGATGCGCGTCCTGCGCCTCCTGGGTCCGCTCGCGGGCCCCCTCCTGCGGCTCCTGCGACGCACGGGAGCGCTGCGCGGACTTGCGCGGCCGCTGTTCCGGCATCCGGAATCGGTCGACCGGGCCGTGACCGACGCTCTCGCGAACGAGATCCGCCCGACGGCGTTCCTCGCGGCCGTGCGCCTGTCGCGCCATCACGACGACGGCGTGTGGCGGCGGATCCTCTGCCCGGTCCGGTCGGTGCGGGGAGAGCACGACGTGTTCGTCGCCGCGAGCGACGCCCGCGCGTGGGCACGTCTCATGCGCGACTACGACGACCGCGAGCTCCCCGGCAGCGGCCACTTCGCACACGTCGAGCAGCCCGCGGCGACCCTCCGGGCGCTGCGCGAGGTGTGGGCCGCGCACCGCGCCCCGGCCGACGGCCGACGTCGCCGTCACGGTTCGCGCGCGACGACGGTCTGAGCACGACCGCCTCAGGGGCGACGCGAGATCGTGACCGTGCGCGGGGCGTCGGCGTCGAGTTCGACGGTGTGCACGGCGATCTCGCCGCACGCGTTGTCGACCCCGCGACCCCCGACCTGGCGTTCGATCTCGACCTCCCACCAGGAGTCGGCGAGGTGCTCCGCGACACCGCGGCCCCACTCCACGATCACGGCGGAACCGGCGACGTCGATGTCGAGGTCGTCGAGCTCGACCGCGGCGCCCAGGCGGTAGGCGTCGACGTGCACGAGCGGCGTGCCGCCCGACAGCGAGGGGTGGGTGCGCGCGATCACGAACGTGGGGCTCTGCACCGGACCCCGGATGCCGAGACCCTCGCCGATCCCGCGGGTCAGGGTCGTCTTCCCGGCGCCGAGCGGCCCGGTCAGCACCACCACGTCGCCGGGTTCGAGGGCGCGTCCGATGCGCCGACCGAGCTCTTCCATGTCGGCCGGGCCGTCGACGACCCGGCGCCCCTGCAACTCCTCGGGAACGCTCACGCGCTCACCTCCCGTCGCGGCACACGGGACCCCACCCGCGTGACGATCTCGTAGTCGATGGTGTCGGCGGCATCCGCCCAGTCGCGTGCCGACGGCACGCCCAGCGTCGGGTCGCCGAAGAGCACCGCCTCGTCGCCCACCGCGACCGGGTGGTCTCCCACGTCGACGATGAACTGATCCATCGCGATGCGCCCCGCCACCGTGAAGCGGCGGCCGCCGATCGAGACCGGCCCTCGCCCGGAGGCCTGCCGCGGCACGCCGTCGGCGTAGCCGAGCGGGACCAGGGCGAGAGTGGTGTCGCGCTCGGTCCGGTAGTCGTAGCCGTACGACACCCCGGTGCCCGCCGGCACGCGTCGCACGGCGGCCACCGCCGCCCGGAGGGTCATCGCCGGACGCAGGCCCAGGTCGGCGGGCGTGCGGTCGTCGAAGGGCGAGACGCCGTAGAGGCCGATGCCGATGCGCACGCATCCCAGACGCGCCTCGGGCAGCGCGATCGCCGCGTTCGTCGCCGCGATGTGACGCAGCGGCGGGTTCACCCCGGCGGAGGCAGCCAGCAGGACGCCCTCCTCGAAGCGGGCCAGAGCGGCCCGGTCGTCGGCTGCGCTCGTGTTCGACAGGTGGGAGAACAGGCCCACCACGCGCAGGCGCCCGATGCGTTCGAGACGCGCCGCCTCGGAGAACACGAGGGACCAGTCCGCGGGGGCGATGCCGTTGCGCGAGAGGCCCGTCTCGAGCTTCAGATGCACGGCGGCGGGCCGATCGCCGGTGGCCGCCTGCGCCGCGCGGAGCAACTGGTCGAGGTCGGAGATGCCGAGCTCGATCTCCTCTCGCACGGCCTCGACGAACGACGCCCCCGGCGCGTGCAGCCACGCGAACAGCGGCGCCCGCACCCCCGCCCGGCGCAACGCCAGCGCCTCGTCGATGTCGGACACCCCGATCCGCGCCGCGCCGCCGCGCAGCGCCGCGACCGCCGCGCGGTACGCACCGTGTCCGTAGCCGTCGGCCTTGACCACCGCGATCACCTCCGAGCCGGTGAGCGCCCGCAGGTGCCGCACGTTCTCGGTGATCGCGTCGACGTCGACGAGCGCCTCGCGCAGCACCCCGGGTGCCATCCTCATGCGGTGTCCTCTCGAGTGGGCGCGGAGCCGGCTTCGGCGATCACGTACGCGGTGGCCAGACCCGCATCGTGCGACATCGACAGGTGCACGGCGGTGATCCCGCGCGCGGCCACGGTCGCGGCCGTCTCACCGCTCAGCGCGAAGACCGGGCGCCCGGACGGCTCCGACGTGACCTCGATGTCGGTCCAATGCACGCCGTCGGACCCGCCGAGGGCTTTGATGAGCGCCTCTTTCGCGGCGTAGCGGGCCGCGAGCGACCGGGGCTTGAGCACGCGCTCGGCGGGAGCGAAGAGCCGGGCCAGCAGGCGCGGGGTCCGGGCGAGATGCGCCTCGAACCGCGGTACGTCGACGAGGTCGACGCCGATACCGACGATCATGCGCCCTCCCCTCCTGGCATCCTGTCCATTCTGCCGGTGTCCGCCGGTCCCGAGACGACGAGGGGGCCGGATGCCACCGGCATCCGGCCCCGAACAGGCGGAGGCGTTATTCGACCGTCACCGACTTGGCGAGGTTGCGCGGCTGGTCGACGTCGAGGCCCTTGGCCTCGGCCAGGCCCATCGCGAAGATGTGCAGCGGCACGACCGCCAGGAGCGGCTCGAACAGGGGCGCCGCGAGCGGGATGCGCAGCACCTCGTCGGCGGCGGGCAGGACGGCGACGTCGCCCTCCTCCGCGATCGCGATGACGCGGGCACCGCGGGCGCGGATCTCCTCGATGTTCGAGACGACCTTCTTGTGCATCTCGCCGGAGCCACGCGGGCTCGGCACGACGACGAAGACCGGCTGACCGGGCTCGATGAGGGCGATGGGGCCGTGCTTGAGCTCGCCGGCGGCGAAGCCCTCGGCGTGGATGTACGCAAGCTCCTTGAGCTTGAGCGCGCCCTCGAGGGCGATGGGGTAGCCGACGTTGCGGCCGAGGAACAGCACCGACCGGGTGTCGGCCATCCAGTGCGCGAGCTGCTCGATGCGGGCCTGCTCGGTTTCGAGCACGCGGGCGATCTTGCCCGGCACGGCCTCGAGCTCGGTGACCGCCTCGACGGCGACGACCGGGTCGACGGCCCCGCGGACGCGACCGACGTGCAGCGCGAGCAGGTACAGCGCCGTGATCTGGGCGACGAACGCCTTCGTCGAGGCAACCGCGACCTCGGGACCGGCGTGCGTGTAGACGATGGCATCCGATTCGCGGGGGATGGTGGCGCCCTGGGTGTTGCAGATCGACAGCGTCTTCGCGCCGCGCGAACGCGCGTACTTCACCGCCATGAGCGTGTCCATCGTCTCGCCGGACTGGCTGATCGACACCACGAGCGTGCGGGGCGAGAGCACCGGGTCGCGGTAGCGGAACTCGTGCGCGAGCTCCACGTCGACGGGGACGCGCGTCCACGTCTCGAGTGCGTACTTGCCGACCATTCCCGCGTAGGCCGCGGTACCGCACGCGATGACGAGGATGCGGTCGATGTCGGCGAGGAAATCGTCCATCCCGTCGAGTTCGGGAATCTCGACCCGGCCCTCGTGGATGCGGCCGCGGAGGGTGTTGGCGACGGCCTCAGGCTCCTCCGAGACCTCCTTCGCCATGAACGACGACCAGCCGCCCTTTTCCGCGGCCGTCGCGTCCCACGTCACCTCGAACGCCTCGACCTCGACCGGAGCGCCCGAGAAGTCGGTGACCTCGACGCCGTCGGGAGTGATCGCGACGATCTCGTCCTGACCGATCGCGAGCGCATTGCGCGTGTGCTCGACGAAGGCGGCGACGTCGGAGCCGAGGAAGTTCTCGCCCTCGCCGAGGCCGATCACGAGCGGGGAGTTGCGGCGAGCGCCGACGACGAGACCCGGGTGGTCCTGGTGCATCGCGAGGAGCGTGTACGCCCCCTCGAGCCGCGACACGACCGAGCGGAAGGCCTGCACGAGGTCCTTGGTGCGCGCGTACTCGCGGCCGATCATGACGGCCGCGACCTCGGTGTCGGTCTCGCTGCGGAACGCGAAGCCGTCGCCCACGAGCTCGCTCTTGAGCTCGGCGAAGTTCTCGATGATGCCGTTGTGGATGACGGCGAGCTTGTCGTCGTCGGCCAGGTGGGGGTGCGCGTTGGCGTCGGTCGGGCCGCCGTGCGTCGCCCAGCGCGTGTGGCCGATGCCCGTGGTGCCGTTCGGCATCGGCGAGGACTCGAGATCGTCGCGCAGCACGGCGAGCTTGCCCGCGCGCTTTCGCATGTCGAGGTCGCCGTTGCCGTCGATCACGGCGATACCCGCCGAGTCGTACCCGCGATACTCCAGTCGCGACAGACCCGCCAGAAGGATGTCCTGGCTCTGCCGAGGACCCACGTAACCGATGATTCCGCACATGGAGGTCAATCCTACGTGGCGGGGCTGAGCAACCCCCGCCGCACGCGGGCCGCTCGGGCGGCCATCCGCTCCCACGTCCCGTCGCGCACGAGCAACAGGTCGAGGGCGATCATCGCGAGTGAGAACGGCCACAGACCCAGCAGCACCGCGATCCCGAGGTGCATCCCCGTGATGAGCACCACCGCGACATACCGCGTCGGCTTCCAGAGGATCAGCACGGGGAACAGCATCTGCACCCACAGCGCCGCCCACGTCGCCAGGGCCACCACCGGCGCCGACTGCCAGGCGAGCTGGCTGAGGGCGGGCAGCACGTGGAACTGGTCGATGCTGAGGGCGTAGTAGATGGCCGTGCCATCCAGCCACTCCTCACCCTGGAACTTCAGCACGCTGGAGACGAGGTACACGAGCAGGATCTGGAACACGCAGAGGATCAGCACCGTGTTGTGCGCCCAGTTCCCGAGCCACGGCGGCACCCCGCGCGGCATCCGGATCGCGAAGCGGGAGGGGCGGATGCCGCGCCGCCTGCGGATCCACGCGTCCACCGAGAAGTGCCGGCTGAGGTCGGCGAACACGACGAACAGCAGCACGATGCGCATGAGCGTATCGCCGCCGTTCCCGAGCAGGGTGCTGTTGGTCGACAGCCCCACCCAGAACACCAGCAGCACCGGGGTGACCCACCGGGTCTGGAACCCCACGAAGAAGAGCACCGCGAGGACCAGCAGCACGTGGAACGAGATCTCGAACACGACCGCGTTGTCCTTAGGGAACAGCAGGCGCAGCGGCTCCCACCACCCACGTCTGCTCGCCTCCGGCTCGACCCACCACGCGCCGGCGCCCCAGAGGTACTGCCGGTCGGCGTAGCTGGGCACGAGCACGATGAGCATCGCGATGCCGAACAGTATCCGCAGGATCGAGAAGCCGATCGTCGAGTGCTTCCGCTCGGTCAGCCACCCCTGCAGCCGGTCCCACAGCGCCGCGGGGGCGAGGCGCTCCCGCAGGCTCGGCTTCTCGACGGGCGGCGCCTCGTCGATGGATGCCACCTTGCTCATCGTCCCGTGTACCTCTCGATGACTTCGTCGTAGATGGCGCGGACCTCGTCCGACGGCGCGACCGCGGGCTGACGCCACCCGAACGTCGTGTACGACAGCTCGCTCTGGCGCTCCTCGTCGAAGCGGTGCAGGAAGTCGTTCGGACGGTCGTGCTGGATCCGCCAGCGCACGCGCTCGACATCTCGGTCGAAGTAGGCGCTGCCGAACGCCGAGGCGAAGCGCACGAGCATGTAGTCGTAGCGCAGGTAGCTCACCAGCGCGGCGCGACTGCCGCCCATCTCGTCGAGCTCCTCGAGCAGCGCCTCGGGGTCCATCGGCGCGTAGGCGCCGTCGTTCGTGCCGCGGATGAAGGTGTCGCGCACCCGGTCGCGCTGGTCGGAGCTCAACGACTGGTAACGCGTCAGAAAGGCCTGGGCGGCGTTGAAGCTGTTCTTCGAGATGCGCGAGGGAGTCGGGATGCCACGAGCCGACGTGAATTCGATGTCGGTCACGTCGACCCACTCGCTGCGCTGCAGCTCGCCGCCGTCGCGCCACTGGACCTGGATCTGGAGCGAGCGGTTCACCTTCATGATGTTCGGCGCGAACACGTTCCACCGTTGCGAGAAGTACGGCGAGAAGGCGGCCGACACGGCGGGACGCGTCGGGCTCGAGGTGATGGTGAACGACGCCGCCACGAAGGCGTAGCCGAGGACGATGGCGAGGGTCATGGCGGCGGCGACCGCCGCCATGACCCCGCCCGACCGCCGGGCGGAGGGACGCCCCTCCGACACCCCCGCTTCGGGGGCGCCCTCCGCCGTGGTGGTCATCGTCAGCGCTGCTCTCCGCTGGCGCTCCGTCGACGCAGGGTCCACAGAGTCGCACCAGCGAGGATCAGTGCTGCCGCGATGCCGCCGGTGAGCGGACCGTTGAGGTCCACACCGGTGGCCGGGAGGGCTTTACCCCCACCGCCGGCCGCGGCGACGGGTTGGGCCGTCACCGTGAAGGCGGTGTTCTCCCGCTCGGTCGGGAGTTCACCCGAGACCGAACCGCGGACGTCCACACGGTGAGCACCGAGCTGGAAGTCGGCGCCGACCGCGAAGGTCATGCGCGCCGAGCCCGAGGCGTCAGCGGTCACCGGGGTGAGTTCGAACGGGGTGGAGTTCACCGTGGCCGAGATGGTCTCGCCGGGCTGGAAGCCCGTGAGGATCACGGTCTGGGTCACGCCGGTTCCCCGGACGATCTGCGTGAGTGCGACGTCGGCGCGCGCCTGGGTGGTCACGCCACCGTCGGTCGCGTCGCTGTCGGTCGCGTCGGCGTCCACCGCGTCGGCGTCGGTCGCGTCGGCGGCGTCGGCATCTGCGGCGTCAGCGTCCGTCGCGTCGGCGTCGGTCGCGTCGGCGTCGGCGACATCGGTCGCGTCGGCGTCGGCGACATCGGTCGCGTCGGCGTCGGTCGCGTCAGCGTCCGTCGCGTCAGCGTCCACGGCATCGATGTCGAGCTGGTCGAGCGCGTCAGCGATGTCCAGCTGATCCAGCGCGTCAGCGATGTCCAGCTGATCCAGCGCGTCAGCGATGTCCAGCTGATCCAGCGCGTCAGCGATGTCCAGCTGATCGAGCGCGTCAGCGATGTCCAGCTGATCCAGCGCGTCAGCGATGTCCAGCTGATCCAGCGCGTCAGCCACGTCGAGACCGTCGGCATCGATGTCGAGCACATCCAGCGCATCCACGTCAACGGCATCCGCATCCGCCACGTCGGCGTCCGCACCGTCGGCGTCGATGTCGAGCACGTCGGCGTCGGCGTCGAGGATGTCGATGTCCAGCGCATCGGCGTCGATCAGATCGAGATCCAGACCGTCCGCGTCCGCGTCGATGTCGGCCACGTCGGCGTCAGCGTCGAGCACGTCCGCGTCGGCGTCGATGTCCAGGGCGTCGAGAACGTCCGTCACATCGATGTCCAGCACGTCCAGCGCGTCGGCGTCGGCCACATCGGCGTCCGCACCGTCGGCGTCGATGTCGAGCACGTCGGCGTCGGCGTCGAGGATGTCGATGTCCAGCGCATCGGCGTCGATCAGATCGAGATCCAGACCGTCCGCGTCCGCGTCGATGTCGGCCACGTCGGCGTCAGCGTCGAGCACGTCCGCGTCGGCGTCGATGTCCAGGGCGTCGAGAACGTCCGTCACATCGATGTCCAGCACGTCCAGCGCATCCACGTCAGCGGCATCCGCGTCCGCCGCATCAGCATCCGCGTCCACCAGGTCGGCATCTGCGACGTCCACGTCGGCGGCGTCGGCGTCTGCGGCCGCGGCGCTGATCGAGAACGAGGCGGAGTCGCTCGAACCGTCGATGTCCTGCACGGCGGTGGCCGTGAACTCGCCCACGCCCACCTCGTCGAACGTGACGCTCCACAGACCGCTCGGCAGCACCGTCGTCGTCTCGACGTCACCGTTCGAAAGCGTGACCTCGATCTCGGCGCCGGCCTGGCCGGTGCCCGAGACGGTGACCGTGCGCGTCGCGTCCGGCTCGCCGACCTCGTACTCGGTGCCGTCGATCGGGGTGGTGATGGTCACCGGCGTGGCCAGCACGACCGAGAAGTCGACCGTGTCGGTCGAGCCGTCGGCGTCCTGCAGGGCCGTGGCGGTGTAGTCGCCGATCGGCAGGTCCTCGAACGTGACGGTCCACTCACCGTTGTCGGCGACGACGGTGTCCTCGATGGCGCCGTTGTCGAGCTCGACCGTGACGGTCGAGCCGGGCGATCCGGTACCGGAGACGGTCACCGTGGTGACATCGTCCGCGGCTCCGACCGCGATCTCGGTGCCGTCGGCGGGCTGCTCGATCACGACGTCGGGCGTCTCGGCGATCGAGAAGTCGACCGTGTCGGTCGACCCGTCGATCTCCTGCGTGACGGTGACGGTGTAGTCGCCGATGGGCAGGTCCTCGAACGTCGCCGTCCAGGTGCCCTCGGGGGTGACCGTCACGGTCTGCGTCTCGTCGCCGATGACGACCTCGACGTCCGACCCTGGCGAGCCGGTACCGGTGACGATCACGTCGGACGTGTCATCGGCACCGGGCACCACGATGATCTGGTCGGGCGTCGGGGTGAGGATGGCCACGTCGGGCGCCTCGACGACCGAGAAGGTCACGTCGGCGGTGGTGCCGTCGGCATCCTGCGTGGCGGTCGCGGTGTACTCGCCGACCGGCAGGTCGGGGAAGGTGACCGTCCAGGTGCCGCCCTCGCCGACCGTCGTGACCTGGTCCTCCTGACCCTCGATCGAGACGGTGATCTCGGCGCCGATCTCACCGGTGCCGGTGATGATGACGTCGGAGACGTCGTCCGCGTCGGGCACCACGAAGGCGGTGCCGTCCTCCGGGCTGACGATGGTCACGTCGGCGTTGTCGTCGAGTGCGTTCGGTCCGACGGTGGCGTTGGCCAGCTCGATGGTCGTCGCGATCGAGCCGGGGAGGATCGTCACGATGACGCCCGTCTCGGAGAACACGCCAGGCGAAGGCTCGCTCTGGTTGTTGACGGTCACGGTGACGAGCTGCGGCAGGATCTCGTCCAGCGCGGGTGTCAGCAGCGTGGTGACCGGGGCGGCCACGGCCTCGACGGTCGCCCCGAGGTTCGTCAGCAGCGTCTCCAGGGGCGTCGTCAAACCGTCGACGAGTCCCTGCACGCCGCCTCCGAGCCCCAGGCCGATGCCGACCAGCTCTACGCCGGTGGTCCGGCCGTCGAGAAGAGCCCCGACCGTGGTGTTCACGTTGAGGACGTTGACACTCCCGAGGCCGAGGTTGACAGACGCTCCGCCCGTGACGCTGAGCCCGCGAACCGCGTCGACGAGAGCCTCGTTCACGTCGTCGACGAGACCACCGACGAGCGCGGCGACGGCGTCGCCGATCTCGCCGACCGTCTCGGACCCGAGGATGTTCGTTCCGGGAGCGAGGCCATTGAGGGGCTGGATCGCGTCGAGGTCCACGATGATCTCACCCGTGGAGAGATCGATGATCACCCCGGGGTACTCGGGAGAGGTGAGCTGCCCCTGCAGAAGCCCCGCGATCGCGTCGGTGAGGCTCGTGGTGCTCACGGAGAGGTTCGCCGTGACCAGGCCGCCGAGCGGTCCGAGGAGCGTGGCGAGCGTGCTGTTCAGGCCGGTGTCGACGTTGTCGACCGTGCCCTGCGCTCCGGCCACCGCGGCGTTCAGGTCGGCCGTCAGATCGGAGAGGGTCGCACTGTCGATGACGAGCTGGCCACCGGCGATCGTGTAGTCGCGAACCAGCTCGGGTTCGCCGTCCGCCGTTGCCTGAAGAGAGGCGCGGGCCGAAACGGCATCCAGCGTGAGGTCCACATCGGCGAGCTCGGCGATCAGTTCGGCGGCGACGGACCCGGCGAGGGCGTCGACCGCTCCGCCGAGGCTCACGTTCAGCGGGCCGGTCGCGGGCGCACCGGTGCCGATGACACCGCCCGAGCCCACCGCTCCTGAGGCGCCGACGGAGCCGCCGTCGGGGTCGGCCTCGGCGTACTGCCCGACCACACCGAGGGAGCCGAGGTCGACGGGGACCTGGATGCCGCCGGGCACGGTGACGTTCACGACGCCGAGCGCCGTGAGGTCCAGCGTGTTGTAGTCGACGACCGTCGGCTCAGTGCCGTCGTTGGTCGCCGCGGCACCCTCGATCTCGGCGATCGCGTCGAGATCGATGAGGCTGAGGATCGAACCGCCCAGGAACGTGCCCGTCGCATTCGACTCGTCACCGGGGGCGGCGTTCGCGGCGGTGACGCCGCCGAACAGGCTCAGGGAGGCGGCCCCCACCGCCGCGGCCGTCTTGACCGCCGTCCGTCCTACTCGGGAGCGAGACCACAGTCCGCTCCTCTTCCGTGTCCCGGAGCGCCCGGGCGATGCCCCGGACGTCCCCACATCCTCGCGATCCATAGCGATGCTCCTGTACCTGGTGCTCGGGGAACCGCGAATGCAGCACCCTCTGCGGCCTTCCGACAGCCGTGCGATCCATTCAAAAGGGCTATGTGCAGGCTGTGAATGCGCGCTGATACGGGGATCGCTACCGGTCCCCGCCCCCGGGGTCACCGGTAGGTACTACTGAGACGGCTACGCACCCGTCGCACCGGACGGTCTTCGTGCCCGCTCGTCGGCGAGTCGGCCAGGCGCCGCTCAGAGCTTGCGCAGGAGGACCGATTCGACGGTGTGGTCGGCGCCCTTCTGCAGCACGAGCTTCGCGCGATGGCGCGTGGGCAGCACGTTCTCTTCGAGGTTGGGGAGGTTGATGTCGCGCCAGTAGCCGAGGGCGCGCTGGACCGCCTCTTCGTCGCTGATGTCGGCGAACACGCGGAAGAACGACGTGGGGTTGGTGAAGGCGTTGTCGCGGAGCGCGAGGAAGCGCTCGACGTACCAGCGCTCGATGTGCGCGGCGTCGGCGTCGACGTAGATCGAGAAGTCGAACAGGTCGGCCACGGCGACGTCGTGCGGCGCGGGCGGAGGCTGCAGCACGTTCAGCCCCTCGACGATCACCACGTCGGGCCGGTGCACGGTGACGTGCGCGTCCGGCATGATGTCGTACCGCACATGCGAGTAGAAGGGCGCCCGGGCCTCTTCGGCACCCGATTTCACCTCGCTGAGGAACTGCACGAGCGCGCGACGGTCGTAGGACTCCGGGAAGCCTTTGCGGTCCATGAGCCCGCGGCGCTCCAGCTCGGCGTTCGGGTAGAGGAAGCCGTCGGTGGTGACCAGCTCCACGCGCGGGGTGTCGGGCCACCTGCTCATCAACTCTCGCAGGAGACGGGCAATCGTCGACTTGCCCACCGCCACGGAGCCGGCGACGCCGATGACGAAGGGGGTCGTGGCATCCGGTTCGCCGAGGAACTCGCTCGTGTCGGCGCCCAACCGGCGGGTCGCACGCGCGTACAGGCTGAGCAGCCGGCTGAGCGGCAGGTAGACCTCGGCGACCTCGCGCGGGTCGAGGCGGTCGCCGATGCCCCGCAGCTGCACGATCTCGTTCTCGGTGAGGGGCTGCTCGAGGCCGCCGGCCATGCGGGCCCAATCGTCGCGGTCGATCTGGCGGTACGGGCTCAGCGACGGTGCGGGAGCGGCTGTCTCGGCGGCGGACACCCGCTCATGCTACCGGCGCCGGCGCGCCCGCCCGCCGAGGCGCGGCAGGCGAGCCCGGGCCGCCCACTACGCTCGGACCGTGCGCCTGGGAGTCCTCGACATCGGTTCGAACACGGTCCATCTGCTCGTCGCCAACGCGCGCGCGGGAGGTCGCCCGACCGCCACGACCTCGCACCGCTCGGTCCTGCGTCTCATGCGCTACCTCCTCCCCGACGGGTCGATCTCCCCCGAGGGCGTGCGGGGACTGGTGGATGCCGTCACCGCGGCGCGCGATCGCGCCCGCGCCGAGGGGGTCGACGAGCTCCTCGCGACGGCGACCTCGGCGGTGCGCGAGGCCACGAACGGCGAGCAGGTGATCGCGCTCATCGAGGAGGCGCTCGGACAGAGCCTGCAGGTGCTCGGCGGGGAGACCGAGGCGCGCTACACCTACCTCGCGGTGCGCCGCTGGTTCGGATGGTCGGCGGGGCAGATCTTGCTGTTCGACATCGGCGGCGGCTCGCTCGAGATCGCCGGAGGCGCCGACGAACTGCCCGACCTCGCTGAATCGGTGCCGCTCGGCGCCGGGCGCTCCACCGTGCGGTTCCTGCCGCACGACCCGCCCGCCGCGGACGAGATCGACGCGCTGCGCCAGCACGCGGCATCCGTCCTCGCCCCCGTCGCGGAACGCTTCGCCGCCCTCCCCCGGCCGGATCACGTGGTGGGCTCCTCGAAGGCGATCCGCTCGCTCGCGAAGCTCGCCGGGTACCCCGTGCCCGGGTGGTCGGGCATCGACCGCATGGTGCTGCCGCGACGTGAGCTGAAGGACTGGATCCCCCGGCTCGCCCGCATCCCCGCCGACGCCCGCGAGGCGCTGCCCGGGATCACCGCCGACCGCACGTTCCAGATCGTCGCGGCGGCGATCGTGGTGGAGCGCGCGATGAAGGCGATGGACGTCGACGAGCTCGAGGTCTCGCCCTGGGCGCTGCGCGAGGGCGTGCTGCTGCGCTACATCGAGTCGCTCGAGTACTGAGACGACGAAGGCCCAGGGCCCCCGATGAACGGAGGTCCCTGAGCCTGTCGAAGGGACCGGACTCTACAGCGCCAGACGCTCCCGCACGACGTCGGCGAGCCGGTCGGCGTGCGTCCGCGCGGTGTGCTCGTCGGCCGCTTCGACCATCACGCGCACGAGCGGCTCGGTGCCCGAGGCGCGCAGCAGCACGCGTCCGGAGTCGCCGAGCTCGGCGGTCGAGGCGGCGACGGCCTCCTGCACGCCCTCGTCGTCCACGCCGTCGCGATCGACGCCGCGCACGTTGACGAGCACCTGCGGATACACCGTCATGATCGAGGCGAGCTCGGCGAGGGTCTTGTTCTGCCGCGCCATCTCGGCCACGAGGTGCAGGCCCGTGAGCAGCCCGTCGCCGGTGGTGGCGAACTCGCTCATGATGACGTGACCGGACTGCTCACCGCCGAGCGAGTACCCGCCCTCGTTCATCGCCTCGAGGACGTACCGGTCGCCGACAGCGGTCTGCAGGACCCGGATGCCGCGCTCCTGCATCGCCCGATGCAGACCGAGGTTGCTCATGACCGTCGCCACGAGAGTGTCGTCCTTGAGGGCGCCGCGCTCCTGCATGGCGGCCGCGAGGATCGCCATGATCTGATCGCCGTCGACGACGTTGCCCTGCGCGTCGACCGCGAGGCAGCGGTCGGCGTCGCCGTCGTGCGCGATGCCGACGTCGGCGCCCAGACGCACGACCGCTTCCGCGAGCACGTCGAGATGCGTCGATCCGACGCCGTCGTTGATGTTGAGCCCGTCGGGCTCGGCACCGATGACGGTGACGATCGCGCCGGCGTCCTTGAAGGTCTCGGGCGAGACTCCGGCGGCCGCGCCGTGCGCGCAGTCAAGCACCACGTGGATGCCGTCGAGCCGGTGCGGCAGCGAGCCGAGCAGGTGCAGGACGTACCGGTCCTCCGCGTCGGCGAAGCGACGGATGCGGCCGACGCCGGCACCGGTCGGCTGCAGGCGGTCCCACTCCAACGCGCGCTCGATGCGCTGCTCGACGACGTCGGGGAGCTTGGTGCCGCCGCGGGCGAAGATCTTGATGCCGTTGTCAGGGGCCGGGTTGTGCGACGCGGACACCATGACGCCGAAATCGGCGTCGCGGTCGGCGATGAGGAACGCCGTCGCCGGGGTGGGGATCACACCGGCGTCGAGGACGTCGACGCCCGAGGATGCCAGTCCTGCCGAGACCGCGGCCGCGAGGAACTCCCCCGAGACGCGCGGGTCGCGCGCGACGACGGCCGTGAGCCGACGGCCCTCGGCCTTTCGCGCTTCCGCAGAACGGCCCTGGCCCAGGACGACGGCAGTCGCCTGGGCCAGGTGCAGCGCGAGTTCGGCGGTGAGGAGGCCGTTGGCCAGCCCCCGCACCCCGTCCGTGCCGAAAAGAGGCATACGGAGGATCGAACTCAGCGCTTGGAGTACTGAGGCGCCTTGCGGGCCTTCTTGAGACCGGCCTTCTTGCGCTCCTTGACGCGAGCGTCGCGCGAGAGGAAGCCGGCCTTCTTGAGGGTCGGGCGGTTGTTCTCGGCGTCGATCTCGTTGAGCGCACGGGCGATACCCAGGCGCAGCGCGCCGGCCTGGCCCGAGGGGCCGCCACCGGAGATGCGCGCGATCACGTCGTACGAGCCCGCGAGCTCGAGCACCGTGAACGGGTCGTTGATCAGCTGCTGGTGCAGCTTGTTCGGGAAGTAGTCCTCGATCGTGCGGCCGTTGACCGTGATCGTGCCCGAGCCGGGGATGAGGCGCACGCGGGCGATGGCCTGCTTGCGACGGCCGACGGCTGCGCCGGGGACCGAGAGCACGGGGCGCTCGGCGGCGACGGCCGACTGCTCGGCCGGCGTCTCGGTGCTGTAGTTGCTGGAGTCGATGTTCGACACTGTTTCGTCCTTATCCGGCGGCGCTTACTGGGCGACCTGGTCGAAGGTGTATGCCGTGGGCTGCTGGGCACCGTGGGGGTGCTCGGCGCCGCGGTAGACCTTGAGCTTCTTGAGCTGCGCCGCGCCGAGGCTGTTCTTGGGCAGCATGCCGCGGATGGCCTTCTCGACCGCGCGGACGGGGTTCTTCTCGAGCAGTTCGTCGTAGGTGACGGACTTGAGGCCGCCCGGGAAGCCCGAGTGGCGGTAGGCCTTCTTCTGCGTGAGCTTCTGACCCGTGAGCGCCACCTTGTCGGCGTTGATCACGATGACGAAGTCGCCGGAGTCGATGTGGTTGGCGAAGGTGGGCTTGTGCTTGCCGCGGAGGAGGACCGCCGCGTGCGAGGCCAGACGGCCGAGAACGACGTCGGTGGCGTCGATAACGACCCACTCGCGCGTGACCTCAGCGGCCTTGGGGGTGAAAGTGCGCGTCACAGTAGTGCTGCTTTCTTGATCGAACGGAGGAGTTCGTGAATCCCGCTCCGGTGGTCCGTTCTCCTGTCGATGACCGGGGAACAGGGCCGGTGGAGGGCTCACGTTCGGGCAACCCGCTCGCAGAGAGGCGGGCACCAACGACCAAGCTTAGGGCATCGGGATGCCATCGCCAAACGCGCGACGATGCCCCACCCTCCGAAGAGAGCGGGGCATCGTGGCATCCGGTCGCGTCCTCCGCGGGTGCGGGCGAGAAAGGGGACGCGGACGGTCGGTGCTCAGCGCGCGAGGAAGTCGATGAGGACGCGGTTGAACTCCTCGGCGTGGCTGACGTTCACGCCGTGCGGGGCGCCGGCGACGACGTGCAGCTCGCTGCCCGCGATCGCCTCGTGCGTGCGCTTGCCGGACCCTTCGAACGGGACCGTGGCATCGCTGTCGCCGTGGATGACGAGCGTCGGCACCGTCACGTTCGGCAGGTCCTCGCGGAAGTCGGTGGTGGCGAAGGCCTCCATCGACTTCAGCGCGGCGTGGTGGTCGGCCTGGTTCGCGAGGCGCTCCGCCTCGGCGCGATCGGCCTCGGAGACGGCGAGTTCGCCGTCGACCGAGAAGAAGTCGGTCGTGAACTGGTGGTAGAAGGCCTTCTCGTCGTCCTTCAGTCCGTTCTTCATCCCGTCGGCGGTCGCGTCGTCGAGCGGGCCGTCCGGGTTGTCATCGGTCTGCGCGAGGTACGGGGGAACGGCGGCCGCGAAGACCACGCTGTGCACCCGGTCGGAGCCGTGCCGGGTCAGGTAACGCGCGACCTCGCCCCCGCCCATCGAGAAGCCCACGAGCGTGACGTCGCGCAGGTCGAGGGTTTCCAGCACCGCCTGCAGGTCGTCGGCGAAGGTGTCGTAGTCGTAGCCGGAGCGCGGCTTGTCGCTGCGACCGAATCCGCGGCGGTCGTACGTGACGACGCGGTAGCCGGCGCCCTCGATCGCGGGAACCTGGTGGGCCCATGACTCACCCGAGAGGGGCCAGCCGTGGATCAGGACGACGGGTCGCCCGGTGCCGCCGGTGTCGTCGACGTGGAGGTCGATGTCGGTCAGAAGTCCGTGGTGTGCGGTGATCTCGCTCATGTCCCAAATGGTCGGGACCCAACCTGGACGGAAGGGTCCGGTTGACGCATACCTCTCCGGCGGGTATGCGCGCCCATCCACAGCTCGAGCTCGGACGCAAGCTCCCCGCCTCCCGGTGACGGCCTCGTTAGCCTCGCGCCATGGCTTCGACCCGCACCTTCGTGACCGCCCTCGCCACCGCCGGCGTGCTCGCCCTCGGCGGATGCGCGGCGGGCCCCGACACCACCGACGCCGCGACCGACCGCGAGGCCGTGCGCGCGATCACGCTGGCCGAGTCGCAGTCGGGCGGTCGCGCGTTCGAGCTGGAGAGCGACGATGACGAGTGGGAGGTGCACGTGGCGACCGACGGCGGCGAGACCGAGGTGCACGTGAGCGCCGACGGCGGCGAGGTGCGTTCCTCGAGCGACGGCGACGCCCTCGACCCCGACGAACAGGCCCGGCTCGACGCGGCCGTGACCACCCTCGCCGACGCGGTGCGCATCGCCGCAGGCCGCACACCCGGCGGCGCGCGGATCGAGAAGGTCGAGCTCGACGACGAGGGCGGCACGACCGTGTGGGAGGTCGAGACGGGCGGCGGCTCGACCGTTCGCGTCTCGGCGTCCGACGGAGCCGTGCTCTGACCCGAGCAGACCGCGCGCGCCCGCGCAACCCCCGCACCCTCCTCGGGATGGGGGCCGACGGCTCACTACACTCGGCGCATGAGTCACGCTCTCGACGCCGACGGTCATAGTCCGAGCGCCCGGGTGACCCCGGGCGTCTCGTTGCGCACAGCGGGAGGACGACGGTGAACGATCTCGCTCTCAACATCGTGCTCGTGGTGGTGTTCGTGCTCATCGGCGGCGTGTTCGCCGCGACCGAGATGGCCCTGGTCACCCTGCGCGAGAGCCAGGTCAACGCTCTCGCCGCTCGCGGCAAGCGCGGTCAGAAGGTCGCCGACCTCGCCCGTAATCCCAACACGTTCCTCTCCGCGGTGCAGATCGGCGTGACCGTGGCGGGCTTCGCGTCCGCCGCCTACGGCGCCTCCTCGATCGCCCCGTCGGTCACCCCGCTGTTCGTCTCGCTCGGTCTCGACCAGGGCGTCGCGGCCACCGTCGCCACCATCGCGCTCACGCTCGTGATCGCCTACCTGTCGCTCGTGCTCGGCGAGCTCGTCCCCAAGCGCCTCGCCATCCAGCGCAACGCCGCCTTCGCCTACTCCGTCGCCCCGGTGCTGAACGGCTTCGCGAAGCTCATGCGGCCGGTCATCTGGCTGCTGTCGATCTCGACGAACCTGCTCGTGCGCCTGCTCGGCGGGGACCCGAACAAGACCGGCGAGGAGCTGACCGACGAGGAACTGCGCGACATCGTCTCCAGTCATGAGGGGCTCCCCGCCGAGGAGCGCCGCATCCTCGACGACGTGCTGTCGCTGCGCGACCGTCATGTGAGCGAGGTGATGCGCCCGCGCCCCGAGGTGGTGACCCTGGATGCCGGCGGCACCATCGCCGAAGCGATGGATCGCGTGCGTGACCTGCCGTTCTCCCGCTACCCGGTGGCCGAGCAGACGATCGACGACGTGATCGGCTTCGTGCACGTGCGCGACCTGAACGACGATCCCGAGCGCCCGCTCACCGCCGTCATGCGGGAGATCCGCTACATCCCGTCGACCGCGCGGGTGCTTCCGACGCTGACGGCGATGCGCGCCGAGGGCAGCCACATCGCCGTCGTCGTCGACGAGTACGGCGGCACCGATGGGATCGTGACGCTCGAGGACCTCGTCGAGGAGGTGGTCGGTGAGATCTTCGACGAGTACGACACCGATGCCGAGCAGCCGCTCTCGGAGGGAGAGCACGGCACCGTCGAGGGTCGCCTGAACCTGCAGGACTTCGAGGAGGCGACCGGGGTGCCACTCCCCCGCGGCGCGTCCGACACCGTCGGCGGCTTCGTCGTCGAGCGGCTCGGACGGCTGGCCCACGTGGGCGACACCGTCGAGGTCGAGGGCGCGACCCTCCAGGTGAGCGCCGTGGACCGGCGCCGGGTCGCGGAGCTGCTGGTCACCCGGCATCCTGTCGACGACACGGCGGCAGCGCTGGACTGAGTCCGGCGGTACGGCCGCGATCGTGGCGGGGGCGGTCGGCGCCGCCCGTGGACGGCACGAGCGGGAGACTCAGGCGGGGTCTCCTCCGAGCCCGGCGACCGGGTCGCCCAGCTCGAAGTGATGCCCGTTGATGGCGAGCAGGTCACGGTCGCCGTCGGGGAGGAACCCCGAGGGCGCCGTGGCGCTCGCGTCGCTGCGGCTGATCATGCGACCCATGCTCACCCGACGGGGAGCGTCGCGGCAGGGGTTGACAGGCGCCGTCGGGGTCGCGGGTGGCGAGGCGAATCATTCAGTTGTGCACAATTCAGTTGTGTGCAATAGTTCTTGTATGCCCGCCGTCGACGCCCTCGTCTGTTTCGCCCTCTACGCCGCGAACCGCACGACCACCCAGGCCTATCGCGTGCTGCTCGAACCGTGGAACCTGACGTATCCGCAGTACATCGCACTGGTGACGCTGTGGAACGACGGCGAGCAGACGGTGGGCAGCCTCGGCGAGGCGCTGCAGCTCGACTCCGGCACCCTGTCGCCCATGCTCGCGCGCATGGAGGCCTCCGGATACGTCGTCCGCCGTCGCGACGACGACGACGAGCGCGTCGTCATCGTCTCGCTGACCGCGCGCGGCGTCGAGATGCGGGAAGAGCTCGCCCACGTGCCGCAGTGCATCGCCTACGGCGCCGGCCTCACCGATGCCGACAGCGCCCGCGAGCTCATCGACGCCCTCCACCAGCTCACCGAGGCGATGAAGGGCCTGCGCGACCAGCCCGACACCGTCCTCGCGGCGCTGGGCGCCCCCCGCCGCGCCAAGGCGGCCTCGCGTCGTCGCTCCGCGTGACGCCGGAGACCCGGCATCCACGAACCGTCCTCAGAAAGGAACACCCCATGGACGTCCTCTACACCGCTGAAGCCCTCTCCACCGGCGAAGGTCGCAACGGCCACGTCGTCGCCGGCGACCGTATCGACCTCGACGTCGCCGTGCCGAAGGAGATGGGCGGCTCGGGCAACGGCACGAACCCCGAGCAGCTCTTCGCCGCCGGATACGCCGCCTGCTTCCACAGCGCCCTGCACGCGGTGGCGCGCGGCCACAAGGTCAAGCTCGAGGACTCCTCGGTCGGCGGCCGCGTGCAGATCGGCCCGAACGGCCAGGGCGGCTACCAGCTCGCCGTGCTCCTCAAGGTCGTCCTGCCCGGTGTCGAGGGCGAGCTCGCGCAGCAGCTCGCCGACGAGGCGCACCAGGTGTGCCCCTACTCCAACGCCACGCGCGGCAACATCGAGGTCACCGTCACCGTCTCCGAGGACTGACCTCTCCCGACCCCCGTGGCGGGGCGCTGAGCCCCACGTATCGCGCCCCGTCGCGGGCTCTACCCCGCACGACGCCGTCCGCCTCCGCGGGCGGCGTCGTGCTGTCGAGGCCGCATCACGCCAGGCGCAGCTGGTCCTCGCTCTTGCCGTACGACCGGCGGAGCCACTGCCCGAAGCCGGGCTGCGCCAAGCAGGCCGCCGCGCTCCCGCACGTCACCACCGGGTCCTCGGCGGAGTACGAGCGGTACACGTCGACCTTGGCGGCGAGCTCGTCACCCGAGACGTTGGGCGGCTCATGCTGCGACGGATAGCCGATGTAATAGGTCACGGCGGCCGAGGAGACCCCGGCCGCCGGGGCGACGGCGCGCACGAGGGATCCGACGCAGGAGTGGTCGGGGTGATCCCCGCGGGCGAACGCGCTCTCGTGCGGGATGTTCGTGGTGACGTGGTCGGGCCGTCCCGCGTAGATGAGCTCGGCGATCGTGTCGGCCAGGCGGGTGGCATCCAGGGTCGGCCCCCCGTCGATCGGTTCGAGAACCGGGACGAGCCCGTTGATGAGCTGGGTGAGGCCGGCGTCCCCGGTGGTGGGGAAGCCCTTCGCGCTGAGGTTGCCGTCCGGCAGGCGCAGCACCGAGATCGACAGCCGCGGATCGTCGGTCGGGACGAAGCGGGTCACTCGCGCTCCGCTGAGCAAGGTGATCTCGCGGCTCTCCCACGGCCGGTCACTGCCCCGCATCTCGTCGTATGCGGCCCGGATGCCGGCCTCCCGCTGTTGCGCGTAGGCGAGGCCGCGTCCCGCATCGCCCGCCGTGACGAAGACGGTGCGCAGGGTCGCCCCCGAGGCGATCACGCCCGCCAGGTGGGGGTTGGCGAAGATGATGTCGTCGTCGGCGTGCGCCCAGACCGCGACGGTCGTGTCTTCGCCCGGCTCCTCGAACGCCGGCGAATCCCCCCGAGGCGACTCCTCGGGGACGGGGACGATGGGGCTGAGCTCGACCCACGTTCCCTCGGGACCGGCGGAGCGCCGGAGGTCCCGGTAGATCAGAGCGCCTCCGCCGAGAGCGGCGAGGCCCCCCACGGCGAGTCCCCCGAAGACGAGTGCGCGGCGGCTGATCGCCGGGCGCCGCGGCGAACGCGCGTCCTCGCCGCCCGAAGGCTCGTCGATGTCGCTCACACTCGACTCCGTCCTGTGTTGCTCGCCCCCCGGCGACGGATCACACTGCTCGCGCCCGAGGACGCCCCTCGACGCTACCGCGACGCGGGCGTCATCCCCGACGCGAAACCCCGGGCCGCGGGACGAAGACCGCGTCACGACGCGGGAGGCCGGTCTCTCCCGCACGGAACACATCGACGATCCTCAGCGCGCACCTAACCTGGGTCGCGACACTCGCCTCATGCAGACGTCCTCACCGCCGCGGTCACTGTCGCCCGTAGCCCTCCGCGTCCGAGCGGTCCTGAACGAATGGGACCCCATCGGCGTGCACCACATCGGGCACGGGTGGCCCGATGACGAGTACGACGATCTGATCGTGCCGATCCTCGAGGCGCTCGACGTCGAACCCACCGTGGACGAACTGGCCGGCGAGCTCCGCTCGGTCGTCGAGGTCGACTACGGTCTGCCGGCGCCGGATGGATGCCACGAGGCGGCGCGCTCGCTCCTGGCGCTCGCGCGCTGAGCTCTACCGAGCCGCAGGCTCGGGTGCAAGCCCTCCGAGCCCCTCGGACGCGGCCCCTATCGTGCTCGTCATGGTCGATCTCTCCCGCGCGCAGACTCCCGATCCCTACCCGCTCCTCCCCGCCGCCGCGTCCTTCGACGTGGCCAGCGACGACGTCGTCGACGGGGCCCCGCTGAAGGACGACCAGGTCGCCGACAAGGGCAACACCTCTCCGCACCTGCGGTGGACAGGTGCGCCCGAGGGCACGAAGTCGTTCGTCGTGACGTGCTTCGACCCCGACGCCCCCACCCCGAGCGGGTTCTGGCACTGGGTGCTGGTCGACGTTCCCGCCGACGTCCACGAGCTCGCGACCGGCGCCTCCGCCGGCGAGCTGCCCGGAAGCGCCTTCCACGTGCGCAACGACGGCGGAGAGCCCGGCTTCATGGGGGCCGCGCCGCCGCAGGGCGACCAGCCCCACCGCTACTTCTTCGTCGTGCATGCCGTCGGCGAGGAGACCCTCGGAGTCGATCCGGATGCCACCCCCGCCGTCGTGTCGTTCAACCTGGCCTTCAAGACCCTCGGCCGGGCCATCCTGCACGGCACTTACGCGCACTGAGGACGAGCGATGACGCACCGTAACGACGCCTTCGACAAGGACGAGACCATCGCCGATGTCGAGGATCGCATCTCGTCGCGCCTTCCCGAGGCGCCCGCCGAGATCGTCCATGAGGAGGCGGTCGTGGCCGTCGAGAAGTACGCCGACGCGCCCGTGAAGGACTTCGTCGACATCATCGCCGAGCGCGAGGCGCGCGCCGCGGTCCAGGAGACGCTTCAGGCCGACTGAGCGCCGAGGGCTCAGCCCATCTGCAGTTCGGCCTCGGCCTTCGGGTACGAGCGCCGCAGCCACTCGCCGAACTTGCGCGTGCCGAGGCAGGCGTTGCGGTCGGCGCAGCGGATGACCTCGTCCTGCTGCGTGTAGATGCGGTACGTGTCGACCTTGGTGTCGAGCGTCGCGCCGTCGACGTTGCGCGGGAGATCGGCGGAAGGATAGCCGACGAAGTACCGGATGCCGGGGCCCACCGCCGGGTCGGAGCTCAACGTGTCGCGCACGAGCGTGCCGACCAGGGAGTGGTCGGGGTGGTCGCCCGGGGCGAAGGCGCTGCCCCGGGGGATGTGGGTCAGCAGGTGGGTCGGCGCGAAGGCCCCCGCGAGCTCGCGGAGGGATGCGACCAGCTGATCGCGGGAGACGCCCGCACCTCCGTCGAAGGGCGAGATCGCCGGGATGACTCCGTCGTAGAGCTTCGAGAGGGTCGCATGGCCGGTGGCGTCGAACCCGGCACCGGTGATGTTGCCGTCGGGAAGGCGGAGGAACAGCACCGAGACCCGAGGGTCACCCTGGGGCGTCAGCCGCCGGACGTGCAGGCCCGAGTCCAACGTCAGGTCGGTGGCGTCCCACAGGCCGTCGGCCCCGCGCATCGCGTTGTAGGCGCGCAGGATGCCGAGCTCGCGCCCGCTCACGTAGCGCCCGCCCTTGCCGGCGTCTCCCGCCGTCACGAAGACCGTGCGCACGCACTCGCCCGCGGCGATGGCACTGGAGATCGTCGGGTTGGCGAAGATGATGTCGTCGTCGGGGTGCGCCCAGATGCTCAGGGTCGTGGGCGCCCCCTCGCAGATCTGGGTCGCCGGCGACACGGGTGGGGCCGGGACGGTCGGCGCGGGCGTCGCGGGGGCCTCCGGAATGGCTGTCGGCGTAGGAGAGGCGGTCGGCGCCGGCGTCGGCGTGGGCGCAGAGACCGTGGCGGTGGGCGATGCGGCGACCGGCGTCGGCTCGGGCCGCAGCAGCGCGAACGCGAAGACGCCGGCCACGGCGGCCACGACGATCGCGGCGACCGCGATCGCGGCGATGAGTCCGGCGGATCCGCGCCGTCTCCGTGGCGGCCGGGACGGCGTCGTCTCGCGTGACATCCGGCTCTCCCCCACGGCGTCGGTCGATGGCATCCACTCCCGCGGGCGGGACGATCTCGCGATAACCGGGAACGGCTGATCCGCGCCCGAGTGTAGGCGACGGTGGTGGGCACAGTCCACTACGGCACCCGGTCCGGCAAATCAACCCCCTTCCCTTCCGACGTTTCGGGTAAGTGACATTTCCAAATGGGTGACATAGCGGGTGACATTCGCCTGTTATCGTTCGCCGAGTGGGATCGGCGTTCGTCGATCGGGGAAGGCAGACGATCGTGACGTTCGAGCTCCGCGCGGACGCATCGGCGGGAGACCCGGACGCGCCCACCCCACACGCCGACGACGCTTCTGCGACAGCCGGGGCCCCCTCCGCAGCCGACGACGAGCCGCTTCCCGCGGCACCGCCCCGCGACCCCTGGCGCCGCAGATACCGGCGCAATCTCGTCCTGACCGACCTCGCCTCCCTGATCTGGGTGGTGTACGGGACGCAATTGTTGTGGTTCGGACTCGGCAACGCGCAGCTCGCGGCCGGCCGCGACAGCCGGATCAGCGATCTGTCGTACTGGGCGTTCTCGGCCATCCTCATCGTGACGTGGATGTGGGCGCTGGCTTTCGTCGAGTCGCGCAGCGACCGCGTGATCGGCACCGGCTCCGCCGAGTACGTGCGCATCGCCGACGCGAGCTTCCGCCTGTTCGGCGCCGTGGCGATCATCGCGTTCCTGACGCAGATCGACGTCGCCCGCGGGTACCTGCTCGTCAGTCTGCCGCTCGGCATCATCGTGCTCTTCTTCACGCGCTGGATGTGGCGCCAGTGGCTCGTCGTGCAGCGCTCGCGGGGCCGCTACTCGGCGAACGTGCTCCTGGTGGGGTCCCTGCACTCCGTCACACAGCTCGCCCGCGAGTTCGCGCGCACCCCGAGTGCCGGGTACCGCGTCGTGGGCGCCTGCGTGCCCAACGGGCGGATCGCCGACACCATCCCCGGGACCGCCATCCCGATCATGGGGCACGTGGGCGACGTCACCCGCGCCCTACAGGCCACGGGCGCCGACACCGTCGCCGTCACCAGCGCCGACGAGCTGCCCGCCGACAAGGTCAAGCAGATCTCCTGGAGCCTCGAGGCGGGCAGGCAGCACCTCGTGCTCGCGCCCAGCATCGTCGACATCGCCGGCCCCCGCCTGCATACCCGCCCCGTCGCGGGGCTGCCCCTCATCCACGTCGAGACGCCCAAGTTCTCGCGCGGTCAAAGCTTCCTCAAGCGCAGCGTCGACCTCCTCGCCGCCTCCGTCGGCGTCCTGCTACTCAGCCCGCTACTGGTGTTCCTGATGATCGCCGTGCGTCTCTCGAGCGAGGGGCCGGTGTTCTTCCGCCAGACGCGCGTCGGCTTCCGCGGACGCGAGTTCACCATGATCAAGTTCCGGTCGATGGTCGTCAACGCCGAGGACCTGCTCGCCCAGCTGGCCGCCCAGCGGCGCGACGCGGGCAACGAAGTGCTGTTCAAGATGAAGAACGACCCGCGCGTGACGCCCATCGGGCGCATCATGCGCAAGTACAGCCTCGACGAGCTGCCGCAGTTGTTCAACGTCCTCGGCGGATCGATGTCGCTGGTGGGTCCGCGGCCGCCGCTCCCCTCCGAGGTGGCCGTCTACGCCGACCACGTGCATCGGCGCTTCCTCGCCAAACCCGGGATCACCGGCCTCTGGCAGGTGAGCGGGCGCTCCTCCCTGTCGTGGGAGGAGTCGGTGCGGCTCGACCTGTCCTACGTGGAGAATTGGACCTTGCTGGGAGACTTCGTCATCCTCGGAAGGACAGCCCGCGCCGCCCTGGCGCCGGGCGAGACCGCTGCGTGACATCACTCGCTCTCGACTCGCCGTCGCGCTCGTGTACCTCCGGTGCGCGGCGCGACCGACCTGAAAGGCTCTTCCCGTGCGTCTATCTGTAGTGGGGTGCGGCTACCTGGGTGCCGTGCACGCCGCCGCCATGGCATCCATCGGTCACGACGTCGTCGGCATCGACATCGACGAGCGCAAGGTCGCCGCTCTGTCGAAGGGCGAGGCCCCCTTCTTCGAACCCGGCCTGCAGGAGATCCTCACCGAGGGCATCGCGTCGGGGCGCCTGTCGTTCACCACCGACATGTCGGCCGCCCAGGGCGCGAAGGTGCACTTCGTCGGCGTCGGCACGCCGCAGCAGGCCGGGGGGTACGCCGCCGACCTCACCTACGTCGACGCCGCCATCGACGGCCTCCTGCCGTTCCTGACCGAAGGCGACATCGTCGCGGGCAAGTCCACGGTCCCCGTCGGCACCGCCGTCCGACTGGCTCCGCGCGTCAGCGCGACCGGGGCGACGCTGGTGTGGAACCCCGAGTTCCTCCGCGAGGGCTGGGCCGTGCAGGACACCGTGGACCCCGACCGCCTCGTCGCCGGCGTCCCCAGCGACGACGGGTATCCCACCGCCGAGGGCGAGCGGGCCGCCGACATCCTGCGCGAGGTCTACCACCCCTCGGTCGAGAAGGGCACGCCCTTCATCGTCACCGACTACGCCACCGCCGAGCTGGTCAAGGTCTCAGCCAACGCCTTCCTGGCGACCAAGATCTCCTTCATCAACGCCATGGCCGAGATCGCCGAGGTCACCGGGGCCGACGTCACGACCCTCGCCGACGCGATCGGACACGACGCCCGCATCGGCCGCCGTTTCCTCGGCGCCGGCATCGGCTTCGGCGGCGGCTGCCTGCCCAAGGACATCCGCGCGTTCTCCGCCCGTGCCGAAGAGCTCGGCCGCGGTGAGTCCGTCGCCTTCCTGCGCGAGATCGACGCGATCAACCTCCGCCGGCGCGACCGCGCCGTCGACCTTGCCGTCGACGCGCTCGGCGGAACGGTGTTCAAGAAGAACATCACCGTCCTGGGGGCCGCGTTCAAGCCCCAGAGCGACGACATCCGCGACTCCCCCGCCCTCGACGTCGCCGTCCGCCTGCACGGCCTCGGCGCCTGGGTCACGATCACCGATCCCGCCGCGATCGAGAACGCCCGCCGTGTCCACCCCCAGCTGAACTACGTCGAGGACCGCGACGAGGCCCTGCGCGAAGCGGACGCGGTGATCGTCGTCACGGAGTGGGACGAGTATCGCCGCGAGCTCTCCCCCGAGCACGCCGCGACCCTCGCTCGCGGCCGCACCGTGATCGACGGCCGCAACTGCCTCGACGCCGCCTCCTGGCGCGCCGCCGGCTGGACCTACCACGGCATGGGTCGCCCCTGATCGTCCCCGCGGACGCCCCGGCCGCAGGGTCGGGGCGTCCGCGTGTTTCGCGATGAGACGTGACGAATCGCGCGCGGAACACGTCTGACCAGTGACGAGCCGTTGTCGCCCACCGGGGCGCGCACCGACCGGACGCTCGTCGGACTGGAGGATGCCATGCGCACCAAGCTCGTCCTGCTCGGCGCCGTCGCGCTGCTCGCCTACGTCGTCGGCACCCGCACGCCCCGCGTGCAGGTGAAGAACCGGGAGTCGGTCGGCCACCAGATCGTCCGCCTGTGGAACAACCCCGGCGCCCGCAAGCGCCGCCGCAAGACCGCCAAGAAGGCCGCAGCCGCCGCCGAGAAGCGCGCCAAGAAGACGTTCCGCGACCTCCGCGGGTGAGCCGTGTGCGGCGGGCCGCCGCGCGCTCCGTCCGATCGGCTGTGGACAACGTCCCTCCCATGACGTGCGCATGTCAGAATGCACATGTCACCAGAGGAGGACCGATGCAGCGGACGACGCGCGTGATCGAACCGGCCGACACCGACGGATCCGACCAAGACGACACCCTGAGCGGATTCGCGCCGCGCTGTGACGCCTGCTTGCTCACCGCCGAGCCGGCCGGGTCCGCGCGCGTGGCGTTCTGGCAGTGCCCGGGGTGCGCCCTGGCTCTTCTCTGAGAGCCCCCGACGGCTACGCTGACCCCGTGGTCGCCACCATCCTCATCTCGATCGCCGCCGTCGTCTCGGCGGTGCTGGTGGGGTTCGTCGCGCGGCGCGTTCTCGGCACCCCCGTAGGCTGGCCCCGCAGCATCGCCGTCGGCCTCCTCGTGTTCTTCCTCGGCGTGCCGTCGGTCGCGTGGACGCTCCGGCAGACGGGTTTCGACGGCTCCCGCGACGTGCCGGCCGAGGACGTCTGGCTCTGGCTGGGCTTGATCGTGCTGTCGTTGGCATGGGTCTTCGCCCTCGGGGTGGCAGCCCTCGTCGCCAGCGAGGCCGTCTTTCCCACCCGCCCCCTGCCGAACCCGATCGACGTCGTCCGCGCTGCCCTGCGTCAACGCAAGCGCACGCGCCGCTATCTCGAGATCCTGACGATCGCGTCGCGGCACGGCGTGGGCTGGCTGTTCCACGGCGGACGGGCTCGCGTCGAGGCCGAGCTGAGCACGTCGGAGGAACGGGCGCGCGCGATCGTGGCGACCATCAACGATGCCGGCGTCAGCTTCGTCAAGCTGGGGCAGGTGCTGTCCAGCCGACGGGATCTCGTCCCCGAGCCGTACCTCAGCGCCCTGGCCTCCCTGCAGACCAGCGCCGCCACCCTGCCCTGGGAGACCGTGCGCGCGGTCATCGAAGCCGACCTCGGCATCACCCTCTCGGAGGTGTTCGCAGAGGTCGATCCCGTGCCCCTCGCCGCCGCCTCGGTCGCGCAGGTGCACCGAGCGCGCCTGCTCGACGGCACGACCGTCGTGGTCAAGGTGCAGCGTCCGGCCGCCCGCGCGCAGGTCGAGGCGGATGCCGACATCATCGGCCGCTTGGCGCACCGCGCCGAGACGCACACCCGCGTCGGTCGCGACCTCCGCATCGAGTCGGTGGCCCGCGGCTTCACGGCCACCCTCCTGGAGGAGCTCGACTACCGCATCGAGGCGCGCAACACCCGGATGATCGGTGCCACGCTCGAGCTCATCGACCGCGCCGAGCCCGATCGGCGCGGGATGATCGCGGTGCCCGCGATCGTCGACGCGGCCTCCCACCAGCGTGTGCTGACGATGGGCCTCGTCGACGGCGACGCCCTCGGCGACTCGGCCGAGCGCCTCGCGGCGATGGATGCCGAGCAGCGCGACCGCCTCGCCCAGGTGCTGATGTCGACGGTGATCGAGCAGATCCTCGTCTATGGTGTATTCCACGCCGACCTGCACCCCGGCAATGTCCTGCTCACCGACGACGGCACGCTCGGCATGATCGACTTCGGTGCGGTCGGGATCATCGAGCGCAGTCGCCGCCAGCACATGACGGCGCTCCTGCTCGCGGCGCTCAGCGAGAACGACGTCGCCGCCGCCGACGCGCTGCTGCTCATCGTCGACGCCCCTGCCGACCTCGACGTCGACGCGTTCCGACACGACGTCGGGGTGGTCCTCACCACCGAGCACCTGCGCACGGGCGGCCAGGGCTCGATCTTCACGCGGATGCTCGACGTCATCCGGCAGCACCGCATCGCCCTGCCCGGCGAACTGGCCTCCGCCTTCCGCAGTTTCGCGACGCTCGAAGGGTGTCTGCGCGTCCTCGTCGACGACTTCGACATGGTCGGTCGGGCCCTCCCTCTCATGCCGACCCTCCTGCGTCGGACCGTCTCGATGAAACGCGTGGCCACCGACCTCCAGGCGCAGTCGGTGATCAACCTCGCGCGCCTGGAACAGATCCCGCGCCGGATCGACGCCCTGCTGACGGGGGCGGAGAAGGGTTCGATCGGCATCACGCTGCGCGGCGCGAACGGTGACGACCTCGGCGAGCTCCTCGGTCGGACCACCAACGACGTCGCCTCGACCCTCGTCGCCATCGCCGCCGTCGTCCTCGCGGTCGTGCTGGTGATCGCCGGTGGTGGGCCGGTGCTCGGCGGCTCGATCACGCTGTTCGGCGTGCTGGGGGCGGTGATCGGCCTCTTCGGATTCCTCGGACTGCTGCGCATCATCCGCAAGACCTTCGGCCGCCGTAGATGAAGGGCCGACGCCGTCCCACCGCCGCCGTTCCGGGTCGCCCCGGCCGCTCCGCCCCCGGGCGCTCCTCCCGACGCCGACCGTCGGTCGGCGCCGTCGTCGCGGCGGTGTACCTGCTCGCCCTCGCGGTGATCCTGCTCTGGCCCGAGCACCTCGACCGGCACGCGGGCGCCGTGTACCGCTTCTTCTTCCGCCTTTTCCCCGGGGCTGGCGCCGACTCCGCCGACGTCGTGATCAATGTGCTGCTGTTCCTCCCCTTCGGAGCCCTCCTCGCCCCGCTGTCGACGCGCCGACCATGGGCGGCCCTCGCCGTCGCGATGGGCGTGCCCACGCTGGTCGAACTGACCCAGGCGGTCTTCCTCCCCGGTCGCACCGCCAGCGTGCTCGATGTGATCGCCAACGGCACGGGCGCGATCGCCGGAGCCGTGGCGGTCGCGCTCTGGCGCCGCCGCTCGAGCGCGCGTCAGAGGGTCAGCGGGGGCTGAGCTCGCCCGCCCCACCCCGGTGCGCGCTGGCGCGTGCCGCGGCAGTGGACGCGCCCGTGAACCCGGGCTCGAGCGGGGCACCGGCGTCGGCGAGTTCTCGACCGAGGCGGCATGCGAGCGCGCGCGCATCGACGAGGGGGAGTGCGAGCGACACCCCCGCGCCCGACTCGATCGAGATCCACGTCTCGGTGTCGCCTCGGCGGCGCAGCACACCAATCTCGAGGTCGGTGATCTCGCCGCCGCCGCGAGAGGCGCCGTCTCGCACGCGCGCGGCGAAGCCCGAGCCCGCACTGCGGTGGTCCTCGTCGTCGGGGTGGACCGTTCGGCCGTGGTCCGTGACGCACCACGCGTACGCGCACCGCACCCGCTCGCGCTCGTCGGGGGAGTTCGCCGATTTCATGCCAGACACCTTCCTCGCGGAGTCGCGGGCATCGCCGACGACTCGTAAAACGGTGGGCACACGATCAGTTGATCACCAACCTCCGACATCACTGTCAGCGACTGGGTGGCAGCCCTTTCGGCGGCGTGGGGATGAGACGGTCGAGGGGGACGTCGAGCACCTCCGAGAGCGCGACGAGGGTGCGCAGGCGCGGATTGGCCGCCGTGCCGGGGTTCGACTCGCCCTTCTCCAGCTTCCGGTAGGTGAAGGTGGCGAGGCCGGCCGCATGAGCGACCTGCTCCTGGGACATCTTCTTCTCCGCGCGGGCGCGCAGCATCCGCACACCGAGCTCTCGGGCGAATTCGGTCCAGGGATCGGGAGCATCGCTCATCCGTCCAGCTTGGTCGGCGGGTCAATCTCACATGAACATGTAAACATTCCGTACTTGGTGACCGTCACCTCATCGAGGGTGAATTCTGCCACCCGATCGTCGTGGGCGCGACGCTTCGGGACCGGGACTCCCACGCAGCGGATGCCGGCTCCTCGCGCGCGAGGATGCGTGCGACGGGTGACAGAACGGGTGAGATGTCGGTGAAGAAGGGGATGAAAGATTGCCGCCGGCCGGGGGTCGCTCCGCGATACCGGTCAGGATCGTGGATAGGCGACCGGTCTTGCGCCGGGCCGTGTCCGACCTCGCGACGACAGACGAGTGACGAGACCACCCTTCCCCTCCGGAGGCACCATGCTCATCGACGCGGATCCCCCTCGACGCGGCCCCCGTCCCCAGCGCCGATCCAGTCGCTACTGGGCCCCTCGCACCGGTTCCCTCACCGCGCTGGACGAGTCGCTGACGAGTGACGTGGTCCTCGTGCGAGGACCTTCCGGCGTCGGCAAGACGGCACTGCTTCGTCAGTGGGCGTCCGAGCTCGACCTCGACCCCGGCCACGGCGTCCGTCTCGTCGACGGCGGGCGGGTCGACGCCGACGAGCTGGAGCGCGTCCGCGCCGAGTTCTCGGACGGGCCGAGCTCGCACGTCCTGCTCGTCGACGACTTCGTCGAGCGTCCGGGGTTGACCGGCGACGATCTCCTCGCCCTGCTGCACGAGGACGCGGCGCTGCGTCTCGTGGTCGCCACCCGGTGCGCGACGACGCTGGAGAGCCCGCGAGCCGCACTCGACTTCGACGTGCACGTCGTCCCACCCTCGCACCTGCTGATGACGCGCGACGATGTCGCCCGCGTGCTGGCCCTCAACGGCGTGGATGCCACGGGCGTCGGGATCGAGTCCCTGGCCCAGCGCACCTACGGGTGGCCGGCCCTGATCCACCTCGCGAGCGTTCGATTGCGCCTCGAGCAGATGCCGCTGCGCACCCGGGAGGAGGCGGAGACGGTGGCAGACGACGCGATCACGGCCCTGACCGCCACGATGGAGAGCCGGTTGCCGATCGAGGTGACCGACACGCTGCGGATCCTCGCCGTCGCGCCGCACCTGAACCCGGGGATCATCGACGCGCTCGGGGTCCCCGCACCGACGAACACGGAAGACCTCCTGCTGCTGCTGCAGGAGGCGGGGCTCGTGTGGCCGAACTCCACCCGGTCGACGCTGGCGGAACCGATCCGCGAACGCTGGTTGCGCGCGATCGAACAGGGTGACCCCCGCCGCGTGCTGCGGGCGCGTCATCACCTGCTGGATCACCTGGCCGCGGGACACGACCCGCTCCTCGCCGCGCGCCTCGCTGCCGATCTACGACAGCACACGGCGCTCACCCGGATCCTGCGATCCGCGAGTCCGGAGATCTGGGCACGGGATGCGAACGCCTTCCGACGCTTCGTGCAGGTCCTGCGGGCGCTGCCGCCGTCACCTCCGATGCTCGAGGTGCTCCTCGCCCTCGATCCGAGCGCGGCGACCTCGTCCGACACTCCCACCCTGGCCGCGACTCTGCTGGAGAAGATGTCGGGGTCCCGCGGCGGAGTCGATGCCCTCGCTCTCCGCGCGAGCCTGCAGAGGGCGGCGGGCCGGTTCGCCCTGGCTTCGGAGACCTCGGGCCACCTGGTGGAAGCCCTCCGCCACTCCCGCTCCCCCTCCCCGGAGAGCGCGGGCGAGGGGTGGTACCAGGCCGGGATGACGTCCCTGGCGATGGGCGCCCTGCGCGACGCGCGATCGGAGCTGGAGCACTCGGCGCAGACCGCCCCGCCCGCACGGCGTCTACGCGCCCACGGCGTCCTCGCGCTCCTGGATCTCATCGAGGGCGACGTCGCCGCCGCGCGCGTCGCTGTACAAGCGGGTCGCGCCGACGAATGGTTCCGCTCCCCCTGGGGAGAGCCGATGCGCCTGGCCGATGCCTGGCTGCTCCTCGAAACCGGCGACGCGAGGGCCGCACGTGCGCTCCTCGACGACCTCACCGCCACGGAGGGCGCCCGCGAGCTCTGGCCTCTCGCGGCCGCCGCGCACGCCCTCTCAGCCCTGCTCTGCGGCGACGCGCCCGACGCCGCGGGTCTGCTCCGCTGCTGGAGCACCCGCGGACGCAGCACCCCCGCGCCGCATTTCCTGTCGACCCAGCTGCTGTTCGCGCGCGCCAAGGTCCTCATCGCGCTCCGCCAGGCCCGCAAGGCGGCCGCTCTGTTCGAGGGGGCCTTCGCGCTCGCTCCCGCCACGGCGCCCGCCATCGCGTTGTCGCAGCTGTACGCCGGCCACCCCCATGAGGCCTTCGTCGTGAGCATGAAGTGGGGCCTGCACAACGAGCCGTCGCCCCGCACCGCCCTCGACAACCTCGTCGTGAGCCTCGTCGCCGATGCCCGTCTGCACGGGTACGTCACGCAGATCACCACCGCTCAGAGGGCCGAGGCGATGAGTCAGCGGCACGACCTGTGGACACCCTGGGGCATGGTCTCCCCCGAGGACCGGCCGCTCGTCTTCGAGGCCCTCTCCCCGCGATCGCGGGAGCTCATCGCGGCACGGCCGTCCCTCTTCGACACGTCCGTGAGCGTTCCCCAGCTCACCCGGCGGGAGCAGATCGTGCTCGCCCGGCTGACACCGAGCTCCACCGTCTCCGAAATCGCCACGGCGCTGGTGGTCTCGCCCAACACCGTCAAAACGCAGCTGCGCAGCCTCTATCGCAAATTGCGGGTCACCGATCGCGTGAGCGCGATCCGTGCGGCGCACGCGTGGGGACTCGTCGAGGAGGACGCGGAGATGTGAGGACGCGGGCACGCCGTCGCCGGGCGAACACCGACCCGGCCACGCGCGCGATCGCGATCACCACGACGATCGTGATGACGCCCGGAACTGTGAGCGGGACTCCCGCTCCACGCAGCACCGCGAGGATCACCGCCACGGCGACCACGGGCAGGAGTCCGCTGATGATCCTGCGCGCACGCGTCATGTCGTCCGAGCGGAGGACGCGTGCACGGGTGCCCCCGGGGCGGTGTCGAGCTGCTCGGACCGGATGACGCGTTCGTCGATGGCGACCTGGAACCCCAGGACGCCGAACCACACGATTGCAAGAGTGGCCGCGGTGAACTCGAGGTTGCCGCCGAGCACCGTGTCCGCGCGCCCCAGCGCGATCATCGCGCCGGTGAACGACGTCACCGCGACGGCGATCAGCGTCGCCGCGCTGGTCGCGCGCATCCAGGGACGCGCACGGATGGCGGCGACCTGCCCCATCGCGACGAGGGCGAGCACGAAGCCCAGGACGGCGAAGCAGATGTGGACGAGGTCCTGGGGGAGCGCCCCGGGTGTGAAGGGGACGGGGCAGCCGGGCGAGCAGGTGACAGCCGACGCCACGCCGAAGCAGAGCCCGCACAGCAGCAGCGTCGTGGCCACCGGCCAGCCGACGACGTAGCGGGAGCGTCCCGCGACCATCGCGCGGTCCACGACGACGGCCGCGAAGGCGAGCAGGAACAGGGCGAGGTTGAAGACCGGGGCCGTCGGTGCGCCGGTCGATCCCAGCTGACTGACGTAGTGGACGCTCGGATCCCACAAGCGGCAGATCCAGATGAGGCCGGCGCTGGTGAGCGCCGCGAGCCCGCCGACGACAGCCCACCGCGATGCCCGGGATGCCGCGGGCGTCGCGCGCGGGAGGGCGCGCACCTCGTCGTCGTCTGTCATCGCGGTCTCCTGGATCGGGCTCGGCCACCCTACCGCCTCGACCCCCGCGGGCTTCACCCGCGGGTGATGCACTCACGTGACGTGGGTGAATTCTCCCGGGTTCTGGCCTCTCCGTCACCGGTGTGCCCCGATGCTGGGTCCGCGGGTGGAGCCGGCGTCGCCTGCGAGCCGGGGGGCCGTACCGATCGACGCCCGGCTCCACCCGTGTCTCTCGAGGCGGCCGGTTGTGAACCTCCCGCGAACCCGCGGTCCCGGGATGTGGCGTGAGGTTGAATCGAGAGGCGCCCACCCGAGGAGGACCATCGTGACCGAGCCCCACGACGACGACGACGTCACCCGCGACGACTCCCTCGATCCCGGAGCGTCCCGCTCCGGTTCCGACTCGCCGCTCGACGATCTGCTGCGTTCGGCGGAGGCCGGGGACGATCTCCACGCTGTCTTCCCCATCGGCTTCCGCGGTTACGACCGCGATGCGGTCGACGCCGCCGTCCGAGAACTCGGTGAGCGCGTGCGCCGCGCCACGGCCGACGTCGAAGAGGCGAAGCGCCGCGCCGAGGCGATGTTCGCCCAGCAGCGCGCGGAGCACGACGAAGAACTCGAAGAGGCCGCACGCCGGCACGCCGAGGAGAACGGCTCCCTGCAGGAGCAGCTGCGGGAGGCGTCCGCACGCGCCGCCGAGGCGGAGACCCAGGTGTCGGCGTTGTCGAACGATTTCGCCGCCCGTCGCGGTGACGACGCCGATCCGCAGCAGGATCGCCAGCAGTTCGATGCCATCCTCCGCGTCGCCGAGGAGCAGGCCTCGGTGCTCGTGCAGAACGCCGTGGCGCAGGCCGATCGGCTCCTGGCCGCGGCGCAGGACGAGGCGGCAGCGGTGCGCGAAGAAGCCGTCGCGGAGCAGGCGCGGCTGCGGTCCGAGGCGCAGCACGACGCCGATCAGGTGCGACTGCGCATCGAGACCGAGTCCACGGCGCACGCCGCCGCCTCGAGCGCGAGGCCGCCCACGCGGCCGAACGGGTCGCGCAGGCGTCACGCGAAGCCGACGCGATCCGCACGGAGGCCGAGAAGGGCGCAGCGGCGCTGCGCTCGATGGTGTCGCGCGAGACCGGCGAGCTGCGGGCGAAGGCGGAGCGCGACGTACGCGAGATGACCGCGCGCGTTCTGGAGTTCGAGGAGTCGCTCACCCGACGCCAGGACGAAGCGCAGCAGGAGTTCCTCGTGCTGCACAACCAGGCCGTCGCTCACGCCGAGCGCATCACCTCCGACGCGAGCGAGCAGGTGGAGGCCGCCCTCGCGCACGCGCGCCGCATCAGCGCCCGCGCCGACGACTACGAACGCCTCGCGCGGGCGCAGGCTCAGCAGGTCGAAGCCGACGCGCAGGTGCGCGCCCGCGAGATCCTCGACGATTCGCGCGACAAGGCGCAGCGGATCGCCGACACCATCACCTCGCACGCCTCGGGCGTGCTGCGCGACGCCGAGGACCGCACCCGCGATCTGCGCTGGCAGCAGCAGCAGCTCGGCAGCTTCATGTCCGAGATGAACGAACTGCTGCGCGCCGCACCCCGCGGAGCCCGGACGGAGCACGTCGCGGACGGAGACGACGCCGAGGACGCTCCCAACGCCGAGGTCGACGCAGACGAAGCCGCCTTCGAGGAGCACTCGGGCGTCGACGAACGCGAATGAGCGGCCCCCTGCCCGAGCCGGCGGCTACCGTGGACGGATGAGAAGCGTCCCCCTCGGTTCCACTGGCTTGTCCGTCCCCAATGTCATCGCCGGAATGATGCGCATCGATGGTAAGAGCGACGCGGAGGTGCGCGACCTCTACGAGGCCGCACGCGGGGCCGGCATCGATTTCTTCGATCACGCCGACATCTACGCACGTTCCCTGCACTCCGCGGAAGAGCGTTTCGCGCAGGCCCTGCGGCTCTCCCCCTCCGAGCGCTCCGAGATCCGCCTGCAGACGAAGGCGGGCATCGTCCGCGAAGGCCCCTTCTTCGACTTCTCGTTCGATCACCTGGTGTCATCGGTCGAGGCATCGCTGCGGGCCCTGCGGACCGACTATGTCGACGTCCTGCTGCTGCACCGCCCCGATGCCCTCGTCGAGCCCGACGAGGTCGCCCGGGCGTTCGATCATCTCGAGAGCAGTGGCAAAGTGCGCGCGTTCGGGGTGTCCAATCACACGCCACGGCAGATCGATCTGCTGCGCACCCGCGTGCGTCAGCCCATCGTCGCGAATCAGGTGCAGCTGTCGATCGCGCACGCCCCGCTGGCCATGCAGGGCGTGGCCGCCAACATGGAGTCGGCCGCGCAATCGGTGGTGCGTGACGGCGGCGGCCTCGTGGAGTACTGCCGCATCGAGGGCATCACCCTCCAGGCCTGGTCGCCGCTTCAGGGAACGCGCGGCGACGGCGGCGTCTTCATCGACCACCCCGACTACCCCGAGCTCAACGAGCTGCTGCGCGAGCTCGCCGAGTCCTACGCCGTGACGCCGCTGGCGGTCGCCGTCGCCTGGATCACGCGGCATCCGGCCGACATGCAGGTGGTGCTCGGTACGACGACGCCGTCGCGGGTGACCGAGGCGGCCGCGGGGTCCGACCTGCGCCTCACCCGTTCGGAGTGGTACGCACTGGTGCGCGCGGCCGGCTACCTCGTGCCCTGACCTCAGTCTCCGCGGGGCCGGCGACGACCGCGGGTGATGACGAAGATCCCGCCGACGACCACGATCGCGGCGGCGATGAGGGGGATCAGCACGAACGCGAAGCGCCCGGCCTCGGCCTCGGGGTCGGGCTCCACTTCCGGTGTGGCCTCGTCCGTCGGCGTCGAGGCTGCGGCGGCGTCGTCAGCGGCGAGAGTGGTGGTGTGGCCGATGGACAGCGTGGCCGGGCTCGCGGACAGCTCGGGGGCCGCGGTCGCGGACGCCGGTGCCGCGCCGGAAACGATCGCGAGAGTCAGCGCGGTCACGACCGGCAGAGAAGTTCTGGTGCGCACGGGCATCCCTTCGTCGGTCCGGCCACGGTAACCACGCAGGGAGGCGATCGCCCGACGGTAGACGGCCGGCGCTCGACGCGATATGGCCGACGCTTGCACCGTCGCTAGGCTGGAACGATCGCGGCAGGAGAATCGGCATGAGACGAGAGACGAGGCGTCCCTACGGCGCGATCGTGAGCGCGGTCGCGGCTCTCACGTGCGCGGCCCCGACCCTCGTCCTCCCGGCCGACTCCCCCATCGCACCCAAACTCGCGTTCGCGGCCGTGGGGGCGGTGCTGTTCGGCATCGCCGTCGTGCGTACCCGGAGTGAGGGCACCCCGCCCGGCGATCACGACGAGACCGGCGACGGCGGGCGGTGACCCGGGCCCTGACGCCGGGGAGCCTCAGCGAGAGGCGAGAACGGGCAGAGCCTCGGCGGGGATGATCGAGATCGGCTCGGTGGGAACGTCCCACGATGCGACGGTGTCCATGTCTGTCTTCCTGTAGGACGGTTCAACGAAGAAGCGAAGTGCGCGCCCACGCGATCCACGCGCTCAGTCCGGTGCGCCCTGGGCGCAGGTTCGGGGTGCCGAGTGCCCGACGGGCATCGCCCTGATCGTCGAAGACACCGACTTGCCGGGCGTGGTCGTCGAAGAGGACGTACGTCGCGGCGGATCGCCGGTCGATGTACCCGGCGAAGGCACCGGCGCGCGTGGCGACGATGAGGTCGTCGTCGATCCGGGACCAGACGATGTCGGGGACGAGCGGTGATCGTCCGGCCCGCGCGGTGGTCACGCGGCGCGGACGAGGGGGCGACCGGCCTTCGCGGCCGGCGCAGCGGCTCGGGCGGGAGCCCGGGGTGCGACCGGCTCGTCGACCGGAACGTCGAGGCTCAATCCGCGCGAGGAGTTCGCGTCGTTCGCGAGGCGCTTGAGCAGGTTCTGATCGAGAGCCTCGGGCTGCTCGGAGTCGAAGACGAAGCGCAGTGGGATCGAGGGCTGAAGCCAGATGGTGGAGCGCCCGACGGGCTCGTCGGGTCCGTGCACCCAGGAGAGGGTGAAGCTTTCGCCGCGACGGAGCTTGGTCGCCACGACGACCTTCACGTGCGCCAGCATGCGGTCGTCGATCGTGATGGGCTCGGGCGTGGTGCCGTAGAAGAGCTTCGCCATGATGTGTCCCTCTCTGCTCGTTGCTTGTTTTCTAACTTACTAGGTAGACTAGCGAATAGGCAAGCGAGATATTAGGAGCGTCGATGACCGCCGAAAGCACCTCGCCCCCGTCCTACTGGTACAGCGAGAGCACCGAGGACGAACGCGGGGCACGCATCATGGAGGCGATGCGCGCGTACCGCGCCGCCGAGATGACGATGCGCCGGCGCACCCAGGACTCGATGGCGATGGGCGAGAACGAGCTCCTTGTCTTGCGGTACCTCACCCGTGCGACGGGGACCGGGCGTGAGGTCACCCCGATCGATCTCGCCCGCCACCTCGGCGTCTCCACCGCGTCGATGACGGCCCTCCTCGACCGCCTCGAGCGCTCGGGGCACTTGCGCCGAGACCCTCACCCCACCGACAGACGCAAGGTCGTCGTCTCCACCACCGACCACGCCGACGACGAGATGCGCGAGACCCTCGCCGCCATGCACGCGCGCATGATGCAGGCCACGCGCGGGATGAGCGAGAGCGAGACCGTCGCGGTGACGTCCTTCCTGCAGCGCATGCGCTGCGCCGTCGCCGAGATCTGCGACGTCGAGGAACGGCGTTGCTGCCCCCGCGCTGCGGCGCTGTCGGCCACGACCTCTGGCGCGACCGACCAGATCCCCCCGGCCGCCGCGTGAGGGCCGTCGTCACCGTCGACATCGCGCTGACGGTCTCCGTCGACGCCGAGGTGGTCCTCTCCGTCGTCCCGGCGACCGGGTGGGCCACGGAGGAGAGGCTCGACCTCGCCGTCGACGGACACCACATCGTCCCCGTCGAGCGCGTCGATGCGCACGGCACGCGTCTGCATCGTGCTGTCCTCCCGGCCGGCGCGGCATCCCTCGTCTACCGCGCCGAGGTGTCCCCGCCCGCCGCACCCGCCGCCTCGGACGATCTCGACCCCGTGCGATACCTCCGGCCGAGCCGCTACGTCCCGTCCGACCTGCTGGGAGACGAGGCGTCGGCGTTCGTCGGGCTCCCGCCGCGCGAGATCGTCGCTCTCGTGCCGCGCGAGGTCGCCGCGCGCCTCGCGTACGCGCCGGGTTCGAGCGGACCCACCGACTCCGCCCTCGACACCCTCCGCGCGGGGGCGGGCGTCTGCCGCGACTTCGCGCACGTCACCATCGCGCTGCTGCGGGCGAGCGGGGTACCGGCCCGGCTCGTCTCCGCTTTCGCGCCGGGGCTGGACCCGATGGATTTCCATGCCGTCGTCGAGGCGTTCGTGGAGGGTCGGTGGGAGGTCGTGGATGCCACCCGCCTGGCGCCTCGAGCCCATCTGGTGCGTATCGCGACGGGACGCGACGCCGCCGACACGGCCTTCCTCACCACGATCTCCGGCGCCGTCGCACTCGACTCCGTCGAGGTCACCGCCGTCGTGCGCGGCGACCTGCAGGTCGACGACCCGGAGAGCGCGGTCCTGCTGCGCTGATCCCCCGTGCGGGGGATCCGCCGCGCGGGCCGGGTCGCTAGCGTCGACCCATGGACGTCCTCGCCCGACCGCGCCCCTCCCGCCGCTTCTTCTCGGCGGCGGCGCTGCTCCTGCTGGCCGCGTTGCTGACGGTGGGGGCTCCCCTGCCGGCCCGGGCCGACACGGACGACTTCACCTTCGACGCCTTCGACGCCGACATGACCCTGTCTCGCAGCGCCGACGGTCACGCCGAGCTGGCCGTGACCGAGACCCTGATCGCACGCTTCCCCGACGAGGATCAGAACCGGGGCATCGTCCGCGTGATCCCCGACGACTACGACGGCGTCCCCCTGCACACCCGGATCGTCTCGGTCACCGACGCCGCGGGCGCCGCCGTGCCCTTCGAGGTCGAGACGGACCGTCGACAGGTCACCGTCCTCACCGGGGACGACTCGTACGTCCGGGGCGTGCAGACGTACGTCCTCCGCTACACGCAGCGCGACACCATCCGCGCGTTCGCCGACACCGACGCCGACGAGTTCTATCGCGATATCAACGGCACCGACTGGGAGCAGCCGTTCGCCGAGGTCACCGCGCGCCTCCGGCTGGATCCGGGGCTCGAGTCGGCGGCTCTCGATGGCGCCGCCGCCTGCTACGTCGGCGCTCAGGGATCGACCACCCGGTGCGATATCGCGCGGTCCGGCGGCGGCGGGGCCCCGCTCATGTATGAGGCGGGCGCGACCGGTCTCGGGCCCGGCGAGAACGTCACCATCGCGGTCGGACTCGCGACGGGGACGTTCGTCCCCGGCGAGGTCGTACGCACCCCGATCGAGCAGTTCTCCGTCGACGCCGCGCCGATGCTGGCGGCCTCGTCCCTCGGCGCGGTGGGCCTCGCCCTCGCCGGCGTCGGTACGGCCCTCCTCGCGCGTCGTCGCGGCCGTGACGCCCCGGGGCGCGGTGTGATCGTCCCCGAGTACGAGCCGCCCGCCGACGTCGACGTTCTCGAGGGCGCCGAATTGGTGAACCGCCGGGGTGCCGGCATCCCGGCCGCCCTCCTCGACACGGCGGTGGCCGGGCACCTGTGCATCATCGAAATGCCGGATCGCCCGAACGAGCTCGAGCTCGAGTTCGTCACCGGCGAGCGCGCGACGCCGTTGCGCTCCGCGGTGCTGCGGGCCGTCTTCGGCGACACCCCCTCCCCCGGCACGCGCGTCGTGCTCGGCGCCGATCGCCAGGACGTGGCGAAGGCGCTGCAGAAACTGCCGTCCGCGGCGTCCGCGGAACTCCGCGCCCGCGGATGGACCAGCAGGCAGCGGGCCGGTGCGGGGGTGGCCGCCGGTCTGCTCGCCGTCGGCGCTTTCGTCGTCTCCGTGCTCGTCGTCATCCTCGCCGCCCAGGGCACCGCTCCCGCGTGGTGGCAGATCGCCGCCGTCCCCGCGACGGTGGTGGTCGGCATCGTGGCCTTCGTCCTCCTGCGGTATCGCGACCGGATCACGGATGCCGGCGCTCCCGCGCGTGACCACCTCCGGGGACTACGCGACTACCTGCAGCTGGCGGAGGCGGACCGCCTGCGCGTCCTGCAGAGCCCGGAAGGGGCGGAGCGGCGACGCATCGACCCCGGCGATGCGTCCGAGGTGCTCCACCTGTACGAGCGACTGTTGCCGTGGGCCGTCGTGTGGGGCGTCGAGAAAGAGTGGGCGCACGCTCTCGACACGCGGGTGCGCGAGGCGGGCGGCGACCTGTCGTGGTATGCCGGCACCCAGGGCTTCTCGAGCGCGGCGTTCACGACGACGCTGGGCTCGATGCGTACCGCGAGCACTCCGGTGACGACGAGCAGCGGGTCGGGGAGCTTCTCCGGCGGGTCCTTCGGCGGCGGCTTCTCGGGCGGTGGGATGGGCGGTGGTGGCGGCGGCGGGCGCTGACGCCCGGCGGGGCGTCACTCCGCGACGCGGACGACCTCGGCGATCACGCGCGGATCGGCGAGTACGCGGAAATGTCCTCCGCTGTCGAGGCGGACGTTCCGCGCTCCGGCGAGTTCGCTGCCCTCGGGGATGTGCGGGTCGAAGGCGCCGTACACCGAGGTGATGCGGGCGTTCGCCTCGGCCGCGGCGGTGAGGGCGCGCATCGTCGCGTCCCCCGAGCGGAACGCCCGCAGCGACGGCGTCGGCATGAGGCTGCTGTAGCGCGACCCGCCGAACGGGGTGGCGACGGCGACCATCGCACGCACCCGGTCGCCCGCGGGGTCGAAGGCCATGACGTGCTTGCCGATGAGCCCGCCCTTGCTGTGCGCGACGAGGACGACGTCGTCGAGCCCCCGCTCGATGAGGAGCGCGGCCACGCGACCCGCCGCCTCGGCGATCGGACGGCGGTTGTCGCCGAGCTCGGTGACGACGTTGACGGGGTGACCGCGATCGTGGAGCACCCGGGCGAGAGGTTCGAGGAAGCGCCAGGTCTCGTAGATCCCGGGCAGAAGCACGAGCGGGGTCCCTCCCCCCGCGGTGAGATCGTCCGGGACGCTGCGACCGAGGAGCGCACGCACCTGCCCGTTCAATGCGTAGGCGTAGTCGCGTACCCACCAGTCGAGGTCGCGGACGCCCGCCGCGATCCGCGAGACGTGGCGTGGTCCGGCATCCGTCGACATGCCCCCATCCTGCCGGGGGTCGACCAGAAGGTCAGGCGGGTTGCGCCGCCGCACATCGCGGCCCGTCGCGCAACCCCGGGATCCGGCGGTGGGGGCCGCTTTAGCGTGTGAGCCATGGACATCTCGGACATCCGCTGGAACGAACCTGCCCGTCAGAAGATCCTCGACGACGCCGACAAGGTGCTCCGCGAGGCCGTCGTCGCCATCGCCCGCGAGAGCGACGGCATCTCGTCCGACGAGGCGTTCGCGCAGATCAACGCCCGCATCAAGGACCGCTTCATCGACTACGAACCGGGCCCCGACATCCGCACCTATGCCGACGCGATCGCCGCAGGTGAGGTCCCGACCGACTGACGCTGATCCCGGAGGAGGCGTCTCCTTCGGATTGGCTGGGATATCATCCCACCGCGCCGGGGCGAGCGTACTGTTCTGTCGTATCCCACCCCGGCATCGCCGGCGCGGATGACGCCGCTCACGGCGTCCCCGACGACTCCCGCCCGTCGAGCCCGTCCCCCACCGGCTCCGGACGGGAGTCGTCGTCCGTCTCAGCGGTCTTCGCCGTAGCCGCGGATGCTGCGCAGGTCGTCCTTGAGATCCTCCTGCGCGAGGTCGTCGTCGGCGACGGCGGCGTCCGCCGCCAGCTGTTCGCGCGCGCCGTCCTTCTTCTCCTCCACGCCGGCGTCGGTGGCGCCGTCCATGACGGGGGCGTCCTGGGTTTCTTCGCGTTCGGTCATCGTCGTCCTCCTCGGAAAGGGTGTCGTCCCGGCATCCTGACAACCGCACCCGAGCCGACGGCGGGGCTTGCGCCCCGGACCGCCGGGTGCTCAAACCCCATGATGGGACGGGTGACGGCGCTCGAGCGCCGATCCTTCGACGTCGACGTTCGGCACGATGCGGTCGAGCCAGTTCGGCAGCCACCACGCGGCCCCGCCCAGCACGTGCATGACGGCGGGCATGAGGAGCATGCGCACGACGAACGCGTCGAAGAGCACACCGAGGCCGAGGCCCAGACCGAACGACTTGATGATGACGGCCTCCGAGGTGATGAAGCCCGAGAACACCGAGATCATGATGATCGCCGCGGCGATCACGACGGTCCGTCCGGCCCGGAACCCCTGGGCCACCGCAAGCCGCGGGGGCGCCCCGTGCGCCCACGCCTCGCGCATGCCCGTGGTGAGGAAGAGCTGATAGTCCATGGCCAGACCGAACAGGATGCCGACGAGGATCACCGGCAGGAAGCTCAGGATCGGGCCGGGATTGTGCACCCCGAAGAGCCCGCCCAGCCATCCCCACTGGAAGACGGCGGTCACCGCACCGTAGGTGGCGAACAGCGAGAGAACGAAGCCGAGCGTCGCGATGAGCGGCACGAGGAGCGAGCGGAAGACCATCACCATGATGAGGAAAGACAGACCGACGACCACGACGAGGTAGAGGGGCAGCACGTCGGCGAGTCCCTCAGAGATGTCGATGTTGATCGCCGCCGCACCCGCGACGCCGAGGTCGATGTCGCCGTTCACCGGTGGGAGGGAGCGCAGGTCGCGCACCAAGCGGTCGGTCGACACCGCATTGGGACCCTCAGCCGGGATGACCTGGAAAGCGGCGAGCGTGCGGTCGTCCGACACCGCGACGGGGGCCACCGCCACCACGTCGTCCTGCGCGAACAGCTCCCGGGCGACGTCGAGCTGGAGTCCCTGCACGTCCGCCTCGGCGGTGCCGTCCGGCAGAGCCGCCGTCACCAGGAGCGGGGCGTTGGAGCCGGCGCCGAAGGCCTCCTCGCTCCAGGTGAAGGCCTGGTAGCCCGTCGAATCCTCGGCCTCGGAGCCGCCGTCGGGCAGCCCCAGGCGCATCGAGAGCGCCGGGATGGCGACCACCAGCAGAGCGACCGTCGCGACGAGCATGGTGACCACCGCGCGCGCCGTCGACATCGGCCGGATGGGCCGTCCGTTCGTCGCGACCGGGCCGGTCTCGGTGCGGGCGGCCCGACGGGGGTGCTCCTCCGCGTCGACGGGCGCGGTGCGCCTGGCCCGGCGCGGGTGCTCCGCGGCGTCCGCGGCAGCGGTGGCACGCGCGCGGGCCTTGCGGCTGAGGATGCGCATCCCGGCGAGCCCGAGAAGTGCGGGCGTGAGCGACACCGCGATGAGGACCGCGACGAGCACGCTCACCGCACCCGCGGTGCCCATCAGCCCCAGGAACGGGATGCCGGTGATGTTGAGCGCGAGCAGGGCGACGATCACCGTGGACCCGGCGAAGACGACGGCGTTGCCCGCCGTCCCGTTCGCGAGGCCGATCGATTCTCGGACGTCGGCCCCGGCGAGGAGCTGGCGGCGGTGGCGGTAGAGGATGAAGAGCGCGTAGTCGATGCCGACCGCGAGTCCCAGCATCACGCCGAGGAACGGCGTCACGGATGCCATCTGGATCATGCCCGAGAAGGACAGCGTGGCCATCGCGCCGATGGCCACGCCGATGATGGCCGTCACGATCGGGAAGGACGCCGCGAGGAGCGAGCCGAGCACGACGACGAGGACGATGCCGGCGATCGCGACGCCTACGACCTCACCGACGCCGAAGATCTCCGGGATGCCCTGCGAGATCTCGGTGTTGAACGCGACGTCGACGCCGTCGACGGGGTCGGCGGTGAAGTGCTCGACGACCGCCTCCTTGGACGCCTCCGTGAGCTCGAGCCGGGGTTCGTCGAACGAGACGTTGACGATCGCCGTCGAGCCGTCCTCCGACACCAGTCGGATGGCATCCGCGAAACCGAGGAGCTCCGACCCGTCGTCGAGCTGCGTCTGCTGCGCGTCGATCTGCGCGAGCCCGTCGGTCAGCTGGGTCTGCTGCTGCTCCAGCGCGGAGCGCTGCTGGTCGAGCTGCTGTTGCTGCGCCTCGAGGGCCGACAGCTGCGCCTGCTTCTGCGTTTCGGGAAGCGGCGCGGCCTCGATCTGCGCCCTGCCCTGGTCGAGCTGCTGCTGCCCGGCGTCGAGCTGCGCCTTCCCGGCATCGAGCTGCTGCTGCCCCGACTCCGCCTGTGCACGGGCCTCGTCGAGCTGCTGTCGGCCGTCGACGACCTGCTGGCGCTGATCCTCGAGCTGCTGCTGCGCGGAGAAGGGGTCGGTCACGCGCGCCACGTCGGGCAGGTCGTCCGCCGAGGTCACGAGGGCGGAGATCCCGGCCTTCTGCTCGTCGGTGAGCGCGGAGCCGTCGTCGCTGCGGAACACGACGGCTCCGGAGGCTCCGGCGAAGTCGGGGAGCTCGCCCTGCAGTTCGTCGATGACGTCTCCGGATGCCGTTCCCGGGATGTCGAAGCTCGAGCTGAGCCCCTTGAAGCCGATGAGGAAGCCGCCCACGACGACGCCGAGGATCACCGCCCAGGCGACGATCACCGTCCACGCGCGGCGTGCCGCGAAGGTTCCGAGGCGGTGCAGCAGTTCAGCCATGCGGGGTGGTCCTCTCGTGCGGTGCGCGCGAGGGAGCACCGTCGGCTCCGACAAGTCGGGGCAAAGATAACACGCACCGTCTCGTCTCGTTCCGGCGCGCGATCGTCCACAATGTGTGTCATGGCTCTTGCGCGTAGTGGACCCGTCCGCAGCGAGGCGGCGCGTCTGGCGATCCTCGACGCCGCGGTCGCCCTCTTCGCCGAGCGGGGCTACGACCACCTCACGATCGAGGGGATCGCCCGACGCGCCGGTGTGGGCAAGCAGACGATCTACCGCTGGTGGTCGAGCAAGGGCGATGTGATCGCGGAGGCGATCCTGGAGGGACGCCTGCTCGGCAGTGAACGCGAGCTGCCCGACACCGGTGACCCCCGCACCGACCTCGCGGTCTGGTTGACGAATCTGTTCACCCTGCGCACCAGCCCCGACGGGGAGGGCTTGCTGCGCTCCCTCGTCGCCGCCGCCGCGGGGAGCGCCGAGACCGGGCGACGGCTGCGCGCCGAGATCCTCGCGGCCCCTCTCGTGGAGAGCCTCTCGCGGGCCATGGGCGGAGTCACCGGTCCGCGGCTCGACGCCGCCGTCGATGCCCTGCTCGGCGCGGTGATCCTGCGGGCCCTGAGCCGGGAGGACTTCGACGGCAACGACATGCTCGTCCTCGTGGACGCGGTCGTGGGCGGCACCCTCCCCCGATGAGCCGCACGCCGCGCTCGGCGGATATCACAGCCGAGAGATCGATGTCCAGGCCGGGCTCGCTCGGACCTATGCCCTAGAATCTACCCAGCAAGGGGAGTACTCCCACCGCGACGATCTCGTCAGTACGGACCACGCCATCGTGGTCCCGGGACGTCGGCCCGACTCGCCGGGTGGAGGAGACCTTGGTGTCTTGCTGTACACCTATTTCCCTTGGAGGTCGCCATGGGCGTCACCCCCCTGATCTGGATCATCACGATCGCGGTCACCATCGCGTTCTTTGTGTTCGAGTTCTTCGCGCACGTGCGCAAGCCCCACGAACCCTCGATCGCCGAATCCGCACGATGGTCGGCGTTCTACATCGGCCTGGCTCTGCTGTTCGGCGTCGGGATCGGCGTGTTCTCGGGCTGGACCTACGGCGGTGAGTACTTCGCCGGGTACCTGACCGAGAAGGCGCTGTCGATCGACAACCTATTCGTGTTCCTGATCATCATGACCGGGTTCGCGGTGCCGAAGATCTATCAGCAGAAGGTCCTGATGATCGGCATCGTCATCGCGCTCATCATGCGCGGTGCCTTCATCGCGGTCGGCGCCGCGCTGATCGAGAACTTCTCCTGGATCTTCTACATCTTCGGCGCCCTGCTGCTCTTCCTCGCCTACCGTCAGGCGTTCTCGCACGGCGAGAGCGACCCCGCCAACGGTAAGTTCATGACCTTCGTGCGGCGGGTGCTCCCCGTGAGCGAGGACTACAACGAAGACAAGCTGACCGTGCGCAAGAACGGCAAGCGTTTCGTCACCCCGATGCTGCTGGTCATCATCGCGATCGGCTTCATCGACCTCGTCTTCGCGGTGGACTCCATCCCCGCCATCTACGGGCTGACGAACGAGGCGTACATCGTCTTCACCGCCAACGCCTTCGCCCTGATGGGTCTGCGTCAGCTGTACTTCCTCATCGGCGGTCTGCTGGAGCGGCTGGTCTACCTCGCCCAGGGCCTGGCCGTGATCCTCGCGTTCATCGGTGTAAAGCTCGTCTTCCACGCCCTGCACGTCAACGAGCTACCCTTCATCAACGGCGGCGAGCCGCTGCTGTGGGTGCCCGAGATCCCGATCTGGTTCTCGCTGCTGTTCATCGCCGCCACCGTGGCCGTGGCGACGTTCCTCAGCCTCCGCAAGACCCGCAACGACCGCCAGAAGAAGGACCGCAAGACCTTCGAGGGCGAGAAGGTCATCCACGCTCCCGAGGACTGACCCGGCGATGACGGGCCCGCGGCGACGCCGCGGGCCCGTTGCCGTATCCGCACCGCGAGCGCAACCCCGGCGAGCGCGCACGGGAGCCGCCCTACCGTGGCGGCATGACGCGATTCGGCTACACCCTCATGACCGAGCAGAGCGGCCCCAAGGCCCTCGTCGACTACGCCGTCGGCGCCGAGCGCGCCGGCTACGACTTCCTCGTCTCGAGCGACCACTACTCCCCGTGGTTGACGAGCCAGGGCCACGCGCCCTACGCCTGGACCGTCCTCGGGGCCGTCGCGCAGGCGACGACGGGCGTCGAACTGATGACCTACGTCACCTGCCCCACGGTGCGCTATCACCCGGCCGTCGTGGCGCAGAAGGCGGCGACCCTGCAGCTGCTCTCGGACGGACGCTTCACGCTCGGCCTCGGCTCGGGCGAGAACCTCAACGAGCACGTCGTCGGCGAGGGATGGCCCGCCGTCCACGCCCGCCAGGACATGCTCGTCGAGGCGATCGAGATCATCCGCGCGTTGCACACCGGAGACCTCGTGACGTACGACGGGGAGTACTTCCGCGTGGACTCGGCACGTGTGTGGGACGCCCCCGACGGCGGGGTCCCCATCGGCGTCGCCGTGTCCGGCGAGCACTCGATCCAGCGCTTCGCCCCGCTCGGCGACCATCTGATCACCACGGAGCCCGACGGCGATCTCATCCAGGGCTGGGACGAGCACCACGACGGCGAGTCCCGCAAGATCGGTCAGATCCCCATCAGCTGGGACCCCGACAAGGACGCGGCCATCGCCCGCGCACACGACCAGTTCCGCTGGTTCGCCGGCGGATGGGCCGTCAACGCCGACCTGCCGACCCCGGCCGGCTTCGCGGGCGCGTCGCAGTTCGTGCGCCCGGAGGACGTCGCGGAGTCCATCGCGTGCGGTCCCGACCTCGACGAACTCGCCGAGAGCGTCCGCCCCTTCATCGACGCCGGCTTCACCGACATCGCGATCGTGCAGGTGGGCGACGAGCAGCAGCAGCGCTTCGTCGACGAGATCGCGGCTCCGCTGCTCGAGAAGCTGCGCGCGCTGTGACCGGCCGCGGGGTGCGCCGCCCGGTGCGCCCCGCCGTCGTCACCGCCCGATGTACCCCGCCTCGGTGACCCACTGCTCCAGCCGCCACACGGGCAGACGGAAGACCCGCGCGACCGCGGTGATCGAGTGCTCGCCCTCGACGACGGAGGCGACGGCGAACTCCCGCAGGGAACGGAATTCGCGACCCGCGAGCGGCCCCTCCCGCAGGTCGGAGAACGTGCGAGGCTCCTTGGGCCCCGTCGCCCCCGGCGCGACGAGGACGTATCTCGACGTCCCCTGCATCCCCTGTTCCGCCGCGCGCCGATGCACCTGCGTCGCGGCGGACTCATGGGCCGTCCCCGGTACGGGAAGGTGGGATGGCGAGGGAGCGGCGTCCGGCGGCCGGAGAGCGGCCGCCTCGGGCCGCGACACCGGGGGAAGGGGCGCGCTCCACGTGTGCTCGGTGCGCGGGTAGGCCGCGTCCGCCGGTGCGGACACCGGGTCGAAGGCCGGCATCTCCGCGGCTGCGGCCGTGCTCGTCCAGGGCGCGGCCGGGAGCTCCCCGCCCCACACGACGTCGCTCGCGACCACGTAGGGGCTGGCCGCGGGCGCTGCGGGAGTCAGCCACGGTGCGGGCGGCAGTTCTCCGCCCCAGACGACCTCGCTGGGCACCACGTAGGGGCTGTCGGACGCGGTCGGCGCCGCGGACGGGTCGGTGTCGCCGAAGAGCGCCGAGACCTCGATCTCGAACGTCTCGGCGAGCGCCACCAGCGTCGCGAGGGATGCCGTCGTGCGGCCACTCTCGATGGCCCGGACGCGCGACTCGGACAGCCCCGCCTCGAAGGCGAGCGCGGGCACGGTGAAGCCGCGTTCCTCGCGCAGACGACGGACCCGCTCGGAGAGGGCACGCAGCACCTCGTCGAGTCGCCCGTCGATGGGAGCTTCGCTCACGTGTACGTCCTCCCGGATCCGGCGGGCATGGAAGCGGCCTCGTCCACCCACTTTTGCAGACGCCACTGCGGGATGCGGAACAGACGCGCTATCGAACCGACCGAGGAGCCGCCCTCCACGACCGCGGCGACCGCGAACTCCCGCAGGGAGGCGAACGTGCGTCCCTCCAGCGGGCCGGTGCGCAGGTCGGCGAAGGAGCGGGGTCGATCCGCACGGGCCTCGCGGGCGGGCCGCGCACGCTCCCCGGCGAACAGCGGCGGCGCGGACGCGGGGGGCGGCACCGGTGTCGGCGACGGAGTGGCGGGGTCCTGCGCCGCGGATCCGCCGTACGCCGCCACGCGTTCCTGCCCTTCGCGCAGCAGGGCCTCCCGCAGCAGTCGGCGCAGGCGACGGTGTTCCCGGGCCCGGCGCCAGAGCAGAGTGACGCCGATCGCGGGGATGAGGAGCACGAGCGCCCACATCCACATCATGGGGTGCTCGTTCATCCATCCCACCCACGCCCACTGGAAGCTCCAGTGGGAGTCGTCGTTGTCGGCCTGCATGGTGCGCGCGCCCGACCACATCGCCACGGCGTCCTGCCCGACCCCGCGGAAGACGTTGCCGGTGAGGTCGGCGCGCGCCCCGTCGGCGAGCTCCACGGCGTAGCCCGACGTCACGGTCAGGTCGTTGTCCTTCACGATGACGGCGGCGCCCGCGAGCTCGAGCGCGATGCGGCGCCCCACCAGACGGGAGCCCGAGACCGTGGCATCCGTGATGCGACCCGTGATGTCCAGCGCCCGCAGCTCGCTCGACGACAGGTCGGCGTTCGCGACCGTCAGCCCCCTCGACGGCCCCTCGATGAGCACGGCGGTGCGGACCTCGTCGATCGTGGTGCGCGTGATCTCGGTCGTGTCGTTCGAGATGACGCGGACGCCGCCGTCGCGGTTGTTCTGCACCCGGGATTCGGTCAGGGTGAAGCCGCTCGACGGGTCCAGACCGTAGCCGCCGCTGGTGGGACCGGCGGCGAGCGCGGAACCGTCGACGCGGATCCCCCAGCCGGCGGAACCCTCCACCGTCGTCTCGGTGAGCGAGAGGTCCTTCGACTGGCGCGACAGGGAGATGCCGTCACCGCCGGAGTCGCGCACGATCGAGCGCTGCAGCACGTAGTCGTGCCCCCCGTTGGTCAGTTCGACCCCGGTGAGGGTCGAACCCGTGATCGTGGTGTCGAAAACGCCGACGCCGGTGCTCTCCGAGGCGAACAGGCCGTAGTGCAAGCCGGTGATCGTGGTGTCCTGCAGCCGAACGCCGGCATCGACCGTCCCGCTCCCGGTGACCGCGAGACCGCCCGTTCGACCGCTCCAATAGCCGAGCGAGGCGAAGTCGGCGAAGGAGGTCAACATGATCCCGTCGCGCACACGGATATAGGCTCGCCCGTCGGACTCGTCGACATCTGGACCTCCACGATCGTCGTCCCAGGACGTGATCGCCATGCGCTCGCCCTCCGTGCCGGCGAATTGCAGGTGCCCACCCCACCCGACGATGCTGGTGGTGCCCGCGGGCGAGCTGGCCATCCGCAGCGTCACCCCGGGAACGATGAGGTCCAGCTCCACGCCCGCGCGCACCACGACGTTGCGTACGAGGGTGAAGGTCGTGTCGTCGTCCTGCCGGACAGCTCCGAGAGCCACGAGGTCGCCGAGGACGTAGATCGTCGCCTGGCCGCCCTTCGCCCCGAGGACGACCGTGTTCCACTTCTCGATCAGCGCCGGGTCGGTGCCGCCGAGCGCCGCGACCGCGGACAGCCGCTCGTCCTCCGCGGCGACGCGCTCAGCGGGAGTCTGGGGCGTGGCGCCGTCGTCCTCCGCCGACGCGGAGGGGGTCGGAGCCTCGCCCACCACCGCGGTCGTCGAGGCGGTCGCGGTGCGCAGCCACGGGAGGAAGGTGCCCGTGTGCACGAAATTGCCGGTCAGGACGACACCCGCGACGAGCACGACGACGGCGACGAGCATGACGATCCGCCCGATGCCGCGCAACGCGACGTGGGTGTCGCCACGCTCCCGGGCGGTGAGGGCGGCCTCGTCGTCAGCCGACACGCGGTGCCTCCGGCTCCGGCGTCGCGGGCGCGGCATCCGTCGGGTCGAGCAGGCTCGCCTCGGTCTGACCCTCTCCGCCCTGGGTATCGGCCGAGCGCGTGAGCCAGCCCTGCTTGTTCATCGTGAACAGCGCGTAGATCTTGATCGGCAGCGACACGAAGATGATGACCACTGTCACCAGGGGCAGGAGCACGATGTCCTCGGGCCGGCGCCACAAGTGCGACATGCCCCGGATGCCGCGACCGACGAACATCCACACCACCGCGAGCACCATGGCGAGCACCGGATGCTCGGCGCGCACCGCCAGCACGACGTAGGCGAGGGCGACGAACATGGTGAAGGGGGTGAGCAGGATCTGCATCATCGTGATCTGCGAGATCAGCGGCACCTTGAACACCCAGCCGTGCCGGATCGCGGTGAGATAGCACCGGTACGAGTTGCGGCTCCACCGCACCCGCTGCTTCACGAACGCGCGGAAGGTCCCGGGGAACATCGACAACGCGCGGGCGCTGTCCTGGTGGGCCACCCGGAACCCCTGGGACAGCACGAGCCAGGTCATGCGTCCGTCGTCGCCCGCCACGCACTGCCGGCCGAAGAACATCTCGTTCTCGAGCTCCTCGACCCGCGGCACGATGGCCGACGTGCGGTAGGCCGCCGTCCGCCCGGACGCGCAGATGACGCCGCCGAACCGCCCCATGGCCGGGGCGTAATCGGTGCAGCGCAGGTCGATGATCCAGTCGGCCACGCGCCGCCACACGCTCGACTTCGGGAGGTAGACGTTCTGCCGGGTGCTGACCGCCCCCACCGCGGGGTCGATGAAGGGCATCTGCACCGCCGCGAGCATCCCGTCCTCCCACGCCGTGTCGGAGTCGACGAACACGATGAGCTCGGTGTCGACCATGCGCATGCCGACCCCCAGCGCCGACCGCTTGCCGCGGTGCTCGAACATCACCACCTCGACCGTCGGGAGGTCCATCGCCTCGATGCGTCGCTGCGCCTCGGTGTCGGCCACGTCGAGGACGATGATGATGCGCGACGGTCCCTGGCGCACCCACGTCTTCAGGCAGCGGATGAGGACGTCGGGGTCCTCGCGGAACGAGGGCACCACGACCGTCGTCGTCGTGCGGAAGTCGTTGCGCACCGGGCGCGCGGTTGCGGCCAGGATCTTTCGGACGATCCAGAACCCCCAGGACACCATCCCGAGGTATCCGAAAGGCAGCACCCACATCAGCTGGTCGCTGAACGACGCGTCCCCCACCGTGCTCCTTCCCGACGTGCAGTCGTAGACCGTGCCGGGGGAGACACTGAACGATAGCGCGTTCGCGCGACCGGTGTCGTCTCAGCAGCCGTCGACGCCGAGGGCTGTCCCCTCGGCCACGGTGTTGTCGCACGCGACGAGGTTGTCCGCCGACGCCGCAGCATCCACGAGGTGCACACCGCGCCCGCCCGTCCCCGCGCGCAGGACCGATCCGGAGACGGTGTTGCCCGAGCCCCACGGGGCGAGGATGACGTGGATCGACACCGCCTCGGCGGGACCGGTCACCGTGCTGGACTCGACCCGCCAGCCGCTGCCCTTGAGATCGATCGCGCTGTCGACGACGGCATCCGGGGCGATCGACAGCGTCGATGAACGGACCACTCCGTCGCTCGTCCCCTCTTTCACATCGATGGCCTCGGCACGGGTGTCGGCGACCGAGAGCGACTCGAAGATGTTGCGATCGCTGCGGTCGGGCTCGCAGGCGGTGTACCGGCACCAGTTGGACTCGGCGGAGCCGACGTACACGCCCTCGCCGAACTCCGGGTCGCTCAGCCCCGTGCGCGACACCGACACCGCGCGGACGAGGTTATCCGAGCTGCCGCGGCGCAGGTGCAGCCCCTCCTGACCCACGTCGGAGATGCGCACGCCCGACAGCGTCGCGCCGGACACGGCATCCAGGACGACGCCCTTCTGCCCGCCGCGCACGCCGAGATCGCGGACGACCCAGTGCGAGGCCCCGTCGAGGTGGAGCGTGTAGCCGGAGTCGAGACCGCCCCCGTCGAGCACGCTGCCCTCGACACCGCAGAGCACGACGGGGGCAGCATCGGTTCCGGAGACCTGGGCGCGGAAACGTCCCGAGTAGACGACGGGCGACAGCTGCAGCACCGCGCCGGGACGGGCGGTGTCGAGCGCGCGTTGCAGATCCTCGGCGTCGGGACCGACCTCCACCGCACCCGGCGCGCACGGCGCCGCGGTCCCGGTCGCGACGGCCGGCGCCCCCACGACGGAGTCGTTCGAGGGAGCGCACCCCGCCAGCAGCACCGCGGTGAGCGCCACCGGCATCACGAGACGCGCGAGAGAGGACATCGGGTCGAGTATCGCAGGACCGACGGCGCGGGGGATGCCGCAGGCTCGGGCCCGCGCGCGTCAGGCGCCGTCGCGCAGATCGCGGAAGAACGTGTCGACGTGCGTGCGCAGCGCCTCCACCCGCCGGTCGCGCGCCGCTTGTGCGTCGTGACCGAGGTACGCGGGCGGATCGAGCCGTCGGACGTTGCGCGAGCACTGGAAGTCCGCGCACAGCAGGGTCCCCACGGTGTTACCTGCCCGGCCCGCCTTGCCCGCGCGACGGGCGGCGAAGAACACCACGTCGTTGGGCAGGGTCACGTCGGCGCACCAGGAGCACTGCGGGCGGGAACGGGTCGGCTGTTCAGCCTGGCGCAGCTGCAGGCCGACAGGAACGCCGTCGATCTCGGCGACGACGAAGCCCAGCAGCGGCGACTTGGGATCGCGCCAGCCGACGTAGTCCAGTCCGTCCCAGTCGCGGCCGTCGATGTCGGTCGGGATGACGAGAGCGGCGCGTTCGCGCGTCGAGACGTTGATGAAGCTGGAGCGGAGGGCGGTGGCGGAGAGGGCATGCATGAGGAGTCCCGTCGGAGGGCCGCGGCGGACGCCGCGGCAGGAGCACCCGCGAGAACGCGGGAAGGAGCCCACCACGAGAGGGTGGGCGGGAGGGCGCGAGCCTCGGGCTCAGCGCCGGCGCCGGTCACCCGGCGAAGGACGCGGCGTGCGCGACGCCTCTGCCGTCGGCGCTCCGCGCACCGACGACCTCCTCACGCCCGACGGGCATCGACGAGGAGAACGAGGACATGGGCTCAGGATACGCCCGTCAGGCGCGAAGAGAGGCCGAGCCCAGCATCCGCTCTACCGTCAGCTCCAGCACGACGCGGTCGGGGTTGACGCGCGGCTGGCGGTAGCGCGCCGCGTAGAGCTCGACGGCGCGGGCCACGGCATCCGGATCGTCGGTGACGCGGGCGGGCCCCTCGAAGCTCAGCCACTTCGCCCCGTCGACCGAGCACACCGAGGCGCGGCCGCTGCGCTCGGCGTTGACGAACTTCTGCGTGCCTCGCGAACCGATCACGCGGACGACACCGTCCTCGTACGTGAAGCCCACGGGCACCGCGTGCACGCGGCCCGAACGCCCGATGGTCGACAGGGTGGCCAGGTGGTACTCGCGCAGGAAGGCGCGCGCGTCGTCGGTCAGCACCCCTCCAGCGTGCCACGCCCGAGCAGATCCGTGGTCGTCCGCGTGGCCGCATCCCAGCGGCGCAACCCGACCGCCGTCGCCGCGAGATCGTCGATCCCCGCATCGGCGAGCACCCCGAGCGCCTCCCCCACGCGATCGAGGGGAACCCTCCGCGCGAGCGTCACGTGCGCGGTCCACTCCCCCGGGCGCGTGTGCGCAGCGTCGTCGCCGGCCCCGGCGAGCGCGTGCAGCCTCTCGTGCAGCTGAAGGAGCGACGCCGTCGGGATGACCGACCGGGCGATCACCCGGGTCCGCCCGACACCGAACAGCACGGGCGCCCCGAGGGTCACCGGCAACGGCAGGGCGTCCGCCAGCACCGAGACGTCGATCCGGGCGAGCGTGGGACGCACCAGCATCGTGACGTGCGGCCGGTTGCTCGCTCCCGTGTGCTGCGCCTGACTCGGCAGCTCCGCGCGGGCGAGTGCGTCCCACTCGGCGCGGACCGCGGCATCCGCGGCGTCGTCGAGGACGAGTTCGAGACTGGTGACCTCCGCCATCGTCGCTCAGCGCGTCGACCACCAGGCGGCCGCCATGAGCAGCGGCTGGAAGAACAGTCGGCCGAAGCGCTTCTGATCGGTGTCGAGCCCGAACGCCGAACGGCCCTTGCGCCACTGATCGATGTTACCCGGGAAGATGGCGACGAAGAAGGCCGCCAGCGCCGCGCCGATCCGCCGTCGCTCCCGAGGGAGGGCGATCAGGGCGAGACCGAACGAAGCCTCGACGACACCGGATGCCACCACGACGGCGTCGCGGTCGAGCGGGCCGCGCTCAGCCAGCGCATCCGGCACCTGCGCCTGGAAGTCCCGCCGGGCGAACGTCAGGTGGGAGACGCCGGCGAACATCATCGCCAGGGCCAGCGTCCAGCGCACGAAAGATCTCATATCGGTCACGGTACGGGGCGGGATTCTCCGCCTCGGTGGGCTTGACGCCCCGCGGACCGCGGCTACGGGCGGTGCTAGGCCACTCGTCCCGATTGCGCAACCCCGGGCCGCCGATGACCGACCCCGGTTGACTGGCATCGAGCCCGAAGGAGGTGCACCGTGACCATGACCGACTCCGCGTCCGCCGCGACGCGCGACGATGACCTCGACGCCCTCCTCGCGCGGGCCGCAACGGGCGACTGCGACGCGTTCGTCGCGTTCTACGATGCCACCGCCCCGCGCGTATACGCCGTCCTGCTCTCCCTCACGGGCGTGGCCGAGAAAGCCGATGCGCTGCTCGAGGGGATCTACGTCGAGGCCTGGGAGCGCATGCGCGGACGGGCGGCACCGCCCTGCCCCGGAATGCAGTGGATGTCGGCGATCGCGCACCGGCACGCGTCGGGTCGGGCCTGACCGGCACGATCGGCCCGACGGAGCGGGCCCGGACTCAGGGGGCTTCCGCGGCCTGGGCGACCGGGACGTCGTGCGTCTCGAGGTCGATCGTCAGCCCGCTGGAGGAGTTGGCAGCGGTGGCGTAGGACTGCAGGAGGGCGGGGTCGAGCATCTCCGGCTCTGCGGCGCCGAAGACGAAGCGCAACGGGATCGACGGCTGAAGCCACAGGGTGCTGCGACCGGCCTGCTCTCCCGACGGGTGACGCCACGACATGGTGAAGCTCTCACCGCGCCGCAGCTTGGTGGCGATGACGACCTTCACGTGCGCGAGCACGCGGTCCGGGATGCGGATCGGGCTCTCGGAGGAGCCGTAGTACAGCGAGCCCATGAGCGTCCCCTCCCCGGGAATCCGACGTCTCATATTTTACTAGATTGCCTAACTACCGCAAGAGTTCCGTACGGGATCCTTACGCTGTACGTGCTGTTTCTGGACGGCGACCGGAATCGATCGGCTGACTGATAACTCATCTCCCGAACTACACTGTCGTCACGGGTGGTCGGAATCCCGAGGAGACCCATGACGATCGAGACGCACGACGATCCCGCAACGACGGCTGCACGCGCCGTCGAACGCCTCCGGCTCGCCGAGGCACGCCTCGCCCGCCGGCGTCAGTCGGATTGCGGGCCGAGTGAGAACGCGCGCTCCGCGATGCGCCTGATCCTCGAGCGAGCGGACGCCGGCACGAGCATCACCCCCACCGAGATCGCTCAGTCGCTCGCGATCTCGACGGCCTCGGTCACGGGGATGCTCGACCGCCTGCACGCCGGAGGCTTGATCGGGTTCGTGGCGAACCCCTCCGACCGGCGGAGCAAATACGTCGTGCCCTTCGATCGGGATGCCGACGTCGACACGATCGACCCCGTCACCGCACGCATCCGCGCTTTCGCTCTCGAACTGCCCGAGGGGGCCGCCGACCAGGTGGCCGCGTTCCTCGATCGGGTGCGCGAGGTCGTCGACGCGGAGTGCGCCTGAGCCCTCACACCGTCGAGGGCACCGAGTCGGGATCGGGCTCGGCCACGACGCTCAGCCCGTGGGGCGTGCTCGCCTCGTTCATCAGGTCGTCGATCCAGCGGCGGTTCAGCTGCGGCGCCCGGCTCCCGTAGAAGTGGAAGACCAGCGGGATGGACGGCGAGATCCACAGGGTGCGCGTGCCGCTGCCGTCGCCCATCGGGAAGTGGAACATGAACGGCTCGTTGCGGCGCAGCTTGTTCATGAAGACGACCCGCAGGTGGGAGAGGGTGCGGTCCTCGATGTCGAACGAGTGACCCAGGGTGTTGTAAACCAGTTTTCCCACCAAAGCAGTCTATCGGCAACGCCGGGTTAACTACCTGGGCGCTCCGCCCGTCCGGCTCGGCTAGAGTCGCCAGCGTGGCGAGAACCTCCCGCACCGCGCGGCCCCGACGACGCATCCCCCGCGTCGTCCTCGCCATCGGCGCCCTGGTCGTCGTCGCGGGTCTCATCGCCGCCATCGCCGCGATCGGCGGCGCGGTCACGACCCTCTTCCAGGCGCTGGGCGCCAAGCCCCCCGCGGTCGACACCCGCATCGTGATTCCCGACGAATCCAAGGCGGCGCAGGCGGCTCGAGCCGGAGAAGGGGATGCCGCCGAGAACACCGCCGCGCAGTGGCTCGCCGCGCAACCGACCACCTATTGGCTGACGCCCGAGATCGACCCGATCGACGAGGTCTGGGACCGCGTCGCCCACCTCGCCGGCGAGGCGCGCGATCAGGATGCGGCCCTCGCGATCGCCGTCTACGGGCTCCCCGACCGCGACTGCGGCAACCACTCCGCCGGCGGCCTCGACCCCGACGCCTACCGCGAATGGGCGACCCGCATCGGCGACGCGCTGCGCAACGCGTCGGACCTCCAGAAGATCGTGATCCTCGAGCCCGACAGCATCGCCCTGGCCTCCTCGTGCGGATCGATCTCCGACCGAGCCGGATATCTGCGTTCGGCCGTCGAGAACATCCGCGGGGTGAACACCTGGATCTACCTCGACGGCGGCCATTCCGCGTGGCATCCCGCGTCGGAGATGGCCGAGCTGCTGAGCGCCACCGGCCTGCTGCCCGAGGTGCGCGGCGTCGCCCTCAACGTGTCGAACTACCAGGACACCGCGGCCGAATTCGCCTACGCGCACGAACTGTCCGAGCGCCTGGGAGGCATCCACGCGGTGATCGACACCTCGCGCAACGGCGCAGGGCCGCTCGGATCCCAATGGTGCAATCCGAGCGAACGTCTCGTCGGTGCTGCCGGGGGCTCCTATGGCGACGGGGTGGTCGACACGAACCTGTGGATCAAACCGCCCGGAGAGAGCGACGGAGAATGCAACGGCGGCCCGTCCGCCGGCACCTGGTGGCCCGATGCCGCAGCCGAGTTGACACGCACGCAGCGCTGAGCACGGGCCGGCGCGGCGGGACCCGGGAAATGTGTCAAGATTGCGCACGTCGCGTCGCGACGCCGCGTCTCGGGGAAGTGCGCGTGCACGGTCTCGTGCAATGCGGGGAAAAGTGGGTGAAATGAGCGACAGCACCGAGTTGCTGAAGACAGCCGTCATCGTCGAAGACGATCCCGACATCCGACACCTGCTCGTCGAGGTCCTGGAGTCGGCCGGGTTCTCGACCGTCTCGGTCGGCAACGGCATCGACGGCGTGCGCGCCGTGGTCGCCTACCAGCCGCTCATCACCACGCTCGACGTCAACATGCCCGGCATCGACGGCTTCGAGGCGGCTCGCCGCATCCGCCAGCAGAGCGACACCTACATCGTCATGCTCACCGGCCTCGAAGAGGAGGCCGACGTCGTCCTGGGCCTGGGGGCCGGTGCCGACGAGTACGTCGTCAAACCGTTCCGCCCCCGCGAGCTGCGCGCGCGCATCGAGGCGCTGTTGCGTCGTCCGCGCACCGGCGACTCCTCCGCTCCGCCCGCCCCGCGCCAGGACAGTGTCGGCCCGTCCTTCCCGACCGGCCGCATCGAGACCGCTCCCCCGGCGCCCGCGGCATCCACCGCCGACGCACCGGCCGCGCCCGTGATCGTCCCGTCGTCGCAGGGTCCCGAGCCGCGGCACGCCGCCTCGGGCACCGACATCGTCGCCCGGCCCGCCGCCGGCGGACTCACCCCCACCGGTGGCGCGTGGGTCGAGCATCGCGACCTGCAGCTCGACCCCGACAGCCGCCTCGTCCGCGTCGGTGGTGAGGAGCTGGATCTCACCCGCACCGAGTTCGACCTGCTGGCGACCCTCATGGAGTCCAAGCGCCGCGTGCGCAGCAAGGCCGATCTCACTCTCGTGCTGCGCGGGGAGTCGTATGTGACGAGCTACTTCGTGGGAGAGGCCGACAAGCGGGCCATCGAAGCCCACATGACCAACCTCCGCCGCAAGCTCGGCGACAACCCGGCCAACCCGCGCTACATCGAGACCGTCCGCGGTGTCGGCTACCGACTCACCTCGGAGCTGCTCGCCGCACCCTGAGCCTCGCGTGAATAACGGATGCCTCGACCCTCCCCAGGGCCGAGGCATCCGTGTTTCCGGTCGTTCGGGTCGACCAGATCGGGGTCCGTCACACTTTGAAGCCGTGCTGGCGACGGACGAGCTTGGAGAACATGAGAAGGGTCTGGAGCACGGTGACCACCCCGACGATGGGCCAGCCGATCCACAGGATGGAGGACTGCACCATCGGCCCGACCATGATCCAGATGATGGAGAGAGCGATCGCGACCGCGATGAGCACGATCATGGGCGTCCAGTGCCCGAGTCCCCCGCCGCGCTCCGCCTTGGCCTGCATGGCCCAGTTGTCGACCTTCTTGCGCGACAGGAAGCGGGTCCACGAGCGCACGAAGTGACTGATGCGGATCCACATGAAGATCTCGGCCGGGAAGAACAGCACCGCGAACAGCACATCGCGCCTGTTGACGTTCTTCATGGTCCGGGCGATGCGGAGGTTGAGCATCATGGCGATCACCGGCGGGATGAGCCACACGGGAGAGAAGACGAAGGCGCCGATCGACAGCGAGCCCGCCAACAGGGTCAGAAAGGCCACACGGACGAACAGGTTCGTCAGCATCCCGAAGTTCTCGAACCACCGCAGACGTAGGTTCGGGTGGAACGGCTGCCCTTTGGTGTCGCCGCGCTGCCCCGGCCACATGAGCTCGATCGCACCGTAGGTCCACTTGACCTGCTGGGCGTCGTATCCCGAGAGGGTGGTCATGCCGCCCACGTCGGCGCGGGCGTAGGGGCTGATCTTGGTCAGGTAGCCGGCGCTCTTGATCTGCAGCGACAGCAGCGAGTCCTCCACCTCGGAGTCCTTCACCCAGGGCGAGGTCTGGTGGTTCTGCGTCATCGCATCGCGCAGGGCGTTGGTCGAGAAGATGGAGAACTGGCCGCCGAGCACGGCCATGTTGCGACCGCGCAGCATGTTCTGCAGATTGAACGCGGCGAACTGGGTGCGCTGACCGGCCGTCAGGAACTTCGCCACGAGTCCCTTGATCGGCTTGTCGTCGATCGTGTAGATCGCTGAGATGCCGCCGATGCGGGAGTCGGAGACCGCCTCGGTCTCGAGGTACTCGACAGCCTTGGTGTCGGCGATCGTGTCGCCGTCGACACCGAGGAGGTAGTCGTATCCTTCGACGAGCGAGTAGCCGTAGTTGAGGGCCCCGACCTTCTTGTCGGGGTTCTTGCCGATGTCGTGCACGAACACCTCGGTGAACTGTTCGCCGAGTTCGGTCAGCAGCTCGTGCGGCCCGCTGTACTCGCTGGCGATCTTCACGGTCGCGTCGGAGGTGTTGTTGACCACCACGTGGATGACGTCGGGCACGCGGGTCTGTGCCAGCAGCGCCTCGATCACATCGGCGATCGACTCCTCCTCGTTGTAGGCGGGGATGACGCAGCCGATGGTCGAGCGGTGCACCGAGGTGTTCTCGAGGACGGCCGCGAAGTCGTCGGCGAAACCGTGCTCCCCCGCCGATGCCAGCTCGCGCGGGTGCATGCCGAAATCGCCCGCCGGCGAGGTGTAGCTGCGCGCATCGGTCATGGCGGTGTCTTCCTGTCGGCGAGGTGGCCTGTCAGCCGAATCCCACTCTGGTACGTTCACCACAAGACGACCGCCGCCCCAGACCACCGTCCCCGCAAGATTTCCTCAAGATTGCACCGTGACGAAGAAGGAGACGACCCTCCGTGATCGTCCTCGCTCTCCTCGCCTCGATCGCCGCGGCGGGGATCGCCCTGACCATGCTCTTCCTCACGCACGGTCGGCCCGACGACGATCGCGGCGGACCTCGCGCGGACATGGTCCGCTACTTCGGCATGGCCGCGATCGCGGCGCTGCTGTGCGGAGCCATGAACGTGTTCGAGACGGCGGGCGGCGGGGCGACCGCCGCAGCGGTCGGCAACGCCACGAACCTGCTCGCCCCAGGACTGCTGTGGGCGGGTGCGCGACGACTGAACGGTCGCCGGGCGATCGGTGCGGTGAGCACCGGAGCCGGCGGCATCCTCATGCTGGGGCTGACCTTCCTCATCCCCCTCGATGACGCGACTCTGCTGAAGACCGCGGGACTGGTCGTCTTCGGCGCTCTCGGCGCGCTCGAGTGCTCCCGACGACCGCTGAGCGAACTGCACGGCGCCCGACTCCTGTCGTGGACGCTCAGCCTGTACGCGGCCTACAACCTGGCCCGTCTGGCGGTCGTGGCCTTCTTCGGGCGAGGGCTGCTCGTGGGCCAGGGGCCGGTGTCGGCCGAGGCCACCGCTGCGGTGAGCGCGGTCGCCATCGCCCTGGTCTCGTGGGGCGCCGTGTGGATCGGACGACAGCTCGATGACGACCCCGCGCCCGGGACGCGCGCCCACGACCGCGGCGCCCTCCGCCGCGAGGCCGCCCGCCTGATCGAGACGCACGCCCTCGTCCGCGTCAGCGTGGTGCGGGTGCCCGAGATCGATCTCATCCGGGCGGCGCACAGCTCCGAGCGCGGAGAGACGATGCTGCGGGCGGTGGCGGATGCCGTGGTCGACGCGCTCCCCGAGGTCGTCACCGGCGTTCCGGCTCGCGACTCGGTCTTCGCGGTGGCGCCGGCGACGCTCGACGCCGCCGAGGTCGAGCAGGCGGTGCGGCGCGCGTTCGCGCGCCGGATGCCGACCATCGACTACGCCGACGTGCCCGACCTGACGTTCGAGCATTACCTGGCCCGGGACGTCGACGATCTGTCGCTGCTCATGGAGAGCCGGCGCCTGCGGCCCCGTCAGGGTCAGTCCGGATCGGCCTGACCCCCGGCGGCTCAGCTACGCGGACCGTCAGGGCCCGCGGCGCTCACCCCTGGTCGGTGGTCTGACCCCAGCCCGGCGCGCGGCCGGTGCTGCTTCGCGTCCCCGTGCCCTGGTCCGTCGGGCTCTGCCCCTGATCCGCGGAGATCGCGATGGGCAGGTACTGGTACACCGTCTGCTGCGAGAACGCGTCGCTGTTCGCCGTCCCCTCGACGGCGACGTTGAGCGCGAACTCGAGGGTCAGACCGTAGGTGTCGGCGGGCAGCTGCCGGATCGAGGTGGTGGGCACGAGCAGTCCGCCCTGGAAGCTGTTCAGCAGCAGACCCCGGTCGGAGCGCAGGGTGTCGGTCGGCACGAGGGTCCGCGGGTCGGCGCTGAACTGGAACGGGTTCGAGACCTGTCCGTTCGTCTGCGCGGTCTGCGAGGTGATCGACACCGACGACACGTACACGCGACGTTTCTGCGCCAGCACGGCCTTCTCGTCCACGCGGTGGTCGACGACGTTCACCGCGAAACCGAGCTGCTTCTCGTTCGTCGGCGTCCACTCCATCGTCCGCTTCGGGTTCACCGCCCACACGTCCAGGCGCACCTCGAGACCGTCGGCCACCTCGCTTGTCAGCGACACCGATCCGTCGTACGTGAACTGCGAGTCGAAGGGCATGGCATCCGCGCTGGACTGCGGCACGGGCGTCGCCACGACCACGGACTGCGCGCCGGCGCCCATCTGGCCGGGCAGGGCGTTGAACATCTCCGCGACCTGCGTGCATCCGGTCAGCGTCGCCGGCGCCGCGAGCGCGAGGACGATGGCGAGGGCGCAGGCACGAGCGCGGCGGCGAGGGGTGCTCACGGTGTGTCTCCTGAGGGTCGGCGCAAGGGCGCAGAGGTCGCTGAACGACCATCACGCTGCGGGATGCAGGCCTCAGGGGGAGTCTGACCGGGCGACGCGAGGGTGTCCTCACGCGCGGCGAGCAGAGACAGGATGGCGCGCAGAAGACTACACCACTCTCTATACACTCGAGGAATGGCATCCCTGAGGAGCGTCCGACCGGCGGTTCCTCCGGACGGCGTCCACGAAGACGACGCGAACCCCGGCAGCCGCACCCGCTCCGTCTGGCTGCAGCAGCTCGTGCTCGGCGCGAGCGTCGTCATCACCGTCCTGCTCGTCCAGGCGCTGGAGCCGTCGCTGTTCACGCAGTGGCCGTTCTCCTCGGGTGTGGGCGTCGTCATCGCCCTCACGGCCGTCGCCATCGTGGTGCCGTGGCATCGCCTGCCCCGGGCGGCGGTGTCGGTCATCCCCCTCGGCGACATCCTGGGCATCGGTCTGCTGAGCTTCGGCACCGACCTGCGCTTCGGATTCTTCTGGGTCTTCCCGATCATCTGGATCGCCACGCACTTCTCGCTCGCCTACCTCATCCCGGCGCTGGGCACGGTGGGCGTCATCATCGTCGTGGATGCCGCGGTCACCGACACCGGCCCGTTGAGCGCCCTGCGCCTCATCGTCGTCCTCCTGTCGTTGACGTTCATCGCCATCACCGCCCATTTGTCGGCGCGGCAGACCCGGGCGTTCAAACAGCTCCTGCGTCGACAGGCGAGCCGCCTGCAGGGCACGCTCCAACGCGTCTCCGGCCAGGAGCGGCGCGTCTCCCAGATGCTGAACGGCCTCGACACCGGCATCGCGCGGCTCTCCGCCGACGGCGAGGTGCTCGCCCTCAACGACACCTACGTCGCCCTCTACGGCGTCGAGCGCGACGAGCCGCAGCGCCCCGGGGCGGCGGTCGAGTACGCGACGCTGCGCGGCGAGCCGCTGCCGGAGTCCGAGCGTCCGTTCGCCCGGGCCGCGCGCGGCGAGCAGTTCGACGACGAGCGCGTCTGGCTGTTCGACCCGCATGGCGAGTGGCACGCCCTGTCGGCGTCGACGCGCCGCCTCATCTCGTCGGACGAGCCGGAGAGCACGCTCCTGATCGTCCACGACATCACCGCCCTGATCGAATCCGAGCGGGCGCGCGAACGCCTCGCGGCGACCGTGTCGCACGAGCTGCGCAATCCCCTCACCGCGATCGTCGGCCACGCCGACCTCGCCCTCGACGACCCCGGTCTCTCACCGAAGGTTCGCGAGCAATTGGAGGTCATCGCCGCCGCCGGCGAGCGCATGCAGAAGCTCATCTCCGAGATCCTCGCGACCTCGCGCGGCGTCTTCCGGGAGACCTCCGCCCCCGCCGGGGCCGACGCGAGTCGCATCATCGCCTCGTCGCTGGCGTCGTTCCGCCCCGCCGCGGCGGCCCGGCGGGTGAGCGTCGTCGACGAGCTGCCCGCGAGCGCCGAGGTCGCCGGCGACGCCTTCCGTCTGCGTCAGGCCTTCGACAACATCCTCAGCAACGCCATCAAGTACACCCCGGCGGGCGGCACCATCCGCATCTCCGGCGACGTCTCGCCCGACGACGTCATCCTGCACTTCGCCGACACGGGTATCGGCATCCACCCCGACGACCTCCCGCACGTGTTCGATCCGTACTTCCGTGCGCAGTCGGTGCGCGAGAGTTCGACCCCCGGCACGGGCCTGGGCATGGGCATCATCCGCAGCATCGTCGAGGACCAGGGCGGATCGCTGTTCCTCGAGAGCGAGTTGGGCGCCGGAACCACGGTGACGGTGATCCTGCCCGTCCGCAGCGAGGGTGCGGCCGCGTGACGCCGGCCGACGTGCTGTCGAACCTCGGCCTCGCCCAGGCGACGGTGGCGACACTGGGCACCGTGATGATCATCGGCCTCGGCTTCCTGCATCGGCCCTCGCGCTCCGCGCTGCTGTGGTCGCTCGCCTTCGTGCTGGCGATGGCGAGCACGTGGGTGTCGGTCACGGGCGCCATCCTCGAGAACGAGATGGTGCGTCGCGCCGGACTGGGCCTCATGCTCGGTGCGCCCGCCCTCATCTGGTCGGGTTTCCGCGCACGACGCGGTGTTCGCGCGCTCCCCTGGCTCGGCGCGGTCCAGGCCGTGGTGACGGCGACGGCGTTCGTGGCGACCGTCGACCCGAACGCATACGGTCTCACCTTCCGCATCGCCTTCGTCGGTGCCGCGGTGTTCGCAGGGCTCACGGTCGGGGAGCTGCGCCGCGCCGCGGACCGCCTCGAGCGACTCGCGCTGCCGTTGACGATCGTGTCCGCCGCGTTCGTCGCCCTCGGCGCCGCGGTGCTGGTCTCGGGTCTCGCCGCCCCCGCCGCGATCGGCGACCTCGCCCTCCCCCGCATCATCAACGGGCTCGCGATGCTGGTGTTCCTGGTGTGTGCGACGGTCTCGCTTCTGTACTTCACGTCGGTGTCGCCCAGCGGCACGCACTCCGCGTCGAACTGGCCGCACTTCGTCGTCACCGCCGGTGATCGCCTCCGCCGCGCCGGACGGGCGCGCGAACAGAGCTGGGCGGTGCTCACCATCCGCCTCGACGACCCCACCCAGTTGCGCAGCGCCGCGGGCGAGAGCAACTGGCTGCGCCTCGTCGCGGCGTTCGAGGCCGTCGTGGCCGATGCGTTCCCCGCCGAGTGCGATCTCGGTCGTGAGGTTCGCGGTCGCGTCGTGCTGGTGCTCTCGCGGCCGGACTCCGTGCTGCGCGAGACCGTCCGCACCCTGCTGCGCAGGATCACCGAGCTCGACGTGTCCGCCTTGGTCGACATCCAGCTCTCCGCGAGCGTCGGCTGGGTTCCGGCCGAGGCGGGCGACTTCGACCTACCGGTGCTCATCGCGGCGGCCGACGCCGCGGCCGCCGAAGCCAGCCGCCAGGGCGGCGACCGCTGGGAGCGAGTGCGGGTGTGATCAGCCCGTCGCGGTGGCGTCGTCGGCGATCGCGACGGTCACCGAGTCGCTCGCGGTCTGCTTCGCGAACTCGTTCGAGGTGGGCGTGGTCTGCACGAGGAACTCGAACGTGAACTGCAGAGTCACGAAGGTGGCGTCGGCGGGGACCTCGCCCACGTTGAACGTCTGCGAATAGCTGTACGGCGAGAGCACCAGGTACCCGGGGGCGTCGGTCTGATCGACCTGCGCGGCGAGCGGCGCGAGCGACTGCGAGGCGTTGCCGGGCACGGCGGTCATGGTCGCCCGCTGCAGGTACACCTTCTGCCCGTCGTTGGGGGTGACCGTGGTCTCCATCGAGAGGCTGACGGGTTTGAGGGCCGTGGGCGTCCAGCGATCCATCGACAGCGTCGACCAGTAGTCGACCGTCGCCGCCACGGAACCGGCGGTGAGCGAGCGCTGCGTCGATCCGCTGGACAGGTCGTTGCGGACCGGCTGCGGTGCGCTCGTCATCGTCGGCGCCGCCGAGGCGACCGGCTCGGAAGCGGCCCCCTGGGCCCACGGCGGCGCGCCGCACCCGGTGAGCGCGAGAAGGATCGCCCCCGCCGCTGCCGCGCCGATGGTCGCTCTGCCGCGACGCGCTGCGAACCGCATGATGCCTCCCCCGGATGGTTTTCCCAGTGTAGGTGTCCGCGATCGCATCGAGCGCGCGGGCAGGCTCAGACGCGGCCGGGGTATGCCGCGGTGACCTCGGCGGTGATGAGGATGGGCAGGTGATCGCTGAGTCCCTGCGGCAACGTCCGGATGTGGGCGATGTCGAAACCGATCGAGGTCGCGAAGTCGTAGTGCCCGCGGAAGAAGCGGTAGCGGGTGTAGGTGCGGGCGTCGCTCAGGGTGAGCTCGTACCCCTGGTCGCGGACCTTCTGCCCGAGATTCTCCTTGAACACCGGGTAGTTGTAGTCGCCGACCATGAGCGCCGGAAGGCCCGGGCCGAGGTTCTGCAGCTCGGACAGGGCCGTGCGGATCTGGTGCCGCCGCAGCGAGTTGAGCGCCGTGAGCGGCGCCGCGTGGAACGAGGCCACGATGACATCCCGCCCGTGGTCGATGTCGCGAAGGCGCACCCCCAGCATCCGCTCCTCCGCGGGCTTGAGCACGTAGTCGTGCAGCGATTTCTTCAGCGCGATCGCCCGCACCTCTTCGGCGCGGAAGGTGTTTTCGCGGTAGTACAGCGCGAGACCCAGACGATTGCGCTGCGTCGCCTCGGCGAGGCGCAGATCGCCGATGGTCTCGGGGATGTCCGCGGTGTCGCACTCCTGGAGGCAGAGCACGTCGGCCTCGTGCTGGTCGACGAGAGCGACGAGTTCACCCGCGGCACGGTGCTTGTTGAGGTTGTACGAGATGACCTTCATGGCCTGGACAGCCTACGACCGCCGCGGACGGTGCCGGCGAGGGGTTGCACAGCCCCCTCGATTCAGGATGCCGACTCCTCGGCATCCCGTCGATTGCGCGTCTGCTCGGCACGGGCGGCGAGAAGCTCGTCGGCGGGATACCCGACCTCGGCCAGCACGAGACCGCGCGCGGCGAGCACCTTCGTCTCGGGGATGCGCAGGCGCGCGTCGCGGATGGCCACCACGTCGTCGATCGCGATGCGGCCCTCGCCGACGGCCACGCACGCACCCACGAGCGCGCGCACCATGCTGTGGCAGAACGCGTCGGCGCGCACATTGGCCACCAGCGCTCCGTCGTCGCCTCGGCGCCAGTCGTACTCCAGCAGCGTGCGGATCGTGGTGGCCTCTTCCCGCGCCTTGCAGTAGGCGGCGAAATCGTGCAGGCCGATGAGGCGGCCGGCCGCGGCATCCATCGCCTCCACGTCGAGCGCGCTACGCACGGTGGTGGTCCGGTGCCGGTCGAGCGGGTCGTACGCCGTGGCGGCATCCGCCAGTCGGTAGCTGTACCGTCGCCAGACGGCCGAGAAGCGCGCGTCGAAGCCCTCGGGGGCGAGCGAGGTGCGGCGGACCGTCACGTCGGGATACGCGCCGAGAACGCCCCGCACACGTCCCGCGAGCGCGGCGACCGCGTCGGTCTCGTCGCCGTCGCGGCGGCGACGCGGGAGCCGCGCGATCTGCTCGTCGTCGAGGTCGAGGTGCGCCACCTGACCCGACGCGTGCACGCCGGCATCCGTACGCCCCGCGACGACCAGGCGTGGCGCCCCGCCGACGATGCGGGCCAGGGCGCCCTCGAGCTCGCCCTGCACCGTGCGCAACCGCGGCTGCCGCGCCCACCCGCGGAAATGTGTGCCGTCGTAGGCGATGTCGAAGCGGATGCGCACCCCTCCAGCCTACGAGCGCGGCGCACGCGCGAACGACGAAGCCCCCGCCCGGACGGATCCGGACGGGGGCTACGTGCGAGCGGAGAGACTCAGGCCTTGGCGTCGTCGGCGACGGCGTCGTCGGCGGCGGCCTCAGCGGCCGCGCCCTCTTCCTGCGACTCGGCGCCGGCGTCGGCGGCGGTCTCGTCGGCCGACGTCTCGTCGGCGGCGGTCTCATCGGCGGCGGGAGCCTCGTCGGCGGCCGGGGCAGCGGCGGCGGGGGCCGCAGCGGCTTTGGTCGACGGCTTCTTCGCGACGGGCTCGAGCACGAGCTCGATCACGGCCATGGGCGCGTTGTCGCCCTTGCGGTTGCCGACCTTGGTGATGCGGGTGTAGCCGCCGTCACGCTCGGCCACCAGCGGCGCGATCTCGGTGAAGAGGGTGTGCACGACCTCTTTGTCGCCGATCACGCTCAGCACGCGACGGCGCGCGTGCAGGTCGCCGCGCTTGGCGAAGGTGATGAGGCGCTCGGCGAGCGGACGCAGGCGCTTGGCCTTGGTCTCGGTCGTCTTGATGGACTTGTGCGTGTAGAGGGCTGCCGCGAGGTTGGCGAGAAGCAGACGCTCGTGGGCCGGGCCGCCTCCGAGGCGGGGACCCTTCGTGGGCTTGGGCATGTCGTATTACTCCAGGAGAAGGTTCGGTCGGGTCCGACGGGGTCAGACGGTTTCTTCGTCGTAGCCGCTGTAGAACTGGGCGCCGTCGAAGCCGGGCACCGAGTCCTTGAGCGACAGGCCGAGGGAGGTGAGCTTGTCGCGCACCTCGTCCACCGACTTCTGACCGAAGTTGCGGATGTTCATCAGCTGCGTCTCGGAAAGGGCGACCAGCTCCGAAACGGTGTTGATGCCCTCGCGCTTGAGGCAGTTGTACGAGCGCACCGAAAGATCGAGGTCCTCGATCGGCATCGACAGCTCGTTCGAGAGGACGGTCTCGACCGGCGCGGGGCCGATCTCGATGCCCTCGGCCTCGACGTTCAGCTCGCGGGCGAGGCCGAAGAGCTCGACGAGGGTGCGGCCGGCGGAGGCCACGGCGTCGCGCGGGGCGATCGAGGCCTTCGACTCGACGTCGAGGACGAGCTTGTCGAAGTCGGTGCGCTCACCGGCACGGGTGGCGTCGACGCGGTAGCTGACCTTGAGCACGGGCGAGTAGATCGAGTCGATCGGGATCTGACCGGCCTCGGCGTACTCGTTGCGGTTCTGGGTCGCCGAGACGTAGCCGCGGCCACGCTCGATCGTGAGCTCGAGCTCGAACTTCGCGGTGTCGTTGAGCGTGGCGATGACCAGCTCGGGGTTGTGCACCTCGACGCCCGCCGGAGCGGAGATGTCGGCGGCGGTGACCTCACCGGCGCCGGTCTTGCGCAGGTACGCCGTGATGGGCTCGTCGCGCTCGCTCGAGACGACCAGCTGCTTGATGTTCAGGATGATCTCGGTGACGTCTTCCTTCACGCCCGGGATGGTGCTGAACTCGTGCAGGACGCCGTCGATGCGGATGCTCGTGACGGCCGCGCCGGGGATCGACGACAGGAGGCTGCGACGCAGCGCGTTGCCGATCGTGTAACCGAAACCGGGCTCGAGCGGCTCGATGACGAAACGGCTGCGGAACTCCCCGATCTTCTCCTCGGTCAGAGTGGGACGCTGTGCGATGAGCACTATGTGTTCCTTTCGATCACGTGCCCGCTATATGACACGTGTAATGGGGTGAGGTGTTGAGTTGTACTCGCGGGATGCCGGGGGCTCCTCGACGGCGCGCGCCGGCATCCGGAAGTCTGAAACGCGCGTGAGCGCGGCGTTCCCGGGGAGCGACGAGCACTCCCCGGGAACGGACGCGTCAGACGCGGCGACGCTTGGGCGGACGGCAGCCGTTGTGGGCCTGCGGCGTCACGTCCTGGATCGAACCGACCTCGAGGCCGGCCGCGGTGAGCGAGCGGATCGCGGTCTCACGACCCGAACCCGGACCCTTCACGAAGACGTCGACCTTCTTGACGCCGTGCTCCTGCGCCTGGCGAGCTGCCGACTCCGCGGCCATGCCGGCGGCGTACGGCGTCGACTTGCGCGAGCCCTTGAACCCGACACCGCCGGACGAGGCCCAGCTGATGACGGCACCCGAGGGGTCGGTGATCGAAACGATGGTGTTGTTGAACGTCGACTTGATGTGGGCCTGACCCACGGCGATGTTCTTCTTCTCCTTGCGGCGCGGCTTGCGCGCGGCGGACTTGGCCTGTGCCATGTGCGTTCTCCTGAATCCTGACGCTCAGCCCGCGGCTTAGCGCGCCTTCTTCTTGCCGGCGACGGTGCGCTTGGGACCCTTGCGGGTACGCGCGTTCGTCTTCGTGCGCTGACCGCGCACGGGGAGGCCGCGGCGGTGGCGCAGGCCCTCGTAGGAACCGATCTCGACCTTGCGGCGGATGTCGGCGGCGACCTCGCGGCGAAGGTCACCCTCCACCTTGTAGGTGCCCTCGATGTGGTCGCGCAGAGCGACCAGCTGGTCGTCGGTGAGCTCCTTGACGCGGATGTCCTGGCTGATGCCGGTCGCGTTCAGGATCTCGACGGAGCGGGTGCGACCCACGCCGTAGATGTAGGTAAGTGCGATCACCACGCGCTTGTCGCGCGGGATGTCGACGCCGGCGAGACGTGCCATGCGGCTCTCCTCAGAGTGTCGTGGAGGTGTGGAGCAGGATCGGTGCTCGGGCCTCCGCCCCGAGGTGTCCCCCCTCCGCTCGCGCGAAGGGGATCTGATCCTGCCGGTGTGTATTCAGTTGGGAATGCGATCGAGCTCGGTGAGGAGCTCAGCCCTGACGCTGCTTGTGGCGCGGGTTGCTCTTGCAGATCACCATCACGCGCCCGTGACGACGGATCACCTTGCAGTGGTCGCAGATGGGCTTGACGGAGGGGTTGACCTTCATGATGTTCCTGTTTCGCTGTCTTCGACGCGCGGACGCGGTCGTTACTTCTCGGCCGGACTCAGCGGTAGCGGTAGACGATACGACCGCGGGTGAGGTCGTACGGGCTCAGCTCGACGACGACGCGGTCCTCGGGGATGATGCGGATGTAGTTCTGCCGCATCTTGCCCGAGATGGTGGCGAGCACCTTGTGACCGTTGGTCAGTTCGACACGGAACATCGCGTTGGGCAGTGCTTCCGACACCGTGCCCTCGATCTCGATGACACCGTCTTTCTTCGCCATAAACTCGCTCACGCTCAGTTGCAGACCGGCCGGTCTGCGGTGGATGGGGATTCGGTGCTTCGACACGCCAATGAAGGCGCAACGCACCAAAGATCAAGCATACGTGGTAATGCTCGACCCGGCAACTCGCCGGGGACCTCGTCAGCCGTTCAGGCGGGCGACGATGTCCTTCTGCGGGTCGCCGGTGAGGTCCTGCTGGTTGTTCAGGACGGTGCCGTCGACCGCGATGGTGGGCGTCGCGATACCGCTGGCGTTCGGCTGCAACGGCGTCTTCTGCGTCATCGCGGTGACGAACTTCGAGTAGGTGCCGTCGGTGATGCACGAGGTCACGGCATCCGAGGCTCCCGCCGTCGTCGCGATCGAGGCGAGCGTGGCATCGTCGAGCCCCGCCGTTCCCTCCTGCGGCTGCTGCGCGTAGAGCGCCTTGACGAACGCGGGGACGTTGGCCACGTCGTCGACGGCGACGCAGTACGCCGCGTTGGCCGCGCGGGTGGAGTACTGCGTCCCCTGCGACTGCCGGTCGAGGATCGAGATCGGGTGGAAGTTCAACGTGATGGTGGAGTCGTCGGTCAGCTGTTGCAGCGTCGGGCCGTACGCCTGCTCGAAGGAGTTGCAGATGGGGCACATGAAATCGACGTAGGTGTCGACGGTCTTCGGTCCGGAACCGATCGAGATAGCACCGGTCTCGGTGTTGACCGCGGACGTCTCCGGCAGTGTTCCGGGCGACGTGGCCTGGCTGTTGGCGAACCACACCACACCGCCCACGATCAGCACGACCACCACGGCTGCCGCCGTGACGCCGATCGCGAACCAGTTGGTGGACTTGCGGACAGCCGCCATCATCATCAGTCGATCTCCTTCGGCACCACTCCGAACGGCGCCAGCTTCTCGGCACCGCCGTCGTGCGCGGTGAGGACCCAGATGCCCCCATCATGCACGGCGACGCTATGTTCCCAGTGAGAGCCCTCGGTGCCGTCGACCGTCGAGACGGTCCAGCCGTCGTCCTCGGTGTAGGTCTCCTGGTCGCCGATCACGACCATGGGCTCGATCGCCACGGCGAGCCCTGGGCGCACCTCGGGGCCGCGGTCGGCGACGGCGTAGTTGAAGATGCTGGGCGACTCGTGCATCTTGCGGCCGATGCCGTGGCCCACGTAGTCGCGGAGGATGCCGTAGCCGCCCTCGGGCGCATGCTCCTGGATGTACTGCTCGATCGCCGCACCCACCTCGGAGAGGTGGCTGGCGCGGCTCAGCGCCGCGATCCCCGCCCAGAGCGACCCCTCGGTCACCTCGGACAGCCGACGACGCGGGGCGACGATCTCCTCCGGCGCGTCGCCGGGGACGATCACGGTGAAGGCGGAGTCGCCGTTCCAGGCCCGGAACTCGGCGCCCGCGTCGATCGAGAGGATGTCCCCGGCCTCGAGTGGACGATCGTTCGGGATGCCGTGCACCACCTGCTCGTTCACCGAGGCGCAGATGGTGTGCCGGTACCCCCGCACCATCTGGAAGTTCGACACCGCACCACGCGAGGTGATGAGGGCGGATGCCGCCGCGTCGAGCTCGAGAGTCGTGACACCGGGGGCGACAAGGGCGCGCACGGCATCCAAAGCATCGGCCGTGATCAGACCGGGCTCGATCATCGACCGCAGCTGCGCGGGCTTCTTGTAGATCGAGGAGCGGAACACCACGTCAGACAGCCGGCACGGCGGTGAGGCCGCGGGCCTCGAGCGCCGCGAAGATACGCGCGGTGACCTCGTCGAGGCTGCCGACGCCGTCGACCTCGTCGACGATGCCCCGGGTGCCGTACACGTCGAGGATCGGAGCCGTCTCCCGCTCGTAGATGCCCAGACGCGTGGCGATGGCCTCCTCGGTGTCGTCGGCACGCCCCTGCTCCGCCGCGCGCGCGGTAAGCCGCGCCAGCGACTCCTCACGCGGCACGACGAGGGCGATCACGGCGTCGAGCGCCTCGTCGCGACCCTCGAGGAACTCGTCGAGGTGCATGACCTGCGCCAGGTTGCGCGGGTACCCGTCGAGGAGGAACCCCTCCGCGGCGTCGGGCTGCGCGAGACGGTCGCGCACGACCGCACTGGTGAGCTCGTCGGGGACGAGGCTCCCGGCGTCGATGATCGACTTCACCTGCAGCCCCAGCTCCGTGCCGTCTTTGACGTTCGCGCGGAACACGTCGCCGGTGGAGACGACCGGGATGCCGAAGGCCTCGCCGACGCGAACGCCCTGCGTGCCCTTGCCCGAGCCCTGCGGGCCGACGATGAGGAGACGAGCGGTCATCGCAGGAGCCCTTCGTAGTGACGCTGCTGGAGCTGGGCGTCGATCTGCTTCACGGTCTCGAGTCCGACACCCACGATGATGAGGATCGAGGCGCCGCCGAACGGGAAGTTCTGGTTGGCGCCCACCGTCGCCAGGGCGACGAGCGGGAGCAGCGCGATGAGACCGAGGTAGATCGAGCCCGGCAGCGTGATGCGCGTGAGGACGTAGTCGAGGTACTCGGCCGTGGGACGACCGGCACGGATGCCGGGGATGAACCCGCCGTACTTCTTCATGTTGTCGGCGACGTCGACCGGGTTGAAGGTGATCGCGACGTAGAAGTACGCGAAGCCGATGATCAGGAGGAAGTACACGAGCATGTACAGCGGGTGGTCGCCGCGCGTGAGGTACTGCGAGATCCACGTCACCCAGGGGGCGGGCTCCTGACCGGCCTGCGGCTGATTGAACTGGGCGATCAGCGCCGGGATGTACAGCAGCGACGAGGCGAAGATGACGGGCACGACACCGGCCATGTTCACCTTGATCGGGATGTAGGTGTTCGTACCGCCGTAGGTGCGGCGACCCACCATCCGCTTGGCGTACTGCACCGGGATGCGTCGCTGCGACTGCTCGACGAAGACGACGAGGGCGACGATGACGATGCTCACCGCCAGCACCAGGAGGAAGACCTCGACACCGCGGGCGTTGAGGATCGAGATCATCGCACCGGGGAAGGTGGCGGCGATCGAGGTGAAGATGAGGATCGACATGCCGTTACCGACACCGCGCTCGGTGACCAGCTCGGCGAACCACATGACCAGGCCCGTACCGGCGGTCATGGTGATGATCATGAGCAGCTGCGCCCACCAGATGTCGTTGGTGAGCAGCTGCTGGCACTCGGGCACGCCGGCGGAGCCGAACAGCTGACCCGAGCGTGCGACCGTGACGAGCGTCGTCGACTGCAGCAGCGCGAGGGCGATCGTCAGGTAGCGGGTGTACTGGGTGAGCTTGGCCTGCCCGGCCTGACCCTCTTTATAGAGCGTCTCGAAGTGCGGGATGACGACGCGCAGGAGCTGCACGATGATCGTCGCCGTGATGTACGGCATGACGCCGAGCGCGAAGATCGACAGCTGCAGCAGCGCACCGCCCGAGAACAGGTTGACCAACGACAGCAGGCCCTCGGTCCCTCCCGACTGGTTCAGACACTGCTGAACGTTGGGGAAGTCGACGAAGGGCGTCGGCACGTGGGCACCCAGCCGGTAAATGGCAATGATGCCCAGCGTGAAGGCGATCTTCCGCCTCAGGTCGGGCGTGCGGAAAACCCGCGCGATGGCGCTGAACAAGGGAGGATCCTCCAGAACGATCTCGGCGCGCGCGTCATGGCACGCACCAAAGCAGACTAACGCAGAAGGGGCCGACGGCCGTAAGGCCGCCGGCCCCTCCTGGGTCGGGCGTCAGTTGACGGAGCCGCCGGCGGCGACGATCTTCTGCTCAGCCGAGCCGGAGACCTTGTCGACCGAGACGGTCAGCGCGACCGAGATGTCGCCGGTGCCGAGCACCTTGACCTTCTCGTTCTTGCGCACGGCGCCCTTGGCCACGAGGTCGGCGACGGTCACGTCGCCGCCCTGCGGGTAGAGCTCGCCGAGCTTGTCCAGGTTCACGACCTGGTACTCGACGCGGAACGGGTTCTTGAAGCCGCGGAGCTTCGGGGTGCGCATGTGCAGCGGCATCTGCCCACCCTCGAAGCCGACCTTGACCTGGTAACGGGCCTTGGTTCCCTTGGTACCGCGACCGGCGGTCTTACCCTTCGAGCCCTCACCGCGACCCACGCGGGTCTTGGCGGTGCGAGCACCCGGGACGGGACGCAGGTGGTGGACCTTGAGCACGCCGGGGCGCGCCGCGGGGGCTTCCTTCTTCTCGGCCGTCTTCGCAGCCGAGGCCTTCTTCGGGGCGTCGACCGTGGCGGTCTCGTCCTTCTTGGCAGCCATTAGTCGATCTCCTCAACCTTGACGAGGTGGGCGACGGTCTTGACGTAACCGCGCGTCTGCGCGTCGTCGGGACGGACGACCGAGTCGCCGATCCGCTTGAGACCGAGCGAACGCAGCGTGTCACGCTGGTTCTGCTTCTCGCTCACCTTGGACTTGATCTGCGTGACCTTCAGACGCTCGGCCATCAGGCACCTACCTTCTGAGCGGCGGCCTCGGCGCGCACGAGGCGGGCCGGGGCGACCTGGTCGAACTCCAGGCCACGGCGGGCGGCCACGGCGCGGGGCTCCTCGAGCGACTTCAGCGCCTCGACGGTCGCGTGCACGATGTTGATCGTGTTCGACGAACCGAGCGACTTCGACAGCACGTCGTGGATACCGGCGCACTCGAGGACGGCGCGGACGGGACCACCGGCGATGACACCGGTACCGGCGGCGGCGGGGCGCAGGAGCACCACACCGGCAGCGGCCTCACCCTGCACGGGGTGCGGGATGGTCGAGCCCGAACGCGGGACGCGGAAGAAGTTGCGCTTGGCCTCTTCGACACCCTTCGAGATGGCGAGGGGGACTTCGCGGGCCTTGCCGTAGCCGACACCCACCACACCGTTGCCGTCACCGACGACCACGAGCGCGGTGAAGCTGAAGCGACGACCACCCTTGACGACCTTCGAGACACGGTTGATCGTCACGACGCGCTCGAGGAACTGGCTCTCGTTGCGGTCGCGCGAACCACGGTCGCGCTGGTTGGTGTTGCGCTCGCGACCACCGCGACGCGGCTCGCGCTCACGCTCGGCGGGGGCCTGGGCCGCAGCCGCACCCTCAGCCGGCGCAGTCTGCTCGGTCACTTCGGTCTCCTTGTTGTCACTCACAGGTTCAGCCCTCCTTCGCGAGCTCCGTCGGCGATCGCGGCGACGCGGCCGGCGTAGCGGTTGCCGCCACGGTCGAACACGACGTCGGACACGCCCACGGCCTTGGCACGCTCGGCGACGAGCTCGCCGACCTTGCGGGCCTTGGCGGTCTTGTCACCGTCGAAGCCGCGCAGGTCGTTCTCGAGGGTGGAAGCGGAGGCCACGGTGTGGCCCTTGCTGTCGTCCACGACCTGGACGAAGACGTGGCGCGCGGAACGCGTCACGACGAGGCGGGGACGCAGCTCGGTGCCCACGACCTTCTTGCGAAGACGCGCGTGGCGACGAGCACGAGCGACGGACTTTGTCTTGACAGCCATGGTCACTTACCACTCTTTCCGGCCTTGCGGCGGACGACCTCGCCCGCGTACCGCACACCCTTGCCCTTGTAGGGCTCCGGCTTGCGGATCTTGCGGATGTTGGCTGCGGCCTCGCCGACGGCCTGCTTGTCGATGCCGCTCACGGTGAGCTTGTTGTTGCCCTCCACCGTGAGGGTGATGCCCGCGGGCGGGTCGATCAGAACGGGGTGCGAGAAGCCGAGGGCGAACTCGACCGAGCTGCCCTTCTGCGCCACGCGGTAACCCGTGCCGACGACCTCGAGGCCCTTGGTGTAGCCCTGGGTGACACCGATGATGTTGTTGTTGATGAGCGTGCGGGTCAGGCCGTGGAGCGACCGCGACTCGCGCTCGTCGTCGGGGCGGGTGACGAGAACCTGGTTCTCCTCGACCGACACCTCGAGGGGCTGCGCCACGGTGAGCGCGAGCTCGCCCTTGGGGCCCTTGACGGAGACCTCCCGGCCGTTCACCGAAACGGTGACGCCGGCGGGGATGTCGATGGGAAGACGTCCAATACGCGACATGTCAGATCACCACACGTAGGCGAGGACTTCCCCGCCGACGCCCTTCTGCTCGGCCTGACGGTCGGTGAGGAGACCGGAGGAGGTGGACAGGATGGCGACGCCGAGGCCGCCGAGGACCGTGGGGACCTCCGTGGACTTGGCGTACACGCGGAGGCCGGGCTTCGAGACGCGCTTGATGCCGGCGATCGACCGCTCGCGGTTCGGGCCGTACTTCAGCGTCATGTTGAGGGTCTGGCCGACGCGGGCGTCCTCGACGCTCCAGTCGGCGATGTAACCCTCCTGTTTGAGGATGGCGGCGATGTTGGTCTTGAGCTTGGAGCTCGGCATCGACACGGAGTCGTGGTGTGCCGAGTTCGCGTTGCGCAGACGGGTCAGCATGTCTGCGACCGGGTCTGTCATCGTCATGTGTTGCTTCTTTCTTTCATGAGGTTTCGGCTGCCGTTACGCGACAGTCGACCTTCGATGAGGGGCCCCCGGGATCCCGGGGGCCCGGGGGCTCAGGCCTGAGCGTCGGCCGCCTGGAACGGGAAGCCGAGCTGGCGCAGCAGCGAACGGCCCTCGTCGTCGGTCTTCGCGGTGGTGACGATGGTGATGTCGAAACCACGCACGCGGTCGATGCGGTCCTGATCGATCTCGTGGAACACGGACTGCTCCTGGAGACCGAAGGTGTAGTTGCCGTTGCCGTCGAACTGCTTGGCCGACAGACCGCGGAAGTCGCGGATGCGGGGCAGAGCGAGGTTGACGAGGCGGTCCACGAACTCCCACGCACGGTCACCGCGGAGGGTGACGTGCGCACCGATGGCCTGACCCTCACGCAGCTTGAACTGCGCGATGGACTTGCGGGCCTTGGTGACGATGGGCTTCTGACCGGTGATCTTAGTGAGGTCGTCGACCGCACCATCGATCACCTTGCTGTCGCGAGCAGCCTCGCCGACACCGGTGTTCACGACGACCTTGACCAGGCCGGGGATCTGCATGACGTTGGCGTAGCCGAACTCGTCCTGCAGCGCCTTCTTGATCTCGGCGTTGTACTTCTGCTTGAGGCGGGGCTGGATCTTGCCAGCCGCCGCGGCAGTCGAGGTGCTCATGTTCAGAGGTCCTTGCCTGACTTCTTCGCGAAACGCACGCGGACGGTGCGCTTGACGCCGTCCTTCACCTGCTCCTCGACACGGTGGCCGACACGGGTCGGCTTCTTGGTCGAGGGGTCGACGAGCGCGACGTTCGAGATGTGGATCGGGGCTTCGAACGTCTCGATGCCACCGGTCTTGGTGCCGCGCTGGGACTGGCCCACGCGGTTGTGCTTGGTGACGTAGTTCACGCCCTCGACGATGACGCGGTTCTGCTCGGTGAGGACCTCGAGGACCTTACCCTGCTTGCCGCGGTCTCCGCCGCGCTCGGGCTTGGCGCCCGAGATGACCTGAACCAGGTCGCCCTTCTTGATTTTCGCCATGATCAGATGACCTCCGGGGCGAGCGAGACGATCTTCATGAACTTCTTGTCGCGAAGCTCACGACCGACCGGTCCGAAGATACGGGTGCCGCGGGGCTCCCCGTCGTTCTTCAGGATCACGGCGGCGTTCTCGTCGAACTTGATGTACGAGCCGTCGGGACGGCGGGTCTGCTTCACGACGCGGACGACGACGGCCTTGACCACGTCGCCCTTCTTGACGTTTCCACCCGGGATCGCGTCCTTGACCGTGGCGACGATGACGTCGCCCAGGCCGGCGTAGCGGCGGTTGGAGCCGCCGAGCACGCGGATGGTGAGCAGCTCCTTGGCGCCGGTGTTGTCGGCGACCTTCAGCCGGGATTCGTTCTGAATCACTTTTTACTCCTTGGGTTCCAAGCAAGCCGCGAGGCTTACTTGGCCTTCTCGAGGATCTCGACCAGGCGCCAGCGCTTGGTGGCGCTCAGCGGACGGGTCTCGTTGATGACGACGAGGTCGCCGATGCCCGCCGAGTTGGTCTCGTCGTGCGCCTTGACCTTCGAGGTGCGACGGATGACCTTGCCGTAGAGCGGGTGCTTCACGCGGTCCTCGACCTCGACGACGATGGTCTTGTCCATCTTGTCGCTCACGACGTAGCCACGACGCGCCTTGCGGTAACCGCGGGCGTTCTCGTCACGGACGTCGTTCTCGGAGTGCTCGTGGCCGGCGACCTGCGCCTCGGCCTCTGCCTTCTTCGCGGTAGCCATTACTCCGCCTCTTCCTTCGCGGCGTCGTCAGCGGCATCCGCCTTCTTCGCCTTGCTCTTCTTCGCCTTCGTCGCCTCGACCGGGGCCGGGGTGGCGCGGATGCCGAGCTCGCGCTCACGGATCACCGTGTACAGACGCGCGATGTCGCGCTTGACTGCACGGATGCGGCCGTGGCTCTCGAGCTGGCCGGTGGCCGACTGGAAGCGCAGGTTGAACAACTCTTCCTTGGCCTTGCGCAGCTCCTCGACGAGGCGCTGGTCTTCGAACGTGTCGAGCTCGCTCGGGGCGAGCTGCTTGGTGCCGATCGCCATTACGCGTCGCCCTCCTCGCGCTTGATGATGCGTGCCTTCAGGGGCAGCTTGTGAATGGCACGGGTCAGTGCCTCGCGAGCGAGCTGCTCGTCGACACCCGCGACCTCGAAGAGGACGCGGCCCGGCTTGACGTTGGCGACCCACCACTCGGGCGATCCCTTACCGGAACCCATGCGGGTTTCGGCGGGCTTCTTGGTGAGGGGACGGTCGGGGTAGATGTTGATCCACACCTTTCCGCCACGCTTGATGTGACGCGTCATGGCGATACGAGCGGACTCGATCTGACGGTTGGTCACGTAAGCGGGGGTCAGCGCCTGGATCCCGAACTCACCGAACGACACCTGGGTGCCACCGGTGGCCTGGCCGGAACGGCCCGGGTGGTGCTGCTTGCGGTACTTGACCTTGCGGGGGATGAGCATTACGCCGACGCTCCTTCTGCCACGGGGGCCTCGTTGCGCGGGCCACGACGACGGTCGCCACCACGGTCGTCACGACCGCGCGACTTGGGCGCGTTGGCCTGCTCGCGGGCGAGCTCCTTGTTGGTGAGGTCGCCCTTGTAGATCCAGACCTTCACGCCGATGCGGCCGAAGGTCGTCTTGGCCTCGTAGAAGCCGTAGTCGATGTTCGCGCGCAGGGTGTGCAGCGGCACGCGGCCTTCGCGGTAGAACTCGGAGCGGCTCATCTCGGCGCCGCCGAGGCGGCCCGACACCTGGATGCGGACACCCTTGGCGCCGGCACGCTGCGCGCCCTGCAGACCCTTGCGCATCGCGCGGCGGAAAGCCACGCGAGCGGTGAGCTGCTCGGCGACACCCTGAGCGACGAGCTGAGCGTCGGCCTCGGGGTTCTTGACCTCGAGGATGTTCAGCTGGATCTGCTTTCCGGTGAGCTTCTCGAGGTCGGCGCGGATGCGCTCGGCCTCGGCGCCGCGGCGACCGATCACGATGCCCGGGCGGGCGGTGTGGATGTCGACGCGGACGCGGTCACGCGTGCGCTCGATCTCGATGTTGCTGACACCGGCGCGGTCGAGCGACGTGGTCAGCAGGCGACGGATCTTGATGTCCTCGGCGAGGTAGTCGGCGTAGCGCTGACCGGCCTTCGTCGAGTCCGAGAACCACCGCGACACGTGGTCGGTGGTGATGCCGAGGCGGAAGCCGTACGGGTTGACCTTCTGTCCCATTACTTGCTCGCCTTCTTGTTGGCGCGAGCCGGGGCCGCCTCAGCGGTCTCGGGCGTCGCGAGCACGACCGTGATGTGGCTCGTGCGCTTCTTGATCTGGAAGGCGCGACCCTGAGCGCGGGGCTGGAAACGCTTCAGCGTCGTGCCCTCGTCGACGTACGCGTTCTTCACGTACAGGTCGGCGTCATCCAGGTATTCGTTCGTCTTGTCGGCGGTGACGCGAGCGTTCGCGATCGCCGAGGCGACGAGCTTGTAGATCGGCTCGCTCGCGCCCTGCGGCGCGAACTTCAGGATCGCGAGGGCCTCTTCGGCCTGCTTGCCCTTGATGAGCGCGACGACACGACGAGCCTTCTGAGGGGTCACGCGGATGTGTCGCACGCGTGCGATGGACTCCACCATTTCTCTCTCCTCCTCGGTCGCCTTAGCGGCGACGGCCCTTCTTGTCGTCCTTCACGTGGCCGCGGAAGGTGCGGGTGGGCGAGAACTCGCCCAGCTTGTGGCCGACCATGGTCTCGGTCACGAACACGGGGATGTGCTTGCGACCGTCGTGCACGGCGATGGTGTGTCCCAGCATGGCGGGGATGATCATCGAACGGCGCGACCAGGTCTTGATGACGTTCTTCGAACCGGCTTCGTTCTGCGAGACGACCTTGCGAAGCAGGTGCTCGTCGACGAAGGGGCCCTTCTTAAGGCTGCGAGGCATCTTCCTCTACTCCTACTTGCGCTTCTTGCCGGCGGTGCGACGGCGGACGATGAGCTTGTCGCTCTCCTTGTTCGCGTGACGGGTGCGGCCTTCAGCCTTGCCCCACGGCGAAACAGGGTGACGACCACCGGAGGTCTTACCCTCACCACCACCGTGCGGGTGGTCGACCGGGTTCATGGCGACACCGCGGACGGTCGGGCGGACGCCCTTCCAGCGCATGCGGCCGGCCTTGCCCCAGTTGATGTTCGACTGCTCGGCGTTGCCGACCTCGCCGATCGTGGCGCGGCAGCGCACGTCGACGTTGCGGATCTCGCCCGAGGGCAGACGCAGCTGCGCGTAGGGGCCGTCCTTCGCGACCAGACGCACCGAGGCGCCGGCCGAACGGGCCATCTTCGCACCGCCACCGGGACGGAGCTCGATCGCGTGGATCACGGTACCGGTGGGGATGTTGCGCAGCGGCAGGTTGTTGCCGGGCTTGATGTCGGCGCCGGCACCCGACTCGACGACGTCGCCCTGCGACAGCTTCGCGGGAGCGAGGATGTAGCGCTTCTCGCCGTCCGCGTAGTGCAGCAGCGCGATACGCGCGGTGCGGTTGGGGTCGTACTCGATGTGAGCGACCTTGGCGTCGATGCCGTCCTTGTCGTTACGACGGAAGTCGATCAGACGGTACTGGCGCTTGTGTCCACCACCGATGTGGCGGGTGGTGATGCGGCCCTGGTTGTTGCGGCCACCGGTCTTCGACAGCGGGCGCAGCAGCGACTTCTCGGGCGTCGATCGGGTGATCTCGGCGAAGTCGGCCACCGACGAGCCGCGGCGACCGGGGGTCGTGGGCTTGTACTTGCGAATAGCCATTGTTGTTGTCCTCTATCCCGACCGTCAGCCGACAGACGTGAAGATGTCGATGGTGCCCGACTTCAGCGACACGATGGCACGCTTGGTGTCCTTGCGCTTGCCGATGCCGAAGCGGGTGCGACGGGCCTTGCCCACGCGGTTGATCGTGTTGACCGACGCGACCTTGACGCCGAAGATCTTCTCGATCGCGAGCTTGATCTCGGTCTTCGACGAGCGGGGGTCCACCAGGAAGGTGTACTTGCCCTCGTCGATGAGCGAGTAGCTCTTCTCGGAGACGACCGGCTTCAGGATGATGTCGCGCGGGTCCTTGTTGACGGCGGTCATGCCGAGACCTCCTCGGTGGCGCCGGACTTCGACGCGACGAACGCGTCGTAGGCGGCCTTGGTGAAGACGATGTCGTCGGAGACGAGCACGTCGTAGGCGTTCAGCTGACCGAAGGACAGCACGTGGACGTAGGCGAGGTTGCGCACGCTCTTGACCGTCAGCTCGTCGTCGCGGTCGATGACCACCAGTACGTTCTTGACGGCGCCGAGGGCGTTGAGCACGGTCGCGGCGGTCTTGGTCGAGGGAACACCCTCGATGCCGAAGCCGTCGACGACGTGCAGGCGCTGGCCGCGGGCCCGGTCGCTGAGCGCGCCGAGCAGAGCGGCGGCGATCATCTTCTTGGGGGTGCGCTGGCCGTAGTCGCGAGGCTTCGGGCCGTGGACGATGCCACCACCGGTCATGTGCGGCGCGCGGATCGAGCCCTGACGAGCGTTACCCGTGCCCTTCTGCTTGAAGGGCTTGCGACCGGCACCGGAGACCTCGCCACGACGCTTGGTCGAGTGCGTGCCCTGGCGAGCCGCGGCGCGCTGCGCCACGACGACCTGGTGGATGAGCGGGATGTTCGTCTTGACGTCGAAGATCGCGGCGGGCAGCTCGACAGAGCCGGCCTTGTTGCCGTCGGCCTTCACGACGTCGAGCGCGAGAGTCGAGTCAGCCATGATCAGGCACCCTTCACTGCGTTGCGGACGTAGACGATGCGGCCACGAGCACCGGGGACGGCGCCCTTGACGAGCATGAGTCCCTTCTCGGCGTCGACGGCGTGCACCGTGAGGTTGAGGACGGTCACGCGCTCGCCACCCATACGGCCGGCCATGCGCATGCCCTTGAAGACGCGGCTCGGGGTCGACGAGGCGCCGATCGAGCCGGGCTTGCGGTGGTTGCGGTGCGCACCGTGGGATGCGGAGACGCCCTTGAAGTTGTGACGCTTCATGACACCGGCGGTGCCCTTGCCCTTGCTGGTGCCGACGACGTCGACCAGCTGGCCGGCCTCGAACAGACCGTCGACGGTGAGCTCCTGGCCCAGCGCGTAGTCTGCGGCGTCCGCGGTGCGCACCTCGGTGAGGTGGCGGCGCGGGGTGACGCCGGCGGCGTCGAAGTGAGCCGTGAGGGGCTTGTTCACCTTGCGGGGGTCGATCTGGCCGTAGCCGATCTGAACGGCGTTGTAGCCGTCCTTCTCGACCGAGCGGAGCTGGGTCACGACGTTCGGGGCGACCTCGATGACGGTGACGGGAACGAGCTTGCCGTTCTCGTCCCACACCTGGGTCATGCCGAGCTTGGTGCCGAGGAGGCCCTTGGAGATCTTGGAGTTGATGTCAGCCATGTCGAACCTCAGAGCTTGATCTCGATGTTGACATCGGCCGGGAGGTCGAGACGCATCAGCGAGTCGACGGCCTTGGGCGTCGGGTCGATGATGTCGATGAGGCGCTTGTGGGTGCGCATCTCGAAGTGCTCGCGGCTGTCCTTGTACTTGTGGGGCGACCGGATGACGCACACGACGTTCTTCTCGGTCGGAAGGGGAACCGGGCCCACCACGGTGGCGCCGGCACGGGTCACGGTGTCGACGATCTTGCGCGCCGACGAATCGAGTCCGGCGTGGTCGTACGACTTCAGGCGAATGCGGATCTTCTGTCCCGCCATTGTCTGCTCTCTCTCTTTCTCGCGTCTTACCCGACCTGGGGCATTGGACGCACGGTGGTGCTGACGCACCCTGGCACTTCCCCTCGCTCGCGCGAGAGATGCTGCACCGCTGTTCAGCTGTCAAACCGGATGCCATGGCCTCCGGCCCGCCCCTCGCACGCACGCGCGCGGATCCCGTGAGGGAAGAGGGGGTTCGGTGTGTGTTCTGCTGTCCGCGGCCCAGGACCCTGCGCTTTCGCGCCGCCTGTGCACTGCCGTGACAGTGATCCTGGCGCGCGCCGAGCGCGCACCGGAATGTGGAACTGGACTAGTCTACGGACCGCTCGGGTGTGTCGCAAACCCGGGCGTGTCGCGCCCGGCGGATCCTCAGCATCGCCCGTCGAAACGCCGACGGCGCCACCCCCGTGAGGGAGCGGCGCCGGAAGCTCTGATGTGATCAGGCGTTGCCGATGTTCTTGTCGACGTTCTCTCGCACCTCGTCGATCTTCGCGTGATGCTCGGTGGGCACGACCTTCTTGATCGCGTCGGCCGCACCGTCGAGGATCTTGTCGCTGACCTCTTCGGCCTTCTCGCTCTTCAGCGCCTCGTCGATCTTGTCGCGGTTCTCGTCGAGGAGCTTCTTGCCCTTCGCGATGATGTCGTCCACGCCAGCCATGTGCGTCTCCCTCGGTGAGCGGGCCGACCCGTGTGTCGGCCTCCTCCTCATTCTGAAGTCGTCGCCCCGCCCGGGGGAAGCCCTCCGGTACCGACGACGAAGGCCGGGCCCGAAGGCCCGGCCTTCGCCGAGTGAAGTCTGGAAGGACTTACTTGAGGATCTTGGTGACGGTACCGGCACCGACGGTGCGGCCACCCTCACGGATCGCGTAGCCGAGGCCCTCTTCCATGGCGATCGGCTGGATGAGCTCGACCGACATCTCGGTGGTGTCACCGGGCATGACCATCTCCGTGCCCTCGGGCAGCGTGATGACGCCGGTCACGTCGGTGGTGCGGAAGTAGAACTGCGGGCGGTAGTTCGTGAAGAACGGGTTGTGGCGGCCGCCCTCTTCCTTGGACAGGATGTACGCCGTGCCCTCGAAGTTGGTGTGCGGGGTGACCGAACCGGGCTTCACGACGACCTGGCCGCGCTCGACGTCGTCACGCTTGGTGCCGCGGAGGAGCAGACCACAGTTCTCGCCGGCCCAGGCCTCGTCGAGCTGCTTGTGGAACATCTCGATACCCGTGACCGTGGTCTTCTGCGTCGGGCGGATGCCGACGATCTCGACCTCGGAGTTGATCGCGAGGGTACCGCGCTCGGCGCGGCCCGTGACGACCGTGCCACGACCGGTGATCGTGAAGACGTCCTCGATGGGCATGAGGAAGGGCTTGTCCTTGTCACGCACCGGGTCGGGGATCGACTCGTCGACGGCCTCCATGAGCTCGACGATCGCGTTGACCCACTGCTCGTCGCCCTCGAGAGCCTTGAGGCCCGAGACGCGGACGACGGGGGCGTTGTCGCCGTCGAAGTCCTGCGACGAGAGGAGCTCGCGGACCTCGAGCTCGACGAGCTCCAGGATCTCCTCGTCGTCGACCATGTCGCTCTTGTTCAGCGCGACGAGCAGGTAGGGCACGCCGACCTGCTTGGCGAGCAGAACGTGCTCACGGGTCTGAGCCATCGGGCCGTCGGTGGCGGCGACCACGAGGATCGCGCCGTCCATCTGAGCGGCACCGGTGATCATGTTCTTGATGTAGTCGGCGTGACCGGGCGCGTCGACGTGAGCGTAGTGACGCTTCGGGGTCTCGTACTCGACGTGCGAGATGTTGATCGTGATACCGCGCTGACGCTCTTCCGGCGCCGAGTCGATCGACGCGAAGTCGCGCTGAACGTTGGTGGCCGACGGGAACTTGTCGGCGAGCACCTTCGAGATGGCAGCGGTGAGCGTGGTCTTGCCGTGGTCGACGTGACCGATCGTTCCGATGTTCACGTGCGGCTTGGTCCGCTCGAACTTGGCCTTAGCCACTGGGTCCTCCTCAGGACGTTGGTTGCGAGGTTCCGGGCACTGGATTGCGACCGGTTCTTCGCGGGGATGGTTCTCAGATTACTAGAGAGTCGGTATTCAGTTTGAGCGGATGCCGGGAACCTGAGCAGAACCCGGGTTCCCGGCATCCGTGAGAGCGGTGTTACTCGCCCTTGTTCTTCTGGATGATCTCGTCGGCCACGGCCTTCGGGACATCGGCGTAGCTGTCGAACTCCATCGAGTACACGGCACGGCCCGAGGTCTTCGAGCGCAGGTCGCCGATGTAGCCGAACATCTCGGACAGCGGCACGTTCGCCCGGACGACCTTGACGCCGGCGGCGTCTTCCATCGACTGGATCTGACCGCGACGCGAGTTCAGGTCGCCGATGACGTCGCCCATGTACTCCTCGGGAGTACGCACCTCGACGGCCATGATCGGCTCGAGGATGGTGGGGTTCGCCTTGCGGACGGCCTCCTTGAAGCCCATGGATCCCGCGATCTTGAACGCCATCTCCGACGAGTCGACGTCGTGCGAGGCGCCGTCGAGGAGGATCGCCTTGACACCCACCATGGGGTAGCCGGCGAGCACGCCGACGTTCATGGCGTCCTGGAAGCCCTGGTCGGTCGGCGAGATGTACTCGCGCGGGATACGACCACCGGTGACCTTGTTCTCGAACTCGTAGGTCTTGTCGGCCGTGACCTCGAGGGGCTCGATCGCGAACTGGATCTTCGCGAACTGACCCGACCCACCGGTCTGCTTCTTGTGGGTGTAGTCGTGGCGCTCGACCGACTTGCGGATCGTCTCGCGGTAGGCCACCTGCGGCTTTCCGACGTTGGCCTCGACCTTGAACTCGCGCTTCATGCGGTCGACCAGGATGTCGAGGTGGAGCTCGCCCATGCCCTTGATGACGGTCTGACCGGTCTCGGCGTTCTGCTCGACGCGGAATGTCGGGTCTTCTTCCGCGAGCTTCTGGATGGCGACACCCAGCTTCTCCTGGTCGGCCTTGGTCTTGGGCTCGATCGCGACCTCGATGACCGGCTCCGGGAACGTCATCGACTCGAGGACGACCTGGTTCGCGGGGTCGCAGAGGGTGTCACCGGTGGTGGTGTCCTTCAGACCGATGACCGCGTAGATGTGGCCGGCGGTGACGGATTCGACCGGCATCTCCTTGTTGGCGTGCATCTGGAAGATCTTCCCGATGCGCTCCTTCTTGCCCTTGGTCGCGTTGACGACCTGGGCGCCGGAGTCGAGGTGACCCGAGTACACGCGGATGTAGGTGAGGCGACCGAAGAACGGGTGCGTCACGATCTTGAACGCGAGAGCCGCGAAGGGCTCCTCGCGGTCGGCGTGGCGCTCGATGACGATCTCTTCGTCCTTGGGGTCGTGCGCCTCGATGGCGGGCACGTCCAGGGGCGAGGGGAGGTAGTCCACGACCGCGTCGAGCATGGGCTGCACGCCGCGGTTCTTGAACGCCGAACCGCAGAGCACGGGGTAGAGCTCCGAGGCGATGGTCATCTTGCGGATGGCGCCCTTGATCTCGGCGACCGTGAGCTCCTCACCGCCGAAGAACTTCTCGAGCAGGGCGTCGTCGGACTCGGCGACCGTCTCGAGGAGCTGCTGGCGGTACTCGGCCGCCTTGTCGGCGAGGTCGGCCGGGATCTCCTGGATCTCGTACTTGGCGCCCATGGTCACGTCACCCTTGGCGTCACCGGGCCAGACCAGCGCACGCATCTCGACGAGGTCGATCACGCCGACGAAGTCGTTCTCGGCACCGATGGGCAGCTGGATGACGAGCGGCTTGGCCTTCAGGCGGTTGACGATGGTGTCGACCGTGAAGTAGAAGTCGGCACCCAGCTTGTCCATCTTGTTGACGAAGCAGATGCGGGGGACGTCGTACTTGTCGGCCTGACGCCACACGGTCTCGGACTGGGGCTCGACGCCCTCCTTGCCGTCGAAGACGGCGACGGCGCCGTCGAGGACGCGGAGCGAGCGCTCGACCTCGACGGTGAAGTCGACGTGACCGGGGGTGTCGATGATGTTGATCTGGTTCTTGTCCCAGAAGCAGGTCACGGCGGCGGAGGTGATGGTGATGCCACGCTCCTGCTCCTGCTCCATCCAGTCGGTGGTAGCCGCACCGTCGTGCGTCTCACCGATCTTGTGGTTGACGCCCGTGTAGAACAGGATGCGCTCGGTCGTCGTGGTCTTGCCGGCGTCGATGTGGGCCATGATGCCGATGTTGCGGACCTTGTGCAGGTCGGTGAGCACGTCTTGTGCCACGGGTGTCTTCCTTACCTGTTGGGAGGTTGATGCCGGGCCCATCGGAGGGTCCGCGACCGGGGTGCGGTCACGGACCCTCCGCGGGTTTTACCAGCGGTAGTGCGCGAAGGCGCGGTTCGACTCGGCCATCTTGTGGGTGTCCTCGCGGCGCTTGACCGCGGCACCGAGGCCGTTCGAGGCGTCGAGGATCTCGTTCTGCAGACGCTCGGTCATCGTCTTCTCACGACGGCCCTTGGCGTAGCTCACGAGCCAGCGCAGTGCGAGGGTGTTCGCACGGTGCGGCTTGACCTCGACGGGAACCTGGTAGGTCGAGCCACCGACGCGGCGGCTCTTGACCTCGAGGGTGGGACGGACGTTGTCGAGCGCCTTCTTGAGCGTGGCGACGGCGTCCTGGCTGTTCTTCGCCTCGACGCCCTTGAGGGCTTCGTAGACGATCGACTCGGCGATGGACTTCTTGCCGTCGACGAGGATCTTGTTGACCAGCTGGGTGACGACGGGAGCGCCGTACACCGGGTCGTTGACGACGGGACGCTTCGGGGCAGGACCCTTACGAGGCATGGTTCTCAGCCCTTCTTCGCGCCGTAGCGGCTACGAGCCTGCTTACGGTTCTTGACAGCCTGGGTGTCGAGCGCACCGCGGACGATCTTGTAACGGACACCGGGGAGGTCCTTGACGCGACCACCGCGGACGAGCACGAGCGAGTGCTCCTGCAGGTTGTGGCCCTCGCCGGGGATGTAGGCGGTGACCTCGGTGCCGTTGCGCAGCTTCACACGGGCGACCTTGCGCATGGCCGAGTTCGGCTTCTTGGGGGTCGTGGTGTACACGCGGGTGCACACGCCGGCCTGCTGGGGGTTCGACTTCAGCGCGGGAGCCTTGGTCTTCGAGACCTTCGGCGAGCGGCCCTTGCGAACCAACTGCTGAATGGTTGGCACGTTCTCTCCTTGATTGGCTGGGCGTTCCCTCGCGGTGGCGCCCAGGGTGCTGCACGGTGACAGCGTCGTGTCTCCCCCGCCATGCCGCTCATCTTGCGATTCGTGACGTGTCGGGCTCACGTGTGATCCACCCCGCGCGAGAATGACCTCGCGCGCTTCGTGGTGGATATGCCGTGGGGGCGACCTGTTCGCAGGCCGATCCCTGAGATGGTGCGAGCGTTGATCCGAGCGACACACCCGAGGGCATGACACACGGCGCGCGTGAACGCACACCCGCTCAATGATACGCGTTCTGCGGGGGTGCGGCAAACGTCCGCCGCTTTCCGCAGCTGGGAGATCGCCCGGACGAGCGGCGCCTCAGCCGAGCAGGAGGACCGCGCCCACCGCGGCCGCCGCGACGAGGACACCGACGATGACAGCGAGCACGACGACCCGTGCCGCGCCGCGGCGGGCGCGCGGGCGGACCGCGGCGGCATCCTCGAGACCGGGCGAGCGCATCTCGACCCGCCGCTCGACGCGGACGGGGACATCGCGGCGCAGGTCGTAGCTCTCCCGCTGCAGCGGGACGGGGGAACGGGCGTCGCGCCGGCCTCCCGGCACCGACGTCTCGGGTTCGACGGTCGCCTCGATCGACGCCCGGCGGGCGCGTCGGGTGCCGGCGGCTGTGTCGGGATCCGCACCGGACTCGACTGACGACCGCCGCCGGGTCGCCTCGTCGAGGTCGCCCGCCGCAGCGCGTCGCGGTGCGGTCGTCTCGACGTCGTCGGCGATCTGCGCCGCGGGGGCCGCCCTCGAGGAGCGCGCCGTGGCCTCGTCGAGGGGGCTGTCGGGCGGAGCCGGGACAGCACCGCCCCGGGGGCGCGTGCCGAACCCACCCGGCGGGGACGTGACAACGCCGTCTGCCGAGGGAGCGGAGGGCGACCGCACGGTGTCATCGACCGCGACCTCTCGAGACGACAGCACGGTGTCATCCGCCGCGAGCTCCCCCGGCGCCAGCACCGTGTCATCCGCTGCGAACGCACCCGTCGACAGGACGGTGTCGTCCTCGGCGCCGTGCTGCGAGGGCAGGGCCGTCTCGTCGTCCGGCGCCTCGGGCGCGACGAGGACGGTGTCATCGTCCGGCGACTCCTCGACCGGGACGGCGTCGACCTCGGCCGGCGGGTTGGCCGGCCACGACCGCAGGCGCCCCGCCCAGATGGTCACCTCGTCGGGGTCGTCGGAGCGGTCGGCCGGTCCGCTCACGCGTCGCTCCGCGAGAGGCGCACCTCCGCGTCGCCGAGGAAGAACCGCTCCCCCGCCTCGATCTCCTCCCCGGGAGGCGCCTCGACCTCGGTTCCCATGAGCGTCGCGAACAGCACCCCGTTCGTGGAGTGCAGATCGGTGACGTACCAGGTGTCGCCACGCAGCTCGAGACGGGCGTGGGTCTTCGACACGGTCCGGGTCTCGTCGGAGATCGCGACGAGCTGGGCGTCGGGGTGGGCGGCGTCGGGGCCGGGACGCCGACCCAGGATGACGACCGTGGAGGTGATGTCCACGGGAGCGCCGCTGGGCGGGATCAACGCCCACGGAATGCGCTTCCGCCGAGTCACCACGGTGCGATCGAGCGCGTCGAAGTCCTCGTCGGCCGAGACCGCGGGCACCTCGGGCTGCGTGTACAGCGCCGAGACGGAGGTGCGAGCCGAACGCGGCGAACCGGCGTCGGGGGCTCCGGACACCGCCGACACCGCCTCGGACAGCTCGGGGAAGTCGTCGCCTTGTTCCACAGGCTCGGGGCGGGGCGCGGCGACGGGCTCCGCCGCCGGCCGGGTGAGGGGGATGTCGGTGATGGGCGCGTGAGGCGAGGGGTCCGACGCGGCGGTGCGACGGGGAGGACCGACCCACGGGGCCACGACCTCAGGCTCTTCGTTCGCCGCGGGCGCCTCGTCGGCGGGGGCCGGGGAGGACCAGGTCGGGATGTCGGCCGCGGGCGTCACGATCGGAACGGCACGCGTCGGCGGCTCCTCGTCGGCGAACGGTGTCGCGGGGCGGCGGCGGTCTTCGTCGGCCGACGCGGCCGCGGGAGCATTCGACGCCGGGGGCGCGGCATCCGGGACCGCCCGATCCGACTGCTCGTCGGGGGCACCGTCGCGGAGGGCGTCGAGCACGTCGAACACCGACGTCGCGGGGGCCGGAGCCGCAGCGGCGGCCGGAGGCGCAGCTTGGCGGTCGTCGAACGAGACCGGGCGCGAGTCGAGCGGGGGCGCCCAGTCGCTCGTCGATGGCACGGCGTCGGCGAGCGAGCCCGAGGGGGCCGCGAACGGTTGGACGACGGGCTCCGACGGCGAGTCGGAGGCGGCGGGACGCGATGCCGGGGCCCCGGGATCGGAGGAGAGCGCGGGCTCGGGCGTCCACCCGCCGATGAGTGGGACGTAGGGTCCGTCGAAGTCGCGCCCCCGGCGGACGGGGGCCGAGTCCTCGCTCACGCGCTCGGACCGCCGCGCACCGGCGTACCGCGCTGAGCCCCAGCCGAGGATGCTGGCCCAGATGACGGGGAAGAGCGCACCGACCACGGTGTACCCGCCGCCGACGCCGAAGCCGGTGTTGATGCGGTGCACGGCCACGACGAACACGGCGATGAACGCCACCCCGCCGAAGAGCGGGACGATGTTCAACAGCACCAGCCACGGCGAGAAGCCACCGCGCTTGAGCACCGTGGCGACGTTGAGCACGGGCACCCAGGCCTGCCACGCGGGCTCGTCCATCTTGCGGAACATCGCCGCGAGCGCGAGCGCGAACCACACGTACAGCACGACGACGAGCGCGAACGACGTCGCTCCGAGAACCACCGTGGTCGAATCGGTCATGTCGTGTCGCGTCCCCCCTGGGCGGTGGAACGCTTCCCCCTCTCGTCGCGGTGCGGCGTCCCCCGCCGTGAACGGCGCGGGGCGAGGAACCGCAGGAACGATCTCAACGATACGGCCGCGCGCACGCGTCGCCAGAAGCCTCGCTGACGCGTCATCGCGCGTCGTTCCTCGTCGACGATGCGCCAGAACGCGGAGACCTCGTCGTCGGACACCGCGACCGAGGAGAACACGGCGCGGTCCGCGTCGTCGGCCAGTCGGGTTCCGGCCGGTGTCTCGAAGGCCTCGGCCACCTCTCGCCGCGTCGGCGCGCGCGGAACCGTGCGACCGGAATCGACCCCCGCGTCGACGTACTCGTCCCATCCGCCGGCGATCGCCGAGCGCGGATCGGGGTCGCGGCGACGACCGCGGCGGCGCAGCGCCTTGGCCACGACGATCGCGAGGAAGGGGCCGAACAGCACGAGGAGGACGAGAACGGCGATGCCGACCACGCGCAGCACGGCCCACAGGGCAGTGAGGTCCAGCGCATCGTCGGATCGCGTGTCGTCGTCGTTGGCGTTGTCCTCCTGCACCGGCTCGGGCGGCACGACCTCCTCGACGGTGTCGGGGCGCACCTCGGTGACGTTCTCCGGGTCCTGCTGCTGCGTGACCTCGAGGCTCGGGGACTTCTCCCACTGCGGCGTCACGTCGAGGGCGGCCCAGCGACCGTCGTCGCCGCGCACCTCGGTCCAGGCACTGAGATCGCGCGCGCGGCACTCCCCCGCCTCGCACGTCGCGAGCGAGGAATCCGTCGACACCAGCCGCGCCCCCACGACCACGCGCGCCGGGAAGCCCAGCTCGTGGGCGATGAGGGCCGCGGCGACGGCGAACTGCTCGTCGTCGCCGACGGCGGCGACGTAATTGTCGGATGCCGCCGCACGCGGGTCGTCCTCGCGCTCGAGCAGCCGCTCGAACATGCGGTCCACTCGTGCGATCGAGTGACCGGACGCACTCGGCTGCAACTGGTAGCCCGGCAGATCCGCGGTCCAGGCGGGCGGGGCCGCCCCCTCCGGCGCGAGGCTGTGACTGAGGTATCCGCGCTCGCGGAGGAGCTGCACGAGCGATTGCAGAGCCGCACCGTCCGAACCGGCCGCATGCTCGTCGACCCAGCGGCGCAGATTGTCGCCGCCGGCGATCCCCTCGCTGTCGCCGGGCGCCGTCATCGACGCGAGATCCTCGGCGGTGGGTTCGACGCCGGTGAGGCGGTACCGGTCGCCGGAGCGCACGCCCCCGTCGGCGGTCTGGACGCCCGCCTCGGCGTCGGCGCTGTAGTAGAAACGGTCGGCGAGCTGCCCGCGCCGCTCGCCCTCGAACTCGGCCGAGGAGAGGCGCCCGGCGGTCGGCATCCAGATTCCGCTCAAGGCGTCGATCTCGATGTCGGCCTGCACGGCGCGACCCTCGCCCGCGTCGCGGGTGGAGGGGAGCCGGACGAATCCCGACCCCTCGTCGCCCGACGCGCGGAAGATCTCCCCGTCGTAGGAGTCGAGAGTGGCGATGCGGATGCGTTCGGGCAGTGCCCCGTCTCCCGTGACACGGAAGAGCACGTCCCCGGAGCGGGCGTCGGAGAACAGGGCGCGGTATTCGGCCAGGGGGCTCACGGCCTCGGCGATCTGCCGCTCGGGACCGGCGATCGAACGCAGCACCTGGCGGTCGGCGTCGCGCGCCGCCCACGGGACGACGGCGACCGTCGCCACCACGGCGATCGCCAGCATGGCCGCACCCAGCGCCGCGCGCCGGCGATCCGCGGCGGTGGAGCTGCGTCCCACCGCGACGGTCGACACGTCGCTCGCACGCCGCAGCGCCCGTCCGCGTTCATCGCGCGCCCGCCACGCGAGCCAGAGCACGGCCGCCAGCATCGCGCTCAGGCCCACCGCCGTCTCCACCGGCGCGGGCAGCACGAGGGGGCCGAGGATGAGCGGTGCGCTCGGGGAGGTGCGGCCGAAGAACAGACCGAAACCGGTCATCGCCAACCCCACGACCACCGCCGCCGGCGCTCGCCGGTCGGTACGCACGGCCAGGGCGAGGGCGAGGGCGGTCCCCACGAGGAACACCAGGAGGGCCGGGATGAGCAGGTTGCGGTACGTGCCCACCGGGAGGTCGACCGTGACGAGGTCCTTCCACGCCAGCAGGACGCCGGCGAACGACTCGCCCACCCCCCGGAGCACGTCGAGCGGCGACGTCAGGCGCGACGGCACGGCCAGCGGCACGGCGATCAGGGCGAACGCGATCGACAGGGCCGCGGCCAGGATCCAACCGCCCCACCGGCGCCACACGACGAGGGCGACGATGCCGGCGGCGACGACCGCCGAGACGCCCACGAGCACCAGGAAGGAGCCCGTCGCGTACACGGGCCATGCCGCGACCGCGGCCAGCACGACGCTGGCGAGGACGTAGAGCCCGCCGGCGGTCCACCGCGGGACGGACGAGGGGTCGCGCCGAAGGGGGCGGCGGTCTTCGCGTGACGCGCTCACGAGGTCGCCCCCCGCACGAGCAGGCCCGACAGGTCGTCGAGGGTCCCGATCGTCAGCACCGTCAAGCCCGCGACGCTCTGCATTCGCGGATGCGCGCGCTCGTCGCAGATGACGGCGGCGACCGCGGTGTCGGACGGGAAGGCGAGGGCGGCCTGTCGCAGGCGGGCCAGCGGAACCGTCGATCCCACCACCAGGAAGGCGATCGACAAGCGCTCGTTGGCCTCGGCGGCGAGGCGGCACACGTCTTCGACGGCCATCGTGTTCTCGTGCCGGTCGAGACCGCTGAACCCGTCGAGCATCGCCCGCGGCGACACGACGGGCACGTGGCGGATCGCCCGCAGCCGCCCCTTCACGACCCGCGGGATCTCGGTACCGGTGACGATGTCGATGTCGCGCGCATCGCGGACCGCACGCAGCCCCAGCGACGCCGCGGCCGAGACCGCGAGCTCGTACTCGTCGGCATCCGCGTACTCCTGCGTCGCCGCGGCGAGCACGACGGCCATCCGCGAGCGGCGTGACTCCTCGTACTGGCGCACCATGAGCCGGCCGGTCTTCGCCGTCGACTTCCAGTGCACCTGGCGGCGGGAGTCGCCGGGGACGTACTCGCGGATCGCGTGGAACGACATGTCGGCGTCGACCAGGCGCCGGGTGGCGTTGCCTTCGAGGTCGCGCACGAGACCCGCGCTCGTGGAGGGCAGACTCACCGTGCGCGGGTGGACGTACAGGTCGTGCACGTCGTCGAAGGCGTGTTCGCGGCGCAGCAGCCCCACCGGATCGCTCCGCACGGTCGTGACCGGCCCCACGCGCACGACACCGCGCGGCAGGGCGGGGATCTCGAGCGGCTCGGCGGTGCTCTGCCCGGGACGAAGGAACGGGACCCCGAACTCGACCAGGCCCTTGCCGACCGGGATGTCGAGCCGACCCGGGAGCGCGGGGCGGGCGCTGTCGTTGCGCACCACGATCTCGCCGGTGACCCCGGTCCCCGCGACCACCCGCTCGTGCGCGAGGGCGAGGTCCACCTCGTACGCGCGCGCACCGAACAGGAACGGCACACTCATCGCGAGCAGCAGCAGGGCCGCGCACCCGGCGACCATCCACTCGACCCACCCGAACGCGAGACCGAAGAACAGTCCCCCGGCCGCGGCGACCGCGACCGCCCCGGCCGGGCGCACGGTACGGCCGGCCCACCGCGCCGCGGCGGCGACGGCCTGAGTGGTGACCCGCCAGGCCTCGGCGATCTGCACGACGGCCCGGACGATGCGCCGTTGACGGCGCACCGAGGTGGACGTGATCGAGGTGCGCGAGCCGGTGAACGAGGTGCGCGTCAGTCGCGACTCCGTGAGGTTCACGTCGGGCATCGGTCACCTCCCGCGGGGGCGAGGGCTCGGGGACGCACCGTCACGCGCTCTCGCGCTGCGTCGGCGGCAGGGTGTCGAGGAGCACCTGCCCGATGACGGCCTCCTGCGTGACACCGTCGAACTCCGCCTCGGGGTGCAGGATGAGCCGGTGCGAGAGAACGGCGACCGCGAGCGCCTTGACGTCGTCGGGCGTGGCGTAGGTGCGCCCCTGCGAGGCCGCGCGCGTACGGGTCGCGCGGGTCAGAGCGAGAGCGCCGCGGATGCTCACGCCCAGACGCACCTCGTCGGCCGTGCGGGTGGCATCCACGAGACGGGCGATGTAGTCGAGCACGAGCGCGTCGACGTACACGGATGCCGCGAGGTCGGCCATACCGACCATGGCCTGGGGCGTGATGATGGGGCGCAGGTCGCCCGTCGCGATCGGGGCGCCGTCGAGGATGCGCACGGTCGCCGCGTGGTCGGGGTAGCCGAGGGAGGTGCGCAGGAGGAAGCGGTCGAGCTGCGCCTCGGGCAGGCGGTAGGTGCCGGCCTGCTCGACGGGGTTCTGTGTCGCGAGCACGAGGAACGGCACACCCACCTCGCGCGTGACGCCGTCGATGGTGACGCGGCCCTCTTCCATGACCTCGAGCAGAGCGGACTGGGTCTTGGGGCTGGCGCGGTTGATCTCGTCCGCGAGGACGATGTTGGCGAAGATCGGGCCGGTGTGGAACTCGAACGCACCGGTCTTCTGGTCGTAGACGGTGATGCCCGTGATGTCGCCCGGCAGCAGGTCGGGGGTGAACTGGATGCGGGTGTTCGTACCCTGCACCGACTGCCCGATCGCGCGGGCCAGCGAGGTCTTGCCCGTTCCCGGGACGTCCTCGAGAAGCACGTGCCCGTCGCTCAGCATCGCCGTCAGAACCAGCTCCACGACGTGCCGCTTGCCGAGGACGGCGCGCTCGACGTTGTCGGCGATCTGCGAGAAGGTCTGGGAGAACCAGGTGGCCTGCTCCTGGGTGATCGTCATGTCGAGTCCTTCGAGGGATTGTCGGGGGTGGGTTCGGAAGAGCAGGGGGTCAGGATGCCGGGGTGCCCGGCTTGCACGCGCCGGACAAGGTCGAGGTGGCCCTGTCGAGGTTCCAGCCCTGCTTCGACCAGTCGACGCTGACCCCGATGTTCTCGACGGCGGTCGCTCCGGCGGGGACGAGACGCGGGTTGTCGGGATTCCGCTCGAGCGTCGCGCCGTTCTTATCGCGGTAGCGCACGTTGTCGTAGGTGAACGTAAAGGTCGCGCGATCACCCGCGGACGAGCCGTCGGCCCGCAGGGTGCCGCCCGCCTCGCAGGCGCCGATGTCCCATCGCGCCTGCACCTGGTACGGGGCGCTGCCGCTCGCGGGGGTGACCGCGCCGCGCTGGGACTCGGTGCCCCACAGCTGGTGCTTGAAGTAGACCTTGATCTCGGGGTCGCGGTCGAAGACGGTGCTCTGCTCGTTGCTCCAGCCTTCGTACAGAACGTCGTTGCGGCGGGGCGGGGCATCGCCCTGGTTGATCTTGGCGATCCTCCACTCGGCTTGTTTTCCCGACTCGCTGACGCTCGGACGCGATCCGACCGTGAACGTGTACCCCTTGGGCGCCTCTTTGCTCTGGGACGCGTCGACCTGCTGCGTCGTGGTGACCGTGCCGAACGACCGCCCACCGAAGAACGACTCGGCGCACATCGTGTACCGGTACGTCTCGCCGTCGCGCTCTCTCGGGAACTGCGTCACGTCGCCGCCCGCCTTGGGGCTGCAGAATCGCCCCTCGGGCACGATGTCGAACCGCACCTCGCTGTCGGTGCCGTTCTGCTGCGCCGTCGCGCGCGCGTCGATCGTGGCCGTGCCGTCACCGTTCGAGGTCGAGGTGAGTGTCAGCGTCGGGTTGGTGGGGGCACCCACGCCGTGGGCGGTTCCCACGAGCTCGCTGCCGTTGGACGCGCCGCCAAGACCCGGCGGGGTGGTGAAACGCGAGACGGGACGGACGGTGATGCTCGTGGCGTTGTTGGAGCCGACGTTGAAGCGGCGCACCTGCACGGTGTCCTGGTTGCGTCCGACATTGACCTGGATCTTGTCGCCGACCGGGCTGGAGATCTCGAGCGTCCCCGTCTCGGCGCCGTCGACGCCCGTGACTACGAGATCGGCCACGTTGCCCTCGCCGTTGGTCTGCACGGGAGTGAACTCCAGCCCACCTGGCTTGTTCGGTGCGCGGTACGCCCAGCCGGAGGTGCGGACGGCACCGCGGGACTCGCCGACCGAGTTCACAGCCGTGACGACGTACTCGCGCTGCTCGCCGTTGGGTGCGGAGATCGGCGGGCAGGAGCCGTCGGCGGCGCACTGACCGACGATCTGTCCGTTGGTGCGGACCGTGAAGCCCGAGATGCCGGGGTACGCGCGGCCGGCCTCGCCCGGGTCGACCCGGAGCGTGAGCGAACCGTCGGCGAACGCGGTCTGGCGCACGCTGGCGGGCGGCCGGGGGTACCCGAGCAGATCGAGGACGACGCGGGCGTCGCGGGTGGACGCCGTGGTGCGACCCTGCGCGTCGCGGAGGGTCACGCTGGCGCTGCAGGAGGCGCCGGGGGCGTCCTGGCTCCAGGAGGCCACGATGCTCGACGACGACCCCACGCCGAACGAGACGCCCGTGCAGGCGGCGGTGGGACGGACCGCCACGACCTCGAGCGGTGTGCGGGGCAGCGGGTTGACCTCGCCGCTCGCACCGACCACGGTGACCGAACAGCTCGTGCCCGACGCCTGCGAGCACTGCTGCGACGTCGTACCGCCCTGCGGCAGGGTCGTGGGTGCGGCACCGACCCGGAGGACGAGTCGCGCCGGGGCGACGGCGGTGTGGCTGGTGACGGAGATGAGCGCGGCGTTCTCGGTGCCGGGCACGGCACGGTCGTTGCCCGTGACGGTGACCGTCGAGCCGTCGAGCGACACCGAGAAGGCGGAGCCGGAGTACTCCATCGCGTAGCGGATGCCGGCCCAGTCCTCGCGGCCGAGCTGCCAGGAGGTCATGTTGCGCAGATCGAACGTCGCCGTCTCGCCGGGGCCCACGCTGAGAGCGCCCGGGCGCAGCTCGGGCTGCGGGTCGCGGGCGACCACGCCGATCGGCACCGACAGCACCGTCCACTCCTCGCTCCCCGCGACCCGGACGGGCACGCGGCAGGCGTCGGTCCAGGGCGAGCCGGTGCCGGCGTCGTAGGTGACGACCGAGCCGGAGACGGAGCACCGGCCCTCGCCACGGACACCCGTCGTCGACACCTCGGAGCCGACCTCGAGAGTCGCGCGGCGCGGCAACGCCACGAGCGCCGCCATGTCGAACTGCACGGAGGCCAGCTCGTCGACCCGCTGCGCCGCGCCGGGACGCAGGGCGAGCGTCAGGTCGTCGTCGCCGGGCACCCGCAGGAACGCATAGGTCGTGACATCGGCATCGCCGACCCGGCCGGTCACTGCGAACGGGATGATGCGGCGGGCGGCGGGGAGCTCGCCGGAGATCTGCCGCCCGTCGAGCCGGACGCCGGTCGGAGTGCCCCACAGCGACACGGCGAGATCGCCGATCTCTCCACCCGACCAGGTGGCCTTGCCGGCGATCACGTCGACACCGGTGGAGAAATCGTCGCGGTTCTCGACGGTGAGCACGGTGTCGCTGACGACCGGGAAGTCGGGCACGCTCTCGCGCACGACCTTGACGACGATGAGACCGCGGCCGGTGTTGCCCGAATCGCTCGTGACGTCGTAGAGGAACGACATCGTGCCCGGTTGTTCGCCGGCGCGCAGCACGACCCCGGTGTCGGTGACGGTCTGGATGAAGCCGTCGAGCCGGGAGTACTCGGCGTTGTCGCTGCCGTCGACGAGCTTCTCGGGGAGATCGGGTCGCACGCCGGTCAGCGTCAGCCGCCCCTGGGTGGGGTCGATGTCGTTGGCCAGCGGTGCGACGCGGATGGTGCGGTCGGGGCCGGCCTGCACCTGCACGTAGTCGGTGAAGGTGATCGGGCTGGGGTTGGCCTCGGCATCCAGAACTCCGATGCGCACCGTGCCCTCGCCCGAGGCGCCCGCGGAGTCGGAGACGCGGTAGCGGAACGACACCTGTCCGCGGTCGCCGGGGATCGACGCGTACAGGATCGACGAGCCGTCGGGAGAGATGGATGCCGTGCCCCGGTCGGGCTGCTGGACGATGCGGTCGAGCGTCACGGCGTCGCCGTCCGGATCGACGCCGAAGCCGTGGAAGTCGATCGAGGTGGTGCTGCCGCTGAGCACGCGCCCCTCGAGGGTGTCGGGCAGGGGCGCCCGGTTGGCCTCGCCGCCGAGCACGGTGATGCGCACGGTGGCTTCGTCCCACAGCGCGGGCGTGCCGGTGGTGTAGACGCGGTAGGTGACCTCGTAGGCGCCCGGGGTGGTGGGCGCGAGGTAGCGCAGCAGTCCACCGGATGCGAAGGCCAGGGCGTCGCTGGCGGGGCGCGCCTGGACGCTCGCGGGGTCGATCGTGGGCCGTCCGCCGGCGGGCGAGATGTCGTTGTCGAGCACGGGGATGTCGACCTGCGCCCCGGCACGCACGGTCACGGAGTCGTCGACGGCGATGGGGGCGATCTCGGGTGCGGGCGGCAACAGGTAGACCGTGGCCTCGCCGGCGACGCGCGACCCCTCGTCGTCGGTGCCGTCGCTGACGGTGTACGCCACGGTTCCGAGCAGGCCCGCCGCGCCGTCGGGAGTGCTGCCCGAGACGCGCAGGTCGTTCTGTCCGACCGTGTCGACGGTGAGGGAGGCGCCCTCTTCGGCGGTGGCCCCCACGTCGCTCAGCAGCAGGACCCGGCCGGTCGGGTTGGACACGGCGCTGAACACGTCGAGCGTGGCGTCCTCCTGCGGGCGGACGAACGCCACGACGGGGGAGGTCGACAGCTGCGCGGAGGCGTCGGGCGGGAGCAGGGTGATGCGCGCGGTGCCGTTGGCGTCGCGACCGCCGCCGTTGACGGTGAAGTCCACGCGGTACACGCCCGGCTGCGTCGCCGAGAAGTCGAAGGTCGTGCTCCCGCCGACGACGGTGGCCGTCGCGGCCGCGTCGTCGAGGACGCGCACGGACGTGAGCGAGACGTCTCCTGCGGTGCCGGTCACGTGCGGCCCGACGTCGACGGAGAGCGAGGAGCCGGCGGTGTCGACGACAGCGAAGGACTGCACCGCCAAGCCGGGATCGGGCGCGACGCGGATGACGAGGGGCTTGGTGGTGGTCGCCCCCCGGGTGTCGGCGATCGTCACGTCGAGTTGGATGTTCTGCTCGCCGCCCGAGCCGTCGTCGGCGTGCTGGTAGACGACCTCGCCGGACGGCGTCGCCGCGACCGTGCCGACTCCTCCGGGGTTGTCGACCGACAGCAGGAGCAGCGGGTCGCCGTCGGGGTCGACCCAGCCCGGCAGCACCGGCACCGTGACGGTGCCGCCGCGGGCGACCTCCGGTGCGGGCCAGGGCTGGAGGCACTTCTCGACCCCGCACCACACCGGCGCGGTGTTGGCGTCCGCCCCCGAGACAGTGAGAGTCACCGTTGTCGCGGCGGAGGTGAGTCCGTCGGCGGCGGTGCCGTCGGTGACGGCGTAGCTGAAGGTGGCGCTGCCGGTCGCGTTCGCGGCGACGCGCACGGCCAGCTGCTGACCCGAGTCGGTGACCGACAGAGCACCGAACCCGGGGTCGAGGCCCGTGACGCTCTCGGCGACGATGCTGAGGACGTCTTCGTTGGGGTCGTGGTCGTTGAGCAGCACGGGGAGGGTCACCAGACGTCCGGCGCGCACCCCGAACGCGTCGGGCTCGGCGATCGGCGGCTTCGGGTCGAGCACGACGCTGAGCTGCTCCTCGCTCTGCACCGCGGTCTGCTCGGTGCGGTCGTCGAGCGACCAGTTCTGGCTCGATGCGACGAGCGCCCCGTCGGGGACGGTCCAGACCCACCCGGTGCGCGTCTCGTTGAGGATGACCGCGTGATCGGTCGCGACGAACACCGGCCGACGCTGGTCGGGCATGGTCGCCCCGGCGTAATCCAGGGCGGTCTCGCCCTGGTCGGACCGCCACAGCGTGCCGCGCGCATCGCCGGGGAGAAGCCATGCCGCGTAGGCGACGCCCTGGTGCGACAGCGGACGCGCGGGCTGGCCGAGCACGTTGCCGCCGACGCCGATCTCCCGGCGGGGCGCGGAGCCGTCGGCGGGCACGGTCCATAGCGACTGGTCGTCGGCGATGTACACCGCGTCGGCCGTGGCGTCGGCGTCGCCGACGACGACCTGGTCGGCGAGGTCGATGCTCGTGGGTTCGGCTCCGCGCACCCATACGCGGCCGGCATCGGCGTCGACGAGGACCCACGTGTCGCCCGCGGCCGAGAGGACCGGGGCCGCGGCCTCGGCGTCGAGGGCGTCGCGCCCGCGCAGCTCGTCGGCGTCGATGTCGTACCGGATGACGGAGCCGTCGGCCGAGGAGTAGGCGAAGAGCATGCCGCGGGCGTCGAGCGCGATGGCGTCGGCCGTGTAGGCGGGCGCGTCGTCCTGACCGGCGGTGCCGAAGGGGTCGAGCTCGGTGGCCGCCTGGCCCGCACGGCTGAGCCGACTGGCGAAGAGCGTGCCGGTGTCGGTCCGGTAGACGGCGAAGTCGCCCGCCGTCGCGACCGATGTCGTGCCGGGCGGGGTGTCGGGTGCCGCCTCGAGCTGCTCCTGCTGCAGGTCGATCGGCTGCGCCTCGTCGATCCGCGTCAGTTTGCTGTAGCTGTCGGTGAACAGGTACGCGCCGTCGCTGCCCTGCGCCACCTGGCTCGGGTTGCCCGCGGTGCGGACGGTGTCGAGCTCGCCGACGGCGGTGTTGACGCGCGCGTACCGCTGCCCGTCGCCCGTCTGCAGGGCCCACACCGAGGCGTCGACCTCGGGTGTCTGCTGCGCGTCGAGTCCGGGCCACACGACGCTCGCCGTGACGACGAGGGCGGCGGTGACCAGGGTCGCAGCCATGCCCGCGATGGTGCGCCGCCTCATCGCAGCACCCCCACGGCGAACAGCGCCGCCACCACGACGGCTCCGGCGGTCACGAGAGTGGCGGAGGCCAGCACCCACGGCAGAGCCCGTGACACGGGCGAGGCGGGGGCGGCGATGTCGGTGTCTTCATCGCGGGCGTATCCGGCGACGCCCGAAGGATTGCGGAGCTTGCGCGAGCCTTCGCGCTCGATGCGCGATCGCGCGGGTCCGCGCAGGGTTCCGTCGGCGAAGTCGACCGCGCGTGCGGCGGGGGCCCACTCGGCGGCGGGGACCTCGAGGGGCGTGGACGGCAGGCCCACCTCGACCTGCACCGCCTGCAGTGCCTCGCCGAACGCGCGCGCGCTGGGGTAGCGGTCGGAGGGGTTGCGTGACATGGATGCCGCCAGCACCGTCTGCAGGGCCTCGGGGACGTCGCTGCGCGAGATCGGGGTGTACGAGGCGCGCGCGATGCGTCGGCGCAGCTGCTCGCGCGAGTTCTGGCCCTTCTCGCGCCGCTCGAACGGGCTCTGGCCGGCGAGCAGGGAGTACACCGTCGCCCCGAGGCTCCAGACCTCGCTCGCGACGGTTCCCGCCGTCTGCTCGGCCACGACCTCCGGCGCGCTCCACGGCACCGACATCGCCATCATCTCGTCAGCGCTCTGGCGCACGAGGGACGACGAGATGCCGAAGTCGGCGAGGACGGGAGCGCCGAAGGTCGTGACGAGGATGTTGCTCGGCTTCACGTCGCGGTGGATGAGACCGGCGTGATGCGCGGACTCGAGGGCACCGGCCATGCGCACGCCGATGGACAGCACCTCGGCGAGCGGGATGCGCTCGACCCGGTAGCGCTGGGCGAGCGAGCCGGGGCAGAACTCCATGACGATGTAGGGGCGCCCGTCGGCGGAGATGCCCGCCTGGTAGACGGTCACGATCGACGGGTGGGCCGAGAGGTGGGCCAGCACGTCGGCCTCGGCGTTGAACATGCGCAGCAGGTCGGCGTCGCGCACGTCGCTCGGCAGCACCTTCACCGCGACGTCGCGGCGGGGCATGTCCTGGCCGTAGAGGAAGACGTCGGCGAAGCCGCCCGACCCGAGGGGACGGATGTACGCCAGCCCGGGCAGGATGGGCGGCGACGACGGAAGCCGCTGCGGCATCGAGCCCCCTCCCGAAACGACGACGTCCGCGGATCGGCGAGCGGACAACCCGTCGATGCTAACAAAACCGCCTGACTCGACCGCGCGATCATCCACAGCCGCTCAGGATGCCGGCGGTTCGGACTCTCGCGGATCGAACGGCGCGTCCAGCGACCGGGTCAGGTCGTCCAGGAGAGCTGCGATCTGCGGCTCCACGTACTCCGCGACGGCGGCCTGGATACGCAGGCGGTGGTGCAGCAGGATCGTGCACACCTCGCGCCCGATCATGTTGGCGTAGTCGTCGGCGAGCCCGACCTCCTGCCGGAGCGCCGCCTTCGCCGCGTCGGACAGCGGCGGAAGGGCCGGGATACCGGCATCCTCCTCCGCGGCGAGCCCCGAGAGCGTGAACAGGAACGGTGCTCCCGGCTCGGGGTCGGGGTCCAGCGGCATCCCCTCGAACTCGGGTTCGAGGCCCTCGGCCGGCCGGTACGTGCGGCGGCGGTTGCGTTCGGCCTGCTGATCGAGCTCCGCCTGCAGCATGGGGAGATTGCGGGAGGTGTACTCGGCGACGGCGTGGTCGACGATGCCCTTGATACGGGTGGACAGCCCGTGCTGCACGCCGTGGGGCACGTCGGCACCGAGCCCGGCCGCCGAGAGCACGGGCGAACCGAAGCACCGCCGGCAGGGCGCGACGCGGCCACGATGGTTCGCGGGCTCCCACCGGGGCAACCAGCGCAGCCAGGCGTCCACCGCCTGACCGACCTGGTTCTCGAGCGACCGCTCCACGATGACTACGCTAGCCCGACACGCCCGGGAGGAGCCGGATGCCACGGCGGACGACGTCAGGACTGGTCGTCGTCGTCCTCCCAGCCCCACCGCGGACCGCGAGACCGCGCCCGCACCAGGAAGACCCCCAGCAGCGCCGACAGCAGACCGGCGCCGGCGAGGACCGGCCCGGCGAAGCCCACCGCGACGCTGCCGGCCGCAGCGATCCCCCGCGCGGGATCCGCTCCGCTCACCAGCGCTCCGATGACGATGCCGACCACCTCGCCCACGTACACCGCGATCGCGCACGGCACGACGGAGAGGTACGTGGGCGGCTGCGCCCGGAGCGACCACAGGAGAACCCCGGCGAAGGACGCCGTCGCCGCCAGCAAGCCGATCGCACCGGGGACCGCGCCGAGGCCGCGGACGGGGATGACGTCGGCGTCGAGCACGAGACTGGTTACCCCGAGGGCCGCGATCGCCGACGCCACGAAGGTCACCGTGGCGAAGACGACCGCGACCGGCGGGGTCACCCCGGCCGGTCGCGGTTCGTCGGTCATGTCATCGCGCTCAGCGGTGCGCGAGCTGCGGGCCGGCCTCGAGCGTGCGCTCGTACTCGCGCTGCGCCTCGGCGTTGATCTCGGTCACGCGGCGACCGCGCTTCGACACCCACGCGCCGAACCAGATGGTGAGCTCCCGGCCGAGCACGAAGGCGACGATCGCGAGCGGTGCGAGGACGTTGTCCTGCAGCAGCTCGAACGACTGGCGCGCCGTGATCATCCAGAACGGAGCGGCGAAGAGCACGCCCAGCAGGTGTCCGGCCCAGGCCACGACGCCGACCACGAGACCCCAGACCACCCAGTGGCCCCAGCGTCCGCGGTTGATCAGGGCGCCGAGGAACCAGAACCCGAAGTAGAACGCCACGGTGGGAACCCACAGGCCCCACGTGGTGAGGGCCGCAAGGGCGGCGGAACCGAGGTCGGCGGCCTGCGTCTCGCCCGTCAGCAGCTGCAGGCCCAGGATCGCGGCGAGGTACAGCGCGGCGAAGACCACGGCGGCGAGCAGACCGATCGCCCCGGCCGCACCGCGGTTGCCGCGCGGGCGGGGTGCCTCGGGCGCCTGCACGAAGATGGGCTGCTGAGCACCGGTGGACCGCGTCGGCTCGTCGGCGACGGATGCCGAACCGGCGGTGGCGGCACCCGCGGCGACCGCGGCTCCGGCCGCCGGGTAGACGGTGGTCTGGGCCTCGTCGCGCTGAACGGGATCGACGTCGTGACGAGCGGTCGCGGCGTCGTGCTGCGGCTCTGCCGAGGCGGCGTAGGCCGCCCAGCGTGCGTCTTCGTCGTCGAGGTCCACGGACGAGGACGCGCTCTGCTGCGGCGCCACCGGGGAGGCGTCGTGCACGACGGGCGCCGGGTGCTCGCGACGGTCGGCGACGGCGGACGCGGCGTCGCGCTCGTGCTGCTCGCGCTCGTCCCAGGCGGCGGCGGCCGCGTCGGGGTCGACGGAGTCGCGGCGGGCGGCCTCGGCGTCGGCGAGCCCCTCGTGGGCGCGCCCGACGACGTCGTGCGCCTCGTCCTTCGGCTCGGCGACGGGGTCGCCGTAGGAGTCGTTCGGTTCAGCGACGGGGTCGCCGTACGACTGGTGGTCGCTCATGGGGTCTCCTCACGCGGTGATTGCGGCGCAAGGCTATCCCGCGCGAGGCGGCCGATCGCGCAGGCGTGCCGTCGGAAGTCCGTCTCGACCGTGTCGGTGGTGCGCCTTAGGGTGTTCCCATGTCCCGTCGCGTGTTCCGCCCGGCCCTCACCGCCGTCGTCGTCGGCGCCGCCCTGGCCGCTCTGACCGCGTGCGCACCCGCCGCCGAAGACGCCGCACCGACCGCCTCCGCGCCGCCCGTGGTGTCCACGAGCCCCACGCCCATCCCCACGATCACGCAGACCGCGCCCGCGGTGCGCATCCCGGCCGACTGCCGGTCCATGCTGTCCGCCGACGTGCTGGCTCAGCTGGGCTCGACCCCGTTGAACGACCCCGCGCTCGGTCCCTCCGGCGTGCAGTCCGACGGCTCCCTCACGTGCATCTGGCGCGACCCGGCGGCCGACACCACCGGGCTGACCACCCGCATCTCGCGCATGGACCGGGGCCCCGCTCTCGACATGCTCAACGACCTCGTCGCGACGCAGGGCTTCAGCTGCTACACCCCCGACGCCGGCACGCGGTGCGAGAAGACCTGGATCAACGACACGTACCCGGTCAACGACGGGCGCACGCTCTACTGGCGCGACGACGTCCTCATCGATACCCAGTACTCCAACCTCGCCCCGACGGGCTACACCGGGAGCATCATCTCGTCGATCTTCGGCTGAGCGCCCGGTCACTCCCCGAAGAAGGCGTGGGATGCCACCGTCTCGGCGTAGCCGACCGGTTCCCAGCCCGTGAGGGTCGACGACACCCATCGGTCGCCGAGCAGATCGTGCACCTCGGTCACCCCGGCCGTCGTGCGCTCGCAGTGCACCGCCTCCGCCTCCGTCGTGCAGGCGAATCCCTGGCCCGTCAACGTCGCCACGACCGCGGCGGAGCCCTCGGCGGAGACGGTCGAGACCGTTGTCTCGAGGGAACGACCGCCCTCTCCCCGCCAGTGGCACGTCACGACCACCGCGGGCGACGCGGCCGTCACCGCCTCGGGCGTCGACAGCGGGGGCGTACGGCGCTGCGTCAGCAGCGCCTCGGGCGACCAGACGAGCGACGACCACATCGGCTGCGAGTACAGATGGCGGCAGTCCGACGCCGGCGTGGGTGCGGCCGTGGCGGTCACGGCCGGCGTGCTCGTCGCCGCGCGCAGGGTGTCGCCGACGAAGCCGACCGCCCCGGGGATCCCGGGGGCGGCGAGCAGCCCCAACCCCGACACGGCGGCCGCGCACAACAGCCCCACGGGCCATGCCAACCACAGGCTTCGTCCACCGATCCGGGCCATGCGTTCCTCCGTGACAACGGTAGGCGCACTCCCCCGCCGGAGCCGCGTCTCGACACGCCGCGAGCACGACGAAGGCCCCCGGCGCGAGCCGGGGGCCTTCGGGGATCAGGATGCCGCGCCGGGGCTCGGCATCCATCGATCGACGAGAGGAGAGCAAGCGAGCTCGCTCTCCTCTCGCCTCGATCAGTTGTACGTACCGGGCGTGAAGTCGTCCGTCGAGAAGCTGTCGAAGTCGACGTAGCTCAGGTCGGCGTCGCTGTACGCGCCGTCCGAGGCGAAGATGCGGTTGGGGTACCGCTCGCTCTTGGCCTCCTCCGTCGCCTCGACCGTGACGTTGCGGTACTTCGCAAGACCGGTTCCGGCGGGGATGAGCTTTCCGATGATGACGTTCTCCTTGAGGCCGACGAGCGGGTCGCTCTTGCCCTCCATGGCCGCCTGCGTCAGGACGCGGGTGGTCTCCTGGAACGACGCGGCCGACAGCCACGACTCGGTCGCCAGCGACGCCTTGGTGATACCCATCAGCTCGGGACGACCCGACGCGGGGCGCTTGCCCTCGCCGACCGTCTCGCGGTTGATGGTCTGGTAGCGCTTGAAGTCCACCATCTCACCGGGCAGCAGGTCGGTGTCGCCGTGGTCGACGACGGTGACCTTGCGGAGCATCTGCCGGACGATGACCTCGATGTGCTTGTCGTGGATCGGCACACCCTGCGAGCGGTACACGCCCTGGACGCCGTTGACGAGGTACTTCTGCACCTCGCGGGCACCCTGCACGCGCATGACCTCCTTGGGGTCGAGCGTTCCGACCTGGAGGGGCTCGCCGACCGCGACGTGCTGGCCGTCCTCGACCAGGAGCGTCGCACGCTTCAGGACGGGGTAGACCACCGGCTCGTCGCCGTTGTCGGGCGTGAGGATGACCTTCTTGGCCTTCTCGGTCTCGTCGATAGTGATGCGACCGTCGGCCTCGGCGATCGGGGACGCACCCTTGGGGGTACGCGCCTCGAACAGCTCCTGCACGCGGGGCAGACCCTGCGTGATGTCGTCGGCCGACGCGGAACCACCGGTGTGGAACGTACGCATCGTCAGCTGGGTACCGGGCTCACCGATCGACTGGGCCGCGATGATGCCGACGGCCTCGCCGATGTCGACGATCTTGCCGGTGGCCAGCGAACGGCCGTAGCACTTCGCGCAGACGCCGACCGCCGAGTCGCAGGTCAGCACGGAGCGGACCTTGATCGTCTCGACGCCACCGGCGACCAGCTTGTCGATGAGCACGTCGCCCACGTCGTCGCCGGCCTCGGCCAGCACGGTGCCCTGCGGGTCGACGACCGCCGTGGCGAGCGTGCGGGCGAACACCGAGTTCTCGACGTTGGCGTCCTTGACCAGCGAACCGGTCGAGTCGGCCGCGGCGATCGGGAGCTCGAGGCCCTTCGACGTGCCGCAGTCCTCCTCGCGGATGATGACATCCTGCGAGACGTCGACGAGACGACGCGTGAGGTAGCCCGAGTCGGCCGTACGGAGGGCCGTGTCGGCCAGACCCTTACGGGCACCGTGCGTCGCGATGAAGTACTCGGCGACCGACAGACCCTCGCGGTACGAGGAGATGATCGGACGCGGGATGATCTCACCCTTGGGGTTGTTCACCAGACCACGCATACCCGCGATGTTGCGGATCTGCAGCCAGTTACCACGGGCGCCCGACGAGACCATGCGGTTGATGGTGTTGTCGGCGGGGAAGTTGTCCCGCATCGCCTTCTGGACCTCGTCGGTGGCCTCGGTCCAGATCTTGATGAGCTCCTGACGACGCTCGGCGTCGGTGGTGAGACCCTTCTCGTACTGGCCCTGGACCTTCGCGGCCTGCTTCTCATAGCCGGCGACGATCTCCGCCTTGTTCGGCGGGGTCAGGATGTCGCTCAGGGCGACCGTGACACCCGAACGCGTGGCCCAGTAGAAGCCCGCGTCCTTGATGCGGTCGAGGGATGCCGCGACCTCGGTCTTGGGGTACTCCTCGGCCAGCTTGTTGACGATCTGCGACAGCTTGCCCTTGTCGGCCTGCTCGCGGACGAACGGGTAGCCCTTGGGGAGCGTGTCGTTGAAGATCGCCTGGCCGAGCGAGGCGTCGACGAGACCGTGCACCTCGTAGCCCTCGGGAGCCTGGCCCTCGAGGAAGGTCAGCCCGGGGATGCGGATGCGCGCCTTGGCCTGCAGGTCGAGGGTGCCCTCGTCCTTGGCCAGGATCGCCTCGCCCACGGAACCGAACGCGCGGCCCTCGCCCACGGCACCCTCCTTGAGGGTGGTGAGGTGGTGCAGACCGATGATCATGTCCTGCGAGGGCAGGGTCACCGGACGGCCGTCCGAGGGCTTCAGGATGTTGTTCGAGGCGAGCATCAGCACGCGGGCCTCGGCCTGGGCCTCGACCGACAGCGGCAGGTGCACGGCCATCTGGTCACCGTCGAAGTCGGCGTTGAACGCCGCGCACACGAGCGGGTGCAGCTGGATGGCCTTGCCCTCGACGAGCTGCGGCTCGAACGCCTGGATGCCGAGACGGTGCAGGGTGGGTGCACGGTTCAGCAGCACGGGACGCTCGCGGATGATCTCCTCGAGCACGTCCCAGACCTCGGGACGGTAGCGCTCGACGGCGCGCTTGGCGGCCTTGATGTTCTGCGAGTGACCGAGGTCGATCAGGCGCTTGATCACGAACGGCTTGAACAGCTCGAGCGCCATCTGCTTGGGCAGACCGCACTGGTGCAGCTTCAGCTGGGGTCCGACGATGATGACCGAACGACCCGAGTAGTCGACGCGCTTTCCGAGCAGGTTCTGACGGAAACGACCCTGCTTACCCTTGAGCATGTCGCTCAGGGACTTGAGGGCGCGGTTGCCGGTACCGGTGACGGGGCGACCACGGCGGCCATTGTCGAACAGGGCGTCGACGGCCTCCTGCAGCATGCGCTTCTCGTTGTTGACGATGATCTCGGGGGCACCGAGGTCGATCAGGCGACGGAGGCGGTTGTTGCGGTTGATCACGCGACGGTAGAGGTCGTTCAGGTCGGAGGTGGCGAAGCGGCCACCGTCGAGCTGGACCATGGGACGAAGCTCCGGCGGGATCACCGGGACGACGTCGAGCACCATCGAGGCCGGCGTCATGCCGGTCTGCAGGAACGAGTTGACGACCTTCAGGCGCTTGATCGCACGGATCTTGCGCTGGCCCTTGCCCTCCGAGATCTGCAGGTGGAGGCTGTCGGCCTCGGCCTGCAGGTCGAAGGTCTCGAGGCGGCGCTTGATCGACTCCGCACCCATGTGGGCCTCGAAGTACTGACCGAAGCGGTCCTGGAGCTCGTGGAAGACGTCGTCCTCCGGCTTCAGGGCGCCCACCTCGAGCGTGCGGAAGTCCTCCCACACGCGCTCGAGCTTGGCGATCTGCTCGTCGGCGTTCTTGCGGGCCGCCGTCATGTCCTTCTCGGCGGCGTCCTTGACCTTCTTCTTCTGGTCGGCCTTGGCACCCTCCGCCTCGAGGGCGGCGAGCTCTTCCTCCAGCTTGGCCATGCGCGCCGCGATGCGGGCGTCACGACGGTCGCCGAGCGTCTTGAGCTCGAGACGGATGTTGTTCTCCTGCGTGGCCAGGTCGCGGTGACGAGCATCCTCGTCGACCGAGATGACCATGTAGGCGGCGAAGTAGATGACCTTCTCGAGGTCCTTCGGCGCCATGTCGAGCAGGTAGCCCAGGCGCGAGGGCACGCCCTTGAAGTACCAGATGTGCGTGACGGGCGCGGCGAGCTCGATGTGGCCCATGCGCTCGCGACGGACCGAGCTCTTGGTGACCTCGACGCCGCAACGCTCGCAGACGATGCCCTTGAAGCGGACGCGCTTGTACTTGCCGCAGGCGCACTCCCAGTCGCGGGAGGGTCCGAAGATCTGCTCGCCGAAGAGGCCGTCCTTCTCGGGCTTCAGCGTGCGGTAGTTGATCGTCTCGGGCTTCTTGACCTCACCGAAGGACCAACGACGGATGTCGTCGGCGGTGGCCAGACCGATACGGATCTGATCGAAAGTGGTTGATTCGAGCACTGGTTCTCCTGTGTCGGAATTCTCTGAAATCTGAGCTGGGTCGCTGAGCTGGAAGCTCAGATCTCGTCGATCGACGAGGACTCGAAGCGGCTGGAGATGTTGATGCCGAGCTCCTCCGCCGCGCGGAAGGCGTCGTCATCCGTGTCGCGGAGATTGACCGCGGTGCCGTCGGCCGAGAGGACCTCGACGTTCAGGCAGAGCGACTGCATCTCCTTCATGAGCACCTTGAACGACTCGGGGATGCCGGGCTCCTGGATGTTCTCGCCCTTGACGATGGCCTCGTACACCTTGACGCGACCGAGGATGTCGTCGGACTTGATCGTGAGCAGCTCCTGCAGCGCGTACGCGGCACCGTAGGCCTCGAGCGCCCACACCTCCATCTCACCGAAGCGCTGGCCACCGAACTGGGCCTTACCGCCGAGCGGCTGCTGGGTGATCATCGAGTAGGGGCCCGTCGAACGCGCGTGGATCTTGTCGTCGACCAGGTGGTGCAGCTTCAGGATGTACATGTAGCCGACCGAGATGGGCGCCGGGAAGGGCTCACCCGAACGGCCGTCGAACAGACGCGTCTTGCCCGAGCGGTCGACCAGGCGGTCGCCGTCGCGGTTCGGGATCGTCGAGTCGAGCAGACCCGCGATCTCGTCCTCGAACGCACCGTCGAACACCGGGGTGGCGACCTTCGTGCCGGGGGCGGCCTCACGGGCCGACTCGGGCAGCTGCGCGGCCCACTCCGGAGTGCCCTCGACCTTCCAGCCCTGCTGGGCGATCCAGCCGAGGTGGAGCTCCAGGACCTGACCGAAGTTCATTCGACCGGGGATGCCGAGCGGGTTGAGGATGATGTCGACCGGCGTGCCGTCGGCGAGGAAGGGCATGTCCTCGATCGGGAGGATCTTGGCGATGACACCCTTGTTGCCGTGGCGGCCGGCGAGCTTGTCGCCCTCGGTGATCTTGCGCTTCTGGGCGATGTAGACCACGACGCGGCGGTTGACGCCCGAGCCGAGCTCGTCGTCTCCGTCTTCGGCGTTGAACTCCTTGACGGCGATGATCGTGCCCTGCTCGCCGTGGGGCACCTTCAGCGAGGTGTCACGGACTTCGCGGCTCTTCTCGTTGAAGATCGCGCGGAGCAGACGCTCTTCGGCCGACAGCTCGGTCTCACCCTTGGGCGTGACCTTGCCGACGAGGATGTCGCCGGGGCGGACCTCGGCACCGATGCGGATGATGCCGCGGTCGTCGAGGTCCTTCAGCAGGTCGGGGCTGACGTTGGGGAGGTCACGGGTGATCTCCTCCTTGCCGAGCTTGGTGTCGCGCGCGTCGACCTCGTACTCCTCGATGTGGATCGACGACAGCGTGTCGTCCTTCACGAGGTCCTGGCTGAGGATGATGGCGTCCTCGAAGTTGTGACCCTCCCACGTCATGAAGGCGACGAGGAGGTTCTTGCCGAGGGCGAGCTCGCCGTTCTCGGTGGCGGGGCCGTCGGCGATGACCTCGCCGGCCTCGATGCGCTCGCCGGCGGAGACGACGACGCGCTGGTTGTACGAGGTGCCCTGGTTGGAGCGGTCGAACTTGCGCAGGAAGTAGTCCTGCGTGCCGCCCTCGTCGAGCTGGACCGTCACGACGTCGGCCGAGACCTCGAGCACGACGCCCGACTTCTCGGCGGTGACGACGTCACCGGCGTCGATGGCCGCGAAGCCCTCCATACCGGTACCCACGACGGGCGACTCGCTGCGCACGAGCGGCACGGCCTGACGCTGCATGTTCGCACCCATGAGGGCGCGGTTGGCGTCGTCGTGCTCGAGGAACGGGATGAGCGAGGTCGCCACCGACACCATCTGGCGCGGCGAGACGTCCATGTAGCCGATCTCGTCGACGGGGAACAGGTCGACCTCGCCGCCCTGGCCGCGGCGGGCCAGGATGCGGTCCTCGACGAAGTGGCCGTCGGCCTTGAGGGCGACACCGGCCTGCGCGACGATGTGGTCGCTCTCTTCGCTGGCGGTGAGGTAGTCGATCGTGTCGGTCACGCGACCGTCGACGACGCGGCGGTACGGCGTCTCGATGAAACCGAAGGCGTTGATGCGCGCGAACGAGGCGAGCGAGCCGATCAGACCGATGTTCGGGCCTTCCGGCGTCTCGATGGGGCACATGCGGCCGTAGTGCGACGGGTGGACGTCGCGGACCTCGACGCCGGCGCGCTCACGCGACAGACCACCGGGGCCCAGGGCCGACAGGCGGCGCTTGTGGGTCAGACCCGCGAGCGGGTTGTTCTGGTCCATGAACTGCGACAGCTGCGAGGTTCCGAAGAACTCCTTGATCGCGGCGACGACGGGGCGCACGTTGATCAGGGTCTGCGGCGTGATGGCCTCGATGTCCTGCGTGGTCATGCGCTCGCGGACGACGCGCTCCATGCGGGACAGACCCGTGCGGACCTGGTTCTGGATGAGCTCGCCGACGGCGCGGATGCGGCGGTTGCCGAAGTTGTCGATGTCGTCGGTGTCGAGACGGATCTCGGCGGCCTGGCCGCCGCGGACGCCGTCGAACGAGACGTCGCCGCGGTGCAGGCGGACGAGGTACTTGATCGTCGCGACGATGTCGTCGACGGTGAGCACCGAGTCGCTCAGCGGCTTGTCGAGGCCGAGCTTCTGGTTGATCTTGTAGCGACCCACCTTGGCCAGGTCGTAGCGCTTGGCGTTGAAGTAGAAGTTGTCCAGCAGCGCGCGGGCGGCCTCGGCGGCGACCTGCTCGCCCGGACGGAGCTTGCGGTAGATGTCGCGGAGGGCGTCTTCCTTCGTGAGGATCGTGTCCTTGGACAGCGTCTCTTCGATGGAGTCGAAGCCGGAGAACTCGGCGAGGATGTCTTCGCTGGTCAGACCGAGGGCCTTGAGGAAGACGGTCACCGACTGCTTGCGCTTGCGGTCGATGCGGACGCCGACCTGGTCGCGCTTGTCGATCTCGAACTCGAGCCAGGCACCGCGCGAGGGGATGACGCGCGCCGACACGATGTCCTTGTCGGAGGTCTTGTCGGGCGTCTTGTCGAAGTAGACACCGGGCGAACGCACGAGCTGCGACACGACGACGCGCTCGGTGCCGTTGATGATGAACGTGCCCTTGTCGGTCTGGAGCGGGAAGTCGCCCATGAAGACCGTCTGCGTCTTGATCTCACCGGTCTGGTGGTTCATGAACTCGGCCTCGACGTACAGCGGGGCGGCGTAGGTCTTGCCGCGCTCCTTGCACTCTTCGATCGAGTACTTCTCGGGCTCGAGGTACGGGTTGGTGAACGAGAGCTGCATGGTCTCGCTCAGGTCTTCGATCGGGGAGATCTCCTCGAAGATCTCTTCCAGACCGCTGATCTCGGGAACGTCGGTGCGACCGGCGGCCTGGGCCTCGGCGACGCGCGCCTTCCAGGCTTCGTTACCGACGAGCCAGTCGAACGACTCGGTCTGCAGGGCGAGCAGATCCGGAACGGTCAGCTTGTCGGAGATCTTCGCGAACGAGAGGCGGGATGCTCCGCGTCCGCTCTTGGGGGTGGTGGTGGTGGATGCGTTGCTCGCAGCAGCCAAGGGAATAACCTCCAGAAGCCCGGGCGAGGGGCTCGTGATTCCTTGTCGTCAGGTGGAGTGCGTTCCTGCCCCGAAAACCTGCTCGCCGCACACCGCGGTGAAGCGGGGACGGGCAGGCTCAGCCGACCACCATATGAGGGCAGGGGGAATCGAGGAGCGCAAAGTCCAAGCATACGCGGGAGGACTCGCCGTGTCCAGTCCAATTCTTGACGCGTTTGCGGACCTGCGGTATAACCGCGTGCGCCCGTCGCTCATTCCCCTCTGCGGGCCTCGTCAGACGCGCCGGAAGCGCACGTGATCACCCGGCCGCACCTGCGCGAGCGCGTCCAGCGCGGCATCCGACACCACGGCGATCACGGGGTACCCGCCGGTCACGGGGCCGTCGGCCAGCAGGACGACCGGGCGCCCGTGCGGCGGCACCTGGATCGCGCCGGGCCGCATGCCCTCGCTGGGCAGTTCGTCGTGGCGCCTCCGGTCGAGGGCGGGGCCGTCGAGGCGGATGCCGACGCGGTCGGCGTGCGGCGACACGCTCCACGCCGTATCCGCCAGCGTGTCGAGCGCACCGGGCGCGAACCAGTCGGCGCGGGGTCCCGGGGCGATGAGCACGTCGATCGAGGGCGGCGGGACCGTCCAGGGGAACGAGTCGACGGTCGGGACGGCGGATGCCGGCTCCCCGACGGACAGCTCCTCCCCGGCGGTCAGCGGTGCGGGGCCGAGACCGGCCAGTACGTCCCGCGCCCGCGAGCCCAGCGCCATGGGCGCGAGGATGCCGCCCCGCACAGCGAGGTACGCGCGGAGCCCGGCACGCGGGGCACCGATGCGCAGCTCGGCGCCCGCGGGCACGAGGACGGGGGCGTAGGCGTCCACCGCCCGTCCGTCGACGGTGACGTCGGCGAGAGCGCCGGTCGCGCAGGCCCACGTGTCGGTCTCAGCACGGGCGGCGAAACCGCCCATCGTGATCTCGAGGGCCGCGGCGCCCTCCGCGTTGCCGACCAGCCGGTTGGCGATACGCAGCGCCGCGCGGTCGAGCGCGCCGGAGCGGGCGACCCCGAGCGCCGCGCGGCCGGGTCGGCCGAGGTCCTGCACGGTGGTGGCGCCGCCGGGTGAGTCGATCCGCAGGACGGGACGGGACGCGGCGGACGACGCCGCGACGGGGGACGCCCCGACGGGCTCGGCCGCCTCCGTCGACGCGGAGGCGGCGGTGAGGCGGACGCGCTCGGGCACGAACCGCACGCGAGCCCGCGGGGGCAGGAGCACGGGGTCGGCGGCATCCGGGTTGAACAGCACGGCGTCGGTGGTCCCGATGAGCCGCCACCCGCCGGGGGTCTCGCGGGGGTAGGCGCCGCTGAACCCGCCCGCGAGCCCCACCGCTCCTGCCGGCACGCGCGTGCGCGGCTCGGCCAGGCGCGGCACGTCGAACGGCCAGTCCGCGCTCACCAGGTAGGCGAAGCCCGGGGCGAACCCGGTGAACGCCACCGTCCACTCCACCCCCGCGTGGCGGGACACCAGATCGGGAACGGGGATGCCGAGGAGCTCGGCGGTGGAGTCGAGGTCCGCGCCGTCGTAGCGCACCGGCACCTCGACGAGGGGACCGGGGGCGATGGCATCCGGGGCTCGCCCTGCCGCACGGAGGACCCAGGACCCGATGCTCTCGGACGACACCCGCGCGGGGTCGAAGACGACGAGCACGGTGCGCGCGGCGGGGACGAGATCGTCGACGCCGTCGAGGACGTCGGCGTCGAGGGCCGCGTGAAGAGCCAGGACGGCGGCGAGGTCCGCGACCTCGGCGAGCACGGCCCGCTCCCCCATCGGCAGCAGGGTCACCACGGCGCGCGCACCATGATCCCGGCGGTGTCGAGCGCTGCACGCACGGCGCGGGCCATCGCGACCGCCGACGGGGTGTCTCCGTGCAGGCACAGGGACGCGGCATCCACCGCGATGCGCGTCCCGTCGACTGCCTCGACCTCGCCCGCACGCACGAGGCGCAGGGCGCGGTCGGCGACGACGGCGGGGTCCTCGACGAGGGCGCCCGGCTCGCCGCGCGGCACGAGGAAGCCCCGGGCGGTGTAGCCGCGATCGAGGAACGCCTCCTGCACGAAGGGCAGACCCGCGGATGCCGCGGCCTCGGCGATCGCGCCGGGCATGCCGAGCACGGGCAGCGCGCGTCCGAGTCGCTCCGACAGGTCGGCGACGGCGGCGGTGACGGCGTGGGCCTGCCGCGGATCGTCGATCACGGCGTGGTAGAGCGCCCCGTGCGGTTTGACGTATCGGAGGTCGGCCCCCGCCGCGGCGAGCGCGGCGAGCTGCGCGGCGACGCTCGCACGCAGGTCGGCGGGCGCGGGGTCGCGGCGAACGCGTCCGAAGTGGGCGCGATCGTCGTAGGAGGGGTGCGCGCCGACGGCGACGCCGAAACGTGCGGCGCGCTCGACGGCATCCCTCATCGAGGCCGCGTCTCCCGCGTGGGAGCCGCAGGCGACGTTCGCGCTGGAGATCACGGCGAACATCGCCTCGTCGTCGGCGGTGGGCACGCCGTCGACGGTCTCGCCGAGGTCGGCGTTGAGGTCCACGCGCATGCTGCCACGGTAGCGGCGGCCGGCCGGCCCGAGCGTTGCGCGTCTTCTGCGGAACCTCCGTCTCCGGCGGCCCGGGTCCGATCTGCGGGAGCCGTGCGATCGCCGACGCGTTACGGCCGCGTGACGATCGGCGCGAAAGGCTGGGCAGAACCGCACCGACCGGTCAGGATGGAGGGATGACCTCCGATGTCGCCGGTCCTCCCGCTCCGGCATCCCCCATCCCCCTCCTCTCGGTCCGCGACCTGGCCGTCGACTTCGCGACGATGGACGGCCCCGTGCGGGCCGTCGACGGCGTGGATCTGGACATCCACGCCGGGGAGACCATCGCGATCGTCGGCGAGTCCGGATCCGGCAAGTCCACGACCGCCATGGCGATCATCGGGCTGCTCGCCTCGGGAGGGCGCGTCGCCCGCGGGCAGATCCTCCTCGACGGCGAAGACCTCACGACGTTCGGCGAGGCCCGCATGCGGCAGGTGCGCGGTCGCCAGATCGGCCTCGTGCCCCAGGACCCGATGTCGAACCTCAACCCCGTCGCCAAGATCGGCACGCAGGTCGCCGAGACGCTGCTCGCGCACGGCCTGGCCGACCGCTCGAACGTCAAGGGCCGCGTCGTCGAGGCGCTGCAGGCGGCCGGGCTCCCGGATGCCGAGAAGCGGGCGACGCAGTACCCGCACGAGTTCTCCGGCGGCATGCGCCAGCGTGCGCTCATCGCGATCGGTCTGGCCTGTCGGCCCCGCCTGCTGATCGCCGACGAGCCGACGAGCGCCCTCGACGTCACGGTGCAGCAGACGATCCTCGACCAGATCGACAAGCAGACCGACGAGCTCGGCGCGGCCGTCCTGCTGATCACCCACGACCTGGGCCTCGCCGCCGAGCGGGCGTCGAAGGTCGTCGTGATGCACCGAGGGCGCGTCGTCGAGCAGGGCCCGGCGCGGCAGATCCTCGAGAACCCGCAGCACTCGTACACGAAGTCGCTCGTGGCGGCGGCGCCGTCGGTGGCGGCCGTGCGGCTGCGGCCCGAGGACTTCCGCAGCGACCGACCGGTGGAACCCGCCCGCGACAACATCGTCGAGATCACCAATCTCACCAAGGTGTACCCCGCACGGGGCAAGGCCGAGGACTTCCGCGCGGTCGACGACGTCTCGCTGTCGATCCCCCGCGGTCAGACCGTCGCGATCGTCGGCGAGTCGGGCTCGGGCAAGACCACGACCGCCCGCATGCTCCTCAACATCGTCGAGCCCACCAGCGGCTCGATCACCTTCGACGGGCAGGACGTCGCCGCTCTCAAGGGCGATGCCCTGCGGCAGTTCCGCCAGAAGGTGCAGCCGATCTTCCAAGACCCCTACTCGAGCCTGAACCCCATGTTCACGATCGAGCGCATCGTCGAGGAGCCCCTCTCCTTCTACAAACGAGGGTCCAAGGCCGAGCGCTCGAAGCGCGTGCGCCAGCTGATGGACGACGTGGCCCTGCCGGCATCCATGCTCCGCCGCTACCCCTCGGAGCTGTCGGGCGGGCAGCGCCAGCGTGTCGCGATCGCGCGGGCCCTGGCGCTCTCGCCCGAGCTGATCGTCTGCGACGAGCCGGTGTCGGCGCTCGACGTGCTCGTGCAGGCGCAGATCCTCGATCTGCTCGGCGACCTGCAGCGCGAGTACGGCCTGAGCTACCTCTTCATCTCCCACGACCTCGCGGTGGTGCGCCTGATCAGCGACTACGTGTGCGTGATGAAGGACGGGCGTCTGGTCGAGGCGGCATCCAGCGAAGAGGTCTTCACCAACCCCCGCGACCCGTACACGCGACGCCTGCTGTCGTCGATCCCGGGCAACGAGCTGGGGCTCGCCGGCTGAGACGCGGCGCCGGTTCGGCGCCGGCCCCGCGTCCGCGCGGGCCGGCGCCCCGCCGCGGAGGCCGGGTCAGATGACCTCGCCGCTCCAGCCGTCGAGACGGCCGAACCGGAACGCGCCGATCGACACGGCCTGCTCCCGCAGGAACGGCAGCAGCTCGAGCCGCCCAGCCGTTGTGACCTCGTCGGCGTACACCGTCCGTGACAGGTCGGCGCCGGCGACCTCGGCGACCGCCGCGCGAAGCGCCGCGACGGTCTCGGCCGGGCCCACCAGACGGATCCGCGGCGGAAGCGGAACGCCCGCGAGGGCGGCGGCGTCAGCGGCATCCGTCCCTCCACCGGCGAGACGCTGCAGCCACTCGGCGTCGGTCTCGACCGACACGGCCACACCGCCGTCGCCCAGCAGGTGCCGCACCGCCGCGGGCAGGCCCACCGGGGTGCTGAGCGAGAAGCTCGAGCCCGACCGCACCGCCGCAACCAGGACGCGCAACACCGCCTGCCAGGACGCGTCACCCGTCGCCCGCACCGCGACGTCGACCGGACGGTAACGGCGGAGGTTGCGTTCGACTCCGAGCCGCGACACGTCGCGCACGCGACCGAACTCGCGGTCCCACGCGACGGCGTCCGACAGCGCACCGCGGCGCAGCCAGTCGAAGGCCTCGTACGAGAGCGTCGGCTGCGCGGCCTCGATGAGGGCCGTGATGCGGCTGTCGAGTCCGCGCAGGTGCAGGGTCGACGACGACGCCCCACCGGCGCTCGGCCGCCACGACCCGAGCGTCACGAGGCGGTTCGGACCGCCCGCCATCGCCCCGTCGCCGACACTCGCCTCGCCCCAGCCGCCGAGCGGCTCGCGCTGCACCACGCCGCCCGGAGACGGTCGGTTCGCGCGCAGGACCGCCGCCTCCGCCGTGTCGAGCCACAGCTCGAGGTCGGCGGCGTCGCGCGTATAAAGCCCCGCGAGGAAGCCGGAACCGATCGCGTTCTGCAGTTCGATCGCCCGCGTCACGGTGGGGGCGTGCAGGATGCCGAGCACGGGCGCCGCGACCGCCGCGCGCGTCAGGTGGGAACCCGCCGTCACACCCGTACGCACCCCGGGCGACCAGAACCGACCCGCGGTCTCGGCACCGAGGTCGAGCTCACGCGGTTCGACGAGCCAGCGCTCGCCCTCGCCGAGCACGGTCAGCGCGCGGCGCACCTCACCGGCCGGCTCCTCGACGAGCGGACCGATGTCGGACAGCGGGTCGTCGGCGGGACCGACCCGCAGCGACGACACGGCGTCCCTGAGCTGATCGTGGAAAGCCGTCGAGCGCGCCACGGCGCCGACGAGGATCACCAGCGACACCGCGGTGGCGGCCTGCCCCGCCCGGGCGAAGGCGCTCGCGACGATGTCGGCGACCGCCGCATCGAGATCGGCCGAGGGGGCCACGATCACGGCGTTGCGCCCCGCGGTGAACGCCTGCAGGGGCAGCGCGGGTCGCCACGCGGCGAAGCGCTCCGCGGTCGCGCGCGCGCCCGCCAGCAGCACCCGATCCACGCCGGGGTGCACGATGAGCGCGCGCCCCGAGGCGTCTTCGTTGAGATCGACGTAGGCGAGCAGATCGCGCGGCACCCCCGCCGCCCACAGCGCTTCCGCGACGACGGCGCCGGCACGTCGGGCGCGCGGGGAGGGTGTGAGGACCACACCGGACCCGGCGGCGAGCGCCGCGAGCGTCTCGGCGGCGCACAGACCGACGGGGGCGTTCCAGCGCGGGGCGACGACGGTGACCCGATCGGGCACGAACACCGCACCCGGTACGCGGTCGAGCTCCTTGGCCGTCGCCGCGTAGTAGGCCGCGGCATCGACCGCCTGGCTCACCTCGGCGTCGGCCTCGGTCAGAAGCGCCCCGCCCTCGGAGGCGAGCACCTCGATGAACTCGGCGCGGCGCTGGGCGAGCGTGCGCGCGGCCGACTGCAGGACGGCGGCTCGGTCGGCGGCGGCGAGCGCGCCCCACGGCTCGGCCGCGGTCCGCACGCGCTCGATGACGGCGTCCAGTCCCGCCTCGTCGTCGACACGACCCGCGGCGGCGGTCGCGTCGCCCGCGGTGGACGCGGCGACGCCGCGCAGGGCGGCCAACGCCCAGGCGCGATCCTCCGCGACCGTCGGATCGGTGTCGGCGACGTTGCGGAACCCGGGCGCCCCGCCGGCGAGCTCGGCACTCTCGCGCGCCGAGAAGACCGCGGTGTCGACGAAGGCCTGTCCGCCGAAGAGCATCTGCTGCACGTCCGGCCCCAGGGCGGAGGTGTCCCCGGATGCCGCGGCCTCCCGCGCGATGCCCAGCACCGCCTGGGTGAGCCCGGGCTCCGCGGTGTCGTCGTCGGCGCGATCGCGCAGGATCGCCGGGTCGTCCTCTGCGCGGCGCTGCGCGGGCCGGGGCGCCGGGGACGGGACGGCGGCAGCGTCGACGGCCCGCCGCACGCGGGCGGACACGGCACGGGTCTCGGGGGCCTCGTCGCCGGGCTGGGAGTCCTCGTCGGCAGGGACGGCGACGGGGAGGGCGGCGGCCTCGGCGAGTTCGGCGGCGTAACGCGACGCGAGCCGGGCCGAGACCGCGTCGAGGTCGTCGGGATGCACCGCTGCCGCCGCGACCACGTGCGCGCGGTCGGGACGCCAGGCGGCGCCGCGCGGCACGACCAGGCGCAGCGCGTCGGTCGGGCCGTCCTCGGCTCGGGCGTCGTCGGCCAGCGCGAGGGCGAGAGCGGCGCGCTCGGGATCGGCGGTGGCGACCTCGACGACGAAGCCTTCGCGGCCGCGGTCGCTGAGCGCCTCGCGCAGCGCGCGCACGAGCAGGGCGTCGACCTCGTCGCGCGCTGTGGCGACCGGGGCGAGCCATCCGTGGCGGGCCGCGCGGACGGCATCCGGGACATCGGCGAGCTCATCGCTCAGCCGCACCGTCAGACGCCCGCCACCGGCGCTCACGCGCACACGGGCCCACGCGGCCAGCTCGCGGACCGCATCGAGCGTCTCGGCCGCGGCGACCGGGAGCGCGATGCCCGCGTGCAGGTCGAGCAGACCGGGTTCCTCGAGCACGCGCGTGAGCACCGCCACGGTGAGATCGAGCTCGTCGCGGCCGGGAGCCACGAGCGTCACGTGGGTGCCCGCCGTCGCCGCGGCGAGGAGCACCGGGAGCACCCGCTCCGCGGCGTGCTCGACGTCGGCGTCGAAGTCCCACCGGGAGAGCCCCGGCACCACGTCGGCGACGGCGAACGACACGCGATCGACGTCGTCGCGCGAGACGAGGGAGCGGATGCCGTCGAGCCGGCGGCGGGCGGCGGTGTCGCCGAGCACGGCGGGGCCGTCCAGGCGCAGGTCGAGGACGACGCCGTCTGAGGCAGAGGCGGCGAGCTCGGCGCCGAGGTGCTCGGGGCGGGCGTCGAACACCAGAGCGCCCAGCAGGTCGCGCAGGGCGCGCCGCGCGAGAGGCACGGCGGGCGTCGGCAGCACGGGAGCGACGGCACCGCCGAGGTGCAGGGCCCCGCGCACGAACCACGGCAGCGACGCGGGGATCTCCCCGGCGAGACGATGCAGCGCGGCGGCGGCGGCGCTCATGCTCTCGGGGCGCAGAACGCCGTCGACCGCGGCGGCGACGAAGGCCGCCGCATCGGGGTCGACCGGCAGTTCGCCCCGGCGTGCCGGGGCGAGGGCGTCGGCGCGCGGAGCGAACGCCGCGGACGCGGCCGCGGCGCGCGAGGCGAGGTCGGCGGAGAGCGCAGGACCGGTGGTGCCGGGGTCGTTCGTGCTCATGTCCGTCAGCCTAAAGACCGGCCGGGCGACGGCCGGACGGCCCGCCGCGCAACCCGCGGATCGGGGTCGTGGGGGCCCTCTCGCCCGCGCCCCGTCGCGTGTCCCCCGAATGGCCGACATTTTTGTACCGGGGCCACCAATGTGGAGGAATTCCTTCGCTTTCCGGCCCTGTCGTGTTTATATGTCCGCGGGTACCCACCATTTATCCCCCTGGATGGAAGGTCACTCCAACGTGAACCGATTCTCGAAGACGGTCGTCGGCGCTGCCGCCCTCGGCCTGTTCCTGACCACCGCCGCCACCGCCCCCGCGCTGGCGCAGACCCCGGCCGCCCCCACGGGTGCCGCCGTCGACGGAGTCGACGCGCAGCTGCTCGAGGCGATGGCCGCCGACCTCGGCACCGATGTCGCGGGAGCCCAGGACGTCCTGCGTTTCCAGGCCGACGCCGCCGGCACCGCCGACGAGGTCGAGGCCGCATCCGGCGACGCCTTCGCGGGCACCTGGCTCGACGAGTCGACGCGCACCGTGTACGCCGCCGCGACCACCGATGCCGCTCGCGAAGCCGCGGCCGACGCGGGCGCCGTGCCCGTCGCGGCCGAGCACTCGCTCGCCGACCTCGAGGCCATCGCGGCGCAGATCGAGGCGAGCCCGGTGCCCGACGTCATCCCCTCCTGGTGGATCGACGTCGAGGCGAACGACCTCGTCGTCGACGTCGTCGTCGGCGGCGACCAGGCGGCGGCCGACTTCGTCGCCACGCTCGACGCCCCTGCCGACGCCGTGCGCCTGCAGACCGGCGTCGAGGCGCCGGAGACGTTCGCCACGATCCGCGGCGGCATGTCGTACTTCATCAACAACGCCAGCCGCTGCTCCGTCGGCTTCGCCGTGCAGGGCGGCTTCGTCACCGCCGGACACTGCGGCGTCACCGGCGACAGCACGAACTACGGCACCTTCCGCGGTTCGTCCTTCCCCGGCAACGACTACGCCTGGGTCGCCACCCCCAACCACACCCCCGTCGGCCAGGTCATGGACTACGCCGGTGGCGCGGTCGCGGTGAAGGGCTCCACCCAGGCCGCTGTCGGCGCGACCGTCTGCCGCTCGGGCTCGACGACCGGATGGCACTGCGGCCAGATCCAAGGCTTCAACTCCACCGTGCGTTACCCGCAGGGTTCGGTGTCGGGCCTCATCCGCACGAACGTCTGCGCCGAGCCGGGCGACTCCGGCGGCTCGCTGCTCGCCGGCAACCAGGCGCAGGGCGTCACCTCCGGCGGCTCCGGCGACTGCACCTCGGGCGGTACGACCTACTTCCAGCCCGTCAACGAGATCCTGCAGACCTACGGCCTGACGCTCCTCACCAGCTGATCCCCTCCCCCCGGGTACCCCGGAGCCCCGGTCGCCGTCGGCGGCCGGGGCTTCGTCGTGGGCGCGGGGTGGCCGGGGGGGGCGCCGGCCGTCGCCTGACTCCTGAGATCTCTCGGCGGCACCTGCCGCTTCCTCACGCCCCGCCGCGGGCGCCCCCGGGCGAGCGCCTGCCTCTCAGGAGTTCGACGAGTCCGCGCGGTCCGGCGTACGTGCGGCACCGGTCGGCGTCAAGCGGCCGCCGAGCCGGAACGCGCGCGCGACACTGGCGGCATGCGCATCCTCCACATCATCTCCTCCCCTCGGCACGACGGCGCCTCGGTCACCATCGCGTCCGCCCTCATCGAGGCGCTGCGCGAGCGGCATCCGGATACCGAGGTCGACACGCTCGACGTCTGGCGCGAGGATCTTCCGGAGTTCGACGAGAGCGTCATCGCCGCGAAGTACAAGTGGGTCGACGGCGAGGACCTGGATGCCGCGGAGGCCCGCGCCTGGGAGAAGATCGACGCGCTCGCGCGCCGGATCCGCGAGGCCGACCGCATCGTGCTGGGCGTGCCGATGTGGAACTGGTCGATCCCGTACAAGCTGAAGCAGCTCATCGACCTCGCCGCCCAGCGCAACCTGCTCTTCACGTACGACGGCGTGCACTTCGGGCCGGCCGTGGACGTGGCGCGCGCGGACGTCGTGTTCGTCCGCGGGCAGTACTACGGGGAGGACGGGCCGACCCCGGGGTCGATCTTCGACCACCAGGTCGCCTTCGTGGAGTTCTTCCTGCGCACGATCGGCGTGCGCGACGTGCGCTCGCTCATCGTCGACGGCACGTGGGACCCCGCGGCCGAGGAGGCGATCGCGGACGGCGTCGAGCGGGCACGCCGGCTCGCGTCGTCCGACGACTGAGGAGCGAGCGGAGACGAGAGTGCCCCGGCCGCATCCGCGACCGGGGCACCTCGTTCATGTCCTAAGCGTCAGGCGTCACCGCCCACCGCCCGACGACGGCGCTTCATCGCCGCACCGATCAGCACCGCCAGCAGACCCAGCACGAGCGCACCGCCGGAGACGACGCCACCGGTCACCGCGAGCGGCGATGGGGCACCACCGGTCGAGACACCCGGCGCCGCCGAGGCTCCCGGCGTGGGGACGACGCCCCCGGTGCCGCCGGGTGTCGCCGCCGCGCGGATCTCGACCGCGACCGCGGCCTCGACCCCGCCGATGCGGGCGACGACCTGGTGCGATCCGCTGACGTCCGCGGGCAGCGTCACGTTCACGCGGAACGCGCCCGTCGCGTCGGTGCGCACGGTGCCGAGCTCGACCGGGGTCGAGTGCAGTTCCAGCACACCGTCGGCGTCGGCGGGCCATCCGGTGCCCGAGACGGTGATCACGCCGCCCGCGACGAGGTCGCCGGCCACCGACAGAGTCGGCTCGCCCGCCTCCGCGCCCACCGAGGTCGACCCGGTGCCGCTGACGTTGCCGGCCACGTCGACGGCGCGGTACGACACCGTGGTGGCGTCCTCACCGACCGTGACGACCGACTCGGCACCGGCGACGGTGGTCCACGTCGCCGCCTCGCCCACGCGGTACTCCAGACGGGAGACGCCCGACCCCGCGTCGCTCCCCGTGAGCCGGACCGTCCGGGCCGTGGCATCCACGTCGGCGGTGATGGTCGGCACGGTGCGGTCGACCTTGAGGGCGACCGTCGACTTCGGCGAGACGTTGCCCGCGGCGTCGATGGCCCGGAACGCGAGGTTCCATGAGCCGTCGGCCGGGGTCACGGGCCCGGTGTAAGAAGCCCACGTCTCGCCTCCGTCGGTGCTGACCTCGAGACGCGGGGACGCGTCGACGTCGTCCTTCGCCGTCGCCGTCACCGAGGGCTGCGAGACGTACCAGCCCTCCGCTCCGTCGGCCACGGCCGGGGTGGTCGAGACAGTCACCGTGGGCGCCGTGGTGTCGGCCGGGGCGGTGTGCATGCGGACGAACGTGACCGAGTAGGGCGCGAACGAGTGCGTGAACGACCCGGAGACCTGCAGCGTCGAGGTCTTCGGCGCCACCGGGGTGTCGGTCGCGGTGTTCACTGCGCCCGGCGCCGCCTCGAGAGTCGTCACGTCGGCGGTGGGCTGCACCGCCAGCCCGCCGAGGTCGATGCTCGTCTCAGCGGCCTTCGCCTGGGCGTTGACGACCTTGAGGATCACGTCACCCGAGGACTCGTCCTTCGTCATCACCTGCGCGAAGGGCTCCACCGCGGTGTTGGTGAACTGCCCCTGCTGCGCCCCGTCGACGAAGAGCGTCACCTGCGAGCCGCGCACCTGGATGCGCAGGTCGTAGGTGCGGTTCGTCTCGATGCGCGGCGTGCCGGTGTCGGCGACGATCGACTTCGCCCCTCCCACGGCCTTCTCCACGACGCTGCGGGAGTTGCCGAAGCCGCCGAGGTTCCACCACAGGTAGTCCGCCGAGCCCTGCACGCCGAAGCCGACGAGGAAGCCCTCGGCCCCGGCCAGCTTGGTGGCCTTCAGCGACACGTCGTAGTCGGTCGCCGCGAGCTCGGGACCGGCGACGAGCGTGTTGTTCGCCGTCGTCGACGACTGCACGTAGCTGCCGTCGGCCGCCGACCACGAGCCCGCGTTCGCGAGCTTCGTCCAGCCGTCGTCGTTCTTGTCCGAGAAGTCGTCCGCGAACAGCGTCGACCCGTCGGGCGCGGTCACCTTGACGTCGTCGTAACGCGCCGAGGTGCTCCACGTCGACAGTCCGACGGCCCCGGTGAGGGCGGTGGATGCCAGATCCCCGGTCGCCGTGGTCGGCACCACGCGGTCACCCACGTTGGTCATGAACAGCTTCTGCACCTCGTAGTTGGCCGAGCCCCACACCTGGTCGCGGTCGAACCAGATGAGGTCCGGACGCCACTGGGTGTTGCTGACATCTGCGAGCAGCGGCGCGTACGAGGCCATCTTGACCACGTCGGCGTTGCGCTCCAGGCCCGTCATGTAGGCCGCCTCGGACAGGGCGTTGGCGAAGCGGTTGTCGCGCGAGGCGTACTCGCCGATCCACACCTTCGGTCCGTTGCGGTCGTAGGAGTCGTACCGCTGGTTGTGGGAGAGGAACCACGACGGGTCGCGGTAGTAGTGCTCGTCGACCATGTCGACCTTCTCCGCCTTGTTCTGCTCCCAGTGCTTCTCGAAGTTGGCGCCCTCGGCATCCGGACCCGAGTTGCTGATGAGGATCATGTCGGGGTACTTCGCCTTGATGGCATCCCGGAACTTCACGAAGTTCGCCATGAACGCCTCGGGGTAGTTCTCCTCGTTGCCGATCTCGATGCGATCGAGCTCGAACGGGGCGGGGTGCCCCATGTCGGCGCGGAGCTTGCCCCAGGTCGTGGTGACGTCGCCCTTGGCGAACTCGATCAGGTCGAGCGTGTCCTGGATGTGCCGCTGCAGCTGAGCGGGGTCGGTGGGCTGGAGAGCCTGACCGCAGCCGTTCAGCAGGGCGGGCACGTCGGGCACGGGCTTGGCGCCGATGTCCTCCGCGAACTGGAAGTACTCGTAGTACCCCAGGCCCAGCGATTGGTTGTAGCCCCAGAAGTTGGCGTTGGTGGCACGGGTCTCGACCGGGCCGACGCTGTCCTTCCACTGGTACGACCGGGCGCGCTCGTAGTTCGAGTCCGCCGAGTAGTCCTCGTGGCTGTTGACGTTGACGATGCAGCCACCGGGGAAGCGCACGAACTTCGGGTGCAGGTCGGCGATCTTCTGCGCGATGTCCTTGCGCAGACCGTTCTCGCGGCCCATGAACGTGTCCGTCGGGAACACCGAGACCTCGTCGAGGCGGAGCGTCCCCGCGCCCGCCGCCTGCACGAGCAGGCGCGCGGCGTCGGTGGTGGCGGATGCCGTGACCGACCCCGTGTATTTGACCCAGCCGTCGCCACCCACGGTGGCCGTGAAGGGGTTCGAGACCGACGTGCCGTCGGCCGCGCGCAGCACGAGCGAGACCGGGGTGCCGGCCGCGGCCGTCGTGCGGGCCCAGAACGACAGCTTGTACTGCGCGTCCTTCTTCAGCGCGATGCCCGTGTCGAACCCGGCGTTCTCGACGCCGTAGGTGCCTGCGGCCCCGCTGGCGAGATCGAGCTGCAGGTAGGTGCGGTTGCGCTCGTTCATGCGTTTGTCGTCGTTCACCGGCTTCGCCGAGCCCGAACCGCCGCCGAGCCCGACCGGCGTCCACGCCGTCATGCCGGTGAAGCCCCGGTTGTCGACGGGCAGGAACTCGAAGGAGCGGTTGCGCACGAGTTCGGCGTAGAGGCCGCCGTCGGCCGCGTTGTTGATGTCCTCGAAGAAGACGCCGTACATCGCGTCGTCGATCTCGGCACCTTGCTTCGCCGTGTCGGCGGTGATGGCGTAGTCGGCCGTCTCATCGGTGGGGTAGGCGGCGAGCAAGCGCTGCTGCTCGGTCGCGGTGATCGGCATGACCGTGCCGTGACGCGGGCGGTCGGGCAGCTGCGCGTCGGGCACCGACGTCCAGTTCCCCGAGGCGATGTCGCGGGTCTCGAACATCATGTAGCCCTGACCGCCGTGGTAGCTGGGCTGGTCGATGAGCATGAACCAGTGGCCGGCCTCGGCGTTGTCCTCGAACACGGTCGGGCCCTCGCCGTTGGTGAACGTGCCGCCCCAGGGGTTGGGCTGGCCGACGCCGATCTGCTCCTTCACGAGCTGCCAGCCGGGGGCCGACGTGGTGGTGGGCAGCGAACCGGTCACGGTCGCGGTCAGGTCGGTGGAGCGCTCCTGGCGCACCGTCATGCTCGCCTCGTCCTTGATGAAGCGGTAGTAGGTGTCGCCGTCGCGGACGACGGTGGCGTCGATCGTGCCCTTACCGGCTCCGCGCTGGACGTCGACCCAGGGCTGCGGCTCGCTGAAGGTGACGAAGTCTCGCGTGGTGACCATCATCATGCGGTTGTAGCTGTCGGCGGCCCGGCGGCCGGAAGTCGCGGCGCTGGGGTAGAGGTTCGACGCCCAGTAGACGACGTACTCCCCCCGGTCGGCGTCCCAGGTGGCCTCCGGAGCCCAGGTGTTGCCGGCCAGCTCGCTCGACACCGTGATCTGACGCAGCGGGCTCCAGGAGACGAGGTCGTCGGACTGCCAGACGTTGAGCTTGCGGCTGCCGACCTCCTGCGCGCGTCCGAAGTCGCCGTTGTACAGGTCGAACATGTTCAGGTCGGTCGACAGCATGTAGAAGCGGTCGCCGTCGGGCGAGCGCATCACGAACGGGTCGCGGATGCCCTGCTCCCCCTGATCGGAGGTGAGCACCGGCTTGCCGTCGTTCAGCGTCAGCCAGCTCTTCGGGTCGTCCCCGCGGGTGGTCGCGAACGAGATCTCCTCGTCGGTGGTGCTGCTCTCCCCGGTGAAGAACGGGAAGAAGTAGGCGCCCAGCTCCTCCGCCTTCGGGAGGGGCTGCACGCTCACGGTGAAGGTGCGCTCAGCAGTGCTCGAGCCCTTCGTCACGATCGCGGTGAGCGTCACGCTCTTCGCGGCGGCGCCGGTGGCCGGGCGGGTGACCTCGCCGGTGGCGGTCACGACCGCGGTGTCCGAGGACTCCCATGCGACGGCCGTTCCGTTGCGGCCGGTCGTGGGCAGCGTCACGTTGCCGCGCACGTCGTCGGCACCGGGGATCGCGAGGGCCGCGGCCGCGGCATCCACGTCCTCCTGGTTCGACGGGGTGCCCGCCTCGACGAGGGCCTTCACGTCGTCGTCGGTGAGGGCGCTGTCGAAGATGGCGACGTCGCGCACCCCGCCCTTCCAGATGCGGTCGGGGTAGGAGGACTTGCCGATGTACGACACCAGGCCCGAGCCGAAGTCGCTGACGGTGCGTGAGGTCGCGACGGTGCCGATCTTCGTGCCGTCGAGGTACGCGGTGATCGAGGTGGGCGTGATCACCGTGGTGTACAGCGCCCACTCGCCGGTCGCGGCCGGTCCGGGGATGCCGCGCGCGGCGTTCGTCGGTGCGATACCCCGCTCGAGGGTCCACGGCTGGGTGCCGACGGGGCCGTCGGTGAGCACCGACTTCACCTGACCGGCGGGGTTGGAGGGGTTGAGCAACCAGTACTGCGAGGGCAGGTTCTCGGTCGTGCCGAAGAACATCGCCGCCTGGTTGCCGGCGCCGGTGCGGTCCTGCAGCCACGCGGACACGGTCACCGTGTCGTGCTCGTCGAACAGGCCCGTGGGGAGCTCGACGTAGGCGGCGGACGAGCCGTTCGCCCCGCCGGGGAGCGAGAGGGCGTCGCCCTCGATGCTGGAGCCGGTGCCGCGGATGACCGCGTCGTGTCCGTGACCCGACGCGTCAGGCACGGTGGTGCCCGTGGTCGCGCCGAAGTCGTACGACGCCAGGGGCGTCGGCAGCGGCGCCGCTGACGCGGCTGCGGCGGGAACGATCCCGCTCAGCACGACCGCTGCCGCGGCGAGCAGCGAGCCGGCGCGGCGGCCGCCTCGGCGGGGATTCCGGTCGATCGACCGGGATCGGGGCAGCACCATATTCGTCCTCCTCGACGATGGGTGTCCGGCGGGGGCCGGTGAACGTCGCGCAGATGTGAGCGCTAACTCTGCGCAATCTTCCGCGGTTCGCGTTGTCTACGTCAAGCACGTTTCCCGATCGTGACCAGCGCAACCGATTCGACGATGTGAGGCTTCACACGGCGAGGCGCTTCGCGCGGTCTCATCGCCCTTCCGACCCGGCCCTCCGGCTTTCGCTACTGTCGGACCGGACCGTCAGGAGGACCCCATGGCCGTGACCCTCACCGATATGCCTCTCGAGGCCTTGCACGCCTACCGCCCCGAGCTGACCGCGCCGGATGACCTCGAGACGTTCTGGGACGCGACGCTGACCGAGGCCCGCGCGGCGGCGGCGGCGCCGCGGATCACCCCGGTGGACGGCCCGTTTCGATCGTTGCGTATCGAGGACCTCACCTTCAGCGGCTTCGCGGGCGACGAGATCCGCGGCTGGATCGTCCGGCCCCCGGGAGACGAGATGCTCCCCGCCGTGATCGAGTACATCGGGTACGGCGGAGGGCGCGGCCTCCCCGGCGAGCGCGTCACCTGGGCGAACGCCGGATACGTCCACGTCATCATGGACACCCGCGGGCAGGGGGCGAGCTGGAGCGTGGGCGTCACCCCCGACGCGCACGGCTCGGCCGCAGCGTTCCCCGGCGTCATGACCCGCGGCATCCGGGATCCCCACGACTACTACTACCGGCGCCTCATCACCGACGCCGTGCGCCTGGTAGACGTGGTGCGGAGCCTCCCCGGCGTCGACCCCGACCGGATCGCGGTCACCGGGGTGAGCCAGGGCGGCGGGCTCTCGATCGCCGCCGCAGCCCTCGCCGGCGACGCAGTCGCCGCGGTGCTCCCCGATGTGCCGTTCCTCTGCGACTTCCCGAACGCCATCCTGCGCACGCCCCTGCCGCCCTTCACCGAGATCACGCGGTACCTCTCGGTGCACCGCGACGACGCCGAGACCGCGCTGCGGACCGTGTCGTACGTCGACGGGGCGATCCTCGCGCGGCGGATCACGGCGCCGGCGTACTTCTCGGTCGGGCTGATGGACGACATCGTGCTGCCGTCGGGCGTGTTCGCGGCGTATCACGCGGTGGCATCCGAGGACTCGGCGATCGAGGTCTACCCGTACAACGGTCACGAGGGCGGCGGCTACCGCCACTTCCTGAAGCAGGTCGCCTGGCTCGACGCGCGCGTCGGACGCTGAGCGGGCGGCTCAGCTCCAGACGCTCGGCGCGGGGCGCCGCGTCGACGGCAGAGCCGATCCGTCGGCCCAGTCGTGGACCCAGGGCTCGATGTCGGGAAGCCCCTCGGGGCGACCGACGGCGGCGAACAGCTCGTCGTGCGGCACCGTGCCGCCCGAGCGTCGGAGGATGCGCGCGCGGATGATCGCCCGGGCGTAGATCTCGCCGCCCACCAAGGCGCGGTGCTCGAGGTACACGGCGCGGTCGTCGTGACCGATGAGGCGCGTCTCGAGCTCGAAGCGCTGCCACAGCTCGAGCGACCGGCGGAACGTGATCGTCTCGGCGGCGACGACGGCGTACCAGCCCTGCTTCGTCATGGCGGCCATCAGGCCGCTGCGGGTGAGCAGGTCCCAGCGCCCGAGGTCGAACAGCGACAGGTACCGGCCGTTGTTGAGGTGACGCAGCAGGTCGATGTCGGTGGGCAGCACTCGGATGCGCATCCGGCCGACCGTGTTCGGGTCGACCGGGCCCTCCCGGCGCAGGCTGAGACGGGCACGGAAGAGCACGAGCAGGGTGCGCCAGAGGACGTTCACGAGGGGCGAGCGTAGCGATCCGACGAGGGATCCTCCATCTCGTTGTCCCGTTCCGACAAGAGTGCGGTCGCCGACGGGTCGGGCGGCCTGGCATACCGCATCACGGGGGCGACGGCATCCGATTTCACCCGGAGGTGACCCGCGCGTAGAGTCGCGCCATGACTGCGGAAACCCGAACCGACATCGTCGTCCGTCCGGTACGAGATGTGGATGCCGAGGCCCTGGGCCGCGTGCACGCCACCTGCTGGCACGAGACCTACGACCACCTGATCAGCAAGGCGGCCCTCGAGGCCGTCTCCCCCCGGCGCATGGCCGAGCTGTGGACGCACTGGGCCGCCCAGGGCGACGGCTACCGCATGCACGCCGCTCTCGTCGACGGCGAGATCGTCGGCTTCGTCGGCTCCGGCCCCGCGCGCGACGACGACGCCCCGCGCGAGCGGGAGCTGTACTTCATCTACCTGCTCGACGCGTTCCACGGCACGGGCATCGGACAGCAGCTGTTCGACGCCGCCGTCGAGGAGGGCGAGGGCCTGTATCTCTGGGTCGCCGACGACAACCCGCGCGCGCACCGGTTCTACACCCGCAACGGCTTCTCGCTCGACGGCGCCTCGCAGGTGCAGCCCTTCCTCGGTGAGGAGCTCACCGAGGTGCGCTTCGTCCGCTGACGTGCTGCAGATCTGGGCCCTCGACGGCATTCCCGAGATCACCCCGGGCGACGACCTCGTCCGGGTGATCCGGGATGCCGTCGACGCGGCGCCGGGATCGGACGCGGCCCTGCGCGACGGCGACATCGTCGTGGTGACCAGCAAGGTCGTGTCGAAGGCCGAGGGGCGCATCATCCGCGCCGACGACCGCGAGGACGCCATCACCCGGGAGACCGTGCGGCTCGTGGCATCCCGCACCTCCCCCACCGGGCACGTCACGCGCATCGTCGAGAACCCGCTGGGGATCGTCTCGGCCGCCGCCGGGGTCGACGCCAGCAACACCCCCGAGGGGACCGTGCTGCTGCTGCCGGTCGATCCCGACGCCTCGGCGCGACGCCTGGCCGAGGGCCTGCGCGCTATCGCTCGCGTGGGCGTCATCATCACCGACACGCTCGGCCGCGCGTGGCGCGAGGGCCAGACCGATCACGCGATCGGTGCCGCGGGCGTGCACGTCTTTGAAGACCTGCGCGGGACCACCGATGCCGAGGGCCGCCCCCTCGTGGTGACTCTGCCGTGCGTGGCCGACGAGATCGCCGCCGCCACCGACCTCGTCAAGGGCAAGGCCGGGCGACGACCCGTGGCCATCGTGCGCGGCCGCGGAGACCTCGTGGGGGACCTCGACCTGCCCGGCGCCCGTTCGATCGTGCGCGACCCCGCGCGCGACATGTTCCGCCAGGGCGCCGACGAGGCGTACGCGGCGGGGTTCGCTGCGGGTCGCGCGGCGGGGCGCTGACGCGCGGCGCCGGTGCCGTCGGCCGGCGTCGAGATCACACGATCGGTCCGAGATCACCCCGTCCGGTGGCCCCGAAACGTGTGATCTCGTGCGGATCGTGTGACCTCGCGGGTATCACCGGATGCCGCGCGCGGCCAGGGCGTCGCCGAGATCGTCGGCATGGCGCAGAGCCACCACGAGGAACGGCAGCGCCGCACGCCCGAGCGAGGGACGCAGACCCCGGGCCCGCTGCGCGTCGCGCACCTCGGCGGCCAGGCGCGCGAGCACGGGGATCGTCGTAAGGGTCACCGTCAGCAGGAGAGCCGCACGCCCCGGGTCGACGCCGACGCGAGCGAACGGCGTCATCCCGCGCTCCATCGCGTCGAGCATGGTGGACACACGGGTGGTCAGCGGCAGCAGGCCCACGACGACCAGCGCCGCCGCCACCCGCGCCGTGTTGGCGGTCGCCGCCTCCGGCCCGAGGAAAATCAGCTGACCCCCGGCGGTGACCAGGATCACCCACCGCAGCGCCCACACCTGACGCCCCAACTCGCGCAGCCCCCGCACCGGCCCCATGCCGGCGCAGAGATACAGCACCACCGGTGCGCCGACGGCAGCGGGCAGCGCCGCCCACGCCGACGGCAGGGCGGCCAGCAGCAGCGCGACGAGCGACAGGAGCCCCATCTTCGGGCCCGCCGGCATCCGGTGCATCCACCCCTCACCGGGGCGGTACAGGCTCAGCACGCCAGCGCTCGCTCGTAGGCCTCAACGACCGCCGCGGAGGCCCCGGATGCCACGACCCGGCCCTCCTCGAACAGCACCGCCCGTTCGCACCGGCGGGCCAGCGCGAGGTCGTGGGTGACGACCACGAGCGCGTGTCCGGTGTCGGCGAGGAGATGGTCGGACACGACGCGGGCGTTGCGTCCGTCGAGGAACGCCGTGGGTTCGTCGGCGACGACCAGCTCGGGGCGGCGGACGAAGGCGCCGCACAGCGCGAGCAGCTGCTTCTGCCCATCCGAGAGGTCGTGGGCGGCCCGGTCGCCGAGTCCGTCGAGACCGAACCGGGAGAGGGTGTCGGCGACACGGCGATCGCGCTCCGTCCGCGGGAGGCGCTCGGGGCGGAGCGAGAGCGCGACGTCCTCGGACACCGTGGGCATCACGATCTGCGCGTCGGGGTTGCTGAGCACGAGGGCCACTCGGCGGCGGTGCGTCGCGGCATCCGCATCGGGGTCGTGACCGCCCACCTCGAGGGCACCCTCGGTGCGGCGCACGAGCCCGGCGACCACGCGCGCGAACGTCGATTTGCCCGAGCCGTTGTCGCCCACCACGGCCACCGTGCGGGCGTCGAGGTCGAGGTCGACCGCGCGCAGCACCGGCCGGTCGTCGAGCCGCACGCCGAGGCCGGCGCAGCGGAGCCTCATCGCCCCGCCCACGAAGCGCGGCCGCGGACGCCGACCGTCACACCCCCGCGCCGACGGGCACGTCGGCGCGCGCGGACCCGGCGCGCCAGGAGCGACGGAAACCGCGCGGGTACGCGCGCACGAGCGCCGTGACGATCACCGTCGCCAGGGCCGCCTTGAGGAGGTCGCCCGGGACGAAGACGAGACTCGTCAGCGCCGTCTCACCCAGCGGCAGGCGCGTCACGAGGCTCTGGACCGGGATGCCGAGGGCGTAGATCGCGACGATGCCGCCGGCGACCATTCCCAGCGCCGTGCGCCACACGACCGGGCGACGTCCTCCAGCGTGGACGACGAGGCCGACGATGAACGCGCCGAGGATCCAGCCGAGCGCGTAACCCGCGGTCGGCCCGAGGAAGACGCCGAAGCCGCCGCGCCCGCCGGCCAGCAGCGGCAGGCCCGCCGCGACCAGCGCGAGCAGGACGCTCACCGAGAGGGCCCCCAGCCACGGGCCGAGTACCGCGCCGGCGAGCATGACGCCCAGCGTCTGCGCCGTGATCGGGACGCCACCGACGAGCGGGAAGCTCCCGGGCAGCCCGAGCACCGCGATGAGGGCGGCGAAGACGGCGACGCGGGCGAGATCGGTGGCGTCGAGGGATCGCGACATGGGGTTCCTTCCTGAACACTGTTCACCTGAACGGCGTTCACTATACTCAGGACCATGGCATCGCGAGGACATACGGCCGACGACGTCGCGCGCACCGCCCTGCGCATCCTCGACGACCACGGCCTGCCCGACCTCACCATGCGGCGCCTCGCGACCGCTCTCGACGTGCAGCCCAGCGCCCTGTACTGGCATTTCCCGAACAAGCAGACGCTGCTCGCGGAGCTGTCGGACCGCATCGTGAGCCGCATGGCATCCGGGACGGCGGACGACCTGCGCTCTCGCGCCGGCGCCGGCCACATGGCATCCGGGGCAGCGGACGACCTCCGCGCCCGCGCCGGCGCGCTGCGAGACGCCCTCCTCGCCTACCGCGACGGCGCCGAAGTGGTCTCGAGCACGCTCGCCCTCGGCCTCGGCTCGAGCCTCGCTCACGACCGACTCGCCGACGCGGTCGCCGCCGACGGCTTCCCGGCCGACACCGCGCGGCGCGCGGCGACCACGGTGCTGCACTACGTGCTGGGCTTCGTCTGGCACGAGCAGCAGCGCCTGCAGTACGACAGCGCGGGGGCGCGCGAGGACTCCGCCGGGGCGCCCTCCGACGCCGCGCCGAACGCCGACGACTTCGCCTTCGGCCTCGACCTGATCGCCGCGGGCCTGCGCGCACGCGGTCGCGTCTGACACGCGGCGGCGGCGGGGCGGTGCGCGCCGGGTCGGGTGCGGCTGGGCGGGGCCGTGTGGCCGAGGTCACGCGACCCGGTCGAGACGACACGCCACAGCGGGTGCTCTCGTCGAGATCACGTGATCTCGACGGCGTTCGGGCGCGGGAGGCCGGACGGTGCGGCGCGCGGCCGGGCCGAACGGTGCGGCGCCGAGATCACGTGACCCGGTCGAGACGACACGCAGCAGCACGTGCCCCCGTCGAGGACACGTGATCTCGACGGCATCCCGGCCCGGCGACGGCCTCAGCGCTGCTTGACCTCGCCGAACAGGCGCGCGATCGGCACGAGCACCGCGGGACGCGCGGCCACCCACGCGGCGGCCATCACCAGAAGGGATGCCGCGAAGACCAGCAAGCCCGTCGGGTCGCTGGTGTACGCCCCGGGGTCTTCCGAGCCGCGAGCGGCGTACATGTGGTTGAGGTTGCGCAGCGCTCCCGTGGCGAGCACGAGCGCGACGTGCACGACGATGAACGCCACGAAGAAGAGCATCGTGGGGAAGTGGACCTTGCGCGCCCACTCGATCGGATACAGCCGGTTCAGCTTCTCGGCATCCTTCGGCCAGACCCCCGAGAGACGGACGCCGCTGAGGATCGCCAACGGTGCGGCGACGAAGGTGATCGCGAAGTACGACAGCTGCTGCAGGCTGTTGTAGTTGACCCAGCCGTTCTCGGTGGGCCAGTCGAGCGAGGCGTACTGCAGCGCGGCCGACAGGGCGTTGGGGAAAACCTCCCACGAGGTCGGGACGATCCGCATCCACTGCCCCGTGACGAACAGCAGCACGACGAACACGACGCCGTTCGCGATCCACAGGATGTCGAGCGCCTGATGGAACCACAGGGCGAGGCTGATGCGACGCCTCTTGTTGTTCCGCGGCGACCAGAACGCCGCGGGCCGCTTCTCGCGGCGCACCTGCCAGCCGGTGCGGATGATCAGCAGGAGGAAGAAGCTGTTGAGGAAGTGCGACCAGTTCAGCCAGACCGGGATGCCGACGGGCGCGGACGCGGGCAGGTGGTACTCGCCCGGGAAGGCAGCGAGGAACTCCTGCCCCGGCCCGAGTGCGAGCACGAAGCGTGCGAGCAGCACCGCGATGCCGACGAGGGCGAGCGCGAAGACCCCGAGCACGGCGGCCGAGCCGAGCAGCTGGACGGGCGAGTAGTCGCCGAGGGCGGCGGGCCCTGATCTTCCGGCGGCGGACTGCGCCACGCCGGCGGGTCGGGCCGCGGGGGGTCGGGCCGTGCCGGCGGGCGGGGTCGCCCGGCGGCGGGCCGCGGCGCCGGGCCAGACGGTGCGCGGAACGGTCAGGGGCGGACGCGCGGGCGCCGTCTCGGATGCATCCTCCGCGGGCGGGGCGTGGGTCGCGGCGGGCGCAGCGCCGGCTCCTCTCAGGGTCTCGGCATCCGCACGGGGACCGGATCCGCTCACCGCCGCGGGCGCCGGTGTCGTTGCGGGCGCACGGGAATCGGACGGGCTCGCCGAACGCGGACGCACGGGCTCAGACCCCCCGATCCCGCTGCGGTCCTCCGATTCCGATGCGGTTCCGGGCCGCGCAGCAGCTGGTGGAACGGTGGATGCCGGTGGCCAGGGCTCCCCGCCCGGCTCGCGCGGCAACCCCCGACGCACATCACTCGCTACGGCGTCCACCTCCGCCGGGACGACACCACCCACCTCGGCCTCCACAGCCTCGACGGATGCGGACCCCTGCACCGGATGCGGACGCCCAGGCGCTTCCTCTCCGGATCCGCTGCTCTCCCCCGCATCCACCACCGACGCACCAGAACCGCCGGATGCCGGCGGCCCGGGCTCCCCGCCCGGCTCGCGCGGAAGCCCCCGGCGCACGACACTCGCTCCGGCGTCCACCTCCGCCGGGACCGCACCATCCATAGCCTCAACGGATGCGGACCCGTGCACCGGATGCGGACGCTCGGGCGCTGCCGCTCCGAATCCGCTGCTCTCCCCCGCATCCTCTGCCGGAACGAACGGCTCCTGTACGGCGGAGCCGCCGGCATCGCCCGCCGAAGGCAGGTCGGAGCCCGCGGGCGGCCACGGCTCCCCACCGGGGACGCGCGGCAGCCCGCGACGCGGGGTGCGGGGTGTGGACGCCATCTATTTCTTGTGGGCCTCGAGCGCGCTGATGAGTTGCGGGACGACGGTGAACAGGTCTCCGACGATACCGAAGTCGGCGATGTCGAAGATCGGTGCGTCGGGGTTCTTGTCGATCGCGACGATCGTGCGGGCGGTCTGCATGCCGGCGCGGTGCTGGATGGCGCCCGAGATCCCCAGCGCGACGTAGAGCTTCGGCGACACCGACACCCCGGTCTGCCCGACCTGCGCGGTCGCGGGAACGTAGCCGGCGTCGACGGCCGCTCGCGACGCACCGACGGCCGCCCCCAGCGCGTCGGCGAGCCGCTCGACGAGGGCGAAGTCCTCCTTGGAGCCCACGCCGCGGCCCCCGGCGACCACCGCGGCCGCCCCGCGCAGCTCGGGTCGCGTCGAGGGCGCGACCGTCTCGGTGAACGCTTCGACCCGGGCGCATGGCATCGCGGATGCCGGCACCTCGAGGCCCCGCGCAACGAGCGGCCGCGGGTCGAGGCGCCCCTCGACGGCTCCCGGGCGCAGGGTGGCGACGAGAGGTCCGAACGTCGGCGCCCCGTCGACGGTGAACGCCCCGCCGAACGCCGAGTGGTGCGCCACCACGCCGAGGTCGTCGCGCGCGATGCCGATGACGTCGGCCGCAAGGGGCAGCCGCAACCGCGCCGCCAGGCGGGCGAGAGCGTCGCGCGCTTCGATCGCGTGGGACGCCAGCACGAGCTCGGGACCCTCCGCCGCCACCGCGGCGGCGAGGACGTCGACGACCGGCCCGGTGAGCATTTCGGGGTCGGTCTCGGCGGTGAGGACGCGCACCGCCCCGAGCTCCGCGGCCTCCGCCGCGGCGCGATCGAGCGCCGCTGCGGGGGCGGCGATCACCGCGACGGGCTCCCCCACTCCGGCCGCGGCCGTGAGCAGCCCTGCGGACGACGCGGCGAGCGCCCCCGACGGCAGCACCTCCAGCAGCACGAGCGCGACGCTCATCACGCGACCCCCTCGGCCACGAGGAACGCCGCGAGCTTCTCGCCCGCGTCGCCCTCGTCGACGATCTTCGTCCCGGCTTCTCGCGGCGGCCGCTCGGCGACCGACAGCATGATGTATCGCGCCTGGGCGGGATCCTCGGCCTCGACGCCGAGCTCGGCGGCATCCAGGGTCTCGTAGGGCTTCTTCTTGGCCGCCATGATGCCCTTGAACGTGGTGAACCGCCCTTCGGGCAGCGCTTCGGTGACGGAGACGACCGCGGGCAGGGATGCCGAGACCCGCAGCGTCCCGGCATCGCTCACGCGGTCGCCGGACACGGCGTCGTCGGTCACCTCGATGCTCGAGAGCGCGGTGAGCTGCGGCACGCCGAGCAGTTCGGCGACCATTGCCGGGACGACTCCGCCGCCGCCGTCGGTCGAGAGGTTGCCCGCGATGACCAGGTCGAAACCCGTGCGCCGGACGGCGGCCGCGAGCACGTCGGCGGTGAGCAGCAGGTCGGCCCCGTGCAGGGCGTCGTCGACCACGTGCACCGCGGAGGTCGCCCCCATCGCGAGGGCTTTGCGCACGGTCGTCGCAGCCGAGGCGGGCGCCATGGTGAGCACCACGACCTCGGTGCCGGGGTGCGCGTCGGCGTGGGCGAGGGCGACTTCGACCGCGCGCTCGTCGATCTCGTCGAGCACCGCGGCCGACGCGGCACGGTCGGCGAGTCCGGTCTCGAGGTCGAGCCGTCGCTCGCCCCAGGTGTCGGGGACTTCTTTGATCAGCACCACGATCTTCATCGACCAGGCTCCTTCGGTGAGGGGACGGATGCCGCGACCGCGCGGCAGCGTGTGAATGCGGGGCCCGGAGGCTCCGACAGGATCAGCCACCGCTCACGGCCGGCCCCGGAGACCGGCGAGAGAACACCGGAGCCGCTCGAGCGGTACCGTGAAACGCGAGGAGGACCGATGACGCGACGACTGCCGGTCGACCCGATCGCCGAGGCCAAACGCCAATGGCTCGCGCACGGGTGGGACGACGCGGCCGACGGCATGACGGTCGTGACCTCGGTCATCCGCGCGCACCAGTTGCTCATGGCATCCATCGATCGCGCGTTGAAGCCGTTCGACCTGTCGTTCTCGCGATTCGAGATGCTGCGACTGCTCGCGTTCACGCGCGAGGGACGGATGCCGATGGCCAGCGCCATCGCGCGCCTCCAGGTGCACCCGACGAGCGTCACGAACACGGTCGAGCGCCTCGCCCGCGACGGGTTGGTGACGCGCGAGCCGCACCCGACCGACGGGCGCGCGGCGCTGCTCGCGCTCACCGACGACGGCCGCCGACGAGTCGATGAGGCCACGGCCGCTCTGAACGCGGTGTTCGCCGACCTGGGCCTCGACGACGACGACGCGACGGCGCTGGTGCGGATCATCGCGCGCTTCCGCAAGGGCGCGGGTGACTTCGCCGACCCCGCACCCGTGCCCGATCCGCTCTGAGCGCTCATCGGTGCGTGAACGACGGCGACCGCTTCTCGCGGAAGGCCGCCATCCCCTCCTTCTGGTCGGCTGTGTCGAAGAGGGCCGCGAACGCCTGACGCTCGAAGCGCACGCCCTCGGCGAGCGTGGACTCGAGGGCGACGTCGAGGGCGGCCTTCGCCGCGTACAGGGCCGGCAGGGGCTTCTCGGCGATGGTGCGGGCGATCGCCTCGGCCTCGTCGAGAAGGTCGGCCGCGGGGACCACGCGCGAGACCAGCCCGGCGCGCTCGGCCTCGGCGGCGTCGATCATGCGGCCGGTGAGCACGAGCTCGGCGGCCTTGTAGTACCCGAGCGCGCGGACGAGCCGCTGCGTTCCGCCCATGCCCGGGATCACGCCCAGCTGCACCTCGGGCTGCCCGAACCTCGCACGGTCGGACGCCAGGATCACGTCGCACATGAGCGCGAGCTCGCACCCGCCGCCCAAGGCGTATCCCGAGACCGCGGCGATCACCGGCGTCCGCACGGCGGCGAAGCGCGCCCAGCCGCCGAAGTGGTCGGTGAGCATCATGTCGAGGCCCGACTTCTGCTCCATCTCCTTGATGTCGGCGCCGGCCGCGAAGGCCTTCTCGCTGCCGGTCACGACGATCGCCCCGACGCCCTCGTCGGCGTCGAACGCCTCGGCCGCGGCGACGACCTCGGTCATCGTCCGCGTGTTCAGCGCGTTCAGCGCTTCGGGGCGGTCGAGGGTGATCCACCCGACGCGGCCGCGCTGCTCGACGCGGATCGTCTCGTACCCGGCATCCTGATCAGTCATTTCACTCCTGTCGTGACGGTGCGGACGACCCCGCCCTCGCATGCTCGCACGCCCCTCCGACATCGACCGAGGGTCTTGCCGCGAGACGTCGGCATCCGTTCGCCTCCCGGCGGTCCGGGACGGGTTCGGGACGGATCCGGCGATTCGGGGCGGGAGACGTCCGCCCCGAGCGGCGAAAACCGCCCCGAACGACGGACGCCGAACCGGAGGCGAGGCCCTCACGCCGCCAGCACGCTCCGGCCGACGATCAGGCGCATGATCTCGTTCGTGCCCTCGAGGATCTGGTGCACGCGGAGATCGCGCACGACCTTCTCGATGCCGTAGTCCTGCAGGTAGCCGTATCCGCCGTGCAGCTGAAGCGCCTCGTTGGCGACGCGGAAGCCGACGTCGGTGGCGAAGCGCTTCGCCATGGCGCAGCGGGTCGCGGTGTCGGGCGCCCCGGCATCCAGCGCCGCCGCACCGTCGCGGACGAGCAGCCGCGCCGCCTCGAGCTCGGTGGCCATGTCGGCGACCGCGAACACCACCGACTGCTTCTCGGCGAGCGCCTCGCCGAACGTGAAGCGCTCGTGCACGTAGGCGACCGCGCGGTCCAACGCCCAGCGCGCACCGCCGATCGAGCACGTGGCGATGTTCAGCCGCCCGCCGTTGAGCGCGGTCATCGCGATCGAGAACCCGCGGCCCTCGCCGCCGAGCAGGTTCTCGGCCGGAACGCGTACCTCGTCGAGGACGACGGCGCGGGTCGGCTGGGCGTTCCAACCCATCTTCTTCTCGTTCGGCCCGAACGACAGCCCCACGGCGTCCGCCGGCACGAGGAAGGCGCTGATCCCGCGTGCTCCTGGCTCGCCCGTCCGGGCCATGACGACGTAGACGCCGGCCTCGCCCGCGCCCGAGATGAACTGCTTCACGCCCGTCAGCACGTAGGAGTCGCCGTGACGGATCGCCGAGGTCGTGATGGCTGCGGCATCGGAACCGGCGCCGGGTTCGGTGAGACAGTAGGCGCCCAGCTCGTCCATCGCGACCAGACCCGGCAGCCAACGCTCGCGTTGCGCGGTGGTGCCGTAGGCGTCGATCATCCACGCGACCATGTTGTGGATCGTGATGTACGCCGTCACCGTGGGGTCGCCGTAGGCGAGCTCCTCGAAGATCGCCACCGCGTCGGAACGCGACAACCCGGCGCCGCCCACGTCGTCGTTGACGTAGACGCCGCCGAGACCCAGCTCCCCCGCGCGACGCAGGACGTCGCGGGGGAAGTGCTTCTCGGCATCCCATTCGAGGGAATGCGGGGCGAGCTCGGTCGCGGCGAAGTCCCGGACGGCGTCGAGGATGGCGGCGCGTTCGTCGGCGGACAGGGCGTCGAGCGCGGGAGCAGGGGTGGTGTCCATGCGGCTCTCCTTCGTGGAGCGACGGCGGCGTCGCGTGCTCCACGATAGCTGGACGTCCTAGTAATTGATAGGGGTCCTGATCACCGACGGGACGCCCCGCGCTCGCGTTCTCCGCCCGTTCACCGGACCGACACGAAACCCAGGCAGAATCCACAGGATCGCGCCGTTGGCGCCGATCGCATCCCCACCCGAACCCGAGGACACAGCCATGCCTTCGACCTTCCTCCGCCGCGCCGCCGCGTTCACCGCGACGACCGCGGCGGTGTGCGCGCTCGCCCTGTCGAGCGCCACCGCGGCCTCCGCCGCGATCGTCCCGCAGCCCGTCTCGAACAGCTCCGCCGGTGCAGCTCTGTCCGTCACCCCGGTCGGCTCCTACGACACGGGGGTGTACAAGCAGTCCGCCGCCGAGATCGTCCAGGCCTACCGCGACCGCCTGTTCGTCGTCAACGCGCAGGCCGGCACCGTGACGGTGCTCGACAACCGCGACCCGAAGAAGCCCGTGAAGCTCTTCGACCTCTCCTCGAACGGCGTCGCCAACTCGGTCGCCGTGCGCGACGACGGCCTCGGTGTCATCGCCTTCGAGGCCACCACGAAGACCGACCCCGGTCACCTCGTGTTCTTCGACGCGAACAAGACGGATGCCGCGAGCGCGAAGCTCGGCGAGGTCACCGTCGGGGCCCTCCCCGACATGGTCACGTTCTCGAAGGACGGCTCCTACGCCGTCGTCGCCAACGAGGGCGAGCCGGCAGCGGACTTCTCGGTCGACCCCGAGGGCGCGGTCAGCGTCATCGCCCTCTCGTCCGCTCTCGCCGCCCCCGCCCAGAGCGCCGTCAAGACCGCCGGCTTCCGCGCATTCGAGCCGGGCGGCAGCAAGACGCTCGACCCGAAGGTGCGCGTCTTCGGCCCCGACGTCGCCGCCCCCGGCCAGGACCCGGCGACCCTGTCGACCAACCGTGTGTCGCGCAACCTCGAGCCCGAGTACATCACCACCGACGGCACCGTGGCCTACGTCACGCTGCAGGAGGCCAATGCCGTCGCGACGGTCGACCTCACCAAGGCCGAGGTCACCGGCATCCTGCCCCTGGGGTACAAGGACTGGGGCACCGTCGGCCTCGACCCGAGCGACAAGGACGGCGCGAACATCCGCACGGTCGCGGGCCTCAAGGGGCTCTACATGCCCGACGGCATCGCGTCCTACTCGGCGAGCACGAACGGCAAGGCCGCGACCTACCTCGTCACCGCGAACGAGGGCGACGGGCGCGAGTGGGGTTCGTTCATCGACGAAGCCCGTGTGAAGGACCTCGGCAAGAACGGTCTGGGTGCGGTCTGCGCGACCTCGCCGCTGGCCGGGCGCTCCGCCGACACCGACCTCGGGCGCCTGAAGGTCGTCACCGACCTCGGCAAGACCGCCGACGGCTGCTACAGCGAGCTGTACGCCTACGGCGGCCGCTCGTTCTCGATCTGGGACACGACGGGCAAGCTCGTGTTCGACTCGGGCGACCAGTTCGAGCAGAAGCTCAAAGAGGTCGCCCCGCAGCTGTTCAACGTCTCGAACGACAACAACACCGTCGACGACCGCAGCGACGACAAGGGACCCGAGCCCGAGAACGTCACGATCGGCGTCGTCGACGGACGCACCTACGCCTTCATCGGCCTCGAGCGCGCGGGCGGTGTGATGGTCTACGACATCACCGACCCGACCAAGGCGACCTACGTCACCTACGTCAACAACCGCGACGCCTCCGCCGACGTCAAGACCGCCGCGGCCGGCGACCTCGGCCCCGAGGGCATCGCGTTCGTCTCGGCGTTGCGCTCGCCCACCGGCGTTCCGCTGCTGGTCACGGGCAACGAGGTCTCGGGCACCACGACGGTGTTCGAGGTCCGCCCGACGCAGCCGAAGACGCCCGACCTGCAGATCCTCACGATCAACGACTTCCACGGCCGTCTGCTACAGGAGACCGGTGGTGTCGCGGGAGCCGGAGTGCTCGCCGGCGCCGTCGAGAAATACCGCCAGCAGAACCCGAACACCCTGTTCGTCTCGGCCGGCGACAACATCGGCGCGAGCGCGTTCGAGTCGTTCATCGACCAGGACACCCCCACCATCAAGGCCTTGAAGGCCGCGACCCTCGACGTCAGCGCGGTGGGCAACCACGAGTTCGACCGCGGCTTCGCCGACCTGACCGACCGCGTGATCCCCGCCTACGGCGGCAACACCGGCGCGTCGAGCGACTTCGCCCTGGGCGCGAACGTCTATCAGAAGGGCACGAAGACCCCCGCCCTGAAGCCGTACACGATCAAGCAGGTCGGCGCCACGAAGGTCGCGTTCGTCGGCACCGTGACGCGTCAGACGGCAGGCATGGTCGACCCGTCGAAGATCAGCACGATCGAGTTCGGCGATCAGGTCGAGGCCGCCAATCGCGAGGCGAAGAACGCGCGCGCCGCGGGCGCCGACATCGTGATCCTGCTCGCCCACGAGGGCTCGGAGGGCACCGACTGCACCAAGATCGCCACCGAGTCGGGCGACTTCGGCGACCTCGTGCGCGGAGCGTCGAGCGACGTGGACGCGATCGTCTCGGCGCACACGCACCAGAAGTACGCGTGCAGCATCGGCGGACGCTCGGTGATCCAGACCGGCCAGTACGGCACGAACCTGGGCACGCTCGACATCGACCTGGATGCCGCCGGCAAGCTCGTCTCGATCACCCCGGGCGTGCGCGCACTGCTCGAGCCCGCCGTCACGCAGTACATCGCGTACCCCCAGGCGGCAACAGCGAAGATCGTGGCGGATGCCAAGGCCACCGCCGACACCAAGGGCCAGGTCGAGGTCGGCAAGATCACGGCCGACATCACCCGCGCGAAGAACGGTTCGGGCAACGAGGACCGCGGCCAGTACTCGACGCTCGGCAACACCGTCGCGGACGTGTACCTGTGGGCCACGAGCGAGAACCCCTCGTTCAACGGGCAGGACGCGCAGATCGCGTTCATGAACCCCGGCGGTCTGCGCGCCGACCTGCTGTACGGCTCGGACAACGGCTCGGTCTCGTACCGCGAGGCGGCGAACGTGCAGCCCTTCGGCAACACGCTGGTGACGCTGTCGCTCACCGGCGCACAGCTCAAGCAGGTGCTCGAGCAGCAGTGGCAGCCGTCGGGCGCCTCGCGCCCGGTCCTCGCGCTCGGCGTCTCCAAGGGCTTCACCTTCGAGTACGACCCGTCCGCGGCCGCGGGCTCGCGGATCAAGACCATCCAGCTGAACGGGAAGGCGATCGACCCCGCGGCGTCGTACCGCGTCGTCACCAACTCGTTCCTCGCGGCCGGCGGCGACAACTTCACCGCCTTCGCGCAGGGCACGGGCAAGGCCGACTCGGGTCAGATCGACCTGCAGGCCACGGTCGACTTCTTCACCGCGAAGAAGAGCGTCGCGCCGTCGCCGCTCGGCCGGGCGTACCTGACCGGCTCGAAGCCGGTCGACGAGGGGACCGGCACGCCGAGCCCGACCCCGACCCCGACGGTCACGCCCACGCCCACGCCCACCGTCACGCCCACGCCCACCGTCACGCCTACGCCCACCGTCGCGCCGACCACGGGCCCGACGCCCACCGCGACCCCGACGTCCGGGGCGACCGGTCAGCCGAGCACCGCACCGACGACGGAGCCGACCGCCGCTCCGGCCGCGGTCACCGTCACCGCGAGCGTCTCGCGGGTGGAGCAGGGCGGGTCGTTCACGGTCACGGTCACGGGTCTGCGCGCGGGCGAGCAGGTCTCGGCCACGCTGAACAGCACGCCCACGGTGGTCACCGGCATCCCCGCCGCCGACACGTCGGGCGCGGTGACCTTCCGGGTCACCGTCCCCGCGGCGCTCGCGCCGGGCCAGCACACGGTCGTCGTCACGCGCGCCGACGGCACGGTGCTCCCCGCGGTCGCGATCGAGGTCGTCCACAAGGGCACCCTCGCCGCGACCGGCGCTCAGGGCCCCTGGGGCATCGCCCTCGCGGGCGGGATGCTCGTGGTCGCGGGCGGTCTCGCCTTCGCACTGCGTCGCCGCCGCACCGCCTGACGCACGGCCCTCCGGAACGGCCCTCACCCTCGGGTGGGGGCCGTTCCCCTTCGCGCGAGTCGCCAGAATTCGTCGCTTCGGTGCCCGCGCAAGCGACATATTCTGGCGACTCACGCGGCCACAACGGGCGGAGCGTCAGGCGCGGAGCACCTGAACGTGGGCTCCGGATGCCGCGGACTCGACCCGCCACACCTGCCCGCTGCCGTGGACGGCCGGGGCGGCCTGCGCCGAGATGACCAGAGCGGTGTGCTCATCGATCGCCACGCCGTCGGAGACGAGCCCCGCCTCGACCGCGGCGATGAGACGCGAGAGGGTGCCCCACTGCGCGGCGTGCACGTCGACGGCGAAGTCCAGGAGCCCGAGGCCCGGGCGCACCTCGACCTCGTCGAGCTCCTCGCCCGCATCCTCCGACACGACCTCGACCCCGCTCGCGCGAAATCCGCCGACGAGCGCGGGTCCGGCCGCGATGGCCGCGCCCGCCGAGAACCCGGCATACGGCATCCCTTGGCGGACACGGTCGGTCACGGCATCCCGGATCGGGCCCACCGCCGCCTGGTACGCCGGGGTGAGGCCGCCGCCGACGAAGAGGGCGTCGGCGTCGAGCACCGCGGTGTCGAAGACCTCGCCTTCGACAATGGTCGCGACCCGCAGCTCCTCGGCCGTCGCCCCCGCAGCCTCGAGCACCGCCGCGAAGCGAGCGACCGAGGCCTCGTCGTCGGGCTCGAGCACGAGCAACACCGCGATCACGGTCGGGCGATCGCCGGCGCGCTCCCGCGCCTCAGCGACGAAGGGACGCAGTACATCACCGCAGCGCGTGACGTCGCGCCCGCCGCCGAGAAGGAAGACACTCATGCGCCCAGTATCCCCGGGTCGGGCTCCGCGTGAGTCGCCAGGATGTGTCGCTTCGGGGCACCCGCAGGCGACAGATCGCGGCGACTCGCGCGGTCCTAGGCTCGACGGATGGAGATCCGACTGCGGCCGAGCGTGCCCTCCGACATCGAGTGGCTCGTCGAGCTCCGCGCCGAGGTGCTGCGCGCCGACCTCGAACGCCTCGGCCGCTTCGACGACCATCGGGTGCGCCAGCGCCTTCGCGGAGGCTTCCGCCCGGAGTGGACGCGCATCATCGTCGTCGACGGGGCGGATGCCGGCTCGATCACGGTCCGACCCGACGGGGCCGCGCGCTGGATCGAGCACTTCTACCTGGCATCCGCTCTGCAGGGTCGAGGGGTGGGCGGCGAGGTGCTCGCGCGCGTGCTCGCGGAGCCGCACGACGGCCCGACGCGCCTGAACGTGCTGCAGGGCAGCCCCGCCCGACGCCTCTACGAGCGCGCCGGCTTCACGCTGGACTCCGAGGACGAGGTCGATGTCTTCCTGACCCTCGTTCCCCGCGCGTGAGTCGCCAGGATTTGTCGCTTCGGGACACCCGCGAGCGACAAATCGTGGCGACTCACGCGAGCTCGAGCGCGCACGCCAGCGCGAGCGCGCGACCGGGTCAGTACCGGCGAAGCAGCGCGGCCAGGGCCTGGCCGCCGCCGATGCACATCGTCACCACCGCGTACTCGAGGTCGCGGCGCTGCAGGTCGAGGGCCGCGCGCACGGTGAGGATCGCACCCGTCGCGCCGACCGGGTGCCCGAGGGCGATCGCACCCCCGTAAGGGTTCACCTTCGACGGGTCGAGTCCGGCGTCGCGGATCACCGCGACCGCCTGCGCGGCGAAGGCCTCGTTCAGCTCGATCACGTCGACGTCGGCGGGCGTGAGCCCCGTCTGCTCCCACAACCGCTGCAGCGCGATGACGGGCGCGTAGCCCATGATCTCGGGGTCGACACCAGCGGTCGTCACGGCCTCGAGCGTCGCCAGACCCGTAAGGCCCCGATCGCGCACGTCGTCCTCGCGCATCAGCACGGTCGCGGCGGCGCCGTCATTGATGCCCGAGGAATTCCCGGCGGTGACCGACCCGTCCTTCTCGAACGCCGGGCGCAACCCGGCCAGGGCCTCGAGAGTCGTCCCCGGCCGCGGGTGTTCGTCGACCGCGACCTCGACCGGCCGCTTCCCGCCGGTCGTCACGGGCACGATCTCCTCCGCGAAGGCCGCGTGGGCGGCATCCGTCGCGGCCCGCCTCTGGCTCTCGACGGCGAAGGCGTCCTGCTCCTCGCGCGTGACGGAGTACCGGGATGCCACGACCTCGGCCGTCGTACCCATGTGCCGGCCGCTGAACGGGTCGGTGAGGATCGCGAGGGTGCCGTCGAGCAGGGTGCGGTCACCGAGCCGCGCGTTGCCGCGCGCGCCGTAGTCGAGGAAAGGCGTGCGCGACATGCTCTCGTCGCCGCCCGCCACGGCGACGTCGATGCCGCCCCAGCGAAGCTCCTGGGCCGCCGACCAGACCGCCTGCAGACCCGAACCGCACAGGCGGTTCACGGTGAAGGCGGGAACGCGCGTCGCCAGCCCCGCGGCGAGCGCGACGCGACGGGCGTTGTAGGCGTCGGGGCCGTTCTGGGCGATGCAGCCCATGACGACCTCGTCGACCGCGTCCTTCTCGACGCCCGCGCGCCGCAGCGCCTCGTTGACGGCGACCGCGCCGAGCTCGTACGCGTCGACGCCCGACAGGGCGCCGCCGAACGAGCCGATCGGCGTGCGCGCGCCCGAGACGAGGACGATCTTCTGCCCCGACATCAGCTCGCCGCTTCCTCGGGGCGTTCCTGGGCCTCGACGTCCGCCGCATCCGGGACGTATCCCTCGACGTGCCGCTCGTCGGGCCCGACATAGAACGACAGGGGTCGGATGAGGGCGTTCGACGCCTGCTGCTCGCGGATGTGCGCGGTCCAGCCGGTCACGCGCGCCGCGACGAAGAGGGGCGTGAAGGTGAGGGTGTCGAAGCCCATGAGGTCGTAGGCCGGACCCGAAGGGTAATCGAGGTTGGGGTAGATGCCCTTGCGCTCGACGAACTGCGACTCGAGCGCGTCGTAGAGCGCGGCGACGTCGGGCCGGTCGTAGTGCGCCACGAGCGTGTCCAGGGCGGCCTTCATCGTCGGCACGCGCGAGTCGCCGCGCTTGTAGACGCGGTGCCCGAAGCCCATGATCTTGCGCTTCTCGGCGAGGGCGGCGTCGAGCCACGGGCCGACGTTCTCGGCGCTGCCGATCTCGGTGAAGACGTGCAGCACCGCCTCATTCGCGCCGCCGTGCAGCGGTCCCTTGAGGGCGCCGATCGCGCCGACGACCGCGGAGTACAGGTCGCTGAGGGTCGAGGCGATCACCCGGGCGGTGAAGGTCGAGGCGTTGAAGGAGTGCTCGGCGTACAGGATCATCGAGCGGTTGAACGCGTCGACGACGACCGGGTCGGGAGCACCCGCGGAGGACCCTGAGCCCGTCGAAGGGCCCGGCGCCGAGCCCGTACCGGTGGCTTCGACAGGATCAGCCACCTCCGCCCGGGTGCAGATCTCCTCGCCGAACGTCATCCAGAGGAAGTTCGCAGCGTAGTCGAGATCGTCGCGGGGGGCGACCAGGTCCTCGCCCCGCCGACGGCGCTGACCGTACGCGACCACGGCAGGCAGCTGCGCCCACAGGCGGATCGAGCGCTCGAGGTTCTCTTCGGGTGTGCCCACGGCATCCATCACGTTCGAGATCCCCGCGGTCTCGCGCGCGCCGATGACGCTCACGGCGGTGCGCACCTCGTCCATCGGGTGGGCGCTCGTGGGCAACAGGTCGATCGCGGCGCGGACGTCGTCGGCCAACGCCCGGTGCTGACGCTCGACCCGGCGCAGGGCGGCGAGCTGCTCGGCATCCGGAAGCTCGCCGTTCCACAGCAGGAACGCCACGGCCTCGAAGGGCTGCGTGGCGGCGAGCTCCTGCACGGGGTAGCCGCGGTAGAGCAGGCTGTTCGTCTCGGGGTTCACCTTGCTGACGGCCGTCTCGTCGACCGTGACGCCGGCGAGGCCCTTCTTGATGTCGGTCATCGTCTCTCCCTTGAGTCGTGCTCAGTGTTCATGCTGCCGGATGCGGTGGTGACGGTGGTGCGGCGGGGGTGCGAACCCTGTCCCACTTGTTGCCGGTCTGGCGACCCCACACCGGCGACAAGGGGGACGAGCACCGTCTTAAGTGGGACGAGGTTCGCGAGAGGTGCGACATGGTGGCACGCGCAGCCGGCTCGGGCCTCAGCGCTCGACGGTGAAGTCGAACACGTCGGCGTCGAAGCGGGTATAGCCCTCGTAGTCGATGAGGTCGTAGAGGTCGGCGCGGTGCTGCATCTCGCCGAGCTGCTCGCGCAGGTGACCATCGGATGCCAGGGCGTCGAGGCCGCGGCCGGCCGCCCCCATCGCGAGTCGGAGCAGCGACACCGGCCAGATGACGAGGTTCACCCCCGCGTCCTGCAGCTGCCGTGTCGAAAAGAGCTCCGACTTCCCGAACTCGGTCATGTTCGCGAGGATCGGCACGTCGAGCGCCTCGCGCATCGCCTCGAACTCGCCGAGGTCGCGCATGGCCTCGGGGAAGATCGCATCGGCGCCCGCGTCGACCAGGGCCTTCGCGCGGTCGATCGCGGCATCCAGTCCCTCGACCGCCCGCACGTCGGTGCGCGCCATGATGAGGAAGTCGGGGTCGCGCCGGGCATCGACCGCCGCGCGGATGCGCTTGATCGCCGTGTCGGCGTCCACGACGCTCTTGCCGTCGAGGTGGCCGCAGCGTTTCGGGTTGACCTGGTCCTCGATGTGCGCGCCGGCGAGGCCCGCGTCTTCGAGCGTCTGGATCGTGCGCGCGACGTTCATCGGCTCACCGAACCCGGTGTCGGCGTCGATGATCGCCGGAAGCTCCGTCATGCGCGCGATCTGCTGCCCGCGCCCGGCGACTTCGGTGAGGGTCGTCAGCCCGATGTCGGGCAGGCCCAGGTCGGCCGAGATCACGGCGCCCGAGATGTAGACGCCGTCGAAGCCCTTCCGCTCGATGAGCCGCGCCGACAGCGGGTTGAAAGCCCCCGGCATCCGCACGAGCTCACCGGATGCCAGCTTCTCGCGTAGCGCGCGACGCTTCTGGGCCGCGGTGGTCTGGGCGTACAGCATCACTTTCCTCCCCGGGGGATCGCGGAACTCCTGAGAATCGCGCGGCCGCGGGCCCTCGCGGCACGCGCCGGTGCGGTTCCGGCCGTGCCGCGCCTCCGAATCTCAGGATTTCGATGACGGAGAGACCCGGCACCGCCGGCCGGGCGCCCCGGCAGCACGGGTGCGCACCCGCGGCCGGACATCAGAACAGCCCCTTCGGCGCCGGCGCCAGCGCCAGCACGCCGGGCTTCGCGACGATCGTGAGCTGCATGACCTCGGCGGGGGTCAGCTCGGGCAGGCGCTGCACGAGCTCGAGGAAGCGCTCGATCTCCTCGGGCAGCAGCACGGGCTCGGCGAGCAGGCGGAACTTGCGGATGTAGTCCTCGCGCGCGAAGGGCCGGGCGCCGAGCGGGTGGGCATCGGCGACGGCGATCTCCTCCTCGACGGTCGAGCCGTCGGTCAGCGTGATGACGACGCGGCCGCCGAACGCCTTCTCGTTCGGATCCTCGGAGTGGTAGCGGCGCGTCCACTCGGCATCCTCTGCCGTCGTCACCTTGTGCCACAGCTCGACGGTGTCCGTGCGACCCGCGCGCTCCGGGGTGTACGAGTCGACGTGGTGCCACGCACCGTCCTGCAGCGCGACGGCGAAGATGTACGGGATCGAGTGGTCGAGCGTCTCGCGCGACGCGGTCGGATCGTACTTCTGCGGGTCGTTCGCGCCCGAGCCGATCACGTAGTGCGTGTGGTGGCTCGTGTGCAGGACGATGGATGCCACATTCGCGGGGTCGCGCAGATCGGGGCGTTCCGTGCCGAGGCGGCGGGCCAGGTCGATCCAGGCCTGCGCCTGGTACTCGGCGGAGTGCTCCTTCGTGTACGAGGCGAGGATGCCGCGCTTGCTCTCGCCCTCACCGGGGAGGGGCACGTCGTAGGAGGCGTCGGGGCCGTCGAGCATCCAGGCGATCACGCCGTCCTCGCCCTCGTAGATCGGCGAGGGAGAGGTCTCGCCGCGCATCGCCCGGTCGACGGCCTCGATCGCCATCTTCCCGGCGAAGGCGGGGGCGTGCGCCTTCCACGTCGAGATCTCGCCCTTGCGCGACTGGCGCGTGGCGGTGGTGGTGTGGAGGGCCTGTCCGATGGCCTGGTAGATCGTCTCCTGGTCGAGGTCGAGCAGGGTGCCGATGCCGGCGGCGGCGGCGGGCCCGAGGTGGGCGACGTGATCGATCTTGTGCTTGTGGAGGCTGATCGCGCGGACGAGGTCGATCTGGATCTCGTACGCCGTGGCGAGGGCCCGCACGAGGGCGGCTCCGTCGCGACCGGTGTGCTGGGCCACCGCGAGCACGGGCGGGATGTTGTCGCCGGGGTGCGAGTAGTCGGCAGCGAGGAAGGTGTCGTGGTAGTCGAGTTCGCGCACGGCCACGCCGTTGGCCCACGCCGCCCACTCGGGGCTCGTGCGGCGCTCGAGCAGGCAGCCGAAGACCGTGGCGCCCGGTCCGCCGATCGAGACGGCGTGATCGAGGGCCTGCTGACGCGCCGCGCTCACGGGCTGACGCGTGATCGACGCGGCAGCGACGGCGGCGTTGTCGATCAGGCGGTTGACGATCATGTCGACCACGTCGTCGTCGACCGCGACCGGGTCGACAGCGACGCGCGCGAGCGCCCAGGCGAGCTGCCCCTCGCGGGCGAGGTTCTCGTCGCTGCGGTGCACGCGCACGTGGTGGGTGATCGTCATGAGGGGTCCTCCGTGAGGGCTTCGAGGATGGTGGTGAGGGCGTTGTGCAGATGCACGTGGGTGGCGTGGGCGGCGAGTTCGGGGTCGCCGCCACTGATCGCTTCGGCGATCAATCGATGCTCTCGCGCCGAGGCGGAAAGCCGAAGGGGGTTGTACCGCGCCATGCGCCGCACCCGCACGAGGTGGGTGCGGACGCTGCGGAGCGCGGCAGAGAAGTAGGTGTTGGCGACGGCGTCGTCGATCGCGGAGTCGAAGCGGGCGATCAGGGCGTACGACGCATCGGCGTCCGCGGTGTCGAGGTCGGCGAACTCGCTTGCGAGCGCCCGGAATACCTCGTGATCGCCGCGACGGGCGGCCAGGCGCGCGGCTTCGGTCTCGAGCGCCCGGCGCAGGTCGAACAGCGAACGGATGTCGTCGGCGTCGATCCCGGCGACCACCGTCACACGCGCCGACGCCTGGGCGACGAGCCCATCGGATGCCAACCGGCGCAGCGCCTCGCGAAGCGGAGTGCGACTGACCCCGAGGCGCGTGGACTGCTCGACCTCGCCCAGTACGGTCCCCGGCGGCAGCGCGCCGGTCTGGATCTCGTCGAGGAGGGTCGCATAGGCGCGTTCACTCGCCCGCATCGCGCCTCCTCGCCGTCACGGGCTCCAGTGTATGCAATCGGCGGGCGCCATGGGGTTCTCGGGAGGTCCCGGCTGTGTCTCGGTATACACAGACCACCCTCCGTACGAACGCGTCAACCGCGACCCCACGACTCCAACGTCGTCGGAACGGATGCCAGCGTCGCCAGCGCCGCGTCGCGGTCGGCGCGGGCGAGGGTGAGGCCGGCCACCACGAGCGAGGCGCAGACCGCGGCGAGGGCGTCCACGGCATCCGGGGTGAGATCCGGACGGCGATCGGCGACCGCGGAGCGGATCGCGGCGCGCATCTCGGCGGCGTAGTCCGAGACGAGCGTGCGCACCTCGGCGTCGTCGCTCGCGAGCGGGGACGATCCCGCGTTGAGCAGCAGACAGCCGAGCCGCGCGCGCGGGGTGTCGGCCTCGATGGCCGAGCGCATGTCGTCGATGTAGGCCTCGAGGGCGCCGGGGTCTCCGCCGCCGAGCGGGCGCAGGCGCGTGCGGACCACGTCGTCGAGATAGGCCGCGAGCACCGCATCGAACAGGCCGCGCTTGCTCCCGAAGGCGTTACATGCGGCGGGACGCCACGTGCAGGGAGGCGCATCTACCTGGAGCCTCACGAGGACACACCCGCCGATCGCGAGGCATCCCCCACTCCGGTCTCTACGAATGCGCTTGAGCCGATGTCCACACTCTCGACGAGAGACCGAAGATGTCGATGAATCCCACCGCGCTGGTCTCATCAAAACGGCAACTCGAACCATAGGTGACGAGGTCGTGCCGATACAAGGAATTCGGCGAGCTTCGTGTCACTACTCGCGCAGATCCTCGCTGAAGGCGTACTCCAATCACCCCGGTAACGTTGCGCTGTGTCGCCTCGACGAACGCGGAGAAAGCCTCTCGAAGCGGACCATGCCAGAAGCCTTGGTAGATCAGGTGCGCATATGCGACATCGATCATGTGCTTCTGAGACAGCACATCGGGCGGGAGTGTGAGGTTCTCAAGCTCGGCGTGGGCCATGAGAAGGACGGAGATGCCCGGCGCTTCGTAAAGTTCACGGGACTTCACTCCTACAACACGGTTCTCGATCATGTCGATGCGCCCGACACCATGGCGGCCGGCGATTCGATTCAACTCCTGCACCAGATCGACCGGTGCGTATGCTCGCCCATCGATGCTGTCCGGGATGCCATGAGTGAAGCCGACCGAAACGTACTCGGCCTGGTCCGGAGTGTCTTCCGGACCGGCCGTCATCGCCCACACTTCTTCGGTGGGCTCCCAGAGCAGATCCTCGATCGGGCCCGCTTCGATATTGCGCCCCAGCACGTTCACGTCGATTGCCCACGGACGCTCCTTCGTCACGTGCGCAGCGATGCCGTGCGCTTCCGAGAAAGCAATGGTCTCCGAACGGGAATAGGGCCACTCGCGCGCTGGAGCGAGTATCTGAAGGCTCGGATCGAGGAGTTGTACCGCCATATCCATACGGATCTGGTCGTTTCCCTTTCCGGTTGCACCATGAGCGACCGAGCCACAATCGTAGGCCTGCGCAGTTTCGACCAGAAGCTCCCCGATTAAAGGTCTCCCCAGTGCCGACGACAACGGGTAGTGGCGGTCGTACATCGCGTTCGCCTTCAGCGCGGTGAAGCCGAAGTCGACAACAAATCTCTCGCGTACGTCCAAGACGACGGACTCGTCGGCGCCGGCCGAGATCGCCTTCCTCTGCAAGACGGAAAGCTCCTCCCCTTGCCCGAGGTCCGCGGCCATGGCGACGATGTAGTCACATCCCATCTCGTGGCGCAGGTACGGAATGCACGCGGTCGTGTCGACACCGCCCGAATATGCCAGGACTACGCGCTTCTTGTCTCTCATTGGTCCGTCTCCTTCGTATCGGGTCCTTCGTCCGGCGGTCCAGGCAAGGGGGACCGAGAGTGATTACGCACACGCGCCGCTGCCGCGGCAGCCCGGACCGATGCGGGCGCCGTCCCACCCGGCGACGTGCGACTTGCCAGCGAGTGTTGCAGCGTCAGCACCTCGTCTGGCAGATCTTTGAAGACGGGCGCGAAGGCTCGGATCCACGCCGGATCGGCCCCGTGGAGCTGCTGGCCGCGCTCACCTAACGACCGCACGAGTTGAGCGACTGACAGATGCGCCTCACGGAACGGCAACCCGTGTCGAACGACCAGCCAATCAGCGACATCCGTGGCCAGAGTGTTCCCCACCGTTGCATCAGCCGCCATCCGAGCGGTGTCGACCGTGAGGCCACTCATCAACGCGATGGCACTGCGCAAGCTGACGTCCAGCGTGTCGAACGTGTCGAACAGCGCTTCCTTGTCTTCTTGGAGGTCACGACTGTACGACAGCGGAAGGCCCTTGAGGACCGTGAGGAGGGCGACGAGGTTACCGATGACGCGACCGCTCTTCCCGCGAATGAGCTCGGCGACATCCGGATTCCTCTTTTGCGGCATGATCGACGACCCGGCCGCCAGTTCTGCGGGCAATTGGACGTATCCGAATTGCGCTGTCGACCACAGCACGAGCTCTTCGCCGAGTCGCGAGATATGCGTCGCCAGGATGGATCCGATCGCCAGCAGATCAAGCATGAAGTCGCGATCCGAGACGGCATCCATGGAGTTGCGCATGGGGGAGGAGAAGCCCAGTGCCCGTGCGGTGAAGAAGGGGTCGATCGGATGGCTCGTGCCCGCAAGGGCCGCCGCCCCGAGCGGAGACTCATCGGCTCGCGTGTGCGCTGAGCGGATTCGATCTCGGTCGCGCAGGAACATCTCGACGTACGCGAGCAGGTGGTGGCCGAAGCTGACCGGCTGAGCCGCTTGGAGATGCGTGAACCCCGGCATGGCGACCTCCGCGAACTCCACCGCTCGCGTCGAGATCACGTCGATGAGCAACGCCAGGTGGCGGTCGAGCCTCGCTTCGGCCCTGCGCACCCACATCTTGGCGTCCAGGGCGACTTGATCGTTGCGCGAACGGGCCGTATGCAGTCGCCCTGCGACGGGACCGATCAGTTGACGAAGACAATGCTCGACGTTCATATGGACGTCCTCGAGCGATGGGTCCAGGGTAAGCTCGCCGGCCCGCGCCTGCGCCTGAAGGACACGCAGACCAGCGAGGATCTCGGCCATGTCTTGCGCAGGCAGCGCACCGACGTGGCCCAGCATGCTGACGTGGGCGATCGATCCCTCGATGTCTTCCTCGATTAGTCGATAGTCGAATCGAACGGAAGAATTGATCTCCGTCAGAAGATCCGACGACCCCTCCCCGAAGAGCGTGCCCCACACATTCTCATCGGGTGTGTTCAGAGTAGCGGCCATCTCAGCTCTCAAGTCGTTGAATATGGGCCGGTACGGCAATCTTGAATTGGAAGTGGCAGTGGAGCGTTTCCATCTTTCTCCGAATCTCCTGCCGCCTGTAGCTTTCCGCCCTCCACTGCAGCGGATAGATCACCTTGAGAAAAAGCAGGCGAGGCCACGATTTTCTCGCGAAGGCAACATCATCCGCGTACGTGTCGAATCCTAAGCGCAGAACGATGCGCTCCATGGAGTCCTGGCAGTAGAACAGAATGGCCTTGCGGCGCAGGCTCTCGATATATTCCGCGGCATGCTTTACGAGGCGGGCACCGATTCCGTGACCCCGCCATTTCGGCAGGACCAGCACGACGGCAATCTCAGACCACCCCGGCAGAAGGTGATGAACGAGGGCGACCCCCAATAGCGCCCCGGTCATCGCGTCAGCACAGACGACGACATCACGTTTCGACATCCACTCCCCTATGGAGTAGCCCGTGATGGTCGTCTCGTTTCTGATTAATTCAACGACAAGCTCCGCTTCTTCGTAATCGAGATGTCGATGAACTATCACTGACCCGTCCTCGACGGGTTCCGCGCGCTTCTGTACAGGATATTTTTCGGGCAACAACAAAGATCCTTACGAGTTGAGACTGATGACGAAGACGGAGGCAGCCGCGAGCAGGAGTCCCAGGGTCTGCCACCAGGTGACGCGTTCGCGGAGTATGCAGATGGCGAGGATCACTGTCACCGCCGGGTAGAGCGCGATCACGGCGCTTCCGAGCGAGAGAGTGCCCTCTTGAAATGCGAAGAGCATCGCGGTGTTCGCGACCACGTCGAGGGCGCCCACCGCGACGGCCCCCGCCAGCGCCACCCCGCAGGGCGCGCGTACCTGACGCGACACAGCAGCCGCTGCCACGATCACGACCGTCGCAGTCGAGCGCGCGGCAACGAGGGGCCATAGGCCGGTGCCCGAAGCGATCTGACCCGTGAAGATGAAACTCAATCCGAAGGCGAAGCCCGCTGCTGCCGTCACCAACAGGATGCGCATCGTCATCCGACGTCCGTCAAATCCGGGGCGCCGAGGCTCCTTGCTCACGAGAAGAACCGCCACGATCGCGACGGCGACTCCTGCCATCGCCGCCACCGAGTTGTGCTCGCCCTGGAGGAGGCCCACTGAGACGGGGAGGATGGTCACGATCACAGCGGTCAGAGGAGAGACGACGCTCATCGGACCGTGCGCCAGTGCCCAGTAGAACGACCACATTGCCGCCGCCATCACCGCCCCCGAGGCGGCGCCCCACATCAGCGCCTCCATCGTGGGCTGCCCACCCGCGACACACGCGAGCAGCGTTGTCACTACCGCGGACACGGGGTACGAGATGAGGACGATCTGCAATGCGGGGGCGCGACGCGAGGCGGCACCACCAACGAAATCGCTCAGGCCGAAGGCCCCACTCGAAAGCAGGGCCCACAGGACAGGATTCATCGTTCAACTCTCTACACAGTGAGGGACGCCAGGCTGCGCCACGGCATCAGGACTGACGTGGACAGCAGCTGCGGTCGTCGGAGCAGGTCCAACGGTAGAAGTGAGCACTGTGGTCCATCAACGGACATTTGAACCACATTTTGCACGGAACTTGAGCAACGTGCCGGGTGAAATTAGTCTGATTGCCATGCCAGATGAGATCGATCACAAGCTACTCTCCTTGCTTCGCGCCGACGCCCGCACCCCTGTGGCTGAACTGGCACGCCAGGTGGGCGTGAACCGTTCGACTGTGACGGCGCGCATAGATCGCATGGTCTCGGACGGCATAATCGAGGCGTTCACGGTCAGGCTCGGCAACGATGTGGACCGAAACGCCATTCGGGGCGTATCGATGGTGTCGATCGCCCCCAACCAGGGCAAGGCGGTCGTCCGAGCAATCCGAGGTTTTCCTGATGTCGACGAATTGCATTCGACCATCGGCGAATGGGATCTCGTTGTTCACATCCGGTCATCGAACCTCTCCGAGTTCGACGTCGCGCTCGAGCGCATACGCGCCATACCCGGGGTCACGGATACACGGACGAGCCTGTTATTCAACTCGCTGACGAGCCAATGACGGCAGCGAGAAAGCGCGATTATGCCGTGGTGAAGCCGATGGGCTGCCGACCCCACGACTCCAGCGTCGTCGGAACGGATGCCAGCGTCGCCAGCGCCGCGTCGCGGTCGGCGCGGGCGAGAGTGAGGCCGGCCACCACGAGCGAGGCGCAGACCGCGGCGAGGGCGTCCACGGCATCCGGGGTGAGATCCGGACGGCGATCGGCGACGGCTGAGCGGATCGCGGCGCGCATCTCGGCGGCGTAGTCCGAGACGAGCGTGCGCACCTCGGCGTCGTCGCTCGCGAGCGGGGAGCATCCCGCGTTCAGCAGCAGACAGCCGAGCCGCGCGCGCGGGGTGTCGGCCTCGATGGCCGAGCGCATGTCGTCGATGTAGGCCTCGAGGGCGCCGGGGTCTCCGCCGCCGAGCGGACGCAGGCGCGTGCGAACCACATCGTCGAGATAGGCCGCGAGCACCGCGTCGAACAATCCGCGCTTGCTCCCGAAGGCGTTATAGATGCTCGAGCGGGTCAGGCCCGTGGCCTCCTCCAGCTCGGCGATGCCCGTCTCGGCGTATCCGCGGCGCCAGAAGACGTCGCGTGCGGCGGCGACGACGGCGGAGCGGTCGAAGCTCGGCATCCTGCCCATGCTGCGCTTCCCTCCGATGTCGTCTGCGTCCCGGACCCTTCGACGGGCTCAGGGTCCTCCGGCGGAGGTGGCTGAGCCTGTCGAAGCCACCGCGACCGTGCGAGACGGAATCCAGTTCTCCCGGTTGCGTCCCCGTGCTCGAGGTCTATATTAGACCGGTCGTTACAAAATAACCACAGGAGGAATCCATGCGCGCAGTCATCCACCACGAGTTCGGAGAGCCGGCCGACGTCCTCGGCGTCGAAGAGGTCGAGAACCCGACCCCCGGCCCCGGCGAGGTGCGCCTGCGCGTGCTCCTGTCGCCCATCCACAACCACGACCTGTGGACCGTCCGCGGCACCTACGGCTTCAAGCCCGAGATGCCCGCCCGCGCCGGCACCGAAGCCGTGGGCGTCATCGAGGAGCTCGGTGAGGGCGTCGAGAACCTGACCGTCGGTCAGCGCGTCGCCACCGGCGGCACCTTCGGTGTGTGGGCCGAGCAGGTCGTCGCGAAGGCCGCGGGTCTGATCCCCGTCGCAGAAGGACTCAGCGACGAGGTCGCCTCGCAGCTCGTCTCGATGCCCTTCAGCGCCATCAGCCTGCTGCACTCGCTCGACCTGAAGGCCGGCGACTGGATCGTGCAGAACACCGCCAACGGAGCGGTCGGCCGCATGGTCGCGCAGATCGCCAAGGCCCGCGGCGTCAACGTCGTCGGCCTCGTGCGCCGCCAGAGCGCGATCGACGAACTCGCGGAGCAGGGCATCGGCAACATCGTGTCGACCGACTCCGACGACTGGCGTGAGAAGGCCCTGGCGATCGTGGGCGACGGCCGGGTCGTGGCGGGTGTCGACTCCGTCGGCGGGCCGGCCGCGGGTCAGGTGCTCTCTCTCCTCAGCGAGAACGGCACGCTCGTGATCTTCGGGTCGATGGGCGCGGGCAAGCTCGAGCTCGGCGCCGGCGACCTCATCTTCCGACAGGCCACCGTGAAGGGTTTCTGGGGCAGCGTCGTCAGCAAGACGATGGATGCCGAGACCCGCGGCGCCCTGTTCGGCGAGCTGTCGCGCTACCTCGCAGATGGCACGCTGACCCTGCCCGTCGCGGCAACCTTCGGCCTCGATGACATCGTCGACGCGGTCACGGCGAGTGACTCGCCCCGCGTGGGCAAGATCCTCCTGCGCCCCTAAGCGCACCGCGCCGCGGGGGTCTCCCCTTCTCGAGTGTCCACGACACCCGGACGAGTCTTCGAGACGTCCGGGAGTCGTGGACACTCGTGCATTCGGGTGGGCGCCCGGGGCTCGCGGGTCAGCCGCCGGGCAGCTCCGCCAGGGCCGCGGCGAGCGCGTCGATCGCGGGGCGCTGCCCCTTCACGAGCGCCTCGCGCGCGGCATCCAGGCTCATCCACTCGGCGCGGTCGACCTCGGGGAACGTCGCGGTCTCGCCCGAGCGGGGCGGCCACGCCATCTCAAACGTCCCGAAGGTGAACTCGGATGCCGTGAACGAGGCGCCGTCACCGGCGAACACGACGACCTTCTTGCCGCTGGAGGACGCGAACGTGCCCACTTCCGCCCATTCGACCTCGGGCGGCTCGACGCCGAGCTCCTCGCGGAACTCGCGGTGGGCGGCATCCAGAGCTCCCTCGGTGTCGGGGTCGTACTCGCCCTTCGGGATCGACCAGGCGCCGGCGTCCTTCTTCGCCCAGAACGGGCCGCCCATGTGCGCGAGGAACACCTGCGGTTCCGGCGAGAGCCGGTACAGCAGGAGCCCCGCGCTCCAGACGACCATCAGGACACGGTCGCCGGAACGCGGTTCGCCTCGTCGGCGATGATGTCGGCGCGCTTGCGGAAGGTGCGGGCCGACACCCGGTCGAGGGCGATCTGTCCGCGCATCTTCTCGGCCTTCTCGTACAGCGAGGGGCCGCCGAAGCCGGTCAGCACCTTCACGAGCACGGGCAGCAGCTCGATCATGAAGAACAGTGCGGCGATCAGGTAGTGCGCCCAGCGCAGCACCGGCTCGCGGTCCGACAGGCGCTCGAGGGCGGTGATCTGGCTGAGCAGACCCACCGCGCCCGCGTTGCCGTCGGCGACCGACGACGCCCTTGCGTTGTACGCCGCGAGCGCCGACTCGTACTGCGCGCGGGCGGCGGGGAGCTGATCCTCGGCCTGCTGCTTGTTCGCATCAGCCGACGAGGCAGCCGCCTCGGCGCCCGCGGAGTTCGCCGCGGCGAGCGTCGACTGCGCCTGCGCGAGCTGGGTCGAGAGGGAGTCGTACGCCGACTGCGCCTGCGCGAGCTGCGCCTGGGCGGCGTCGGAGCTCGCGCCGTCACCGGCGACGCCGGTGCACCCGGGGACAGTTCCGGCGCCCTGACCGGTCAGCTCGCACTGGTACACCGCGCGCGCCTGGTCGATGACGGTCTGCTGAGCGGCGAGCTGCTGCGTGAGCTGGTCGACGGTCTGCTGCGCGGCCGCGGACTCGGCCGAGGTCGACGAGGTCCCGGTCACGATGCCGGTCGCCGCCTGATTCTCGAGTGCCGACACCTGCGCGCTCGCGGCGTCGAGCGCCTGCTTCTCGGGGCCGTTGGTCACGGCATCCTGATCGGTCAGGGCCTGCGTGACGTTCGTGGAGTTCACCTCGCGCGCGATGTCGTTCTGGAAGACCTGCAGCACGAGCGGTTCGGCGACCACGATGCCGATGAGCGCCGCCATGATCACGCGCGGGAAGGCGAGCCCGAGCAGCCGGAAGACGTTCTTGGTCGAACGCATCGTCGAGGTGAGGAAGCGGTCGAGGTTGAAGATGATCAGACCCCACACGATCGCGAGCGGGATCGCGAGCAGGATGCTGACGCGCACGCCGGTGAGCAGCGCGAACATCATCGACAGGGCCGAGACGAGAGCGGTTCCCGCGAGCACGAGGAACATCTGCACGAAACGCGGCACCTCCTCGGGCACCTCGTCGAGAACGTCGTTGTCGGCGCCGCCGAGCACGGCCATGCGACGGATCAGCGACAGGCGCGGACGGCGGGGATCGGAGCGCCGCAGACGGGGCTGGCGGGGCTCGGATGCCACGGGCGCGGATGCCACGGGCTCGGGCGCGTCGTCGGGGATCACCGCGGTCTCGTCGTCGGAGCGGGAGCGCTCGGAGCGATCGATCACCACGGTGTCGTGGTCGTCGGCGGGGGCGTCGTCGCGGGGCGTCTCGACCGGCTCCGCGTCGCGCGCGTCGACGACGAACGGGTCGACGGGCTCGTCGTCTGCGGGCGGCGCGCCCCACGGCTCGGACGTGTGGTCCTGGGCCTCGGCGGGGCGGTGGGCCGCGTTCTGCTCGGCGAGGATGTCGTCGAGATACTGCTCGCGTTCCTCGTCCGTCGTGAACTCGATGCGGCCATCGGAGCCGAAGCGGCCCGGCCGGTGAGCGGAAAAGGACATTCGCACAGAGTACGACGCCCACCCTGCCCTCTCCTGAGCGGCGCCTGAGGCGCAGCCGAGCGCCCTTCTTCGCGCCGTAGCGCGCCCCGCGGCGCGGCGGAGCGGAGCCGAAGCCCCGCCCCACCGGTCACGCGACTATCAGGCCACGCGCTGCTTCGGCGACACCTCGTAGGTGTTCTCGGGGTCGGAGTACACCGCGTCGCCGAGGGCCGAGTCGATCGCGGCGAGGGTGTCGGCATCCAGGGTGACTCCCGACGCCTTCACGGTGTCCGCGAGCTGTTCGGGTCGCGATGCACCCACCAGGGCTGCCGCGATGTTCGGGTTCTGCAGCACCCACGCGATCGCGAGCTGGGGCATCGAGAGCCCGGCCTCGTCGGCGATGGGCTTGAGGCGCTGAACGGCTTCGAGGGTGTCGTCGTTCAAGAAGCGCTTGATGAAGGTGGCGCCGCTCTTCTCGTCGGTGGCGCGCGAGCCCTCGGGCACGGGCTGACCCGGCAGGTACTTGCCGCTCAGCACGCCCTGGGCCATCGGCGACCAGACGATCTGCGAGATGCCGAGCTCTTCGCTGGTGGGCACGACCTTGCCCTCGATCACGCGCCACAGCATGGAGTACTGCGGCTGGTTCGAGATGAGCTGGATGCCGAGCTGCTTCGCGAGCGCGTGCCCGTCGCGCAGCTGCTCTGCTGTCCACTCCGAGACGCCGATGTAGAGCGCCTTGCCTTGGCGCACGATGTCGGCGAAGGCCTGGAACGTCTCTTCGAGCGGGGTCTCGTAGTCGAAGCGGTGCGCCTGGTAGAGGTCGACGTAGTCGGTGCCCAGGCGCTTCAGCGACCCGTTGATGGAGTCCATGATGTGCTTGCGGCTGAGGCCGGTGTCGTTGGGGCCCGCGGGGCCGGTGGGGAAGTAGACCTTGGTGAAGATCTCCAGCGACTCGCGCCGCTGCCCCTCGAGGGCCTTGCCGAGAACCGTTTCGGCGGCCGTGTTGGCGTAGGCGTCTGCGGTGTCGAACGTCGTGATGCCGGCGTCGAGGGCGGCATGCACCGTGGCGATCGCCGCGTCGTCACCGACCTGCGAGCCGTGGGTCACCCAGTTGCCGAGGGTGATCTCCGAGATCTTGAATCCACTGTTGCCGAGATAGCGATAAGCGACCATTCCTCCACGCTAGACCCGGCCACCGACACCGGGGCCGCGGCATCCGAATGTCTGCGTGACGGTCAGGATGTGTCACCCGTGAGAGCTCGAAGCGACCGGTTCCGACCTCTCACGAGGGCGACCGGAGGATGCCGAGCTCCATCGCCCGCGTGACGGCGCGCGTGCGATCCGCCACGTCGAGTTTCGCGAACGCCTTGAGCAGATGCGTCTTGACCGTCGCCTCGCCGAGGTGAAGGCGAACGCCGATTTCGCGGTTGCTCAGCCCCTGAGCGACGTGCGAGAGCACCTCGATCTCTCGAGGGGTCAGCGTCGGCACCTCGGGCGCCCGCCCCGCCTGCCCCACCAGCACCCGGGCGACGCTCGGCGCGAGAGCCACCTCGCCGGCTGCGACCGCGCGGATGCCCGCGATCAGCTCCGCTTCGGGGGCGGCCTTCAACAGGTACCCGCTCGCCCCCGCGGCGATCGCTCGCATGATGACGTCGTCGCTCTCGTAGGTCGTCAAGACGATGACACGCGTCGCGGGCACGCTCTCGCGCAGCATCGCGGTCGCCTCGTCACCGTCGCGGCGCGGCATCCGCATGTCCATCAGCACCACATCGGGACGTTCCTTCTCGACGAGGTCCACGACCTCCACCCCGTCGGAGGCCGCTCCGACGACGTCGATCCCGTCGGCGGCGTCCAGCAGGCCGACGAGCCCCGCGCGCACGATCGGGTGGTCGTCCGCGACGGCGACGCGGATCACGAGCGCCCCGCCGTCACCGGAACGCCGGCGCGCACCGTCGCAGCCCCGGGGGTGCCGTCGACCTCGAGCGACCCGCCGAGGGCGCCCAGGCGTGCCCGCAGCCCCTCGATGCCGTAGCCGTGCGCGCTGGCGGTGGCGTCGAAACCGACGCCGTCGTCGCGCACGGTGACCTCCACGACGCCGTGCCGCTCGGCGAGAGTCACCTCGACGCGACGGGCGCCGGAGTGCCGTCTCGCGTTCGACAGGCCCTCCTGCGCGCACCGCAGGAGCGCCACCTCGGCCTCGCGATCGAGCGGCGGTACCTCCCAGGTCACGAGCTCGACGTCGAGACCCGTTTCACGGACGGCCCGTGCGACCACCGTACGCAACGCTTCGGTCAGTCCGCCGGCCCCGACCGAGGCGGGTACTCCCCCGGCGACCAGCTCTCGGGTCTCGGCGAGTGCTGCCCGTGCGGCCTCCTCGACGAGCTCGAGGGTCGACGGCAACAGAGCTCCCTCGACCAGCTCGCGCCGGGCGCGCTGGGCGAGCATGACCGTCCCCGCGAGGCTCTGCGCGATCGTGTCGTGCATCTCGGCGGTGAGGCGCTCGCGCTCGGCCATCGCGCCGGCGTCGTGATGCAGAGAGGCGAGTTCGCTCTGCGCTGCCGTCAACTCGGCGACGAGGACATCGCGTTCGGAGCCGTACCGCGAGATTCCGCTGATCCAGAGCCCCAGCACGACGGCGGAGACGAATGACGCGCCCTGCACGAAGGCCATGACCGCCCACGATCCTCCACCGGTCCAGGGCAGCAGCGCAGCGAAGATCGACGCGGCCGAGACGAAGCACGCACCCACCGCGACGCGGGTCGACGCGGCCAGCGTCCACAGCAGCGGGAAGACCCAGAACTGCAGCATCGCGAGCCACGGCACGAGGAAGGTCAACAGCGCGACCGCGAGCACCGTGACCACCATGGTGACCACGTCGAGCGCGCCCATCGTCCCCGCCTCGCGCCGCAGCAGACGGGGCAGCACGAGCAGAATGAACACGGTGTAGGCCCCGAGAAGCGTCAGGGCCGCGACAGCCGAGGCCCACAGGATGCCGGCGACGACCGCGGATGCCACGGCGATACCCGCACCCAGGATTCCCGCCGCGAGGAAGGCGACGATCCACCCTCGCGTCGTGGGGAGTCCGACATCCGCCCCGTCCGAGGCGGCGACCGGGGTGGCGATGAGTTGCGACATCATGCGTCCTTTCGAATCCAGCGGAACGTCAGCCGCACGAGCGCGAGCCCGAGCACCAGCCAGAGTCCCGTCACGAGCAGGATCAGCGGGTGGTCCCACGACCCCGACGGCTCCCCCGCCGCGAAGCCCTCCGGCAGGAACACGGACCGGAAGCCCTGCGCGAGCCACTTCAGCGGGAACACGCTCGCGACGTTCTGCAGCCAGTCCGGCAGGGCCGCGAAGTTGATGTAGACGCCCGAGATGAACTGCAGCAGCAGCACGATCGGGATGACGACGCCGGTGGCGCTCCGCCCGGTCCGCGGCAGCGCCGACAGGCCGATGCCGAGGATCGCGCACGTGGTGACGCCGAGCAGGAACACCCACGCGAAGGTCAGCCAGCGCTCCGGGTCGGTCGGCAGCGGCACGCCGAAGAACACCGCGGCCACCACGATCAGCAGCACCGACTGCAGGAAGCCGGTCACCAGCACCTGGCCGAGCTTGCCGATGAAGTAGGACACCGGGCTGAGCGGCGTCCCGCCGAGACGTTTCAGGGTGCCGTCGCTGCGCTCCATCGCGATGTCGATCGACATGTTCTGCAGGCCCGACAGCAGCACGCCGGCGGCGAGCATCGCGGGGAGGTAGAACTGCGCGGCATCCACTTGTTCTCCGGGCGGGCCGAAGGTCTGCGCGTCGAAGGCGACGGCGAAGATCAGCAGGATCATCACGGGGAACAGGAACGTGAAGAACACCGAATCGCCCTGGCGGAAGTACGAGCGCACCTCGAACGCGATGCGCGCGGCACCCAGCCGCAGCACGCGGCTCACGCGAGGCCTCCCGCCGCGGCGGTGCGGCGCGCTTCGTCGCCGAGGAACGATAAGTAGACGTCCTCGAGACTCGGTCGCACCACCTCGAGCCGTGCCGGTTCGCCGAGCCGTCCGTACAGCTCCGCCACCACCGACCCGGGATTCTCGGTGCGCCGCTCGCGCACTGCATCGCCCTCGCGCCACCGCACGAGGGGCACGCGGGCGTCCGGTCCCCCGAGCTCATCGATGCGTCCGACGGATGCCACCTCCCCGCCGACGAGGATCGCCGCGCGCTCCGCCAGTTCGGCGGCCTCGTCGAGATAGTGGGTGGTCAGCAGGATCGTTGTGCCCTCGCGCTGCAGGTCGCGGATGAGATCCCAAAACTGCCGCCGGACCTCCGGATCGAAGCCGGTGGTGGGCTCGTCGAGGAACAGCAGCTCGGGGCGGCCGATGATGCCGAGTGCGACGTCGACGCGACGGCGCTGCCCACCCGACAGCTTGCGGACGGAGACCTTCGCCTTCTCGCTCAGCCCGACCGCGGCGATGACCTCGTCGACGTCCCGCGGGCGCGGATAGAACGAGGCGAAGTGGGCGAGCAGCTCACGCACGCTCGCGGTCGGCGCCTCCCCGGTGTTCTGCAGCACGATGCCCAGGCGCGCCTTCCAGTCCAGGCCGCCGCGGTGCGGGTCGACGCCGAGCACGCGTACCTCTCCGTCGGTGCGATCGCGGTACCCCTCGAGGATCTCGATGACCGTGCTCTTACCGGCACCATTTGGCCCGAGCAGAGCGAAGGTCTCGCCGCGGCGGATGTCGAAGCTCACTCCCCGAAGTGCCTCGAAGCCGCCCCGGTAGGTCTTCCGCAGGTTGTCGACGCGTACGACGCTCTCGCTCATGAGCCCAGTCTGACCGGCCGCGACGGCGACGGGAACGACGGGGTGGTGGAGTCGGCATCCACCGATCGGTGGAGGACGCGACGCACCGTCGCGGGCGCCGGTCAGCGAAGGCGCGGATCGCCGTCGCGTGCGAACCGGAACGGCTCTCCGCGGCGGCGCCCGGATGCCTCCGCGACCCGGCGAGGGAGCGTTGAGCTCCCTGGCAAAACCCTGACTGATCCAAACCATCCCCCCACCTCGCCCCGGATGACCCTCGTGCGCTGACCCCCCGCCCTCTCGTCGCACCTCCCCCTTACCGCCCTCGAACCGTCCATGTGGACGCTGGAGGTAGTTTTGTCGTTCCCGCACGTCCGCCTGTCCGTCACGGCCCCCGACCCGACGCCCGAACCGCTCCTCACGCCCGTCGCGCCCGCGCCCGGTCAGGGATCGACCGGGGTGACGGATGTCCCCGTCCCCGCCCAGCCCGGAATGACGGTGTCGGGCGGCTTCCTTCCCGACTGGTCGATCGGCGAGTGGCTCGGCTACAGCGGCGTCATCGTCCTGGCGCTCGCGCTGACCGTCGTCGCGACGACGACGCTGTGGTGGATGCTGCACGCCTGGCGTTCCGCCGACGACCTGCGCGCCACGCAGTTCAGCTCGTCCCCGCGCCCCGCGCGACACCGCTTCACGCTCCTCGTGCCCGGCCGGCACGAGGAGGAGGTGATGGGTCAGACGCTCGACCGCCTCGCGCAGCAGGACCACCCGGACTTCGAGATCATCGCCATCGTCGGCCACGACGACCCCGGCACCGAGCTGGTCGTGCGGCAGGCCGCCGCGCGGCATCCCGATCTGATCAAGGTCGTCGTGGACGACAGCGTCCCCAAGAATAAGCCGAAGGCCCTCAACCGCGCCCTGCAGATCGCGACCGGTGACATCGTCGGCGTCTTCGACGCCGAGGACGAGGTGCACCCCGGCCTGCTGACCGTCGTCGACTCCAAGTTCCAGGAGACCGGCGCCGACGTCGTGCAGGGCGGCGTGCAGTTGATGAACTTCGAGACCAGCTGGTGGTCGCTGCGCAACGTCCTGGAGTACTACTTCTGGTTCCGCTCGCGCCTGCACTTCCACGCCCGCTCCAAGTTCATCCCGCTCGGCGGCAACACCGTGTTCGTCACCCGCGACCGCCTCACGTGGTCGAAGGGATGGGACGACCAGTGCCTCGCCGAGGACTGCGAGCTCGGCGTGCGTCTGTCGAGCGACGGCGCGAAGGTCGTCGTCGCCTACAACCCCGAATACGTCACGCGCGAAGAGACCCCGCCGACCCTGAAGTCGCTCTACAAGCAGCGCACGCGCTGGAACCAGGGGTTCCTGCAGGTCCTCGGCAAGGGCGAGTGGAAAGCCCTGCCGACGCTGCGCCAGCGCATGTACGCCCGTTATCTGCTGAACATGCCGTTCCTGCAGGCGGCGACCGGACTGCTCATCCCCATCTCGCTCGTGTTCATCCTCCTCGTGAAGGTGCCGACCCCGGTGGCGCTGCTGACGTTCCTGCCCCTCGTGCCCACGATCATCACGCTCGTCGCCGAAGCGGCGGGACTGACCGAGTTCGGACGCGTCTACGACAAGAAGGTGCGCGTGCGCGACTACGTCCGCCTCGTGCTGGGCCTCGTTCCCTACCAGGTGTTCCTCGCCGCCGCCGCCGTGCGCAGCGTCGTGCGTCAGCTGCGCGGTGACGGCAGCTGGGAGAAGACCGAGCACACCGGCGCCCACCGCGACGCCGCGCCTGCGACCCCGTCCGCCGCGCCCGACCTCGTCGGCGCCGGCTCGGAGGTGACCCGATGACCTCGACGATCGACCGCATCCCCACCGGCACGATCCCCTCCGACCGTGCGTCGGCGGGCCTGCGCCGCCGGGTCTCGCCGTGGCGCGCCCGGCTGGGCGACGCGCTGTGGCTGCTTCCTCCCCTCGTCCTCGGCTTGGTGGTCAACGCCCTGAATCTCGGAGGCTCGCCGCAGCGCATCGACGACGAGGGCACCTACACCGCGCAGGCATGGAGCATCGGCAACCTCGGCGAGCTCACGCACTACACGTACTGGTACGACCACCCGCCCCTCGGGTGGATGCAGATCGCGGCCTGGGTCGGCCTGACCGATGGCTGGGACCGGTACGACGTCGCCGTCATCGCCGCCCGCGAGGCGATGCTCGCCGCCACCGCCGTGGCCGCCGTCCTGCTGTGGTTCGTCGTGCGCCGCATCGGCTTCGCCCGGTTCACGGCATCCGCGTCGGTCGCCCTGTTCCTGCTGTCGCCGCTCGCGGTGCAGTTCCACCGGCAGGTGTACCTCGACAACATCGCCACCGCCTGGCTGCTCGCCGCCCTGCTGCTGGCGATGAGCCGACGCGCCCAGCTCGCCGGGTACATCGGCGCCGCGGCCGCATTCGGCGTCGCCGTCCTCACGAAGGAGACGTACCTGCTCGCACTGCCGCTGGTGGCGTGGTTCATGTGGCGCGGCGCGGACCGCACCACGCGTCGATACACCCTGTCGGTCGCCGCAGCCGTGCTGGGGCTCATCGGCCTCGCCTACGTCGCCTTCGCCCTCGTCAAGGGCGAGGTGGCGCCCGCTCCCGGGCGCGTGAGCCTGTGGGACGGGCTCGCGTTCCAGCTGGCCTCGCGCGAGGGAAGCGGATCGCTGTTCGACCCCGAGAGCCTCATGTCGCGCACCGTCGGCCTGTGGTGGCAGCTCGACGCCGTGCTCATCGTCACCGCGCTCGCGGCCGCCGTGGCGGCCCTGTTCGTGCGTCGCCTCCGCCCCTGGGCGATCACCCTGCTGGCCCTGACGGCCTTCATGTTCCGCGGCGGATACCTGCCCGTGCCGTACGTGATCATGCTGCTGCCGTTCGCGGCCGTGGTGGTCGCCGGGATGGGTCAGGTGGCCGTCGAGGCGCTGCGCTCCCACGGCGCCCTGCGGCGCATCGGCGGTGTCGGAATCGCCGTCGGGCTCATCGTCGCGGTCCTGGCAGCGGGTCCGTTGTGGGCCGCGCAGCTGCGCGGGTTCCTGCTCGCCGACCTCGACCGACCGCTCCGCGACGCCGAGGCGTGGATGACGCAGAACGCCCCCGCCGACTCGCGCATGCTCGTGGACGACGCGATGTGGGTGGACCTGGTGCGCGCCGGTTTCGAGCGCGAGAACGTCGTCTGGTACTACAAGGCCGACACCGACACCGACGTGCAGCGGCTCGCCCCCGACGGGTGGCGCGACTACGACTACGTCATCACGACCGACTCGATGCGCACCTTCCCGACCGAGTTCCCGACCGTGCGCCAGGCGATCGAGAACAGCGCCGTGGTGGCGTCGTTCGGCGAGGGCGCACAGAAGGTCGACGTGCGTCTGGTCGACACGGCCCAGGCGGCGCTCGCACAGGCCGCCGACGACGATCTCTACGCCGCCCGATCGGTCGCCGGGCAGCAGGTGCTGCAGAACCCCGACGTCGGCATCCCCGGCGAGGAACAGGATCTGCTCACCTCAGGCGTCGTCGACGGACGCATCCTGCTGACCCTCGGCCAACTGTCGTCGCAGGGCCGGATCGACGTGGCCGACATCGCACAGCTCGAGGGCGACCCTTCGGGCGTGCACCGTCAGCTCATCGTCAGCTCATTCGCGGGTCAGGACGCCCGGGGGGATGCCGCCGGGGCCGACGCCCTGCTGCGCTTCTACGAGTCGCTCACCGGCCCGCTGCGCCCGGTCTCCGTCGAACGCGGCGATGCAGGCGTGATCATCACGTTCTCGCCCGACGAACCCGTCGACCTGCTCCCGCGTCCCACCTCCTGATCCTCTCCTTCCCCCCCAACGAAAGGACCGCCATGTTCCGTGCAACCACCTCCCGTCGTCGCGCCAGACTCGCCGCGATCGGAGCCGCCGCCCTGCTCACCGCGGGGATCGGCGTCGCCACGGCACCGGCCGCCTCGGCGGCCCCCACCGCGCCCGGCGGGTGGGCGCGCGTCGCGCACCTCTCCCCGGACACCAAGTCGGTCGACGTCCAGCTGACGGCGCTCGCCGGCGGGGCCGTCGTCTACGAACTCGACGACGTCGCCTACGGCGCGGTGAGCCCCTACATCCCCCTCGCCGACGGCACGTACGTCGTGTCGATGGTGCCCTCGGATGCGGCCGACGGCACGCAGCCGGTCGTGCAGCAGTCGATCGACATCGCCGAGGGCGAGCCGCTCACGGTCGCCGCATACGGCCGCAACGCCGATCTGAAGACCACGGTCTTCGAGGACGACCTCTCCGCTCCCGCCGCCGGGCAGGCGCGGGTGCGCGTCGTGCAAGCCTCGACTGTTGAGCCGACGGTGGACGTCGACACCGCCCAGGGGCGCCCGATCGCACGCGACGTGCCGGCGGGCTCGGCGACCGACTACGCCGCAGTGCCGGCCGGTTCCTGGGATCTCGAGCTGACGGGTGCAGACGAGTCCGCGACCTCGGCCGTCGATCTTCCGGCGGGGTCGGTCTCGACCCTCTTCGTGCTCGATGACGCCCGGGGTGCGCTGACGGCGCAGACCATCACCGACTCGGCGACCCTCGCCGACATGCCCGTCGGCGGCATCCACACCGGTGGGGGCGGCACCGCCATCTCCTCGGCCGCGTCGGCGGGTGCCGCTGCGGCGGGTGCCGGTACAGCGGCGGTGGCTCTGGGCGCATTCGCGCTGATCGCGGTACGCCGGCGCCGACGGGGCGAGGCGGGCGCGTGACGTCCGCGCGCCGCACGCTGACGGCCGGCGCGGTCGCAACCGTCGTCGCCCTGACGATGGCGGCGTGCAGCACCGGGCCCGATTCCGACACCGCCGACCGCACCACCGCAACGGCCGAGGCCTTCCTCGACACGTACGTCGACGGGGGCCGCGTGGTACGAACGGACCAGGGCGGCGACACCGTCAGCGAGGGGCAGGCCTACGGCCTGCTCCTCGCCGTGGCCGCGGACGACCAGTCGCGCTTCGACAGCATCTGGGACTGGACCACCACGAACCTGCAGCGCGACGACGGCCTCCTGGCGTGGCAGTGGAAGGACGGCGCGGTCGTCGACGAGCAGCCCGCCTCGGACGCCGACCTCGACGCGGCTCGCGCCCTGGTGCTCGCGGGCGACGCCTTCGCCCGTGACGACCTCCGCGATCAGGGCGTGGCCCTGGGCGCGGCCGTCCTCGACGAGATGACGGCCGAAACCGCGCTCGGCCGCATCCTGCTGCCGGGACCGTGGGCGACGGCATCCCCGCACGCCTACAACCCGTCGTACGCGTCGCCGGCCGCGTTCGATGTGCTCTCGCGCGCGTCGGGCGATCCCCGATGGGAGGAGCTGGCCGCGGGCAGTGCGGCGGTGACGAGCGCGCTGATGGATGCCAACACCCTGCCGACCAACTGGGCCACGGTCGCCGACGACGGCGCCGTCGCGCTCGCGGGCTCCGCGGGCGGCGGGGGCGAGCCGGCGTACGGCTACGACGCCGCGCGCACGACCATCCGGTTCGCAGAGTCGTGCCGGGAGGACGACCGCGCCCTCGCCGCGCGCGTGGCGGCGGTGCTCCCCGGCGGCGAGGAGCTGCCCGCCGAGCTCGACGCGGGTGCGGGGGCCCTCACCTCGGATCGGCATCCGGTCGCGTACGCCGCGCGGGCGGCCGCGCTCGCCGCGAGCGGACGCGACGACGATGCGCGGGCCGATCTGCAGCGCATGGCGGACACGGCGGCATCCACCCCCACCTATTACGGTGCGGCCTGGACGGCGCTCGCGACGGCGATGCTCACCGACGACGTGCTCGACGGATGCCCCGCTCTCGCGGGCGACGGGGCCGCGGCGGGCGCGGCGGGTGCCGAGGCGGCGACGGCGCCGGGCGTCGGCGCGGCGAGCGGGTTCCAGGACCCGGTCGCCCCCGCGGCGGCCAACACGGCCGCGCCCGTGCACATCTCGATTCCGGCGATCGGGGTGGACTCGGACCTCATCGGCCTCGACCGCGGGGCCGACGGGTGGATCCAGTCCCCCCGCGACTACGACGCGGTGGGCTGGTACGAGAAGGGCGTCCTTCCCGGAGAGATCGGGCCCGCGGTCATCGCGGGCCACGTCGACTCGCCCACCGGGCCGGCGGTGTTCTTCGACCTGCCTCGACTGACGCCGGGCGACACGGTGTCGGTCCGCCGCGCGGACGGGTCGACCGCCGACTTCGTGGTGACCGGCCTGCAGACCGTCGAGAAGAACAGCTTCCCGACCGAATCGGTCTACGCGCCGACGCCGACGCCGCAGCTGCGGCTGGTCACGTGCGCCGGCGCGTGGGATCCGGCCAGCGGGCATTACGTCGACAATCTCGTCGTGACGGCCGTCGCCGCGTGACGACGGCGGGCGGGTGCGGGTGGTTCGCCACTCGCGCGCGGGTACTCATGCCGACCCGACATGCAGCAGACACTCGACGATCCGCGCGCACGTGCTGCACGCGCCCGCCGTGCGCTGACTATCCGCGTCAGCCCTTCTCGGTCCCCAGTCGCTCAAGCACCTGCCGCGCCGCATCCGACATCTCGGATGCCACGCCCAGCGACCCCAAGTAGTCGACCACCGACTCCATCTCGTGCGCACGCCGCACGGCATGCTTGCGGCTGCCGGTCTCGTAGCGGTCCATCTTCGCCTCGGCATCTCCCGAGAGCTGCGCGGCGATCTGCGCTCGCACCCACGGCTCGCATCCGGCCGCACGTCCGGCCTCGAGCGCTTCGATGACGATCGCGGCGAGGCTCTTCATCAGGACGCTGCGCAGGAGCTTGTGCGAGGTGGCCGCACCCGCGGGCCCGTCGATCAGCTCGACGTCGGCCCCGAAGCGGCGCAGCACCCCGGCGACGTCGGCTGCGGCCGCGCCGCTGACGATGGTCTCGGTCGCGGCGCCCTTCGTGGGCACCGGCCCGAGGATGGCGACATCGGCGAAACGGGCGCCCGCGCCCTCGACGAGCTCGGCGACGTCGACCATGACCTCGGGCGAGGCGGTGGTGAAGTCGGCGTAGACGGCGTCCGCCCGCAGGTGCGGGGCCGCGTCCGCCGCGATGCGCGGGCTGAGCGCCGCCCCGGTGAGCACGATGACGAGGTCACTCGCGGCCACCAGGTCGGCCAGCGTCTCGGCGCGGTGCACTCCCTCGGGCGTCGGGGTGGACGCCGGATCGAATCCGTGCACCTCGAAGCCTGCCCCGACGGCTCCGGTCGCGTAAAGCGAGCCCGCCTCGCCGAGTCCGATGATTCCGATCACGCGCATGTCGTTCCTCTCGATGAGCGCGAGAGGAGCCTCGCGCTAACGGCCGACGGCCGCTGCCGCCCGTCGGAGTTCGGGTGCCCAGTCGGGCAGTCGTTCGGGGTCGGTCGATTCGATCGGACCCGATGCGGAGAGCGAGGCGATGACCTCGCCGGTCGGTGCGAACACCGGCACGCTGAGGGAGGCCACGGCGGTGTCGCGCTCGGCGACCGAGACGTGGAAGCCGTTTCGGCGCACGGTCGCCAGGTCGGCATCCAGCCCCTCGACGGAGACGGTGCGTCCATCTGCGCGCTGCGTCTCGCCCAGCGCGTCGAGGATGCGGGCCGTCTCGGCGGCGGGGAGGTTTGCCAGGATCGGCTTGCCCGCGCCCAGGTGCAGCGTGAGCCGCCGACCGAGGGGCAGTTGGTAGCGGAACGGCTCGGCCCCGTCGACGCGGACGGCGAGGATGCGCTCGTCCCCGCTGCGGACGTAGAGCGACGTCGTGAGCTTGGTCGTGTCGGCGAGCTGCTGCAGGTGCGGACGGGCGCGATTGCTGAGCGGGTCGGTCGAGATGTACCCGTGGGCCATGCCGAGGGTCGCGACCCCGAGGCGGTACTCGCCCGCCACGGCCGTGACGAGATCGCGGCGCTGGAGCACGCCGAGCAGACGCAACAGCGTCGCCGACGACAGCCCGGTCCCGCGACCGAGGTCGACGAGACGCATCGGGCGGTCCGACCGCTCGAGGAGTTCGAGCAGATCGAGCGCGCGCTCGACGCTGCGCACGGTGGGTTGACCTGACGTGTCCTCACGAGCCGAACTCATTCACCTAGTGTGTCGGATCGGTCAGGATGCCAGGATGCTGCGGCGCGTCTCGGCTTCGTCCGCGTTCTTGCGGCGAGCGCGCTCCAGCACCGCCGCGGCCTCAGCGGCCGGTACGACGGCGAGGCCGTCCCGGTCGCCGACCACGATGTCGCCGGGGCTGATGACGACGCCGCCGAGCGCGATGGGCGTGCCGATGCGGAACGGGCCGTTCTTATACGGACCCGCGGGGCTGCTGGCCCGCGCGAAGACGGGGAAGCCGAGCTCCTCGAGATCGCCGATGTCGCGCACGGCTCCGTCGACGATGAAGCCGATGCACCCGATCTTGCGCAGACGCTCGGCGATCAGCTCGCCGATCAGGGCGCGATCGGTGACGCCGTGGCCGTTGACGACCAGCACGGCGCCGGCGGGGATCTCGGCGAGGGCCGCGTGGATCCCGGCGTTGTCGCCACCGGCGACCTCGACGGTGAAGGCGGGACCGGCGACGGCGGCGCCGTTCCAGACGGCCTGGATGCCGGCATCCACCACGTTCAGGCGGTCCATCGAGTCGCCGATGTTCGCGACGGGCAGGGCGGCGAGGCCGTCGACGACCTCGCGGGCGACAGGGGTGGGGGTCATTCGCGTATCCGTTCTCTCGAGGACTCCGCCGGTCAGTCGGCGGGCTTCCATCCGTGGGCGTACGACAGCAGCAGGGTCCAGATGCCGAGCGCGCCGCCGATGCCGAACGCCCAGGGGTTCAGGGCGTCGGCCACGCCGACGATGAACGCGCCGTTGCCGGTGAGGAGCCCGGCGATCTGCAGGAGCACGAGCACTGTGCCGACGAGGAGCATCGAGGCGAGCAGCACGACGAAGACGGGGGTCATGAGGGCGATGGCGCGCTGACGGACGGGGCCGTGCGGGTTCTCGGCGGGGGTCTTCTCTTCAGACATGTTCTTCTCCGATGAAGGACGCGGGCTAGAACGACACCGGCAGCCAGCCGGGACCGATGAGGGCGGCGATGGCGAGAATGGGGAGCACGTACCAGACGATGAGCGGCACGAACGTCTTCACCGGGTTGACCTGAGCGATACCGGTCGCGATGTAGATCGCCGAGGCCCCGGGAGGCGAGGCCCCCTCGGTCGAGGCAGCGACCAGGACGACGCACGCGGCGAGGATCGGGTCGACCCCCGACACCATCAGCACGCTGAAGCCGATACCGCCGATCGTGGCGATCGTGGCGGTGGAGCTGAGGGGACCGGCGACGAGCACGACCATCACCGCGACGATGATCGACATGATCACGGGCGAGGCGTTCAGCCCGTTCAGCACCGACGAGAGCTGGTCGGCGAGTCCGAGCTCGGTGAGCACCGCGCCGCCGGCGAAGGCGAACACGAGGGTCGCGCCGATGTCGCGGTAGCGGGGCGCCGTCTTGGCGATGAAGTCGTACCAGGCGCGGCCGCCGCGGGGCAGGCCCTTGAACCCGAGGATGAGGGCGAAGAGCATCAGCAGCACGGGGATCCACACGATGACGCTGACGGCATCCATCGTGTCTTCGCCCAGCGACACGGCCAAGGCGTCGCCCGTGGGCCCGAGGGTCACGGCGACCGGGATGACGATGCCGAGGAACACCAACAGCGAGGTCCAGCCCTGCCGGAAGGAGCGACCGAACGGCAGGATGTCGGCGGCGGCGACCCGGTCGATCTTGTGGCGGCGCACGAAGATGAAGATCACGACGAGGCGCCACAGCACGCACCAGCCGGCCGCGGCGAACATCGCCAGCAGCAGTTTGTCGATCGTGACGTAGGGTGCGACGGTCGCGGTGCCGATGAGGATGAAGAACGACGCGCTCGGCGGGATGACCGTGCCGTTGCCCGCGTTTCCGGCGATGACGGTCGCGGCCACGTGCGGAGGCCAGTTCGAGCGCTTCATCCACGGGATCGCGACCGAGCCCATGGTCGCGGCGTTCGCCGACCCCGAGTGAGCGACGGAGCCGAACAGCGCGGAGCCGACGGTGGCGACGTATCCGGCGCCGCCGCGGAGGCGACCGAGCATCGAGTTGAGGATGTCGACCTGCTTGTCGATGACCCCGGTGGATGCCAAGAGGAACCCGATGAACGTGAACGCCAGGGCCGCGAACACGATCTCCTGCGTGAACGCCGCTTCGAGGCCCACCGCGAGCAGCCGGAGGAAGTCCGCACCACCGAACGCGCAGACGACGAGGAAGCCCACGACCATCGCCTCACCGATGCCGCGCTTGACGACGACGCTCCAGACGACGATCACGCCGATGTAGGCGATCAACGCCCAGACAGCCAAGCCCATAGTGCTCTCCATTGAGTCAAGTTCATCTAGTGAACTAAATGTTCACCTGTTGGAGTATGCAGGACGGAGCGGCGGCGCGCAAGCAAAACGCCCCCACCCTCGTCGGGTGGGGGCGTCCGCGCAGAGACTCAGCCGACCGGCGTGACCGCCGCGGCGGCTTCGTCCTCCTCGGTCGCGACGAGCTGGCCGCACGCTCCGTCGATCTCTTTGCCGCGGGTGTCGCGCAGCGTCGTCGGGATGCCGGCGTCGTTCAACCGTCGCACGAACTCGTTCTGCACCGGCACCTCGGATGCCGTCCAGATCGAGCCCGGCGTCGGGTTCAACGGGATGGGGTTCACATGCACCCAGCCGCGACCGCGGGCGTTGAGCTTCTCGGCCAGCAGGTCGGCGCGCCAGGCGTGGTCGTTCATGTCCTTGATCAGGGCGTATTCGATCGAGACGCGGCGTCCGGTCTTGTCGAAGTAGGCGCGAGCGGCATCCAGTGCCTCGTCGACCTTCCAGCGCGAGTTGACCGGGATGAGCTCGTCGCGGAGGCCGTCGTCGGGCGCGTGCAGCGACAGGGCGAAGGTCACCGGGATGTCCTCGTCGGCGAGCTTCTTGATGGCGGGCACGAGTCCCACGGTCGAGACCGTGATGCCGCGGGCGCTCATGCCGAGGCCGTGCTCCTTGTCGACCATGACCCGCACGGCCTGCATGACGCGCGCGTAGTTCGCGAGCGGCTCGCCCATGCCCATGAAGACGATGTTGCTGACGCGGTCGAGAGAGTGGTCGTCGCGCTTCTTGCCGCCGAGTCCGCCGGCGGCGATGAGGGCGTTGGCGCGCACGATCTGTTCGATGATCTCGGCCGCCGACATGTTGCGGGTGAGCCCCGCCTGGCCGGTGGCGCAGAACGGACAGTTCATTCCGCACCCGGCTTGCGAAGACACGCACAGCGTGATGCGGCCGGGGTAGCGCATGAGCACCGACTCCACGAGCGCGCCGTCGTGCAGCTTCCAGAGGAACTTGATCGTGTCGCCGCGGTCGGTCTCGAGCCGCCGCACCTCGGTGAGCAGCGGGGGCAGCATCCCCGCGACGAGTTCTTCGCGACCGGATGCCGGGAGGTCGGTCATGTCGGCGGCATCCGAGGTGTAGTGCGTGAAGTAGTGCTTCTCGAGCTGCTTCGCGCGGAAGCCGGGAAGCCCCAGCTCCTTGACCTTCTCGACGCGCTCGGCGGCGGTCATGTCGGCGAGGTGCACGGGGGGCTTGCCGCGCTTGGGGCTCGCGAACTGCAGGAGCGGACGACCGGTCTCGTCTTTCGCCTGCTGCCAACCCTCGGTTGCCGGACGTACCTGGCGTCCGGCCTTGGGGCGGGTCTCGCGGATGCCGGTGTCGGCCGGCGCCCCCGCGGGGCGCGCCTGCCGGGGCGTGGTGGAGCGCACGGGGGGCTGATCAGTCATGGTTTCCAGGGTACCGGGGCGCACCTGCGCCGCGGCTGGGCGCGTCTCCCCCGCGTGAGTCGCCAGGAATTGTCGCTTCCGCACCGTGCGAAGCGACACTTTCTGGCGACTCACGCGAGACGGCGCCGCCCTAAACTGCATCCCATGCCCGGTGCCGGTGACGTCTCCCTCCCGCCCGGCGGCGTGCAGAGGCTGCTGAACAACAACGTCGTCGTCGCGATCGACGCCGACGGCCGCGAGCGCGTCCTGATGGGTCGGGGCATCGGGTTCCAGCTCAAGCACGAGGGCCGCGTCGACCCGGCCAAGGTCGAGAAGACGTTCGTGCTCGACCAGGCCACCGACACCGCGCACGCGCAGAAGCTCCTCACCGACGCCCCGTACGCGCTCGTGCAGGCGGTGCTGCGCGCGGTCGACGAGGCCGAACGCGAGCTCGGTCGCGATCTCGGCCGGCGCCTGCCCCTCGCCGTGATCGATCACGTCAACTACGTCGTCGAGCGCCTCGACCAGGGCATCCGCATCCCCGGCACCTCGATGCCGGAGCTGCGCATCCTGCACCCCGACGAGTCGCGCGCCGCCGAGCACATGGCCGCCTCGATCGCGGCATCCCTCGACCGGGAACTTCCACCCGAAGAGGGCGTGTTCCTCACGATGCACCTGCTGAACGCGACGCGCGACGAACCCAACGGCACCGCCGCTCTGCTGTTCCGCCGGGTGCAGCACGTGGTGCGCACGGTCGAGACGGGGCTCGGCGTCACGCTCGACACCGCGAGCCCCGACTACGCCCGGTTCATCCTGCACGTGCGGTTCCTGCTGCAGCGTCTCGTCGATCGCACGATGCTCGCGAGCGGCGACTCGTCGTTCTTCGAGTTCGCGAAGCACCGCTACCCTCGCGCGTTCGGGATCGCCGAGGCGGTGAAGGCGTATGTGCTCGCCGCCACGGGCTCCACCCTCACCGACGAAGAGGTGTTGTATCTGATCGTGCACGTGGAGCGTCTGGCGACGAGCATGGGCCGCGCCGACGTCAGTGGCGCACCCGACGCGCCGGTGCTATAATCACCGACGCAGGCGTCGAAACCTGCCGACGATTTCCGGATTGTTACCGCGCGAGCGGGCAAGACCTGAATCCACATCGCTGACGAGCGATGAACGGATTCGGGTCTTTTTTATTGCCCGAAAGAGCCCGGAACCGTCGCCATAGAACATTCGAACGGGCCGCATCGAGGCGGCGAAAGGCAGGCGGATTCCGATGGCGGATCACGCGAAGACAGCAGCGGCGGTACTCACCGGCGTCGGCGGAGAGAGCAACATCACCTCGATGGTGCACTGCGCGACCAGACTCCGGTTCGTGCTGAAAGACGAGGGCAAGGCGGATGCCGCCGCCCTTCGCGCCACCCCCGGCGTCATCACCACGGCGCAGGCCGGCGGGCAGTACCAGGTCGTGATCGGCAACGACGTCCCCGACGTCTACGCGGCGATCCAGGCGCAGACGAGCCTGGGCGGCGGCGCCGCCGAGGGCGGCGACAGCGGCCCGAAGGGCAACCTCTTCAACCGCTTCATCAAGATGATCTCGTCGATCTTCACGCCGATCCTCTGGGCGCTGGCCGGCACCGGCCTGCTGAAGGCGTTCGTCGCCGCGGCCGTCACCTTCGGCTGGCTGGATGCCACGACCACCACCTACACGATCCTCAACGCCCTCTCGGACGCGCTGATCAACTTCCTCCCGATGGCGCTCGCGATCACCGCCGCCCGCTACTTCAAGGCGTCGGAGTTCACCTCCTTCGCGATCGCCGGCGCCCTCATCTACCCCTCGATCACGGCGCTGAACGGTCAGCCCGACATCACCTTCTTCGGCATCCCGGTGACGATGGTCAGCTACGTCTCGAGCGTCATCCCGATCATCGTGATCGTGTGGCTGCAGAGCCACGCCGAGCGCTTCTTGTTGAAGGTGCTCCCTGGCGCCGTCAAGCGATTCCTCACCCCGATGATCGTCGTGGCCATCGCCGTGCCGCTCGTGTTCCTCGCGATCGGCCCGCTGTCGAGTCTGATCGGCGGCGGCCTCGCGGCCGGCATCGGCTGGGTCTTCCAGACCCTCCCCTGGCTCGGCGGTGCGATCATGGGCGGCCTCTGGCAGGTCTTCGTGATCTTCGGTCTGCACTGGGGCCTCGTTCCGCTGTTCCAGCTCGAGTACCAGACCACCGGACAGATCTTCCTGCTCGGACCGGTCTTCGCCGCGGTCCTCGCGCAGGCGGCCGCCGTCGCCGGCGTGCTCGTGCGCTCGCGCAACAAGAACCTCCGCTCGCTCGCCGCCCCCGCGACCCTGTCGGGCTTCCTCGCCGGCATCACCGAGCCCGCCATCTACGGGATCAACCTGCCCCTGAAGCGGCCCTTCGCCTTCGGCGTCGTCGGCGGCGCGCTGGGCGGTGCGCTCATCGCGATGGGCGGGGTCTTCTCGAAGGCCTTCGTCGTCCCTTCGGGTCTCGCCCTCCCGGCGCTCCTCGGCAACGGCAACATGGTCATGCTCGGCATCGGTCTCGCCGTCGCGATCATCGTGCCGTTCGCCCTCACCGTCGTCGTCGGTTTCACGGACCCCGTCGACGACACCGCGCCCGCGGCTCCCGCAGCCACCGACACCATGGTGCTGAGCCCCGTCGACGGCACCGTCGTCGCGCTGAGCGACGTTCCGGATGCCGCCTTCGCCGACGGCTCGCTCGGGAAGGGCGTCGCGATCCGACCGACGTCGGGCGCCGTGTACGCGCCCTTCGACGGCACCGTCGTCGCGGCGTTCCCCACCGGTCACGCGATCGGCCTGCGCGGGGTCGACGGCGTGGAACTGCTGATCCACGTCGGTCTCGACACCGTCAAGCTCGGCGGTCAGCACTTCACGTTGAAGGTGCAGTCCGGCGCCGTCGTGAAGGCGGGCGACCTGCTGCTCGAGTTCGACGGCGACGCCATCGCGGCGGCCGGCTACGACCTCATCACGCCGATCGTCGTCACCAACGGCGACCTCTATCCCGACGTGGCCGACGCGGCATCCGGACCCCTCTCGCACGGCGAGACGCTGTTCCGCGCCGTCTCGGTCGACTCCCTGACCACCGCCCGCTGACCCCTGGAGGCAGAGAACATGACGACCACCCCCTTCCCCGACGGCTTCCTCTGGGGCGGTGCGACCGCGGCGAATCAGATCGAGGGCGCGTACGACGAGGACGGCAAGGGCCTCTCGGTGCAGGACGTGATGCCGAAGGGCATCTCGGGACCCCGCAGCGCGGAGCCCACTCCCGACAACCTCAAGCTCGTCGGCATCGACCACTACCACCGCTACGCGGAGGACATCGCGCTCTTCGCCGAGATGGGATTCAGTGTCTACCGCTTCTCGATCGCGTGGAGCCGCATCTTCCCGAAGGGCGATGAGGCCGAGCCGAACGAGGCCGGGCTGGCGTTCTACGACCGCATCCTCGACGAGCTCGAGAAGCACGGCATCGAGCCGCTCGTGACGATCTCGCACTACGAGACGCCGCTGCACCTCGCCGAGCAGTACGGCGGCTGGACGAACCGTGAGCTCATCGGGTTCTACGAGCGCTACGCGCGGACGCTCTTCGAGCGCTTCGGCGCCCGGGTGAAGTACTGGCTGACGTTCAACGAGATCAACTCGCTGCTCCACGCCCCCTTCATGAGCGGCGGCATCCCGATCCCCGAGGGCGGCGTCCCCGAGGAGCAGCTGTATCAGGCGATGCACCACGAGCTCGTGGCATCCGCCCGCGCCACCCGCATCGCCCGTGAGGTCGCCCCCGAGGCGAAGGTCGGATGCATGGTGCTGTCGATGCCCGTCTACCCTCTGACGCCGTCGCCCGACGACGCCCTCGCGGTGATGGATGCCGACCACGGCAACCTCGTCTACGGCGACGTCCACACCCGCGGCGCGTACCCCGGGTACTTCCTGCGGACGCTGCGCGAGAAGGGCATCGAGCTCGACATCACCGACCAGGACCGCGACGACCTGACCAACACGGTCGACTTCGTCTCGTTCAGCTACTACATGTCGATCGCCGAGACCGCCGACCCGTCGAAGAAGATCGCCGGTGAGGGCAACATCATGGGCGGCGTCTCCAACCCCACCCTGGAAGCGAGCGAGTGGGGCTGGCAGATCGACCCGGTGGGCCTGCGTCTGGTGCTCAACCAGTTCTGGGACCGGTGGCAGAAGCCGCTGTTCATCGTCGAGAACGGCCTGGGCGCTCGCGACCGGCTCGCCGAGGTCGACGGCGAGAAGACGGTCGTCGACGACTACCGCATCCAGTACCTCAACGACCACCTCGTGCAGGTCGGTGAGGCGCTCGAGGACGGCGTCGACGTGCTCGGCTACACCTCGTGGGGCTGCATCGACATCGTCAGCGCCAGCACCGCGCAGCTGAGCAAGCGATACGGTTTCATCTACGTCGACCGAAACGACGACGGAACCGGGACGCTGGAGCGCTACCGGAAGAAGTCGTTCGGCTGGTACGCCGACGTCATCCGGACCAACGGCGCGTCCCTGACCCGCTGATCCCCTGAGACCGGATCGGCCCCGGGTCCCCACGGCCCGGGGTCGATCCCTTTTGGAGTGCACATGACCCGCATCGCCTTCCTCGACGTCGACGGCACGATCCTCGAGCACGGTTCGGTGATCGCCCCCTCGACTGTGACCGCCATCCGACGGGCACGGGAGAACGGGCACCGGGTGTGGCTGTGCACCGGCCGCTCCGCCGGCGACATCCACCCCGATGTGCTCGCCATCGGCTTCGACGGCGCGATCACCAACGGCGGGGCGTACGCGACGCGCGACGACGAGACCCTCGTCGAGCACCCCATGCCCCGCGCCGATGTCGAGCTGCTCGAGCGGTACTTCGAGGCACACGGCATCCACTACTTCCTGCAGACGCACGGGGGCGTCTTCGCGAGCCCCGGCATGGGTCCGGTGATGAGCGAGTACCGGCGAGCGCGCCACGCGGAACGCGCCGCCGATCTCGAGGCCCAGGGCCTGCCGGCGGAGCAGCCGCTGTGGCGCGAGCCGCGGCCCGTGGCGGAGGTCGACCGCGACGCCGTCGCGAAAGCCGTGTTCGTCAGCCCCTCGACCGACACGGTCGCCCATGCCGCGGCCGAGCTCGGCGACGGCTTCCACGTGATCCCCGGCTCGATCCCCCTGCCGGGCGGCTCGAACGGCGAGATCGGTCAGGCCGGCGTCACCAAGGGGTCCGCGATCACCGAGGTGCTCGCGCAGCTGGGTCTCGCGGCGACGGATGCCATCGGCATCGGCGACAGCTGGAACGACGTCGAGATGTTCGAGGTCGTCGGCACGCCCGTCGCCATGGGCAACGCGGCGCCGGAACTGCAGAAGCTCGCCGGCCGCGTGACGAGCGCCGTGCTCGACGACGGCGTGCACAACGCCTTCGCGGAGCTCGGTCTGATCTGACGCCCGCCCGCTCCGGATCGAGGTCCCTGAGCCTGCCGAGGGGACCGGCCCCCGCGACCCGCCCGCGTCGAGGTCCCTGAGCCCGTCGAAGGGACCGGCCCCCGCGACCCGCCCCGGAGACTTCGACAAGCTCAGCCTCCTCCGCACCGAGGTCCCTGAGCCCGTCGAAGGGACCGGCCCGGCCTCAGTCCAGGAAGATGTCCGGATACATCGCCTCGTCGGGCGTGCCCGGCACCGCGGCATAGCCCGAGAAGTCGGTCACCCCGGCGGCCTCGAGCACGTCCTCGACGATCAGCGTCTGCCCGGTCCGCTCGCGCGACGGGGCGGTCAGCACCTCGTACGCGGCGTCCGCGTAGATCTCGGGCGTGCGCGACACGGCCATGAGACGGTCGCCGCCGATCACGTTCTGCACGGCCGCGGTCGCGATCGTCGTGCGCGGCCACAGGGTGTTGGCGGCGATGCCGGCGTCGGCGAACTCCGCCGCGAGGCCGAGCGTCGCCATCGTCATGCCGAACTTCGCGAGGCTGTACCCGGTGTGCGCGCCGAGCCACTTCGGCGTGACGTTCAGCGGCGGCGACAACGACAGGATGTGCGGGTTCACGGCATCCCGGAGCTGGGGCACCGCGGCACGCGAGAGCAGGAATGTCCCGCGGACGTTTACGTCCTGCATGAGGTCGTACTTCTTCGTCGCGAGCTCGAGCGAACCCGACAGGTCGATGACGCTCGCGTTGTTGACGACGATGTCGATCCCGCCGAACTCGCCCACCGTCCGCATGACGGCCTCGGTGATGGATGCCTCGTCGCGCACGTCGCCGACGATCGGCAGCGCCTGCCCGCCCGCGGCGCGGATCTCCTCGGCGGCGGTGTGCACGGTGCCGGGGAGTTTCGGGTGCGGGGTGTCCGTCTTGGCGAGCATCGCGATGTTCGCGCCGTCGCGCGCGGCGCGCAGCGCGATCGCGAGACCGATGCCGCGGCTCCCGCCGGACATGAGGATGGTCTTCCCGGAAAGCGTCACGAGCGTCCTTTCGCGGAGGCGGCGGCGAAGGCGGCCACGCGGGCTTTCGCCTCGGGGGTGTCGAACGCGGCGCCGATCGTGGCGGCCTCGTCGGCGAGGTTCTCGGCGAACGCGCGTCCCGCGCCGACGCGCACCAGCCGAGTCGCCTGCCCGAACGCGGCGGTCGCGCCCTCGAGCCAGAACCGCGCGATCTCCTCGACGCGCGACACGAGATCCGCGGATGCCACGACCTCGGCGACGAGACCCCACTCGAGCGCCTCCGCGGCATCCAGCATCCGGTCCTGGAGCAGCAGTTGCAGGGCGCGTCGCTGCCCGATCGCGGCGGGGAGGAGGGTCGAGACGCCCAGGTCGGGGGTCAGGCCGATGTTGGCGTACCGGCTGACGAAACGCGCGCCCTCGCTCGCGACGACGTAGTCGGCGGTGAGCATCAGCCCGAGGCCGCCGCCCGCGACCGCGCCCTGCACGGCCGCGACCATCGGCAGCGGCGCCTCGGCGAAGGTGCGGATGCCGTCATGGATCGCCTCGGCCGTCTCGGTCACCTCGGCGCCCGACGACCCGGTGGTCGCCATGGCCACCACGTCGCCGCCCGCGCAGAACGCGGGGCCGTTGGCATCCAGGATCACCGCCCCCACTGTGGAGTCGGTCGTGACCTCGTGGGCGACCTCGCGCCACCGGCGGGCCATGGGGAAATCCATCGCGTTGAGCGAGGCGGGACGGTCGAAGGTGACGCGGGCCAGACCGTCTTCGACGTGGAGCAGGATGCCGTCGGTCATTTCGGTGCCATCCGGATCGCGCCGTCGAGGCGGATCGTCTCGCCGTTGAGGTAGCCGTTGTCGACGATCGAGAGCACGAGGCGAGCGTATTCGTCGGGGGCGCCGAGCCGCGAGGGGTAGGGCACCTGCTGTCCGAGGGAGTCCTGCGCGGCCTGCGGGAGGCCCTTGAGCATGGGCGTCTCCATGATGCCGGGGGCGATCGTGACCACCCGGATGCCGTGGCGCGCGAGCTCGCGGGCGATGGGAAGAGTCATCGCGTGGACGCCGCCTTTGCTCGCCGAGTACGCGGGCTGACCGATCTGGCCGTCGAAGGCTGCGACGCTCGCGGTGTTCACGATGACGCCGCGGTCGCCGCCCTCGGCCGGGTCGGTGGTCGCCATGAGGGCCGAGGCCTGCGCGATGACGTTGTACGTGCCGATGAGGTTGACCCGGATCACGCGCTCGAAGTCGGCGAGCGACGAGGGCGTCCCGTCGCGATCGAGCACCTTCGCGGGAGGGGCGATCCCGGCGCAGTTCACGACGACGCGCAGGGGCCCCGCTTCGGCGGCGAGCGCGGCGGCGGCCGCGATCTGCTCGGCATCCGTCACGTCGGCGGCGGCGAAGGAGCCGCCGAGTTCCTCGGCGATCGCGGCACCGTCCGACGAGGGCAGGTCGACGATCGTGACGCGCGCCCCGGCGGCGGCGAGCCGGCGGGCAGTGGCCAAGCCGAGTCCCGACGCCCCTCCGGTGACGAGGGCCGATGCTCCGGTGATGTCCATGCGCTCTCCTTCGAACCTGAAACCGGGTCCCACCCTAGCCGAGACTGAGGATCGTCGCGGGGGCTGGCCCCCGCGGAACTGTCTCGGGCATCGGGACGCGACCGTAGGCTCGAACAGTGAGCGAGCCCGTGTTCCGCATCGAGTCCGTCGACGTCACCGATCCGCGCGCCGTCGCGCTGCGCGGCATTTTGGACGACGACCTCGGCGAGCGCTACCGCGACGCCGACGCCGACGACACCCCCGAGTTCGCCGCCAAGCGCGAAGCGGCTCTGGCGGTGCATCCCGAGCAGGTCGTCGCGACCCTCGTGGCGGTGGATGCCGACGACTCCCCGCTCGGACACGTGATGCTGCGTCGCCTCGGCGACGAGTGGGAGCTGAAGCGCCTGATCGTGGTCGCCGCCGCCCGTCGGCGGGGCGTCGGGCGCGCGCTCACCGCCGAAGTGGTCGACCTCGCCCGGCGGGCGGGCGCTCGCCGCGTGATCCTGCAGAGCGGTCGGATGCAGCCCGAGTCGCTGCGGATGTACGCCGCCTCCGGCTTCACGCCGATCCCCGTGTACGAGCCGTACGTCGAGACGATGCCGCGCTCGCTGTGCTTCGAGTACGTGTTCTGAGCAGCCGAGAGGGCGGCCCGCGAGCGCTACGACCCCACCACGCGGAACGCCCCCGTCACCACCGCCGCGGTGAGCGCTGCGGCCACGAGCAGGATCGCTCCGCCGACGGCGACGGCATCCCGGCCCGACAGCGTCGACGGTCGCGCCCACGTGCGTTCGATGTCGGACCCGAAGCCGCGCGCCTCCATCGCGGTGGCGAGCTTCGTGCCGCGGCGCACCGCGAAGACGAGGAGGACGAACGCCATCGAGAAGAAGCGGCGGACGGCGCCGCGATCGCCGAGGCCGCGCGCGCGGCGGGCGAGCGTCATGGTGCGCCAGTCGTCGACGAATAGCCCCACGGTGCGCGCGCCGGCCAGCACACCCAGCACGAAACGGCTCGGCAGCTTCGCCACCTGAGCGAGGGCGTCGGCGAGCTCCGTCGGATCGGTGCGGCCGAAGAGCAGGATCATCGGAAGCGCCAGCGCCAGCACGCGCAGCAGCACCGCACCCGCGAGGCCGAGGGAGTTGTCGCTGACGGTCGCGAACAGGAACGACCCGTATACGGTTCCGCCCGGGCGCGCGTACAGCAGCATGCTCACCGCCGCGATCGGGGCGAACACGACGACAGGCAGCATCCGCTTCGCGACGGTGGCGTAGGTCAACCCCGTCAACGGCACGCACAGCAGCTCCAGCACGAGAGCGGTCGCGGCGCTCACCGCGTCGATCGTGAGCAGCAGGGGAACCGCGAGCACGAGCACGATCGCCACCTTGGTCACGGGGTTCACGCGGTCGAGCCAAGCCCCCGCGCTCACGTCGTACCGCCCAGACGGATCCGGTGCTGCCCGAGATGGCGGATCACGTCGGCGTCGTGCGTCACGGCGACCACGGTGCGTCCCCGCGCGATCTCGCGCTGCAGCATCGCGACGAGCTCGCTCCATCCGCGACGGTCCTGACCGAAGGTCGGCTCGTCGAGCACGATGACCGCGGGAGAGGACGCCAGCACGGTCGCCACCGACAGCCTCCTCTTCTGCCCGCCCGACAGGGTGAATGGGTTGGCGAGGGCCAGGGGTGCCAGGTCGAGCCGGTCCAGCAGCTCGTCGACGATCGCGTCGACCTCGGCGGACGGCATCCGCAGGGCACGGGGTCCGACGGCGAGCTCGTCTCGCAGCGTCGGCGCGAGGAACTGGTGCTCCGGCTCCTGGAAGACGGTGCCGATGCGCGTCAGCAGCTCGGTCGAGCGCCAGCGTGACGGCCGCGTCCCCCCGCGCGCGGCGAGGGACGCCGCCGCGGAGACCTCTCCCGACAGCTCGGGGAGCAGGCCCGCGAGGGTGAGTGCGAGCGTGGACTTCCCCGCACCGTTCGGACCGGTGATGACGGTGCCCGCACCCTGCGGCACCGAGAGGTCGAGCCCGGATGCCACCACCTCGCGCCGCTCGCGTCCGATCGCGAGTCGACGGGTCGAGAGCACGGCATCCCGCCCCCGCGCCTCGGCCGGGACGGGGAGGTCGACGGGGTGCCCGGGAACCCACACGCCCGCCGCTGCCAGCGCCGCCCCGTGCTCCGCGAAGACGCGGTCGGGCGGGCCGTCGGCGAGGAGGCCGCCGCCCGGCGCGAGAACGACGACGCGGGTCATGAGGTCGACCCAGGTGGACGTCCGATGCTCGATGAGCACGAGGGTGGTGCCCTCGCGCGCGGTCACCGACTCGACCGCCGCGCGCACCTCGACGACGCCCTCCGGGTCGAGGTTGGCGGTCGGCTCGTCGAGCAGCAGCAGTCCCGGCCGCATCGCGAGCACCCCGGCGAGCGCCAAGCGTTGCTTCTGCCCGCCCGACAGCTCCTTCGTCGGTCGCGAGAGCGGAACGTCCAGACCCACGGATGCCACGGCCTCGGCGACCCGCCCGGGGATCTCGGCCGCGGGAACCCCGAGGTTCTCGCACCCGAACGCCACGTCGTCGCCCACCTTCGACAGGACGACCCCGGACTCGGGGTCCTGCAGGACGAGGCCGATCCGGCCGCGCTGCGCTTCGGGCGCCTGTCCGTCGACACGGATGCGGCCGGTGGCCTCGCCCTCGTCACTGCCGCCGAGCAGCCCCGCCAGCCCGGCCAGCAGGGTGGATTTTCCGGCCCCGGAGGCGCCGAGCAGGAGCACCCGCTCGCCGGGCTCGATGATCAGGTCGACGTCACGCGTGGCGGGGAGCTTGCGGCCGGCGTACCGCCAGCCCCACCCCTCGACGTCGACGCGCGCGGGGCCCGGCATCAGACGTCGCGGCGTGCTTCCCGCCCGGCGGCGAAGCGGCTCAGCGCACCCGTCGCGGCCAGCGCGCGCACGAGGAGCCAGCCCACGAGTCCCGCCAGCAGAGCGCCGGAGATCGCGAGGGTGCCGAGGTACAGCAGGTTGAACTCGAGCGTCTTGGCGAGGTTGGGCGTGAGGAAGAGCTCGAGCACCCACGCACCGACGCCGGCGCCCACGCCCGCGAGCATCGCGACGGGCAGGGTGAAGCGCAGGTAGAGGAAGGCGAGGAAGATCAGCTCGGCGCCGAGGCCCTGGGCCAGGCCCGAGAAGATCGTCGTGATGCCCCATACGTTGCCGATCAGCGCCGAGACGATCGCGGCGATCAGCTCGACCAGCAGGGCTGCACCGGGCTTGCGGATGATGAGGCCGCCGACGACGCCGCCGAGCAGCCAGATGCCCACGGCGATGCCGCCCAGGCCGGGCGTCAGACCGTCCATCGCCGCGAACCAGAGGCCGCCGACGGTGTTCCAGCCCCAGAAGACGAGACCGATCGCGACGCCCAGGACAGCGGCGACGACGATGTCGACGACGCGCCAGCGGAAGCGGTCGGCTGTGGGGGCGAACGTGCGGTTCGCGGGGGCAGACGTAGTCGTGTGCATTTCTCTCCTCCCTGCGCCGGCATGATCCGGATCAGGTTCGACGGTCGAAGCGTGGATCGCTTCCTCTCAGCCCGGTTCACCGGACTCCCGTGGTCGTGCTCATGAGTATAGGAGGCGGGGCGGGGTAGCGTGGGCGGGTGCACGAGCAGACCCCGGCCACGCGTCGCGCCCGACGTCACCGGGACGCTCCGACCCCCGACGGCCTCGGCCCCGCACTGTCGACGACGGGCGACCTCGGTCCCGCCCTCCGGCAGCCGGATGCCACGTGGCCCGCGGTGAGCGACCCGTCCGGCGACCGCGACGGTGGCGATGCGGTGGGTGGTTCCTCTGCGGGTGCCGCGGTGCGCGCGTCTTCTGCGGGTGCCGCGTCCAACGGCGCGGACGGAACCGCCGCGGCGAGCGGGGCGTCGGGCGGCGCGGCAGGAACCAACGCGGCGAGCGGGGCGTCGGGCGGCGCGGCAGCCGCCGGCGCGAGCGGCGAGGCAGCGGCATCCGCCGTGGGCGCCGCGCCCAGCACCGCGGCAGCCGCCGCCGCGAGCGGCGAGGCAGCGGCATCCGCCCCCGCCGTCACGCGAGACGCCTCCGCGGGTGCGGGGCCCGAAGCGGCGGTGGTCATCGGCGCTCTCGCCTGGGTCGACCCGGCCGACGCGGTCGCTCCGCGCCCGGCACCGGAGTTCGTCGTCTCGGGGGCGACCACGCGTTCCGCCGACCTGTTGTCCGGGGCGCGCAAGCGTTTCTTCCGTCCGGCGACGGTGGTCCCGCCCGTTCTGCTGGTGCTCCTGCTCGCCGCATACGCGGCCACGACTCTGCTGTGGCCCTTGAACGCCGTCGAGCCGACGGCTCGCGCGGTGTCATTGCAGCCCGCGGCCGCTCCGGCCGCCGATCCCGCGTGGCCCGCACAGGGCGAGGCCGCGATCGCCGTCGACGGCATCGCCGAGACGCTGTCGTCGTCGGCGAGCGCCCCCGAGTCGATCGCCAGCATCACGAAGGTCGTCACCGCTCTCGTGGTGCTCGACCGTCTGCCGCTCGCCCCCGGCGAGCAGGGCCCCTCGTACTCCTTCACACAGGCCGACAGCGCCGACTACTGGCAGTACCGCGCCCGGGGAGAGTCGTCGCTCGACGTGCCGGTCGACGGCAGTCTCACCGAGCTGCAGATGTTGCAGGGCATGCTGATCGCCTCCGCGAACAACTACGCCCAGCGCTTGGCATCCGATCTCTTCGGTTCGGATGCCGCCTTCTCCGCCGCCGCGAACGCGTACCTCGCCGAACGGGGCATCGACGGCATCACGATCGTCAACCCGACCGGGATCGAGGCGGGGAACACCGCCACTCCCGCCGCACTCATCGGGCTCGCGGAGCGCGCTCTGGCGAACCCGGTCATCGCCGAGATCGTCCGCACTCCCGAGCTCACCCTCCCCGGTGCCGGGACGTTCAAGAACGGCAACGCCCTGCTGTCCGACCCCGGCGTCATCGGGGTGAAGACGGGCACGCTCGACGCGTGGAACCTTCTGACCGCGAAGGACATCGCCGTCGGCGGCACCACGATCCGCGCGTACGCCGCGGTGCTGGGACAGCCCGGCCCCGACACCCGCAACCAGGCCACGCGCGATCTGTTCACCCGCATCGAGCAGGAGCTGCAGCCGAGCCCGTCGGTCACCGCGGGCACCGTCGTCGGCAAGGTCGAGACCCTCTGGGGAGACGACATCGACCTCGTCACCGCGTCCGACGCCACGGTCGTGCTGTGGAACGGCGGCACCGCGCGGACCTCCGTCGATTTCACCCTGGGTGAGCGCACCGACGCGGGCGAGACGGTCGGAACACTTACCGCGACCGGTCCGGTCGACGCCGCCACCGTCGACGTCGACCTCGCCCAAGAGATCGAACCGCCGAGCCCCTGGTGGCGGCTGACCCATCCGCTCGACCTGTTCGGCCTGAACGACTGATCATGCGCCTGTCCGTGGATGCCGCCTCCCCCACCCCGCCCTACGAGCAGGTGCGGGCGCAGGTCATCGCGCAGATCGAGGCCGGCGAGCTCGTCGCCGGCACCCGACTGCCCCCCGTGCGGGCTCTCGCCGCAGAGCTGAGTCTCGCCGCCAACACCGTCGCCCGGGCCTACAAGGAACTGGAGGAAGCGGGCTACCTCGAGACCCGCGGCCGCGCCGGCTCCTTCGTGCGCGGAGGCGACGCCGCCGCATCCCGGGCCGTCGAGGCCGCACGCGCCTACGCCCGCACCGTGCGGCAGCTCGGCGTCGCGCCGGAGGACGCGGTGGCGCTGGTGCGCGCCGCGCTCGAGGACGGGCGGTCGGCGCGCGGGTGATGCCGGGGTGAGTGGCGCGCGGGTGTTGGGGGCGCTCGGCGCGGCGGGCGACGCGGGGCGCTCGGCCCGCGCACGCCCGGCGGGGCGCTCGGCGCGCGCTGCGGCAGGGGCGCTCGGCGTGCAAGGGACGCAGGGGCGGTCGGCGCGAACGACGCCGGGGCGCTCGGCCTGCGCACGTGCGGCGGGGGCGATCGGCGCGGGTGCCGCCGGGGGCGCTTCCTGCACGGGTGACGCCGCGGCATGCGGCGTGCGAGGCCTGCCCGGGACACTCGGCGCGCGCTCGGCGTGGCGGACCGCAATCTGTTCTCCTACCCAGCCGCCGCGCTTGGGCGCCGGAGCGTGGACGACGCGCGCACACCCGTGCCCGGCGGACCGGGACGCACTCTCCTGCCCGGCCATCGCCCTCACCCCCAAACACGGCGGACCGGGACGCACCTTCCTGCCCAGCCTTCCTCGCGCACGTGTGCGCCCCGCGCCGCGCGCGTACGGCGCTTCCATCCGGGCGCAGCGGACCGAGACGTGCCGCATCCGGGCGCAATCGGACACCATCGCGCGCCGACGTCGCACCCCTCCTCCCCAGGGATGAGACAGGCCAATCCATTCACAGAAAGTCCTGATCAGGAGATTAATGTCGGAGGTTCGAGCTAGCATGCCTGCATGAGCTTTCCGACACCTTCACCCCCACCACCCGGCGGGGCCGACCAGCTCGCGGTCGTGCTGCGCGAGGTCCTCGACGCGGATGCCGCGCTCTCGGCCGCCGAGGCCCGCAGGACCCGGGCGCTGGCCCGGGCGGGGCGCCTTGCGCTCGATGTCATGGCGGGGCAGCGGGCGTCGTCCCGCGCGGCGGAGATGGCGCTGCGGGAGGTGGCGTCGGAGATCGCGGCTGCCGGGTGCTTGTCTGATCGGTCGGTGCAGGCGCAGATCGGGCGAGCAATGACGCTCGTCGATCACTTCCCGGCGACGGTCGACGCGTGGAAGGCGGGAGCCCTGTCCCGCGCGCATGTCCAGGCGATCGTGGATGCCGGTACCCCGGTGCCGGTGGACAAGCGTGGAGAGTTCGACGTGCTCGCGGTCGCGACCGCGGAGGGGTTGAGTCCCGGGCGCCTGCGGGCAAGGCTGGCAACTCTGGCGGAGCGGTTGCAACCGACGACGATCACGGAACGGCATCAGCGCGGCCGTGAGCAACGGTGCGTGCGGGTGGTGCGGGGCGAGAACGGGATGTCCGATCTGATCGCGACGCTTCCGACGGTGTTGGCGGTGGGGATCTATGACCGGTTGACGCAGCAGTCGCGAGCGCTGATCGACGCGCGGCGGGACATCGTCGCGCCATCGTCGACAGCGGTGACGCGAGACGAGACGGGCTCGGCATTCGGCCTGGCGCCGGCGATCGAGAACGCTGCGGCGCCGCCTTTCCGATCCGGCGACTCAGCCTCAGCCTCTGCCTCTGCCTCTGCCTCTGCCTCTGCCTCTGCCTCTGCCTCTGCCTCTGCCTCTGCCTCTGCCTCTGCCTCTGCCTCTGCCTCTGCCTCTGCCTCTGCCTCTGCCTCTGCCTCTGCCTCTGAGTCGAGCAGGGACGAGGCGTATGCGGGCAACCCGACCCCAAGCGGGCGTGAGAGCGGCGACGCCGAACGGGATACTCGCAGCACCGACCAGGTGCGCGCTGACATCCTCGCTGACCTGCTCCTCACCGCGGCACCCGATGCCGATCCCACCCGCATCGACGACGGACCCGGCAGCCTGGGCGCCATCCGAGCCCGCGTGCAGGTCGTCGTTCCCGCGCTGTCGGTGTTCGATCCGGGACGGGAGAACATCGACCCGGCCGAACTCGTCGGACATGGCCCCATCGACATCGACACCGCCCGACAGCTGGCGGAAGCGACGAGGGTGCCGTGGGATCGGTTGATCACGAACCCCGTCACCGGCGCGGTCTTGTGCACCGACACGTACCAGCGGACCGCAGCGATCGACCGGTACCTCCGCGCCCGCGACCGACACTGCCGGTGGCCCGGCTGCACCGCCCCCGCCATCCGCTGCGAGGTCGACCACAACCCCGACTACGCCCTCGGCGGCAAAACCCACGTCTGCAACCTCTGCCACTTCTGCCAGAGACACCACACCCAGAAGCAATTCACCCGATGGCAGGTCAGACAACTCCCCGGCGGGGTCATCGAGTTCACCTCACCCACCGGACGCATCTATACCGATGAGCCGCTCGCCTACTCACCGGCCGTGCGGTTCAGTCCCGATGCACCGCCACCGCCCCAGGATTTCGCACGAGAACAGGCACCGTTCTAGCTGCCCCGAGAGGGGCACCGCTCGGTTCAGACCTGCGGAAGGCATCGATGGCCCCTTACCGGTTACGAGCGTACGTGCCGCCTCACACCGCGCCGATTGATCGTTGCGGGCCGCGCAGAGCTCGGGCGCGCCCGCGCGGATCCCCACCTTCGCGCTACACCGATCCCGCGGTTGCACGCTGCCCAGATTCACGTCGCGTCCCCCGCAGGTCCATGGTCACGCGCTGCACAGATTCACAGTCGCATCCTCCGCAAACCGATGGTCACGCGCTGCACAGATTCACAGTCGCATCCTCCACAGACCCATGGTCCGCGCTGCGCAGATAGACGCCCCCTCCCGCCAGATTCACGGCTACGCGCTGCGCGAATCCACTTCGCTCCCCTCGCCGGTCCATGGTCACCCGCTGCGCAGATCCACTGCCGCGCCCCCACAGATCCGCGATTACGCGCCGCGCAGATTCACCGTCGTACCCCGTGCGGATCCGCCGTTCCACACTGCGCATACTCACGGCTTTGCACGGCGCCGTCCGCACCGTCCCACGCACGTGGCCGTGACTCCGCACGGCCGCTTAGTCTCGAGTTCATGACCCTTGTCCTCATCACCGGTGCCGCGCGCGCGAACAGCATCGCTGCCGGCATCGTCCCGCGGCTCGCGTCCGACGGGTGGGACGTCGTGACGAGCGATCTCGAAACCGGCGATTATCCGTGCGACCTCGCGAACGCAACCGCCCCGACCGATCTGATCGAGCGCGTCGCGCGCGAGCGGGGGCCGATCGGTGCGCTCGTGCTCAGCCACGCGCACGGCGTCGAATCCGGCATCCTCGACACCACCGCTGAGAGTTTCGACGCTCACATCGCCGTCAACGCGCGCGCGTCTTTGCTCCTCATCGCCGCTTTCGCCCGTCAGGTCGATGCCACGGGCGGTGCCATCGTTGCCTTCACGAGCGACCACACGACCGGCAACCTCCCCTATGGCGCCTCGAAGGGCGCGCTCGACAGAATCGTCATCTCGGCCGCGCGCGAACTCGGCCCGCTCAACATCTCCGCCAACGTCGTCAACCCCGGCCCGATCGACACGGGATGGATGGACGACGACACCCGCGAATCCCTCACCGCCGCCCATCCGCTCGGCCGGGCAGGCACTCCCCGCGACATCGCCGCGATCACGGCGTTCCTGCTCTCCGCGGAGGGTCGCTGGGTCAGCGGGCAACTGCTGCACACCGACGGCGGCTTCTCCGCCCGGTTCTGATCGCGTCGAACCCCCGCCACCCGGATGCGGCTCTCACGACGGAGCCGTCGCTTCGCGCGCGATCAACGACGGCTGTGGATAACCGAAACGTCCCTCTCGGCACATGCACCATCATCGAGTTCCAAAGCGAAACCGTGGGACGAGGCTTTAGCGTCGCCGTGGTCCCCGTTCGCGCCACGCGAGAGGAACTCGGACATGGTCGGAACGATCCGCGAGCGGGATCGACACAGCGCCGGTGAGGCTCGAACCGCGGCTGCGCTGATCGACGATCTCGCTGACGATCAAAATGCAAATCAGAGCTCGCCCACCCCTCGAACCCCGGCGCTCGTCGAAGGGGTTCCGGTCCCCGCCTCGCCGCCGCCCCACCTTCTTCCCTCTCCCGACGATCCAAGTGGCCCCGGCATCGACCTCGCCCTCGTCCCGCCGCACCACGCCCCGCCCACGCCGGACGGCTCCGTCTCCGGCATCTCCCCCGGGCACGTCCCCGGCACGATCGGAGGTTCCGTTCCCAGCGGGATCTCCGGTGCCGGCACGGGCCTCGGCTCAGGCCTGTCCGCAGGGCTGATCGCGGGTGGCGGCGGCGCAGCCGCCCTGCGCCGCTTGAGCTCGGGAATGGGCCCGCCCACCGCAGCTACGGGACGCACCATCCGCGGCACCGGCGGACTCCTCGGTAGGAGCGGATCCGCAGCCACGCGCGTAGGACTGAGCGCACGCCCGGCCATCGGCTTCCCGGGCGCTGGCGGCACCGCGGGCGCAACCGGGACATCGGGCAACGGGACGAGCGCCGCCGCCGGGAGTCGCACGGCGACAGCCCCGGCCGGAACGAGCGCGCCCGGCCCGAACGCTGCCGCCGCCGGAAGCCGCGCAGCTACCGCGCACGCCGGCGCCGGCGGCACCTCCGGTGCGGCGGGCGCGCACGGCGCCGGAGGGATGGGCGGTGCTTCCCGCTCCGACCGCCGCACCGAACGACGCGGCCTCGGCGGTCCCATCGCACCGCGCGTCGACGACGACGAAGAAGCCGCACCGCGCTCCGAGAACGCCGCCGCGGGCTCGCGCGACGGCTGACCGGGCCGACGACCTGCTAGCGTGCCAGGCAGTGACACGGGGTGCCCGCCAGGGCTGAGAACACACCCGTCGAACCTGATCTAGTTCGTACTAGCGAAGGGATGTCGCGAATGGTCGTTCGCACGTCGTCGTCTCCGTCCACCCCCACCCACCGTGCCGCCGCGGCGGCCCTCGAAGCTCTCCGCGAGGCCGCACCGCTCACGCAGTGCATCACGAACGCGGTGGTGACCAATTTCACCGCCAACGCCCTCCTGGCCCTCGGCGCCGCACCGGCGATGTGCGACATCCCGGGCGAAGCCGGCGTGTTCGCCGGCATCTCGGGCGGAGTCCTCGTCAACCTGGGCACCCCCACGAGCGAGCAGCGGGATGCCGCCCGCCAGGCCGTCGCCGCGGGAACGCCCTGGGTCCTCGACCCCGTCGCCGTCGGCGCCCTGCCCGTCCGCACCGCCCTCGCGCACGAGCTGCTCGACGCGCGACCGGCAATCATCCGCGGCAACGCCTCGGAGATCCTCGCCCTCGCGGGCGCCGGCGCCGGCGGACGGGGCGTCGACGCCACCGACTCCGCCGAAGACGCCCTCAACGCCGCACGCTCCCTCGCGATCCGCATCGGCGGCACCGTCGCCGTCTCGGGCGAGACAGACCTGATCGTGGATGCCGCACGCACGGCGCGCGTGAGCGGGGGAAGCGTCCTGCTGACCAAGGTCACCGGCGGTGGCTGCGCCCTCGGCGCCGCGATGGCGAGCTTTCTCGCCGTCACCTCGCCCTTCGACGCGGCGGTCGCCGCGAGCGCGACCTGGGCCGTCGCGTCGGAACGGGCGGCATCCCGGACGAACGGTCCGGGGTCGTTCGCCGTGGCGTTCCTCGACGAACTCTCCGCCGTACAGCCCGCTGACCTCGAGGACCGGTTCAATCCCGAGGCCGCCCGATGACCGGCGACCTGTCCCTGCACGTCGTCACCGACCACCGCGTCCCGTTCGCGCGCCTGCGCGACCTCGTCGACGAGGTCGTCGCCGCGGGGGCGAGCGTGGTGCAGCTCCGCGATAAGGTCGCGACCGGCGGCGAGCTCTTCGCCCGAACCCTCGACCTCGCCGACGTCATCGCGGGACGCTGCACGTTCGTCGTCGACGACCGGCTCGACGTCGTCCTCGCCGCCCGCGACCGCCTGCGCGGAGAAGACCGTTCTGGGCGAGAGGGCGCGCGCGTCGACGGCATCCACCTCGGCCAGAGCGACGTGCCCGTCGACGCGGCTCGCGCTCTGCTCGGCCCCGACGCCCTCATCGGCTGGACGGCGAACACTCCGGCGCACCTCGCGGCGGCCGCCGCCCTTCCCGACGGAACCGTCGACTACCTCGGCGTCGGCGTCATCCGCGCCACGACGACGAAGCCCGACCACCCACGGCCGCTCGGCATCGGGGGGTTCGGCGAGCTCGCGGCATCCACTCCCCTCCCCTGCGTGGCGATCGGCGGGATCGGCGTCGACGACGTCGCCGCCCTCCGCCGGGCCGGCGCCGCAGGCATCGCGGTCGTCTCGCTGCTGAGCGAGGCCGACGACCCGGGAGCGGTCGTGCAGGACTTGCTCTCAGCGTGGAGGGCCGACGAGTGATCCCTCGCGTCCTCAGCATCGCCGGTACCGACCCCACCGGTGGAGCGGGCATCCAGGCCGACCTGAAGTCGATCGCCGCGTTCGGCGGATACGGCATGGCGGCGGTCACCGCGCTCGTCGCACAGAACACCCTCGGCGTCCGCTCCGTCCACGTTCCGCCCACGACCTTCCTCGACGCGCAGCTGCGCGCCGTGAGCGACGACGTGACCATTGATGCGGTGAAGATCGGCATGCTCGGCTCGACCGACGTCATCGCCACCGTCGAGCGCTGGCTGCACGCCGCGGAACCGCCGATCGTCGTCCTCGACCCGGTCATGGTCGCCACCAGCGGTGACCGACTGCTCGACACCGACGCCGAAGACGCGGTGCGCGCCCTCTGCCGACGTGCGAATCTCGTGACCCCGAACCTTCCCGAGCTCGCGGTGCTCGTGCGCGAACCGCGCGCGACGACATGGGAAGCGGCGGTGACGCAGGCGCGACGCCTCGCCGCATCCGCAGAGACGGTCGTCCTGCTGAAGGGCGGACACCTCGACGGCCGGGAATGCCCGGACGCCATCGTCGACCTCACCGGTGTCCACCCGGTCCCCGGCCGACGCGTCGACACCCCGCACACCCACGGCACCGGCTGCTCGCTGTCGTCGGCGATGGCGACCCTCGCCGCCCACGGCCTGTCGTGGACCGACGCCCTCGCCCGCGCCAAGCGCTGGCTCACCGGCGCCCTCGAGCACGCCGCGGCGCTGAACGTCGGCCGGGGCAACGGCCCGATCGACCATCAGCACGAACTCCGACCCCACATCGACCTCGGCGGGTCGTGGAGCACCGAGCAATGGGACGCCGTCGCCGTGACCCGCGCCGACGTCGACGCGTGCGCATTCGTGCGGGGACTGGCATCCGGAGACCTGGACCGCGACGCCTTCGCCTGGTACCTCGGTCAGGATCTGCTCTACCTGCGCGAATACGCGCGCGTCCTCGCCCGCGCCGCAGCCCTCGCCCCGACCGTCGACGAGCAGCGGTTCTGGGCCGCCGCCTCGGTGTCGTGCCTGGCGGAGGAGGCGGCGCTGCACCGGTCGCACGTCGACCCCGCGGGTCTCGAACCCGCCACCTCGACGAGGGCGTACACCGACCATCTGCACGCGACGTCCGCGACCGGGTCGTACGCCGTGCTGGTCGCCGCGATCCTGCCGTGCTTCGTCCTGTACACCGACATCGGCGCCCGCTGGCGGGGCACCTTCGCCCCGACCCATCCCTACGCCGATTGGCTCACCGCGTACGGCGACGAGACGTTCGCGGCGTCGTCCGCCGAAGCGGCGGGCATCACGGATGCCGCGGCACGATCGGCATCCGCGACCCTCCGACACGAGATGGCGGCGGCGTACGAGCGATCGATGGCGCTCGAGCTGGCGTTCTTCGAGGCGCCTCTGCACCGTGCCTGAGGCGCCGGGGGCTCGGCTCAGCCGCTCTTGCGACGGAACTCCCGCTTGGTCACGGCGGAGTGCGTGCCCTGCACGGCCGAGTGGCCGTCGAGGTGCGCCTCACCGGAACGCTGCCGACCGTTCTTCTTCTCGAGCGCTTCCTTGAACTTGCGCTTCATGTCGTCGGATGCCGAGGCACCCGAGGTCTCGTCGGTACTCATGCCCCCACCCTAGACACGCACCCTCGACGCGACCTAGACGTGGCGCACGCGCTGCTGCAGGCGAGTGCGGATGTCGAACAACTCGGTGCCGCCGACCTCGCGCGCCCCCGTGATGCCGCGACGCAGCAGCGTCGTGAGCGCGCTGCGCGTCACGAGCGCCACGGGCGTCCCGCGCACCTTGCCGAGTTCGCTGATCGCGTCGAGCACGTCGTCGTCGGGCAGCACCACCATCGCACCGCTGAAGCGCACCCCCGCGGACCGCGCGATCACCCGCGCGCGCGACACGAGCTGCGTCACCGGCGACCCGATGACGTTCGGTCCCGTGATCTCGCCGCGACGCACCCCGACGGGACCGCCGAAGTCCTCGCTCAGCAGCGCGTACAGCCCGCTCGGCCCCAGCACCAGGTGGTCGATCTTCTGCTCCGGGTCGACGCCGTCGCGATCGGCGAACACGTCATGCCACACCGTGTAGCCCATCCCCAGCTCGGACACGAGCCGCGCCGTCTCCTCCTCGGCGAGCGCGTCGGCGAGGATATGGCGAATCTCCGGCGGAGCGGAGCGCACGAGCGCCGGAGCGTAGGGGTCGGGGATGTCGACCCCGCGACCCACCCATTCGCGGATGAGCCCGAGGTAGCGCTCACGACGCCACCCGCCCGGTTGGCCGTGCGAGCGTGCGCGCGGACGCGTGTCGGTCGGACGGGGAGGAGGGGATGCCGCCGGCCCGCCGCCCCATTCGCCGCCGGACGTTCCGCGGCCGCGATCGTAGGCGCTGCGCGCCTCGGGGGTTCCGATGAGCTCCCACGCGCGTTGCACCTGCACGAACAGCGCCGCGTCGCCGCCGGTGTCGGGGTGCGTCTCGCGCAACCGCACCCGGTAGGCGCGGCGCAGCCCCTCGTCGTCGACGTCGGCCGCGACACGGAGCACCTCGTATGCCGAGGACGACATGGGACTGTCGAACACGTGCGTCTTCCGTTCTGCCGCGGGGCGCGGCGCCTCTCAGGCTAACCCGCCGCACCCGGACGCGGACCCGCACGCCGCTGGGAACGAGCCGTGCGCGCCCAGCTCGCGGCATCCCGACTCGACAGCGCCAGCAGCACGAGGATGTCCAGGCTCAGCGTCACCAGCGTCGTGCGCACCGTGATCTCCTGCCCGAACTGCCACCAACCGACGAAGCTCGCCGAGATCGACACCACCGAGATCAGCATGACCATCACGCGCGCGAGGTTGCCGCCGAACAGGATCCGGATGCCGAGCACCACCTGCACCGCGAACACGAGGCCGAGCACGCCGAGGAACACCGCCGTCCCCACGCCGAGGTCCGACACCGACAGGTCGACGGGCTCGCTCGCGTCGCCGCTCGCGGCACCGGCGAGCTGCCGCAGCCACGGCGGCAGCGAGAACGCCACGCTCACCGCCCACAGCGCGCCCGCGAGCGCGCGCAGCAGCACCAGCACGGCGCCCGCGACGATCGCGCCCGGTCGACGCCGCGGTGCGTCGACGGCCGGGTCGCGCGGCGGCTCGAAGGCCGGGCGCTTGCGCGGATGCCGAGTCGTGCTCACGCCGCCCCCACGCGCACGCCGCGCACGTCGACGATGGGGAGGTCGCCGTCGGTGCTGATGCTGTCGCCGCCCCCGTTGCGCGAGTGGTACCCGGTCGCGAAGTCGCGGATCACATCGACGCCGACCCCGGGGACCGCGCGAAGGCTCTCGACGATGTGGTCGCGCTCGATGTCGGTGTCGGCGTCGATGCGGTGCGTCACCTGCAGGGTGAACAACGACAGCCCCACCGCCCGGTCGAACGTCCCCGCGGCGAGCCAGTCGACGCGGCGCCCTCCCGGCAGCAGCCAGCCATCGGGACACTTCCAGAGCCGCACGTGGTGCCGCTGCGCGGGCGACCCGGCGACCTCCTGCTGGTACGCGAGATCCTGCATCCGGCCGAACAAGAACAGAGGGCTGACCGGCGCCCGAGGGTAGCTACGCCGTCGCACCGTGGACGAGACGATCCGCCACGACGAGCGCAGGCTCACCGGGTCGGCCGCAATCCACCCCGCCGCGGCCATCGCCGCCTCCACCTCAGCGCGCTCGCCGTCGAGAGCGAGATTGACCGGGTCGCCCAGAAGCCCGTCGGACGTGCGGGTGCGACCCATGAAGTAGTCGGGGACGTAGATCGCGGTGAGGATGCGGTGCAGCCGCGGCAGGACGAGATACGCGAGCAGCACCCAGAACAGCACCGCCATGATCACCCCGCCCCACCCGAGCGAGAACGACTCGGTGAAGCTCAGGTAGGCGAGCCAGATCGCGGCGAGACCGGCGAACACGAAGAAGAACCCGTCGAGGGCCCGACCGATCGACCAGCGGCGCCGCGGTGCGGTCATGGCGCGGTCACCACAGCGCCGGCTCAGGCTCGTACGCGAACGCCTCGGCGACGCGCTCGGGCGGCAGGTCCGCGCGCCGCACGGGCGACCACGACGGCGATCGGTCCTTGTCGACCACCTGCGCGCGGATGCCCTCGACGAGGTCGGGTTGCGTGGACGCGAACCAGAGCACGAGTCCGTACTCCTGCGCGAGCGCGGCCCGCAGCGACGGCAGCCCGCGCGCGCGACGCACCGCCTCGAGCGTCACGGCCAGGGCGGTCGGCGCCGAGGAGTCCAGCAGGTCGGCCGTCTCGCGCGCCTCGGGCTCCTCGCGCTCGCGCAGGCGGGCGATGATGCCGTCCACGTCGTCGGCGGCGAAGGCGTCGTCGATCCACACCCGAGCCGTCTCCAACCGCGACGGCTCGGGCGTCTCGTCGAACAGCAGGACGAGCTCGGTCGGGCTCGACGGATCGGCCCGATTCTCCAGCGCCTCGTACAGCGCCTCGAGGTGGGCGCTCGGCACCATGTGGTCGGCGAATCCCGCGTACAGCGCGTCGGCGGCATCCATGGTCCCGCCCGTCAGGGCGAGGTATTCGCCGATGCGGCCCGGGGCGCGCGCCAGCAACCACGACCCGCCGACGTCGGGCGTGAAGCCGATGCGCGTCTCGGGCATAGCCAGACGCGAGGTCTCGGTCACGATGCGGATCGCGGCGTGACCGGCCAAGCCGATCCCCCCGCCCATGCACACGCCGTCGGCGATAGCGATGACGGGCTTGCGGAACGTCGCGATGCGGTGATCGAGCGCATACTCCTCGCGGAAGAACGCGTGCACGTCGTCGACGCGGCCGTCGCGCACCATGTCGTGCAGCGCCCGCACGTCGCCCCCGGCGCAGAAGCCCCGCTCCCCCGCGCCGTCCAGCAGCACCACGTCGACGTCGGTGTCGTGCTCCCACCGGTCGAGGGTGAGATGCAGGGCACGGATCATGCCGAGGTCGAGCGCGTTGATCGCCCGCGGCCGGTTCAGCGTGAGATGTCCGAGGCCGCGCCGACCCCCGACGAGGACGCTGTCGTCATCGATTCGCTGTGCGTGCACGGTGCCACGTTACACACGCCCCGAGATGTGTTTTCGGCCGCGGATCGGGGAAGATGGGGAGAACGCCCGCCGAACGAGAGGTGCCGCATGCCCGACGGACAGGTGCTCGAACTCGTCGGGCTCACCAAACGCTTCGGGGCGGTCTCGGCGGTCGACGATCTGACCGCGCGCATCGAGCCCGGACAGGTCACGGGCTTCCTCGGACCCAACGGCGCCGGCAAGACGACGTCGCTGCGCATGCTTCTGGGACTTGTGCGGCCCACCTCGGGTGCGGCGACGATCGGCGGCAAGCGCTACCACGACCTCTCCTCCCCGCTGCAGACCGTGGGCGCCGCGCTCGAGGCCTCGAGCTTCCACCCCGGCCGCTCCGCGGCCAACCATCTCAAGGTCTACGCGCGCGCCGCGAACCTGCCCATCTCTCGCATCGACCACGTGCTCGGACTCGTGGGCCTCGCCGACGTCGCCGGACGCCGCGTCGGCGGCTTCTCGCTCGGCATGCGCCAGCGCCTGGGCCTCGCGACGGCCCTACTGGGCGACCCGGGCGTGCTGGTGCTCGACGAGCCCTCCAACGGCCTCGACCCCGAGGGCATCCGCTGGATGCGTTCGCTCCTGCGCCACCTCGCCGAAGAGGGGCGCACCGTGCTCATCTCCTCGCACCTGCTCGCCGAGGTGCAGCAGACGGTCGACGCGCTGCTGATCATCTCTCGCGGGCGCCTCGTCTTCCAGGGCGGCATCGAGGACCTCGCCGATCCCGACGAGTTCGCCACCGTCGTCGACTCCCCCGACCGCGCCGCGCTCGCACAGCTGCTCGATGCGAACGGAATCGCCCATCAACTGCTGCGCAACGGGTTCACGATCCGCCACCACGAGCCGATCGAGATCGGCGCGCTCGCCGCGGGAGCCGGCGTGGCCCTCTCGAACCTGCAGAGCAAGGGCGCGACCCTCGAGGACATCTTCCTCGAGCTGGTCAGCGGGGTGCGCGTGCACGCCAGCGCGGGCGGCGCCCCGGTACCGGATGCCGAGCCCCCGGCGCCGGAGGTCCCGCCCGCCGACCCGCCCGCCCCGACGCCCGTCGAGCCCGCCGAGCCCGCCATCGCCGACGAGCCGCGTCCGTCCACCGCCCTCGTCGCCGTCGTGGCGCCGGCGCGCGCCGCGCGCCCCGCGGCGACACCCCGCGACGACACCGCCCCTCGCCCGTCGTACGCCGTCGCGTCGACGGGCGTCATCGACATCGTCCCGACCGCCTCGGACGGGCGCTCCGAGGGCGACACGACCGAAGAAGGGACGCAGCGATGACCCTTCTGGCCGCCACGCGCTCGGAGTACACGAAGCAGTTCAGCACCGCCGGCTGGTGGGTGCTCGGCATCGTGCTCGTGGTCTATGTCGCCTTCACCGCCGGTGCCCTCGCGTTCGTGTTCGGCGGCGTGGCATCCGGACGCCTCACCGGAGCGAACGGACCCGCCGTGTCCACCGACGGCGTACCCGCCCTCGTCTACAGCTCGGCGACGGCGGTGGGCTACGTCTTCCCGCTGCTCATCGGCACGCTCATGGTCACGACCGAGTTCCGCCACAAGACACTCACCCCGACCCTGCTCGCCACCCCGCGCCGCGGCGTGGTGCTTGTCGGCAAGTTCGCCGTCGGCATCCTGGTCGGCGTGCTGTACGGCATCCTCGGCTCCGCCGCCGCGGTGGCCGCCGGCGCCGGGGTGCTCTCGATCTTCGACATCGACCCCGCCCTCGGCTCCGCCGACACGTGGACGCTCGTCGGTCGCATGCTCGTCGCCTTCGCGCTGTGGGCGCTGGTCGGGATCGGCGTCGGGACGGTGGTGCGCAATCAGGTCGCCGCGATCGTCATGGTGCTGGCCGTCACCCTCTTCGTCGAACCGATCGTGCGCACGATCGGGGGCATCGTCGAGGGCTTCGGCCATGTCGTGAAGTGGTTCCCGAGCGCCGCGAGCGACGCGCTCGTCGGCCAGACCATCTTCGGCGCGATGGGTACCGGCGCGGGCGCAGAGCTCGAGTGGTGGGCGGGCGGCCTGGTCCTGCTCGGTTACGCCGTGGTCTTCCTGGTCATCGGCCTGTTCACCACCTGGCGCCGCGACGTCGACTGACCCGCACGGGCGGGCCGTGACGCGCACCGCATTTGGTGCCGCCGCGGCGACCGGCGAGAATCAACCGTGCTCGATGGACCGGTGATCGCCGACTGGCTCCCCGTATCCGTCGGAGCCCTGGTCCTGCTCCTCGTGGCCGCGGGCGTCGCCGGCTGGGTCGACGCGGTGGTCGGCGGCGGCGGCCTCATCCAGCTGCCCGCCCTCGTCATCGCCGTTCCGAAAGACGTGGCGACGCCGTTCATCCTCGGCACCAACAAGCTGTCGTCGTTCTTCGGCACGCTCTCCGCGAGCTGGGTGTACCTGCGCAAGATCAAGGTGCAGCTCATCCTGCTCGCCCCGCTCGTCGTCGGCGCGTTCGCCGGCTCGGCGGTCGGCGCCGCGCTCTCCCGCTTCGTCCCCCGCGAGGTGCTGACCCCCGTCGTGCTCGTCGCGGTGGTCGCCGTGGGCCTGTACACCCTGCTCAAGCCCAAGATGGGTCTCCACCACGAACCCCGCCACGACCGCCCCGCGGCCATCGCCTGGCGTGCGGGCGCGATCGGTCTGCTGGTCGGCTTCTACGACGGCATCCTGGGTCCGGGCACCGGCTCGTTCTTCGTCATCCTCATCGTGGGCGTGCTGGGCTACGGCTTCCTGCAGGCGAGCGTCAACGCCAAGATCGCCAACCTCACGACCAACCTCGCCGCCCTCGCCGTCTACGGCGTGCACGGCGAGATCATCCTGGTGCTCGGCTTGGCGATGGCCGCGCTCAACATCACGGGCGGGTTCATCGGCGCGCACATGGCCACGCGCCGCGGCAGCGGGTTCGTGCGCGTCGTGTTCCTCGTGACGCTGTCGCTGCTCATCGTGAAACTCGCGTGGGACACGGTGGTGCAGTTCACGGGCTGAGCCGTCCCTGCCGCTCAGGCGACGATGTCGGCGACGTTCTCCGGCTCGGATGCCACGTCCAACCGCAACGCCTTCAGCAGCGCCACACCGTGCTTCGTCGTCAGCACGAGGCGCTCGAACTCCTGGTGCCCCGTGAGATCGATGACGACGCTCGGCTTGCGCCCGCGGATGACGACGAAGTCGTTGCCACCGGCCGACTTCCATGTGCCGGCACCCACTGCGACCGGCAGGTTGACGCCGGGGTTGGGCACGCCGCGGATCCACGTCCACGCGTCGTCGGTGAGCTGTACGCGTTCGATGTGCTCGCGCGGGACGACGATGTTGCTCTTGCGGAAGGACAGCGCACGCTCGGTCGGCGAGAGCACGACCTCGAGCTGCGTCGAATCGAGCAGCAGGGTCACCATGTCCTCCATCCTGCCAGCGTCCGCCGTCTCGCAGCGGCCCCTCACCTCACAGGAACGCAACGATCGGCGCACGCGCCCGCGGCCCGGATGTCGGAGCCGGGGGATAGCCTGGATGGATGAGCACGGGCAGCGTTGCGCCGCGAGTCGCACCGGCCCGAGGCGTGTCGATCGACGATCTGCTGGCGGCGATCTCGGTGGGGTATCGCCCCGACGTCGACGAGACCGAAGCGCTGCTGGCGGCCCCGTTGCCGGCGCTGTTCCGCGTCGCCTCCGCGCTCCGTGACGAGGGCCTCGACCGGGCCGGGCGCCCCCGGGTCATCACGTACTCGCGCAAGGTGTTCGTTCCGCTCACGACGCTCTGCCGCGACCGATGCCACTACTGCATCTTCGTCGACACCCCCGGTCAGCTCGCCCTGCTGCGCAAGCCGGCGTACATGAGCCCCGAGCAGGTGCTCGCCGTCGTGCGACAGGGGCAGGCGCTGGGGTGCAAAGAGGCCCTGCTCACCCTCGGCGACCGCCCCGAAGAGCGCTGGCCCGAGGCGCGCGCCTGGCTCGACGAGCACGGCTTCGCCTCCACCATCGACTACGTCGCCCACGTCGCCCGGCTCATCACCGCCGAGACCGGCATGCTCGTGCACGCCAACCCCGGCGTGATGCACCCCGACGAGCTCGCCGCGCTACGGCCGGTGTCGCCGTCGATGGGCATGATGCTCGAGACCACTTCGCGACGCCTGTACGAGGAGCCCGGGCAGGTGCACTTCGGCTCGCCCGACAAAGACCCCGCGCTGCGCCTGAGCGTCATCGATGACGCCGGGGCCGCCGGCATCCCGTTCACGACCGGCATCCTCGTCGGCATCGGCGAGACCGTGCGCGACCGCGCCGAATCGCTCGTCGCCCTGCGCGACAGCGACGACCGGCACGGTCACGTGCAAGAGGTGATCGTGCAGAACTTCCGCGCGAAGCCCCGCACGGCCATGCAGGGCGCTCCGGATGCCGATATGCACGAGTATCTGGCGACGGTCGCCGTCGCGCGTCTCGTGTTCGGCAGCGACATGCGCATCCAGGTCCCGCCGAACCTCTCCGACCCGCGCGAGCTCGGCCTGCTGATCGAGGCGGGCATCGACGACTGGGGCGGGGTCTCTCCCCTCACCGCCGACCACGTCAACCCCGAACGTCCCTGGCCGCAGATCGACGACCTCGCCGCGCAGACCGCGGCCTCGGGCTACGTGTTGCGCGAGCGCCTGACCGCGCACCCCGAATACGTCGCCGCCGCCGACCGCTGGATCGACCCGGCGCTGCACGCCCCGGTTCGGGCGTTGGCGGATGCCACGGGGCTCGCGGCCGACGTGATCCCGCGGGGCCGGGTCGCCCCGACGCCGGAGCCGGGAGGAGAATCTGCGGAGGGAGGATCCGCCGACGCAGAAGCGTCCTCCGTTCACGTTCTCTCCTCCCCTGGCGGGGGCGACCCCGGCGTGAAGCGGCTCGCCGAGCGGGCGGCATCCACGCCCCTCGACCTCGACGACGACGACTGGGTCCGGCTCCTGCGGGCGACCGGCGGCGAGCTCGACGACCTCGCCGCGGCCGCCGACGACGCCCGCCGGTACACCGTCGGCGAACCCGTCACGCTGGTGCGGAACCGCAACCTCACCTCGACGGGGTTCCGTCGCGGCGGTCGCACGGGCGCGGGCGAATTCGACCTCGACGACGCGGTCACGATCGCCGCCGACGCCGCCGACCTGGGCGCGACCGAGATCTGCATCCAGGGCTCTCTCCTGCCGACGGAAGACCCCTCGGCCTATCTCGACCTCGTGCGAGCGGTGAAGCGGGGGGCTCCCGGCATCCACGTGCACGCGTACCGGCCGGCCGACGTCCGCGACCTCGCCGATCGCGGGGGCCTCGGTCTCGAGGGCGCCCTCGCCGCGATGCGCGACGCCGGCGTCGACACCGTCCCGGGAACGGGCGTGAAGATCCTCAGCGAGCGCGTACGCGCCCTCGTCGCCCCCGGCGACCTCGAGATCGACCGGTGGGTCGAGGGCATCACCGTCGCTCACCGCGCGGGGTTCCGTTCGACGTCGGTGCTCTTCTACGGGCACGTCGAGACCGCCGAGGAGCGCATCGCGCACCTGCGCCGCTTGCGCGAGATCCAGGCCGAGACGGGCGGGTTCGCCGAGTTCGTGCCGATCCCGCTGCCCGGCGGCGACGTCGCGCTGGTCGACGGACGCAGCCCTCTCGATGAACACCGCGCGATGGTCGCTGTCTCGCGCCTCGCGCTGTCGGGCAGCATCTCGCACGTGCAGATCCCGTGGACCCGCGTCGGACGCGAGACGACGGCCGTGCTGCTGCGCTCGGGCGGTGACGACCTGGGCGGCACGCTCTACGACGGACGCGTCCTGCCCGACACCGGCATCGAGCAGGGGCTCGAGCTGCCCGTCCCCGCCGCCGAACGCCTTGCGCGCAGCCTCATGCGCCCCTTCCGCCTGCGGACGACCGACTACCGGGTCGCGTCCCGGTCGACAGGCGACGCCCGCGTATGAGGATCATCGACACCGTCGTGGTCGGGGCCGGTTTCGCGGGCCTCGCGATGGTCGGGGCCCTGCGCCGGGCCGGTCGCGATGACGTCGTCGTCCTCGAGCGCGGCGGCGATGTCGGCGGCACGTGGCGCGACAACACCTACCCGGGCGTCGCGTGCGACGTGCCCGCGCACCTGTACAGCCTCGCCGCCCACCCGAACGCGGAGTGGTCGCGCACCTTCGCCCCGGGCGGCGAGATCCAGGCGTACCTGCGCCGCGTCGCCGCGCGCGAGTCCCTGGGCGATCGACTGCGGCTGCGCACCCCGATGCTCGGAGCGCGATGGGATGCCGACGACGCGGTGTGGCGCATCGACACCGGCGCCGAGCCGCTCGTCGCCCGCTCCCTCGTGCTCGCGTGCGGTCGGCTGACCGAGCCGAACGTCCCCGCCATCGCCGGACTCGAGTCCTTCCCCGGTCCGCTGTTCCACTCGGCCCGCTGGGACCACGACGTCGACCTCGCCGGTAAGCGGGTCGCGGTGGTCGGTACCGGCGCGAGCGCGGTGCAGCTCGTCCCCGAGCTCGCTCGCACCGCGGCGCACGTCACCCTGTTCCAGCGCACGCCCGCGTGGATCGTCCCGCGCGGCGGGACCGACATCTCCCCCGCCGAGCGCGAGCACCTGTCCACCCACCCCGGCGAGATGGCCCGCCTGCGCGCGCAGCTGTACGCCGAGGGCGAGGAGCGCTTCGCGTCGCGCTCGGGTGATGCCGCGGCATCCACCGCCGCCCGGGAGATCGCCCTGAGCCACCTGCGCGCTCAGGTGGCCGACCCTGCGCTGCGCGCCGCGCTCACCCCCGATTACGCCTTCGGCTGCAAGCGCGTGCTGCTCTCGGACGCGTTCTACCCCGCGGTCGCCTCCGATGCCGTGAACCTCGAGCCGACCGCGCTCTCCCGCGTCGACGGTTCGACGCTCACCGCCGCGAGCGGTGCGACGTTCGAGGCCGACGTGCTCGTGCTCGCGACCGGGTTCGCCGCCGCCCAGCAGCCCTACGCCGACCTCGTCCGGGGTGACGAGAGCACTCTCGCCAAGCACTGGTCGGAGGGGATGACCTCGTTCGGCTCGACCGTCGTCGCGGGCTTCCCGAACCTCTTCGTCCTCAACGGCCCCAATGCCAGCCTCGGGCACAACTCAGCCGTGCTGATGGCCGAGGAGCAGTCGGCATACGTCGTGCGCGCCCTGGCCGAGCGCGACCGCCGCCCCGACCGGACGCTGCGCGTGCGCCCCGAGGCCGAGGCGGCGTACACCGACGAGATCGCTGCCGCCGCGGCATCCACCCCCTGGCTGACCGGCGGATGCCGCAACTGGTACGTCGACGAACGGTCGGGGCGGCTGACGCTGTTGTGGCCCGGCACCGTGCAGTCCTTCCGCGAGCGGCTGGCCGGCACCGACGGCTCGGAATTCGAACCCGCGCACAGCCCCGTGCGCGGCTGATCCCCCAAGGAGACAGTGCATGAGCGTTCCGCTGAGATTCGGATACAAGGCCTCGAGCGAGCAGTTCGGGCCGAACGAGCTCCTCGACTTCGGCGTGCTCGCCGAGGAGATGGGCTTCGACTCGGTCTTCCTCTCGGACCACCTGCAGCCATGGATGCACGACGGTGGCCACGCTCCTAACGCCCTCCCCTGGCTCGGCGCCCTCGGCGCGCGCACCCAGCGCGTCATCATCGGCACGAGCGTGCTCACCCCGACCTTCCGCTACCACCCGGGCGTCATCGCGCAGGTCTTCGCGACCCTCGGCGTGATGTACCCCGGTCGCGTGGTGCTGGGCGTCGGCACGGGTGAGGCGCTCAACGAGGTGACCCTCGGCCTCGAGTGGCCCGAGCCGCCCGAACGTTTCCAGCGCCTCAAAGAGGCGATCACGATCATCAACGAACTCTGGGCCGGCGAGCGGGTCACCTACGAGGGCACCTACTACTCGGTGAAGGATGCCACGATCTACGACCGCCCCGAGCACAAGGTCCCGATCTACATCGGCGCCTCCGGACCGGCCGCGACGCGCCTGGCCGGCCGCATCGCCGAGGGCTACATCACCACCAGCGGCAAGGACCGCGAGCTCTACACCGACAAGCTCCTCCCCGCCCTCGACGACGGACTCTCCAAGGCCGGCCGCACCCGCGACGACGTCGACACGCTCATGGAGGTGAAGGTGTCGTACCACCCCGACCACGACACCGCGATGGAGAAGACCCGCTTCTGGGCACCGCTCGCCCTCACCTCCGAAGAGAAGATGAGCGTCCACGACCCGATCGAGATGCAGCGCCTCGCGAACGAACTGCCGATCGAGCGGGCGGCCTCCCGATTCATCGTCTCGACCGACCCCGACGAGCACGTCGAGCGCATCGCGCAGTATGTCGACCTGGGCTTCCGCCACCTCGTGTTCCACGACCCGGGCCACGACCAGGAGGAGTTCCTGCGCATGTACGGCGAGGAGATCCTCCCGCGCCTGCGCAAGCGCTTCGGTTGACCCCAGGGGTGGGGGCACGTTCCGGCCGAGCGGCGATCAGCCCGACGCCGGTGCCGCGCTCCGGAGAAGCGGCGCACCCGGCGCACGTTTCGTCGCCGGGCGCTACCCCCCGCGGGAAATGTCCGCGGTCCGGCACACAATGGAACCGATGAGCACCCCTGACACCTCCGGCTGGACGATCATCGTGCCGGTGAAGCCCGCCGCGGTCGGCAAGACGCGTCTCACCGACGTCGGCACCGACCGCGAGGCCCTCGCGCGCGCCATCGCGCTCGACACCGTCGCCGCGGCGGCGGCCGCCGACCTCGTGTCCCGCGTGATCGTCGTCACCGACGACGAAGGCGTCCGCGCCGAGTTCCGCCGCTCGCGCACCGTCGAGGTCGTGCCCGAGGGCGACACCCGCGGGCTCGACGCCGCCATCGCGCTCGGTGCGGCCGCGGCGGGGGTCGGCTGCCCCCGCGCCGCCCTGCTCGGCGATGTCCCGGCTCTCCGGCCCGCCGATCTCGACGCCGCGCTCGAGCTCGCGGCATCCGTCGAGCGGGGTCTGGTCCCGGATGCCGAGACCACCGGCTCCACCCTCGTCACCGCCCGCGCCGGAGCCGTGTGGGTCTCGGCCTTCGGCCCCGACTCCGCGGCCCGCCACCGCCTGCTGGGCTGCACCGACCTCGCCGTCGCGCGCGACTCGACCCTGCATCGCGACGTCGACACCGCCGCCCAGCTCTCCGAGGCCGTCACCCTCGGCGTGGGCCCGCGGACCTCGGCGGTGCTGGCGGCTACCGCGGCCTGAGCTTCGTGCGGCGTCCACGCGCGGCCTGCGCAACAGATTCGGATCCACGCACCGGATTCGGGTGCGACGGCGAGATTCGTCCGAATCTGTTGCCTCGATCCGAGTCCTTTGAGGGCTCGCGACCGGGGCGGAGCTCAGGCGCTCACCGCCGCCTCGGCGATCGCGGCCGACGTCTCCTCGTCTCGCATCCACAGCGGTGCCACGACGGCTCGGATCCCCGCAGCCTCCACCTCGGGGGCCGCGCTCTCGTCCTCCTCCGCGAGGAGCCACGCGTCGAGCACTCCGCCGGCCGAGCGGGCGCCGTAGTGCCGTGCAACGGCGGACGCGGAGGTCTCCACGCCGATCGCGGTGAGGCAGACATCCGCCATGCCGCGCACGACCCGCCCGCCGATGATCGGCGAGACGCCGACCACCTTCGCGGACGTGTGCCGGACGGCATCCCGAATCCCCGGAACCGACAGGATCGGACCGATCGACACGACGGGGTTCGACGGCGCGATGAGCACGACGTCGGCCCCCGCGATGGCCTCCGCGACTCCCGGGGCGGGCACGGCATCCGTGATCCCGGGGCTCTCGAAGGCGCGCGGGGTGAGCTTCGCCCGGTGGCGCGTCCACCACTCCTGGAAGTGCAGGCGCCCGCCGTCCTCGAGCAGCACGTGCGTGTCGACCTCGCTGTCGGTCATGGGCAACATCCGGATGCCGAGCGGCCACCGCTCCGCCATGCGCGCGAGCACCTGGGTCGGGGTGAGCCCCTCCCGCAGCCAGCCGGTGCGGGCGAGGTGGGTCCCGAGGTCGAGGTCGCCGAGCGTGAACCACGGCCAGCCGGCGCCCCACGCCTGGAGCTCCTCGTTGACGCGCTCGGTGTCGTCCGCTCGGCCCCATCCGCGCTCGGTGTCGTTCACCCCGGCGAGGGCGTACGTGATCGAGTCGACGTCGGGCTGCAGACGGACCCCGGAGAGCCACAGGTCGTCGCCCGTGTTGACGATCACCGTGGCCTCGGGAGCACCCATACGGCCGAGGGCGGCGCGGACGCCGAGCGTGAACTTCGACCCCCCGACTCCACCGGCGAGCACGACGACACGGGGCTGGGGAGGAAGCATTGGTTCAGTCTTTCACCCGGTGCGGGAACGTGAGAATGTTCACATCTTCCCGTCCGAGGGAGGTGAGCGGGACTACCATCACCCGAGTGACAGACCTCTTCTCCTCTCGTGAAGCCGAGGCGGCGATCGCCCGCATCGAACAGCAGGTGGCCGAAGCCCAGGTGCGGGCAGTCCAGGCGCAGCAGGTGCAGGCGGATATCGACGCCGTCCGCGCGTCGGCGACTTCTCCGCGGCGCGAGGTGACGGTGACCGTCGATGCGGCGGGGCGTCTGGCCGGTATCCGCCTCGCGGATGCGGCGTACGAGTTGCGTACGGATGCATTGGAACGGTTGATCGTGGAGACAGCGGGGCGCGCTCAGGTGCTGGCCGGCGAACAGGCTCTGGAGATCACGCGGGCCGCGTTCGGCGCCGACTCCCCCATCGTCGGGCACCTCGCAAGCGAGCTGGATCGCGAGCCGCCGTCCCAGCCCATGGGCTTCCGGGTCTGACGCGCATGGCCGACCGCATCGCCGTCGATTCCGAACTCATCGGGTCGCACGCCTCGCGACTGAGCGCCGTGGCATCCGACATCTCCGTCGCCCGTGACGCCGGGTCCTCCGGGGGCCTGAATGCCGAGGCGTTCGGCGTTCTCTGTTCGTTCCTGGTGCCTCCCGCGACGATGGCGGCCGATGCCGCCCGCGCGCTGATCGGTGCCGCCGAAGACATGGTGCGCCGCTCCGCGACCGAGATCGTCGGTGTCGGCAGCGACATGGACGCCTACGAGCAGAAAGTGATGGAGACCGTGCGCGCTTTGGAGGCGGGCCTGTGAGCAACGCGCTCATCGCCGGTCCCGTCGACACGGCGACGCCGTTCAGCGGTGCGGGGCTCCTCGACTCCGGAACACAGCTCGCGCACGCCATCGAATCCGGTAACTGGGTCGAGGGCGGCCTCGCCGCCTTCGGCACCGCCGCCGATACCGTCGCCGCCGTCATGGACCCGCTGGGTTCGCTCATCGCCGCCGGCCTCGGCTGGCTCATCGACCACTTCGAGCCCATCAAAGGCTGGTTCAACGACCTGACCGGTGATGCCGGCGCGGTCGCCGGGTTCTCACAGACCTGGACCAATGTCCAGAAACAACTCGACAGCACCGCCGACTACCTCGACCGTGTCGTCACCGACCTCGACGACATGGCCGGAGAAGCCATCGAGGCCTACCGCCGCTTCCAGACCGACGCCGCCGCCCACATCCGCGCCTCCGGTCAATGGGCCGGGGCGATGGCCACCGGGCTGCAGATCGCCTCGACGATCGTGCAGGTCGTTCACGACCTCGTCCGCGACATCCTCTCGCAGCTCGTCGGCTCGGCGATCTCCTGGGCGACGCAGGCCGTCGTCACCGTCGGTATCGCGACCCCGTGGATCGTCGCGCAGGTCTCCTCGCGCGTCGCCAGCTGGACCGCCAAGATCAGCAGCAAGCTCACCGGCCTGCTGCGCTCGTGCGGCAAGCTCGGGGATCTCCTGAGTGAGCTTCGGGCGCTGATGAGCCAAGGGGCCAAAAAGTTCTCAGAGGTGCTGGGAAAGGGCTCTGCTCCTCAACCCCATGCTTCGGCACCTCGCACACCTCGCCCCAAGTGGGGCGACGAGAATGGGAACGTCGATATCCGATCCGTTCTCGATACCGAAACCCCGGAGCCGCCAGTGGGCCCTGTCAACCCATCCGATGTCGTGTTCGACATCCCACGCGATGGTCACGTCTTCTGGTCGGGACGGACCGACATCGCGACGGAAGCAGGTACCGGAACCTACGGCAGCAGCGGAATTGCTGCGGGCCTTGCTCGACAACACGAGGCAACGACACTCGAGATGTACCTTGCTGACAACGGCATCGCCATGCCGAAGTGGGGCGAGCCGGGCGCGGAGGAGGCTTGGGGCGAGATCTCTCGCAGGTACGCAGATGCAGCAAGCGGCGAGGTGCACGTCGTCCTGGGCTCGAGTATGCGCCCAGGCAACATCTGGGAAACTCGCGAACTCGGCGCGCTTCAGTCCAATCCCGACGTAACCCGGATCGTAGCCATCGATCCCAGTACCGGCGCAACGCGCACGATCTTCGAGAGGTAGTCATGACGAGCCTGGACGACGCGCTGGTTGCGTACATCTGGAAGCCGGGATCCTCGATCCCGGGCAAGCATCCTGGGGCCATTGCCGACTCGGCGGCGAGAGGCGAAGTGGAAGCAGTCATTGCCGAGTTGGACGCGATCCGTCCTGACGCCGATGCAGCGGATCTCATGCCGTGGGCTGACAGGAAGGCCCGCGAGATTGCGGCCACTCATCCGGATATTGGTGACGCTGGCACCCGCGCACTGCGGGACCTCCTCAGTTGGACGTGGCGCTAGAGCAGGGGGCCCCGCAGCGGACTGACACGCTGCCGGAACGGCCCATCGCTCGCCGATTGGCGGGTCCGAACTCGCGCGATTCCCCTCCGAATCCGAGGCGTGCGCTTTCATCCTCGACCAGGTGCGAAAGAATCACCGTCCAGGGGTTCACCTGACTCCGGAAGAGAAGGCAGAATCCGAACGCACCACTCGCGACTTCGACGAAGAGTTGCGGCGCACTTTGGGACTCTGACGGAGGCGCTGGAATCGACGCGAGAGGCGCTCGCGTATCGACTCCCTCTCGTGTCGTCTAAGCCACCCAGCGGATCGAGGAGACTTCTGATGGCCTCAGTGCTCGAGACAGCGATCGCCCGAGCACGATCGAGCCAGCTCACCATGCAGTCGGTGCTCTGGACGTTCGCGGCGAGCACGCTCTACGTTCCGAGCGGGGCGGACCCGGGAGAGACGTTCAAGGACTTCCAGCCCGTGCTGTTCCCGAAAGACGACCACTCGATGATGGCCGTCTTCACATCCCCTCAGGTGGCCGAGCGCGTCACCCACCTCGCGCCGTTCATCGTCGCCATGTCGGGGAGCCAGCTGCTGCTGCAATCCCCGGCGACGCAGGGCCGCGTCGTCAACCCCGGTTCGAACCTCCGATTCGACATCGAGCCGGCGGGGATTGCGAAGTTCCAAACCGAACTGGCGTGACGGCTCCCTGATGCCGTCGATAGACCTCGGATGTCCGGCGTGCCTCGACCTCGCGATGCGCGAGCAGCAACCGAAACTCGTGCTCACAACATCGCCCGACGACTTCCTGTACCGCTGCGACTACTGCCAGACGTGGTGGACCGGGAACAGCCGGTTCCGCAACCCCGTCACCGTTCGTGACGCCCAAGCGAGCTTTCCCGGACACGGTGTTGCAAGCTCACCCGCCGTCGACGACGCGGAGCTGAGCGAAGCGGTCGTGCTCTACACCGGCTGGGGTGTCTCACCGGAACCAAGCGATGATCTGGGAGCCGCGGTTGCCCGATTCGGTGATGATGCCTCCGACCTCACCCCCGTGCTGACCGCATTCATTCGTGGTTCGGCGTCCATCGCTTTCCACGAGGTCGCGCCCGCGGACGACGGGCTTCTCGAGCGTGTTCGCATCAAACTGGCGGCCATCATGCCGCGCCTCTCGGCAGACGCCATAGACGCTCTGGCGTGGCGTTGGCCGACCGTGGTCCCGAAGACCTCGCCATTCTAGAACGCACCGCCCTCGCCGGGGGTCGGACACAGAGCTGGCCCGCAGCGAACCGCACGAAAGTCGAGACTCGAGCATGAAGGACCTCACCTTCGAAGGACTCCGCGACATTCTCCGAGCCGAATTCGGTCCCTTTCCGCGGTGCAGGGCTTCTGGACCCGGGGACGAAGGACGCCGTCAGATAGGAAGTTATGCATGTCTTTCATCGATGACTCCGTCCTTAGCGACGCCATCGTGCGTTTTATCGGCGAAGACCGGTCGCTCACTCCCCAAGACGACATAACAGCCGCACGTGAAGCGCATCCCGACGAGGGCCCTGAGCTCGAATCGGCGATAGTTGAAACCGTTATCCCGGTTCCATGTACTCAACTGGTACGAACAGGGCGGGAACATATACATTGATATGAAGGAAGTCCCATGAGCGAAGGTGGCGAGATCCCATCGGGTCTATCTCCGGAAGAGCGACAACAGTCCATCGCAAGGATCCGCGAACTAGTCCGCCGTCAGCAAGCTGGCGAATTCAACACGAGGCCGGAAGTTCCGGAAAAGGCAGAAAGCATGCTTCCTGGAATTCGCACAGTTCGTCCCGCACCAGCGCCGGGGATCCCCTACCATCTCAGCCAGGACGGAGAGGGGGAGGATGAGAATGTCTCACCCAGCTGACTCGGCCCTCGCTTTTCTCCGTGCGCTGGAACGCCTCCCTCCCTACTCGGGCATCGTGTTCCACGGGCTCCCGTCCATCCCTCGATTGGCACCGGCCCGGTGGACGCGGGGTGTCACTGCCACGAGCAGAGATCCCCGAATCGCGACGGAGAACTTCTCGACACCTGCCGTCGCGGCGATCGTCAGCCGCACCGGGCGCGATATCACACAGTTCTCGGCCCACCCCACTGAGCAGGAGGTCGTCCTCCCGCCCGAGGCCGTCCTCCTCGAGGTTGCCCGAACCTCCCTCCCGGATGGTCGGCCGGTGGTGATCATCGAACAACTCGCCGAGCAGGATCCGTCCGCGGCGCTTCCCCCGACGCTCGATGCGCTCGTCGACCAGGTGCAGCGAATGCTTCAGAGTGGTTTGGATTCTCCGGACGCGCCCGTCACCACGCGCGGGAAATTCGTCGAGCCTCTCTTCTTTCTCGACGAGGAGTGATGCGAACGGCGCGACGGGAACACCGCGCGATTCGGGGAGCATGAATCCATGCCTCGTGACCGGGCGAGCCGCGCGCATCATCGCTGCAGATGAAACGCGTCCCTCCCGGGGATGACGTCTACTGCGCGAGCAGCGTCGGATCCAGCGCCTCCGCGGCCGCCTTCGCCGCGACCGGCAGCGCCTCGAGCACGCGGTCGAGGGCGACGTCGTCGTGGGCGGCGGTGAGGAACCACGCCTCGAACACGCTCGGGGGCAGCGAGACACCGGCATCCAGCATCGCGTGGAAGAACGGGGCGTACCGGTACGACTGCTGCGTCAGCGCGGTGGCGTAGTCGCGCGGAACCTCGGCCAGGAACGCGACACCGAACAGCGAACCCGCGCGCGGCACGGCGTGCACGACGCCCTCGGCCGTCAGCGCAGCGTCCAGCGCCTCCGACACCTGCGTGGCCGCGGCATCGACCGCCGCATAGACCTCGGGGGTCGCGAGCCGCAGCGTCGCGAGACCGGCGGCCACCGACAGCGGGTTCCCCGACAGCGTTCCGGCCTGATACACGGGGCCGAGGGGCGCGAGGTGGTCCATGATCTCGGCGCGACCGGCGAGGGCCGCCAGCGGCATGCCGCCGCCGATGACCTTGCCGTACGTGAGGATGTCGGGCAGGTACCGCTCGCCCTGCGACGCCTGCAGACCCCAGAACCCGGCGGGGTGCACGCGGAACCCGGTGAGCACCTCGTCCATGATCAGCAGCGCGCCGTGGCTGTGCGCGATGTCGGCCAGCGCCGCATTGAACCCGGGGAGCGGCGGGACGACGCCCATGTTCGCGGATGCCGCCTCGACGATGATCGCGGCGATGTTCTCGCCGTGCACCTCGAACACCTCGCGCACCGCGTCGAGGTCGTTGTAGGGCAGCACGAGCGTCTGCGCGGCGATCGGCGCGGGAACGCCCGCCGAGCCGGGCAGCGCGAGCGTGGCGACACCGGAACCGGCCGCCGCCAGCAGCCCGTCGGAGTGACCGTGGTAGTGCCCGGCGAACTTGATGAGCAGATCGCGACCTGTCACGCCGCGCGCGAGACGAATCGCCGTCATCGTCGCCTCGGTGCCGGTCGAGACCAGCCGCACCTTCTCGATCGGCTTCAGGTCGCCGACCTGCACGCGCTGCGCGACGAGATCGGCGAGCTCGACCTCGGCTCCCGTGGGCGCACCGAAGGACAGACCTCGGGATGCCGCGGACTGCACCGCCCCGACCACCTCGGGGTGCGCGTGGCCGAGCAGGGCCGGACCCCACGAGGCGACGAGGTCGACGTACTCGCGACCCGCGGCATCCGTGATCCGCGGGCCGGAGGCCGACTGTACGAACCGCGGCGTGCCACCCACGGAGCCGTAGGCACGCACGGGCGAGTTCACGCCGCCCGGGATGACGTCCTTGGCGCGAGCGAACCACTGGTCGTTGAGATCGGTCATGAATCCATCCTCCTAGAGGCCCCCTGAGTGAGGGGTCGAAAAATGTCGCTTCGGCGCCCTCCAGGCGACGAAAAGTGACCCCTCACACGTGAGAGGAGACGGGTCAGAGCTCCGCGCGGAGCCAGCGGGCGGCCTCGAGGGCCCAGTACGTCAGGATCGCGTCGGCGCCGGCGCGGCGGATGCCGAGCAGGCTCTCGAGGATCGCGCCGCGGCGGTCGATCCAGCCGTGCGCCGCGGCGGCCTCGACCATCGCGTACTCACCCGACACCTGGTACGCCCAGACCGGAACGTCGACCGTGGCCTTCACGTCGGCGAGCACGTCGAGGTACGGCAGGGCCGGCTTGACCATGACGACGTCGGCGCCCTCCTCGACGTCGAGGAGCGCTTCACGAACACCCTCGCGACCGTTGCCGGGATCGAGTTGGTACGACCGGCGATCACCCTTCAGCTGCGAGTCGACGGCCTCACGGAAGGGGCCGTAGAAGGCACCGGCGTACTTCGCCGAGTACGCCAGGATCAGCGTGTCGGTGAAGCCCTCGGCATCCAGAGCCTCGCGCACCGCGCCGACCTGGCCGTCCATCATGCCCGACAGCCCCAGCATCGCCGAACCCGCGCGCGCCTGGGCGAGCCCCATCGCCGTGTAGCGCTCGAGGGTCGCGTCGTTGTCGACGGCCCCGTCGGGCTGCAGCACGCCGCAGTGGCCGTGATCGGTGAACTCGTCGAGGCACAGGTCGGTCTGCACGACCACCGCGTCGCCGACCTCGGCCACCACGGCCTCGGTGGCGCGGTTCAGGATGCCGTTCGGGTCGTCGGCCCCGGAGCCGACGGCGTCGCGCACCTCGGGCACGCCGAAGAGCATGACGCCCCCGATGCGCTGCTCGGCGGCCTCGGCCGCGGCGCGACGGAGCGAGTCCATCGAGTGCTGCACGATCCCGGGCATCGACCCGATCGGGCTCGGCTCGGTGATGCCCTCGCGCACGAACATCGGCAGCACGAGCTGCGACGGGACGAGGTGCGTCTCACGGGCGAGACGACGGACGGCGGGGGTGCGGCGCAGGCGCCGCGGGCGGTGCTCGGGGAAGCTCATGGGGTCGATTCGTCGGTGTTGAGGGGAAAGCGGGCGACGGCTTCGATGAGGGAGTCGACGGTCTGGGTCTCGGCCACGACGTCGACGCTGAGCCCGGCGCGCTTGGCGTCCTTCGCGGTGCGCGGGCCGATCGCGGCGATGACCGTGGATGCCGGGATGTCGGGGAACTGCTCGACCACCTGTTCGGCGACCGAGCCGCTGGTGACGAGGATGGCGTTGATGCGGCCCGACTGCACGTCGGCCGCGATCTTGTCGGCCACCGGGACACCGACCGTGCGGTAGGCGACGACGCTGCGCACGTCGTGGCCGGCCTCGATGAGCAGGCGCGTGAGCACCGGCTTGGCGATCTCGCTGCGGAGGGTGAGGACCTTGCGCGGCTCGGTTTCGATCGCGATCATCTGCTCGGCCATGCCCTGCGCCGAGTTGTCGCGTTCCGGGACGAGGTCGACGTGGTAGCCGACGGCCTGCATGGCCGCAGCGGTCGTCTCGCCGACGACGGCGACCTTCGTCTCGTCGGGGATGACCGCCTTGTAGGCGTAGAGCACATCGACGGTCGTCGCGCTGGTGAGGGTCAGCCAGTCGAAGCGCCCGTCGGCGAGGTCGGCGAGCGCCTGATCGAGCGTCGCCTGATCGTTGGTGGGCGCGAAGTTGATGAGCGGAGCGATGACGGGCACCGCCCCGAGCTGCCGCAGGCTCGCCGCGACACCGTCGCCCCACGGGCCGCCGCGCGGCACGAGGACGCGCCGACCGGCGAGCGGTTTGGGCACGCTGCCCGTCGAGGGGTTCGGCGTGTGCCGGTGGCCTTCATTCATGTGGTCGACTCTCGTGGTACCAAGTCGGCCGCCCCACGTTCGAGCAACCGACGCGCGGCTTCTCGGCCCGTTCGCGCCGCACGCGCGATCGGCCCCCCGTCGTCGGCAGCATCCGCTCCATTGCCACTGCCCGTTTCCCCACCATACCCCGGTGCGAGACGCACGGTCCGGTCGATGCCGATCCGTTGCGTTCCGTCGAGCGCGTAGACCACGGCGCGCAGACGCAGATCGCCGTCGGCGATCGCGGCGTGCGTGCCGACGGGGGCGCTGCACCCGGCGTCGAGCGCCGAGAGCACGACGCGCTCCGCGGTGATCGCGACGCGGGTGTCCTCGTCGTCGAGCTGGGCGAGGGCGGCGAGGATCACAGGGTCGATGTCGGAGCGGGTCTCCACCGCGAGCGACCCCTGTCCGGGCGCCGTCGGCCATTCGGCGAGCCCCAGGTACTCGGCCTGCAGACCACCCAGGTCGCCGCCGAGCCGCGAGATACCCGCGGCCGCGAGGATGACGGCATCCAGGTCACCGTCGCGAACGCGCGCGAGACGCGAGTCGACGTTGCCGCGGATGTCGTGGATGTCGAGACGAGGGTTGTGCCGCAGCGCCTGCGCGATGCGGCGCGGCGAACCGGTGCCCACGCGTGCTCCGGGCGCGAGCGCCGACAACGGCGTCCCGTCGCGCGTCACCACGACGTCGCGCGCGTCCTCCCTCGGCGGGGTCGCGGCGATCACGAGCCCCTCGGGCTGCAACGTCGGAAGGTCTTTGAGTGAGTGCACGAGGAAATCGCACCGATCGGCGGCGAGCGCCTCGCGCAGGCCGTTCGCGAAGACACCGCGCCCGCCGAGCTGCGACAGGGACGCGCGGTTGACGTCGCCCTCCGACACGATCGGCACGAGCTCGACGGGACGACCGGATGCCGCGGCGACCGCGTCGGCGACCATCTGCGACTGCGCCATCGCCAGCGCGCTGCGGCGGGTGCCCAGGCGCAGAGGCGCGTTCACTGGAGGATCTCGGGGATCTCGTCGAGCGTGACGAGTCGGCCCGTGTAGAACGGCACCTCTTCGCGCACGTGGCGGCGAGCCTCGGTGTAGCGCAGGTCGCGCATCATGTCGACGAGATCGGTGAGCACGTCGGCCTCCATCGGCAGCAGCCACTCGTAGTCGCCCAGGGCGAACGAGGCGACCGTGTTGGCGATGACGCCCTTGTAGGCCGAGCCCTTCTTGCCGTGTTCGATGAGCATCTCGCGCCGCTCCTCCTCGGGCAGGAGGTACCACTCGTAGCTGCGCACGAACGGGTACAGGCACAGCCACTGCTGCGCCTCGATCCCGCGGAGGAACCCGGGCACGTGCGAGCGGTTGAATTCGGCGTCGCGGTGCACGCCCATCGCGTTCCACGTCGGCAGCAGGTTCTTCAGCAGCTCGGTGCGGCGCAGGCGCCGCAGGTCGCGCTGGAGCGCCTGCGGGTCCTCGCCGTGCAGCCAGACCATGAGGTCGGCGTCGGCGCGCAGACCGCTGACGTCGTAGAAGCCGCGGACGGTGACGCCGTCGGCCTCCACGAGCGAGACGAGGTCGGCGAGTTCGGTGGCATCGGCGGCGGTCACCGGGTTCTCGGGATCGCGGCGGAACACCGCCCACAGCGTGTACACGGAGGAGGAGCTGTCAGAGGACATGACTCCTAGTCTCGTCTCGTCGCGGCGGCGGGCCAAACCGGTTGACTCGTCGGCGAGGGGAACACAGGTGCGGCCACGCCGTGCGCATTGGTACTGTGCGACGACGGCATCGGGGGATGCCTCGCGAAGGGGTGCGCGATGTGGCTGTACGACCTGCCCATGTCCGTGGGATTGCCGCTGTTCATCGTGCTGGTGGTCGGCGGATCGTGCGCCATCCTGCTCGTCCTGCGCATCTGGGTGTTCCGCGTCGCCCCGCAGGGTGAGGAATGGGATCGCGTCCTCAGCTACGCGGTGGGCGCGTACGGCGTCTTCTACGGCGTGACGCTCGCTCTCATCGCCGCGGCCGCCTACGGCAATTTCACCGAGGTCGACGGGGTGGTGCTCGAGGAGTCCTCATCGCTGGCCGCGCTGTACCGCACCGCGGCGCTGCTGCCCGAGCCTCAGTCGACCCAGGTTCAGGAGCAGATCGGCCAGTACACGCGCAACGTCATCGACCTGGACTGGCCGATGCAGCGCCGCCTGGAGATCCCGAAGGAGACGGATGCCAACATCACCGCCATCCAGCAGGCGATCGGCGCCGTGCAGCCCGCGTCGCCCGCCGAGATCCTCTACGTGCAGCAGTCCCTCGACCAGTTCCACGCTCTCGTGGAGAACCGCCGGGAGCGCATCGCCCTGACGCATCTGGCGCTGCCGAGCGTGCTGTGGATCGTGCTGTCGGTCGGCGCCGTGCTGAACGCCGTCCTCATCGGCCTCATCGAGGTGAGGAACCTGCGGGTCCACCTGCTCATGTCGGGCATGCTCGCCCTCTTCGTCGCACTGCTGCTGTACGCCATCGCCGGCTTCGACCACGCGTACGCGGGTCCGATCGCCGTGACCCCCGAGTACTTCGAGGACCTGCTCAAGGGCCTGTTCGTCGACGAGCCGTAAGGGTCTGACCAGGGACGACGAAGCGGCCCGCCCCACCAGGGGACGGGCCGCTTCACGATTTCTCAGCGCGTGTACGCGTTGACGAGCCCCCACACGGCGAGGCCGACCGCGACCGCGACGCCCGCGACGGCCGCAGCAGCGGCCCCCGGATTGCGCTGGGCCTTGGCCCGGACGTCGTGGATCGTGCGGTCCACGGCATCGCTCGCACGGCGCGGCACGTTCGCCTTGACCTCGATGGCGGCCAGAGCCGCCTTGAGCTCGGCGCGGGCCGATTCGACGGGGTCGGTGATGCCGAGGGGCACCGCCGTGCGCGGCACGGGAACGGGACGCTCAATACTCATCGCGGGCCTCCTTGACGATGCGGACGTCTTCGGCGATGGCCTTGCCCGGGTTCTCGCGATTCGACAGCTTCTTGAACCGGAGGTAGCCGAGCAGGGCAAGGATCGCCGTGATGACGATCATCACGCCGAACACGACGAGGGCCGACAGCCACACCGGCCACCACGACGAGAGTCCGGCGATGACGAAGGCGAAGAACACCGGCACGGCCCAGAAGACCACGATCAGCGCGCCGACGAACCAGCCGGCACCGATCCCGGCGTCTTTCGCGGTGCGCTGCGCCCACGCCTTGGCGCCGTTGATCTCGGCGACGACGAGGTTGCGCACCAGTTCGGGGATGTCGCCGATCAGGGTGAACAGACTGTCGTCGGTGCGATCGCGGAATCCGCGCGGAGTGGTCATGCCTCAGCTCCCGGACGAGTCGGTGCCGCTCTTGGCCTTCGCCCGCGCGGTGGCCGTCTTCTCGGCCTGCTTGGCGTCGTCGACGGAGTCCTCAACGACGTCGGCGACCTCGCCGGCGGACTGCTTGGCGGCGCGTCCGGCCCGCTCGGCCCGTTCCTGCACGGTGCCCGAGCCCGAAGCGGCGTTGGTGACGGACTTCGCGCCCTTCCACACCACACCGGGAACGGACTTGAGGGCGGAGACGCCGAACGACTTCACCTTCTCGACCTGTCCCTGGACGGCCGGTCGGTCCCAGACCTTCTCGGCCTGAGCCTTGATCTGCTCGTACCGCTCGCGGCCCGCGCGTGCTCCGAGCACGTAGCCCGCCACGAGTCCGACGACGAGTGCTGCTTTGCCCCTCATGGGGTCTCCTCACGCTCGATCGAGTGCTGGTCGAGTCTCACAGTAGTCATGTATGCCGCGTCGGGCATCCGCCCTTGACAGGCGGGCCCGCATGGTCGAGAAGAGCGGATCAGCCGCGCCACAGCACCGCGCTGCGCACCCGGTCGGCCTCGTCGCGCGCGTCGGGGACGACCTGCGCGAGACCCGTGCCCGAGATCCACGCCCCCGTCGCCCCGAGCCCTGCGACCGCACGGACCGCGCCACGGGCGGCGGCGGTCTCCGCGGCCCGCCCGATGGTGGCGGCCGGTTGCGACTGCACATAGCGCGAGCGATGGGCGGCGCGCAGAGCGGATGCCGAGAGCTCGACGCCCAGCATCCGTGCGGCATCCGAGAGGGCGAGCGCGGCCGCGGCGTCGTCGTCCAAGGCCGCGGTGGCCGGCTCCTCGCCCTGTGCCCCGAACGAGACGCGGACGACGTGGATGCCGGGCTCGGCGGCATCCCGAACCCAGTCCCACTTGGCGCTCGAGTGGGTCAGGGCCTTCGCCACATGACTGCCGGGTACCGTCAGCACGCCCGTCCCCCGCGGCGCACGGTCGAGGACCGGGGCGTGGACGACGAGAGTCACCACCTCGACGACGGGCGCCACCGGGTCGCCGACCTCGAGCCCCGGGACCACGGGCGCTAGCAGGTGACGTGCCGGCCCCTCGGGCAGCGCGACGATGACGGCGTGCGCCTCGACGGGCTGTTCGTCGGCGGAGGTCGACACGGTCCAGCCGGTGTCGGTGCGGCCCAGACTCTCGGCCACGACCCCCGTGCGCAGCTCGGCACCCGCCTCGCGGAGTCCGGCGACGAGCGCGTCGGTGAGGCGCGACATGCCCCCGGCGATGCCCTCGACGGCGCCCCCGGGGGCCGGGGTGCGCGCGGCGCCCGAGCCCACGGGGACATCGGATGCCGGCGCATCGGCCGGTCGCGATGAGGCGCGACGCGCGCGCAGCTCGGCGACGGCCCCGGTGAGCGAACCGGTGCGGGTGAGGGCGGCGTTGAGCCCCGGAGCGGCGAGTTCGACGTCGATGTCGTCGGGCCGGGCGGAGTAGACCCCGCTGGTGACGGGGGCGACGAGCCGGTCGAGCACCCGCGAACCGAGGCGCGAGCGCACCAGCTTGCCGAGGCTGAGCGCGTGCCCGATCGTCAGGGGCGGCCGCACGCGGTCGACGTAGGCGCGCCACGCGCCCGACCAGCCGATGATGCGACGCACGTCGGGGGCGAAGGGATTGTCCGGGATGCCGAGCACCCCGCCTTTCGGCAGGGGCGCGGCGCCCACGCCCGGGACGCCCACGACCCACGCACCCGCCGGGTTCGGCGCGACGACGTCGTCGCCCAGGCCGAGTTCGTCGAGGAGTTCGCGGACCACACCGCCGCGCGTGGCGTAGCTCTCGGCCCCCACGTCGAGGGTGATCCCGCCCACCTCGGCGGATCGCACGACGCCGCCGAAGGCCTCGGAGGCTTCGAGCACCGTCACCCGCAGCCCCACCTTTGCGCACTCGCGCGCCGCCACGAGGCCCGAAATCCCGCCGCCGACCACGACGACGCGGGTCTCGTTCGCGTGGCGGACGAGACGCTCGAGCGGCTCGCTCACGCGACGCTCCCGTGCGCGTGCGCGACGATGCGGGTCAGCACCTCCGGGTCGGTGTCGGGCGGCACACCGTGGCCGAGGTTCAGCACGTGCGCGCGCGCGGCGCGACCGCGGGCGAGGACGTCGTCGACGTGCGCCGCGAGCACCGGCCACGGCGCGCCCAGCAGCGCGGGGTCGATGTTGCCCTGCAGCGTCGTGTCGGGGCCCACCAGCGAGGCCGCCTCGTCGAGTGGCATCCGCCAGTCCACGCCCACCGCGTCGGCGAGACCGCCCAGACGCATGTCGTCGAGGAAGGCCCCCGTGCCGACGCCGAAGTGGATGCGCGGAACCTCGATGCCCTCGAGAGCTGCGGTGGAGTGCGGCGCGATGAATTCGCGGAACGTGGCCGTCGACAGCGACCCCGCCCAGGAGTCGAACAGCTGGACGGCCTGCGCCCCGCCCTCGATCTGCGCGTCGAGGAAGGCGCGGGACACCTTCGCGAGCCAGCCGGCGAGACGGTGCCACGACTCGGGGTCGGCGTGCATCATGCCGCGGGCACGGAGGTGCTCCTTGGACGGGCCGCCCTCCACGAGGTACGCGGCGAGCGTGAACGGTGCCCCGGCGAAACCGATGAGGGGCACGGAATCGGACAACTCGCCCACGACGCGGCGTGCGGCCTCGCGCACCGGCTCGGCGGCAGCCGCCACCTCGGCCGGGTCGATCGCCGTGACGCGCGCGACATCCGCCGCCGTCCGCACCGGGTCGGCGAACACCGGGCCGCGACCCGGCTCGATGACCACGTCGACCCCGGCCAGACGCAACGGCACGACGATGTCGCTGAAGAAGATGGCGGCATCCACGTCGTGACGGCGGATCGGCTGCAGCGTGATCTCGGCGGCGAGGTCGGGCGTCAGGCACGCGTCCAGCATGCGGGTGCCCACCCGCAGCTCGCGGTACTCCGGCAGCGAACGCCCCGCCTGACGCATGAACCAGACCGGCTGCCGCTCGGGGCGGTCGCCGCGGAGGGCGCGGAGGAGGGGAGCATCGAGGGAGGCCATGGCATCCATCCTCCCACCCGGCTTCTGTGAACCACGGGGATGCCTCGACGTCGAAAGGGCGCCCGGAATACCCGGAGGTCGCCGGGCGTAGAATATGAGCGTGTTGTTGTGCGTCAGCGCGAGTCACAAGACCGCGTCCTTCGAGCTCCTCGAGCGGCTCAGCGTACCCAGCACCCCCGTCGCCCCCCTGATCGCCGCCCACGACGAGTGCGTGCAGGGCGCGGTCGTGGTCGCCACCTGCAACCGCTTCGAGGCGTACGTCGACATGGATGAGCCCGTGACCGCGGCCGTCGCCCTCGGCATCGACGCCACCCTCGGCGCCATCGAGGCCGCCACCGGCGTGCCCGCGAGCGAGCTCGAGGGCTCCTACACCGTGCTCGGCGGCGACGACGTGGCCGAACACCTGTTCTCAGTGGCATCCGGTCTCGAATCCGTCGTCGTCGGCGAGGGCGAGATCGCCGGCCAGGTGCGCCGCGCGCTGACCGAGTCGCGCACTCTGGGCACCACCTCCGCCGAGCTCGAGCGCCTGTTCCAGCGCGCCTCCGAAGCGCAGCGCGGGGTCAAGAACACCACCGCGATCGGCCGCGCGGGCCGCTCCCTCGTGCGCCTCGGCCTCGAGCTCGCCGACAGCCGCATCGCCGACTGGGCCACGCAGCGCGTGCTGCTGGTCGGCACCGGCGCCTACGCCGCGGCCACCGTCGCGGCCCTGCGCGACCAGGGCGCCGAAGACATCTCGGTGCACTCTCCCTCGGGCCGCGCCGCGAAGTTCGCCGCCAAGCACGGACTGCGCGCCGTCTCGGCCGAGACGTTCCCGAGCGCCGTCGCGCACGCCGACCTCGTCATCACCTGCACCACCAGCGAGCATCACGTCGTCAGCGCGGCGACCTTCGCCGCCGGCCGCACGGGCTCCGAGTCGACGGCCGCCGCCGGTTGCCCGATCGACCACACCGGACGCCGACTGGTCATCGACCTCGGTCTGCCGCGCAACGTCGACCCCGACGTCGCCAACGTCCCCGGCGTCGACCTGCTCGACCTCGAGACCATCCGCCTGCACGCCCCCCTCGAGGAGCTGCAGGCCACCGACGCCGCCCGCGACGTGGTCCGCGACGCCGCGCGCCGCTTCGCCTCGGTCGGCGAGCGCAAGAACATCACCCCCGCCGTCGTCGCCCTCCGCGCCCACGTCTTCGGCGTGCTCGACGCCGAAGTCGCGCGGGTCCGCGCCCGAGGCGACGAGGGCGGGCAGACCGAGCAGGCCCTCCGCCACCTCGTCGGCGTCCTGCTGCACACCCCCACGACGCGCGCGCACGAGCTGGCCGAGGCCGGTCGTGCCGACGACTACGTCGACGCCCTGTCGGCGCTGTTCGGCATCGAGGTCACCGACCCCGCCGTCGCCGCTCCGCGCGGCGAGATCGCCGACGCGGGCTGAGTTCGGCCGGTCCCTCGCCCGACGGGGCAGGCTGCGGCCCGCCCAGTGCCGCGACGGCTCCCGGCGCGGGGCAGGAGCCGAGGCGTCGTCGCGGTGTCCGGGGGGAGGAGGTTCGGGTAGCGGAGGACCGGGCCGGCGGCATCCGTCCTCCCTCCGCCGAAACTCCTCCCGTGGCCGGGCGTCGCGCCGCGGCGCCCGCCTCCGGCAGGATGGTTGCCGTGAGCACACCGGCATCCGAGGTCTACGTCGTCGCGGGCGAACGTCGACGCGGCAACGCCCCGCGATGGGCGGCCACGCTGGTGCTGGGCCTGCTCCAGGTGGAGGAGGATGCGCCGTCGGTGTCGGAGACGGTGATCCGCCGCGTCGACGGCTCCCTCGTGAAGAGGTTGAAGCCGGGGAGCATCTCGCACTTCGAGAAGCAGATCTCCGAGGTCACCGCCGACCTCGGGACCATGGATGCCGTGCCCTTCGCGCAGAAGTGGATCGCCGAGGCCGAGTGAGCCGCGCCGGGCCGTCGGAACGGCCCGAGGCGAGGGCGCCCGTCCGCGGGAAAGCGCGCGAGAATGTCGACATGAGCCTGCGCATCACCGATGACCCCGCCGCCGACGAGTTGCTGTCGAGCAACCCGCTCGCCCTGCTGATCGGCATGCTGCTCGACCAGCAGGTTGCGATGGAGACCGCATTCGCCGGTCCGCTGAAGATCCGGGAGCGCACCGGGTCGATGGATGCCGGCGCGATCGCGCATCAGGATCCCGACGAGTTCGCCGCCGCGTTCTCGCAGACGCCCGCCGTCCACCGCTACCCGGGCTCGATGGCGGGGCGCGTGCAGGCGCTGTGCGCGGCGATCGAGCAGGACTGGGACGGGAACGCCGAGAACCTGTGGACGCGCGACGAGCCCGACGGCAAGACGGTGCTCAAGCGACTCAAGGCACTGCCCGGCTTCGGCGAGCAGAAGGCGAAGATCTTCCTCGCCCTGCTCGGCAAGCAGCGCGGCTTCGACGGCGCCGGGTGGCGCGAGGCGTCCGCCCCCTATGGCGAGGACGGATCGTTCCGCTCGGTCGCCGACATCGTCAGCCCGGAGTCGCTGACCAAGGTGCGGGAGTTCAAGCGCGCCGCGAAAGCGGCGGCGAAGGAGACCAAGGGCTGAGTGCCGAGGCACCGGTGCAGCAGGCGACGCCCCCGGGTGACGTCCGGCGTCAGTTGCGACCGGCGTTGTAGCCGCAATCGACGGAACCGGCGCGTTCGTCGGTCGAGATCGTGCGTCCATCGCGCACCAGCTCGCACGAGATCACCGCGGTGGGCTCGGATGCTCTCGCATCGATGCCGACGACGCCCTGGCTCGAGTCGAGACTGATGGACCTGCCCGAGGACCACTGCTCGGTGGTGCTGTCCGCGCCGTCGCGGATGATCACGGTGACCGGCTCGGGTGAGTCGACCGTGAGCGTGTAGGTGGCGGAGGGGGCGAAGACCCCGGCGAGGATCACCCCGATCACCGTGAGAGCGGGAGCGATGATCGCCACCGCGGCCAGGAGGAAAGCAACGGCGGGTCCCGGCCGGCCCCCCACGGACCGCCGAGCCCGGAAAGCGAGGACGAGGGCGATCACCCCGAGGATCACGGGCAACGCCAGCACCGCCGCCCGAGACCACGACAGCAGCACCCCGGCCACAAGGAAGACGAGAGCGGCGACCGACAGGGCCACGCTCAGGGCGCGCGTCCGCGTCGTCGTGATTTCTCCCTCTGCGACCATCGGCTCCCCCTCCTCGAGACAGGACGAGCTTAGGCGAATGGCACAGCCCGGCCCGCGCACGGTTCTCTTTCACGCCGCGGTATGCGACATTGGTGAGAGGGGGCGCATTCGTGGTGCACACCACCGGTCATCCCCCGTTCGTGCAAGACGGATGAGGACACTTCTGTGAGCTACGACGATCTCGACAGTTCCGTGGGCCGCCTGAAGAAGGCCGCGATCGACGCGTACATGGCCGAAGACGGCTTCTACGAAGACCTGCTCGGCGAGAACAAATACTACAAATGGGGCTGGGCGCCCAACGGCTACGAGATGCCGAACGCGGCCGGTGAGGGTGGCGGCAGAGTCGACGGTATGCCGTGGGATGACGACATCTCATTCGACGGCATCCGTTCCCGCGTCGACAATGCGGTCGACAGATGGCGCGGACTTCCCACCGGGTCCGGCGCGGACCCGTTCAAGACGTCGACGTCGACGGCGGCGGCGAGCTTGGGGGCATCGGGCAGCGGCGCATCCGTCGCGGATGACGGGGCGATCTTCACGTCGGCCAACACGATGGGCGACCTGCTCAACCAGCAGCTCGTCGCGTCGTTCATCGAGCCGATGATGGACAATTACTACACGCAGTTCAAGGGCGTGGCCCAGAGCCTCGGAGCCGCCGCCGCGATCCTTCAGATCAACTACGCGATGCAATCGAGCATGTGGCAGGGAGCGCGCAGCGACGTAGCCAGCATCGTCGAGAAGGGCACCACCGCGTGCGCCGACTACGCCGAGAGCAAAGCCGCCGCCAACCTCAGCGTCACGCTGGGGGTCGTGGGAACCGTGGCAGCGGCGGTGGCGACCGTCGCCACCGCCGGAACCGCGGCGCCGCTCGTCGGCTCGATGGTGGCTTTGTCGACGGCGGCCTCGACAGCGGTGACCGCGATCAGCGCGGACGCCTCGATCACGGGCGACGGGTACGACCCGATCATGTCGTCTTTCGAGGACTCCCTCGAGAAGCTCCGCCAGGCGGTGCAAGATCAGGAGAACGCCGTCCGCACCATGCTGACGGGGGCCGTGGACCACATCGCCGGCGATCCGAGCGGCTTCGACCTCGACCGTTACCGGATCCAGACGCCGCCGGAGAACTTCTCCGACGAGATCGTGATGGTGCGCCAACACACCAACACCGTGTCGAGCAACATGGGGCGCATCCTCGATGCCCTGGACGCCGCGAAATCCTCTCTCGGCTCCCCGCCGTACTCCGATCCCGCGCCGCACAGTGGGCAGATCTCGGCGGGAACACACGCCGCCGCGTTCACCCTGTACGACCTGACCGTCGACGCCCTGATCTCCACCCGCACGGAGTACGAGCGCGGGCGCGACCTGTTCGACGCCGAGGTGGAGAACTACTTCAACACCGACGCCGAGAACCAGCGGACCGTCGAGCAACTCGCCGCGTCCGAAGCCCTCACCCCCCGCTCCTGAAGGCCCGTCGGCCGCCCGAACCACCGCAGAACGGATCGCATCGCAATGGAAAGCCGTGTCCTCGGACCCGTAGAGCTCGTCGGCGGCCCCGGCGGCGGCGTCTTCGAAACAACGACCGAGCTCGGCGGCGTCACCGTGCCGTTCCGCCTCGAGGTGGACTTCCCCGGGCGGTTCGACGAGCGTCACCTCGCGCAGCTCGACGCCATCCTGTCGGGCTGGGACCGAATCGATCTGATGGCGCGTCATGCGCTCGAATCCGCTCTGGAAGATCCGGGTTCGGCTCCCTCCGTCCTGTTCCGCGAGTGGGTCGACGAGTCCGGGTCGCGCGACGACGACACGCGGGGCTTCCTCGCCGTGCTGAAGCCCGAACGCGTCACCATGCTGTGGGACGCCCCCGGCGCCCACCAGGACCGCATCGTCATGCCCTACCGCTACTCACCGTCGGCCGACGCGGTCGTCCTGCGTTTCCGTGAGCGGGTGGGTGTCGAGATCGACCCCGTGCGACGCGCAGCCTGAGCGGCGGAGGGCGCGTTCGCCATCCGGGGGCGTCACGCTGCATCCGCCGGCTCCGTCGGGCGCAGCATCCGCAGGTCTTCGTGCCGCGCCCGGCGGTACGGAGGCCCGGTGGCGCAGTCACCGGAGTGAGCGGATCGCCAGAGCCACCGCCTTCACCTCGCGGATGCGCCGCTCGTAGGTCGCCGCGACCAAGATGAGCAGGACGCCGGCGATTCCCAGCCACAGCCACCACAGGCCCGACGCGCTCTCGTAGAGCGCGGTGATCCACGGCCACAACTGGGCGACGGCGTGGATGATGAGGACGATCCCGCCGACGAGCACGGGCGCGTGCCAGCGCAGCCGCACCCCGACCAGCAACGTCGCGAGAGCGACGACGCCGAGCACGATGACGCGCCAGAGCGCGTTGCCGGCGGAGAAGTCGTACGCCAGCGACGGGATCAGCAGCAACGCCAGACCGATGCCCAGCGCCGGCCAGGTGCGCGACTCGGGACGTCGACGCAAGGTGCGGATGCCATGGGCGAGCATCGCCGCAGCGACCGGAACCGTGGCCGTCTCGATCGGGTCGGCGCTGCCGAGCACGACCGCCGCGAGCGCGAGGACGGCGGACAGGCCGAACAGCGCCGGCCGCACCACCGGGCCGTGCCACCACAGGCCGAGGGCCAGGACGACGACGAGGGTCGCGCTCAGGCGGAGCGGGCCCTCTGCGGTGGCGGCGAGCCGGGCGACGGTCAGAGCGACGGCGACGGCCGGACCGGCGATCGCGAGGACCGTCGCCAGGGGCGAGGGAACGTCCGGGCGGCGCAGACGCAGGACGAGCGCGATGGCCGTCAGCGGAACGGTCGCGGCGAGCATCCAGACGTCGAAGAGCGCCGTGGTGAGTTCGTGCAGGGCGCGCAGCGACGCGGCCATCACCAGACCGGCGGATGCGACGGCGACGATCGGTGTCAGCAGCGCGAGAAGAGCACCACGCAGCGTGACCGCGGCGACGACCATCACGACGACGGCGGCGACGGTGACCCCGATGGCGCGCGCGGGCGACGCGGAGGCCAGGGCCGCGGAAGGCAGCAGTCCGACCGCGAGTCCACCGATCGCGAACAGGACCGAGGCGACGCCGATGGGCCGACGACGGTCGAGGACGGCGGCGGCCACCCACACGACCGCGAGCGGAACGGTCGTCCACTCGAGGGGCCGGACGCCCGCTCCCGCTGCGACGAGCGCCACGAGGCCCGCCCCGGAGTGCGCGGTGATCGCCAGCGGCATCCCCATCAGAGGATGCCGGAACCGCAGCGCCGCGACGCCGACCGAGCCGAGCACGACCACGCCGACCACCACCCGCTCGACCGGTCCGCCGTCGACGGCGATGAGCATCGTGGTTCCGAGTGAGAGGACCACGGCGGCGGCGACGACGGCGCCGCGCGCGGAAGGCAGCGCCCAGGACGCCGACCGCCGCCCGACGCCGAGCGCGGCCGCGACGATCGCGACGGCGCACACCACGACGATCAGATCTGCGACCCCGACCCCGTTCCGGATCGCGGGACGGGGCAGCTGCGAAGCCGTGAGCAGTACGAGAGACAGGGCACCCGCGGCTGCGACCGCGACGGGGAGCTCGTCCGGCGTGCGCGGAGCGCGACTCCAGGCCGCGCCCGTCAGCACCAGGACGGAGACCGCCGCGACGACCGCGACACGGACGACGTCGTCGGCGGCGGCCAGCGCACTGGGTGCGAGCGCGACCGTGGTTCCGGCGGCGGCGATCACCGCGGGCACGGTGACGGAACGCCCCTCGACGAGGCGCCGAGCCCGCTCGTGACCGGCCGCGATCGCGATGACCCCGAGGCCGACCGGAACCGTGAAGAATTCGACGGTCTCGGTCTGCTGCCAGAACAGCCGCGTCCACAGCGCGAGCGTGCCGAGGACGAGCCCGAGCCAGACGAGATGACGGCGTCCGCCGCGGGAGCGGAAGAGCCCGTCGGCGTCCGTAGCCCAGAGCACGGCGGCGACCGCGGCGAGGAGGAGGGGGATCCACCGGACGCCCGGCGACGGGGCGGCGGCGATCGAGAGCATCGCGACGATCGCCGCTCCCGCGTCGAGGTACGCACGGGTCGGGGTGTCGGAGCCCGACAGGCGCAGTGCTGCCGCCGCGACGGCGACGGCGAGGGCCGCGAAGGCGATGGGCGGGAGGAGCGAGGGCGCCTCGACCAGCCGGAGGGCGGAGCCCGCAGCCGCCGCGAGCAGCAGCGGCGTCATCACCGCCGCGAACGGACGCGCGACGCGCCACGCTCGGTGAGACGCGGTGAGTACCGCCGCCGCCGCGCCGGATGCGACGAGCGTCGCTGCGAGCACCCAGACGTCGGTCGCGACCCCCGTCCGGAACAGGAGCGCGGGTGCGGCGACGACCAGGATCGACGTGAGAGCGGCGACCGCGCCCGCGCCCCGCTGCCCGTCGTCGAGCCCTGCGCGGCGCCCGGCGGGAATGACGACGGCGACGAGACACAGCGACGCCACGGCCAGCGGCACCGTCAGCGGGGTGGCGCCGGAGACGACGAGATCGGCCCCCGCGCGCAACGCCCCGGGAACGAGCACGGCGCTGCTCGTCAGGAGCAGCACGACCGTCACCGTCGACGGTCTGCGCAGCCCCGGGTGCGCGCCGGCGGCGGCCGCGACCACGACGGCGACGACGACGGTGGCCACGCCCCAGGCGAGCGGAGAGGAGAACGACAACAGCCAGCCCGCGCCCAGAGCGGTGGTCCCTCCCACCGCGGCGAGCGCGATGTCGCCTCGACGACGACGGAGGATGACGACCGCGACGACCGCCAGCGCGAGGTACCAGAGGACGACGAGCACCACCACGCGAAGCTGTGGCCCCGCGAGAAGGGCGACACCGACCGCCGCGATGAGCGCGCGAGTCCGGCGCTGCATCCACGATCCCGAGAGACGCCAGACGACGACGGCGATGATTACGATCGCGGCGAGCGAGATCACCGCGGCGCTGCTGGTGGCATCCGGGACATCGGCGTCGACGGCGGAGCGACCGAACACGACGGTCGCCCGACGCAGCGGCACTCCGAAGGCGGCGATCGCCCCGAGAACCGGGAGGACCGCGGCCGCACCCGCGACGATGGCCCCGGCGAGAGAGGCGGCGACGACGCTCGTGCGGCCGAGACCCGGAGCGGCACGGCGCGCCGCGGCGTCGAGACCCAAGGCGATGGCGGCGGCCACCAGCACCGGGACGGTGACCGACAGGGTCGCATCCGCTGCGCGGACGACGGAGGCGGCGATGCCGACGCCGAGCACGATGACCGCCGCGACCGCCGCCGTCGGGGCGAGACTCGCGGCACCTCGACGCGTGAGCGAACCGGTGTGAAGGGCGAGAGCGACGCCGAGCACGGCGGTGAGGATCGCCGGCGTCGCCGGAGAGCGGGGGTCGACGATCAGTGCGGCCGTCAGCGCGGCGACCGCACCGAGGGCGCCGAGCCCTCGGACGACGGCGATCTCGACCGTCAGAGCCGGCCGCGGGCGGCGAGCGAGCAACGGGGCGAAGGGCGCGGCGAGGGCGACGAGCAGCAGAGCGAGACCCCAGGCGTACCACCCGAGGGCGGCGTCCCGCGTGAAGACACCGGCGACCAGGACGGCGGGGCCGACCGCGAGTGCCGCCACGGCAGCCGAGAGCGGTGCCCGCAGGCGCGACAGTCGCGCCCATCCGACGAACGCCGCACCCGCGGCCAGCGTCGTCGCGCCCCAATACACGCTCGGTTCGAGATCGGCCGCCCCGGCCAGGTCGTTCGCTCGCACCGCCCATACGTCGAGAGCGACGAAGGCGATGCCCAGCAGCGCGATGCCCTCGGCGGTGGCGCCGAGTCCGCGACGGCGCAGCAACGACGCCGTCGCGATGACCGCCGCGGTCACGAACCCGATGATGATCGAGCGCAGGACGAGTCCCCCGCCGATCCACGCGACGGTGAGGAAGAAAGCCGCCGCGACCGCCAGCAGCACCACACCGGCCGACAGCAGGAAGACCTGGACGCTGGAGCGGCGGGGACCGGCAGGCTCCGCGGGAGGGAGCGCGGAGGGAACGGCGGGAGGGCCGTCGACGACCGGCGGCACCTCCGCAGGCACCGCCTCCGGCGCGGACCGGGGCGCCGGCGTCGGAGCGACAGCGGGCCCGGGCGGCGGCGGGAACGCCGCGTCAGCCGCTGCGGCGGGATTGCTCGCGGGATCCAGCCGGACGGGAAGCGGCGGAGGGGTCATCGCCGGGGCCGAGAGCCCCGGAGGGACCTCGACCGCCGGCACCCGCTCCTGCTCGGCGCGCGCCTCTGCGGCGGCCGCCTCGGTATCGCGGTGGACGCTCAGCAGGACGTCGGCTCGCTCGTCGACGAGGTCGACGATGCGCCGTGACAGCTCGAGTACGCGTGCGGTGCGCGCGTCGGTGAGATCGAGTCCGCAGGATGCGCACGGTGACGCGGTGATCGCCGCGAAGCACGACGGACAGCGGGACGTGTCGACGAGGGCGCCCGGCCCCGGCGGCCACGCGCCCCCGTGAGCTGTGCCCCACCCTCGACTTCCGTCATCGTGCCCCCTCGGCGTCGGTCGTCGCCCCAGGCTAGCGAAGGGCGCGAACCGCACCGCGGCTATCCACAGGAGCGCCGCCGCGACCTGCGCCGCCCGCGACCGACGGCGCCCGAAAACGACGAAGACCGGATGCCGCGGCCTCGAGCCATGGCATCCGGTCACCCGCGATGCGGGTCAGGCGCCGCGCAGACGCTCCGCGAGGTAGTTGCGCAGGGCGTCGAGGCCGATGCGCTCCTGGCCCATCGTGTCGCGGTCGCGGACGGTCACGGCGTTGTCGTCGAGCGAGTCGAAGTCGACCGTGACGCAGAACGGCGTGCCGATCTCGTCCTGACGGCGGTAGCGGCGGCCGATGGCGCCGGCGTCGTCGAAGTCGATGTTCCAGCCGGCGGAGCGCAGCGTGTCGGCGACCTCGCGGGCCAGCGGTGACAGTCGCTCGTTGCGCGAGAGCGGCAGTACGGCGACCTTGACGGGCGCGAGGCGCGGGTCGAGCTTGAGCACCGTGCGGGTGTCGGTGCCGCCCTTGGCGTTGGGCACCTCTTCTTCTCGGTACGCGTCGACGAGGAACGCCATCATCGCGCGCGTCAGACCGAACGAGGGCTCGATGACGTAGGGCGTGTACTTCTCGCCCGAGGCCTGGTCGAAGAACGTCAGCGACTGGCCCGATGCCTCGGAGTGGCTCTTGAGGTCGTAGTCGGTGCGGTTGGCGACGCCCATGAGCTCGCCCCACTCTTTGCCCGGGAAGCCGAAGCGGTACTCGACATCGATCGTGCCGGCGGAGTAGTGCGCGCGATCGTCTTCAGGGACGTCGAAACGCTTCATGTTGTCGGCGTCGATACCGAGGTCGATGAACCAGTTCCAGCACGCCTCGACCCAGTGCTCGAACCACTCGTCCGCCTCGGCAGGCGGGGTGAAGAACTCGATCTCCATCTGCTCGAACTCGCGCGTGCGGAAGATGAAGTTTCCGGGCGTGATCTCGTTGCGGAACGCCTTGCCGACCTGGCCGACGCCGAACGGCGGCTTGCGACGGGATGCCGTGAGCACGTTCGAGAAGTTCACGAAGATGCCCTGCGCGGTCTCGGGACGCAGAAAGTGCAGCCCCGACTCGTCGTCGACGACGCCGAGGTAGGTCTTGACCAGACCCGAGAACGACTTGGGCTCGGTGTACTGACCCTTCGTGCCGCAGTTGGGGCAGGGCACATCGGCGAGGCCGTTCTCGGCCTTCCGGCCCTTGCGCGCCTCGAAGTCCTCGATGAGGTTGTCGGCGCGGAAGCGCTTGTGGCAGCTGAGGCACTCGACCAGCGGGTCGGTGAAGGTCGCGACGTGGCCGGACGCCTCCCACACGCGCTTGGGCAGGATGACGCTGGAGTCGAGACCGACCATGTCGCCGCGACCCCGGACGAAGGTCTGCCACCACTGGCGACGGATGTTCTCCTTCAGCTCGGTGCCGAGGGGGCCGTAGTCCCAGGCCGACCGCGAGCCGCCGTAGATCTCACCGGCCTGGAAGACGAACCCGCGATGGCGGGCGAGGGCGATGACCTTGTCGAGGCGGGACTGTTCGGCCACGGTGGCTCCAATGGTCGGGAAAGCTGTGGGGATCGAGCGCGAGTGCGCGGCATCCAGTTTATCGAAGCGGCTCGGGGCCGCCCGGCCGCTCGAGAAGGGCCTGCTCGCGCTCTTCGCGCCAGGTCTGCAGATACGGCTTCGCCACGTTCACGGCGTGCGCGGCGCGAGTGGCCCGGGCGGCCGCGGCGAGCGCGTCGGGCGTCTGGGCCGATGCAGAGAGCCTGTGCGCGATGGGATACGGAAAACGGTTGCGATACATGTCCATCCACAGCAGAACGAGATCGCCCTCGTGCGGCATCGTGGCGTGCGTGCGGGAACCACGTTCGTGGCGCTCGATGGCCCAGCCGCCGCGGTGGGGGGTCGCCCGATAATCGGGGTCGCCGCCCCATCCCCAACTCCCCCAGCCGTACCGCGGGGTGAACGCCCCGAGCGGGGCGAGAGCAGCGGCGAGGGTCTTCGGGGTCCAGGGCGCGGGGAAGAACGTCGACAGACTCACGCCGAGAGCGAGCGGCGAGAGCTGCGGGAACGCCTCCGAGTTCCCGCGCGCGACTTCCGCGGCGAGGGCCGCCATCAGCGCGATCGTCCCGGCGGCGGGCTCTCCCTCATCCAGGAGCGCGAGGAACGTCTGCAACGACAGCACATAAGCCGCCTGCTCGGCGGCATCCCGGAACGGCGGAAGCGGGATCCCCGCCACCGCCGGTCGCCCCCAGGGCACGTCGTCTCCCGACGTCTCGCTGAGCCCCTCGCGGCCCGGCTGCGCGCCCCGGCTCATCGCGTGAGCCGCTCGCGGTGGACGGTGAAGGCATCCAGCGCGGCCTTGTCGATGTCGACACCGAGGCCGGGGCCGGTCGGAACGCGCACGTATCCGTCCTCCAGGACGGCGGGTTCGGTCACGATGTCGCGATCGTAGAAGCGCGCGGATGCCGAGATGTCGCCGGGCAGCGTGAACCCGGGGAGGGCGGCGAGCGCGGCGTTGGCGGCACGGCCGATCCCCGTCTCGAGCATGCCGCCGCACCAGACGGGAACGCCCGCCGCGAACGCGCGGTCGTGGATCGCGACGGCCTCGAGATAGCCGCCGACACGGCCGGCTTTGATGTTGAGGATGGCCGCCGACCCCAGGGCGAACGCGTCGGCCGCCGCCTTGTCGGAGACGATCGACTCGTCGAGGCAGACCGGGGTCGTCAGCCTCTTCGCGAGGGTCGCGTGATCGACCAGGTCGTCTTCTTGCAGCGGCTGCTCGATCAGCAGGAGCTCGAAGCGGTCGAGTTCGGCGAGGGTGTCGGCATCCTGGAGCGTGTAGGCCGAGTTGGCGTCGACCTGGAGCGGGATCGAACCGAACGCCTCGCGGACGGCGGCCGTGTCGTCGAGGTCGCGACCGGGCTTGATCTTGATCTTGATGCGCACGTAGCCCTCGTCGAGGTATCCGCCGACGGTCTCGACGAGTGCCACGGGATCGCGCTGGATGCCGACCGAGACGCCCGAGGGCACACGGTCCGCCTCGGCGCCGAGGTACTGCCCGAAGCTGCGGCCCTCCGCACGCAGCGCGGCGTCGATCACGGCGAGCTCGAGACCCGCCTTGGCCATGCGGTGCCCGACGACCCGGTCCAGGATGCCACCGACCTCCTCGGGCGCGAACGTCCGGCGCTCCAGCAGCGCCGGCGCGAGGAAACGGGTGAGGACGTCCCACGCGCCCTGCGTGTACTCGCTGGAGTAGTACGGCTCGGCGGACGTGACCACCTCTCCCCAGCCGCGACCGTCAGTGGTCACAGCCGTGACGACGATGACCTCGCGCACGGTCTCGGTGCCGAACGACGTCGTGAAGGGCGAGACGAGCGGGATGTGCAGGACGCGGAGGTCCACGGCATCCAGGGTCACGGGCGAAGCGGGACGGAGAAGGGGCATGAGGGGAGGGTAGCGGGGTCCGGCGCCGGGCGGTCGGCGTGCCGAACTCCGGAGGAATCAGCTCCCCGGGGCCGTTTCGGGCGCCGCGGCACCCGAGATCGTCGATTTCTCCGGAGTCCGGCACGCGCCCGCCCCGGATCCCGCCGCTCCGGTCCGCACCGCACCCGCCGAAAGCCCGCCCGCAGCCAGCCGGCGACCGTACTGCCCGCCGCCCGCGGAGGCAAGGGACCGGGCGCACCGCGCGCCCGCGCGTACCGTCGGGCGCATGAGCGACGACTTCACCCCCCGCCACGCGATCGTCACCGGCTCCGACTCGGGCATCGGTGCGGCCACCGCCCTCGCCCTCGCCGACGCCGGCATGAACGTGGCCATCACGTACCACTCCGACCAGGACGGCGCCGAGAAGGTCGCCGCCAACGTGCGCTCTCGCGGCGTCGAGGCGATCGTGCGACAGTTCGACGCGACCGACTTCGACGCGGTCCCGGATGCCGTGAACGCCATGGCCGACGAGCTCGGCGGCCTCGACGTGTTCGTGAACAACGCCGGCGGCGGAATCGGCGGTTCGTTCCTCGACCTCGACTTCGACACGTGGCGCACCGACATCTCCCTCAACCTCGACGGGGCGTTCCTCGCCCTGCACACCGCGGCGAAGCGCATGGTGACGGCCGGTAACGGCGGGCGCCTCATCGTCGTCTCGAGCGTGCACGAGCATCAGCCCCGCGTGGGCTCGGCCCCCTACGTCGCCGCCAAGCACGGCGTCGGCGGCCTCATCAAGACGATGGCGCTCGAGCTCGGCCAGTACGGCATCACGGCGAACGCCGTCGCACCCGGCGAGATCGCGACCCCCATCAATGACATGTCCGCCGAGGACGCCGATCGCATCCACCGTCCCGGCATCCCCCTCGGCCGTCCCGGGAAGCCGCAGGAGATCGCCGACGTCATCCGCTTCCTCGCCTCACCCCAGAGCGCCTACGTCACCGGGGCCAGCTGGGTCGTCGACGGCGGGATGCTGCACATGGGCCCGCAGGCGGGCTCCCACATGGAGTCGGACGCCTGGCGTTCGGCCGGCGAGGAGTGAACGCGATGAGCGACGAGAAGAGCTTCGAAGAGAACCGCCACGACCAGCTGACGAGCGCCCCGAAGGCGACCGAGGAAGACGCGGCCCCGCGCTTCGACGTCACGGAACACGACGGCATCACGCGCATCGACGTGCGCGACGACGCCGCCGTGCGCCCGGGTCCGGGTCCGGGAGACCCGGCGGCGGAGGAGGACACCCCGCTCGGCGAGCGGTGACCTGCTCCCGGCCCGGGTGAGTAGCCTTCTCGCGAGGGCAGCGCGGGTCAAGGAGGAGTCGTGGACGCAGACGTCATCGTGGTGGGCGCGGGACTGGCGGGTCTCGTCGCCTGCGCCGAACTGGTGCGTGCCGGGAAGAGGGTCGTCCTCGTCGAACAGGAGAACGCCGCCAACCTCGGCGGGCAGGCGTTCTGGTCGTTCGGCGGGATCTTCCTCGTCGACACTCCCATGCAACGCCGCCTCGGGGTCAAGGACTCGTTCGAGCTCGCGTGGCAGGACTGGCAGGGCTCGGCCGGGTGGGACCGTCTCGAGGGCGAGCACTCCGAGGACGAATGGGCGCAGAGGTGGGGCCGCGCGTTCGTCGAGTTCGCCGCGGACGAGGCCCGCCCGTGGCTGCACGAGCAGGGCGTGCGGTTCACGCCCGTCGTGGGCTGGGCCGAGCGCGGCGCCGGATCGGCCGCCGGGCACGGCAACTCCGTCCCGCGCTTCCACGTGCCCTGGGGGACGGGCACCGGGATCTCGGAGCCCTTCGCCGATCGAGCGCGTGCCGCCGCGGATGCCGGCGACCTGACGTTCCGATTCCGGCACCGCGTCGACCGCCTGACGTTCACCGACGGGCGCGTCACCGGCGTCTCGGGGACCCTGCTCGCTCCCGACGACGCGCGCCGAGGAGCACCCTCCACCCGCGCGGAGATCGGCGGCTTCACCCTCACCGCCCAAGCGGTGGTCCTCGCGACGGGCGGGATCGGCGGCGACCACGAACGGGTCCGTCGCTGGTGGCCCGAACGACTGGGCACACCGCCGAAGAAGATGGTCACGGGAGTGCCCGCTTACGTCGACGGACGCATGCTCGACATCGCCGCCGAGCAGGGCGTGCGCCTGGTCAATCGTGACCGCATGTGGCACTACACCGAGGGTCTGCAGAACGGGAACCCGATCTGGCCGGGTCACGGCATCCGCATCCTGCCCGGTCCCTCGTCGATGTGGCTCGACGCTCGCGGCCGCCGACTGCCGGCACCGGGTCTGCCGGGGTACGACACCCTCGGGACACTGAAGATCCTGCGCACCACCCCCGACATCGCCGATTACGACTACTCGTGGTTCGTGCTCGATCAGACGATCGTGAAGAAGGAGTTCGCGCTCTCGGGCTCCGAGCAGAACCCCGACATCACCGACCGCGACCTCGGACTGCTGCTGCGCTCCCGGCTCGGCCGCTCGGCGCCCGCTCCGGTCGAGGACTTCAAGAGCCGGGGCGCGGACTTCGTCGTCGCCGACGACCTCGCGGAGCTCGTACGGAGCATGAACGCGTTGACCGGCGACGACCTGCTGGACGAGCAGAGCATCCGGGCGCAGATCGTCGCGCGCGACAACGAACTCGTGAACCCCTACTCCAAGGACGCGCAGACGATCGGCATCCGCAACAGCCGGCGCTTCCTCGGCGACCGCATCTTCCGTACCGCGACGCCGCACGCGCTCCTCGATCCGAAGCACGGTCCGCTCATCGCGGTACGCCTGTGGGTCGTGACACGGAAGACCCTCGGCGGCATCCAGACCGACCTTCGAGGTCGTGCGCTCGGCGACGACGGCCGGGTGATCGAGGGCCTCTACGCGGCCGGGGAGGCAGCGGGCTTCGGCGGCGGCGGGGCGCACGGATACAACGCCCTCGAGGGCACCTTCCTCGGGCAATGCATCTTCACCGGGCGCACCGTCGGCCGGGCGCTGGCCGCCGCGCTCTGAGCGGTCACCCGACGAGGAGGTAGCCGCGCCGGTCGAACCCGCCGATGCGGAGACCGGATGCCAGGTGCCCCCGCACCTGCTCCCGCACGCGCCCCCGCCACTCGGCGGCCGCGGCGGGGTCGGTGCGACGCAGAGCCTCGACGTCGTCGGGCACCGGCACGACGGCGGAGACCTCGGCATCCGTCGGGACCGGCGCGGGCGGCTCGGCGAGCGCCCACGTCACCATCAGCCGGTCGGACTCGTCGCCGCGGTTCACCGCGTCGTGCATGTCGCCGTAGTGGTTGACGAGGTACTCCCCCGCACGGGCCCCCAGAACGGTGAGATTGAAATGCGCGTTGCGCCCCACCAGCGGGTCGAAGGTCCACGTGATTCGGCCGACGCCGCGCTCGAGCGCCCAGTCGCGCTGGTGATTCTTGAGCCGCCGCCCGAGGCCGCGCCCTTGATATCCGGGGAGGATGCCCGTGATGTGCGAGTGCATCGTCCGCTCGGCGGGCGGGCCGAAGAAGGCCGCCGAGGCACCGATCATCTCGTCGCCGTCGAACAGACCCACGACGTAGTTGCCGGCGTGCTCGAGCGCCCGCAGGATGTTCGCCGGCATGGTCTGCTGCTCGCCCCACACCGCGTCGAGGACCCGGGCGGCGTCGTGGATGCCCGCGACCGTATCGAGCGTGCGGATGTCGATCGAGCTCATGACCTCGAGTCTCGCACCGGGCTCAACGCGGGAGAACACCACCGACGTGGCGGATGGTGCGCCCGCGCTCCACGACGATCGCGATCCCGCCGATCAGCCACAGCGGCACCTGCGTGAGGAAAGCCAGACGGAACGCGTCGAGCGAATACGTCTCGGGGCTGCCCGCCCCCTGCACGTCCATCGCGATACCGATGAACAGGATCGCCAGGAGCGCGGCGAGGAACCCGCCGCCGTTGACGATGCCCGTCGCGGTGCTGAGGCGGTGACTGGGGGTGAATGTGCGGGCGTGGTCGAAAGCGATCATCGACGCCGGCCCCCCGGTCGACAGCGCGAACATCAGCACGACCAGCAACCACACGGGCGCGGGGCCCGGCCATGCGATCACGACGATCCACACGACGGCCTGGAACACGACCGTGGGGAGGACGAGCCAACGAGAACGGCGGGTGGGATGGCGGCTCGACAGCGCCCCGATCACGGGCCCGCTGAGGATGCTGAACAGCACGAGCGAGGTCATGACGAGCGACGCCGTCGCCGGCTCGAGTCCCTCGCCCGCGGTGAGGAAGGGGAAGCCCCAGAGCAGCATGAACGCGGTGCCCGCGAAGGGCGTCGCGAAATGCGACCAGAATCCGAGCCGCGTGCCCGGGTGCGCCCATGACTCGCGGAATCCCTTCCGGAGGTCGGGCGCAGAACGCACGACCCGGATGGCGCCCGTCTCGGTGTTGACCGAGGTGTCGACCGGATCGGAACGCCGCTCGGGTGGACGGTTGCGGATGATCGCGAACGTCAGCACCCCGAACAGCACGCCCAGCCCCGCCACGCTGCCGAACGCCACGCTCCAGCTCGTCGCGTGCAGAAGCGCGGCCAGCGGCACCACCGCCACGATCTGACCGAGCTGACCGATGATGCCCGTCAGCTGCACCAGCACCGGCGCGCGCTGCGCCGGGAACCACGTCGCGATCACGCGCAGCACGCTCGGGAAGATCGCGGCGTCGCCGGCTCCGATGAGCACGCGAGCCAGGATGCCGATCCCCACCGCGTCCGCGAACGCCATGACGAGCTGGCCCACGGCCATCAGCACCATGCCGATCGCGATCATCGGGCGCGCACCGAAGCGGTCGAGCAGCAGCCCCACGGGGATCTGCATCGCACCGTAGACGAAGAGCTGGATGACGGCGAACATCGACAGCGCCGAGGCGTCGGCACCGAAGCGCACCGCGGCATCCACCCCGACGGCGGAGAGCGAGGTGCGGTTGATGATCGACACGACGTAGGCCAGCACGCCGACGATCCACAGCGTCCAGGTGCGCCAGCCCGGCCGGTCGAGGCGAAGGGTGCTGGTCACGTGTTCCAGGCTAGTCGCGACCCGCGACACGGGCGGCGGGGTGGCGCGCACCGGGACATCGGGGCGCCACCGACGGAGAGCGCCCCGGTGCGCGAGGTGGGAGGGTCGCGATGCGAGGGGCCGGGCGCGTCAGGCCAGAACGTCCGCCATCTCGCGGCGGACCCGCTCGAGGTGCTCCACGAGCGGGGTACCCGCCGGGTCGGCCGCCCACTGCTCGAGGGCCGTCTGCAGCAGGTCGACCGCGATCCCCGCGACGACGCGCGCGCGCAGGGCATCGACGCCCCGTGCGCGGTACCCCTCGGCCAGGACCGCGCGGAGGTCGGCCTGTTTCTGCAGGTCTCGCTCGCGCAGGGCGGGCTCGGACTCGATCACGCGGCGCGCGGCCGCCATCTCGCGGCGGCGGGGCTCGAAGCGCTCGGCGGCGAGGGTATGGAAGCCGCTCCACGCGATCGCGAACGGCGACATGTCGGCGGGGGCGACCTCGAGCATCCGAGCGGCAAGTCGAGGGATCTCGGCGTCACCGAAGAAGACCTCCCGCTTGTCGCCGAAGTGCCGGAAGAACGTGCGGCGCGTGACACCGGCGCGCTCGACGATATCGGGCACCGTCGTCGCCTCGAAGCCGCGCTCTGCGAACAGCTCCATCGCCGCCGCGCGCAGGCGTTCTCGCGTATCGGGTGCCCATCTGGCCATGTCGGAATCCTATGTGACGACACGAGGTGTCATCACCTCTATAGTGAAGACACTCCGTGTCATCACGCGAAAGGCTCCTCATGCCCTCACACGCCGCCGCAATCCTTCCCGCACCCCGGGCCTCGCTGACCGTCACCACCGTCCCCACCCCCGTGCCCGCCGCCGACGAGGTGCTCGTGCGCGTGCGCGCCGTGGCCGTCAACCCGGTCGACTGGGTCATCCAGGGCACCAGCCGCGTCACCTACCGGTGGCTGAACGCGCCGGCAGTCCTCGGCTCCGACGTCGCGGGCGAGGTCGTCGCCATCGGGTCCGCCGTCACCCGCTTCCGCGTGGGACAGCGCGTCTTCGGTCTTGCGACCGGCACCGACCGCGGACGCGACGCGCTGCGCGAGGGCGCCTTCCAGGCGTACACGACCCTGGTCGAGCGCCTCACCGCGGCGACCCCCGACGACCTCTCCGACGAAGAGGCGGCGGTCTTCCCGCTGGGGCTCTCCACGGCCGCGTGCGCGCTGTTCCAGCCACAGCACCTCGGGATCCGGATGCCGGGTGAACCGGTGCCCGCGGCCGCCACGGGCGTCGTCGTGGTCTGGGGTGGCTCGACCAGCGTGGGGATGAACGCCATCCAACTGGCGCGCGCCGCCGGATACGACGTCGTGACCACGGCATCCGTGAAGAACGCCGCGGCCGTGCGCGGACTCGGCGCGGACGCCGTCGTCGACCACCGGTCGCCCTCGGCGGTGGCCGACCTCGTCGCCGCAACGGTCGACGAGCCGTCGTCGGAGCGGTGGCGCTCGGCGCGGGTTCGACCGATGCGTGCATCGACGTGCTCGCTCGCACCGGTGGGGAGCGCCTGGCCATAGCCAGCACGCCGGTCTCGCTGGACTCGCTGGTCGGTCGACGGCACCTGTTCCCGGCGATGCTGCCGATCTTCGCCCGCATAGGCCTCGGAACGCTTCGTTCTACGCTGCGCGCCCGGCGCCGCGGCATCCGTGCCGGCTTCGTCTGGGGCAGCAGCCTGCGCGACGACGCGATGGGCCTACGACTGTGGGGCGAGGTCGTTCCGCGGATGCTGGCGGAGGGTTCGCTTCGACCCGCCCCCACGCCGCTCGTCGTCGGCGAGGGTCTCCCCGCCGTGCAGGATGCCCTCGACCGGCAGCGCGCAGGCGTCTCGGCGCAGAAGGTGGTCGTACGCCTCTAGGAGGCGTGCGCGCCGGGCGGGCGGCGCTCACCCGTGGCCCCGGGGCGCCGCACGTGGCCCCGGGGCCACCGACGGCGCCCCGAAACGACACCGCCCGTGGTCGGCGACGCCATCGGCGCACGGAATAATGGTCCGATGGTCTCCGCGAGCCCCCACCTGCAGCCCGATCACGCGTGCCTCATCGTCCACGGCAGCGACACCCCCGGCATCATCGCCGCGGTGTCGGCGCTCATCGCGCGTCAGGGCGGCAACATCGTCGCGTTCGACCAGTACTCCGACGACCCCCGCGGCGGCGCCTACTTCCAGCGCGTGGTCTTCCACCGACCGAACCTCGCGGCGGCCCTGCCCGAGATCGAGGCCGACCTCGCGAAGACCCTCGGCGAGGGCTTCGAGCTCGAATGGACCCTCACCGACCTGTCGACGCCCAAGCGCATGGCGATCCTCGCCTCGAAGCAGGACCACTGCCTGCTCGACCTGCTGTGGCGTCACCGCCGGGGCGACCTGCCGGTCAGCATCCCGATGGTCGTGTCGAACCACACCACCGCCGCTGAGGACGTGCGCTCGTTCGGCGTGCCCTTCTTCCACGTTCCGTCGACGCCCGGGCCGGACAAGTCGGCATCCGAGGCCCGCATCCTCGAGCTGCTCGTCGGCAACGTCGACTTCGTCGTGCTGGCCCGGTACATGCAGATCCTCTCGCCCGACTTCCTCGAGAAGATCGGCGTGCCGGTGATCAACATCCACCACTCGTTCCTGCCGGCCTTCATCGGCGCGGAGCCGTACAAGAAGGCGAAGGAGCGCGGCGTGAAGCTCATCGGCGCGACCTCGCACTACGTCACGAGCGACCTCGACGAGGGTCCGATCATCGAGCAGGACACCGTGCGCGTGACCCACGCCGACTCGGCCGCCGAACTCGCCCGCCGCGGCGCCGACGTGGAGCGCCAGGTGCTGTCGCGTGCCGTGCTGTGGCACGCCGAGGACCGCATCATCCGCCACGGCAACCACACCATCGTCTTCTGACGCGGGCCGGGCGTCCCGGCATCCCCTGCCCGCCGGCGCCCCCTCCGCTGCGGCGAGACCGGCCGACCAGCACGGGCCGGCCGGTCCCGGCGTCACTCCGGGTCGCTCGCCCGGCTCAACGGTCCCGTGCCGCCGCGCGGCGGCTGCTTGCGCTGGTCGGAGAACTCGCCGCCCTGACGCCCGCCGTAGGGCCGGCCGTGGTCGGCGAACTCGGCGCGGAAGTACGCCAACCGCCAGTCGCCCAGCTCGATGCGCGCCCCGGTGCGCAGGATGCGGCCGCCGCGGTCGCGGCCCGGACCTTGCTCGCGGGCCCCACCGCCGCCGACCTGGTCGAAGCCGTACAGCACGTACTCGTCGTCGCCCTCGTGGCGGATCTCGGCGTGGATCGGCGCGAGACCCGGCAGGCGCAGGTCGGCCTCCTCGCCCGAGCCGATCACGGTCTTCGTCGGCAGCAGGTCGAACTCGCGCGGACGCGAGCCGTCCCACGACGAGTCGCCCACCGCGAAGATCAGACGCGGACGACCGGAACCGGGCGTGTAGTGCGTCGTCGTGATGCGGCGGCGCACCGTGCGGTTGATCGTGGGCACGAGCGGCAGGGGCGTCTCGGGCGGGATCGGGAAGGTCAGCGTGCGGTCGCCGTTGCGGCGCACCAGCAACGGAGCCACCGCCGAGACCGACCCGAGCCGGATGTGCTTGGACCCCGTGATGACGCGTTGCAGCGCGCCGCTCTTGACGTCGCCGAGCTGCAGGATCGGTCCGTCCGGGCCCTCGAGCTTCACCGAGATCCCCCGGGATGCCAAGGCCTCGGCGACCGTGGACAGCTCGGCCAGCGTGCGGCGACCGTTGCCCGGCAAACGCGACGGGTCGCTCACCACGATGCGGACCTCGGTCCCCGCGGCGGTGATCGTGCCCTCGAACGGGGGCACGTCGGCATCCGACCCGACCTCCTCCTCCGAGAAGCTGAGGTCGATGTCGAGGCGCACCATGACGGCGCCGCCCCTCAGTTGCCGCGGTACGGGTCGGACCCGGCCGCGGTGTCGTCGTTCGTGGTGACGCGCAGGGTGCCGTTGAGCTTCCACGTGGCGCGCGGCGCGTCGGGGCCGATGTCACGGGGCACCTCGATCGTCATGTCGACGAACGAGTAGTTCACCGCGGCGCCGCGGCCGGTGAGGTACGACCACATCTCGCGGCCGAGGTCGGTCCAGTCGGTGATCGAGTGCCCCTCGGGACCGCGGGAGTCCGAGAACGGGTCGGTGGTGGCAGCGGAGTCGGACATGGCGGAACCTTTCGTTTCGAGGCCACCAGCGTTCCAGCACCCCGGACGCGTGACGAGGGATTGCGTTCCCACCCGGGTTGGGGCACCATTGCGCACCGCTTACGCGAACGCCTGTTCCACGCGCGCGAGGCGCTGTTCGAGAGCCGCGATCGACGCGTGCACGTCGATCGCCGGGTCGATCGCGTGGACCTCCAGGCGATCGGCGTCGAGGCGTGCCGAGAGGCTCCCGGGCATGAGGTTCATCACGAGCGCGAGCGCCACGCGCCCCGCGCGCGAGGAGAGCGTCGTCCGGTACACGCTCCACTCGGGGGCGATCGCGGGCCGCGGCAGCGACAGCGCCCTGCGGGCCACGTCGATCCCACCCACGACCGAGCGCCACAGCACCCACCCGGCGAGCGCGACGAGCCTCAGGATGCCGCCGACCCGCCGCCCCACCGGAGCGCGCGACCGCGACGGCCGGAGCGGGACGAGCACGAAGGTCACCGCCACGACCACCGGCACGGCGACGAGGCCGTATCCCAACGCCGAGGGGGCCAGCTCGGTCGCGGCGGCCCACAGCACAGCGACGGCGATCAGACGGACGAGGAGCGACACGATCACGGCAGCGCTCCCGTCGCGACGGCGGCCCACAGCGCCGCGGCCAGGAGGACGGCGAGGACCACCCCCGACCCCACCCAGGTACCCAGCCCACCCTGGACCCGGTCCAGCAGGGGACCCGCGGAGGGTGCTCGGCGGGCGGCCGTGAGCGCCGACTCCCGCGCGTGGCCCAGCCCCTCGGAGGCCCGGGCGATCCCCCGCCCGAGGGCGTGCGCCGCGCGCTCCTCGACGACGACGACATCGCCGGGCGGAACCACGTCGCCGCGCGGATGCAACAGGCGCGACGCGGGCAGACGCCGCGCGAGAGCCCACGCACCCGCAGCGACCGCGAGTCCCAGCAGCAACGGCCAGGTCTGCCCCCACATCGTGCCCGGCGAGAACCACTCGGGCACCGACACGGGCGGGGACAGGATCTCGGCGAGGGCGGCGACCGGGACGACCGCTCCGACGCACACGAGCACCCAGGCGATGTCGCGCGACACGGCGGTGCGGTGGGCGTGGCGCTCGCGACGAACGAGGACGATGAAAAACCGCGCCAGCAGCAGCGTCGAGCCGACGCCGAACCAGGGCAGGACGTCGGCGACCGCCACCGGCACGAGCGGCGCGACCACGTCGCCCACCGCTTCCTTCCCGGCGTACTTGGCGATGTACCCGCTCGTGAACGGCACGCCGACGAGCGCCAGGGATGCCACGGCGAGCGCGACCAGCACGATCGCGCGCGGGATGCGTTCGGCATCCCACGCCTGCACGCCGAGGAAGAGGACGCCCTTCACCAGGCCGTGCGCCACGCTGTAGACGACAACCGCGGCGACGCACGCGGGTGCGAGGCCGGGATCGACGAGGGCCGCGCCGACGACGGCGGCGAGGAAGCCCATCTGGCTGATGCTGCTGTAGGCGAGCACGACCTTTGGATTGTCGTGGAGCACGCCCACCGGCACGGCGAGCAGGCCGCCGACGAGTCCGAGCGCGAGGAACACCGCACCCCACACGGGCTCCCCCGCCCCCTCACCGAGGGGGAGGAAGCGCAGCCACCCCACGATCCCCGCCTTGAGCATGGCGCCCGAGAGCACCGCACTGGCGGGGCTCGGAGCGGCGGGATGCGCGAGCGGCAGCCACACGTGCAGCGGAACGGTGCCCGCCTTCACGCCGAAGCCCACGAGCAGCAGGGCGATCAGCACGTCGCGCGACGGCGACGCCGCCACCGCAGCGGGCGCATCGGCGACCGACATCACGCCCTCGGCGCCGAGGATCATCAGCGCGGCCAGCACCGCGCACTCCCCCGCCACCGTGAGCACGAGGTACACGGAGCCGGCACCGCGCGCGGCGGGAGTGAGATCGTGCACGACGATCGCGTACCCGAGGAAGCTCATCGCGGCGAACGCGAGGTAGAACGTCACGAGGTCGGCCGCCACGAAAACCGCGATGTTGCCCGTGAAGCACAGCAGCAGAAAGGCGGTCAGCACGTGCGTGCGCCGCGACTTCGCGCGCACGACGAACGACAGCGCGAGCGCGTAGAGACCCGTCGCCATCAACACGAGGGGCCGGCCGATCGCGTCGGCCGAGATCGTCGTGCCCAGCAGCATCCAGTCGACGCGGTGCACGCCACCCGGATCGGTCAGGGCGGCGAGCGCCGCGGGGAGCACGGCCACCCACGACAGGCGCACGACCCACGCGCGCACCCGGTGCGCGCGGAGACCGCCCAGGCGGCCGAGGCCGCCGATGACCGCGGCGACGGTCAGCGGCACGAGGAACGCGGGGATCCAGATCACGGCCACGCTCCGTCCGCGATGATCTTCGCGATCGACCAGGGGGAGTACTCCCACCCCGCCGCGACGCCGAGACCCACGACGAAGACGGCGGTCGCCAGAGCGGGAAGCAGCAGGGCGGCCGGTGCCTCGAGGCGTCGCACCGGCTCCCCTCCCGCGCCCTCGCCGCTGAGCTCGTCCTCGGGCACCGGGTCGGTCAGATCGGGGGCGGCCCCGTCGGCCTCGGCCTTCACGGGCGCCTTCGTCCACATCGCCACGATCACCGGCAGGAAGTACGCCGCGTTCAGCATCGTGCTGGTCAGCAGCACCGCGACCACCCATGGTTGCGCAGCTTCGAGCCCGCCGACCCCGAGCGCCCACTTCGACACGAACCCGGCCAGCGGCGGCAGACCGATCATGCCCAGGGCGGCGACGGTGAAGGCGGCCGTGGTCAGCGGCATCCGTCGCCCGACGCCGGCAAGCTGGCTGACCTTCGACAGTCCCAGCTCCTCCGCGTAGAGCCCGGCGCAGAAGAAGAGCGTGATCTTCATGAACCCCTGGTTGACCATGTGCGCGATCGCCCCGGCGGTCGCGAGAGGCGAGAGCAGGGCCGCGCCCAGGGCGATGTAGGCCACCTGCGACACGGTCGAGTACGCGAGACGTTTCTTGAGGTCGTCCTGCGCGAGGGCGCGGACCGACCCGTACACGATCGTCACGGATGCCACGGCGGCGAGCACCGTGAGGAGCCCGAGGTCGGCGGCCGTCTGCAGCCCGAAGGTGTCTTCGACGACGCGGATGATGCCGAAGGCTCCGGCCTTGACCACGGCGACCGCGTGCAGGAGCGCGCTCACCGGGGCGGGGGCCACCATGGCCACCGGCAGCCAGCCGTGCAGCGGGAACAGGGCGGCCTTCACACCCACCCCCGTCAGCAGGAGCGCCCCGATGACCGTGGCCTTCACGGGGTCGCGCTCGGCGAACGCGACCACCTCGGGGATGCCGCCGGGACGGAAGTCGACCGGGCCGACCTCGAGCGTCAACCAGGCCACGCCCAGCAGCAGCACAACACCGCCGACGAGCGTGTAGCCGAGGTAGACGCGCGCCCCGCGCAGGGCCGCCGCCGTGCCCCGGTGCGAGACGAGCGGATAGGTGACGAGCGTGAGCAGCTCGAAGAAGATGAGGAAGGTGACGAGGTTCTCCGCCAGCGCGATGCCGGTCGTCGCGGTGACGCACAGGCTGAAGAAGCCGAAGAAGCGGCTGCGGTTGGGCGCGCCCTCGAGGTAGCCGATGGCGTAGATGGTCGTCGCCAGCCACAATCCGGCCGAGAGGGCGACGAAGAACAGCGAGAACGCGTCGGTCACGAACACGATCGGCAGGCCCGGGATCCACGCGAACTCGGTCCGCAACTGCTCCCCCTGCAGCACGAGCGGGATGAGGGCGGCGACGAGCACGATCTTCGCGACGGCGCCGGTGAGATTGAGGGTCGTCCGCAGCCAGCGCTTGTCCTCCGGCAGGCCGAAGATGATGAGCGCCGGCACGAGCGACGTGAGGATCAGCACGACCGGCATGACGCTGGGGGTCACCACGACGGACCTCCCGTCGGAAGGGAACCGACCAGCAGATCGACGACGGGTCCGGGGAACAGCCCCAGCACCACCGACATCGCCGCCAGCACGAACGGCACCGCGGCCAGCCCCCGACGCGGCTTCTCGCGCAGCGGCGGGGGCTCCTCGCCGGGCACGTTGAATATCGCCGCGATCATGCGCCCCGTGTAGGCGAAGGTGAGCAGGCCGCCCACCAGCAGCACCGCGACCAGCCACCACGAGCCCTCGGCCAGCGACGCCTGGAGCAGCTGCCACTTGCCCACGAATCCGAGCGCCGGGGGAAGCCCGGCCAGACTCACACCGGCGACGCCGATCGTGGCCACAGTGAGCGGCATGCGCGCGAGGGCGCCGTGCAGCCCCTCGAGCCGATCACCGCCGTACCCCACGACCAGGACCCCCGCCGCGAGGAACATCGCGGCCTTCGCCAACCCGTGGGCGACGGCGAGCACGATGCCGCCGCTCCAGGCCGCGTCGGCACCCGCGACCGAACCGAGCAGCGGCAGCATGAGCACCAGGTACCCCACCTGCGCCACGGTGGAGTAGGCGATGACCGTCTTGAGCCGATCTCGGCGCAGGGCCATCACCCCACCCCACACGACACCCGCGGCCCCGGCCGCCGCAAGCGCCGTGCCCAGCAGCGGCGCGACGCCCGTCGCGGGGGCGAGCTGCGAGAACACGCGCCACAGTACGAACAGCGACGCCTTGATGACCAGGGCCGACAGCAGGGCGCTGACCGCCGCCGGGGCCGCGGGGTGGGCGACCGGCAGCCACGAGTGCAGCGGGAACAGCGCCATCTTCGCCGCCATGCCGACGGCCACCAGGGCGACCACGGCCGCCGCCAGTGCACCGTCGGGCAGGCGCTCGGCGGCGAGGGCGAGGTCGATGGTGCCCGTGGCACCGTAGATCAGCGCGACCGCGAGCAAATAGAACAGCGAACCGACCACCGCGACGAACAGGTAGCGCAGCGCCGGGGCCGTCGCCTTCTCGCCCCCGAGGGCCACGAGGCCGACGGCCGCCAGCGTGAGCAGTTCGAGCAGCACGTAGATGCTGAACAGGTCGCCCGCGACGAAGACGCCGTTGACTGCGGCGGTCGCTGCTCCCACCAGCGGCCAGAACGACGCCGACCCGATCAACCGCCCGTCGATGGTCCCCGCGACCGCGGCGGCGAGGACCACGATGCTCGACAGGGCGAGCATGACGACCGACGGCCCGTCCGCGACGAGCGCGATCCCCAGGGGCGGCGCCCATCCCGCGAGCTCCGTGCGCACCGGACCGGTGGATGCCATGCCCCCGGCGAGCACGCCGACGACGACGCCCGTGAGCACGAGCGCCACGATCGTCACCGCGGGGCGCGCGCGAGCGGGCAGCACCGCGACGACCATCGCCCCCACCAGCGGCACGAGGACGACGAGGGGCACGAGCACACTCACGAGGGCTCCTCCCCCGCGGGCGTCTCGTTCTCGGCATCCATCGACTCGACCCGTCGGGCGAGGGCCAGCGCGAGACCCGTGATCGCAGCCATGACGACGATCCCGGTCAGCACGAGCGCCTGCGGCACGGGGTCGGGGGCGACGCCGTCGGGCCGACGGTCGGCGAGCGCGAGGAAGACGAGCATGACGCCGCCCGAGGCCACGTTCAGCGTGACGATGCGACGGATGAGGTCGCGCACCAGCAGGTGGACCGCGATGCCGACGGCGAAGATCACGACCCCGGCGGCGAGGAACAGCGAGACGGTGGTCATGGCCGCACCCCCGCGCGTCGGGCGTCGACCGCTCCCGCGGCGAGGAAGATCGCGGCCAGCGCCACCGAGATCGAGACCGCGAGCACCGCCTCGATCGCGAGGATCGCCGCCCCCGCCCACGCCGGGTCGAGCCCGAGCCACGCTCCCGTGGAGCCCAGACCGATCACGCCGAGCACGACGAAGGCCACGACACCCCCACCGGCGATCGCGAGCGCCCCGCGTCCCCGCGGGGTGGCGTACGGGATGCCGCACAAGTGCCCGATCACGAGAGCGGCGGCGCCGAGGGCACCGGCCTGGAACGCCCCTCCCGGCTGGCTCGAGCCGGCGACGAGGATCCACAGCGCGAGGACGAGCAGGACGGGGACGAGGACGAGGGCGAGCGCGCGCCGGATCGGTTCGCTCTCGCGCAGCGGTCGGACGCCCTCGCGCGAGACCGCGCCGACGGCGGAGACGGCGACGACGAGGACGGCGATCTCGAGGAGGGTGTCGAGGCTGCGGTAGTTCAGCAGCACGGCCGTCACCGGGTTGCTCACCCCGGTGCGCCCGAGCTCGCCGAGGGCCTCGGCGGCGAGCGGGGCCGGGGCGAGCGGGATCTCGCGCACGACGGCCACGAGGGCGGCCGCCGCCACCGCCCCGACGATGACGGCGACCACGACGCGCGGGGTCTCGCGACCGCCGGGCACCGGCGGCGTGCGCCGCTCGAGCGCGTCGACGAGCAGCGCACCCGCGATGCCGCCGCCGAGCGCGGCCTCGGCGATCGCGACGTCGGGTGCGTCGACCCGACCCCACAGCACCGCGAGCAGGATGCCGAAGATGAGGAACGCCGTGTGCGCGGCCGCCCGCCCGGGGACCAGCAGCGCGACGAACGCGGTCAGCACGACGGCCGCCAGCACCACGACGTCGAGCAGGTCGAGAGCGCTCACGCGTCGCCTCCTCGCCGACGACGACGGGGACCGCTGCGCGCCGGGTCGTTCGACCCGGGTTCGACGGCATCCGGGACCTCGCGCTGACGGGCGTGACCGGCGAGCAGATGGGAGTTCGCGGCGGACCCCACCAGCGCCAGGATCCAGATGAGCACGAGTTTGAGCACGACGCCCAGGGGCGAGGCGTCGCCCGGACGCGCGACCGTGTCGACGACGAGCGCGAGCACGATGAACCCCAGACCGAGGTTGTCGGCCTTCGCCACCGCGTGCAGGCGCGTCGGCAGATCGGGGAAGCGGATGAGGCCGACGGTGCCGACGACGACGAAGCACGCGCCGATCGCGAGCAGACCGATCACCACGACGTCGATCACCGCGGTTGCCTCCGCGTGAACACGACGACCGCGACCGTCGCGAGGGCGACCACCGTGATGGCGACGTCGCGCAGCGCCGGGACGCCGAGCGCCGTGGCGAGGACGATGAACAGGGCCGCGCCGCTCGTACCGAGCAGGACGAAGGCCGTCAGACGGTCTTCGGCGGTCGGACCGCGAACCCCGCGCCAGAGCCCCGCGGCGATGCAGGCCACGAGCACGGCGGCGACCGCCACGAGGGCGGCGTCGATCGCGCTCATCACTGCCCTCCTCGGCTCGCGCACTGCGTTTCGAGGACTGTAGCGAAGAGGCCCGACATGCCCGCGCGGGCTGGCCCCGCGCTCTACCCGTGGGGTAAGGGTGGGACTAGAAGACGTACTCCATGAGCTCGACCCCCAGCACGCGGAACGCATCGTGCGCGCGCAGCCGGTGCGCGATCGAGAGGTCGTCGAAATTGGCGATGAGGGCGTACGACACCGCCGAGCGGGGCCCGCCGAGCACGCCCGCCTCCGCACGGACGCCGGGAGCGCGACCGGTCTTGTTCACGAACAGCAGTCCGTGCTGGTCGTTCTCGTGCGCGAAGGGATCGAGGCCGGTGGCGGATGCCACGAGCGAGAGGTCGTGATTCAGGCTCAGCCACTCCGCGACCTGCGCGCTGACGCCCGGCGAGACGATCGTGGAGTTCACGAGTCCGGCGAACAGCTGCGCCATCTCGCGCGCCGTCGACAGGGCGAGGTGCGGAGCGTCGTCGGGGCCGCGGTCGTCGCGGAACCGATCCAACAGCGCGGTCCGGCGCAGTCCGAGCTGCTCGATGCGCGCCCGCACGGACTGCAGTCCGACCCGGTGCAGCAGGGCGTTGACCGCGAGCGCGTCGCCCGACGAGGCCGCGAGCACCGCGACGTCGCTCAGCGGCAGCGCCGGGGCCTTGAGGTGCTGCCAGACGCCGCCGTTCGTGGCGCCGTGCACCTGAGCGCGGTCGATGATCTCGAGCGCGTCGAGCCGCCCCGACTCGAACGACGCCGCCACCTCGATCAGCAGTGCCACCACGCCGAGACCCCCGACGGGCAGGGTGACGAAGTCGTCGCCCGCGAGCACCGGCGCCCCGCCGTCGAGGTCGTCGATGCGCACCGACACCCGCGCCCCCGACGAGGCGAGTTCGTCGAGCGCGCGCAGCGTCGCGGTGAAGGACCGGCGCCCCGCGGCCGCACGTCGCGGCAGCCGCTTGGGTCCCTTCCGACCCGCCCCCCGCAGGGCCGGTGCGTCGCGACGAGACGACTCCACCGGCCCACCGACGGGGTCGGAGGACGAAGCGGGCTCGGGAACCGGGGGCATGCCCACGAGCGTGGCTCCTTCCGGGTCAGGAACTCAACAAACGCCGTCTCACCAGATGGTGACGCGCTGGTCGGCGTCGAGCCAGAGGGCGTCGCCCTCGGTGACGTCGAACGCCGCGTAGAACGCGTCGATGTTACGCACGATCTGGTTGCAGCGGAACTCGTTCGGCGAGTGCGGGTCGATCGTCAGCAGGCGGATCGTCTCGGCGTCGCGGCCCTTCTGCTGCCAGATCTGCGCCCAGCTCAGCAGCAGACGCTGGATACCGGTGTAGCCGTCGACGACGGGGCCGTCCGGGTCGGTCCCGCCCTGGCTCTCGAGGAACAGGCGGTACGCGGCGATGGCGATGCCGAGCCCGCCGAGATCGCCGATGTTCTCGCCGATCGTGAGGGCGCCGTTGACGTGGTGCTCCTCGCTCAGCCCCTGCGGCACGAGCGCCTCGTACTGGGCGATCAGGGCCTTGGTGCGCTCCTCGAACGCCGAGCGGTCGGCATCCGTCCACCAGTCGCGAAGCGACCCGTCGGCGTCGAAGCGGCTCCCCTGGTCGTCGAAGCCGTGGCCGATCTCGTGCCCGATGACCGCACCGATACCGCCGTAGTTGGCGGCGGCGTCGCGGTCGGCGTCGAAGAACGGGTACTGCAGGATGGCCGCGGGGAACACGATCTCGTTCATCAGCGGGTTGTAGTACGCATTGACCGTCTGCGGGGTCATGTACCACTCGTCGCGGTCGATCGGCTGGCCGACTTTCGCCAGCTGGCGGTCGTGCTCCCACACGTGGGCACGACGGACGTTGCCGACGAGATCGTCGGCCGAGACCTCGAGCTCGGAGTAGTCCTTCCACCGCACGGGGTAGCCGATCTTCGGCACGAAGGTGTCGAGCTTGGCGAGGGCGCGCTCGCGGGTCTCGTCGGTCATCCACGACAGGCCCTGGATCGACCGGCGGTACGCCTCGATGAGGTTGGCGACCAGGCCGTCCATGGCGTCCTTCGCGGCGGGCTTGAAGTGCCGCTCGACGTACACCTTGCCGATCGCCTCGCCCAGCGCGGCTTCGGCGAGGCTGATGCCGCGCTTCCATCGCTCGCGGTTGACGGGGACGCCGGTGAGATGCGTGCCGTAGAAGGCGAAGTTCTCGGCGACGAAGTCCTCGGACAGGAAGGCGGCCGCGGCGTGCACGATCTTGAAGCGCAGCCACGCCTTCCACGCGTCGAGGCGGTCCTGGACGAGCAGACCGCCGAGCGACTCGATGAAGCTCGGCTGGTACACGACCACCTCGGCGAAGGCGTCCTCGTGGCCGGGGGCGACGCCCGCGCGCCACGGCTCGAGGTCGACGCCGGCACGGGCGACGGTGTCGTCCCACGACATGAGGTTGTACGTCTTCACCGAGTCGCGGCTGTCTTCGCGCGACCAGTGGTGGGTCGCCAGGTCGGTCTCGAGGGCGAAGACGTGATCCGCGGATGCCGCGGCCTCGGCGACACCGGCGAGCTCGAGGATCCGCTCGATGTGCCCGCGGTACGCGGCGCGCGTCTCCTCGAAGTTGTCGAGGCGGTAGTAGCTCTCGTCGGGCAGCGAGATGCCGCCCTGGTAGATGACGGGGACGTACCGGGTCGGGTCGCCCGGGTCGGGCTCGACGAACAGGGTCAACAGGCCGCTGATCCCGTCGCGCTCGAGTTCGCCGATGAGGCGGAGCAGGGAGGGGACGTCGGTGACGCCGTCGACGCGCTCGAGCTGCGGAGCGAGGGGCTCGCGCCCGAGCGCCTCGATGCGCTCGGTGTCCATGAAGCTGGCGAACAGGTCGCCGATCTTGCGGGCTTCGCTGCCCGGCTCGGCATCCTGGGTCTCCTGCACGATGGTGCGCACGTCCGCCTCGGCCTGCTCGGCGATGAGGTGGAACGAGCCCCAGCGGGCCTTGTCGTCGGGGATCTCGGTGCGCTCCAGCCAGCGTCCGTTCACGTGGCGGAACAGGTCGTCCTGCGGGCGGATCTCGTCGCTGAGCTCGTCGAGCGCGAGACCGGAGCGGGGGGTGTCGGTCATGCAGACAGGATAGATGCCCCGGATCGGTGCGGGCTCGGAACGGCATCGCCCCGTCGGCGCCCGGATGGGGGATGCCGTCGCCCCGGCCCGTCGGCGCGAGCCCGGCTCGTGTCACGCGGCGCGCTCCGCCGGGGCGGTGTCGGTGCTCGGTCCTAGGCTCGGGGCGTGACGACCCGCCCGCCCGAGACGCTGAACCGCTCGATCCTGCGGCTCGCCGTCCCCGCCCTCGGGGCGCTCATCGCCGAGCCGCTCTTCCTCATCGTCGACGCGGCGATGGTCGGGCACCTCGGTGTGGCGCCGTTGGCGGGACTGGGCATCGCGGGGGCGGTGCTCCAGACGATCGTCGGGCTCATGGTCTTCCTCGCGTACTCGACCACCCCGGCCGTCGCCCGACGCTACGGTGCGGGAGAGCTCGGCAGGGCGGTGTCGGTCGGCATCGACGGCATGTGGCTCGCGCTGTGCCTCGGCGCCCTGCTCGCGGCCATCGGCTCGGTCGCCACCCCGGGGGTGGTCGCGCTGTTCGGCGCGGCACCCGACGTCGCCGAGAACGCCCGCACCTATCTGACGATCTCGATGTGGGGTCTGCCCGCGATGCTCGTCGTCTTCGCGGCCACCGGCCTCCTGCGCGGCATGCAAGACACTGTCACACCGCTGTGGATCGCCGGCCTCGGCTTCGGCGCCAACGCCGCGCTCAACGCCCTCTTCATCTACGGCTTCGGCTGGGGCATCGCCGGGTCCGCCATCGGCACCGTCGTCGCGCAGTGGGGCATGGTCGGCGCCTACGTGCTCGTCGCGCGCCGCCTCGCGCGGCGGCACGCGGCATCCATCCGTCCCCAGCGGGCCGGCCTGACCGGCACGGCACGGTCGGGCGGCTGGCTGTTCCTGCGCACCGTGAGCCTGCGTGTGGCGTTCCTCGCCACCGTCGCCGTCGCGACCGGTCTGGGCTCAGCCGAGCTCGCCGGGTGGCAGATCGCGTTCACCGTGTTCTCGACCGCGGCATTCGCGCTCGACGCCCTCGCGATCGCCGCGCAGGCGCTGATCGGCAGTGCCCTGGGCGCCGCCGACACCGACACCGTCGGCCGGGTCCTGCGCCGCACCAGCGCGTGGGGCGTGTGGTTCGGCATCGCCGTGGGAGCGATCGTCGCGGCGGGGTCGGGGGTGATCGGCCTCGTCTTCACGGGCGACGCCGAGATCGCCCGACTCATACAACCGGCCCTGCTCGTGCTCGCCGTCGCCCAGCCGCTCGCAGCTTTCGTGTTCGTGCTCGACGGGGTGCTCATCGGCGCGGGAGACGTGCGCTACCTCGCCCTCGCGGGCCTGCTCAACCTCGTGCCGTACGTGCCCGCGCTGGTGCTCGTCGCCCTGTTCGCGGGGAACGGTGCCGCCGGTCTGGCGTGGCTCGCCGCGGCGTTCTTCGGCGTGTACATGCTCGCGCGGGCCCTGACGCTCGGGCTCCGCGTCCGCGGTCGGGCGTGGATGACGGCCGGCGACTGATCGTCGCGTCCGGGCTCACGCCCAGCGACGGCACCACTCGTACATGATCACGGCCGCCGCCGACGCGGCGTTGAGCGACCGGGTCGAGCCGTACTGGGTGATCTCGACCACACCCGTGGCGGCCGCGAGCGCTTCGGGCGAGAGCCCCGGTCCCTCCTGACCGAAGAGCAGGACGCACGCCTCGGGAAGGTCCGCACGGTCGACCGGGACCGAGCCGTCGACGTTGTCGACCGCGACCACCGGCAGTCCCGCGCCCCGCGCCCAGTCGGCGAACGCCGCGACGTCCTCGTGGTGGCGCACGTGCTGGTAGCGATCGGTCACCATCGCCCCGCGGCGGTTCCACCGCCGCTTGCCGATGATGTGCACCTCGGCCGCCAGGAAGGCGTTGGCGCTGCGCACGATGGTGCCGATGTTCATGTCGTGCTGCCAGTTCTCGATGGCGACGTGGAACGGATGCCGCTTCGCATCGAGGTCGGCGATGATCGCGTCCATGCTCCAGTAGCGGTAGCCGTCGACGACGTTGCGTCGGTCGCCCTCGGCGAGCAGCTCGGGGTCGTAGCGCGGGTCGTCGGGCCATTCGCCGACCCAGGGGCCGACGCCGTGGGTCGCGGTCTCCGCGGGCGTCTCGGCATCCGCCGTCGGGGGCGCGGGATCGTCGGCATCCGTCACCGCCTCAGGCTACCCGCGCGTTCTCTCGGCTCAGTTCGCGGCGCCGACCGCGGCGGCGGGGCGGCGGTGGCAGCTCGGCGTCGGCGGGGGGGGCGACGTCCTGCCGGGGCCGACAGCGCGCGCCGAGGTCACGTGATGTGCGCCAGCCGACACGACACGACGTGTCTGTTCGTCGAGAGCACGTGACCTCGACCGCCACACCCGCTTTTCGGACGCCCGAAAAATGGCTAGGGTTTCGGCATGCCGAAAACTCTGGATGCCGTCGACCGACGTCGCGCGCCGGGCCGCGGCCTGTGGCTGCTGGGTCCGGCGATGGTCGCGGGCGTGGCCTACCTCGACCCCGGCAACGTCGCGAGCAACATGACCGCCGGCGCCGCCTTCGGCTACCTGCTCGTGTGGGTCGTGGTGCTGGGCAACGTCATGGCCTGGCTCATCCAGTACCTCTCGGCCAAGCTCGGCATCGTCACCGGCGAAAGCCTCCCGCAGGTGCTCGGGCGACGCATCCGCTCCCCCTGGGCCCGGCGCGCGTACTGGCTGCAGGCCGAGCTGGTGGCCATGGCGACGGACGTCGCCGAGGTCATCGGCGGTGCCGTCGCCCTGCACCTGCTGTTCGGCATCCCCCTCGTCTGGGGTGGGGCGATCACCGGCGTCGTATCGATGGGACTGCTGCTCGTGCAGACGCGCCGCGGCGCCCGCGCCTTCGAGACCGTCCTGATCGGGATGCTCGTCATCATCGCGGTCGGCTTCTCGTTCGGACTCTTCCTCGCGCCCCCCGAGCCGGCGGAGGTGGTCGGCGGTCTCGTCCCGCGGTTCGAGGGGTCCACCTCGGTGCTGCTGGCGGCATCCATCCTCGGCGCGACGATCATGCCGCACGCGATCTACGCGCACTCGGCGCTCTCGCGCGACCGATTCGCCCCCTCCTCCCCGCTCGGTGCCGACGGACTCGAAGCGGCACGGGGCATCTCGACACCGCGCCTGTTGCGTGCGACGCGCTGGGACGTCACGATCGCCCTCGCCGTGGCCGGCACCGTCAATCTCGCCATCCTGCTGCTCGCGGCCGCCAACCTCGCCGGCGTCGACGGCACCGACAGCCTCGAGGGGGCGTACGCGGCGCTGCGCGACGGCCTCGGACCGCTCGTCGCCACCCTGTTCGCCGTGGGCCTGCTCGCCTCGGGTCTCGCCTCGACGTCCGTCGGCGCGTACGCCGGCGCCGAGATCATGCAGGGACTCCTCCGCGCGCGGATTCCCCTCCTCGCCCGCCGCCTGATCACGCTCGTCCCGGCGCTCGTGATCCTCGCCCTCGGCATCGACCCGACCCTCGCCCTCGTGCTCAGCCAGGTGGTGCTGTCGTTCGGCATCCCCTTCGCCCTCGTCCCGCTCGTCGCCCTGACCGCGCGACGCGACGTGCTCGGCGCTCACCGCAACCGCCCCGCGACCACGGTCGCCGGGGTGCTGGCATCCGTGTTCCTCATCGGGCTGAACGCCGTGCTCCTGTGGCTGGTGTTCACCGGCGGATAGGCTGACGGGCGTGGAATCGCCCGTGTCCGACGACTACCTGAAGGCGATCTACCATCACACCGAGTGGCAGAGCGCGCCCATCACTCCCTCGCAGCTCGCCGGGGTGCTGGGGCTCGCCCCCTCGAGCGTCACCGAGATGGTGAAGAAGCTCGCCGCGCAAGGCCTCGTGACGCACCGCCCGTACGGTCCCGTGTCGCTCACCCCGGCCGGGCAGCGTCGGGCGGCCGCCGTCATCCGGCGCCACCGTCTGATCGAGACCTGGCTCGTGCGCGAGTTCGACTACGCGTGGGACGAGGTGCACGACGAGGCCGAGGTGCTCGAGCACGCGCTCAGCGACCGGCTCCTGGAGGGGATCGATCAACGGCTCGGACGCCCGCGGTTCGACCCGCACGGCGATGCGATCCCGGATGCCGACGGCACGGTGCACCGCGAACCCTTCGTGCTCCTCGGCGAAGCGCCGACCGGGCACGCGGGCCGCGTGCTCCGCGTCAGCGATCGCGACCCCGAGCTGCTGCGCGCGCTCGTGGAGCGCCGCATCGACGTGGGCCACGAGCTCGAGGTCGTCTCGGACGACACCGTGCGCGCGGACGGCGTCGACGTGTCGCTTCCGGCCGGGGCCGCGATCTCGGTGTGGTTGACGGCCTGAGGTCAGGATGCCGCGCGGCGGGCGCGGGTGGGCGGGCACGGCCTGTGCGGCGCTGCCCGGGCGGGCGCGCGCGGGCACGGGAGGAGAATCGGCCGCGGGAGGACGTCCGCGCCATGATCGATCCTCCACCCGCTAAATTCCCTCCGCCCCCGAGGCGGAACGCGCGGCGGGCGCGGTCGCCGCGCCGGGAGGGCACGGCCTGTGCGGCGCTGCCCGGGCGGGCGCGCGCGGGCACGGGAGGAGAATCGGCCGCGGGAGGACGTTTCCGCCGCGATCGGCCCTCCGCCCGCGGCATCCCCTCCGCTCCCGAGGCGGAACGCGCGCCGGGCGCGGTCGCCGCGCCGGGAGGGCACGGCCTGTGCGGCGCTGCCCGGGCACGCGCGCGGGCACGGGAGGAGAATCGGCCGCGGGAGGACGTTTCCGCCGCGATCGGCCCTCCGCACGCGGCATCCCCTCCCGGACGGGGACGTTCCGCGCGCAGGGTCAGGATGCCGCGCAGCGGGCGCAGCGGGCGCAGCGGGCGCAGCGATCACGCCCGGCAGCCCACACGGGAGGAGAATCGGCCGCGGGAGGACGTTCTCGCCGGACGCGAGCCTCCGCCCGCAAAATCCCCTCCCAAACAGGGACGTTCCGCGCGAAGGGTCAGGATGCCGCGCGGCGGGCGCGGTCGAAGGGCCACCGCACGTGCGTCGCCGTCTCGCACGAGCGCCACAGGTCGGCGCCCAGCTCGCTGCGTCGCGTGCGACGCGCCGGCGTGGCGACGCGTGGGGCGCCTTTCGCGATGAGGGCCGGACCGTACATCTCGCCGCTCTCGGCCGCGGGGTCGACGAGAGCGCGTACCAGCGCCCACGCCCCCTGCTCCTTCGACTGCGTGATCGGCGCCTGGAGGTTGTCGAAGAACCGGGTGCGACGGGTGGGTTCGTTCACGCCGCGCACCCCGCGCGTGCGGCCGCTCGTGGAGTAGCCGGGATGCGCGACGAGACTCTGCACCGGTACGCCGTGCGCGCGCAGGCGCTTGTCGGCCTCGAGGGCCAGCGCGGTGGTCGCGGCCTTCGACTGCACGTAGGCCCGCCACGGGGTGTAGCCCTCTCGGAGCTCCGGGTCGGTCGGGACGTGCTTCCAGATCGACGTCGACATGCTGCCCACCCACACCATCCGACCGCGAGCGGTGGCGAGGGGCTTGAGCAGTTCGCCGGCGAGCGCGAAGTGGCCGAGGACGTTGGTGGCGAACACCAGCTCGTGGCCGCCGACCGTCTCCCTCTCCTTCGGCGGGTGCACGACCCCCGCGTTCAAGAGCAACCCGTCGAGTCGTCCGCGAGCGCGGGCGGTCGCCGCGGCAGCACGCACCGACCCCATGTTGCTGGTGTCGAGCAGGAGCGTCTCGATCGCGGCATCCGGGGTCGACCGCTTCACCGCGGCCTTCGCCGCGACGAGCTTGTGCGGGTTGCGGCCGGTCAGGAGCACGTGGGCGCCGGCGGCGGTCAGCTGCTCGCACGCGAAGAAGCCGAGTCCCGCGGTGGCGCCGGTGACGAGATACGTCTTCCCGGTCAGATCGGGAAGCGTCTCGGGGTCCCATTCGGTGCGCGCCACCCTACGACCCTAACGAGATCGCACGACCGCGTCACGGGTTCATTCCTTCCGCGGAATATCGACGTGCGGAAAACTTTCTCGGGATTGCGCGTGACGTTTCGAGCGGTCGCTGCGTCTGCATTGTGAGCCACCCGCTCCGTCGCGACGAAACAACCGCCGCCGACGCCGACACGACAGCAAGGAGTCAGATCATGGGTCTCGACGACAAGATCAAGAACGCCGCTCAGGACATCGTGGGCAAGGCGAAGGAAGCGATCGGCAACGCGACCGACAACGACAAGCTCGCCGCCGAGGGCCAGGCCGACCAGGCCAAGGCCGACGCGAAGAAGGCCGGCGAGAACGTCAAGGACGCGTTCAAGTAAACCGCGCTGGAAGGGCGGGTCACGACCTCGGTCGGGCCCGCCCTCGCGCATTCCGCCTGCTTTTTCCGGGCAGTGTCGGACGTCGGGGCTAGGCTGACCGCATGCGGACCCGAGGCGACATCGAGTGCTGGCTGACCGACATGGACGGCGTCCTCGTGCACGAGAACACCCCCATCGCCGGGGCGTCCGAGCTGCTCGCGCAGTGGCGCTCCGAGGGCACGCCGTTCCTCGTGCTGACCAACAACTCCATCTTCACGCCGCGTGATCTGAGCGCCCGGCTCCGCGCCTCCGGGCTCGTCGTCCCCGAGGCGGCGATCTGGACCTCGGCCCTGGCGACCGCCGATTTCCTGCAGTCGCAGATGCCCGGCGGTTCGGCTTTCGTCATCGGTGAGGCGGGGCTGACCACCGCCCTGCACGAAGCCGGCTTCATCATGACCGAAACCGCTCCCGACTACGTGGTGGTCGGCGAGACCCGCAACTACTCGTTCGAGGCCATCACCAAGGCCATCCGCTTCATCCGGGGCGGCGCGCGCTTCATCGCCACCAATCCGGATGCCACGGGCCCCTCGACCGAGGGCGTGCTCCCCGCGACGGGCGCGATCGCGGCGCTCATCACGAAGGCGACCGGCAAGGAGCCCTACATCGTCGGCAAGCCCAACCCGATGATGTTCCGCTCCGCGCTCAACCGTATCGGCGCCCACAGCGAGAACACCGGCATGATCGGCGATCGCATGGACACCGACATCGTCGCTGGCATCGAGGCGGGCCTGCACACGGTGCTCGTGATGACCGGCATCAGCGACCAGCGCGAGATCGAGCGCTACCCGTTCCGTCCCGACGAGATCCTCGGCTCCGTCGCCGAGCTCGTGCGCCCGGAGCCCCTCGAGACCGACCTCGCCGACGGCGAAGAGGGCCTCGAAGCGGGTCTCTGACCCCGAGGAGACACCATGGACGACCGCACCCTCTGGCTCATCGTCGCCTTCTTCATCACGGCGGGAACGCTCGTGGCGTTCATCGTCCAGTGGCGCCGGTCGCGGCGCGGCGGTGGTCGTGACCCCTTCGACGGACCGGGGGACGGTCCGGGCTGACGCGCGGGACGCACGACACTCGCCGAGGGGCCGGCATCCCGTGGCCACGCCACCGCAGCAGGGGCGGCGTGGGCCTGTTCTGATGACAGCGCGCGTGCGTACGCGCGAGATCGAGTCCTGCCCCGCGCAACGGCATCCGCCCCTTCACCGGGACGGGGCAGGTCGCTGGAGCCGCCGGAACGGCCTGTACTCGACGCGCGGGCCTCGATCCGCTTACTGCGGCGCGAGCCCGAGGTCGTCGAGGTCGATGGATGCCAGCCACTGCAGTCCCTCGGCCTCGATCGCTGCCCGCGCGCCCGTCTTGCGATCGACGATCACGGCGACGGCGACGACCTCGGCGCCCTCCCGGCGCAGGGCCTCTACGGCCTTGAGCGCGGACTGGCCCGTGGTGGAGGTGTCCTCGACGACGACGACGCGCTTGCCCTTCACGTCGGCGCCCTCGATCTGGCGGCCGCGACCGTGGTCCTTCGGCTCCTTGCGGACGACGAAGGCGTCGAGCGGAGTTCCGGCGTGCACGGACTCGTGCATGACGGCGTTGGCGATCGGGTCGGCGCCGAGGGTGAGCCCGCCGACGGCGACCACGCCGTCGAGGTCCTTCACGAGGTCGAGCACGAGACGACCGATCGCGGGGGCGGCGCGGTGGTCCAGCGTGAGCTTGCGCATGTCGACGTAGTACGTCGCCTTCTTGCCGCTCGAGAGGGTGAAGTCGCCGTGGAACACCGCCTCGTCGTTGATGAGGCCGATGAGGGCCTGACGGTCGGCTTCGAGCTCGGGCGTGGAGGCGGTGGTCACGGCGTCGAGTTTAGTGCTCCGTTCGGATCACGCCGGGGCTGTTCCGGACGGCGATGTCGGCGGTCGAAAGTAGGCTGGATGCCATGCGCCTGGCCACCTGGAACGTCAACTCCATCCGCGCCCGCGTCACCCGCACCGTCGAGTTCTGCGTGCGCGAGCACATCGACGTGCTGGCGATGCAGGAGATCAAGTGCAAGACGGAGCAGTTCCCGTACGCCGCCTTCGAGGAGGCGGGCTACCACGTCGCCGCGCACGGTCTGAACCAGTGGAACGGCGTCGCGATCGCCAGCCGTGAGCCCCTCGAAGACGTCGAGATCGGCTTCCCCGGCATGCCCGGTTTCGAGAAGGGCAAAGAGGGGCCCGACCTTCCGCAGGAGGCGCGCGCGATCGGCGCGACCGTCAACGGCGTCCGCGTGTGGAGTCTGTACGTACCGAACGGTCGCGGGCTCGACGATCCCCACTACGTGTACAAGCTCGACTGGCTCGACAAGCTCCGTCAGTACACCTCCGACACCCTCGCGAAAGACCCCGGTCTGCCGCTCGCCCTGACGGGCGACTTCAACATCGCCCCGACCGACGACGACAACGGCGACCCCACGGTCGTCGAGGGCGCCACCACCCACGTCTCCCCGCCCGAGCGCGCGGCCTTCGCCGCCTTCGAGACCGCCGGCCTGACCGACGTCGTCCGTCCGCTCATCCCCACCGGCTACACCTATTGGGACTACAAGCAGCTGCGTTTCCCCCGCAACGAGGGCCTGCGCATCGACTTCATCCTCGGGTCGCGGGCCTTCGCCGACGCCGTTCAGGGCGCCGAGATCCATCGCAACGAGCGCAAGGGCGAGGTTCCCAGCGACCACGTCCCCGTCGTCGCCGACCTCGACCTGTCGGGCGCCGACGACGACGATCTGCCGATGATCTTCGGCTGAGCGCCGCCGCCTCGCGCGAGCCGTCACAGAATCGGAAAAGCACACCAGATTCGGATGCCGCGGCCCCACCCATCCGATTCTGTTGCGGTGCTCCGATTCCGGCGCGGCCCCCACGCCCGCCGAGGGCCGCGGGCCACTCCGAAGCCGGAGCCCACGGCATCCGGCCGGGCGTCGCAGAATCGGAGAAGCACACCAGATTCGGATGCCGCGGCCCCACCGATCCGATTCTGCTGCGGTGCTCCGATTCCGGCGCGATCCCCAGGGCCGCGGGCCGCTCCGAAGCCGGAGCTCACGGCATCCGCGAACTTTTTTCCGCACCCTGTCGATTCCGCTCGACCCCGTTCGACGCGATAGTAAGGGGAAGCATTCGCTCCCCTCAGATCGCTCGAGAGAGCACCGACGAGAAGAGTCCACGATGAAGTTCATGCTGATCATGCGCGGCACCGACGAGGCGTACGCGGCGTACAAGCAGATCCCGTTCGAGCAGATCATCAACGAGATGGGCGCGTACAACGAGGCGATGATGACGGCCGGGGTGCTCGTCGCGGGTGACGGCCTGGCCGAGGACACGAGCCAGAACTTCGTCGTCGAGTTCGGCGGCGAGGAGCCGGTCGTCACCGACGGCCCCTACGGCGAGACGCACGAGCTGTTCAACGGCTTCTGGATCATCGAGGTCTCCACACGCGACGAAGCCGTCGAGTGGGCCCGCCGCGCCCCGCTGATCGCCGGCAACAAGCTCGAGGTGCGCCGCGTGACCGACGAGACCGACTTCGCGGCCTTCGCCGACAACGAGTACATCCAGAAGGAAGAGGGCTGGCGCGAGGAGCAGGCCGCGCGCTGACCCCGTCGTGACCACCGACGTCGCGCGACGCGTCGCGGCGATCTGGCGCATCGAGGGCGCCCGGGTCGTCGCGACGCTCGCGCGCGTAGTCGGTGATCTCGCCACGGCGGAGGATCTCGCCCAGGATGCCGTGGCCGAAGCGCTCGCACAGTGGCCGCGCGATGGCATCCCCGACAATCCGGGGGCGTGGCTGACGGCGGTGGCGAAACGACGCGCGATCGACGGGTGGCGACGGCAGCAGCGACTCGACGAGAAGTACCGACTCCTGGGCGCGGACCTGGAGGAGATCGAGGATGCCGAGTGGCAGCCGATCGACGACGACGTGCTGCGCCTGGTGTTCGCGGCGTGCCATCCGGTGCTTGCGCGTGAGGCTCAGGTCGCCCTGACGCTGAAGGTCGTGGGCGGCCTCGACACCGCGGCGATCGCGCGGCTGTTCCTGGTGCCCGTCCCGACGATGCAGCAGCGGATCGTGCGCGCGAAGAAGACGCTCAGCGCGGCCCGGGTGCCCTTCGAGGTGCCGGGGCCTGAAGAGTGGTCGGGGCGGCTCGGCGCCGTGCTCAGCGTCATCTACCTGGTGTTCACGGAGGGCTACGTCGCGAGTTCCGGTGACACGGTGCTGCGCACCGAGCTCGCGCACGAGGCGGTGCGGCTCGGCCGCGTGCTGAACCGCCTGCTGCCGCGCGAGCCCGAGGCTCTCGGCCTGTCGGCGCTCATGGAGTTGCAGGCGTCGCGCTTCGCCGCCCGCGTCGACCGGAACGGGGATGCCGTGCTCCTCGCCGACCAGGACCGCCGGCGCTGGGACCGCTCGGCGATCGCCCGCGGCGCGGCGCTGCTCGCCCGGGCCGACGCCCTCGGGCGCGGGCGGGGTCCCTATCAGCTGCAGGCCGCGATCGCGCTCTGTCATGCCCGGGCATCGAGCGTCGAGGCGACCGACTGGGACCGCATAGTGCTGCTGTACGAGGCGCTCGGTCGGGTGACGCCGAGTCCCGTGGTCGAACTCAACCGTGCGGTGGCGGTGTCGATGGCATCCGATCCCCTCGATGCCCTCGAGATCGTCGACGGCCTTGCGGCGGCCGGGGTGCTGAAGGGTTCGCACCTCCTCCCCTCGGTGCGCGGGGAGCTGTTGGCGCGCCTCGGCCGCACGACCGAGGCGCGAGAGGAGCTGCGGGTCGCGTCCGGGCTCACGCGCAATGAGCGCGAGGCGGCGCTGCTGCGGCGCAAGGCCGAGGCGCTGCAGCCCGACGCGAGCGCGGGCGACTGACCACCGTCGTCGCCTGGCCCGTTGGCCAGGCAGGAGCGCAGGCGGCTGAGCCCATCGAAGCCACCGATCCCGCCCCCGGCCCGGTCCCTTCGACAGGCTCAGGGACCTCCTCCCCCGACTCGGCAGAGACCCAGGTGGCTGAGCCTGTCGAAGCCACCGGTCCCGCCTCGACCGCTGTCCCTTCGACAGGCTCAGGGACCTCCTCGGCAGGGTCAGCGCCGCCGTCGCACGACGGCGGGGCCGAGGCGAACCCCGGCCCCGCCGTGGGGGAGCGTCAGGCCGCGGGGACCTCGGCGGGCGCGGTGCGCGAGATGAGCGTCACGAGCGCCTCGATGATCGAGCGGAGGAACGCGGCGGTGCCCTCGTCGGTGACGGTGCCGTCGTCCTCGAAGAGACCGGGGGTCGACTGGATGTAGCCCTCGGGCTGACCGAGGACGAGGGCGTTGTAGTGCAGGAGCACCGAGCGCAGGTGCTGCTGTCCGGCGGCGGTGGCGATACCGCCCTGCGAGGTGCCGATGACGGCGGTGGGCTTGTCGTTGAACGACGCCTCGCCGTAGGGGCGCGCCGACCAGTCGAGCGCGTTCTTCAGCACGCCCGGGATCGAGCGGCTGTACTCGGGGGTCACGATGAAGACGCCGTCGGCATCCTCGATCGCCTTCTTGAACTCGGTCGCGACCTCGGGGAAGTTCCCGTCGTAGTCGGGCGAGTAGAAGGGCAGGTCCTTGATCGGGATCTCCTTCAGGGTCACGCCTTCGGGGGCGACCTTCTCGAGTGCCTTCGCCAGACGGCGGTTGATCGAGGTGCTGGAGATGCTGCCGACGATGTAGCCGATCGTGTAGTCGGTCACGATGATCCTCTTTCCGGACGACGGGGGCGCGGGCGCCCTGGTTCATTCACGTGCAAGCATCGCGGCCGAACCTGTATTCCCCCTCCTCTTGACTCCGCCTCACGGGGGATGCAGGTGTCGGCGGTCGCCCCTAGCGTGGAGGGATGCCGAGGATCACGCGCGCGCAACAACGCAACGACGTCGTGCTCGCGGTCGTCCTCCTGCTCGGCGGTCTGCTCAGCGCCGTGTTGTCGTCGGTCTCGGGCCTCTACGGCGACCAGCAGGCCTCGCTCGCCCTCGCGGTGGGCTACATCTTCGTGCTCGCCGCCCCAATCGCGTTCCGACGCCGCTGGCCGTCGGTGGTGGCCGTGATCGTCTCGCTCGCGTACTTCGCCGCCGTGACCCTGCGCATCCCCGAGATCTATGCGGGGAACATCGCGATGTTCATCGCGCTCTACACGGTCGGCGCGTGGGAGACGAGCCGCCAGCGCGCCACGATCGTGCGTGTCGCGATCATCGTGGGCATGTTCGCGTGGCTGTTCGTGGTGATGTTCCAGGAGGCGACGCAGCCGATCGACCCCGACCTCGAGGGCGCGTTCTCGCGCGCCGGGGCGTTCTCGCCCTTCGTCGCGTACCAGCTGCTCATGATCGGCGTGAACGCGCTGTTCTTCGGTGGCGCGTACTACTTCGGCGACCGCTCGCACCAGCAGATGCGCGAACGCGCGGCCCTCGAGGAGCGAACCGCCGAGTTGGAGTCCGAGCGCGAGGTGACCGCGGCGCAGGCCGTCGCCCTCGATCGCGTGCGCATCGCCCGCGAGCTGCACGACGTCGTCGCGCACCACGTCTCACTGATGGGGGTGCAGGCGGGCGTCGCCCGGTCGCTCCTCAGCCGCGATCCCGACGCCGCGCGCGAGACCCTCACCGGCGTCGAGAGCTCCGCGCGAACGTCTCTGCACGAGCTGCGCCAGCTGCTCGAGACCCTTCGCACCCCCGACGGCGACACCGCCCCCGACACCGCGCCCACCACGCACGGGCTCACCTCCATCCGCTCCCTCGTCGACGACGCCACCGCCGCGGGGCTCCCCACCACCTTCACGGCCGTCGGCGCCCCCGCGTGCGATCCCCCGCCTCTCGTGCAGGTGAACCTGTACCGCATCGCGCAGGAGGCGCTGACGAACGCGCGCCGCCACGCCGGGCCCGACGCCACCGCCGACGTGCGACTGCGGTTCGAGACGGATGCCGTTGAACTCGAGATATCGAACACCGGACGCCGCGGCTCGTCGACGCCCGGCCTCGGCCAGCTCGGCATGCGCGAGCGCGCGGCCGTGTCCGGCGGCTCGATCGAGATCGGACCGCGCTCGCGCGGCGGTTACCTCGTGCGCGTGCGCGTGCCGCTCACCCCCGCGGAGGTGGCGAATGCCTGAGCTGCGCGTTCTGCTGGTCGACGACCACGCCATGATGCGGGCGGGGTTCCGCACGATCCTGTCGCTCGAGCCCGACATCGAGGTCGTGGGCGAGGCGGCCTCCGGGGTCGAGGCGCTCGCCGCCGCGGCACGCCTGCGGCCCGACGTGATCTGCATGGATGTGCAGATGCCCGACATGGACGGGCTCGAGGCCACCCGGCAGCTGGCCGCCGACCCCGCCTCCGACGCGGCGGTGCTCATCGTCACGACCTTCGACCGCGACGACTACCTCTTCTCCGCCCTGGCCGCCGGCGCGAGCGGCTTCCTCCTCAAGAACGCGGGGCCCGAAGAGCTCGTCTCGGCCGTCCGCGTCGTCGGCGCGGGCGACGCGCTGCTCGCCCCCGAGGTCACACGCCGGGTCATCGAGCGTTTCGCGGCACAGGATGCCGGCACCCCGGCATCCGCTCCCCCGCCGCTGGCGCTCGAGTTGACCGAGCCGTTGACGGAGCGCGAGGCGGAGGTGCTGCGCCTGGTGGCCGAGGCGATGAGCAACGCCGAGATCGCCGCGCGGTTGTTCATCGGGGAGGCGACGGTCAAGACGCACGTGTCGAACGTGCTGCAGAAGCTCGGCGCGCGCGACCGCGTGCAGGCCGTGGTGCTCGCGCACCGGCACGGGCTGGCCTGAGGGCGGGTCCGCGGCAGGCTTCAGCCGACCCGCCGGCACCGGCCCTTCGACAGGCTCAGGGACCCGGGTTCCGCGCCCGCGGGTACCGGCCCTTCGACAGGCTCAGGGACCTCGGTCCCGAGGCCGCGGGTACCGACCCCTTCGACAGGCTCAGAGCCCACGGGTCCGGCCCTTCGACAGGCTCAGGGACCTCGCCTCGCCGTCCCCTCCCCCTCACGGCGGAGACGTGGAACCGTCCCGGGGTGGAGGTGCCCGCGGCATCCGGATCCCTAGCGTGGGAGACATCGAGAAGAAGGGATGCATCGTGCTCGAACTGAACGGCATCACCAAGAGCTACGGCGGACGCCGCGTGCTCGACGGCGTGGGTTTCGACGTCGCCCCGGGCCGGCTGACGGGCTTCGTCGGCGGCAACGGCGCCGGCAAGACCACGACCATGCGGATCGCCCTGGGGGTGCTCGGCAAGGACGCGGGCACCGTCGAACTGAACGGGGCGGCGGTCACCACCGCCGACCGCCGCCGCTTCGGGTACATGCCCGAGGAGCGCGGGCTCTACCCGAAGATGAAGGTGGCCGAGCACATCGCCTACCTCGCGCGCCTCCACGGCTTCGGCAAGGCCGAGGCGAACGCGAAGGCCACGGCCCTGCTCGAGCGCCTGGGACTCGGCGAGCGCCTCGGCGACCTCGTCGAGACGCTCTCTCTCGGCAACCAGCAGCGCGCGCAGATCGCCGCCTCGCTCGTGCACGAGCCCGAGGTGCTGATCCTCGACGAGCCGTTCTCGGGCCTCGACCCGCTCGCGGTCGACGTGGTGGCGGGCGTGCTGCAGGAGAAGGCGGCGGCCGGTGCGGCCGTGCTGTTCTCGTCGCACCAACTCGACGTCGTCGAGCGCTTGTGCGACGACCTGGTGATCATCGCCGGGGGGACGATCCGCGCCGCCGGCAGCCGCGACGACCTGCGCGCGCAGCACGCGACCCACCGCTACGAACTCGTCTCGCGCAGTGACGCGGGGTGGCTGCGCGACGAGCCGGGGATCACGGTGCTCGACTTCGACGGGGGGTACGCCCTCTTCGACGCCGCCGACGACACCACCGCCCAGCGTGTGCTGCGCGGCGCCGTCGAGCGCGGCGACGTCGCGAGCTTCGCCCCGCAACGACCGACCCTCGCCGAGATCTTCAAGGAGGTCATCCAGTGAGCACTTCCCCGACCGCCGCGTGCCGCGCGCCCGGCGAACTGCAGAGCATCTGGCTCGTCGCCGAGCGCGAGATCGGCTCCAAGCTGCGCAGCAAGGCCTTCGTCATCTCGACCGCGATCCTCATCGTCGCCGCCCTCGCGTCGGTGCTGTGGGGCGGCTTCGCCGCGAACAACCTGCGGGGCGACGGCATCCCGGTCGCGGTCACCTCGCAGACGCAGAGCGCCGTGGCCGATCTCGAGGGCGTCGAGGTGACGGTGTCCGACAGCGACGACGCCGCGCGCGCCCTCGTCGAGGACGGGACGGTGGATGCCGCCCTGGTCACGGGCTCGACGGACCCGGCGTTCGACTACACCGTCGTGGTGAAGGACAACGTCCCCGCCTCGCTGTTGCAGATGCTCAGCGAGACCCCGCCGGTCGACATGATCGACCCGGGCGCGGGCGCCGCCGACGCCCTGCGCTACTTCATCGCCCTCGGTTTCGGCATCGTGTTCCTCATCGCGGCGTCGACGTTCGGCGGCACGATCGCGCAGAGCGTCGTCGAAGAGAAGCAGACGCGCGTGGTCGAGATCCTCATCTCGGCGATCCCGGTTCGAGCGCTGCTCGCGGGCAAGGTGATCGGCAACACGGTCCTCGCGATGGCGCAGATCGTGCTGCTCGCGGCGGTCGCCGTGGTGGGCCTCGCGGTCACCGGACAGTCGGGGGTGCTCGACGCCCTCGGCGCCCCGATCGCGTGGTTCGCGATCTTCTTCCTGTTCGGGTTCGTGCTGCTGGCCTCGCTGTTCGCGGCGGCCGCGGCGCTGGTCTCCCGTCAGGAGGACGTCGGCGCCACCACGACACCCATCACGATGCTGATCATGGCGCCGTACTTCCTGGTGATCTTCTTCAACGACAACCCCGTCGTGCTGACGATCATGTCGTACGTGCCGTTCTCGGCCCCCGTCGGGATGCCGTTGCGCATGTACCTCGGGGACGCCCAGTGGTGGGAGCCGGTGCTGTCGCTGCTCGTGCTCATCGCCTCGTGCGCGCTGGCCATCGGCCTGGCCGCGCGCATCTACCGCAACTCGCTGCTGCGGATGGGCGCACGGGTGAAGCTCGCCGACGCGCTGCGCGGGTGAACGGAGGAGGGATGCCGGGGTGCCGGCATCCCCTTTTCGTTGTGCGCTCAGGGGCCGACGCGCTGGGCGGACTCCCGTGTTGGCGTCTCCACCTCCCGCGTCCGATCGGCGTTGCAGCGCGTGAGGAGTCGCGCTCGTCGAACCTGTTGCGGAGCGTCCCGCCGCGGGTCCGGCCGGTCAACGCGGCTGGGTAGAAGTACGACCCCTAGCTGTGGGGACCCCCGACCACGTCAGGCTCTGCCGACGACGCCGGCAGCGCGTCGAGACGCCTTGGCCGAGCGGTGAGCTGCGGCATCCGCCCGGCGGTCGTACTCGTCCGCGTCGATCGCACCGCGTGCATAGTCCGTCAGATTCTCGACGTCCTCGCGGGTAGGTTTCCAACCCTCATGCCACCCGGCCGCGAGCGACTGCACCACGGCACGACGCTGCGTCTCGTCGAGCTGCGCGAACAGCTCCGGATAACGCTGCTCGATCTTCATCTGCGGCTCGGCCACAGTGGCTCCCCTCGTTCGCTACCGGTTCTCCCAAACGACGCATAACGGCTCTCCTGAGTTTCGCATCGTGCCGGGTTTGGCGACGGATTTTGCACCACCCCTGTGGGGTTGCTCGCCTGATGGCGGCGTTCTCTGATCGCTCGATGGCGCCGGTCAGCTTCCGATGACGAAGACGGTGAGGCGAGCGCTGGATTGCTTGGGCGTGGTGCGATTCGCGCATCTCGCGATGCCGTTCAGGGGGTTCGTGGGCGCGTAGCGAGTCGGAGTGCTCGTACGGAGCGTTCTGCTTGTTCGGAGCGGTGATGGCCGTTTGCGGGCGAGGGGTGCGGAGCGGCTATGACGTGAACGAGGCGTGCGTTGTCATCGAGTGTGAGGTGGCGCATGATCCCGTTGAGGGCGACGGCGCCGTAGGTGACCACTGTCTCAAGCGCGGGGAGGAGTGGGAGTAGTTCGCCCAGCGCACGGCGGCCCAGCTCGATCTCCGATGCGCGGACCGGGCTGCGTGTCGCCCAGGGGATGAGGTTCCACCGGAGGTAGTCGCTTCGAGCGAGCCCGGAGGTGATGCGGGCTGCTCGAAACGCGCGCGCGGTTGGGCCGGGGTTGTCCTCACTGCAGACCGCGTTTTCTCCGGCGGCGATCGTCTGCGGGCCGGGGGATTGCATGAGAACCAGAACCCGGCTGGTGGTGCCGCCGGAGAGTGGATCGAAGTTGGGCACGAACCGCCGTGTGCCATCGGGTGCTGTCCGCCAGGTTTCGGCGAGAGCGTTGAGCGTGTGGACGTCTGCGGGCACGTCGAGAGTTTTCATGCTGGACGCGGCGGTGCGAGGAGGGTTCCGCGGATGACGGAGCCGTGGAAGGTGCGAACGGCGACGGTAATCCATGCCGCGACCAGGCCGACGTAGTAGATCACGGCGAGGGCCCCAACAGCGGTGAGCCCGGAGTGCAGGGCGAGGCCGTTCAGCCCGGTGACGCAGGTGCCGACGGGGAAGGTGAAAGACCACCAGGTCAGGCTGAACGGGAGGTGCTCGCGGGCGGTGCGGATGGTGATGGCAAGGGCGATAACGGTCCACAGCAGCGCGAAGCCGAGCATCGCGAAACCGTATACGAGAGCGACGATGAGTAGCGCGTGGGTCGTGCTCGCGTCGACGGCGGTGGAGGCGTTCGTTGCGAGGAGGTTCACGGCGGTGATCGACTGCCCCACGGGGCCGAGAACGATCCAAAGGGTCGGGACCATCGCGGCGGTACCGATTTTGTGCTGCGCGAGGCGGTTCCAGATCAGGGTGATGACCACCAGCGAGGCGATCAGGCTGAGCCCGAAGAACCCGTAGCACGCCCACAGCAGCGTTTCTCGCGCTTGTCCGGCGGGGGTGTAGGGCAGCAACAGTGCGCCGGTGGAGGCGGACACCATGGGGGGGACGACCGGCATCAACCACCCGCCGAACGCGGAGTCGGGCTTGTTCTCGTGTCGAGTGAATGCCAGATACGGCACCAGCGCCGCGGTGAGGAGCCCGCCGACGGTACCGATGACCCAGAGCACCCAGTCGACGGCGACCGCGGCGGGTAACCCGATCCAGTCTTTTCCGAGGAGAAGGGTGCCCGCACCGACAGTGAGAAACGCCATCGGCGGAGCGCCGTAGAAGTGCGAGATGACCGGGTGCAGGTGGTGGTTCTTGGCGACGTGCCGGTACCGGGTCCAGTGCAGACCCGTGGCTACTGTGAGCGCAACGAGCAGAACAGCGGCGATCGCCCACACGACGGTCGCTGCGGTGCGAAGGCCGGGGAACTGCAGCGGGAGCGAGGCTGCGGCGACGGCGACGATCCCTGTTCCCATGATGGATGCGAACCAGTTCGGTGTCAGGTTCGACACGATCTGCGCCGGTCCCTCCAACTCGCGGAAGAAGCGCTTGCGGGTATCCGTCGTGACACGCGTGCGGGCGGGTGCGGACTCAGCAAGCAGGGAAGGCATGGTTCCAGCCTGAGCGGCATCGGCTTCTTTCGGAACGGCGATCGTTTTGGCAGGGCACAATGAGTGTTTGTGAAGACGCGGCGGTTGACGGACCGGACCTTGGACCTGGACACTCTCGAGGTTCTCGCGGGCATCGCGGAGACCGGTTCGTTGACCCGCGCCGCCGAGGCGCTGGGGGTGACGCAGCAGGCAGTGTCTGCGCGCTTGCGCGTTGCGGAGCGGGCGACCGGTCAGCCTCTCGTGCACCGGACGGCATCCGGTTCGCAGCTCACCGATGTGGGCCGGGTGGTTCTCGGGCTGGCTGTTCCGGTGTTGGAGGCGTCCCGACGGTTGGAGGCGGGGATCGTTGCGCTCAGGGAGCCTGGTGGTGCCCTCGTCGTGGCCGCGTCACAGACGATCGCGGAGGTGCTGATGCCCGGTTGGCTGCTGGTGCACCGGGACGCTGCACCTGATGTGAGCGTGCGGTTGCTCGCCGGTAACTCCGCCGCCGTGACGGACCTGGTCCGCTCCGGTGCGGCAGATCTCGGCTTCGTCGAGACCCCCATCGACGCACCGGACGTCTCCTCGGTGGTGGTCGCTGTGGACGAGCTCGCGGTCGTCGTCGCGCCGCACCATCCGTGGGCACACGTTGCCGGCGTCACCGCGAAAGAACTCGCCGACACCCCCCTGCTGTTGCGGGAGGAAGGCTCCGGAACACGCGCCACGCTGGAAACCTGGCTCGCCGATGCGGGGCTTCACCTCTCTTCGCCGGCGGCGGTGCTCGACACGACGGGCATCATCCGAGCGAACGCGCGCGCCGGTATCGCACCGGCGGTGATGAGCTTGCGCACGGTGGACGGTGACCTTGCCGACGGGACCCTCGTCCAGGTTCCCCTGCTCGCACCCCCTCTGACTCGCCCGCTGCGCGCGGTGTGGTCCACCCGGCCCGGGTCTGCCGCGACAGCGTTCTTAAGCATCGCTCACGGACCCGGCGCTTTCGGTCACCTCAGTCCATAGAGCTACCCGGGCCCTGGGGCGACCTCGGAAGGAACTGCTGCGCGACTGCCCGAAAGCCCTACGACGCATTATCCGCGAGCGAACTGCGCCGGAGTACGTCGACCGCCCTGCCGACAGCCCAATCTGACTATCGATCCTTCCGCACCTGGTGACGGCCGTGCCCCGCGGCTGCCCTGCCCCGCAGGCGGAGTACGGAGCCACCGCATGCCCTGCGTTTGCCCGGGAAGGCCGGATACGCTGACGCAATGACGTCCATCGATGACGCGGGACACCCACCGCCTCCCTCGTCCGGCGAAGCAGTGCCCGACCCCGACGACGTGGCCTGGCGGCAGCTGATCGCCGGAGAGGCGTCGTCGTGCCCGGTGATCGCATCGATGTACGAGCCGATCATGAACGATACGGGGTCTCTCGCGATCGCCCAGCTGGGGCAGAGTCTCGATGGGTTCATCGCCGCGCGCACGGGTGACGCCAACTACGTCACGGGCGTCGAGGATCGGCGACACCTGCACCGGCTTCGCGCCCTCGTCGACGCCGTCGTGGTCGGCTGGCGCACCGTCGCGCAGGACGATCCCCGCCTCACCGTCCGCGCCGTGGCCGGTCTCAACCCGGTGCGGGTGGTCCTCGACCCGTCGGCGCGCATTCCGTCGGAGGCCGTGCTGTTGCGCGACGGCGCGGCGACGACCCTCTGGCTGGTGGATGCCGATACCGACGTCGACGTGACCGTTGGCAATCACGTCGAGGTGGTCCGCGTCCCCGGGCTCTCTGCACTCAGCCCGCGGGCGATCCTCGCCGTACTCGCTGAGCGGGGGCTGTCACGGGTGCTCGTCGAGGGCGGAGGGGTCACGGTCTCACGCTTTGTCGTCGACGGCGCCCTCCGCCGGCTCTACCTGACGACCGCTCCGGTGCTGATCGGCGACGGGGTGCCCGGCATCCGCTTCGACGGGGAGGACCGTCTCGCCGACGCGCTGCGCGGAGCCGTGCGTAGGTTCCCCCTCGGCGCCGACCTCTGCACCGAGTTCACGTTCTGACGCGGTACCGTGCGCCCGGCGACGCGCGCGCGCTCGCCCGATTTCGCGAACGCGCGGAACGACGCGTGCGCCGAGGATCACCGCCCCCGGCAGCGTCGACGCGAGGGCCAGGATGCCGTAGCCGATCGACACGGTGAGACCGTCTTCTGCGGTCGACCCGAGCATCTCGAAGGCCCACGCCGCGGCTGCTTCCCGGGTGCCCCACCCGCCGACACCGAGCGGAACGGACATCCCGGCGACGGCGACGGCGGAGGTGCTCGTCAGTACCGCAGCGCTCGGGTCGGGTACGAGCGCAACCGCGGAGACGACGAAGATCGCCGTGAATGCCGCCCACCCGACGATCGCGAGGCCGACGACGGCGAGCGTCTCGCCGCGCGAGAGCCGCCGCATCCATCGTCCGGCGATGGCAGCGGCGAACGCGGCGATCACGGCGCACCCGGCTGCGAAGATGGGAGCCACAAAGGCCAGCGCGATCGACGCCGCCGCAAAGACCACCGCCGTGCCGATCAACCGCTCCGTCGCGACCGCGGCGAAGCTGCTCGCGAGAGCCCGGCGACCTCGGTCCACACGCGCGTCGCTGCTGTCGTCGGCCGCCCGCAGTGCGTCTCCGGCCAGACCACCGGGGAGCACACTGTTGAGGAACGACGCCTGCCAGCACCTGGCGACCGCCGATCCGAATGGGACGCGGATGGCGTGGTGTCGCGCGACGATGCTCCATCGAAGCGCCTGGGCGACGACGCCGAGCGCTCCCAGGCCGATACCGGCGGGGTAGGTCCACGGCGGAAGGCGCATCACGGCGTTGACGAATGGCGTCAGACCGAAGCTCCATACGAGAAAAGAGAGGATGCCGACCGTAGCGGCCGCCTGCGCGACCGAGAAGAACACGTATCGCCCCCGGCCCACGGTGCCCGTCATCCGTTGGGGGGCAAGCTGAGGATGTCGGCATGCCCGACGCGCACGACGAGGTTACCGCGTCGGATCTGCTCCTGCCGCGCCGCACCCCACACGGCGACGAGATCGGTGAGCGCCGGGTCCTGCTCGACGGCGACGGCGCCACGATCGGCGAGGTAGCGCGCGAGGAGTGCGGACTGATCGGCGGCATCCAACCGCCAGGGCGTCTGCATCACGCGCACCCGGTGTCCACGGTCGCGCAGCAGAGCGCCGACGTGGTCGATCGCATCTGGACCGAGCAGGTCATCACGCCGCTGATGGGCGTCGAAGGCCGCGGAGATCGGCGCATCCGCGGGGTGAGGAGGATCGATCGACACCTCCCCGGTCACGCTGAGGCTCAGCAGGGCCGCGGAGCCCGTTTGGACGATGACGTCGACGAGCACGGCAGCGTCATCGGGGGAGAGCAGATCGAGAAGCGCCGCGCAGGTGATCACGACGGGTCCCGCCCCGCCGGTGACGATGTCCGGAAGCTCGGCGACGGTCGCGATACGGCGGGTGAGTCGCGAGATGGACGGCGGGGCGACCAGATCGGTCGTGCCGATGAGTTCAGCGTCGTGATCGACGAGGATCCAGTGCTGCGGCAGCGGCGCCAGGCGATCGGCGAGCCACATGAGGTTCGACCCGGTGCCCGCGCCGACGTCGACCACGCGGACCTCGACCGTCTCGTCGGGGCGGGGTACCGTCCCCTCGGTGCGGGCCCGATCTCGGCGGACGAGGGTTCCGACGAGCTCATCAACAAGGGGGAGAGACGCCTCACGGGCGGCGTGGTCGGCCCCTCGGCGCAGCGACAGCCAGGCGGCGGGAACCGGCCGGGTTACCATCGGAGCAGCTCTCGCAGCTGAGTTGCGGCGTCGGGCCATCGTCGAAGTCTAGACCGCGCCTGCAGAGCGGCGGACCGCCAGGCGCCGCGGAGAGAGGCATCGTCCGACCAGCGGGCGACGGCGTCGCTCCAGGCCGCGGGGTCGCCGGGGGGAAGTGCTGCGCCAGGCAGCGGGGCACCGGGCGGCGTGCCGTCGCCGAGCGCCTCGACGGCCCCCGTCCCCGAGGCGACAAGGGCCGGGATGCCTCGGGCCAGGGCCTCGGTGACGACCATGCCGTACGGTTCGACGAGCGAGGGCAGAAGGAGGAGGTCGGTTTCGTGCCACAGACGCTCGCGGCGACGCCCGGTCACGGCGCCGACGAGGCGGGCGCGGTCGGCTCCGAGGGTGTGAACGGCGCGAGCGACCTCGGCGGGGAAGGGATCGCCGGGAATCACGGGCCCTGCCACCACCACCTCCCACGGCAGCTCACGAACCGAGGCTAGCGCGCGGAGCGCGAGCAGGGTGTTCTTCCGCGGCGTCACCGACCCGAGCAGCATCAGACGCGGTGGGCTGCTCCCCGCGGACAGTGCGGCTTCTTCGACGCCTGGACGCACGATATCGGCATCTACCCCGTACCGTGCCGCGAGGTCGGCGCGCGTCCAATCGCTCGTGCAGAGCACCGCGTTCGCCGCCTCGAGCGTTGTGCGCTCCGACCGGGCCAGGGCGCCAACATCGATGCGCCCGAGTCCGGACTCGGCGGGGAGGGGAAGGTGAACAAGCACGACGACGCGGATGCCGGAGGCTACGGCGTCCCGGATCTGACGGGGCGCAGCGCAGGCCACGATCCCGTCGACGACGACCTCGTCCGCGTGCGAAAGGGCGCGCGCGAGAATTTCGAGGTCGGACCTCGAGGGTCGTGGCCACGCGCCCGCGACACGGAACTCCGCCACGTGCGTGCCGCCCGCCCGCAGCGCGGCGAGAACCGCGTCGTTGTATGCGCTGCCGCCGCTCGGACCACCGAGATCGGCGGGGACGACGAAAGCGCGATCAGCGACCCGAGAGGTCGATCTCAAAGGTCACCCACGCATCGGGGTGCTCGCGAACCACGATGCCGATGCTCGCGATTCCGCGGTCGGCCTCCAGTCGTGCCGCCAGCTCATTGGCGATGTGCCGGGCCACGGCCTCGGTCGTGCTCAGCGTCCCGGCGAAGGCGGGGTGCTCATCGAGGTTGGCGTACCGCAGCGGATCGAGCACCTCGGACAGATGGCGCGACGCTTCGCCGATGTCCATCACGACCGCGTGGTCGTTGAGGCTGGGGCTGCGCCATGTCGCCTCCACGACGAGCGTCGCGCCATGGAGCCCCTGAGCAGGGCCGAAGAACGGGTCGGGCAGGCTGTGAGCGATCATGATGTGATCGCGGACGGTGAGTCCGAACATGGGGTCCTTTCGGCGACGCGTCAGGTCGCGGCGATCTCTGCGGAGGGGTTCGGACGGATGACCGAACCGGTCGGGGGATCAAGCGGCCCGGGGGTGGCCGCTCGCTTCGAGCGGGGATCGTCGGAGGCCCCGGGATGGGCCACGACCACGCAGCCGGGGCCGATCTCGCCCTTCTCCATCGCGGCGTAAGCGTCACCGATGTCGTCGAATGTGACGTCGGCGGCGATCAGCTCCTCGAAGGCAGGGTCGGTGAGCAGCTCGAGCGCCGTCGCGAGACGGGTTGCTGCATCGCGGCGGGCGCGTCGCGCCATGCCGATCCGCGAGACTTGGCTCGCCGTGATTCGCAACCGCCGGGAGTGAAAGTCCTCGCCCAGCGGCACCCGCGTCGGATGAGTGCCGAACCACGACATCTCGATCAGCTCCGCTTCGTCGCCGAGCAGGCCCAGGGCGAGCGCTAGGCCTTCCTCCGACGCCGACGCGTGAAACACGAGATCGCAGTCGTTCATCGCCTCCCCGGCCTCCACCACGTCGAGGCCCGCGCTGATGAGGCGTGCCCGGCGCGCGGCATCCGGATCGACGATCTGCAGGCGCGCGAGCGGAAAACGCCGCAGCAGTAGCGCGACCGCACCGCCGACGAGCCCGCCCCCGACGACCGCCACTCGGTCGCCCGCACAGGGAGGGGCATCCCAGAGGGCGTTCAACGCCGTCTCGACCGTTCCGGCGAGCACGGCGCGACGCGACGGCAGCTCATCGGGGAGGGGCGTGAGCGCGCGCGCATCGACGACGTACTGGTCCTGGTGCGGATACAGGCAGAACACGCGGCGACCAAGCAGCGCGTCGGGCCCCGCCTCGACCACTCCCACCGACAGGTATCCGTACTTGATGGGAAAAGGGAAGTCGCCCTCTTGGAACGGGGCGCGCATGCGCGCATGCTGCGAGTCGGGAACTTCGCCGCGGCGCACGAGGAGCTCGGTTCCCCGGCTGATGCCCGTGTACAGCGTCCGCACACGCGCCTCGCCGTCGCGCACCGGAGGCAGCTCTTCAATCTGCATCCGACCCTCATTTGGAGCAACGAACCAGAAGGCGCGGGCCGTTACAGCGGCTGGGTGCCGCTCGCGCGGAGCGAACCCGTCGTCGTCCGCGATACTCACGCGCGTTCCAAGGCGACGACGTCCCGACCGAACGAAACCGTCAACAGTGCCAAGGCGATCGCGACGGATGCGACGGCCATCGCGGGCGGCACGATCGGAACGAGCGCGAGCAGGAGGGCAATCCCCTGGATCGCGGCAACCACACGGCGGAACGAGCTGTACGACAGATCAGCCCGCAGCTTGGGGTGCACCCAGGATGCCGCAACGAACACGTAGCGCATGAGGCCAATCGCCAGCACCCACCAGCCCACCGTCTGCGACACGAGGACCGAGAGCACGAGCAAGAGGGCGGCATCCGACTCCATGTCGAGGCGTGCACCAGCGTCGGTGGCGGTGCCCGTGCGGCGTGCCACCCACCCATCAACGGCGTCGAGGAGGAGTGCCGCGCTCACCACCGCGGCCGTCGTCCAGGTGCGGACGGGAAAACGGTCCAAGAGGACCAGCACCGTGACGGCGGCGATCAACCCGGTGAGCGCTACGCGCCCCAGAGTGACGCGATCGGCGGGGGTGATCGTGCGGGGCCGACGGCGCAGGATCGAGGCGGCGGCGACCAGGGGAACGACGAGGGCCACGGCGACCGTCACGACGATCTCGACGCCGTGCGGGGTGTACAGCAGCGCCCACACGAACGCGACGATCAGGGGCAAGAGCACCACGACGCCCGCGTCGACCGCTCCGCCGGACCGCGACGGGCGCGCCTCGCCAGAAGCGGTCTTTAATCGATGGGGAGTCATTCCCTCACAGTAACGCGACGCAAACATCCGCGGCTAAGAGCGCATTCCGACGCCGTTGTCGACGCGACGACTGGCCTCGAACTGATCCGCGACCATGACGACCGCACCCGGATCGCGGTCGCACTCATCGGCATGCCCGGTATCGACTAACGATCCCGCCATTGCCCGCCGGTCGACAGCCGGCTCGGCTTCTCTCACCGGTACAGAAGTGCTCGGCTTCGACGAACTCCTGTTTGTCCTCGACTGTCACTGCAAACGCCTCGGTGCGTTCTCGACCTCCACGACTTCACCGACACAAACCGTCGCCGCTACCGAAAGCATCACGCGCGGCAATTTCTGACTCCTCGAACGCCTCTTTTCCCAAGTTCAACGAGTACTGCGCGTCAATCAACTCGAAACCATGACTGACGACGACATCGAAACCACCGCAAGCGTCCTCGTCACCGGCTGACACCCGTCATCTGGTGTACCCGGTGCACCGCCACATCGTTCAACTCGTCGACGAATCCGTGCGGAGTACGTTGCCGGGGCAAAGGGTGACGCCAGCCAGGCATCACATCGCGGCCGCTCCGCGCGCTGGGGAAGGTCAAGTCCCAGCGGGGGTGGAGATCAGGCGCATCGGATTCGACCGCGTCGTTGATGATGGGCGCTATCGACCTGCCTCTATGACAGGTGCCCGGGTGGGTGCATACTGGTGGTGTCTTCGGACCCGGCAGTGGGGCTTGCCCGGACCCAACCTCGACACTCGTCGACAACAGTCCCTATCTCAGTTGGTCGCGCTCACGCGCGCCTGAGGTAGGGAGATGTGATGGCAGATTTGACGGTGCCGGGCGCAGTCGTCATCGGCGTACAAACGGGTCACGTGCGTGACGTCATGGAAGTCGCGGCGCAGGTAGCCGAAAAATTCGCCGTACCTGTGGTGTGCGTCACCGTCGATGCAGGGCTGCTGGCTTTGGGAAAGCGAGCGGACGGTTCCGCGATCATCGAGCCGCTTGACCCGGACTCCATCGACAGGGACCCGCAGCATCTTTCGGATCCCGACCGCGCCGCGATTGATGCGATCGCTGCCGCCCGGTCGGTCGAGGTCGCAGTGTTGACGAGAGTCGGGGATCCTGTCCGAGCCCTCACCACGATCGCCGAGGAGCGTGACGCCGTGATGATCGTGGTGGGCACGAACACCGGGTGGCATCGGCTGGCGAAGTTGTTCAACGGCAGCGTCGCTGCGCGACTCACCCGTCACCAGCACCGCCCGGTGCTGGTCGTGCCGACAGACCCCGTCGGGTTCAATCACCACTCACCAGCGGATCCGTCATGACCGGGACCCTCGCGCTCCTCCGACACGGCGAAAGCACCGCGAACCAAACCGGGATCTTCACGGGATTACTCGACGTGCAGCTCACCCCCCGCGGTATCCAGCAGGCCCACCATGCCGGGCTCCTACTGCGAACCCACCACGTGATGCCGGATCTGATATTCACATCGACGCTGCAGCGCGCCGTCCACACCGCCGACCTTGTTCGAGACACCCTCGGCACGGACGCCCCCACCACCGCGATGTGGGAGTTCAACGAACGCAACTACGGCGCCCTCACCGGACGCACCAAAGCAGAGGCCCGCGCCGAGCTCGGCGACAACCAGTACACACACATGCGTCGGTCGCGGGACGGTCGACCACCGGAAATGTCAGGTAATCACTGGAGAGCTCTGCGACAAACACCCGCACTGCGCGGACTCCCCGAAGCGGCGGTCCGGCGGACGGAGGCGCTGATGGATGTCATCGACCGCCTCACGCCCGTGGTGCGGACACGGCTTCTTCCCGCGCTGCAGTCAGGGCAGAGCGTGCTCATCGTCGCGCACGGCAACTCCTTGCGCGCCCTCTGCGCCGTCATCGACGACCTCTCCGATGCAGAGCTCGCCGACCTCAACCTCCCCACAGGACAGCCCCTGCTCTACCGGATGGACGACGCAGACAACACGCTCACGCCCCGAGGCGGGGCCTACCTCGATCCGGCAGCACACGACGCCGCAGCACTCGTCGCGGCAGAAGGCGGAACATGAACACCCCCACGGACACGTCAATGCCCGATGAACAGCTCCCACCCGACCCCGACGTTTACACCCCGGCACCGTCAGCGGCAACGCGTCCGATTCACCTGCGTTGGCGCTACCTCGGGCTGGTAGCTGCTGGCGGCGCCATCGGTACCGCGGTACGCGAGATCGTCGTTGAGGTCTTCCCCGCTGTCGATGGGGTGAGCTGGTCCATCTTCTGGATCAACATTGTCGGCGCGCTGCTTCTTGGCCTGCTCTTGGAGGCTCTCTCGCACCGCGGACCCGATTACGGTCACCGCCGCACCCTGCGGCTGCTCCTGGGAACCGGGGTTCTGGGCGGCTTCACCACCTACAGTGCCCTTGCAGAAGCCACCGCCGCGCTGTTCCTCGACGGACACGGCCTCGCCGGCACCGGCTACGCACTTCTGACCGTGGTGTCCGGCGCGATCGCGACCGCGGGCGGCCTCGTGGCCGCCTCCTGGATGCGCCCGCGGACGGTGCACGCATGAGCGCGCTCCTGGTCCTTTTCATCGCTGTCGGCGGTGGTGTCGGCGCTGCCGCCCGGTTCTTGCTTGACGGCCTGATCAACACCGGCCGGCAATTCCGCCTTCCCGTCGGAACCTTGACGATCAACATCACCGGGTCTCTGCTGCTCGGCGTCATCGTCGGAGCGGCAAGCCACCTCGGTGCGGTACCGGTCGCGGTGCTCGGCACCGGAGTGATGGGCGGGTACACCACCTTCAGCACGGCCAGCTTCGAGACCGTTCGACTCGCCCGAAGCGGCCGGCTGACCGCTGCCACCGTGAACGGACTCGGGATGCTCGTCGTCTCCGTCTCCGCAGCCACCGTCGGCATCCTTCTCGGCGGCGCACTATGACCGTCGTCACCCTTCACCGTTCACAACTCTTGCGTCGCGGGAGCTGCTGTGTAGCTGGCTCGACCCGAAAGGAAGCGTCTCAGGTAGCTGTAGCTTTCTGAGACAAGCCGTCCTGCGGTCGTTCCGCGCTCATCGGGTTCGAGTTCTCGGGACGTCAGCCGTCTTGAAAAGACGTCTTGCCGCGTTTTGTCTCAGAAGGGGGCGCGGAGGGTTTTTCCGAGTCAGAATGAGGTTGTGAGGCTTCTGGGGTATACGCGTGTGAGTACGTCGAGTCAGGATGCGCAGTTGCAGCTTGATGCGCTCGTCGCCGCCGGGGTGCAGAAGCGCGACGTCTTCGCGGACGTCACCTCGGGGAGCAAGACCGCGATCGAGCGGGCCGGGATGAAAAAGCTCCTCGAGTACGCCGAGGACGGCGACACCGTGGTCGTGTGGCGAGTCGATCGTCTTGGCCGCTCCCTGATTGATGTGCTGAATACCGTGAACCTGCTGCGCGAGCGCGGTGTGCAGGTGCGGTCTATTTCGGATGGCATCGATCCGTCGACGTCGACGGGCCGGCTGATGCTGAACATGCTCGCCACGCTCGCGGAGTACGAACGGGAGCTCATCGTCGAACGGGTCAACGCCGGCATCGCGGCCGCCCGAGCAAACGGGACCCGGTTCGGCCGGCCCCTGTCAGATCCGGTCGTAATCGCGGACAAGCTCGCGATCGCCGCGGACGCGCGGGCGCGTGGTCGCACCGCTGAGGACGCTGCTCGTCTCGTCGGGTGGAGTCGCGCAACGCTCTACCGCCACCAGCAGGCCCACGCGGTCCGCGAGAGCGCAGCGATGTAGCGGCTCATGGACGGCCTCGAGCGGTGGCGGATCCTTCGACTTCACGTCGAAGATCAGGTCCCCCTCGCGGCCCTCGCCCGCGAGAGCGGCATCGGCACGCGGACGCTGCAACGCTGGCATCAGCTCTACAAGAAACACGGGCTCGCGGGACTCGACGACTCGGCACGAAGAGACAAGGGCAGGCGGCGCACTCACCCGGCAACTGTCACCACCATCGAGCGGCTCGCTCTGACGCGGCCTCGTCCCTCAATTGCGACATTGCATCGCCTCACCGTCGAAGAGTGCCTGCGCGACAGCAGGCCGGCGCCGAGCTACGCGACCGTCCGGCAGATCGTGCAGGCCCTCGACCCCGCGCTCGTCACCCTCGCGTTAGAGGGTCCCGCTTCCTACCGCGACCGCCACGAGCTGGTGTTCCGCCGCCGCGCGGAACGGCCGAACCAGATCTGGCAGGCCGACCACACTGAACTCGACATCCTCATCATCGGCGCGAACGGGAAGCCCGAGCGCCCCTGGCTGACGACGGTGATGGATGATTACTCCCGCTCAATCTGCGGCTACATGGTCTTTACCGGCGCGCCTTCGTCACTGAACACCGCTCTCGCGTTGCGGCAGGCGATTTGGCGAAAGACCGACCCGGCATGGGCGATGTGCGGGATCCCCGACGTGCTGCACGTCGATCACGGCTCCGACTTCACCAGCCACCACCTCGAACGCACCGCCGTCGAGCTGCACCTGCGGCTCATCTTCTCGACCGTCGGACGGCCCCAGGGGCGCGGCAAGATCGAGCGGTTCTTCGGCACCATCAATACCGAAGTCCTCCAGACCCTCCCCGGCCACCTCGGCCCCCGCAACCGCAGCCCTCAGCCAGTGCTCGACCTCCCCGGTGCGGACCGGGGAGGTCGGCGCCTTCATCGCCACCTACAACCAGCGCACCCACCGGGAGCTCGGTGTTTCCCCGCGAGACGCCTGGGTCGCGGACGGCTGGATGCCCCGCATGCCCGACACCCTCGACCAGCTCGACGGCCTGCTACTCACCGTCCCCACGCATCGGACCGTGCATCGAGACGGCATCCACTTTCAGGGTCAGCGCTACCTCGCGCCCACTCTCGCCCCGTTCGTCGGACACGCCGTCACCATCCGCTACGACCCCCGCGACGTCTCCGAGATCCGCGTCTACGACCACGACACCTTCGTCTGCGTCGCCGTCGACGAAGCCCACCCCAACATCCGCCTCAGCCTCCGCGACATCGAAGCCGCCCGCCGTGCTCGCCGCCACGAACTCCGGCGCATCATCAACGATCGCATCCCCACCGTCGCCCACCGCGAAGAACCTCGCCTTGCGGACCCCGCCCCGCGCAGGAAACGACTCCGTACCTACGAGGAGGAGTGATGAGCCAAAACTTCATCGTCACCAAGGAACACCGTCGCTTCACCGAGTTCGCGAACGCGGTGAGGAAGGAGCGCACGATCGGCATCTGCCACGGTGACGCCGGAGTGGGAAAGACCAACTCCGCGCGTCGCTACGCCAACTGGGACGCCCTCGAGCCTTACATCACCGCGTGGGGCCCGAGGGGCGAGGACGACGCGAAACACTATGCGCTCGCGCACCGCTCCCGCACCGTCTTCTACACACCCGAAGTCCTCCCGCGACCCAAAGTTCTCATGGAGGAGATCAGCAGATGGCAGGCCAAGGCCGGCATCTGCATCGATGAACACCTCCGCACACTCGGGAAAGTCACCGGCGCAAATAACGGCGACACCACCCGATGGGTTGAACTACTCATCGTCGACGAAGCTGAGCGACTCACCCCCACCGCGCTTGAGCTGCTCCGCGACAAACACGACCGCACCCACCTCGCGATCATCCTGATCGGTATGCCCGGCATCGACCAGCGCTTCCGCCACTACCCCCAGCTCTACAGCCGCCTTGGCTTCTCCCACCGCTACCGCGCCCTCGGCCGCGACGAACTCCTCTTTGTCCTCGACAAACACTGGAAACGCCTCGGACGCACCCTTAACCCCGACGACTTCACCGATGCCCAGGCCATCGCCGCCATCGAACGCATCACTCGCGGAAACTTCCGCCTCCTCGAACGACTCTTCCCTCAGATCAGCCGCATCCTCAAGATCAACGAACTCGAGACAATCACCGACGACGTCGTCGAAGCGGCCGCCAGCGTCCTCGTCATCGGGAGCTAACCAGCCTCACCGGGCGATCACGGAACACCGCCATAGAGCTGGCAACTCCACACACCACCCCGATCCGCCGCATCTCGACGGCCCATCAGCGACCTACCCGATGATGCGTAACCGATCGGTTTTGCACCACATGTAGAAGGCGGAAGATGATGCGATGGACACCAGCAGATGGTGGACTCTAGCCACGCGCATGCCGCTGTCATGATGTCGGAGTGCTGATTGCTTATGTCGACGAGTCCTATAACCAGGACTTTTACTTCATCGGCGCCGCCATAACGACACAGGAGAAGTGGGAACAGCTCGAGGAAGGCTATGCCACTTTTCGTACCCAGATCGCAGCGGATCACGGGGTGCCGGCCGACGTGGAGTTTCACGGCCACGAGCTGATGGGTGGGGCTGGCGAATGGTCACCGCTGCGGGGCAAGCACCGTGAGGCGGCAGGAATTTACGCGGCAGCGCTGCGCATCGCGCGGGACGCGGAGGTTCGCTACCTCTTCCGCGGCGTGGACGTGAACCGCCTCAATGCGCGGTACCGGTACCCGGACCAGCCCCACAAGGTCGTCTTGCAGCATCTGCTTGAGCGGGTCAATGCGTACCGGCGCGACTTCTTTCCCTTTGACACGGAGGAGGTGATCGTCGTCGCTGACGAGATCGCGACGCAGGAGGAGCATCGGCGGCAGTTTGAGAGCTACCGGCTGCTGGGCACGCCGGGGTACCGGTCGAGCAGGCTGGACCTGATTTCGTCCCCGATCCAGTTCGCGTCCTCCAAGAACGCTGTCGGGTTGCAGGCCGTGGACCTCGCGGTCTACCTGCACCGACGCCGGCACACGGTGACAGAGACGCACCCGAAGTCAGCGGCCACGATGGCACGGTTGGGCGGCTTGATCAAGGAATCCACTTCGCACGACTGGATCTGGACGCCATAAAACTAAGACCCCGCCGAGGCGGGGTCTTAGGCTGGCAACGTTCCGGTAACCGGCCCGTTGTGAGCCCCAGGATACACGCGGAACCTGGAGGAGTCACGGCCTCCCAGAGTGCTTCACGCAGGCCCTCCGTGGCTCGGGATCGGGCTCAGACTACGGGCTAGTGACGAGAGTGAGGCCGCTGTCGTCGACGACGAGGATGTCACCGTTGTTCGTGATGGTGACGGCTTGGGTGGCGCCGTGGGCTGTTCCGACTTCGTACCAGTTTTGGGTGCCGGCGGTTGTGGTCCAAATCTTCCCTTGGGAGCCGATGCCGACGACTCGGTTGTGGTCTGGGGAGGAGCTGAGGCCGACGAGGCGGGGGGCGCCCGCCCATTCTTGGAAGGTCACGGCCCGGTCGGTGCTGACCATCAGACCTTCCGAGGTGGATGCGATGACCCGCCCGGCTGCATCAGCGGCGATAGACATGGCGTAGACGGATGCCCCGGTTGACTGCCATGTGGCCCCGCCGTCGCTGCTGGTGAGGACTTCGCTGGCGTCTGTGGCGACGCCGTAGAGGGTGCCGTCGAGGCCTGCGGTAAGGGCGTGGAAGTCTTTCTCGCCGGTGAAAGCGGTGGGCTCCCACGTTGTTCCGTTGTCGGCGCTGCGGATAATGCCGAGGTTGGGTGTGCCGAGTTCGGGTGGGGTGTTTCGGCCGGGGTGGCCGGACACCACGAGCGTGTCGTCGACAACGGTGAGGCCCATTGCGTCGAAATCGGTGTCCGCGAGGCGGGGACCCAGCTCACCGTCTTGGGTGACGGTGAAGATCCCCTCGTGTGTTCCGAGGAGAAACCCGTCACTGGCGGGGTCTTGGACGATGCCGTGCACGTGGGTGAGTGGCTGTTCGGGGTGGGCCTCACCCGTAAGGGAGGGGGTCCCGGCGCAGCCTGCGAGAGCGAGCATGGTTATCGCGATGAGCGCGGTCGATGAGGCGGCGCGAGCGCGGAGAGACGTGCGGAGAAGAGTCGGGTGGTGGCTCATAGTGGAGCGTTTCGTCTGATCAGGTGGGGCGCGGAGGCTTTCCGCGCCCCACCCGGGTGATCAGAGAGTTGCCAGAAGCTCCTCCATGGTCGCGATCTCCGACGTCTGCGACTCGACGATCTGGTTCGCCAGGTCGACGGCGTCGCTGTTTTGGCCGTTGCTGGCCTCTTCCTGGGCCATCTCGATCGCGCCGCGGTGGTGTTCGATCATCTGCTGAAGGAACAGTCGGGCGGCGTCGGTGCCGGTGGCCTGCTCGAGGGCTTGCATGTCGCCCTCGCTCATCATGCCGCCGCCACTGTGGTCCATGCTGCCCGTATCGGAGGAGCTGGCTCCCCAGTCCTCCAACCAGCCTTCCATGGTCGCGATTTCGGGCTCTTGAGCGGCTTTGATCTGCTCTGCCAGGGCGGTGACGCGCTCGTCGATGCCGTCTTTCGACAGGAGCGTGTCGGACATCTCGATTGCCTGGGTGTGGTGCTCGATCATCATGCTGGCGAACATGACGTCCGCCTCGTTGGCGTCGGCAGATTGCGCGGGGGTAGCGCTGCTGCTGCTGCTGCCGTGGTCCATTCCGGGCATGCTGCCGCCCGAGGTGGTCCCGCCGGAGCATCCGGCGAGAGTGAGCAGGGTCGCGAGGGTGAGCGCGGCGGTCGCCGCGGCGCGGGTGTTCATGGTGGTGTTCTCCATTGGTCAGTGATGAGGCGCGACGGTTGTCGTGCCGGAAGATGCGTTGCCCGCGCGCGAAAGGGCGGGCGGACGCGTCATCACGTGCGACTGATGCAGAGAACGGTGAGTGAAGGTGGCAGGACGGCGTGTCTGGGTGCGGGCCACCGGGCCTGCACCGCGCGGAGCGGATCGTTTCTGCCGGTGATGCGCCACCCGATGCGGTGACGGGCGAGCATGAGCACGCTGACAAGCAGCGCCAATACGCAGGCCATCCAGGCCATGGCGTGGTCGTCGCCGCAGTCGCCGCAGCTGTCGTCGTGCGCGGCGGTCGTGTTCAGCTCGGCGGCGAGGGGGGACGCATCGTGATGGGTCGAAACCTCCGCCGCAACAGCCACCGTCTTTCCGTGCCCGGAGGCGGTGGTGTGGGTGTTGAGGGAGTGCATCGCCAAGAGCCCCACGATGACGGCGCCTGTTACGGCGATCACCATCAGCAGGGTGCGGGTGAATGCACGCTGGCCACGCACTCGGTGCGCAAGGGCAATCAGCGACATCTTCACCTCCTGGTCGATTTCTAGGCTAACTTTCGCCGGACGAGCGGGCGGGCCGGTTGACGACCCAAGCGCGCATTCTCAGACGATGCGCGGCACGACGCGTCAGCTCACAACGTCGCGAGAAGGTCGCTGCACGCCTGCTCGCAGCGGCGGCATGCCTCGGCGCACACCCGGCAGTGCTCGTGCATATCGGCGTGCTGCTCGCACTCCTCTGCACACGCGGCACACGCGGCGCGGCACGCCTCGACAGCAGCGCGAACCACCTCGACGTCCACGGTCGTCTGTCGAGAAAGCACCGCACCGGTCGCGGCGCAGATGTCGGCGCAGTTGGCGTTTTTGGTGATGCACGTCACCAACTCGGCCACCAGGTCCTCCGACAGGCACGCGTCGGCACACGCGGTGCAGGTCTGCGCACACTCGATGCACGCCTGGATACAGCGGGCGAGGGCGTCCTGAGCGGCGATGGATCCGGCCTTGGGGTGAGTGGTGAGCATCTGGTCAACAGCAGTCATGATCGCTGGTCCTTTCCCGGGGACCGTCCCCGGCGCCTGCCACGATAGGAGCGGGCGACGGGGATGATCCGGGGGGTTGCGGGCGCGGCGAAACTACTTCGCGGCGACGGCTTGCGGGCTGAGGTCGAGCCGTCGCAAGAGCTGCGCGTTGAGCGCGACGACGATCGTGGACAACGACATCAAGATCGCCCCCACCGACATCGGCAGGATGAACCCGATGGGTGCCAATACCCCAGCAGCCAACGGCACGGAGAGCAGGTTGTACCCGGCCGCCCACCACAGGTTCTGCTTCATCTTGCGGTAGCTGGCCCTGGACAACTCGATGACCGACAGCACCGAGCGCGGGTCGTCACTGGCCAGGATCACACCCGCCGACGCGATCGCCACGTCCGTGCCGGCACCGATAGCGATTCCCACGTCCGCCTGAGCGAGAGCGGGAGCATCGTTCACCCCGTCACCGACCATGGCAACACGGCGGCCCTCGTTTTGCAGCTCTTTGACCTTGGACGCCTTGTCTTCCGGGCGCACGCCAGCGAAGAATCGATCGATGCCGAGGTCGGCGGCGACGGCCGCGGCGACAGCTTCGGCGTCACCGGTGATCATGACGACCTGCACATCCCGCTGATGTAGCGCGTCGACCGCCGCGCGGGATTCAGGTCGCACCTCATCGGCAAGACGCAAAGCCCCAGCGACCGTTCCGTCAACGAGCACGTGCAGGATGATCGCGCCGTCCTCTCGCCACGCATCTGCGACAGGCAGCTCGCGTCCCCCTTCTCGGTCCAGCAGGTTCGGCCCACCTACCTGTACGACGCGACCATCCACCCGGGCACGAACGCCCACTGCGGGTGAGGATTCAAAATCGGTGGCGGAGGCGATGGGGAGCTGCTTCGCTTTCGCGGCGTTGACGATCGCGCGGGCCAACGGGTGCTCCGAATCGGTTTCCGCGGCGGCCGCCAAAGCCAACAGGTCGTCCTCCTGGAAAGAATCGGTCGGTTGGACGGCGGTGACGGCGGGGGCTCCCCGGGTGAGAGTTCCGGTCTTATCGAACAAGACGGTGTTGACCGTTCGCATGCTCTCCAGCGCGAGGCGGTCTTTCACCAGGACACCCGCACGTGCCGCGCGCTCCGTCGCGATCGACACCACCAACGGAATTGCCAGGCCCAGAGCGTGCGGGCACGCGATCACCAGCACGGTGATGGTGCGGATCACCGCGTCATCGGGGGAACCCAGCAGCGCCCAGACCAGCGCGGTGATAACGCCTGCACCCAACGCGAACCAGAACAGCCATGCCGCCGCGCGGTCGGCCAGCCGCTGCGCGCGGGAAGAAGAGTTCTGCGCGTCGGTGACCAGCTTTCTGATGCCGGCGAGGGCTGTGTCCTCGCCCACCGCGGTGACTTCCAGGCGGATACCGGAGTCGGTGGCAACCGTGCCGGCCACGACTTGGTCGCCGTCATTCCGACGCACGGGGCGGGATTCCCCGGTGATCATCGACTCGTCCATGCTCGCCGAGCCCTGAACGATTCGCCCGTCCGCGGGCACGCGCCCACCGGGTCGCACAACGACGGTGTCCCCCACACGCAAATCGGCAGGAGCGACGGTGACCGTGGTGTCCCCGTCGACCTTCTCCGCCTCATCAGGCAGCAACGCCGCCAGCGAGTCCAACGCCGAGGTGGTCTGAGCGAGGGAACGCATCTCGATCCAGTGACCCAGCAGCATGATCACAATCAGCAGCGCCAACTCCCACCAGAAGTCCAGCTGGTGATCAACCAAGCCCAAACGCGCATGCCAGGACGCAATGAACGCGACGGTGATCGCGAGAGCGATCAGCAGCATCATGCCCGGCTTGCGGGCACGCAGCTCGCTGACCGCCCCGGACAGGAAGGGCGCACCGCCCCACGCGTACATCACCGTCCCCAGGACGGGTGAAACCCACCGCACCCACCCCGCATCCGGGAGCGCGTACCCAATGAGCATCGAGAACATCATCGAGAACCCGACCACGGGCACCGCGAGGACGAGCATGATCCAAAACAGCCGGCGAAACTTCGCCACATGGTCGCCGTGGCCGGCGTGACCACCGTGGTCAGCGTGCCCATGGTCCGACATCCCCCCAGCCGGGGCCCCATCTGCCGTGTGGTCGTTGTGCGCTGACGCCGGGTCCGTTACCGCGGTGTGTCCGTGGTGTACGCCGTGGTCGTGCTCATTCACGGGGTCTCCTTCCGTTTCAACGTGTCTGCGCGTCACACGCTCAAAGGCGCAGGCAGTCCGTTGCCCTCCACAAGTACACCCCCGGGGGGTATATTCCCGACCCGTTGACGAGCACGGTCGCGATGCTGCTCGATCGGTACTCTCGCCTGCCCAAGGTCCTCACCACCGAAGCGGTGCAGGCCTCCGACGTCGTCATCACCATGGGCTGCGGCGATGCGTGCCCGTTCTTCCCCGGCAAGCGCTACGAGGACTGGAAGCTCGACGACCCGGCCGGGCAGGGCATCGACGCCGTCCGTCCGATCCGCGACGAGATCCGCACCCGCATCGAACAGTTGGTCAGCGAACTCGTCTGAGCGACTCCGATTGCCGTGCACTGTCCCCGGGACCTCGTCTCTCCGTCGACAGCCTCCTTGCCTCGTAAGTTCAGCAAGCACTGTATAATCAGTGCATGCTGACTATTGCTTCTCGGCTCGACGTCATGAACCGGCTCGGCCGGGCCATGGCGGACCCGACGCGTTCCCGGATCCTGATGACCTTGCTCGGCGGCCCGAGCTATCCGGCCGTGCTGTCGCGCGAGTTGGAGCTGACCCGCTCGAACGTCTCGAACCACCTGACCTGTCTGCGCGACTGCGGCATCGTGGTCGCCGAGCCTGAGGGGCGGCAGACGCGCTACGAGATCGCCGACCCGCACCTCGCGGCGGCGCTCACCGCACTGGTGGACGTGACGCTTGCTGTCGACGAGCACGCTCCCTGCGTGGACTCTTCGTGCACCGTGCCGGGCTGCTGCGGGACGGGAGCAGGCGAGTGAGCGCGGCGTGCGGCTGCGAGCACGACGAGCCCGAGACTGTCATAGGCGATGAAGCCGAGGAGGCGGAGCGCCCCTGGTGGCGGGACCGCGGGATCATGGTCCCGGTCTTCTCCGGCGTCGCCTTCCTCACCGGCCTGGCGCTGGAGTGGTCCGGGATGGAGATCCCGGCACTGGTGGCGTTCTGGATCGGTCTGCTGCTGGGCGCGTCGACGTTCACCCCGGGCGCGATCCGGAAGCTGTTCAAGGGCAAGCTCGGCATCGGCCTGCTGATGACCATCAGCGCCGTCGGCGCGGTGATCCTCGGCTACGTCGAGGAGGCCGCCGCCCTGGCGTTCCTGTACTCGATCGCCGAGGCGCTGGAGGACAAGGCGATGGACCGTGCTCGCGGCGGGCTCCGGGCGCTGCTCAAGCTCGTCCCGGAGACCGCGACCGTCCGCCGCGACGGCGTCTCGGTGGAGGTCGCCGCGAAGGACCTGGCTGTCGGTCAGTTGATGCTGGTGCGGCCGGGCGAGCGGATCGCGACCGACGGCGTCGTCCGCACGGGACGTTCCAGCCTGGATACGTCCGCGATCACGGGGGAGTCGATCCCGGTCGAGGTCGAGCCCGGCGATGCCGTGTCGGCGGGTGCGATCAACACCGCGGGGGCGCTGGAGGTCGAGACGACCGCGGCCGGCACGGACAACTCGCTGACCACGATCGTCGACCTGGTGGAGAAGGCGCAGGCGGAGAAGGGAGACCGCGCCCGTCTCGCCGACCGCATTGCCCGCCCGCTCGTGCCCGGCGTGCTGATCCTCGCCGCTCTCGTCGCGATCATCGGGTCGCTGCTCGGCGACCCGGAGCTGTGGATCACCCGCGCACTCGTCGTGCTGGTCGCGGCATCGCCCTGCGCGCTGGCGATCTCGGTCCCGCTGACCGTGGTGGCCGCCATCGGGTCGGCGAGCAAGTTCGGCGTGATCATCAAGTCCGGGGCCGTGTTCGAGCGGTTCGGCGTGATCCGCCACGTCGCGGTCGACAAGACCGGCACCCTGACCCGCAACGAGCCCGCCGTCACCGCGGTGCTCACCGCCGACGGCGTGACCGAGGCGCAGGCGCTGGCGTGGGCGGCGTCGTTGGAGCAGCACAGCACCCACCCCCTCGCGGCCGCGATCACCGCTGCAGCGCCTGAGGCCCCTGCAGCCGAGGGCGTGACCGAGCAGGCAGGTCACGGCATCGAAGGCGAGCTCGACGGCGCGCGGATCACGGTCGGCAGCCCGCGTTGGCTCGACGCCGGATTCCTCGGCGACCAGGTCGCGGGGCTGGAGGAGCAGGGCATGACGGTCGTGATCGTCCACCGCGACGGCGAGCCGGTCGCCGCGATCGGCGTCCGCGACGAGCTGCGCCCGGAGGTCCCCGAGGTCGTCCGTACCCTCGCCGCGCAGGGCATCGGGGTCACGATGCTCACCGGCGACAACGCTCGCACCGCCCGCGCCCTCGCCGCCCAAGCGGGGATCGAGGACGTCCGCGCCGAACTGCGCCCGGAGGACAAGGCCGCTGCGATCGCAGAGCTCGGTGCGAAGGGCTCGGTCGCGATGATCGGCGACGGCATCAATGACGCCCCCGCCCTGGCCGCTGCCGATATCGGCATCGCGATGGGCGCGACCGGCTCCGATGCCGCGATCGACTCCGCCGACGTGGCCTTCACCGGCCACGACCTGCGGCTGCTGCCGCGCGCGTTCGACCACGCCCGCCGCGGACGGCACATCATCAACCAGAACATCATCCTGTCGCTGCTGATCATCAGCGCCCTGCTCCCGCTCACCCTCTTCGGCGTCCTCGGCCTCGCCGCCGTGGTGCTCGTGCACGAGATCGCCGAGGTCGTCGTGATCCTCAACGGTCTGCGCGCCGCCCGGACCCGGAAGACCATCGCGTGACCGTGCAGGACGTCGCCGCGACAGTCGGCGAAGACCGTACGGGCCCACGGCCGCAGGCGAGGAGAGCCCTTGGCTTCACCTTGGTCGTGGCCGTGCTCGCTGTGGTGCTCGACCAGGCCTCGAAGGCCCTCGCCGTGGCACAGCTGGCCCCGGGGGAACGGATCCCGCTGGTCGGGGACCTGTTCGGCCTGTCCCTGGTCTACAACCCCGGAGCCGCGTTCTCGCTCGGCTCCGGGGCCACCTGGATCATCACCCTCATCGGCGTACTCGCCTCCGCCGCGGTGGTCATCTTCGCCATTCGGCTGCGCGGTGCCCGCTGGGGCCTCGCGCTGGGGCTGGTCCTCGGCGGCGCGGTCGGCAACCTCATCGACCGAATCATGAACCCGCCCGCGTTCGGCCGCGGCCACGTCACCGACTTCCTCGCCTACGGCGACCTCTTCGTCGGGAACGTCGCCGACGTCTTCGTCGTGATTGGGGTCGGACTCGTCTGCCTGAACCTCCTCCTGCCGAACGCTCGCACGATGACCAACAGCGAGAGAACGGAAAGCGCCTCGTGAAAGTGGAATTGCTGCACATCGTCGACTGCCCCAACACGGACATCGCCGAAGCCAACGCACGCGCGGCGCTCGACGCTCTCGGGCTCGGGGGCGTCGCCGTCGAGCTGGTGACGATCCACACCGAGGCCGAAGCGGCAAGCCTCGGGTTCGGAGGATCGCCCACGCTCCTGGCCGACGGCGTCGACCTATTCCCGACATCTCCTGTACAGGCACTTGCGTGCCGCGTCTACACAACGGAGAACGGGTTCGCTGGGGCACCAACCACGTCCCAGATCGAACGGGCGATCCGAGCATTGCCCGAGCAGGCGTAACCGGCGGACACGATCATCACCTGGTCAACATGGAGCCCACCAAGCCGTGGTGCGAATACTGCCTCCCGAAATACTGCTCTCCACCGACAAACTTGCGACAATCGAACACATATTCGATACTGGCGCAATGCGTGACGACGGTCCCCGCCGGCATCCCCAGCTCCTCGCCCGCGAGACGTCACCCGCTCACTGGGTGATGCTCAACGCTCGCGATCAGGTCGCCGGGACGATCGAGCTGCGCCGCACGGACGACGGGCCGCGCTACCGGGTCGAGGTAGTCGGCGGTGAACTGCTCGACTGGGCGACGTCGCTCAAAACGGCCACGGAGCGGCTGCACCGCGTCATCATTTCCGCGGGTGTGCCCGGTGGCGGGATCAACGGTTCGTGACCGTCAACGAGGCGTAGGGGGCCGCGCATGGTGCAAGTGTGGTCGCCCATGTCGCAGTTACAGCGCTCCCCTGAGCCGGGGGTGTGGTTCATCTTCGACAAGAGCAAGCGGATAGCGATCGTCCGCGTTGTCGAGGTGCACGGGCGCAAGCTGCTGCGCTCGGTGACCTTCGATCACGACCCGGCGCAGCGTCAGCTCATCGGGTACTTCCCTGAGGACGCGATGCGCCTGGCGGTGGAGTGCACGTGGAGCGCGTACGTCAGAGCCGTGGGGCCGTCGACGAGCAACCGAAAGTAGATCTGGCCTGTGCCGCGGCGTCAACCGCGGCGAACGTGTAGCAGCGTCCATCCCTCCGGGACTGCCGCTCGCATGGCCTCCATATCGGGCGCCTCAATCTCCTTCGCCCCGTCGCGGCGGGAGAACTCCCCCGCGGCGGCGAGGAGCGTAGTTCCGCTCGACATGCGAACGGATGCCTTCACGAGCTCGAACCCGTCAGGCGCGGCGGCGCGCAGCGCCTCGTGCGCCTCTGCCAGCGAGTGAGCTTCGACGTCGGCTGTCGTGGCGTCCGCGGGGCGGATGGTTCCAACGAGCATGTGCGGCGGTCACTCCCCCATGCGCCGGCCCACCGGCAGCTCACCGGTCCCGATCGGATCGAACGGCTTGCCGCCGTTGTACTTCTCCTCCACTCGCGCAACCTTCTCGAGGATCGCTTCGTTCGCGAACTTCGTCAGGGTCATCGACCCCTCGTAGCGCTGTAGGGCAAGCACCGCGGCGCGGGTACGTCCCGAGTCCTCCGGGTGCTGGTAGATCGAAATTTTCGGTGGCTTCTTGCCGGATGCCGTCTGCGCGGCCCCCTGCGCCGCTGTGCGGCTTTGAGACGCCTCAGCGGGTGCGCTGGGTGCGGGAGCGGCTGCGGGGGCCTCGTGGGGCGCTTCTGCGGCGGGAGGCGTGAAGATGCTTTGACCCGACAGGCTGGATTTGCGGGGGGTAGGACGGCTCATGAGTGCGCTCCTTCAATTTCGGTGAGGTGCTCGGCGTAGATCGCGCCGAGTGCGGTTGCTTCTGCGCTCCCCCACTCGTCGAGGCCGCGTGCGGCCCCGGTAGCGTCTGCGATCACGACGCGCTTGGGGATGGGTTGGCCAATGATCCTGAGGCCGCGCCCTTCGGCCGCTTCGCGCAGCGCGTCGAGCCACTGAGCCCCGCCGACGGTGCGTTCCTCGTGCTGGTTGACGATCACCCCGGCATCCGCGGCCGACAGGGCGTTGATCGTGAGCTGGTCGAGCGAGGGCGCGGAGTCAATCAGGACCAGGTCATAGTCGTCGATGACGGGGGCCAGGGCCTCGCGCATGCGGGCCTCGCGGCCAACCCCGGCAATCACGAGTTCGTCGCGGACGTGTCCGAGCGTGCGGCCCGACGTCGGTACGACGTCGAGGCCAGGCCAGATTCCGGGCACGATGACGTCGCGCAACGGGTGCCGCCCTCGCCCATGTACGCGGTGGCCCGGCAGCGGTCCGAGAATGTGACGCGGGTGTTCCCGAATGCCTCGGCCGCGGACACGAGGTTGACGGCCTCACTGCCACTCACGGACACGTTGTGACCCATCGTCGAGCCGTCGATGTAATTGCCGTCGTGCTGCTTGATGCGGTCAGTCACGAGGACTGGTTCGTAGGTGTGTCGGGCCGCGCTCCCCCTCGCGGAGTTCGGGGGTAGCGGCCAAGTTGCCGGCGCGGGTGATGTAGCCCGTGTCGTTCTCCTTCGTTAGGTCTCGCTGTGGACGGTATTGGCGGTCTTGACGCCGTCGGATGCGACCACGGCGGCCCGCCTCGGAGCGGGAGAAGAGGCCGCGCTCCGACGATGGGAAATGCCGCAAGGCTGAAACGCCTGCTCGAGCGGGTGAGCTTCCCGCCGTTCCCCTGCTACCGCGCCACGTACGCCGTGACGCTCTCGGAGAGGCGGATCGGGATGCCGTCGATCGAGGAGTCGTCGGGGTCGCCGATCGCCACCTCGAGGCCCTCGTCGATGCCGAAGACCGCAGGGCCCTCCTGCGCGCCGCTGGCGCACCCGGCCGACCAGGGGCGGTTATCGGTCGAGGTGAACGTGACGATGCACCGACCGTCGCCGTCTTCCGGCTGAGCCAGGTAGATGCGGAAATCGCGCACGGTCGCGATGTAGCGGGTGCTGCCCGAGTCGATACCGCTGTCGCGCAGGATGTCAGCCGAGATCGCGTCTTCGACGGTCTGCGGGAACGTGAGCTCGGGGTACTCCGCGGCGGCCGGATCGGCGGTGGCCGTCGGGGCCGACATGCTCGCCCCGATCGCGATGCCGATGCCGACCAGAGCGACCGCGCCGACCGCTGACAGGGTCCACCGAACGACTCGGCCGGCCGTTGTGGTGCGGGGAACGGCCCCGTCGTCGACGGACTCCGGGTCGACCGGGTCGACCGCCGCCGGCGCCTCGGGCGTCGGGGCGGCAACCCCGGGCGTCTGCCCCACGTGTTCCTCGCCGCCGGCCACCCCGGACGCGGCCTCCTCGCGCTCGCGCTCACGGTCCTCGAGCTCGGCGAGACGAGCGATCATGGTGGGCGTCGCGCTCGCACCGTCGACGCCGTACACGCGCTCGCGCAGGGCGTGGAGTTCGGCGGTGTCGTCCATGCGACGACTCTAGGGCCGCGGTGACGACGCGGGGGCGGTCGCGTCGAGGGCGTCGGCTGCGCCGACGAGCGCGAGATGAGACAACGCCTGCGGGGTGTTGCCCGCCTGCCGCTTCTCGGTCGGGTCGTACTCCTCGGACAGCAGCCCCAGGTCGTTGGCGACGGCGGTCAGCCGCTGCATGAGAGCCACGGCGTCGTCGCGGCGCCCGCTGTGCGCGTACTGCCCCACGAGCCAGAAGGAGCACGCGAGGAACGGGTGCTCGTCGCCCGTCAGCCCGTCGACACCGGTCGTGCGGTAGCGCAGCAGCCACCCGTCGGGCATGAGCGTCTCTTCCATGCGCGCGACCGTCGCCAGCATGCGGGGATCGTCGTAGGCGCAGAAGCCGACCTGCGGCAGCACGAGCAGGGAGGCGTCGACCTCGTCGGTGTCGAAGTGCTGGGTGAACCATCCGCCCTCGTGCACGCCCCGGGCATCGATGTCGGCGCGGACGCGATCGCGCAGCGCACGCCAGGTGTCGACCTCACCGTCGAGGCCGCGCTCGTCGACGGCCCGGATGCCACGGTCGAACGCCGCCCACACCATCGCCCGCGAGTGGGTGAAGAAGTGCGGGTCGCCGCGCATCTCCCAGATGCCGAGGTCGGGCCGATCGACCCACTGGGCCAGCTGGTCGAGCAGGGCCCGCTGGAGGGCCCACGAGAAGCGTGTCTCCTCGACGCCCGCGTCGCGAGCTGCCTCGAGCGCCACCATCACCTCGCCGATGACATCGGCCTGGTACTGGTCGACCGCACCGTTGCCGATGCGCACGGGAGACGCCCCGCCGTAGCCGGGGAGGCTGTCGACTTCGCGCTCCGGCAGGTCGCGCTCGCCCGCCACGCCGTACATGATCTGCACGTCGGCCGGGTCTCCGGCGATCGCGCGGAGCAGCCAATCGCGCCAGCGGTGCGCCGCCTCGAGGTAACCGTGATCGATGTACGCGCTGAGGGTCAGGGCCGCGTCGCGCAACCACACGTAGCGGTAGTCCCAGTTGCGCGAGCCGCCGAACGCCTCGGGGAGCGACGTCGTCGCCGCGGCCACGATGCCGCCGGTCTCGGAATGGGTGAGTGCGCGCAGCACCATGAGCGAGCGCGTGACGAGTTGCGCGTGCGAGCCGGCCGACTGCACGCGTTCGGCCCACGCGGCCCACCACCGGCGGGTGCGCTCGAGGGTGGCATCCACGTCGACGGCGGCGGGAGCACTCTCCCACGACGGCCCCCACGACAGCACCGAGTCGACGCTCTCGCCGGGCGACGTGGTCCACCGGCCCCGGTGAGCCGTATCGACGGCGATCAGCCGTGGACCGCGCACGACGACCGCGTCGGGACCCGCCACGGCCAGGATCGCGTGCTCGTCGGCGCTCCCCACCTGCTGCACCCAGGGCACGGCGCGGGCGTAGTCGAAGCGTAGGCGCAGCTCGCTGACGAAGTCGACCCGCCCCGAGACGCCGACGACGCGGCGCGCGAGCGCCTCGACGCCCTCATCGATCGGCATCCAGTCGACGACCTCGGCGACGCCTGTCGCCGTCTCCCACCGGGTGACGAGCACGAAGGTGTCGTCGTCGTAGCGCCGCGTGGACCGGGCGTCGGGGTCGGCCGGTCGCAGCGACCACGAGCCGTGCGAGTCGTCGCCCAGGAGCGCGCCGAACATGGAGCCGCTGTCGTAGCGCGGCAGGCACAGCCAGTCGACGCTCCCGGCGCGCGAGACGAGGGCGGCGGACCGGCAGTTGCTGAGCACGGCGTAATCCTCGATGGGAGTCGTCATGATCGGATTGTGGCAGAGGCCGCCGACATCGCGGCCGAGCATCGCGATAGTGGCTCCCCTGTGCTCGCTGCAAGCACGTCGGCGGTGTCGGAGGGGAGCGCTACGGTTGCCGCATGACGGCGGACACCACCCTCATCATCCTCGGCGCCTCGGGCGACCTCACCTCGCGCCTGCTCCTGCCCGCGCTCGGTCAGCTGCTCACGCGCGAACCCGGACGGTCGGTGCGCCTGCACGGCGCCGGCATGGAGGACTGGACCGATGAGCACTGGCGCGAGGTGGTGCAGAAGTCGTTTCAGACGACGGATGCCGCTGCCGCTTTCGCCGCGGTCTCCGAGACCACCTATTCGCGGGCCGACATCACGAAGGCCGACGACCTGCAGAAGCTCCTCGACGACGCCGAGGGCCGTCCGGCGCTGTACTTCGCCGTGCCCCCGGCCGTGGCGGAGAAGTCGTGCCTCGCGCTCAGCGACGTCACCATTCCCGAGGGCACCGTGCTCGCCCTCGAGAAGCCGTTCGGCACCGACGAGGCGAGCGCCCACCGACTCAATCAGCAGCTGGCGAAGCTGGTGCCCGAAGACCAGGTCTTCCGCATCGACCACTTCCTCGGGCGGTCGACGGTGCTCAACCTGCTCGGGGCGCGCTTCGCCAACCGTCCGCTCGAGAGCGTCTGGTCGGCCGACGACATCGCGTCGGTGCTCATCGACTACCCCGAGCCCCTCGGGCTCGAGGGTCGCGCCGGGTACTACGACGGCGCCGGTGCCCTGGTCGACATGATCCAGAGCCATCTCCTGCAGGTCATGGCGTTCGTCACGATGGAGCCCCCGGCATCCCTCAACCAGCTCGATCTGCGCGACGCCACCTCGGCGGTCCTGCGCGCCACCCACGTGCTCGACGACGACCCCGTCCGCAACTCCCGGCGCGCCCGCTACACCGCCGGCGACGTCGGCGACCGCCACTTCCCCTCCTACGCCGACGAACCGGGCGTCGACCCCTCCCGCGGCACCGAGACGCTCGCCGAGATGACGGTCGAGGTGCGCAATGCGCGGTGGCAGGGCGTGCCCATCACCCTGCGCTCGGGCAAGGCGCTGAGCTCGTCGGACCGCGCCATCACCGTGACGTTCAAGCCGGTGCGCCATCTGCCCGGCGGCTTCCTCGGCGAGAGCGAGCCCTCGGTCCTCGTTTTCTCGCTCGGCCCCGACACGATGAGCCTCGGCCTCAACGTCAACGGAGCCGACGATCCCCTCGAGCTCGAACGCGTGACCCTGGCCGCCGACCTGGGCGAGGGTGCGCTCAAGGCCTATGGCGAGGTGCTGTCGGGCATCCTCGATGGCGACGCCATGCTCGCCGTCCGCGGCGACGCCGCCGAGCAGTGCTGGCGCATCGTCCAGCCCGTCATCGACGCATGGCGCAAGAACGAGGTGCCGCTCGACGAGTATCCGGCCGGCACCGCCGGTCCCACCGCGTGGAGCGAGTGACGCGGCGGTGACGTTCGCCGCGGTGGCGGCGCAATGGACGGGTTCGGTCGGGCGGCGGCGCTGGACGGCCGGGTGTCCGGGGGCGGATCCCGTCGCGGTGCGCGCCCGCGATGCCTGCGCACCTGGGCGGGCCGGTGAGCGTCCTTCGACGTCGGGGCCGGCATCCGGGATCTGCTCGCGACGACGCACGGCGTCACACGGGAACAGATCGGGCCCGGCCGTCGTTGACTGGTGCGGGTCAACGGAGTCCCTCACATCGTTTCGTCTCGCAGGAGGACTCATGTCTCTCGTACTCGATCGCACCGCCCCCACCGACGCCCCCATCCTTGACGTGCTCGCCGAGCGCTGGAGCACGCGCGTCTTCGACCCCGAGACGCCGATCGACGAGGCGGCGCTGCGCTCCGCCCTCGAGGCCGCGCGGTGGGCGCCGTCGGGCATGAACTTCCAGCCCTGGCGCTTCATCGTCGCGCGCCGCGGCACCGCCGCTCACGAGAAGGTCGTATCCGCTCTCATGGGGTTCAACCAGGCCTGGGCTCCCGCCGCCGGCGCCCTGCTCGTCGTGCTCGCCGAGACCGAGACCGAAGACGGCGAAGCGCGCACGTGGGCGCTCTACGACACCGGCCAGGCCGCCGCGCACTTCACCGTGCAGGCGCACGCCGAGGGTCTCGCGACGCACCAGATGGGCGGCTTCGTCGCCGACGACCTGCGCGCCGCGTTCGACATCGACGCGCGCTTCCAGCCCGTCACCGTCATCGCGGTCGGTGCTCTCGGCGACGTCGACGCCGCCGAGGAGGGCCTGCGACAGCGCGAGCTCGCCCCGCGTGAGCGCCGTACCGTCGCGGACTCGCTGCTCGTCGACGACTGAGCCCACGGCATCCTGCCGCCCCGAGACCCGCCCCCGCAGGGCGCGTCTCGGGGCGGTTCGCTTTCAGGGCCGGGTCAGCGCTCGACGAGGACGCCGTCGGCGTCGGCCCACACATGGCGGCCGGGCGCGAAGACCACTCCGGCGATCGTGACCGGGACGTCGACCTCTCCGACGCCGTCCTTCGCGCTCTTGCGCGGGTTCGAGCCGAGCGCCTTCAGGCCGAGCGGCAGGGTCGCGAGCGCGACGCGATCACGGATCGCGCCGTTCACGATGATCCCGGCCCACCCGTTCTCGACCGCGGCTCCCGCGATGAGATCGCCGACGAGCGCCGATGCGAGCGAGCCGCCCCCGTCGACGACGAGCACGGCCCCCTCCCCCGGCGAGTTCAACACCTGCTTGACCAGCGCGTTGTCGCGATGGCAGCGCACGGTGCGGACGGGGCCGTCGAACGCGGTGCGTCCGCCGAGATCGAGCAGCTGCAGGCTCAGGGAGTCGAGCTCGTCGCCACGGTCGTCGTAGAGGTCTGCGGTCGCGATGGTCATGCGGCCAGGGTAGCGACGGTGCCTGCGTGCCGCGTGGGCACCGACCCCCGCCCGCCACTCGGAAACGCTATCCGCGCGCAGAAACGCCGTGCCACCGCGTTTCTGCGCGCGGAAAGCGTTTATCGGTGCGGACGACGCAGCGGCGGCGCCGACGCACAGCCCAGGCGCACGAGGAGGGATACCACGCACACCGCCCCCCTCCGGCCGTGCTACTCGACGATCTCCGCCTCGACCACGTCGTCGTCCGCAGCGTCGTCGGGCGCGGCCGGACCCGTGCTGACCAGCACGAGCGAATCGCCGTCGCTGGCCACGTCGACGCGCACGACGTCGCCGTCGCGCACCGTCCCGGCCAGGATCGCCATGGCGAGGCGGTTCTGAATCTCGGTCTGGATGAGGCGACGCAGCGGCCGGGCGCCGTACACCGGGTCGTATCCGCGCTCGGCGAGCCACGAGCGGGCGTCGGGCGTGACCGCCAGGCTCAGACGCCGCTCACGCAGACGCTTGTGCAGCGCGTCGACGGCGAGTTCGACGATCTGCGCGAGGTCGTCCTGGCTGAGGGCCTGGAAGATGACGATGTCGTCGAGGCGGTTCACGAACTCGGGCTTGAACGCCTGGCGCACCAACGCCTGCACCTGCTCGCGCTTGGTGTCCATCGACAGCGTGGGGTCGATGAGGATCGGCGAGCCGAGGTTCGATGTGAGGATCAGGATGACGTTGGTGAAGTCGACCGTGCGGCCCTGACCGTCGGTGAGGCGACCGTCGTCCATCACCTGCAGCAGCACGTCGAACACCTCGGGGTGCGCCTTCTCGACCTCGTCGAGCAGGACGACGCTGTACGGGCGCCGCCGCACGGCCTCGGTCAGCTGACCGCCCGCCTCGTACCCGACATACCCCGGAGGGGCACCGACCAGGCGCGAGACCGAATGCTTCTCGCCGTACTCCGACATGTCGATGCGCACCATGGCGTGCTCGTCGTCGAAGAGGAAGTCGGCGAGCGACTTCGCGAGCTCGGTCTTGCCGACACCCGTCGGACCGAGGAACAGGAACGAGCCGACCGGCCGGTGCGGGTCGCTGATCCCCGCGCGCGAGCGACGAACCGCGTCCGACACCGCCTTCACGGCATCCCGCTGTCCGATCAGGCGTTTGCCGAGTTCGCGCTCGAGGTGCAGCAGCTTCTCGGTCTCGCCCTGCAGCAGACGACCGACCGGGATGCCGGTCCACGCGGCGATGACCGCGGCGATGTCCTCATCGGTGACCTGGTCGTTGACCATGCGACTCTCACCGGTTGCTGAGCCTGTCGAAGCATCCTCGCGCTCGGCGACCATGAGCTCGCGCTCGAGCGCCGGGATCTCGGCATACAGCAACCGCGACGCGCGCTCGAGGTTACCCTCGCGCTGGGCGCGTTCGGCATCCACGCGGGCCGCATCGAGGCGCGTCTTGAGGTCACCGACGCGGTTGAGCGAGGCGCGCTCGCGCTCCCATCGCGCCTGCAGCTCGTCGAGATTGGCCTGCTCGGCGGCGAGGGTCTCACGGAGGGCGGCGAGGCGCTCCTTCGAGGCGTCGTCCTTCTCCTTCTTCAGCGCGAGCTCCTCGAGCTTGAGGCGATCGACGTGCCGGCGCAGCTCGTCGATCTCGAGCGGCGCGGAGTCGATCTCCATCCGCAGACGGGATGCCGCTTCGTCGATGAGGTCGATCGCCTTGTCGGGCAGCTGACGCGAGGGGATGTACCGGTTGGACAGGGATGCCGCGGCGACCAGCGCCGCGTCGGCGATGGCGACCTTGTGGTGCGCCTCGTACCGCTCCTTGAGGCCGCGGAGGATCGCCACGGTGTCCTCCACCGTGGGCTCGCCGACGTAGACCTGCTGGAAGCGGCGTTCGAGAGCGGCATCCTTCTCGATGAACTCGCGGTACTCGTCCAGCGTGGTCGCGCCGATCAGGCGCAGCTCGCCCCGCGCGAGCATGGGCTTGAGCATGTTGGATGCCGCGACCGAGCCCTCGCCGCCGCCCGCGCCCATGAGCACGTGCAGCTCGTCGATGAACGTGATGATGCGTCCGTCGGACTCGGTGATCTCTTTCAGGACGCTCTTCAGGCGTTCCTCGAACTGGCCGCGGTACATCGCGCCGGCGACGAGCGCCGAGATGTCGAGTGACACCAGCTCTTTGTTCTTCAGGCTCTCGGCGACGTCGCCCGCGACGATGCGCTGCGCGAGGCCCTCGACGACGGCGGTCTTGCCGACGCCGGGCTCGCCGATGAGCACGGGGTTGTTCTTGGTGCGCCGGGTGAGTACCTGGCTGACGCGGCGGATCTCGCCGTCGCGCCCGATCACGGGGTCGAGCTTGCCCTGGCGGGCCCGGTCGGTGAGGTTGATGCCGAACTGCTCGAGGGCGCTGCGCGCGTCCTCCTGCCCCGGCTGCTGTGTGGCGTTCATGTGGTCTCCTGGAAGTGTTCTCGCTCTCGCTCAAACTTGAGCGGCGTTGACTCAAGTTTAGCAGCGGAGGTGCACGGCGGCAATGGCCGTGGGCCGGCTCGATGAGTGCTCCGCATTGCGGCGCAGGCGCCGAGATCACACGAACCGCCCGAGCACACACGCTCCGCCCGCGCGGAACCGTGTCACCTCGTGCGGATCGTGTGACCTCGGGCGGCGAGAGGCAGCGGGAGATCAGGCCGGGACGGACTCCCGGACGTCGGATGCCACAGCCGCGGACTCCGCGCACGAGAAGCGCGCGCGATACGCGGTCGGGGTCAGCCCCATCGTGCGGGCGAAGTTCTGTCGCAGTACCGCGGCGGATCCGAAGCCGCACTCGGACGCGATCCGGTCGAGGCCCAGGTCGGTCTCCTCGAGCAACCGCTGGGCGTGCAACAGGCGCTGCCGGGCGAGCCATGCCGCCGGAGTGGCTCCGAGGTCCGCCTTGAAGCGCCGGGCGAAGGTGCGCGGCGACATGTGCGCGCGCGCCGCGAGCAGGTCGACCGAGAGCTCGGCATCCAGGTTCTGCATCATCCACTCGGTGACCGGAGCGAGCGACAGCGAGGAGTCGATCGGGATGGGCGAGGCGATGAACTGCGCCTGACCGCCGTCGCGCTGGGGCGCCACGACCATGCGGCGGGCGATGCGGTTGGCCAGCTCGGACCCCAGTTCCTGCCGCAGCAGGTGCAGGCTCGCGTCCAGCCCCGCGGCCGTGCCGGCGCTGGTGATGATGTTGCCGGACTGCACGTAGAGGACGTCGGGGTCGACCTCGATCTCGGGGTACATGCGCGCCATGACGTCGGCGTAGCGCCAGTGCGTCGTCGCACGCTTGCCGGCGAGGATTCCGGATGCCGCGATCACGAACGACCCGCTGCAGACGCTCAGCAGCCAGGCACCCCGGGCGTGCGCGGCCCGGACGACGTCGAGCACGCGCGGATCGACGGACCCCCACTGCTCGCGGGGGATCGGAGCGAGAACGAGGATGTCGACGTCGGCGGCCGCCTCGAGCCCGCGCTCGACGTTCACTGAGAAGCCGATGTTCGAGGCGACGGCGCCGGGATCCGGCGCGACGATCCGGAAGTCGAAGTTCGGGATGCCGTCGTCGCTGCGGTCGAGCCCGAAGGCCTCGCACGCGAGACCGAACTCGAAGGGGGCGAACCCGGGCTGGATGACGACGGCGACCGAACGCATCGGAACCTCCGGTGTGGCAGAAAAAACGCGAACAGCGTCCATCATGCCACTCGTGGGCACGATTCCTCTAGAAATAGTTTTCCTGCCATGGCTTATCTCATCGCTCTCGGCATCCTGTCCCTCGCCGGCATCGTCTCGACGCTCTGGCTTCTGCGCACGGACGGCTATCGCCGCGTGCCCACGGATGCGCGGCGGCTACCGCCGCGTGCCGCGGAACCGGCCACCTCCGCCTCCGCTTCCGCCCCTGCTCCCGCCCCCGAGCAGGCGTCGGCTCAGCGCCGTCCCTCGGCGACGTCATCGGTCCGGGCGGTTCGCACGACCCACCGCGCGGCCTGACACCGCCCCGCGGCGGCGCCCGATCGCGCTGATCAGCGCCCCGCGGCCACCGCCCGCTCGTACACGGCGACCATCGCGGCCGTGCGGGAGGACTGGCGGAACCGTTCAGCGATCGACGCATCCGGCACGACCGGTGCACCCGCGGCGATGCCGGCCGCGGCGCGGCGGAGGGTGTCCGCGAGCGCCGGGACCGTGGCATCCGGGACCGCCCAGACACCCGAGCCGAGCTCGCCGGCGATGTCGGGGTCGCTGACGACGGCGGGGGTGCCGAGCGAAGCGGCCTCGAACACCGTCATCCCCTGCGTCTCGAAACCGATCGAGGTCTGCACGACGGCGTCGGCGTCGGCGAGGCGTCGGAGCGTCTCGGCGTAGGGCAGACGCCCGGCGAAGGTGACCGAGGCCGTCGGCGTCGATCGCTCGATCAGCCGTCGTGCCGAACGCAGCTGCGTCCCACCGCCGACGATCTCGACCTCCGCGTCGATGCCCGAGGCGATGACCGCCTCGAGGAAGGGCAGCAGGCGCTTCTCGGGACTCATGCGCCCGAGCCAGATGAAGCGCGGACGACCGGGACGACGCTCCACCACCTCGGCGCGCAGGGCGGCGTCGAGCACGTCGTCGTCGATGCCGTTCCAGATGACGTCGACCGACTCTGCCACGCCGTGGGCTTCCAGGCGGCGCGCGAAGTGGCTCGAGGGCGCCGTGACCGCCCGCGAGAGGCGGGCCAGTCGGCGCAGGAACGCCCAGCCGTCGGCCGCCGTGCTCTCGTGTCGGTCCCGAAGCGCGGCATCCGACCGGATCGGAGCCGTATCGCGGGACGCCCGGCCGGCGGAGGAGCCGCCCGGCAGCGCCCGTCGTGCCCAGGCGTTCAGCGCGCGCAGCACCAGCCCGGGGAACGGCGCGGTCGCTTCGATGCCGACGTCGACGCGGTTGTGCATCGTGTGAACGACCGGCAGACCGTGTCGCTGGGCGTACCGGTGGCCGATGAAGGCGCCCCAGAAATCGGCCTGCACGTGCACGACGTCCACGGGCAGGCGCGCGCCCATCTCGGCATCCAGGAATCGATCGGTGCGCGCACCCGGCCACGTCAGCGCGTACTCGCGATCGGGAGTGATCGCCCACGACGGCAGGTCGAGGTAGGCGCGATCGTCGGGGGCATCGCGGTGCAGGCGCGGGGCGACGACCGTCACGACGTGTCCGGCCCGCTCGAGGAAGCGCTTCTGCAGCCGCATCGACACCTGCGCGCCGCCCAGCGATTCGAGGTGCTGGTCGGCGAACATCACGACGTGCACGCGGTTACTCCGGGAGCGGGCGGCCGCGGTACAGCGCCTCGAACGTGTCGAGGGTGCGGGTGATGTCGTGCACCGCGACCGCATCGAGCGACGCCTGCTGCATGCGCGTGCGCTCCTCGGGCGACGCGGTGAGCACATCGGTCAGGCGAGCGGCGAGCTCGTCGGCGTTGCCCGGCTCGAAGAGGTAGCCGTTCTCGCCGTCGTGCACGAGGTGGGGCAGGGCGACCGCATCGGCCGCGACGATCGGGAGACCGGATGCCATGGCCTCCATCGTCGCGATCGACTGCAGCTCGGCGATCGAGGCGATCGCGAAGACACTCGCCCGCGAGTACAGGGCGCGCAGGTCTTCTTCGGAGGCGTGGCCGTGGAAGGTGACGCGCGCGGCGACGCCGAGCTGCTGGGCGAGCGCCTCGAGCTTGGCGCGCTGGTCGCCGCCGCCGACGACGTCGAAGGTGACGTCCAGCGCGGGGTCGAGCTGCGACAGCGCCCGGAGCACGACGTCGATGTGCTTCTCGGTCGTGAGGCGCCCCACGAAGAGGATGCGGTTGGCGTCGCGCGGAGTGAGGTCGGGACGGTAGTTCGACCGGTCGATGCCGCACGAGATGGGGATGACGCCGGAGATGTCGATCGTCGACTCGAGGAAGTCGGCCGCCTTGCGCGTCGGGGTGGTGACGGCGCGCGTCATCTTGAACGTGCGCGCCGCATCGGCCCACGCGAGCTTGACGAAGATGCGGTCGAGGAAGTCGGGGAGAGTGGTGAAGTCGAGGATGTTCTCGGCCATCACGTGGTTGGTGGCGACGACGGGGATGCCGCGCTTGCGCGCCTCGCGGGCGAGGCCGCGGCCGATGATGATGTGCGACTGGATGTGCACGACGTCGGGCTTGATCTCGTCGAGGAGGAGGCGGGCGTAGTGCTTCGCGCGCCACGGCCAGACGAACGTCAACCAGTCGTGCGGCAGGAAACGGTACGCCGGGAGCCGGTGCAGCGTCATCGGCTGGCCCTCGATCGTCTCGGTGCGCCGACCGGCGTTGCCGCGACCGGCGCTGGGGGCGGCGACGTGGACGTCGTGCCCGCGGGCGACGAGACCCGCCGCGAGGCGCTCGGCGAAGCGGGCGGCGCCGTTGACGTGCGGGAGGAAGGTGTCGGCCCCGATGAGGATGCGCAGCGGCCGCTCCGGGGTGTTCTCGGCCCCGGATGCCGCCGAAGCGTCGGGGGATGCAGGGGGCGTGGGATGGTCGGCGGGCGTCGCAGGAGTGGTCACGGGTGGTGAGGCCTATCTGTGCGGCGGACGGTTCGCACGGTGCGGGTCATGCGCCCGTCCACTGTACCCGAGGGGGTTTTGCGGCCCCGGAGGCCGTCCACAGGTGTCGCCGACCTCGGCTGCGGCACCGCACACTCGGATCCGCCCCGAACCGGGAGCGGTTCGCACACACCACGAAGCCCGCCCGGTGCAGGACCGAGCGGGCTTCGACGGGGACGGCGGCGACCGGCGCTACGCCTCGCCGTCGAGTCGAGGGTCCGGAGCGGGCGAGCCGTGCGCCGGACGGGGCGGACCGTCGGTGCCGGCGGGCGCGCGCACCTCGGATGCCGCGGCCGCCATCGCCGAAACCACGACCGCGTCGTCGCCGGCCGGCGCCTGCCGCGGGTCGACGGCCCCGGCGACGCCGGTGTCGAGGTCGGCGTCGAGGTCGGCGCTCGCCTGCTCGAACTGCGAGCGGTAGAGGCGGTAGTAGGCGCCCTCGGCGGCGATGAGCTCGTCGTGCGTGCCCTTCTCGACGATGTCTCCGTGCTCCATCACGAGGATGAGGTCGGCATCACGGATCGTCGACAGGCGGTGCGCGATGACGAAGGAGGTGCGTCCCTCGCGGAGGGCCGCCATCGCCTGCTGCAGCAGCAGCTCGGTGCGGGTGTCGACCGACGAGGTCGCTTCGTCGAGGATCAGCACCGAGGGTCGTGCGACGAAGGCACGGGCGATCGTGATCAGCTGCTTCTCACCCGCCGAGACGTTCGCGGCGTCTTCGTCGAGCACCGTGTCGTAGCCCTCGGGCAGCGAGTGGACGAACTGGTCTACGCGCGTGGCGACCGCGGCCTCGACGATCTCGTCGTCGGTGGCGGTCTCGCGACCGTAGCGGATGTTGTCGCGGATGCTGCCCGCGAACAGCCACGGGTCCTGCAGCACCATGCCGGTCCGCGAGCGCACGTCGTCGCGGCGGAGGTCGGCGATGTTCTGTCCGTCGAGCAGGATGCGCCCGCCGTCGAGCTCGTAGAACCGCATGATCAGGTTGACCAGCGTGGTCTTGCCGGCCCCCGTGGGTCCGACGATCGCGACGGTCTGCCCGGGCTCGACCCGGAACGACAGGTCGGTGATGAGCGGACGGTCGGGCGTGTAGGAGAAGCGGACGTTCTCGAACTCGATGACGCCCCGCCCGTCGACGTGCGCGGGCGCGTCAACGGCGTCGGGGTCTTGCTCGTCGGCGTCGAGCAGGGCGAAGACGCGCTCGGCCGACGCGGTGCCCGACTGCACGACCGCCGCCATGCCGCCCAGCTGCGACAGCGGCTGGGTGAACTGCTGCGAGTACTGGATGAAGGCCTGCACGTCGCCCAGGCGGATCTGGCCGCCCGCGACCATGAGCCCGCCGAGCACGGCGATGCCGACGTAGGTGAGGTTCCCGACGAACATCATGCCCGGCATGATCATGCCGGACAGGAACTGGGCCTTGAAGCTCGCCTGGAACAGCTCGTCGTTCTCGACCTCGAACTTCTCGCGGGCGTCTTTCTCGCGGCCGTACACCTTGACCAGCGCGTGTCCGGAGAACGACTCCTCGACACGGGCGTTCAGACGGCCGACCTTCTTCCACTGCTCGCCGAAGGCCTTCTGCGATTTGGGTCCGATGACGCCGAAGATCACCGCCATGAGCGGCAACGACACCAGGGCGACCAGGGCGAGCTGCCACGAGATGGTGAACATCATGATGAGCACGCCCACGACGGTCAACACCGAGGTGAGGGCGCTCGACAGCGATTGCTGCATCGTCTGCGTGATGTTGTCGATGTCGTTGGTAACGCGTGAGATCAGCTCGCCGCGCTGCACCTTGTCGAAGTACGACAGCGGCAGACGGTTGATCTTCGCCTCGACGTCTTCGCGCAGACGCCACATGGTGCGCACCATGATGACGTTGATGACGTAGCCCTGGATCCACGACAGCAGCGACGAGCCGACGTAGATGGCGAGCACGGTCACCACCACCGTGCGCAGCGCGTCGAAGTCGACGCCCGCCCCCACCGAGAAGGTGTTCATCGCCCCGACGATGTTGGCGATGTCGGTCTGACCGGCGGCGCGCAGCGCCTCGACGACCTGCTCCTGCGAGGTTCCCGCGGGGAACTGCTCGGCGAGGCCCTTCGAGACGACGCCCTCGAAGATGATGTTGGTCGCGTCGCCGAGCACGCGCGGGGCGAGCACGGCCAGGACGACGCCGAGGGCGCCCAGCAGCGAGACGAAGGCGAACGACCAGGCGTAGGGCCGCAGCAGGCCGATGAGCCGGCGGAAACTCGGCCCGAAGTTCGAGGCCTTGCCGGGAGCGACGCTGTCCCAGTCGCCCGAGTTCAGGCGCGCCTGCTCGGCGAGCTCGAGTTCGGCGCGGTCTTCTTCGGTGAGCGCATCGGTCGTGCTCATGCCTCCACCCCCAGCTGCGATTCGACGATCTCGCGGTAGGTGCTGCTGGTCTGCAGCAGATCTTCGTGGGTGCCGACGCCGGCCATGCGGCCGTCTTCGAGGACGACGATGCGATCGGCGCCGGTGATGGTCGACACGCGCTGCGCGACGACGATCTTGGTCACGTCGGGCAGTTCGTGCCATAGGGCCTGCCGGAGGCGCGCATCGGTCGTGAGGTCGAGCGCCGAGAAGGAGTCGTCGAAGACGAGCACCGCCGGTCGGTGCACGATGGCCCGCGCGATCGCCAGGCGCTGGCGCTGCCCTCCCGAGACGTTGGTGCCGCCCTGCGCGATGCGCCCCTCGAGGCCGCCCTCCATCGCTGCGACGAAGTCACGACCCTGGGCGATCTCGAGGGCGCGCCACAGTTCGTCGTCGGTCGCGTCTTCGCGCCCGAACCGCAGATTGGATGCCACGGTGCCGCTGAACAGGAACGGCCGCTGCGGCACAAGGCCGATGCCCTTCCACAGCAGGTCGAGATCGGCTTCGCGCACGTCGACCCCGCCGACCCGCACGGCACCCGCCGTGACGTCGAAGAGGCGGGGGATGAGCGAGACGAGCGTGGTCTTGCCCGCTCCGGTCGAGCCCACGATCGCGACGGTCTCGCCCGGTCGGGCGCGGAAGCTGATTCCGGACACGACGGGCGACTCGGCTCCGGGGTAGGCGAAGGCCACGTCGTCGAACTCGACCGCGCCGGCATCCGGGAACGCGGTGACCGGGTCGGCGGGACGCTCGAGGGTGGAGTGACTGTCGAGCACCTCGCCGATCCGTTCGGCCGAGACGGCGGCACGCGGGATCATCACCGTCATGAAGCTCGCCATGAGCACGCCCATGAGGATCTGCGCCACGTACTGCATGAAGGCGAAGAGGGTGCCGATCTGCACGCCCCCAGCGTCGACCTGGATGCCGCCGAACCAGATGACCCCGACGACGGTGACGTTGAGGACGAGCATCGCGAGCGGGAAGAGGAGGACGAACAGCGACCCCACCTTGCGTCCGACGACCATGATGTCGGTGTTGGCGCCGCGGAAGCGCTCTTCTTCGATGTCTTCGCGAACGAACGCCCGCACGACGCGCACGCCGGTGAGCTGCTCGCGCATGATGCGGTTCACCGCGTCGAGCTTGGACTGGTAGCTGCGGAACAGCGGCACCATGCGGGCGATGATGAGGCCCGCGGCGACGAGCAGGGTCGGCACGGCGACCGCGATCAGCCAGCTGAGCCCGACGTCTTGCTGCAGGGCCATGAAGATACCGCCGATGGCCAGCAGCGGGGCGCTGACCAGCATGGTGGCGCCCATCATCGCCAGCATCTGCACCTGCTGCACGTCGTTGGTGTTGCGGGTGATGAGGGAGCCGGCACCGAACTGCGAGAGCTCGCGCTCGGAGAAGCCGCTCACCTTCTCGAACACGTCGCGGCGGATGTCGCGACCGGCCGCCATCGCCGCTCGGGCGGCGAAGTAGGTGGCGATGATCGACGCCGTGATCTGACCGAGCGAGATGGCGAGCATGAGCATGCCGCGCGACCAGATGAACCCCGTGTCGCCGCGGGCGACACCCTGGTCGATGATGTCGGCGTTGAGGCGCGGCAGGTACAGCGACGCCATCGCCGCGGCGAACTGGAACAGCAGCAGCGCGAGCAGCAGCCAGCGATAGCGGGTGAGATAACGGATGAGGAGCTTGCCGAGCACAGGGACCTCCGGGCAGGTCGGGCGCGGTCGCCGTGACCGCGCGATACAGCCTGGCACTAACCTCCGACACCGGCGACCCCTGCCGCCGTGGGAGCGTTCTCTGCCCGCGAACACGCGGCCCCCGACGCACGCCGACTGCTGGTCGGACGCCGCCCATCGAGGCGTCCCGCCCGCCTGCCGCCCGCGTGCGAGACAGCCCCCGGCGAGGGCCCGGACGCCGGTGCCTCCCGTTCGCACCAGAGGCCCCCGCGAGGGCCAGGGCACCGGGGAGCCGGCATCCGGAATCGAGGGCCTCGCGGTCAGCGGTCCCCCTCGATCCACCGCGCGACGACGCCGCCGAACACCTCCCAGTTGGCCGCGCGGCCGAGACCGCCGTGGTCGAGGTCGACCGGCTCGATGCGCAGGCGTCCCTCGATGCGCGCGCGCCAATCGGCGTCGCGCCGCGCGGCGGTGGCCGTCGCGACGCCCCGGGCCGCCGCGACCAGCAGCGTGTCGGCGCGCACCGAGCCGGTCAGCGCCGGGATCGACAGCCGCAGGTGCCGGGCGAAGGTGGCGATCAGCCGCTCCCGCGCCTGGGCGTCGAGATCGGCGAGCACGGGATCGTCGCCGATGCCGCGGACGAACCCCGCCACCTGCTCGTCGATCGGTGCGTCGATCTCGTCGCCCGTCCCGTCGGCGTACGCGTCGAGAAGGACGATGGATGCCACCTCGTCGCCGAGCCGCGTGGCGACGGCGTAGGCGAGCTGGCCGCCGAACGACCACCCCAGCAGGTGGTACGGACCGTGCGGGCGGACGGCGCGGATCCGGGCGATCTGGTCGGTGACGATGGCATCCACCGAGGGCAGCTCGGGTCCGCCCGACAGTGCGGGGTCCTGCAACGCGTACACGGCGAAGCCGGGATCGAGGTGCCGGCAGAGGCCGGCGTACGCCCACCCGAGGCCGCCGGCGGGTTGCAGGCAGAACACGGCCGGGCCCTCGGCGTCACGCAGACGCAGCACGGGGGCGAACATGGTCTCGCTGCGCTCTCCCGCCGCGGCGCGCGCGAGCCCTGCCACGGTCGGCGCCCCGTAGAGGTCGCGGACACCGAGGTCGAGGCCCGACGACGACCGCAGCCGCGAGACGACCCGCACGGCGAGCAGCGAATGACCGCCGAGCAGGAAGAAGTCGTCGTCGCGGCCCACCGCGTCGAGGCCCAGCACCTCGGCGATCGCCTCGGCGATCAGGTACTCGACGTCGCCGATCGGGCGCTGCCGCTCGACCGACTCGCGCACGGGCTCGGGCAGGGCCCGCACGTCGAGCTTGCCGTTGACGGTCAGCGGCAGCTCGGCCACGGCCGTCACCGTGGCGGGCACGAGGTAGTCGGGCAGCCGCGACCGCAGGGCGGCGGTGATCTCGACGGCCGCCACGGGGGCACCGTCGGGCACGACGTAGGCCGCGAGCTCGGTCCCCCGCGGCCCGCGTACCGGCACCACCGCGGCCCGCCGCACCCCGTCGAGTCCGACGAGGGCCGAGGCGATCTCGGCCGGCTCGACGCGGTGACCGCGGATCTTCACCTGGTCGTCGGTGCGGCCGAGATAGGTGATCAGGCCGTCGGCGCCGACCATCGCGAGGTCGCCCGTGCGGTACATCCGCTGCCCCGGCATCCCGAACGGATCGGCGACGAAGCGCTCGGCCGTCAGGTCGCTGCGGCCGAGGTACCCGCGGGCGATGCCGACCCCCGAGAGGTACAGCTCGCCCGCGACCCCGGGCCGCACGGGTCGCAGGCCCTCGTCGAGCACCCGCGCGACCGTGCCGGTGATGGGGCGGCCGATGGTCGAGGTGGGCCGCTCGTCGACGTCGGCGCCGAGAGCATTGATCGTGTACTCGGTCGGGCCGTACAGGTTGTAGCCGTGCACGCCCGGCGCCTCGCGCAGGGCCGTCCACAGCGCGTCGGGCACGGCCTCTCCCCCGAGCGAGACGAAGACGACGCCCGGGCCGTCGGCGGTGGGATCGGCGCAGCGGGGGCGGTCGAGGAGCCCCTCGTCGACCAGGATGCCGCCATAGCTCGGCGTCACGTCGAACCCGTCGATGCGGTGCTCGTCGAAGTACGCCAACAGCGCGCGCGGGTCGCGGCGCATGTCGTCGTCGATCACGTGGACGCTGTGGCCTTCGAGCAGCCACAGCAGCTGCTCCCACGAGGCGTCGAAGGCGAACGACGTGGTGTGCGCGATCGCGAGCCGCCGCCCGCCGACGGCGGCCACGACGGGCGCGAAGATCTCGGAGCGGTGGTTGACGAACATGTTCGTCAGGCCCCGGTAGGGCACGGCGACGCCCTTCGGCGTGCCGGTCGACCCCGAGGTGAAGATGACGTACGCGAGCGCGTCGAGGGCGCGGTCGGGCTCGATGAGCGGTCCGTCGCCGGCGGCGTCGGGCGGTACGACGCGCAGGCCTGCGGGCACGGCATGCTCGGTCACGACGACGGCCGGGTCGGCCTCGCGCAGGATGTCGACGACGCGCGCCTCGGGCAGGGTGGGGTCGATCGGGACGTAGGCCGCGTGGGCGGCGAACACGGCGAACAGGGCGACGATCATGCGCTCGTCCCGGGGCAGCGAGAGCGCCACGCGGGACTCGGGCCCGATCCCGGCGTCCTGCAGGGCGGTCGCGAGGCGCGCGGCCCGCTGCACGAGCTCGGCGAAGGTCCACCGTACGGGGCCCGCGACGACGGCGAGCCCGTCGGGGTCGACGAGGGCCCGCCGCACGAGCAGCTGCCACACCGTGGCGTCGAGGAGCGCCGCGTCGTCGCCACCCGGCGTCGCGCCGACGGGGGCGACCGCGTCCCGGTCGCTCGGATCGCCGACGTCGAGAGCGGCGAGCGGGCCAGTGTGGTGGGCCAGCCCCTCGAGCGCCCGGACGAACGCGGCGACGACGCGCTCGGTCGCGCGCTCGGCGTCGTCGTCGCTCGGCCATGCTCCCGGGCGCGACATGACGCGGATGCGGGCACCCGCGTGCTCGTCGCCCGGGTTCACCACGACGGTGAGCGGGTAGTGCGTCGCGTCGCGGACCGTCTGCGCGCGCTGACGCAGGGCGCCGTCGGGCCCCAGCCGCTCGGTCGGCGGGGTGACGGGGATGTTCTGGAAGACGAACAGGGTGTCGAACAGCTCGCGGTGGCCGGAGGCCGCGAGGATCTCGGACAGCGGCACATCGGGGTGGGCGAGCATCACGCGGCGGAACCGCGTGAGGTCGTCGAGGTGGCTCTGCACGTCGGCGCCGGGGCGCACGCCCACCCGCACCGGCACGGTGTTGAACAGCAGCCCGAGCAGGTCGTCGATCCCCGGGATCTCGGGCGGGCGGCCCGAGGTCACGGTGCCGAACACGACGTCGCTACGCCCGGTCTCGTACCGGAGCGCCAGCGCCCAGGCGAGCTCGTACACCGCGCTGAGCGGGGCGCGCGCCGCGGCCCCGGCCTGGCGGAGCCGGCCCGTCAGGGCCGGGTCGAGCGTGAGCACGCGCTCACGCGAACGCCGGTCGGCGGCCGACGGCGACGGAGCGACCAGAGTCGGCCCCTCGATGCCCGCCACCGCCTCGCCCCAGGCCGCGCGTGCCGCGGCCCGGTCACGGGTCGCGAGCCACGAGACGTACGCCGCGTACGGCGGCCCCGACCGCTCGGCCGCCGTCCCCTGCCGGGTGTACTCGTCGAGGATGCCGCGCAGGAACCGCCAGATCGACCATCCGTCGAGGATCGCGTGCTCGACGGTCAGCACCCACGTGTGCTGCAGACCGTCCAGAGACGTCAGCAGGCCGAACCGCAGGAGCGGCCCGTCGCCGTCGAAGCCGTGCGCGCGCTGCGCGGCGAGGAACGTCTCTCGGTCGTCGCCCCTCCGCACGTCCCATGCGATGACGGGCGCTCTCGGCACGACGAGCACCGTGCGCTCGCCGACGCGGTCGAAGTGGCCCGCCACGTGCGGGTGCTGCGCGATGGTGCGCGCGGCCGCGGCGCGCAGCGCCGCGACGTCGAGCGGGCCCGTCAGCTCGGTGATCGTCTGCGACAGGTACACCTCGGTGTCGCCGGAGAGGTCGCGGTGGAACAGCAGCCCTTCCTGCAGACCCGTCGCCGGGTGCACCGCGTGCAGCGGCCCCGCCGTGCTCTCGAGGTCGCGGATCGCGGCGGCGCCGACCCCCGCCGTGTCCTGCACGCGCGCGTCGGCCGGGCGCACGATCGCATCGAGCGCGCTCGGTGTGGTGCCCGGGGTGACGTGTCGGGCGATGGATACCGCGAGCGCGGCCGCCTCACGATGCCCGGCGACCGTCACCCGCCAGCGGTCGCCGACGGGGCTCGCGGTCACGGCCACGCGACCCGGGGCGGGCGCGACCGGACGGTCGGACACATGGATGTCGATGTGCGCGTCGGGGTGCACCAGGCCGTCGAACACCCCCGGGGTGTGCGGGCTGAGCTCGCCGGCGATGGCGTAGTCGCGCGCGGCCTCGGCGGTCGGATCGGCGATCGTCCCGTCGCCGCGCAGGAAGGCAGGGAAGACTCGGCGGCGCACGCCGACGGCGGACGCCCGAGGCGGGTCGTCGCGGTCGGGCTCGCCGACCATCGCCACGGCGGGGCCGCTCACCAGGTCGGCGAGGGCCGACAGCACGGCGCGGCGCAGCGCGATCACGGTGGCCGGCGCCGCGGACAGGTCGACGTGCGCCGACGCCGCGGGGTCGAGGGCCGCCCAGGTCGCGTCGGGCACCGACGCAGACGCCGACTCGATCACGTCGAGCCACGCCTCGGCGGCGTCGACGATCCCGAGGTCGTCGGCGCGGCGCAAACGCTCGTCGGCATACGCGGCGGCCTCATGGGTGCCGCGCACCGCGCCGGTCGAGAGCGCACCGAGCAGCGCGGGCCAGGACTCTTCGTCGATCGCCTCGGACGCCGCGGTGAGCAGCACGCCGTCGGGCGCGGCCGACGCGGCGATCGTGCGCCCGGCCGTGGGATCGGGATGCCGCGGCACGGCCGTGACCTCGGCGGCGGCGAGCAACTCGTCGAGCGTGAGCGGGACGTACGCGTCGCCGTCGCGGCGCGTGCCGACGGCGTCGCTCGTCGCGTACACCGCGACCAGCGCGGCGGCGACCCGGTGCGCGGGAAGGGCGACCCGCCGCTGCGTCACGGCGGCGCTCGACGGCTGCAGCGCGGGGCGACGCCCGGTCGCGCGGGTCAGCGCGAGATCGTCGGCGGGGGCCGCGGCATCCCCCGTCAGGGCGATCAGGGCGAGCACGACGGACTCGAGCAGGGCCGACGCGGTCTCGGGCGCGAAGATCTCGGTACGGAAGAGCACGTCGACCACGAGGCCGTCGTCGCCCTCGCCGATGGCGAACGTGAGGTCGAACTTGGCCGAGGGCTCGGCGTCGTGGCGCACCTCGGCGACGACGTCGCCCAGACCGACCGATCGGGTGCGGCGGTCGACCTCGGCGATCATGACCTGGAAGAGCGGGTGCACACCCGCGACGCGCGGGGGCGCGACCTCGGCGACGAGCTCGTCGAACGGCACGGCCCGGCGCTCCCACGCGTCGAGCGCCCCATCGCGCACGCGCGCGAGCACGTCGCCCACCGTCGAGGCGCCGGTCAGGTCGGTGAGGCTCACGACGGTGTTGAGGAACAGGCCGACGCCGGCGGCGTCGTCGTCGCGCAGGTCGGCGACCAGGCCCAGCGGGATCCGGTCACCCGCTCCGCGCGAGCGCAGCGCCAGCGCGACGGCCGCGTTGAGCAGCATGAGGCGCGACACCCCGAGCCGGCCCGACGCCTCGGTCAGCGCCCGCGCGACCCAGGCGGGGAGCAGGTGCTCGTGCTGGGCCGCGGCCGAGCTCGGCGCGGGGCTGCGCGGCCGGTCGAGGGTGAGAGGGATCGCCGCCGGCATCTCGGCGAACAGCGGCGCGAGCCCCTCGGCCGACAGGCTGGGCGGCTCCTCCGCGAACGCGGGCGGTTCGGGCCACACCGGCGCGCGGCCCGCGAACCGCTCCCCGTAAGCCTGCTCGAGGTCGTCGAGGATCGTCGGCATCGACTGCCCGTCGGCCGCAACGTGATGCACGACGATCACGACGTGCCGCGCGTACACGGCGGCCGCCGCCGGCACCTCACGCCGGGGGTCGGGGGCGAGCGGAAGGCGCCCGTCCCACTCGTCGGCCGACCGGTCGACGACGCGAGCCCCCGCGGCATCCCGCACGTTCTCGACCCATCCGTCGCCGGTCCTGTCGAACGACGTCCGCAGGCTCACGTGGCGCTCGACGACGTCGCGGAACGCGGCGGCGAAGACCTCGACGTCGACACGGCCCTCGACGATCCGCAGCACGAGGGGGATCGCGTAGGCGGCGGGCGAGTCCTCGAACTCGGCGAGGAACAGCATGCGCTCGCGCGCGCCCTGCACCCCTGCCGTCTCGATCACGTCGTCGGTCATACCCGTCCCTCTCCTGCGCCGACGGCTTCTCGGTCCGGCGCGATGTCGTCTGCCGCCCCGACGACACCGGGGCCACTCCCGGCGTGCACCACATCGTCGATCTCGGCGACCAGACGACGCAGTCCCTGCTCCGCGTCGGCGGGCAGGGCCATCCGGTGGACCACGACACGCACCGTGTCGTGGGCGACCTCGACGGCGGCGAGCCGCCCGTCGGTCACGCTGACGCCGTCGCCGGGCGGCACGTCGTCGACCTGGAACGCCCGCCACAGCCGGGCACGGCTGCGGTCGAGGCGCACGCGCAGCTCGGGACGCCCGGCGACGACCGCGGCGAGCGCACGGCGCGCCGCGGCGGCATCCACCGCACCCAAAGGCTCCGAGACCACCATGTCGTCGACGTCGAGACCGTCCGTGCGCGCCGCCACGACGACCGCCGGCAGCGGAACGGCCCGCTCCGCCGCCGCGGGCGCGCACCGCAGCGCGAGCCCCTCGACGGTGCGGGTCTCGAAGAGGTCGACGACCGCCACCGGGATGCCACGGCGTCGAGCCGCGGCGACGACGGCGATCGCCGAGATGCTGTCGCCGCCGAGGGCGAAGAAGTCGGCGTCGGCCGGCACCGACGCCGCCCCGAGCGCCTCGGCAAACGCCGCGGCCAGCGCCGACTCGGTCGGCCCCGCGGGGGGACGGCCCGCGGCGGCCGTCGGCACGCGGTCGAGGGGGGGCAGCGCCGCGCGATCGAGCTTGCCGTGCGGGGTGAGCGGCAGCGCCGGCACCTCGGTGAGGCGCGCGGGCACGAGCGCGGCCGGGACGACCCCCGCGGCGTGGGCCCGCACGGCCTCGGGCGCCGCGCGGCCCGTGTAGACGGCGACGAGCGTGCCCGCGACGACGAACGCGGCCGCGGCCTCGACGCCGAGCGCCGACGTCAGCGCCGCCTCGACGTCGCCGAGCTCGATGCGCTGGCCGCCGACCTTCACCTGCTGGTCGCGGCGGCCGAGGTAGTCGATCGTGCCGTCGGGGCGCTGCCGGGCGCGGTCGCCGGTATCGTACATGCGCGCGCCGACGTCGAACGGGTCGGCCACGAAACGCTCGGCCGTCAACGTCGGCCGGTTCGCATAGCCGCGGGCGAGCTGCACGCCGCACAGGTAGAGGTCGCCCACGGCGCCGGGCACGACCGGACGGAGCTCAGCGTCGAGGATGCGGCATCCCACCCCCGCGATCGGCAGGCCGATGCCGATCGGCCGGTCGGCGCTGACGCGCAGGGCGGCGGTGACGTCGACGGCCGCCTCGGTGGGCCCGTACAGGTTGTCGACGCGCACGCCCGGAAGCAGCTCGGCAAGCCCCCGCAGGTGCCCGGGGGTCAGCGCCTCGCCGCTGCAGACGATGAGGCGCAGGCTCTGCGCCACCGCGGCCGCCGTCTCGCGTGCGCCCGACAGGTGCTCGAGAAAGGCGGCGAGCACCGAGGGCACGAAGTGCACGACCGTGGCGTGCTCCGCCGTGATCGCGGCGGCGATCGCGGCCGGGTCGCGGTGGGCGTCGGGCGGGGCGACCGCCTGGCGCGCGCCCATGACCGCCGGGAGGAACAGCTCCCAGAGCGACACGTCGAACGTGAAGGGGGTCTTGTAGAGGATGACGTCGTCAGCACCGATGCCGTGCAGACCGGGGGCCGCGAGCAGGCGGTTCACGATCGCGCGGTGGCTGACCACCACGCCCTTCGGCCGTCCCGTCGAGCCCGACGTGAACAGCACGTAGGCCGCGTCGTCGGGCAGCGGTGCCGTCGGCTCGGCGACCGCGGCCGAACGATCGGGCACGCCGTCGAGCACGACCTCGGCGCCCGCGTCGGCGACGACGGCCGCACGCCGCGCGCCCGGCCACGCGGGGTCGATCGGCACGTACGCCGCACCGGCGAGCACGATCCCGTGCACGAGGTCGACCTGCACGGGGCCGCGGGCGACGCACACCCCGACGACCGCGCCGGGCCCGATGCCCCGGGCGGCGAGGACCCCCGCGATGCGATGGGCCTCGGTAGAGGCGCGGGGCGCGATGAGCCCCGCGAGGGTCGTGTCGCCCCGGTCGATCGGGTCGGATGCCGCCAGCATCTCGCGAACTGCCGCATCGGCCATCTCGACGCCCTCCAGCGCCGCGCAGACGTGCCGCAGGAAGCGCTCGGCCTCGTCGGGCACGAGGGCGTCCGTCGCGTACTCGAGCTCGACGGCCACCTCGGCGCCGACCTCGGCCACGGTGACCGTCGCGTCGAACTTGGCCGTGCCGGTCGAGATCGGCACGCGCGTCCCCTCGCGCACGCCCCAGGCCAGACGGTCAAGGCGCCGCGACTGGTGGACGACCATGATGCGCGGGGCCGCGCGGTCGCGCAGCTCCGGGGCGGCGGTCACCAGGTCGGCGACGTCGGCCCGGGTGTCGAGGGCCGCGACGATCTGCGCGCGCAGGTCGACCTCGCGCCCCACCGCGAACAGGGTCGTGGTGACGTGGCATCCGACGAGGCCGTCGTCGGGCGTCGTGCGCGCGACGGGGGCGGCGATCAGCAGCCGCGACGGGCCGCCCAGGCGCTCGACCGCGGTCGCGACGGCACGGACGGCGAGCTCGAAGACGGTCGCCTCGCCCGAGCGACGGCGCACCGCCTCGGCAGACGACCCGGTGAGCACGCGCGTGCGCGTCGCCCCGGCACGTCCGAAGCCCGCCGTGGTGGTCGCCCAGCCGGGGATGTCGGCCCGGTCGGGCAGGGGTCCGAGGCGGGTCAGCGCGTCGACCGCGCTCTCGCCCGTCGTCGCGTCGACCGCGGCGTCGGCGGGGCGCCAGACGGGGGCGGTCCCCGCGGAGCGAGCGCGCATGGCCTCCGAGACCGTCTGCAGCAGCACAGGCTCGGATGCCTCGTCGACGGCGCTGTGGTGCAGCGCGATGACCAGCAGCCAACCGTCGTCGCGCGGGCTCAGCCCCACGCGGATCGGGATCTCGGATGCCAGGTCGAACGGCCGCCGCACGAACGCCTCGACGTCGGCGGTCTCTTCGACGACCGGGCGCGCCCGCGGGTCGTCGGCCGCGAGCCGCTCGGCGACCAGGGCGTCGGGCCCCGGCGACAGCAGGGTGCGCAACGCCGGATGCCGCCGCGTCGTGTCGGCGAGGGCCTGGGCCAGGGCGGGTCGGTCGGGCTCGTCGTCGAAGAGGAACGCGAGGGGGACGGTGTAGGTCGCGGCGGTCGTGTCGAGCTGCGAGGCGAGCCACATGCGGCGCTGACCGGGGGTCGCGGGGAACCGGGCGGCCTCGTCTGCCGCGTCGGTCGGGCGCTCGCGGACCGCCGCGGCCCCGGCGTGCTCGACGAACCGGGCGAGCTCGGCGACCGTGGGGTTCTCGAACACCGCGCGGGTCGGCACCGTGCGCTGCAGAGCGCGCGACAGGCGGTTGGCCAACCGCACCGCGGCGAGCGAGTCGCCGCCGAGGGCGAATAACCCGGTGTCGGGCCCGATCTCGGCGGCGTCGATGCCGAGCACCGCGGCGATCTCTTCGGCGACGGGGCGCTGCGCGTCGGTCAGCGTGCCCGCGTCCGCCGGGGTCTGCGCCGGCTCGGGCAGCGCGGCGCGGTCGACCTTGCCGTTCGCGGTCGTCGGCAGCGCGTCGAGGGCGGTCACCCACGCGGGCACCATGTGCCGCGGCAGGGTGTCGGCCGCGCGCTCACGGGCCGCCGCCTCGACCTCGGTCGCCGAGGCGTCGGCGCCCGGCACGACGTACGCGTGCACCCGCGCCCCCCGCACGACGACGACGCACGCACGCACGCCGGGGGCGGCGGCGATCGTCCGCTCGATCTCTTCGAGCTCGACGCGCATGCCGCCGATCTTGACCTGGTTGTCGGCGCGTCCGAGGAACTCGAGCTCGTCGCCGTTCCAGCGCGCGCGGTCGCCCGTGCGATACAGCCGAGGGGTGCTCGCCGGGTCGGCGGGGTCGTGGAAAGGGCTCGCCACGAAGCGCGACGCGGTGAGGCCCGCCGCGCCGACGTAGCCCCGGCCCAGCAGGTCTCCCGCGACGTAGAGCTCGCCGCCCATCCCCGTCGGCACGGGACGCAGGGCGCGATCGAGCACGTACAGCCGGCATCCGGGGTTCGGGCGGCCGATCGAGGTGGTGCTGCGCACGTGGTCGCCGCGATACACGACGTGCGAGACGCCGATCGTCGCCTCGGCGGGCCCGTAGCCGTGGTACATCGTGGCGTCCGGCAGCTGGCGGCGGAACCGGCCGAACAGCTCGGGCGTCAGCAGCTCGCCGCCGCACCACACGTGCCGGAGGCCGCTCAAGCGGGGCGCCGTCGTCGTCGTGTCGCTGTCGAGCAGCGCGTCGAGCATCGAGGCGACGAGGTAGGTGAAGGTCACGCCGTGGCGTGAGATGAGCTGCAGCACGCGCTCGGGCTCGCGCTCCTCGCCGTCGCGGGCGACGACGACGGTGCCGCCCGCGCAGAGGGGCAGCAGCACCTCGTTGATCGAGATGTCGAACGACAACGGCGCTTTGAACAGGCTCGCGTCGCCGGCGCCGAACCGCAGCACCCGCTCGATCTGCCACCGCATGCGGCTCGCGATCGCGCCGTGGCGGATCATCGCGCCCTTCGGGGCGCCGGTCGAGCCCGAGGTGAAGATCACGTAGGCGAGCGACTCGGGGTCGCGCCCCCCGAGGTCGGCGGGCGGGTCGGTGCGGTCGAGGTCGACCGTGTGCGTGGCGAGGCCGGTCGGCTCGCCGGCTCCGGGGCCGACGAGCACGGCCCGTGCCGCCGCGTCCGCGACGACGCCCGCGCGTCGCCGGTGCGGCCACGCGGGGTCGAGCGGCACGAACGCGGCACCCGACATCAGGATGCCGAGGATCGCCGCGACCATCTCGGCACTGCGGTGCATGTCGATCGCGAACACCGTCTCGGCACCGGCCCCGAACTCGTCGCGCAGCACGCGCGCGATCCGCGTCGCGGCCCCCAGCAGCGTGCGGTAGTCGATCGCGCGGTCGCCGTCGGCGACCGCCGTGGCCGTCGGGGCGTTCTGCGCCCGGGCGAAGACCATCTCGACGACGTCGTGCTCCGACACGCAGCGGCCGGTGTCGTTGCGCGTGGCCAGCAGCAGCGCGCGCTCGGCGTCGTCGACGAGCCGGTGCGCGCTCAGCGGCGCGTCGGGGGCGTCGACGGCGGATGCCAAGAACGCGGCGAGCCCCGTTGCATGGGCCGAGAGCTCGAGGGCGTCGGCCCGGCCGCGCACGACGATCCGGAGGAGACGGCGATCGATGTCGCCCTCAACGACGAACTCGATGTCGGTCGAGGGCCCGACCCAGGTGGAGCGGGCGATGCTGTCGCCGAGCATGACGTTGATGCCGGGTGCGGTGAGCACCGGACTGCCGAACCGGGCGCGCAGGGCGCTGGCCACGGCGTCGGGGGCGGCACCGTGATGCGGACGCGTCGCGCGCAGGGCCTCGTCGAACGCGCCCAGATACGTCACGATCGTCGCGTCCGCGTCGGCATCCGGCTGCAGCGGCACCACGGCGGCCCGCATCCCCACCGCCCGCCGGTCGCCCGCCCCGGCCACCGCGAGGCGAACCGCGTGCGTTCCCGGTCCGCGCACCGTCGCGGTGTAGGCGGCGATCAGGCCGGCCATCGTGCGGCCGATGCTGATCCCGCAGCGGTCGGCGAGCCCGGGCAGCGCTCCCACCACCCCCGGCGGGAGGTCGATGGAGAGGTCCCGGATGCCGCGTCCCGGCCGTTCGAGCAGTCCCTCGTCGGCGCGGGTGAGGGCGGACACGAGAACGTCGGCGTCGGGAGCGGGCGACGCCGCCGCGCCTTCGCCGTCCGCCGATCGCGAGGCCGGGGGCCCGGCATCCGGATCATCGAGCGCGGCGATGACCCGGCGCGTGAGCTCGCGGATGGACCGGCCGTCGACGAGGACGTGATGGTAGGCCTGCGCCCACACGCATCCGCCGGGGACGACGAGGATCTCGTGGCGGTGCAGCGGACCGCCCGCTCCGAGGGCGACCTGCCCGCGCAGTCGGTCGACGCGCGCCGCGATGCGCGCATCGCGTTCCGTCCCGGCCCGGAGGTCGATCACGGCGGGCGCCGCGGGCGACGCGTGCTCGACCCACCGGGGGACGCCGCCGTCGGTGACGAGGGTGCGCGCGAGCCCCGGCTCGTCGTCCAGCACGCGGGCGACCGCCTCGGCGACACGAGCGGGGTCGGCGGAAGGACCGAAGCTGGTCACCCACCCGAGGTGGAAGTCGGCCGCCGCGTCGGGATCGACCTCGGAAGCGGTCCAGACGCCGCGTTCGGCCGGGGTCAGCACCGGCGAGATCGTGAGCGGAGCGGTGTGCGTCGACGCGGTCACCGTTCACGCGCTCCGCACGAGCTCGTGCGCACGCACGTTCGCTCTCCCGGCGATCGACTCGAGGATCTCCGCCGAGCGCACCGCGATGTTCGACAGCAGCGACGACGTGAGGCCGTGGGTGTCCTCGGTGCCGCCCTGGAGGTAGACGCCGCCCGCGGTCGGACGGGTGAGGCGCAGCCGGTAGTCGCGCTCCACCCGAGGCCCTCGGCCGGGAGCGTCCGGGTCGTAGAGGTCGCCGAGGAGCGCGCCCAGCGGCATCGAGGTGAACCCGGTCGCGTAGACGACGGCATCCGCGACGACCGGCTCGGTCTCGCCGGTCAGGCGGTTCTCGATCCGCGTCGACACCCCGTCCGGCAGCTCCCGCGTCTCGGCGAGCGCGCTGGCCCCGTGCACGAACAGGCGCCGCGCACCGACCACCCGTTCGGCGTACTCGATCTCGTAGAGCCGCTCGATGAGCGAGGCGTCCACGGCCGAGTAGTTGGTCCCGCGGTGGTAGGCCATCAGTCGCGCCTTCATGTCGCTCGAGGCCCCGTGGAAGGCGTCGACCGCCTCGGCATCGAAGATGCGATTGGCGTAGGGGCTGTCGTCGGCGGGCGTGTAGCCGTACTTGCCGAACACGGCGTGCACGCGGGCGTCGGGATACTGCCCGTGCAGGTGCAGCGCCACCTCGGCCGCGCTCTGCCCCGCCCCGACGACGACGAATGCGTCGTGCGCGAGAGGCGGAAGACCGGCGAGGCGGCTGCGCAGCTCGTGGTTGTGGAACTGGCGCGCACGGGGGCGGACGCCCTCGGGGAGCTGCGCAGTCAGCCCGCCCGCGAGAACCACGTCACGGGCGCGCAGCGAGCCGCCCCGGGCGCCGTCGAGCACGACTTCGAAGTGGTCGGCGTGGTCGATGACCCGGGTCGCCCGGGTGCCGTATCGCACGTCGGCGGCCACGCGGTCGGCGGCCCACACGAGGTACTGGTGGAACTCGATGCGCGTGGGGAAGAACGTCTGCCGGTTGATGAAGTGATGCAGCCGCCCGTGCTCGTGGAGGAACGCCACGAAGCTGAAGTCGCTGGCCGCGTTCCGCGGTGTGACGAGGTCTTTCAGGAACGAGACCTGCATCGTCGCCCCCGGAAGGAGCATGTCGGGATGCCACGCGAAGGCCGGCTTGGCCTCGACGAAAGCGGCGGTGATCGGCGCGTTGCCGGGGATGCCGTTGCGCTCGCGCAGGGCGATGGCGAGGCTCAGGTTCGAGGGACCGAACCCGACGCCGACGATGTCGACGATGTCGTCGCGAGTGCTTCCGCGCGGGGCGTCCTCTGCCGGCATCCGGTCGTCCGTCATCCGTCTCTCCTGTTCGTCGTCGCCGTCGCGATCCCGCTCGGGCGTCTGCTAGCTTAGGCAAGCCTTACATAACTTAGGTAAGGCTTACTACCACTCCCCACACGGAAGGCGGACGGATGCGCGTCGCGATGCTCGGGTACCAGACGTGGGGGCACCGCACGCTGCAGGCGCTGCTCGACTCGACGCACGACGTCGTCGGTGTGGTCACGCACCCCGCCAGCGACCACGCCTACGAGCGGATCTGGGGCGACTCGGTCGAACAGCTGGCCCGGCAGCACGGCATCCCCGTCCACCTCGCCCGCCGCCCCGACGACGACCTGGTCGCGCGGCTGACGGCCTGGCAGCCCGACATCGCCGTCGCGAACAACTGGCGCACCTGGCTGCCGCCCGAGGTGTACGACCTGCCGCCGCACGGGACGCTGAACCTGCACGACTCGCTCCTGCCCGCGTTCACCGGGTTCTCTCCGGTGCCGTGGGCGCTCATCAGCGGCGCGGAAGACGTCGGCATCACCGCCCACCGCATGGACGGCGGACTCGACACGGGAGACATCGCCGCGCAGCGCGCCGTCCCCGTCGGCCCGCGCTCCACCGGCACGGAACTGGTCCGGGCGACCATCGATCTCATCCCCGAGGTGCTGCTCGACGCCCTCGCGCGCATCGAGGCGGGGACCGTCGAGTGGCGCGCGCAGGACCTCGACCAGCGCACGTTCTTCCACCGGCGCACCGAACGCGACAGCCTCATCGATTGGACGTGGCCCGCGGCGGACCTCGACCGCCTCGTGCGCGCCATGTCGGACCCCTACCCCAGCGCCTACACGTTCCACCGTGGAGAACGCCTCGAGGTGATCGAGGCGCACATCTCGGCGTTCCGCTACGGCGGCACCCCGGGTCGCATCTTCATCCGCGAGGGCGACGGCATGGCGATCGTCGCCGGCGGCGACGCGCACCGCGGCGGCAACCGCGCCCTCGTCATCGACCGGGTGCGCACGCCCGACGGGACCGAGCACGCCGCGAGCGCGTACTTCCCGGTCGGCGGCGGATACCTGAGCCGCGAGCCGTGAGCGCGACCCCCGTCCGAACGGGCCGAGACCTCGTCCGCCGCACGATCGCCCGTCATCGCACGGCGATCGTGATCGGCACGGTGCTGCTGTGCGTGCACCAACTCGCCGAGACCTCGGTGGCGGTCGTCATCGGCGTGCTCGTCGACGCCGGCATCGCCCCGGGTCGGGTGCCGGGAATGCTCGCCGCCGTCGCCGCCCTCGCGGCGGTGTTCGTCGTGCTGACCTACTCGTACCGCGCGGGGATGCGGCGCCTCAACACCGCCCTGCAGGACGAGGCCCACCTGCTCCGGCAGGAGGTGTCCGAGAAGGCGCTCTCGCCCCACGGCCTGCGTACCGACACCGACCCCGGCGAACTCGTCACGGTGTCGGGCAGCGATGCGGATCAGACGGCGTGGTTCCTCGACCTGCTCCCGAGGATGCTGGCGGCGGCCACCGCCCTCCTCGCGACGGCCCTCGCGCTCCTCATCGTCGACGTCACTCTCGGCGTCGCCGCCCTCGTCGCGATCCCGCTCTTCTTCGTCCTCGCGCACGCGGCCGCGGCGCGGATCACGGCGAGAGCCGTGCGGCAGCAGTCCCGCGTCGCCGAAGCGGTCGCCCTCGCCGGCGATCTCATCGCGGGGCACCGGTCGCTCGCGGGGATCGGCGCGGAGCGGGCCGCCGCCGAGCGCTATCGGACGGCGAGCCGGGCCGCGTTCGCCGCGGCCCTGGCGACGAACCGGTCCATCGCGCTGCAGCGCGGGATCACCGCGGCGTTGAGCGGCGTCGCCGCCGCCGTGATCGCGGCCGTCGCCGGGTGGTACGCGCTCAGCGGCCGCATCACCACGGGGGAGCTGGTCACCGTCGTGGGTCTCGCGCAGTTCCTCATCGAGCCCCTCACGACGCTGTCGGGCCTGCCGGCGACCGCGGCCCGGGCGCGGGGGTCGGCCGAGCGGGTCGCCGCCGTGCTCGCCGCGGAGCCGCTCCTGCCGACGGGCGCATCGTCCTCGACGACGGTGACGTCGACCGGGCTGCGCCTGCGGGGCGTCGCGCACGGCCCGCTCGCCGACCTCGACCTCGACGTCCCCCCGACGCGCATCACGGCGGTGTTCGCCGCGGACGGCGCCGAGGGCGACGCCCTGGCATCCCTCCTGTCGGGCCGATCCGCGCCGGAGTCGTACCGCGGTTCGGTGCAGGTGTGCGGGATCGACCTGCGCTCCGGGCCCGTCGACGCGGTACGCGGGCGTCTGGTCGCCGAGCCGCACGACGCGCACCTGTTCAGCGGAAGTCTCCGGCGCAACGTCGTCGGGACCGACGCGTCGCCGGACCCGACGCGGCTCGAGTGCGCGCTGCGCGCCTCGGGCGCCGACCAGGTCGTCGAGGTCCTCCCCGCCGGGCTCGATCACGACATCGTGGACCGCGGGCACAACCTCTCCGGCGGACAGCGTCAGCGCCTCGCCCTGGCGCGGGCGCTGTACGCGGCCCCTCCGGTCCTCGTCCTGCACGAACCGACGACGGCGATCGATTCGGTCACCGAGCAGCGGATCGCCGAGGGGATCCGCGAGCTGCGCACCGCGAGCGACGGCCCGCAGCTCGCGACCGTCGTCATCACCGGCTCGCCCGCTCTGCTCGCCGCCGCCGATCGGGTCGCGGTGCTCCGCAACGGCCGCGTGGCCGCGGAGGGGACGCACCGAAGCCTGCTCGCCGACGACCCGATGTACGCCGAGGCGGTGTCGCGATGATGCTCCCGGAACCGGCCACCCTCCCCGTGGCGCGCTACCGCGATTCGCTGCGCTGGCTCACCCGCGCGATGCGACGGCATCCCCTCCTCCTGGGCACGGCCCTCGTGACGGGTCTGCTGGCCGCGGCCGCCGCCCTCGTCCCCGTCTACGCCATGGGCTGGATCGTCGACGCGGCGGTCGCCGGGCGGCCGGCGACCGACATCGTCGGCCCCGCCGCGGTGCTGGGCGCGGCGGCCCTCGCCGCGGGGGTGCTCGCGGGCATCGGGAGCTACGCGATCACGCGCCTCGGCGAGACCACGGTGGCGGTCCTGCGCGAAGACGTCGTCCGCGACGTGCTGCTGCTCCCCGCGGGAGCGACCGAGGCCGGCGGGCGCGGCGACGTGCTCTCCCGCGTCGGCGACGACATCGCCCGCATCACCCGGGCCGGCGGCGACGTCATCCCCACGGTCTTGGCCGCGGTGCTGCTCGTGGTGGTGTCGCTGGGCTCGCTCTTCGGCGTCGACCCGGTCCTCGGTCTCGCCGGGCTGCTGACGCTCCCCCTCTACGCCGCCGCTCTGCGGTGGTACCTCCCGCGCAGCGCCCCGCTGTACGCGCGCGAGCGCGCCGCCGCCGGCGCACGCAGCGAGGCGCTCGTCTCGACCCTGCACGGGCGTGAGACGGTGCACGCGTACGGCATGGAGGCGGCCCGCCTCGACGACATCCGCGTCGCCTCCGAGCGCTCGCGCACGCTGTCGATCTCGGTGTTCCGCCTGCTGCTCGGCTTCGTCGGACGAGCGAACCTGGCGGAGTTCTGCGGCATGGCCGTGCTGTTCGTCGCCGGCTTCGTGCGCTTCACCAGCGGAGACGTCTCGATCGGCGGGGTGACCGCGGCGATCCTGCTCTTCCATCGCCTGTTCACCCCGTTCGGCGCGATCCTGTTCCTGTTCGACGAGATGCAGTCCGCCGGGGCTGCGATGAACCGCCTCGTCGGGATCGTCCGGATGCCCCGCTCGTCTCGGCCCGCGACCGCCCGCCCCACGGGTCGCGACCTCGCTGTCGAAGACGTCCGCTTCGCCTACGGCCCGGGCGACGACGTGCTCCACGGCGTCTCGTTCACGGTCCCCGCCGGCACCCGACTGGCCCTCGTGGGGGCCTCCGGGGCCGGGAAGACGACCGCGGCCCTCATCGCCGCGGGCGCCCTCGCCCCGCACCACGGCGGCGTGCGGCTGGGCAGGGCGCCTCTCCCGGAGCTCGGTGACGAACAGATGCGCTCGCGCATCGCCCTGCTCAGTCAGGACGTCCACGTCGTCGCGGGCCCCGTGATCGACGACCTCCGCCTCGCGGATCCGGATGCCGACGAGCCGACGATCTGGAAAGCGCTCGAGACCGTGGGGGCCGACGCGTGGGTGCGTGCGCTGCCCGCGGGTCTGCACACCGCGGTGGGCGCCCACCACCACCGGCTGACCGCGGCGCAGCGGCAGCAGATCGCCCTCGCCCGTCTCGTCCTCACGGACCCCGACGTCGCGATCCTGGACGAGGCCACCGCGGAAGCCGGAAGCGCGGGCGCTCTCGCCCTCGAACGCAGCGCCCTCGCGGCCACCGAGGGACGCACCACCCTGATCGTCGCGCACCGTCTCACGCAGGCGGCGACCGCCGACGCCGTCGCTGTCATGGCGGCGGGACGCATCGTCGAGACCGGTACGCACGAGAGCCTCCTCGCCCGCGGCGGCATCTACGCCCGGCAGTGGGCGGCCTGGCGCGGCGAACCGGACGATGCCGGCATCCCCCATCCCGATCCCCCGGCGCACTGAGCATCGCGCAGGCGACCGATCCCCACCCGAAACACCACAGCAAAGGCGGTAAACACCATGCAGTTCCGTTCGAAGAGCCCCGTGCGGGCGCTCACCCTCTTCGGCCTCGCGGCCCTGGCCCTCACCCAGGCGGGATGCGCCACCGGTTCCGCCCCCGCCACCGGCGGGGACGAGGCCGCCGGCTTCTCCTACACCGACGCCCGGGGCGATCAGGTCACCCTCGACGCCCTCCCCGACCGGATCGTGATGAGCGAGCAGGCGGCGGCCGCGCTCATCCCCTACGGCATCCGGCCGGTCGGCATCTGGGGCTCGAGCACCCCCGACAAGAGCGGAGTGCTCGCGGGTCTCGACGTCTCCGGGATCGAGTCGCTGGGCGTCTCGTACGGGGACGTCGACGTGGACCGACTGGCCTCCCTCGAACCCGATCTCGTGATCACGGGGTGGTACGCCGGCGGGTACCTCGGCGGTCTCGGGGCAGAGGATGCCGAAGTGTCCACGCAGATCGAGCAGGTCGCCCCCATGATCACGGTGTCGGCTCAGAAGAGCGCGTCGGCCTCGCTCGACGACTGGCGCACGCTCGCGCAGACGCTCGGCGCCGACGTCGACTCCGGAACGATCGCCGCCGAGAAGACCGCGTACGACGCCGCGGTCGCCGAGGCGAAGGCCGCCCTCGCCGAGCGTCCCGGGACGACCGCATACGCGATCGCGCCGTCCACGCAGTTCTACGTGGCCATCCCCGACGAGTTCGCCGAACTCATCGACTACACCGATTGGGGCCTCGACGTGAAGCAGTCCGACGTCGCGCGCAACGACACCTCCGGGTCATTCAGCCCCGTCAGCTGGGAGAACGCGGGCGACTACGCCTCCGACCTGCTGCTGTACGACACCCGCTCCTGGACCACGCCGCTGGCGCAGGTGACGAGCGAGCACCCGACCGTCGGCACGCTGAACGCCGTCGCCCAGGGCCACGTCGCGGCCTGGACCACTGACGCGACGTTCAACTACGCCAGCTACACGAAGCAGATCGAGCTGCTCACGGACGCCGTGAAGGCGCTGCCCGCGAAGACGGCCTGACCGACAGCCGAGCGATGGGATCGAGGAGCGCGATGAGCCTGACCGACCTGGTGCCCGGGGCCCCGGATCGGCCGGAGCGCGCCCCCGACCCGCCGCGGGCGGGGCTCCGGGCGGCAGCACGTCTCATCGACGTGCTGCTGCCCGTCGTCCCGGTGATGATGACGGTGGTCCTGGTGCTCTCCATCCCCGACGAACGCGGGGCCTGGCAGAGCGACCGGATCGTCGTCGCGCTGGGCGGTCTCGCGCTGGCGGCGGGGCTGGTGGTCGTCGACGTCTCCCGTCATCGCCGCGGGCAGAGCATCGGAATGGCGGCGGTCGGACTCGCTCGCGTCCCCGGCCTCGGGGTGCGCGCGCTGGCGGAGCTGCGCCGGGCGGGGATCGACGTCGACACCCTCGTCGTCCGTCCCCGCCGAACGGTCGGCATCCTCGCCGTGCTGGCGGCGGTCGTCGTCGGCGTCGCGATGATCGCGATCGCGGTCGGGGCGCGCACCGTCACGCTGCCCGAGGTGGCGCACGCGTTCCTCGGCGAGCCCTCCACGTACAACGACGTCGTGATCCGTGAGCGGGCGCCGCGCGCGGTCGTCGCGATCGCGGCGGGCCTGGCCCTGGGCGCGGCGGGAGCGATCGTGCAGGCTCACACGCGCAACCCGCTCGCCGATCCCGACCTGCTGGGCATCACGCGCGGGGCCACGGTGGCGACCGTGCTCGCGATCGCCCTGGGCGGTCTGACCACCCCGGCGCAGTACACGGTCTTCGCGCTCCTCGGAGCGCTCATCGTGACGGTGCTCGTCATCGTGATCGCCGAGACGCTCGGCGACACGGTCATCGCGCTCCCGCTCATCGGGGCGGCCATCTCCTCCGTGCTCGGCAGCGTCGCGGCGATGCTGCTCCTGCTCGACCAGACCGTGCAGCAGTCCTTCCGTCGGTGGCTGATCGGCGGGCTCTCCGATGCGCCGTTGTCGACCTTCGCCGTGCCCCTCGTCGCCATCGCCCTCGGGCTGACGATCGCGCTCGCGTGCGCGCCGTCGTTGAACACCCTGAGCCTCGGCGTCGAGATGGCGGCATCCCTCGGCACCGACGTGCGCCGTGCCCGCATCGGCGGCCTCCTCGCCGTCGGGCTGCTCGCGGGTGCGGCGACGGCCGTCTGCGGCCCGCTCGCGTTCCTCGGCCTCATCGCGCCGCACGCCGCCCGCCTGCTGGTCGGCACCGACCACCGCGTGCTGTTGCCCGCCTCGGCGCTGACCGGCGCGGTCGCCCTGCTGTTCGCCGACCTGCTCGGACGCACCGTCGCCCGCCCCGAGGAGGTGCCGGCGGGCATCGTCTTCCTCCTGGTCGGCGCCCCGCTGTTCGTGCTGCTGGCGCGCCGGAAGGGGGTCACCCCGTGAGGGGGGACGTCCGCGTGCTGCGCGTGGGGACGGTCTCGGTGGTCCTGCGCGCTCGGCCCCCGGTCGTCTTCGTCGCGCTGGTGGTCGCGTGCGGCCTCATGTTCACGGTCTCTCTCAGCGCGGGAAGCACGTGGGTGGAACCCGCGAAGGTCGTCGACGCGCTCGCCGGAGGGGCGGGCCAAGCCGTCCGCTACCAGGTGCTGGGCCTCCGTCTGCCCCGCTCGGTGATCGCCCTCCTCGCCGGAGCGGCGCTCGGTCTCGCGGGGGCGTTCCTCCAGGCGGTCGCCCGCAACCCGCTCGCGAGCCCCGACGTGCTCGGCGTGACCAGCGGCGCCGCGGTCGGAGCCGCTGCGGTGTTCATCCTCGGCTGGCGACCCCTCGACGCCCCTCTGATCCTCTCGCTCCCGCTGGGGGCGGTGACCGGCGGCGCCGTCGCGGCCGTCGCGGTGTTCTCGCTCTCCGGAGGAACCCCCGGGACTCTCCGGCTCATCCTCGTCGGGATCGGCGTGAACGCCGCCCTGGTGGGCATCCTGCACGCACTGCTCATCGCCGGCGGCACGTACGACACCCTGCAGATGCAGGTGTGGCTCACGGGCGACCTGTCGTCCGATGCCGCGCGCATCGCCCCGCTCGTCGGGGTCCTCGCCCTCACGGCGCTCGTCGGTGCGGCCTCGTCTCGATCGAGGGCGGCGCTGCACCTGGGCGACGACGTCGCGCACGGCGTCGGCGTACCCGTCGGGCGCACGCGCGCGGTGCTGGTGGCCGCGTCGGTGCTCTCCGCGTCCGCCGCCGTCGCCGCGGCCGGGCCGCTCGGCTTCGTCGCGCTCTCCGCACCGCAGATCGCGCGCTCCCTCACCCGAGAAGCGCGCGCTCCGCTCGGGTGCACGGCGGCCTGCGGGGCTCTCCTCGTCCTCGCCGCCGACCTCACCGCGCGCACCCTCTTCTCGGGCGCGGTCTCGGTGGGCCTGCTCACCGCGATCGTGGGCGGCCCGATCCTGATCTCCCTGATGCTGCGACGACTGAGGAGCCCGGCATGACCGATCACGCTGCCCACCCCTTGACGGCATCCGGCCTGCGCGTCGGCTACGGGGGTCGCCGGATCCTCGGGGGCGTCGACCTCACGGTGCGCCCGGGCGCGGTCACCGCCGTCATCGGCCCGAACGGCAGCGGCAAGTCGACACTGCTGCGGACTCTCGCCCGCCTGCTGAGTCCGGACGAGGGTTCCGTCACGATCGACGGTCGCCCCCTGTCCACGCTGCGGGCTCGCGAGCTCGCGAGGGCCTTGGCCTTCCTGCCGCAGGCCCCCACCGCCCCCGAGGGGATGTCGGTGCGCGAGCTGGTGGCCCGGGGCCGGCATCCGCACCAGTCGTTGCTCCGCCAGTGGAGCACCGCCGACGCGGCGTCCGTGGAGGCGGCCCTCCGGCTCACCGGTCTCGACGACCTCGCCGATCGCGACGTGCAGACCCTCTCGGGCGGTCAACGGCAGCGCGCGTGGATCGCGTTGAGCCTCGCCCAGGACACCCGGATCCTGCTCCTGGACGAACCGACCACGTACCTCGACATCGCCCACTCGGTGGAGGTGCTCGACCTCGTCGACCACCTCTGCGTCGACCTCGGCCGGACCGTCGTCATGGTGATCCACGATCTCAACCTCGCGATCCGCTACGCCGACGAGCTCGTCGTCGTCCACGAGGGGCGCATCGCCGCGCAGGGCGCGCCGGAGCACGTGATCACCGAGCGCCTGCTCGAGACCGTCTTCGGGCTGACCGCGCGCGTCGTCGCCGATCCCGTCTCGGGACGCCCCCTCGTCGTGCCCGTCGGGCGGCGACGTACCCGCCCATCACACGCACCCCACCCCGGAGAGTCAGGAGACACCCATGTCGCATAACCCCTTCGACGACGAGACCGCCCGCTTCCTCGTCCTGATCAACGCCGAGGAGCAGCATTCGCTGTGGCCGGTCTTCGCTCCCGTGCCGGAGGGGTGGACGATCGCCCACGGCGGCCCGGACGGAGCCCCGCGGGGCGACTGCCTCGCCTTCGTCGAGGCGAATTGGACCGATCTGCGCCCGCGCAGCCTCCGCGACGCGCAGGCCGCGGCGTCTCGCGGGTGATCGAGGCGATCGTCCCGGCGGGGGTGCAGGTCGCCGAAGACCTCGGCGAGAGCCGCGGAGGCATCCTGTTCCCCGAGGAAGCGGCGGTCGTGGCGGATGCCGTGGCGACGCGGCGCGACGAGTTCGCCGCCGTGCGGGGATGCGCTCGCCGTGCGCTGGCGCGACTCGGTCGTCGCCCGGCTCCGCTCCTCCCCGGCCCGGGCGGCGCGCCGATCTGGCCCGCCGGCGTCGCCGGCAGCATGACGCACTGCGCCGGCTACCGTGCGGCGGCTGTCGTCGATCGATCGCGCCTGTCGAGCATCGGCATCGACGCCGAACCGGACGAGCCGCTTCCGGACGGCGTGCGGCAGCTGATCGCCCGCCCCGAGGAGCTCCGCCGCTTCTCCGACCTCGACGCCCCGGGCGACCGTCTGCTCTTCAGCGCGAAGGAAGCGGTCTACAAGGCCTGGTACCCCCTGACGCGCCGGTGGCTCGACTTCGACGAGGTGTCGGTGATCCCGGATGTCGCCACCCGGCGCTTCGACGCCTTCGTGCTCACCGCGGGCCCGAACGAGCCCCGCCGTTTCACCGGAGCCTGGACCACGGGGGCGGGCCTCGTCCTCACCGCGTGCGTGCCGGGCCCCGCGAGCGTTCTCCCGTCGCGAACGCCCGGGATCGGCATCCCTCTCCCAGGGGGCGGATCGTAGGCTGAGCGCATGTCCCGACTGCAGGCCGACGCCCCCGCCGACCTCTGGGTGCCCGTGACGGGCTCCCTCGGATTCCGTGGCCGTCGCCACCGCAAGGCCGCGATCGGCATGCTGCTGAGCCAGGCGAACCAGGCCGCCGGCGTCACCCCGAAGCCTGGCGGCGGCGCCTTCGCGTGGATCCTCAGCCAGGCGGCGCCCCTGCTCATGCGTCGAGCGGCGGGCCGCGTGCTGGTGTGGGTGTGGAAGAGCGACCCCGAGTTGCTCGTCGTGATGGCGCAGCTGCAGGAGGCCACGCCGCAGGTGCGCACGGCCCGGGCGATGATGCCGATGGAGTACGACGACACCGAGTCGTTTCGCAATCCGCACCTCGGCACCGGCGAGAAGCTGGCCATGCCGCTCCCCGACGATCCGAAGACGCCGCCCTTCGCCACCTACACGTGGGACACCGGTTCGCACTTCGTCACCGTGACCGCGGTGTGCTCGGACCGGCAGCGTTTCGGCACGGTGATCTCGTCGGTGGATGCCGTCGCCCGCACGGTCCGCGTGGTCGACGACCTGAAGCTCGGCGAATCGCCGACGGTCCTGCGGCTCGACCCGGCCTGACCCGGCAGAGAAAGCTCCGGCGAGCCCGCTCAGTCGCCGTGTATGTCGCGCGGGCGCCACAGCACGACGTCGGTGGCGCGGCGGACGCGGGCCCCGTGGCGGAGCGTGACGACCGATCCGGTCGCCCCGGCCGCGAAGACGCGGGCCCCGGGGCGGGACTGCCGCTCGATCGTCAGCTGACGTTCGAGGTCGTTCACCCGGCGGGCGAGTTCGTGCACACGCTCCTCGAGGGCGAGCAGACGGGCGATCGCCGGCAGGCTCATGCCCTCACCGGACAGCCGGGCGACCTCGCGGAGCTGCTGCACGTGCCGACTGGAGTAGCGGCGGGACCCGCCCTGCGTGCGCGCGGGCACGACGAGACCGAGCCGGTCGTATTGCCGGAGCGTCTGCGGGTGCATGTTCGACAGCTCGGCGGCCGCGGCGATGGCGAAGATGGGGGCGTCTTCGTCGATCTCTCTCTCGGACACGTCTTCACCTCTCTCGTCGTGCCGGGTGCGGCGCCGGGTTCTCGGCATCCTGTCGTACAGGGTGCCGAGAACCGCGGCGACGCGCGTGCGATTACCGCGCCTTCGACATCAAGTCGGCGCGGGGGTTCTCTTTCGGTTCGAGCGCCTGGAAGCGCTCGAGGGCCTCGCGGGCGGCGTCGTCGAGGTGCGCGGGCACCGCCACCTGGACCTCGGCGAGCAGGTCGCCGGTGCCCTTGGAGGTCTGAATGCCACGCCCCTTGACGCGCAGGACGCGGCCGGACGGGGTTCCCGGGGCCACCCGCAGCCGCACGGGGTCTCCGCCGAGCGTGGGGACCTCGATCGTGGCGCCGAGGGCCGCCTCGGTGAAGGTGACCGGCACGGTGACGCGCAGGTTGAGACCGTCGCGCGAGAACACCGGGTGCGGGCGCACCGCGACGGTCACGACGATGTCGCCGCTCTCGCCGCCATCGGGTGACTTGCGACCACGTCCGCGCAGTCGGATCTTCTGCCCGTCCGAGACACCGGCGGGGATCTTCACCTTGAACGGGACGTTGTCCTCACCCTGCAGGGTGATGGTCTCGCCCTTCGCCGCGGTGACGAAGTCGATCGTCGTGCGGGCCGTGACGTCGGCGCCCTTCTGCGGACCGCCGAAGCCGCGGAACCCTCCGGTGGTCTGACCGAACCGGCCGGAACCGAAGCCGCCGCCGCCCTGCTGGTCGAACATCGAGAAGAAATCCTCGAAGCCGCCCGGCGCCTGACCGCCGCCGCGCTGCTGCCCGAAGCGGCTGAAGACGTCGTCGAAACCGCCACCGCCCCCGGCCCCGGGAGCCGAGAAGCGCGCGCCCGAGCCCATGGCCCGGATCTGGTCGTACTCCTCGCGCTGATCGGGGTCGTTCAGCACCGAGTAGGCCTCGCTGATCTCTTTGAACTTCGCCTCGGCCTTCGCGTCGCCCGGGTTCGAGTCGGGGTGGTACTGGCGCGCGAGCTTGCGGTACGTCTTCTTCAGATCGGCAGCGCTGACGCTCTTGTCGACACCGAGGACCTTGTAGAAGTCCTTGTCGAACCAGTCCTGACTCGCCATGCGTCCTCCTCTTAGGCCGGCACCGCGACGACGACCTTGGCCGGTCGCAGTTCGACCGAACCGAGGCGGTAACCGACCTCGACGACCTCGAGGATCGTCGACTCGGTCGCGCCGGGGGTCGGGGCCTGGAAGATCGCCTCGTGCTGCTGCGGGTCGAACACGTCGCCGACGGTGCCGTACGACACCACGCCGAGGCGTTCGGCCACGGCCCGCACCTTGTCGCCGATCGCGGCGAGGGGGCTGCCCTCGACGAGGTCGCCGTGCTTGGCGGCGCGGTCGAGGTCATCCATGACGGGCAGCAGGCCCTTCACGGCCTCGCCCTTGGCGCGCTCGATCTCGCGCTCGCGCTGCTCCTCGGTGCGTCGGCGGTAATTGGCGTACTCGGCCTGCAGGCGCTTGAGGTCGATCAGCAGCGAGGCCTCGCGGTCGGAGCCGGCGTCTTCGGCTGCGGCCTCGGGCGTCTGCTCCGCGCCGAGGATGTCGTCGATGGTCAGGCCCTCGGCATCCGGCTGCTCGCCCGACGGCGCGGGGCCGGAGGTGTTCTCCTCCGGCCCCGTCTCGTCAGGACCGGCGCCCGAGCCCGTGGGCTGTTCGTCGTCCTTGTGTGCCATGTTCTCTGCTTACTTCTTCTCGTCGGGGTTCTCGTCGTCGACGACCTCGGCGTCGATGACGTCTTCCTCGGGGTTCGGCGTCTCGCCGTTGCCCGGCTGACCCACGTTCGGGTCGGCGGGCTCGCCGGCGGCCTGCGACGAGGCGTAGATGGCCTCGCCGAGCTTGCCCTGGCTGGCGTTCAGCTTGTCGAACGCGGTCTTGACCGCGTCGTCGTCGTCGCCGGCGAGAGCCGTCTTGAGCGCGTCGACGTCGCCCTGGACCTCGGTCTTGACCTCGGCGGGGAGCTTGTCCTCGTTCTCCTTGATCAGCTTCTCGATCGAGTACGAGAGGGTCTCGGCCTGGTTGCGGGTCTCGGCGGACTCGCGGCGCTTCTTGTCTTCGGCCGCGTTCTCCTCGGCCTCGCGGACCATGCGCTCGATGTCCTCCTTGGGCAGCGACGAGCCGCCCGTGATGGTCATCGACTGCTCCTTGCCGGTGCCCTTGTCCTTCGCCGAGACGTGCACGATGCCGTTCGCGTCGATGTCGAAGGTGACCTCCACCTGCGGGATGCCACGGGGGGCCGGGGCGATGCCGGTGAGCTCGAAGGTGCCGAGCGGCTTGTTGTCGCGCGTGAACTCGCGCTCACCCTGGAAGACCTGGATCGCGACCGACGGCTGGTTGTCGTCGGCGGTGGTGAAGGTCTCGCTGCGCTTGGTCGGGATGGCCGTGTTGCGCTCGATGAGCTTGGTCATGATGCCGCCCTTGGTCTCGATGCCGAGGCTCAGGGGGGTGACGTCGATGAGCAGGACGTCCTTGCGCTCGCCCTTGAGGACACCGGCCTGGAGGGCTGCGCCCACGGCCACGACCTCGTCGGGGTTCACACCCTTGTTGGCATCCTTGCCCGTCTCCTTCTTGACGAGCTCGGCGACCGCGGGCATGCGGGTCGAGCCGCCGACGAGCACCACGTGGGCGATGTCGTCGACCTTGACGCCGGCCTCGCGGATGACGTCGGAGAAGGGCTTGCGGGTGCGGTCGAGGAGGTCCTTGGTGAGGTCCTCGAACTTCGCCCGGGTGAGGGTCTCGCTGAGCGAGACGGGGCCCGAGTCGGTGAGCGACAGGTAGGGCAGGTTGATGGACGTCGAGGTCGAGCTCGACAGCTCCTTCTTGGCCTGCTCGGCCGCTTCCTTCAGACGCTGCAGGGCGATCTTGTCGCCGGAGACGTCGACACCGGTGGTGTCCTTGAACTGCTTGATGAGGTAGTCGACGACGCGCTGGTCCCAGTCGTCTCCACCGAGGCGGTTGTCACCGGAGGTGGCGCGCACCTGGATGGTCGAGAAGTCGTCGTCCTTGCCCACCTCGAGCAGCGAGACGTCGAACGTTCCACCACCGAGGTCGAAGACGAGGATGAGCTCGTCTTCCTTGCCCTTGTCGAGGCCGTACGCGAGGGCCGCGGCGGTGGGCTCGTTGATGATGCGCAGCACGTTCAGGCCCGCGATCTCGCCGGCCTCCTTGGTGGCCTGACGCTCGGCGTCGTTGAAGTACGCGGGGACCGTGATGACGGCATCCGTCACGCTGTCACCGAGGTACTCCTCTGCGTCGCGCTTGAGCTTCTGAAGGATGCGGGCCGAGATCTCCTGCGGCGTCCACTTCTTGCCGTCGACGTCGAAGCTCCACGTGGTGCCCATGTGGCGCTTCACGCTGGAGATCGTGCGGTCGACGTTGGTGACGGCCTGGCGCTTGGCGGTCTCGCCGACGAGCACCTCGCCGTCCTTCGTGTAGGCGACGACCGAGGGGGTCGTGCGGAAACCCTCGGCGTTGGCGATGACCTTGGGCTCGCCACCCTCGAGCACGCTCACGACGGAGTTGGTCGTACCGAGGTCGATTCCCACTGCACGGGGCATATGTGTCTCCTTGCTTGTGAGCACGGCCGTTGCCGCACTCGGGGTTCTGGTGAAAGTCTTGCGCGGGTTGAGCCGCGATGACTCAAGGTTATCGCGGCCCTCCCGGTAGGTCAAGGCGACTTGATATGAATCGGCTCAACTTCCGGATGCCGTGTCGCCCGCTCGCTGTGTGCTCGGCGTCGCGTACGTGTGGGGCACGGGTTCCCGGCGTCGATGTCCCGATTCGTGCAGGCCATGTCCCGGAATGTGCTGTCTGGCACGGCTTCAGCCGCACGAAGTGGGACATGGCTCCGCCGGGCAACCCGCAGCCGGGCTCCCATGCCCCGTCTGTGCAGACCATATCCCGATTCGCGCAGACCATGTCCAAGAATTGCGCAGAGCACGTCCCAGAAAGGGCGGCCCCAGCACGCCCCAGGCAGCCGAAAGTGGGACACGGCTCGTCGCAGACGCAGCCGACGCCACCACGCACGACGCCCCCGCACCCTCAGCGGGGCACGGGGGCGTCGAACGGATGCCGGAACCCCGGCGCCGCGGTCCGGACCACCGCGGCGCCCGAACACGGACCTCGGCGCCACGCCCGGAATCAGCCACGCGCGCCCACGAACCCGGCGCCACGACCGGGATCAGCCCAACGCGCGCCCATGAACCCGGCGCGACGGCCGGGATCGCCGACTCACGCGACAGCGCTTCCGACGCGGCCGCCGAGTCGCGGCCTCGGTCGCGGGCTCAGTCGCGGTCGCGGTCGCGGTCGAACGAACGCCGCTGAGGACGGTCGCTGCGCTTGGCCGAGCGTCCGCCTTGGTCGAGGCGCAGGTCGATCAGCTGGCCGGAGATCCGCGTGTCGGCGAGGCGGTTGATCGTGTCGTTCGACAGGTCGGCGGGCAGCTCGACGAGCGAGAAGTCCTGGCGGATCTGGATCGCGCCGAAGTCGTTCCGGCGCAAGCCCCCCTCGTTCGCGAGGGCGCCGACGATCTGGCGCGGTTCGACGCGCTGACGACGGCCGACCGCGATGCGGTACGTCGCGAAGCGGCCACCGGCGCTGCGGCGGTCACCACGGTCCCCACCGTCGCGGGCGGGGCGGTCGCGGTCGCGATCCCGGTCGAAGCGCGGCTGCTGGAGCGTCTCCTCCTCGATCAGCAGCGGGGTGTCGCCCTGCGCGACCACGGCGAGCGCCGCGGCCACATCGGCCTCGGGCACGTCGTGGTGCTGGACGTAGTGGGCGACGACGTCACGGAACGTCGCGATCGCGGCGGTGTCCTCGAGTGCCGCGGTGATCGCGTCGTCGAAGCGGGTCAGGCGCGTGGCGTTGACGTCGTCGACGCTCGGCAGCGACATCTCGGTCAGCGGCTGGCGCGTGGCCTTCTCGATCGCGGTGAGCATGCGGCGCTCGCGCGGCGTGACGAAGCTGATGGCGTCGCCCGTGCGACCCGCCCGGCCCGTGCGGCCGATGCGGTGCACGTACGACTCGGTGTCGATCGGCAGGTCGTAGTTGACGACGTGGCTGATGCGCTCGACGTCGAGGCCGCGCGCGGCGACGTCGGTGGCGACGAGGATGTCGAGCTTGCCCGACTTCAGCTGGTTCACCGTGCGCTCGCGCTGCACCTGGGCGATGTCGCCGTTGATCGCGGCGGCGGTGTAGCCGCGGGCGCGCAGCTTCTCGGCGACCGTCTCGGTCTCGTTCTTGGTGCGGGTGAAGACGATCATGCCCTCGAAGTTCTCGACCTCGAGGATGCGCGTGAGCGCGTCGATCTTCTGCTGGTACGACACGACCAGGTAGCGCTGCGTGATGTTCGCCGAGGTCGTGGTCTTGGTCTTGACCGTGATCTCTTCGGGGTCGTTGAGGTACTGCGCCGAGATGCGGCGGATCTGCGCCGGCATGGTCGCCGAGAACAGCGCGACCTGCTTGGTCGAGGGGGTGTCGGCGAGGATCGTCTCGACGTCTTCGGCGAAGCCCATCTTGAGCATCTCGTCGGCCTCATCGAGCACGAGGAACTTCAGCTCGCTCAGGTCGAGCGTGCCCTTGTCGAGGTGGTCCATGATGCGCCCGGGCGTGCCGACGATCACGTCGACGCCGCGGCGCAGGGCCGACAGCTGCTGGCCGTAGCCCTGACCGCCGTAGACGGGCAGCACCGAGACGCCCTTGATGTGCGCCGCATACTTCTCGAACGCCTCGCACACCTGCAGCGCGAGCTCGCGGGTGGGCGCCAGCACGAGGGCTTGCGGGTTCTTGGAGCCGGTCTCCATCTGCGACAGCACCGGCAACGCGAAGGCCGCGGTCTTGCCGGTTCCGGTCTGGGCGAGGCCGACCACGTCGCGCCCCTGCAGCAGGACGGGGATGGTCGCGGCCTGGATGGCCGACGGGGTCTCGTAGCCCACGTCCTTCAGGGCCTTGAGCACAGCGGCATCCAGTCCCAGGTCGGCGAAGGTGAGCTTCTCGGGAGCGGTGTCCGTCTCAGCGGACTCGACGGGGGTTTCGGATGCCATGACTCCACGGTAGTCTCCTCCGCGCTCCGGCGCGGGCCGGGGTCTAGCCTGAACTCGACGCGCCGACGACGGCGCCGTCGCGACCCGGCCGACCCGGGTGTTCACCGAAGGGCTCTACCGTGACCCCCACGCCTCCCCCCGGCACCGCTGACACCGCCGTCTCGAATCGGCGCCCCGTGCTCGCCTGGGCGCTGTGGGACTGGGGCTCGGCCGCGTTCAACGCGGTCGTGACGACGTTCGTGTTCAGCACCTACCTGTCGAGCACGCTGTTCGTCGACCCGGCGATCGTCGCCGCCGCGGGCGACGACGACGCGAATCCCGCTCTCGTGCGCGCCCTCGCCGAGAACGCCAGTTTCGTGGGCGTCGCCCTGATGATCGCGGGCATCGTGGTGGCGCTCGTCGCGCCCGTCCTGGGGCAGCGCTCCGACGGCACAGGGCGACGCAAGCTCTGGCTCGGCATCAACACCGGTCTCGTGGTGCTCGCGATGGCCGCGATGGTGTTCGTCGAGGGGACGCCCGGCTATCTCGTGCTCGGCGCGACGCTCCTCGCCGTCGGCAACGTGTTCTTCGAGTTCGCCAGCGTCAACTATTACGCGATGCTCGCCCAGGTCTCCACGCGCGAGAACATCGGCCGCGTCTCCGGCTTCGGGTGGGGCATGGGGTATGTCGGCGGCATCGTCCTCCTCCTCCTGCTGCTCGCCCTGTTCATCCAGGGTTTCGGCGACCCGACGGCCGGGGGCCTGCTCGGGGTGACGAAGGAGGGCGGACTCAACATCCGCCTCGCCGTGCTGGCCTCGGCCGTGTGGTTCGCGGTCTTCGCGATCCCGGTGCTGCTGCGCGTGCCCGAGATCCCGGCGCAGCGCCGTCAGGTGCGGGTGGGTTTCCTGGGGTCGTACGTGGTGCTGTGGCGGACGCTGCGCTCGCTGTGGCGCGACAGCCGGCAGGTGCTGCTGTTCCTCGTGGCGAGTGCGGTCTTCCGCGACGGTCTCGCGGGCGTCTTCACCTTCGGTGCGATCATCGCGGCGCAGGTCTTCGGCTTCAGCTCGACGGAGGTGCTGTACTTCGCCGTGGTCGCGAACGTCGTCGCGGGTCTCAGCACCTTCGTCGCGGGCCGCTTCGACGACCGCTTCGGCCCGAAGAACGTCATCGTCGTCTCGCTCGCGAGCCTCATCGTGCTCGGGACCACGATGCTCTTCGTCGGAACCGCGCAGATCGGCTTCTGGATCGTGGGGCTCGGCCTGTGCGCCTTCGTCGGTCCGGTGCAGTCGGCGAGCCGGTCGTTCCTCGCGCGCGTGGCCCCGGAGGGGCGCGAGGGCGAGATCTTCGGCCTCTACGCCACGACGGGGCGCGCGGTGTCATTCCTCGCCCCGGGCCTGTTCGCGCTGTTCGTCGGACTAACGGGCGACACCCGTCTCGGCATCCTGGGCATCGTGCTGATCCTCGCGGCGGGCCTGTTGCTGATGCTGCCGGTGCGGACGAAGACCGCCGTCATCCGCTGACCCGGTCGAGCGGATGACGCGGACTCAGTCCCGCGGCCAGGCGTCGGCGAACTTCGCGAGCAGGCGCGCGAACTCGGCGCGCTCGGCGTCGGTGAAACCCTCGAGCGCGGAGCGCACGGCATCCCGCCGCCGACCCCGGAAGCCGGAGACGAGCCCCTCGCCCTCGGCGGTGAGGCGCACGCGCGTGCGGCGGGCGTCGTCGGGATCGGGCTCGCGCGCGACCAGCCCCATCTGCGCCGCCTGCTGCACGAGGCGCGAGGCGCGCGGCTGGTCGACGCCGACCGCCTCGGCGATCTCGCTCACCGACAGCGATCCGGATGCCGCGACGAGCGCGTCGAGCATGCGCAGCCGCGCGGGTCCGCCGAAGCGTCCGTGGGCGGGGTCGGCCCACGGCGGGGCGCCGCGACCCCAGGGGGCGCCGCGCCCGCCGTGCGGGTGGTGGTGCGGCTCGGGCGGGAAGGGCGGGCGGGGGCGCCGTCCGCGCAGTCGTCCGAGCGCTGCGGCGATCTCGTCGGCGGGGTCGGTGCTCACGCCGGGAATTTTACATGTCTCTTGACAAGCATCGGGAATGCATGTCACAGTACATTCATTGTCATCCGACATGCATCGGCGGAGCTCCCGCCCACGAAAGGACACCCCATGAACACCCCTTCTCCTCACGACCCCCGCGCCCTCGCCCACCGCCTCACGACGGTCGGCCACGCGCTGCACCACCGCCTCTTCACGCAGCTGCGCGCCAGCGGCATCCACCCCAAGATGGTGCTGCTGCTGAGCGCCGTCGACGGTCGCATCGACGCCCCTGAGGTGCTCGAGCGCCTCGCCCGTGGCGGCAAGCGCGTCGACGCCCTCGAGGCTCAGCGTCTGATCGCCCGCACCGACGACGGCTGGCGGCTCACCGACGAGGGACGCTCCGTCCTGGACCGCGTGGATGCCGAGCGCTCCGCGCTGCTCGAGGGCATCCCCGCCGAGACCCTCTCGACACTCGCCGAGACGCTCGACCTCCTGGCCGAGAAGCTCGACGTCGGCGACGACGACCACCGCGGTCCCTTCGGCCGCGGCTTCGGACCCGGCCCGCGCGGCGGCTTCGGGCCGCGCGGCGGCTTCGGCCCGCGCGGCGACGGCGGCCTCGCGTTCGGGCCCAACCTGCACCACGGCTTCCGCAGCGGTCAGCGCCCCGGACCCGACCACGGCGCCCGCCCCGCGGGCGGCGGCGCAGGAGGCGACGGACGCGAGCCCGGCGCGGACACCCACCGCTGCGGCCACGGGAACGAGCACCGGCGCCACGGCTTCGGACCGCGCCACGGCCATCACCGCGCCGAGCGCTTGGCCCAGCGCGCCTACGAGCGCGGTTTCGACGCCGGCTTCTCGCGGGGCCGCGCGTCCACGGCATCCGTGTGAGCCCGCGACGGACGCCGCCGGATCGGGACCTCGCGTCTCGACCGGCGGCGTTCCGCGTTAGCGCACGGGGCGGAACGCGGCAACTGTGTGACGCCCGACGGGCCCGTCGTGCGACGCCGCGTGACGGAATGTGTCGCTCGGCGACGCTCCGTGTCATCTTGTTGGACCGGGTTCAGGCGTCGCTCTAGCGTCGCCACGACGTCTGCCGAAAAGAGCCGAACCCGTGACCACCAGTCCCCCCTCCGCGCGCCCCGCTGCGCGTCCGCCGCGCCCCTCCACCAAGCCGAACGGGCAGTGGAAGATCGACGGCACGACGCCGCTCAACGGCAACGAGGAGTGGAAGCAGGTCGACGACGGCCTCGCCGTTCGCGAGCGCATCGAGAACGTCTACGCCGCGGGCGGGTTCGCATCCATCGACCCGACCGACCTGCACGGCCGCTTCCGCGTGTGGGGGCTCTACACGCAGCGCAAGCCCGGCATCGACGGCGGCCGCACGGCGACGCTGAGCCCCGAGGAGCTCGAGGACGCCTACTTCATGCTGCGCGTCCGCATCGACGGCGGGCAGCTCACGACCGCGCAGCTGCGCGTCATCGCCTGGATCTCGCAGGAGTTCGGCCGCGACACCGCCGATCTCACCGACCGCCAGAACGTGCAGCTGCACTGGGTCGAGGTCGAGTCGATGCCCGAGATCTGGCGCCGGCTCGAGGCCGTCGGTCTCGGCACCACCGAGGCGTGCGGTGACGTTCCGCGCGTCGTGCTCGGCTCCCCCGTCGCGGGCATCTCGGCCGACGAGCTGATCGATCCCACCCCGCAGATCGACGAGATCACGAGCCGCTTCATCGGCGACCCGACGCTGTCGAACCTGCCCCGCAAGTTCAAGTCGGCCATCACCGGGCACCCCAACCAGGACGTCGTCCACGAGATCAACGACGTCGCCTTCGTCGCGGTCGAGCACCCCGAGCTCGGCATCGGCTACGACCTGTGGGTCGGCGGCGGACTGTCGACCACCCCGCGCCTCGGCGAGCGCCTCGGCGTCTTCGTCTCGCCCGAGCGGGTGGCCGAGGCCTGGCACGGTGTCGCGCAGATCTTCCGCGACTACGGCTACCGGCGCCTGCGCAACAAGGCGCGTCTGAAGTTCCTGCTCGCGGAGTGGGGCACGGAGAAGTTCCGTCAGGTGCTGCAGGACGAGTACCTCGGCTACGCCCTCCCCGACGGTCCGGCGGCGCCCAAGCCCGCGGCCCCCGGCGACCATGTCGGCATCCACCGGCAGAAGGACGGGCGCTTCTACGTGGGCGCGACGCCGATCGTCGGCCGCGTCTCGGGCACGACGCTCGCGCGCCTCGCCGACCTCATCGAGGAGCACGGCTCGACGCGCCTGCGCACGACGCCGCACCAGAAGGTCGTGATCCTCGACATCCCCGAGGACCGCGTGGAGTCGCTCGTCGCCGGCCTCGACGAGCTGGGCCTGCAAGCGCGGCCGAGCCTCATCCGACGCGGCACGATCGCGTGCACGGGCATCGAGTTCTGCAAGCTCGCGATCGTCGAGACGAAGGTCAACGCCACCGCCGCGGTGAAGGACCTCGAGGAGCGCCTCGCGGGCTTCGACCTGCCGCACCCGATCTCGCTGCACGTCAACGGCTGCCCCAACTCGTGCGCGCGCATCCAGACCGCCGACATCGGCCTGAAGGGACAGCTCGTCACGATCGACGGCGAGCAGGTGCCCGGGTACCAGGTGCACCTCGGCGGCGGGCTCGCCTCCCAGGATCGCGACGAAGCCGGCCTCGGCCGCACCGTCCGCGGGCTGAAGGTGGCCGCCGACGGCATCGCCGACTACGTCGACCGGGTCGTGCGCCGCTTCCTCGACGACCGCGACACCGCCGCCGACGAGACCTTCGCCCAGTGGGCCCACCGCGCGGACGAGGAGGCCCTGCAATGAGCGTCTCCCTCGCTCCGCGCGTCACCGCCCGCCGCAGTCACGACGAACTGAAGGCCCTCGCCGAGCAGGGCAACGTCGAGCTGCGCAGCCTCGCCGACGACGAGGCGTCGCCCGCCGAGGTCGTCGCCTGGGTGGCGCGCCACTTCTCCCCCGAGTCCGCCGCCGTGGCGTGCTCGATGGCGGATGCCGCGCTCCCCCACCTCGTCGCCCAGCAGCTGCCGGACGTCGACGTGCTCTTCCTCGACACCGGCTACCACTTCCGCGAGACGCACTTCACGCGCGACGAGGTCGACCGCGCCCTCGACGTGCGCGTCGTCGACGTGCTGCCCGAGCAGACGGTCGCGGAACAGGATGCCGCCTTCGGCGAGCGCCTCTACGAGCGCGACCCCGCACTGTGCTGCGCGCGTCGCAAGGTCGACCCCCTGCAGGGAGCCCTCGGCGGCTACGAGGTGTGGTTCACCGGCGTGCGCCGCGACGAGGCACCCACGCGCACGCACACCCCCCTGGTCACGTGGGACGAGCGCAACGGCCTGGTCAAGGTGAACCCGGTGGCGGCGTGGAGCTTCGACGACCTCATCGGCTACGCCACCGACCGGAAGGTGCCGGTCAACCTCCTCCTCACCCACGGCTACCCGTCCATCGGGTGCGAGCCGTGCACGCGCCCGGTCGCCCCGGGCGAAGATCCCCGGTCCGGCCGCTGGGCGGGCCTCTCCAAGACGGAATGCGGGTTGCACACATGAGCGCTGTGTCCACGGCATCCACTGCCCTCTCCACCCTCGACCTGCTCGAGGCCGAGGCGATCCACGTGATCCGCGAGGTCGTCGCCGAGTTCGAGCGTCCCGTGCTGCTGTTCTCGGGCGGCAAGGACTCGGTCGTCGTGCTGCACCTGGCGACCAAGGCGTTCGCGCCGGGCCGCGTGCCCTTCCCCGTGCTGCACGTGGACACCGGACACAACTTCCCCGAGGTGCTGCGCTTCCGCGACGAGACGGTCGAGCGCCTGGGCCTGCGCCTCGAGGTCGCGCGCGTGCAGGACTACATCGACGACGGGCGCCTGCAGGAGCGCACCGACGGCACCCGCAACCCGCTGCAGACCCTTCCGCTGCTGGACGCCATCGCCGCCGGCCGCCATGACGCCGTCTTCGGCGGGGCGCGGCGCGACGAGGACAAGGCCCGCGCGAAGGAGCGCATCATCTCGCTGCGCGACGAGTTCGGCCAGTGGGATCCGCGCACCCAGCGACCGGAGCTCTGGAGCCTGTACAACGGCCGGCACACCCCGGGTCAGCACGTGCGGGCGTTCCCGATCTCGAACTGGACCGAGCTCGACATCTGGCGTTACATCGAGCGCGAGGACATCGCCCTCCCCCCGCTGTACTTCGCGCACGAACGCGAGGTGTACCGCCGCGGTGACATGTGGCATCCGGTCGGTCCGTTCTCCCCTCCCCGCGAGGGCGAGACCGTCGAGGTGCGCACGGTCCGCTACCGCACGGTCGGCGACATGAGCTGCACCGGCGCCGTCGAATCGGATGCCGCGGACCTGGCGTCCATCGTGGCCGAGGTCGCGCGCACCACCATCACCGAGCGCGGGGCGACCCGCGCCGACGACCGCCTCAGCGAGGCGGCCATGGAAGACCGCAAGAAGGACGGGTACTTCTGATGTCGCTCGACACCCTCGAGGCTCCGGTCGACACGATCGAGCCGACCCTGTTCCGCTTCGCCACGGCGGGCTCGGTCGACGACGGCAAGTCCACGCTCGTCGGACGCCTGCTGCATGACGCCAAGGCGATCCTCGCCGACCAGCTCGAGCAGGTCGCGCGCACCTCCGCCGACCGCGGCTTCGCGCACGGGGCGTTCGACTTCGCCCTGCTGACCGACGGTCTGCGCGCCGAGCGCGAGCAGGGCATCACGATCGACGTCGCCTACCGCTACTTCGCCACCGGGTCGCGGTCGTTCATCCTCGCCGACTGCCCCGGCCACGTGCAGTACACGCGCAACATGGTCACCGGTTCCACCACCGCCGACGCCGTCGTCGTCCTCGTCGACGCGCGAGCGGGCGTGGTCGAGCAGACGCGCCGTCACCTCGCGGTCGTCGCGCTGCTGCGCGTGCCGCACGTGATCGTCGCGGTCAACAAGATCGACCTCGTCGACTTCTCGGCCGACGTGTTCGCATCGGTCGCCGCCGACGCGCGGGCGGTCGCGGCCGAGCTCGAGATCGACGACCTGCACGTGCTGCCGGTCTCGGCCCTCGAGGGCGACAACATCGTCGACCGCTCGGCCCGCACACCCTGGTACGACGGGCCCGCGCTGCTCGAGCTGCTCGAGACGCTGCCCTCCGCCGACGAGTCCGCCCGCGACGCCGAGCCGCTGCGCCTTCCCGTGCAGTCGGTCATCCGCCCGCAGGGCGGGCTGTCGCCCGAGCTCGCCGCCGACCCCGAGACCGCCACGGCGCTGCGCGACTACCGCGCCGTCGCCGGCCGCATCTCACGCGGCGCCGTGCGCGTGGGCGACGAGGTCGAGGTGTCGGGCTCCGGGGTGCGCACGGTGGTCCGCGGCATCCGAGTGGCGGGAGTACCGGCCGATAGCGCCGTCGCTCCGCAATCGGTGTCGCTCGAACTGGCCGACGACGTGGATGCCGCCCGCGGAGCGGTCATCGCCTCGGCCGGCACTCTCCCGGTCGCGCGCCGCGAGGCGGACGTGGAGCTGTTCCAGCTCGACGCGCGCCCCCTGACCCCCGGCGCGCGCGTGCTCGTGAAGCACGGCACGGCCACGGTGCAGGCGATCGTGGCATCCATCGACTCGCGCTACGACCTCGACGCGCTGGCCCACGTCGACGCGGACCGGCTCGAGACCAACGACATCGGCCGCGCGCGCCTGCGCCTGGCCGCCGACCTGCCGCTGGAGCCCTACCGCGACAGCCGCCACGAGGGCTCGTTCCTCGTCATCCATCCGTCCGACGGCGCGACTCTCGCCGCCGGCATCGTGCGCTGAGCAGCGCGCGACGAACCCGCGCCCATCGGCGCACCCAGCCCTGCGAAGGAGGCGACAGTGAACAAACGACGCATTGCAGCAACGATCACGACCCTGGGAGTGGTGGCAGCGATGATGGCGGGCTGCGCCTCTTCGACGGCGGAAGCCACCGACCAGGGTCCCGCCGAGGAGCTGCGTCTCGGCTACTTCGCCAACGTGACGCACGCACCCGCGCTCGTGGGCCTGCAGGAGGGCCTGCTGCAGGACGCCCTCGGCGACACGAAGCTGTCGACCGAGGTGTTCAACGCCGGGCCCGCCGCGATCGAGGCCCTGTCGGCCGGCGCGATCGACGCGACCTACATCGGGCCGAATCCGTCGATCAACACGTTCATCCAGTCGCGGGGCGAGTCGGCGCGCGTCATCGCCGGAGCCGCCACCGGCGGCGCGGCGCTCGTCGTTCGCGACGGGATCACCTCGCCGCAGGATCTGAAGGGCAAGACCCTCGCCACCCCGCAGCTCGGCAACACGCAGGACGTGGCGCTGCGCGGCTGGCTCGAGGAGCAGGGCTTCGCCACCGACACCTCGGGCGGCGGCGACGTGACGATCACCCCGACCGAGAACGCGCAGACTTTCCAGCTCTTCAAGGATGGTCAGCTCGACGGCGCGTGGCTGCCCGAGCCGTGGGTGTCGCGCCTGGTCGTCGACGCCGGCGCGAAGGTGCTCGTCGACGAGGCCGACGAGTGGCCCGACGGACAGTTCCCCACCACCGTGCTGCTGGTGCGAAAGGACTTCCTCGACCAGCACCCCGAGACCGTGTCGAAGCTGCTCGCCGGGCACACGGCATCCGTCGACTGGATTGCCGACAACCCGGGCGAGGTCGCGGGCGTGGTCAACGCGCAGCTCGCCGCCGACACGGGCAAGCCGCTCGCGGACGCGGTCATCGCCCGGGCGCTCGAGCATGTGACGTTCTCGGTCGACCCGCACGCGGAAACCTTCTCGACCCTGGTCGAGCACGGCATCCAGGCGGGCACGCAGAAGCAGGGCTCGATCGAGGGACTGTTCGACCTGCGCCTGCTGAACGCGCAGCTCGGCGACGCGAAGGTCTCGGCCGCCGGACTCGGCGAGGAGTGACATGACCACGGCCCGCACCGACAGCCGCCCGCCCGTCGCCGCCACCGCGCCCGCGGTGCGCATCGAAGGGGTGTCCAAGCGCTTCGGTGCGGGCCCGGTCGTCCTCGACGACATCACCCTCGATTTCGCCCCCGGCGAGTTCGTGTGCCTGCTCGGCGCCTCGGGCTGCGGCAAGTCGACGCTGCTCAACCTCGTCGCCGGCATCGACCGCCCCACCGCGGGCCGGATCGAGGCCCCCGCCGAGGGCTCGGCGGTCATGTTCCAGGAGTCGGCGCTCATGCCCTGGCTCACCGCCCGCCGCAACGTCGAGCTGGCCCTGCGGCTGCGCGGCGTCTCGCGCGCCCGCCGCCGCGACGAGGCTCTCGCCCTGCTCGACACCGTCAATCTCACGGATGCCGCCGACAAGCGCCCGCACGAGCTGTCCGGCGGGATGCGCCAGCGTGTGGCGCTCGCCCGCGCCCTCGCGCAGGACCGGCCCGTGCTGCTGATGGACGAGCCGTTCGCCGCCCTGGACGCCATCACCCGCGACCTGCTCCACGAGGAGCTCGAGCGCGTGTGGCGCGCCACCGGTCGCACGATCGTGTTCGTCACCCACAACGTGCGCGAGGCCGTCCGCCTCGGCGAGCGCATCGTGCTGCTCGGCAGCCGCCCCGGCCGCGTCGTCGGCGAATGGCGCACCGCCGACGTCGAGGCGAAGGATGCCGGCGCCCTCGCCGCCGAGATCACCGACGAGCTGCGCAAGGAGATCCGCCGCAATGCCCGCTGAGACCGCGACCCGCTCCGACGACCTCCGCAGCCTCGAGGCGGGGCTCGATCGCCTGCAGACCACCACCGACGCGGCGACGCCCCGCTGGCGCCGCTGGTCGGCCAGCATCCTTCCGCCCGTGATCTTCGTCGTGCTGGCGATCCTCGTGTGGCAGGCGTACATCTGGATCGCCGACCCGCGACCGGACAAGGCGCCGAGCCCCGCCGACGTCATCGGTGCGCTCGGCTACGCCTGGGACACCGGCCGCCTTCAGGAGGCGGTCCTGACCAGCCTCGAACGCGGCATCCTCGGCTTCCTCATCGCGATCGTCATCGGCACCCCGATCGGTCTGCTGCTGGCCGAGGTGCGCCCGATCCGCCGCGCGGTCGGGCCGATCATCTCAGGGCTCCAGGTGCTGCCGTCGGTCGCGTGGGTGCCCGCCGCGATCATCTGGTTCGGGCTCACGGATGCCACGGCCTACTTCGTCATTCTGATGGGCGCGATCCCCTCCATCGTCAACGGGCTCATCTCGGGCGTCGACCAGGTGCCACCGCAGCTGCGGCGAGTCGGCACGGTGCTCGGCGCGTCGAAGTGGCAGCTCGCCACCTCGGTGATCCTCCCCGCCGCCCTCCCCGGCTACTTCGCCGGGCTCAAGCAGGGGTGGGCGTTCTCGTGGCGCTCCCTGATGGCGGCCGAGATCATCACCTCGGGCGGCACGATCGGCTTCGGACTCGGCACGATGCTGCAACAGACGCGCGACCTCGCCGACCTCGCCGGCGTGCTCGCCACGATCGTGGTGATCCTCGGCATCGGCATCCTCATCGAGCTCGCTTTCTTCGGACCGATCGAACGGCGCATGCTGCGCGGCCGCGGGCTGCTGCTCTCGGGAGGCGCGAAGTGACCCGGGATGCCGGCATCCCGGCCCCGCAGCACGTGGCGGCCCGCGCTCCGCAGCCGGCCGGGGCTGCGGCATCCGGGACCGTCTGGCTCGTCGGCGCCGGACCGGGAGACCCGGGCCTGTTGACCCTGCGGGGGCTGCGCGCGCTGGAGTCCGCCGACGTGATCGTCGCCGACCGCCTCGGCGCGCGCGGCGTGCTCGACGGCCTCGCGGCCGAGGGCGTGCACCTGAGCGCCGACATCATCGACGTCGGCAAATTGCCCGGTCACCACGCCGTGCCGCAGGATGCCATCAACGCCCTCCTCGTGCGGGAGGCGCTCGCGGGGCGGAGCGTCGTCCGCCTGAAGGGCGGCGATCCGTACGTCTTCGGCCGCGGCGGCGAAGAGCTCTTCGCCTGCCAGGAGGCCGGCATCGAGGTACGCGTGGTCCCCGGTGTCACGAGCGCCGTCTCGGTGCCTGCACTGGCCGGCATCCCGCTCACCCACCGCGGGGTTGCGACGAGCTTCACCGTGGCGACCGCGCACGATCAGATCGCCGCGCTCGGCGGCGGACGCGATCACACCGTCGTGCTGCTCATGGGCGTCGGCACGCTCGCTCACTCGGCGCTCACCCTCGCCCGCGGCGAGCGCGGTGCGGACTGCCCCGTCGCAATCATCGAGGACGGCTTCGGCGCGCGCCAGCGCGTGACCGTCGGAACCCTTGCGACCATCGCCGCGCAGGCCGCCGAGCGCGGGGTGCGCTCCCCCGCCGTGGTGGTCGTCGGCGACGTGGTGCGCCTGAGTCCGTACGCGCCGGCCGCCCTGGCATCCCTCGATCTCACGTTCGACCCGCTCGCCGTTCCCCGAAAGGCCCCTTCGCTGTGACCTCGTCCTCTCTCACCTCGCTCCGTGTCGCGATCGTCGGTGCCGGCCCCGCGGGCATCTACGCCGGCAACATCCTCACGCGCGCGGTGACCGACGCCGGCGGCACGGTCGCCATCGACCTGTTCGACTCGCTGCCCGCCCCCTACGGCCTCATCCGATACGGCGTCGCCCCCGACCACCCGCGCATCAAGGGCATCGTCGACTCGCTGCACGAGATGCTCGACACCGGCGTCACCCGCTTCATCGGCAACGTCGAGGTGGGCCGCGACCTCGCCGTCGACGAGCTGCACGACCGGTACGACGCCGTCATCCTCGCGACCGGGGCCCTGCGCGACGCCCCGCTCGACATCCCGGGGATCGATCTGCCCGGTTCCTACGGCGCGGCCGACTTCGTCGCCTGGTACGACGGCCACCCCGACGTGCCGCGCGACTGGCCCCTCGACCAGCGGGAGGTCGCGGTGATCGGCAACGGCAACGTCTCCCTCGACGTCGCTCGCGTGCTCGCCAAGCACGCCGTCGACCTGCGCTCCACCGAGATCGCCGACAACGTGCTCGACGGACTCGAGGCCTCCGCCGTCACCGATGTGCACGTGTTCGGTCGCCGCGGACCCGCCGACATCAAGTTCACGCCCATCGAGCTGCGCGAGCTCGGCGAGGTGCCGAACGTCGACATCGTCGTGCACGACGAGGACTTCGCGGATGCCGATCCCGCCCAGGCCCCCAACAACCAGCTCAAGGTGATGCTGCGCGTGCTGAACAGCTGGCGCACGCGCGAGCGGACCGGCGCGAGCCGCCGCCTGCACCTGCACTTCTACCACTCGCCCCTCGCCGTGCTCGGCGACGACCGTGTCGAGGGCCTGCGTTTCGAGCGCACCGAGCCCATCGGCGACGGCACCGTGCGCGGCACCGGCGAGATCCGCGAGATCGCCGTGCAGCAGGTGTACCGCGCGGTCGGGTACTTCTCGAGTCCCGTGCTCGGCGCCCCGTTCGATGCCGTGCGCGGCGTGGTGCCGAACGTCGAGGGCCGGGTCGTCGACGGCGACGCCCCCGTGACCGGCCTGTACGCCACGGGCTGGATCAAGCGCGGACCGGTCGGCCTGATCGGACACACCAAGTCGGATGCCATGGAGACCGTCGCCCACCTCGTCTCCGACGTCGAGGCCGGGTCGCTGCGGGCCCCGTCCGTCACCGACGACGTGCTCGAGGTCCTCGCCGCGCGCGGGGTGGAGTTCACGACCTGGGAGGGCTGGCGCGTCCTCGACGCGCACGAGCGCGCGCTCGGCGCCGCGCACGAGCACACCCGGGAGCGCGTCAAGGTCGTGCCGCGCGAGGAGCAGGTGGCCATCGCCCGCTCCGCCGCGCTGGTCCCGTGACCGCGGACGCCGCCGTCGACGTCGTCGTGGTCGGCGGCGGCCCCGCCGGTCTCTCGGCCGCTCTCAACCTCGCCCGGGCGCGGACCTCGGTGCTGCTCGTCGACGCGGGGCGACCCCGCAACGCCGCGACGCTGCGCTCGCACGGCTACCTCACCCGCGACGGCATCCCGCCCATCGAGCTGCGCAAGCTCGGACGCGCCGAGCTCGAGGCGTACCCGAACGTGCGGATCGTGGATCGCTCGCCCGTCGCCCGCGTCACCCGCGACGACGACGGCTTCACCGTCACCCTCGCCGGTCGTGCGGCGACCACCCTGCCCGAGGTGCGCGCGCGGGCCGTCGTGCTCGCGACCGGGCTGCGCGAGACGCTGCCCGAGGTGCCGAGCCTGCGGGCGTTCTACGGGATCACGGTGTTCAGCTGCGCCGCGTGCGACGGCTGGGACCTGCAGGACCGACCCCTCGCCCTCATCGGCGAGACCGGCGACCTCGCGGCACGCGCGCGGCTGCTGGCGCGGTGGACCTCGAGACTCACCGTCTTCACGAACGGCACCCCCGCGATCGACGCCGTCGACGAGGCCGAGCTGGCGGCATCCGGGATCACCGTCGACCGACGCCGCATCGACGACCTCGAGGGCGACCGCGGACACGTCACCGCCGTGCGCCTCGTCGACGGCGACCGCGTCGAGATCGACGGCGGGTTCGTGCGGCCGCTGTGGGACGCCGCCCTCGACTTCGTCGCCGAGCTCTCCCCCGATCGGGATGCCGACGGCCACCTCGTCACCGACCGCTCGGGCCGCACCTCGGTCGCGGGACTCTACGCGGCGGGCGACGCGGCATCGCCAGGACCCCAGCAGCTGATCGTCGCGGCCGGGCAGGGCGCGCGCGTGGCGGCGGTGCTGGTGCACGACCTCGTGGGCGTGCGGACGTCGCACTGAGGCGGGCGGGGAGCTCCCGCGGTGAGCCCCGCGTCAGGCGTTCCGCGGTCGTCAGGGCATGCGCGCGTCGCGCCGCGGAGTGCGGACGCCTGCGGTCGCGTGGAAGGCGCCGAGGCGCGCTCGATCAGCCGCCGAGCGACCCCGCGTCGGTGGAGCCGACGTCGGTACGGTGGAAGTTCAACGACGAGCGCGACGCGGTCGGGCCGCGCTGCCCCTGGTAGCGGTTGCCGTAGGGACCCGAGCCGTAGGGGTTCTCCGCGGGGGAAGTGAGGCGGAAGTAGCAGACCTGGCCGATCTTCATCCCGGGCCAGAGCTTGATCGGCAGCGTCGCGACGTTCGACAGCTCGAGGGTGACGTGCCCCGAGAAGCCCGGGTCGATGAAGCCGGCGGTGGAATGGGTCAACAGCCCCAGGCGTCCGAGCGACGACTTGCCCTCGAGGCGGGCGGCGACGTCGTCGGGCAGCGTGACGCGCTCGAAGGTGGAGCCGAGCGCGAACTCACCGGGGTGCAGGATGAACGGCTCGTCGGGCTCGACCTGGATGAGGCGCGTGAGTTCGGGCTGGTCCTCGGCGGGGTCGATGAAGGGGTACTTGTGGTTGTCGAACAGCCGGAAGTACCGGTCGAGTCGCACGTCGACGCTCGACGGCTGCACCATCGCAGGGTCGAAGGGGTCGAGACCGAGGCGCCCGTCGGCGAGCTCGGCACGGATGTCGCGATCGGAGAGCAGCACGGCCCCAGCCTAGAACGCGTCGGCTCCGCGCACCCCTCGGTTACCGCGCATCACGGGCGCGGCGGCGCCTGACCGCACGCGAGGTCACGTGACCTGGGCGGGCGGACGTGTGCTGGCGCGTGGCCTCGGCGAGGTCACGTGACCTGGGCGAGTGCACGTGCGGTGGCGTGTCGTCTCGACGAGGTCACGTGACGTGGCGCGCACCGCAACCCACGAGGGTCCGGATGCCACGGCGACGCTGTTATGCTGGCCGGGCTGCCGCAAGGCGCACGGGGCTGTAGTTCAATGGCAGAACTTCTGCTTCCCAAGCAGACAGCGCGGGTTCGATTCCCGTCAGCCCCTCAAATTGTCACTTCCACTTCTAGACCGGACGATTCGCAGTTAGGTCAGACCGGCTGAGATGACCGGGCAGTCGCCCCAAAAGCCTCTGAAGGTCCTCTGCAGTCGAAACTCGCCTATTTCGCCAGAGGCCGCAGTGGTGGCGAGGTGCGGAGTAGCCCTGCTGAGATGACGTGCAGCCCATAGGTCCGCTCGAGGAGCGAGGCACACCACCGCGTCCATCGTCCGGCGGACAGCCCCGGGCCCCAGGCCCCAGGCCCCAGGCAGAGGATGACGCTGCGGCCGCGGCGCAATTGCACGCCTGACCGCGAATCCCCGGCGGCACTTCCACAGTGCTTGGCGTCCGCGCGGAAAGCCGCGACCATGCCCTCTGCGAGTTCGTCAGCGACAACTCGGGGCCAGCGTTGAACGCAAAGGGAGCGGCGCAGGAAGCACCTACAAGCAAGACGACTCCACCGCCTGACCCGTGCGCCAGGGGGAGGGCCGCCGAAGTGGCCCATCTCGACTCGGCGCTTCGAAAACTCACCATCTGTCTGCATGCGCCGAGGCGGTCTCAAGTAGAGCCCGCAGGTTTGGGTCGCTTTGTGATGTTCGCTTCGTCCGTGGCCCCCAGGAAAGGCATCCCCCGGGGGACGGTGCCCATTCCTCCTCGGGCTGGGGCCGCCCGTGGCGAACGAATTCCCCCCATGAGCTCATCATTCGGTGTGAGAGAGCGGCCTGGGCGGGCGGATTTGGCTCATCGCCGAAGAGCATCGGGAGCTCATCGGAATGGCCTGCACGAATCTCCTCAGAACTATCTGGGTCGAAGACGAACTCGTAGGTCAGAGCACCACGCCGGGAGGCGACGACGCGAGCCGTCGGTAGGCGGTACATGACTTGCGATAGCACCGCCTCGTATGCCGCCGTTGCGGAGGGTGTGCTGCCTCGATCCGCGTTCATCGCCTCACGCACGGACTCCCACGCGACCCCGGGTGCGACTGCGGCTAAGAGATCGTGGAGCGCCTCAACACTGTGCCCAGCCGGATCGACCCACGGTAGGGCTTCGTGCCGGTTGGTTCCAATGAGGAGGCTGACGTTTTTCCCGACGCCGCGGTCAAAGGACCGGAGCGGGGTTTCGCAGAGCAATCGACCGTCGATCAATGGGCGAAACGGGAGGGAATCTATAACTGCGCGCTGTGAGCGCTCGATTATGACCCGCTCCTGTGCGCGCATCAGCAGTCCAATGGGCATGTCGACCAGCTCGGTGGCCGCCAACGCGCCGGCCGCCCTCAACAGCTCATCTCGGACTTCCTCCGCCTGCTCGATGGAGGCGGTTCGCTCTGCCGTGCAACTGTGCGCGATGGCGCGGGCGAAGAGCCCGGCGCCGGCCCCTGATGCGAGCAGGGCCAAGACGTCAACACCACCAGACGACTGACCCATGACGGTGACCGCGTCGGGGTCTCCGCCGAAACGGTGAATGTAAGCCTGTACCCATCGCAGTGCTGCGAGCTGGTCGTGCAGCGCGAGGTTCCCTGAGTCCGCGAACCCGGCTGCATCCCTGTCCAGATGCAGATGTCCGAGCAAGCCGAGGCGATACTCCACCGCGACGACGACAACACCCTGTGATGCGGCAAACCGAGCCCCGTCGGTGGCGCTGTTCGTGGAGCTCCCGCTCACGTGGGCGCCACCGTGGATCCACACGAGGACGGGGGCTGAGTCCGCCTCGGCTGGAGACCACACTGTGAGGTGGAGGCAATCCTCGCTCCCCAAAGCGCCGGGCTGAGGAGCGCTGAGAGTCAGCCGGTCGGGACCGGGCGCCTCGAGAACGGGAAGGCGAAAGCGTTCGGCGCGCGCGTATCGAATCCCGCGTGCGATTCGCAGCGATTCCCGCGCTCCGTTCAACCGAGTCACGCCAACCCCGCGCGCTCCAACGTGGTGCGGTAATAGCCCTCGGCGCGGGCCAGGGTCTCATGATTGCCCTGCTGGACGATGCGCCCATTCTCCAAGACGACAATCCTGTCAGCTGCTCGGATAGTCGACAGACGATGAGCGACGACCAAGGTCGTTCGACCAACGCGCAGGTTCGTCAGCGCCTTCTGCACCGCAGCTTCGGATTCTCCGTCGAGGGCTGCTGTCGCTTCGTCGAGGAGGAGGATCCGTGGGTCACGGGCGAGAGCACGCGCGATAGCGAGACGCTGCCGTTGACCGCCGGAGAGGCTGCCCCCTCGCTCGCCAACGAGGGTGTCCCACCCCTCAGGCAACTCGCGAACGAAGTCGCTGGCATTCGCGCCCTCCAGCGCCGCCCACACAGCATAGTCGTCCAGGTCGGGCGAGCCATAGGTGATGTTCTCTCGCACGGTGGCGGCAAACAAGACGGGCTCTTGCGGTACGACGGATACGAACCGGCGATATGTTCTGCGGTCGACGTCTCGGAGATCATGACCATCGATGAACACCCGTCCTCCTTGTGGGGATATCAACCCGAGCGAAAGGTGCAGCAGCGTCGACTTGCCAGACCCGGAGGGTCCGATGAAAGCGACCGTTTCCCCTGCCCGTACCGTCAGGTCTACGTCGGTGACAACAGGTTCGCGGGAGTACGCAAAGGTCACCGATTCGAAACGGATTTCACCTGCTACCCGGGTCACGGCGGGCTTGCCGTCGTTCTGTTCGATCTCGTCCGCGGTGAGCAATTCCTGCATCGACGAGATAGATTCGCGACCTCGAGTGATCAGGGGCGCAAGCTGGAAAACAGCGACAGTCGTCGCGGTCAGCAGCCCGAAATAGCTGCTCAGGAGGATCACATCTCCAGCCGACACATCGACGACGCCCGTCAACGAGGCGAGGGCGGCGCCGAAGAGACAAGCCAAACTCAGCGTTTGGAAGCTGGCCCATGACATGGCCCCGAACCGACCGTTGATGCGGTCTAGATCAAATCCTGCGGCGCGTACATGCTCTGCGCTGGTCGTCACTCGCTCGACCGCTACGGCCTCCAGGCCGTGAGCTCGAGTGACGGACAGGAGCGAACCCATCTCGCTGATTCTGCTCGACATGCGCTCAACCTCGCGACGGAAGCGTTCGTTGGCTGCAGAGGTGCGCAGTCGTAGCCAGCGGATGAGCATGACGGCGAGCGGGACGGCGACGGCGAAGAAGATGAGGAAGGCAGGCGCTCTGACAGCCATCGTCACGCTCGCGCCGACGAGTACAGAACCGGCGGTCAGGATGGGCCCGAAGCTCTGCTGGAGCATCAGTTCGACGTTTTCAACGTCGCGCACGAGCTTGGTTTGAGCGAGAGCACTCGCGGAGCGCGAATGGTAGGCCAGCGACAGCGTCTGCAGCCTCTGCGTGAGGCTCCGTCGCAGGTCAGCCCCGATGCCGCGGACCGCTGAGAAGTAGGCACGGACATAGATTGCGTTCGCGCCTACGTTCACCGCGACCGCCGCCGCACCCAGCAGTGCCCACAGCATAAGGCCCGCGGGCGGCGCGCCGCTGATGAGGAGGTCAAGCACTTCCGCGGTGACGATGGGAAGCACCCACAGCGGGCTGTCTTTGAGCACGAATGCAAGTGACGCGACGGCGATGCGAACGCGGTGGGGTCTCAGGTACGGCCGAATCGACCGCAGGGCTTTCACAATGCCGCGTTCGCGTGGACCGGTTCGACCACCTGGAGAGCCAGAGCCGCCGCCCCCAAGAGCGGGCCCTCGTCCCCCAGTCCTGACGGAGCGATGCTGACGCGTGCCGCGTACGGAAAGAGCACGTTCTCGCGCGCGGACTCCCGCACGATGTCGACGTAGTCGGCTCGGACCCGTGCGAAGCCCCCGCCGATGGCGACCGCCTCGAGATCCAGCAATGTGGTCACACTGGCAATGGCCTGCCCGACCAGCTGTGCGGAGCGCCGGGTAGCTGCTTCCGCGACGGCGTCTCCTCGCGCCACGTCCCGCGCGAGATCCTCGCCGGTCGCTCCCTCCCAGCCTCGAGCCTGCGCCCACCGAACGGACGCGGGGCCTGATGCAACGGCCTCGAGAGTGCTTCCCTCTGAGTTGGAGCGGCTGTCTCCTGAATGGACGTGTATCTGGCCAATGTGTCCGGCATTGCCGGACACACCGCCGAAGGGCTCACCGCCAATCAGGATCCCGCCGCCAACACCCGTCGACACCACCATGCTCATCGAGATGGCCGTCCCCCGTGTTGCGCCCAGCCAGCTTTCCGCCACGGCAATGCAGGTACCGTCCAACCGGAGCACAGCTGGCACTCGGACGGCATCTTCGACGATCTCTCGCACGGGGAGACCCTGCAGAAGGGGAAGGTTGTGTGGGCTGATAGAACCCACCCTCAGATCCACGGGACCGGCCGATCCGATGCCCGCTGCGCGGATAGGGAGGCCGGCCGCAGCGAGGCTTTCCGCCGCGCTCTCGCGCAGGGCGGCGACGACCTCGTTGCGGTCGCGCGAGCGTCCGGTGGGCCGCCGGCGGCGGGTCCCCTCCACGATGCTCCCGAACCCATCGACGATGGCCGTTTCGAATTTGGTGCCGCCGATGTCGACGGCCAGGACAAATGTGTCGTTCATTAAGTGCCTTGCTGTGTTGCGGGGGAGGGCGAATTACCCTCCCCCGCACGTCATCAGGTCCAGTCAGCGACGAGCTGGTTGGAGGTGCGGAGCACGTCACGGGCAATGAACCGTTCGGGCTCACCGCTCCATGCGGTGCGCACATGGAAGGTCGCGGTCTCGCCGGGCAGGAGTGTCACCAGCATGTCGTCCACGACGGCGTCGGGGTCCACCTTGTCCACGAGCAGAGCGAGGTCACGCACGAGATTGCGGGCGGTGATGCGCACCTCGAACCCGTCCTCCACCGAGCGGGCCGTGGCCGTCAGGTCCGCCGCGGTCAGGGTCGAGTCGCGATGTTCCGCGAAGAACCACAGCCCGCGAACGCCGCTGATGTCGACGACGACGAACTCTCCCGCTACGTCTTCCGCGGTAGCGATCTCGACCGGGAGGGAAAGGGTGTGCGTGCCGCGTGCCTCGATATCGACGGGAAACTCCGCCTTCGCTTGCACGGTTCCGTCGAAGGAGAGGCGGCGAGCCGTGGCGGTGCCCGTCCACGGGGCGGGTGAGTCGTTGACGGCGATTGCCGCGAGGCCGCCATCTCGGGGCTGGATGGTCAGCAGTCGGTCGGTGTAGACGTGCTTCAGCGCGTAGAGCAGCGGCTTGGCGCGACCGTAGCCGTCGACGGCCGCCCAGGATGTCACGGGCCAGCAATCGTTCAGCTGCCAGACGACGGATCCCATGCACCGGGGGGACTCGGAGCGCATGTGCTCGATGGCGACGGTCACAGCGAGCGCCTGGTTCAGTGACATTGCCCAGTGCCAGTCCTCGGTGTCGTCCGGGAGAGGGAGATGAGCGACGAGCCCGTCTGTGAGCTTGTCGTTTCCGTCCGTCGCCTTCTGATGGTGGAACATTCCCGGCGATTCGGGTGTGAGCGGCGAGTCGGAGATCGCCCGGTTGATGGTCGACCAGGTGGCCGGCCCCTGCCAACCGAACTCCGCGACGAAACGCGCGTGAATGTCACGGTACGCGGGGTAGTCGACGCGGTTCCACAGCTCCCAGAGGTGGACGGAGCCGTGGTCGGCGTCGTTCGCGAAGATGTTCGGGTCCCCGGACCACGGGCTGGCAGGGGTGTAGGAGCGAGCCGGGTCTAGTTCGCTCACAAGGCGCGGGAGCAGGTCGAGGTAGTAGCCGAGACCCCAGGTGCGTCCTTGCAGGCGCTTGGCCCAGCCCCATTCCTCGTAGCCCCAGATGTTCTCGTTGTTGCCGTTCCACAGCGCGAGGCTGGCGTGCGGCATGATGCGCGTGATGTTGTCGCGGGCTTCGGCTTCGACCTCGGACCACAGCGGCTCCTCCTCCGCGTAGCTGGCGCAGGCGAAGAGGAAGTCCTGCCATACGAGGATTCCGCGCTCGTCGCACAGGTCGTAGAAGTCATCCGACTCGTAGTAGCCGCCTCCCCAGATGCGCAGGAGGTTCATGTTGGCGAACTCGGCCTGGTCGAGCCGGTGTGCGAGGCGGTCTCTGGTGACGCGCGTGACGAAGGCGTCGTCCGGAATCCAGTTCGCGCCGCGAATCCAGACGGGCTCGCCATTTACGACAAAGCGGAAGGATGTCCCCTCTTCATCGCGCTCGAGCTGTACGTCAACCGTCCGGAAACCGATGCGGTGGGTCCGCTCCGAAAGGGTCGCGCCGTCGCGCTGCAGGGCGACCGTCAGATTGTAGAGGTGCTGCTCGCCGAAACCCCGCGGCCACCACAGTTCGACATCCGTAGCTCGCAGTTCGACCACAGCCGTGCTCTCCCCTGCAGCGATGACAACTCTGGCGGTCGGGCCGTTCTCCAACGTCACCTCCACCTCGTAGTCAGCGTCGTCGGCGCGCTCGATGTCCACGTGGACGGCGACGACGCCTTCGACACCGTCAACTGTGACGACTGGACGAGTCGCGCCCAATCTCGCCCCCGACCAGGATTCGAGACGAGCCGCCTTCCAGATGCCGGATGACGCAGCGTCCAAGCCCCAGTCCCAACCGAAGTTGCACGCGGCCTTGCGGATGGCGTTGAACGGGTGGAAGTAGGTGTGCGGGCGGTAGCCGATTTCAAGGCTCGCGCGGTCGGCCTCAGCGACCGGGGAGGAGAAGGTCACGACGAGATCGTTTCGCCCCTCTCGCAGCGCCTCGTCGATGGCGAAGCGGTAAGTCCGGTGCTGATTACGGGTTCGTCCGAGGGTGCGACCGTTGAGGTTGACCTCGGCGAACGTGTCGAGACCGTCGAAGACGAGTTCGTGGCGGTCCTGACCGTCGGGCGCCCACTCGAACGTCGTGGCGTACTCCCAGGAGCTCTGACCAATCCAGGTAACGGTGGTCTCGTTGCGGTCCAGGTACGGGTCGAGGATCAAGCCAGCCTCGAGGAGAGCAACGTGTACGAGACCCGGAACAGTGGCCGGGATGGTGCGGCCGGCGATGTCAGCGGGTATGGGGCCTTCGAGTGCGCGCAACTGCCAGATGTCGGGGAGGGAGGTGGCGTGCGCGGCTAGGGGGCGGGCGGTGGCGAGGTCGGTCATTTGGTAGCTCCAGACGTGAGTCCGTTGTAGATGAATCGCTGCAAGAAGAGGAAGGCGACGAGGGTGGGGACGATGACGAGAATGGTGCCGGCGGCGATGACTTCCCATTGGGAACCAAAAGGCCCCATGAAGCGGAACAAGGACGTCGAAATCACCCCCAGGTCTCTCGACGGCATGTAGAGGAAGGGGATGTAGAACTCGTTGTAGACCGCGATGCCTTTGATGATCACCACCGTGGCAATGGCGGGCTTGAGCAACGGCAGGATGATGCGCCAGTAAATGGTGAAGCGGTTTGCACCATCGATCATGGCTGCTTCGTCGAGGGCAACCGGGATGTTCTGCATGAACTGCAGAAAGATGTAGATCGCAATGATGTCAGTGCCGGTGAACAGGACTATTGCTGCCCATCGCGTATTGAACAGGTCGAGTGCGCTGATGACCTGGAACGTCGCGACCTGGGTGGTGATCGAGGGGACGAGCGTGGCCAGAAGAAAAACTCCGGTGACGAGCGCTCGCCCTTTGAATCGGAACCGGTCGACTGCATACGCCGTCATGGTGCCAATGAGGATGGTGCCCACAATCGACACCACAAGGATGAGGCCCGTGTTGAGGAAGCCGGTGAGCATCCCGCCCTGGGTGAATGCGATGAAGAAGTTTTCAAAATTGAGCCAATTCGACGGCGGGTCGAGCGGCCCAGTGGTGCGGTACTCCGTCGACGTCTTGAATGCGAGCGCGAAGATCGTGACAATCGGCAGCAGCGCGAACAGACAAGCCACAACCAGGGCTGCGTATTTCAGGACCGTCGCGATCCATCCGAGGTCGAGGTGGGCTCGCCGTTGCGCGGGTCTGGCTGAGGCGGGGCGCGATGTGGGGGTAGCACGGGTGAGGGTGCCAGTCATTGCACGCTCGCTTTCTCGTCGGGGAAGAACCGTCGCTGCACGGCGGTGATAATGAGCACAATCGCCAACAGAACGACGGCCATCGCGGAGGCGAGTCCGACCTGCGCGTAGCGGAAGGCGGTGTCGACTGTCTGTATGACGAAAGTCTCGGACCCGTTCGCTCCGCCGGTCATGATGTAGGGCATCTCGAAGGCGGAGAGCGCCCCGGAGACAGCAAGGATGAGCGACAGCCCGAGGATGCGGCGGATGCTCGGGAGGATGATGAAGCGGAACTTCTGCCACGAGTTCGCCCCGTCGAGGTCGGCGGCTTCGTACTGCTCGGACGGGACGGACTGGATAGCGCCGAGGAACAGCACGAAGTTCAGCCCCATGTAGCGCCACACGGACGTGGCTGCCAGCGAGATGTTGACGATGGAGGGGTCGCCGAGCCATTGCGGCGGGTTGACGACGCCGAAGGCTGCTAGAACGCTGTCGAGGGTGCCGCCCGGGCGGAAGAAGAACAAGAACATCAGACCAATGGCGACACCGTTGATCAGGTAAGGGAAGAAGATGACGCCTTTGAAGAAGTTCTTGAATCGGGTGCGAAAGCTGAGCAGCACGGCGAAGAAGAGGGCTAGTCCAAGTTGTGCGAAGGCACCGACGAGGTAGAAAAGGCTGACAGCGAAGACCTGGAAGTATTCGGGTCGCGTGAAGATCTGGATGTAGTTATCGAGCCCCACGAAATTCTGTTGCGGGTCGAGACCGTCCCAATCCGTGACGCTGTACCAGAACGAGTTGACCACGGGGACGTAGGTGAACAAGATCAGAAAACCCAGCGGCACGAGGAGGAAGAGCCAAGGGGTCATCCGCCACCCGCGGGCGGCGGACCGGCGCGAGCCCGCACGACGCAGACGTCGGCGGGCGGGGAGTGTTTCAAGGGGGGTGCCTTCGGCGATTGCCATCGCGTGCACTCCTTTCCGGAGGGGTGGTGCGGGGTGGGCTCGGGTGCCCACCCCGCACCGGGGAATCACTTGGTGGCGGCGACCGCCTGACCCCAACGCGCGTTGAGGTCGGCGAAGATGGAGTCTTTGTCACCGTCGCGAGCGCCGCGTGCGGTGTCGATGAGCTCCTGGCGGTACTTCTCGCCGAACAGGGTGATTTCCGCCTTATTCGCGACGTCTGTGATCAGGCTTTCCTGTCCCTCGGGCCGCGGGTCGAGTTCGACGTACTGCACTCCGAGGTCGGTGAAATCCGACAGCGTGGCGGGGGCGTCATCGGCCTTCAGCGGGCTGATCGCACCCTGGCTCTCAGCGAAACCTGACTTGGTCTCGAACCAGTCGACCCAGGCCTTGGCAGCCGGCTTGTTGTTCGAGAACTTGCTCACCGCGAGGAGTTTGTCCGTCGCGGTGACCGAGGTGAACTTGCCGTCTGTCTGCCACGGCATCGGCCAGAAACCGATGGAGTCTCGCGACTTGCCGGCGGCCTCGGCCGCGTCCTGCATCTGCGAAACGGACCAGGATCCGAGGATCATCGAACCGATCTTGCCCGTGGCGAGGAGGTTCTTGGATTCCTCCCAGTTGGTGGTGGTGGGGTCGGGTTCGCTGAGGCCGGCGGCGACGGTGTCGTAAAGCAGACCGTCGACGTCGTAGATGTCGTTGCTCTTGCTCCACGGCGCGTTCTCGGTCGTCATGGCGTTGAGCGCCCCTGCGCCGGTGACGCCGCCGATGTTGCCGGCGAGGGAGGACAGCGGCCAGCCGTCCTTATAGTTCGTGTAGTACGGGGTGACGCCCGTGTCCTTGATGGCCTTGAGCGCGTCGAGGTATTCCGTTTCGGTTTTCGGCGGCGTCGTGATCCCCGCGGCGGTCCAGACGTCGCGGTTGAAGACGTATCCCATCGCCGAGCCGAAAGTCGACAGACCGTAGACCGTTCCGTCGTAGGCACCGTCGTTGGCGAATCGGTAGGTCTGCGAGACTTCCTGCTCGTCACCGAGCGGCTCAAAGAAGTTTGGGTACTGATCGCGTGTGACGTTGGAGGTGGGGATGAGGAGTACGTCGCCGTAGTCCTTGGAGTTCAGCCGGATACGGACGTCACCCTCGTAGTCGGTGAGCGCTTCGAACTTGACCTGGACGTTCGGGTACGTCTTCTGGAACTCCTTCACGTAGTCCTGGAAGACGGTGTCGACGATGTCCGTGCGGTTGGTCAGGACGGTGATCTCACCGGATGGGTTGTCGTCTGTGCTCGCCGAGCCGCCACCTGAGCAGCCAGCGAGGGCGAGGGCGGCCACCGTGGTCAAGCCTGCGGCGGTGATGACATGCCTTTTCATGGTTCTCCTTCGGGGTGGTGTGGCGGCGGCACCGCCGCCGCACCGGGTGTGTGGGGTTAGGAACGGGTTCGTGAGCGACGGATCCAAGCGCCACCGATCCCTGCGATTACGAGCAGCGCGCCCAGGGCGGCGAACCCGAGGGGAGCGCTCGTGCCGGTGGTCGCGAGGGAGCCGGAGGCGTCAGGGGCGGACGGCGCGGGTGTGGGGGCGCTGGAGCTCGGTGTGTCACCGGGCGTGGGTACGCCGCTGTCCCCCGGTGTGGGTTCAGGTCCAGGGGCTGGCTCGTTGACAGGCGCGAGGGCGACCACGTCGTCGATGGTGACTGTTCTCTGGGCGGGGCCGGAAAAGTAGAAGGCCACTGCGGTCACGGTAGACAGGTCCAGTCTTGACTCCCCGGCCCATGCGGGAGGGGCGAAAGCGCTGAAGTCGACCGTGACGGGTTGAGGCCCGGCCTGTGTGACGGGGAGCCGAGTCTCCCAGTAGCCTCCGGAGGCGACGAACTGGACGGTGACGGTTGAGCCGACCGGGGCGTCAAGGGTGAGGCCGAGCCCGGTGTATCCGAACCAGCTGATTCCCGTGAGGGAGCGAACCACGCCCGCATAGCCGGGCGCTCCGAGGTCGTATGCGAAGGAGCCCGCCTGGGTGGGTGTCGCCGTTCCCGTCGCCAGTGTGGACGTCACCGCTCCCCCGCCGGTGTTGCGGACGTATGCGGACGTCAGGGCCGCATCGTCGGCGTAGGACTCGAAGTCATCGACGACCGAGTTCGCCAGGGGTTCGGGCGCGGTGGTAAAGCTCCAGGTGGGGGATGTTGCTGTCCCCAGCCCGTTCACGGCGACCACATGCCAGTAATAAGTGGTTCCAGGCTCGAGGTCGACTGCGGGGCGGTAGGACGGTCCCGTCAGGCCGGTCTCGGAGGCAACCTTGGTTCCCATGTCAGCGTCGCGGGACAGCTCGAAGCGGTAGTACGCAGCATCTGTGACGGGCAGCCACGTGAAGGTGGGAGCGGATCGAACATCCAGTTCACCGTTGACCGGTGTTTGCAGCGAGACGTCGCCGGGTGCGCCGAGCTGGGGGGCGTTTGGGGAGTAGATCGAGATCTGTGAGATCTGCGGGGTCCACACCTGGCCAGCCTCGCCCTCCCAAGACACGCGGATGTAGTCGAGATTCTGGAGGTCGCGGAGACGATAGGTGTACCGCTTCCAATTGCCGTCACCACCGTCGATGGCGGGGGTGAGTGCGCGCCACTGCTGACCATCGCTCGAGCCGGAAATGGTCAGTGGGATGACGGGCTGGTCGGGCCAGTAATAGGCGATCAGGTCTGCACCGGAGATGTTGTCGTAGGTCCAGGTCAGCGACTCGGAACCGTCCGAGGCGTCACGTTTCACACGGGAGGTGTCACCGCTGAACAGCGCGGGGTTCCCCGTGTCGAACGACAGGCTGCCGTTGTGGGCGTGCGTCAGGCTGAAATCGTCGAGGGGATCGAACAGCGCCACACGAGGAGCCGAGCTCGAGACCGTGGCACGTTCGAGCACGGTTCCGCTTGCCCACGACACCCGGACGTACTCCGCGTTGAGATCGGTTGCAACAACTTCTGACGGGCTCGGGGAGTTCGTGGCGGCTGCGGCCCAGGTGTTGCCGTCGACGCTCGTTTCGACGGTCGCTCCCGCCATCGACGACAAGCGGAAGGCCGCGCGAGCGATTCCCGGCACCTTCCACGTCGCCGTGGCCGTCGCGCTGGTCGCTCGCGCCCCGCCCGGCACCGACAGAGTGGCGCCAGCGTGGGCGGAGGTGAGACGCCAGTCCGATAGCGGGTCGACCATAACGGTCCCGCTGGTTGCGTCGACGGAGTCCGAAGAAGACGTGGTGTTGTCCGCAGCGCGGGCAATCACCCGGTACTCGGCGCCAGCGGGTGATTCAAGGTCGGTCACCGGTGACGCGGATGGCCCCACGGGGGCGGCCGTTACGTTCACCCACTCACTGCCGCTCGCGCGGCGTTGAATGGTGTAGTCCACCGCGCCAGCCGTTCCGCGCCAAGCGATTCGGTTGATGGCGTTGGTTTGCTCGATGGAGACCACGAGCGGGGCTTCCTTCACCCCCGTGGTGTGCGACAGCCCGAGGTCGCGTCCGAAGTCCTCGATGGCAGTGACTGACTGGCGCATGCGGTCGGTGTCGCCGGGGTAATCCAGCGTGAAGCCGTCGTCGTGCGGGACGAGGCCGCCGCGGTCGTTGTTCCCGAACAGCGACCAAAAGAACATCCCTGAGACATTCGGGTTCGCGGCGGCCGCGTCAAGTAGTTCGCCGGTGGCGGCTGTCGAGGCGTACTCCCCCGCGATGTAGGCCTTACCCGCTGCCGCGACGGCGGCCGAGTCGGCGGCGACCTTGTCTACGGTCGGCGGGTAGTAGTGGACGTCGACGATGTCGAGGTCGGGTGCCGTCAGGGTGTCCGGGTCGATGTCGAAGCGGCGTCCGGCGGCGATGAGCTGCTGAGGCGCTCGCTGTGCGATGAACTCCACCTGCTGGTTGATCCAGTCCGGCGTCATGCCTTCGAGTTCGTTGCCGAGTTCCCAGGCGAGGATGGTTGGGTCGTCGACGTATTTCTTGCCGGTCAGCGAGTTGGTGTGCGACAGGATCATGTCCACGTACTTCTGGTATTCGCTGATGGCGGCGGGCGCCGTGTAGAAATCCGCTGACTGCAGCCCCAGCGGGGTCGTGAAGTCCCGGTGACCTCCGTGGTAGTAGCTCCATTCGTCCGTCAGCGGAAGGATGAAGCGGATACCGAGGCTCCCCGCATACGCCATGGCGAAGTCGACCGTCTTGAAAGCCTCTTCGTTGAACTCGCCCAGGCGCGGCATGATCGCGAGCGGGTTCGTATCGTTCTGGCCTGTGGAGGTCACCATGTGCGAGCGCACGACGTTGACGCCCATTCGACTGGCGGTGTCCAGAGCGTCCTTGATGCGGAAGAAGGTCGGGTAGTCGACGCCGCCGACATTCTCGTCAAGACCGAGCCAGTAGATGTTGGTTCCGCTTGCACGGAAAGTCTGACCGTCGAGGGTGAGGCGGCTGCCGTCGCGCTGCACGAAGGACGTGTTCTTGGAGTCAAACGCCTGAGCGAGCGACGCAGGCGCCGCCGTGGCTGCGGGAGCGGCGAGAAGCGCTCCGGCGGTCACGGAGATGCTCACTGCCGCGGCGATCAGACCGCGAGCGGTGGGGTGGGATTGAGACAACGACCAGGCTCCTTCGACCGGTGAATGCGGGTTCGCCCTGCGGCGTAGAACCCAGCATCGATCACGACGCGAAGGAGGTCAAGAGGTTAGATAAATTACTTATGTAACGGGTTCATCACGGGCGGAGCTCGTTCGAACGCGCAGGGTGGCCGCCGGCGCGTGGCGCAGATCGGCCGGTGACCCCTTCAGAACATCGAGCATCGCCTGGCCGATCATGCGGCCGACAGCTCGAGTGTCCCGAGCGATGGCGCTCAGCGAAGGCGTCGACAGCTGAGCTTGCGTCGAGTCGTCCCAGGCGATGACGACGAGATCATCCGGCACGCGCACACCAGCCTCCTCGGCTGCTTCGAGCCCGCCCAACGCCATCAGGTCGCTGTCGTACACCGCGGCTGTGACGCGCGGATATTCGATCAGCGCGGTCGATGTGGCCGCCCGACCGGACGAGCGCGAGTAGTCCCCCGTGGCAAAGCGCGCCGTGACACCACCCTCCTCGCACGTGCTGGCCAGCGCCGTCCGCCGAGACAGAGAGTGACGCATGTGGGTGGGCCCTCCGACATGAAGGATCTCGCTGTGCCCCTGCTCGATGAGGTACTCGACGGCCAGATGCATCGCCGCATCATCGTCCGTCCAGACCGTCATCAGTTGCTGGTCAACGGGAGGCCCGACCACCACTGCGGGGAGGCCCAGATCGACGACGAGCTGGGGACGAATGTCCGCCTCCTGGATATCCACAAGCAGGACACCTGATACCAGGGACGCTTCCGCCCAGGAACGGTAAAGGGTCGTCTCGTCCTGCTGAGATGGCAGTACGCGCAACAGCACCGGGTACCCCTGGATGAGGGTCATCTCCTCAATGCCAACGATGAGGTCGTGGAAGTACGGCTCGGCTCCCAGGATCTCTGCGTCACGAACGAGAGCGAGACCAATGGGGGGCTGCATGTGCGTCACGGGTACGATCCTCTCGGGGTGCATACTTGCTCGCCTAAACTACCCAGCGCCGCAGGAGGCGACCCGATGGCACGGCCGCAGGCGACACCGGAGTCTCCCGGAAGCCGAGCACTCGTCGTCGATCTCATTCGCTCCTCCGGCCCCATCAGCCGAGTCGAACTGACGACCGCGACGGGTCTGACGCAGCCCGCGATCTCCCTCATTGTGCGCAAGCTCCTCGACGACGGCGTCATCGTCGACGCAGGAACCGCACCGTCAACGGGCGGGAAGCCCCGGCGCCTCCTCGACATGAACCGTCGAGCACGCCACGGCATCGGCATTCAACTGGGGCTGGAGTCAGCCACCTTCGTCGCGACCGATACCAACGGAGGCGTCATCGCCCGCGAGCGACTACCGGGCGCGGGCACTGAGGACCCAACTATGGTCATTACCCGCCTCGCGGCCGCCCTTCGTAGCTTCGCCAGCGCCGCGGACATCCCGCCGGCGAGCGTTAATGGTGTTGCCCTCGTTGTTCCGGGGCCGATGCGCATGAACCCTGACGTGGTCATCGAAGCCCCGTCGCTCCCGCATTGGCGCGAGGTTCCGGTGCGCGCTGAGTTCGAGAGAGCACTCGGCATGCCCGTTCTGGTGGACAACGACGCCAGCGCGGCCGCGCTCGGAGAATTCTGGAGCCGCGGTGTCTCTCGCTATCACTCCTTCGCCTGCATCTACATCGGATCAGGGGTTGGGGCGGGTGTTGTCGTTGATGGGGCGCTTTTCCGTGGGGCGAGCTCGAACGCCGCAGAGATCGGCCACATCGCCGTCGCCACGGACGGCCCGGAGTGTTTCTGCGGGAACTACGGTTGCCTCGAGGTGATGGCCGCGCCGCGCGTGATGGTCCAGCGGGCGCTCGCGCACCCCGGAATCGCTGCTCGTCTCCGACTGGACGAGCGGGCAACGGTGGCTCAGAACTGGGAGGCCATCTCCCGCGCCGCGGTCGCTGAGGACCCGGACGCCGCGGAGCTCGTGACCGACGGCGCCAATGCCGTGGGGAGAGCTGCACTGACCCTCACCAATCTTTTCGATCTGGACGAAATAGTGTTGTCCGGCCCGGGCATCGCCACCGCCGGCTCCATCTACGTCCGCGAAGTACGCACCGCGCTTCGCCGGAGCTTCGCGCGGAAGACCCACCTCACCACCGTCGACTTGTCCATCAACCCGACGGATTCCGCCGCCATCGGCGCGGCGGCCCTCACGTTGCAGGGCGAACTAGCCCCGGGCCACGGCCCGGCGTTGAAGTTCTCCGGGCCGTGAACCGCACTCAGGGCAAACCCACTTCTCCCTGATTCAGGACGCGGGAGTTGAAATAGGCCGCTTGGATCTCAGCGTTCGAGTTCTTCTGTCTGAGCTGTTCAGACCAGACCATGAAGTAGGACCATCTCGTCTGGGACGACAGCAGGCTGGAACTTGGAACTTTGCCCATCTCAGCAATGGCAATCGGCTTTCCTGGGGCACTGTTCTGCAACTGCGAGTAGTCGGATGAGCTCGGATAGTCCTTATACCAGACGTCCAGGGACGCCACATCGACATAGGACGACCCAGGGTAGTAGCTCGACCAGTTGGCGTTCGGGTTGTCCTGGACATTCCACACCCAGATCAGGTTTGTGAGTCCTTGCGAGTCGAAGTAGTCCTTCATCTGCTGGTAGATCTTGGCGCTGCCGTTCACGCCAGGGCGCCCTCCCCACCAGTTCCACGTTTCGTTCATCTCGTGGAAGGGACGGAAAAGCACGGGAACTCCAGCGTCTCGAAGCTGGCGGAGATAGGGGACGACCTCGGCCATGCGCTGACGCCAAGTGTTGCTCAACGCCGTCCCACCCGTGACGATCTGCTGAAACTGAGCATCCGAGATGTTGCTCTTCACTCCGCCGTCGAAGTTGCAGGTGCTCGGGCCTGTCGGCGGGCAGGCATGCCACGCGAGGGTGACAAGAGAGCCGTTGCGCCACTCGGTCTTGGCTTGATCGATTACACGCTGGCGGTTAGCCGCATCCGTTGAGGTGAAGAACAAGTCTCCACCCCAAAGGCCCGGGTACTGGCCGGTGATGTCCTTGACCTGCTGGGTGTACTGCGCTGGTTGAGACGCGGGCTCTTTGTTGTGCTGTCCGGACACGATGTTGGACCCAGTGATCGAGTTCAGATACTGGATCACCGCTGATCGCGTGCTCGGCTGGAACGCCTCGGCGGATGTCGGCGGCTGCGCGAGCGAGACCGCGCAAACCGCGGCTAGAGCGAAGCTGACCGCACCAATGCGGCGTGATTTCATCATGGGCAGTGCCCTCCCTCTTCATTGAGGGCTCCAGAATGCCCGACGCGGTCCGTGAGGTCCACCGCTTTCATTAATTAATTTTGATTCCCCTGGCAGCACCCCACTGTGGGCCGGTGATTCCGCGCCGGAACGGCGCCAAAGTTCCCCCTGGCGAGGGTGAATCACCTTGGCCAACGCGACTACACACCGCGTCTCACCCGGGCCGGCGATCTTCTATTTGGCGTGTCGGCGCCCGGCAGCAGGACACAGCTCGCACGAGCTTCGCGGCGCTACTGGCGCACGCATCTGAGGCCGGGCGCTCAGGCGCTCAGGTGATCTTCGCAACCAGCGAAAGTCACGAGAGCCTTGAATCCATGCTCACAGGGCGCGATCACCAGCTGATCAACCTCCGCCCAGGCGAGAAACTGCTCAGCCCGGTCCAGCGCCAACTGGGACCCTAACCCTGAAGACGGATTCGCCGCCTCACGAGGTCTTTTGGGAAAAACAAAGTCTGATGTAGCCATGGAGACGAGATCTGTCCGAGCTCGAAGCGACCCTGATTTGCCCAGTCCAGACTAACGGCAGATGCCGATCTCTGTCTGAAGTTGCTCAGGAAGTGACATCAAAAGGTCCGACATGCCGGCGTAGCCGGTGTGGCGGACCTTTCGCGTGGGTGCCGTAGGAACCGATCCTGCGGCGGGTGGGCCCACGCCGCCAGAGGCTCCGCGCGCCGCGCAGCGGCGTGTGGAGGGGCGGTGGGGACGATTCCCGTCAGCCCCTCAAAGCCCTCACGGGCGGCCGTAGGCCGTCCGGGAGGGCTTTCGTGTTGCCGTGAATCGAAGCCTCGGGTGGGCCCACGCCGCCGGGGCGTTCGCTCTCGGGCAGAAGCCATGTCCCACTTTGTGCTGCTTGGCATCCTCTCAACCGGCCCTTTTTGGGACACACGCCGCGCATTGTGGGACATGGTCTGCGAAGGGCGGAGGCCGGCCCGCCCTGGTCGCCCCGCCCCGAGGCCTGCGTTTCACGAGAGGGCCGGCAGTTGATGGACGGGATCCAGCTGTATCGTACGATGCTGTTGGCGGGATGTGATCCGTCGAATCCGACAGGGAGTTCCAGAGTGCCGTTCCGCAGCAAAGACTTGTTGGAGACATGGCTCGACGAGTTCGCCGCGAGCGGGGCCGGCGGCGGCGGTGTCGCCTATGTCGCCGACCAGGAGCCGCTGGACGGCGTCGACAGCGGCCTGGTCATCTTCCCTTTGTCCAACGCGACCACGTCGGTGTACCTGGCACCCGTGGCCGTCGGTGCGCCGGACTGGCGCGTGACGTTCGAGGCCCAGCCCGAGGTGACGGAGCTGTCGCCGAGCGCTGTGTACGACCTCTGTCGGGAACTGTCGTACGCGGCGGACCTGTGCGCCTTCCTGCAGCTGAAGTCCGTCGCCCACATGGCGCAGATCGCCGACGAGACCCGAGGCTGACTACGCGGCGGACGACCCCGTGACGGCGACGCGATCGACGCGCGACGCCTGCTCCTTGGCCGCGAGCGTCGCGTGCCGCATGAACGCCGCGAAGTCTTCCTCGACCTTCGGGTCGATCTGCTCGATTATGTCGCGGAACGTGTTCTGGAAATGCGCCAGCTGCGACCACGGCTCTTTCTCGAGGTCGACCGCGAGGTGGATGTGGCTGACGCGGCGATCCGCCTCGTCGGCTTCGCGGCGGAGGATGCCGCGGCGCACGAGCCGCTCCACCATCGTGGTGATTCCCGCCGACGTCACTCCGAGGTGACCCGCGAGCTCCGACGGCCGGACGCCGGGGTGGGCACCCACGTAGGCGAGGGCTTTGGCGTCGAGCTCGTTCACTCCGAGTTGCTTACGGGCACGGGCAGCGGCATCCTCGCGTTCGCCGCTGTACAGCGCGAGCGCCGCCATGAGAGGAGAGGTCTCGCCAGTTCCTGCGTTCATCGACTCGCTCCAGGGTTTCGTGTGACGGCCCCACTATACCTAGACCGTTTAGGTTCACCTGGTGATGTTCAACTCCCTTGACACTTAACCACGCTACCTAAGCCTGCTAACCAAGTGACGTCCTGCCGCCGGGCACCTCATCGAACGCCTACCGGTCGTGTCAAGCGGCGGATCCCGACGCGGCCACGAGCCTGCCGAGCTCGGCGCGAGTGGCCGCACCCCATTTCATCCGCGCCTGATAGACGTGCGACTCGACGGTGCGCACCGACAGGAACAGTCGCGTGGCGATCTCCCGGTTCGTGAGCCCCTCGCTGGCGAGGAGGGCGATCTCTCGTTCACGTGGCGTGAGCTCCTCCGCCGGAAAGGGCTCGCTGCCGACGGTAGGAAAGTACTGCACCACCGGTCTCGGCGGCGCGACCGACGTTCCCTCCGCCGAGTACAGCGTGTGGAGGCGGAGCTCGCTGAGCTCGACGTCCTCCTCGGCCGCCGCGCTCTGAGACACCCGCCGCACCGCCTCGACCGCCAGCGGGAGGTCGGTGGTCGCAGCGAGCTGCACCAGTTCGTCGATCTCGTCCTCGACGGCGACGCCGAGCACGGCGAGCCGGTAGAGGTCGCGGATGCGGAAGGCAGCACCCCCGCCCCCGGCCGACAGGGCGGCCGTCGCTCGCGCCGTCGCGCGCGCCTGCTCAAGGCGGCCCTCGGCGACGAGGATGGTCGTCCGCGCGTAGAGAACGCCGCGCCGTGCGCGCGCGGTCGTCTGCTCGTCGAGGCGGTCGAGAAGAGCGCGGGCGTCGAGCGGTCGACCGGCCATCGCGAGCTCGTCGGCGACCGCGATGACGATCATGACGGGATAGGGCTCCGGGAGCACCGTCGTGGCGGGGATCAGCTGGTCCAGCTCCCGTTGCGACTCGTGGGCCCGACCGGCGGCGGTGAGACCGAGCGCCATCGCCACGGCCGCCAGGGGCATGTCGTGCGAGCCGCCCTCCCGCGCGATCGTCGCCACCTCGCGCTCGAGGCGACGCTGCAGGCGCGATCCGTCCGCCCCGGCGACCTGGTGGCTGGCGAGCAGCAGGGTGACCGCCTCGAGTCGCTGCCGGGCGCTGATGCTCGCCGGGCAGGGGCGGGCGTCGAGCATCCGCTCCACCGCGGCGAAGGAGCGGCGCGCGCCCGACCAGCGTCCGCGGTTCGCGGCGGCCGCTCCGGCCACGAGGAGGGCGCGCAGGTGCAGCGGCGCGGGCACCTCGTTCTCGGCGGCGGCGAGCTCGGCCCGCTCGAGCGCGCGGTCCCACTGCATGGCGGCGCCCGCGGCCGCGGACTCCTTCAGCAGGGTCGCCACGCGCGCCTCCGCGGCCGTGCCCTCATCGGTGGGGCAGCCGACTCCCGCGTCCACCCGGTTGCGCGCCGAACGGCGCCGGGCGACGACGTCGGTCGCGTCGACGAGCCCGTCGCCGAGCCAGGGCGTCAGGTCGACGCCGGCGGCGATGTCGGCCTCCAGGCGGAGCCGGGGGTCCTCGCCGGCGGTCAGGCCCCGGGCCGCGTGGGCGGTGGCGTGGGCGGTGTCGCCGCGGTCGTTGGCATCCCGAGCGGCGTCGAGCGCGATGCGTTTGCGCACGGGCGCGGGCTGGTCGATCTCGCCCGAGGCGCTGGTGCCGAGACGGTGCCAGCGCTCCGCGATCGAGACCGACACCGCGGCGCTCCACCAGACGTCGGCTTCCGCCAGCATGCGGACTCCGGCGGCGTCGACGGCCTCGTCGACGACGGCCGGGCCGAGCACGCGTTCGGCCTCCTGGGCGAGCACGTCGTTCGCGATGAGCCGGCGCAGGGGCGACACGTCGGCATGCACCTGTCCCCCGGCGACCAGGGCCTCCACGCTCTCGCCGTCGAGTAGTCGCGTTGCCGTCGCCGTCTCCAGGCGCGGGAGGCGACCCACGACCGCCAGCGTCCGCAGATCGGCGGGCGGGTACTCGACGATGTGCCGGGACAGCGTGACCGCCAGCCGGCTGTCGCGGGAGACCGTCTGCACGGCGCGAAGAGGGTCTCGACCCGCGCGAGCCGCGTTCGTCGCTTCGAGCACGAGGTGCCGCAGCAGCGAGCGGGATCCGTCGGCCCGCCAGATCAATCCTTCGCGCGTCACCCGGTCGAGGAGGTCGACGTCGGCGAACTGGGCGAGGAACCGCGCGGCATCCCCGTCGGAGAGGGGAGGGAGATCGACACGCGACGCATGCCCCTCCACCCACAGGCCCAGGGCCGCACGGCGACCGGCGGAGAGCGCCGTGGAGTCCTCGATCGAGCGCGCTCTCGCCGTTCGGAGGCCGAAGACCGCCGTGATCCGCGCGGTGGCGACGGCGCGGGCGAGAAGGCCCGCGGAGTCGTCGTCGAGGGCCTCGACGTCATCGACGATGACGACGACGGGTTCCCCGCGCTGGTCGGGATCGTCGATGAGGGCGTTCAGGGCGGGGTGCGCTGCGGCGTCGATCGCACCGAACGGCACCGACGACAGCACGGCCGAGGTCCGCAGCACAGCCGCGCTGCCGAACCGCACCCCGAGCGCACCGAGGAAGGCCGTCCGGCCGCTCCCCCGCGGCCCGGCGACCACCACCGAGGCGCCCTCCCCGACGAGGTCGGCGACGCTCTCCAGCTCGCGTTCGACCCCGACGAGTTCTCTCGCCCCGATGTTCTTCCGACCCCTCGACATACCGCATCTCCCCCCGGAGTCCCTCGCCCGCCGACGAGCGGGCCAGGGGCTCTCAGTATGTCTCCGTGGGGAGATAACCGCATAGCCGATGCACAGGCGGTATGCACGAAATTCTGAAGGGGAAGTAAACCCTCTGACGATCGGATGACCCCGCGGCCGCCAGGAAATTGCTGACCGGAAAACAAATTTGTCGACTCTTCACGATTACCGGCGCCTAGCAATCTCCGCACTACTGAGATGGCGTCTAAGTAATACGGATACCGTCATTCAGGACGCGAAAAACGCATGCCGATCGCGGCCCGCTCAGGGCAGGAGATCGGAGATGCGGGTCCAGATATCTCCGAGGAGCGGAACGATGTCGGACGCGCGATCGGCGGAGCCGACGGCGACGGCGACGAGCGGGAAGACGGTCACGGCCAGAGCGACGAGCACGGCGATGACCGCGAACACCCACGCCGCAGCGGTGCGCCGCCGCGTGACGGCCAAGAGCAGCGCCCCCACCGCGAGCACGATCCCCAGAAGGGTCACGAGCGTGACGGAGAGGACCGGGAACGGCACGAGGCCCGCGGTGCTCGCGGTGGTCGCCGCGAGGAAACCCGTCAGCGGCAGGAAGAGCAGCAGCCCGATGAGCACGACCAGCACCGCGCCGACCCCCGTGGCGATGTAGACGCCACGGGGTCGGCGGGCGATCAGCCGTCCGCTCGAGGCCCTCACGGCACGCGGTGGGGGTCGGTGCCGCGCACCTCGTCGGCGGCGCGGGCGATGTCCTCGGCGGCATCGTGGAGGGCGTCGGCGACCACGTCCTGCGCGTCGTCCGCGGAACGCTCGCTCGACGGGGACGAACGATGGCCGTCGACTTCCGGGCGATCCTGCGTCTCGGTCGCCGGAGCGGCCTCCGCGTTCTCCCGCGCGGCTTCGATGGCATCCTGGGCCTTCGCGGCGCCGGCGGCGACGGCATCCTTCGCGTCCTCCGCTGCGTCGCCCATCGCGCGCGCGGCATCGTCCGCGGCGTCCCCCACGGCCGCGGCGGCACCCGCCGCCCTCTCGGCCGCGTCATCGGCGACGGCCTCGGCCTGCTCGACCGGGTCGGTGTCGAACGGCCCGAAGACGCCGGTCACCGTGACGGTGATGTCGGCGCGATCGGAACCGAGGGGCGCCAGGGCGCGGCGCGCCGCTTCGCGCACGCGGTCGGCGACCTCGCGCAGCTTGTGCGGGTACTCGACGACGATCGAGACGGATGCCGTGACGGCGCCCGCGCGATCCTGGTCGACCTTCACGCCGGGAGCGGTGCTGGCCAGCCCCACGCGTGCGCGGACCGCGTCGGACGCGCGTCCGAGGAGCGAGCCGAGGGCGTGGACGCCCTCGACGTCGCCGGCGGCCTCGGCCACGGCGATCGCGGCGTCGTCGAGGGGCGCCGGACGGGTGAGCTCGGGAGCTTCGGTGGTCATGTCGATCTCCTGTCGGGTGTCAGTGCACGCGGGTGTTCTCGTGCGCGAGCTTGGCGCGCAGACCCGAGTGGATGGAGATGTAGGTGCGAACGTCCTGACCGGTCAGCGCGGACAGGTTCGCCACGAGGGTGTCGACGTGGTCGGCGACCTGGCGCGGGGAGGTGTTCTGGCGCGGCGTGACGGCGACGTGCAGGACGGACTCGTTCTTGACCTCGCCCGCGCTGATGCGCGCCGACAGGATCTCGTCGCGCTCGCCGAGCGCGTTCTTCAGCGCCTCCGAGGCGAAGCCGTCGGTGACGGTGATGCGCCCCTCGGCGTTCGCGCTGCCGGTGGACTGCAGCGGCGCCTGACGACGACCGCGGACGGCCGCGGCCACGATCGCGATGAGGATGATCGCGAGCACGACGAGGACGGCAAACGCCCCCCAGCCGGCGGTCTCGCGTCCAAGACCCTGGAGCCATCCCTGGAATCCACCGGCGATGTTCGTCCACGCCTCGGATCCGCCGGGGAGCAGACCCACCGCCAGCGCGAGGGCTCCCACGGCGAGGAGCGCGACGGCGACCAGGAAGAGAAGGAAGCGGTTCAGACCGCGACGCGTGGCATTCATCAGGACTCCTTCGTGGCACGCTGTACGCGGACGTGGGCGCGCAGGCGCGGCGTCAGTTCGTACGACGTGATCTCTTCGTCGACGATGCGGCGCAGCTGCGCCTCGTCGACCGGGATGCCGACCGGGGGCCGCACGGTCACGTCGACCGAGCGGTGGGCGACGCCGACGACGATGTCGTCGCGGGCGATGCCCGACTCATTGCTGAGGTGCTGCGCCAGGGCGGAAGCGACCACACCGTTGTCCACGACCACCGCGCGGTTCACACCGCGCGTCATCTCGTGCTTGGAGAGTCGACCGGGCTTGAGGGCGACGACGAGCACGATCAGGCCGATCAGGGCGACGACGGCTCCGCCGCCGATGAACGCCGCCGGCAGCAGAGCGGTCGGCGCCTGGACCGCCGCGTTCAGGGCATCGCCGGGGGCGACGAGCAGGGCGGGCTGACCGGTCAGGCTCAGCACGATCTCGACCGCGGCGTACGCGATCGCGAGCAGCAGCAGCACGACCACGACGAGCATGGCCACGGTGCGCGGCGAGTGGGTCTCGCGGCGCACGACGGTACGCAGGACGGCGTCGCTCATCACAGCACTCGCTTTCGCTGGGGGGCGGAGGCGCCCGAGATGGTCAGATCGACGCGCGACACCTCACGCCCGAATAGACGCGTCAAACGCCGACGGATCTCCGACTGTGCCGCGGTCGCCGCCTCGAGGACGGGGGTCGCGGCGCGGACGGCTGCGGTGTCGTCGAGCGCGGGGACGGGCCAGGGTGCGCTCACGCGCACGAGGGCCGTGTCGCGTGCGGCGACCAATTCGACCCGGACGCTGCGCTGCTCGACGCCGATGGTTTCCGCGGCGGCGCGCTCGGCCGTCTTCTGCAGCACGCGGTCGGCGATGGTGACGCGGCCGGCGGGCAGGCCCGGGCCGGCAACCGCGGTGCGGTTGTCGGCCCGGGTGGGGGCGGTGATTGTCGTCACGACGTGCTCCGCCCCGAGAACGCGTTGACGATGTTGCGGAAGTCCAGCTCGCCCGAGGTGACGCGTGCCACGACGGCGCCGATCACCATGAACAACGCCACGAGGATGAAGCCCCAGAATCCGAAGATCAGAGCGCTCAGCGCGAGGACGAGTCCGGCGAGGGCGCCCTTCGTGGTCGCGGTCACTGGACGCGCTTGTCGTCGTCGTGATTGTCGTCGTCGCCGGGGATGTGCACGTCGTTGACGTCCACGTTCACCTCGACGACCTCGAGACCCACGAGCTTGCTGATCGCGCCCGCCACACGGCCGCGGACCTGGTCGGCGACCTCCTGGATCGGCGCGCCGTACTCGACGACGATCGTCACGTCGGCAGCGGCCTGGGTCTCGCCGACCTCGACCTTCACGCCCTGCGTGAGGTCGGTGGCGTTGATCGCGTCACGGATGGCGCCGAGCGCACGAGCTCCGCCGCCGCCGAGGGCGTACACGCCGGTGACCTCGCGGGCGGCGATGCCGGCGACCTTGGCGACGACGCCGTCGGCGATCGTCGTCTTGCCGTCGGTGTGGGTCTCGGCGCCGCGGGCGCCCAGGGGACGGTTCACGCGCGAAGCGGCCTGCGGGACGTTCTGCGCAGCGGGGGTGGAGGCGTTCTCAGCCATGTCGGTTCCCTTCGAGTGTGTGTCCCGGTGTGATTCCGGGGCGGCGGTGTCGCCTACGGCACCTAGACGAGCAGACGGTTCTTTTCGTCATGCGGGGCTTGCGCTCCGTGTCGCAATGTGTATCGCGCTGCATAGGCTTACGGCGTATATCCCAGTGCTGGCGCGGGAGTCGAGGCATCCCGCACCGTGCGTGAGGCGTCCATCCTGACAACCGACGGCGGCCGTCACGGCCGAGGAGAACCCGGGCGTGACGATCCTTCGGGCGAACTCGTCTGCGTCGCGTCGCCGGTGCACGACCGGCCGCTGAAAGGAGAGATCCCGCCATGGGTAAGAAGAAAAACGCAACGAACGAGCCCGTCGCCATCGCCGACTCGACCGCGGAGCAGCAGAAGCAGAACGCGAGGCAGTGGTCGTCGCTCGCCCGCTACGGCGCCGAGGCGTTCGGAACGTTCCTGCTCGTCCTCGGAGGCGTCGGAACGGCCCTGTTCGCCGCGAACTTCCCCAGCGCCGACGACAATCAGGCCGGGGTCGGCTTCCTCGGCGTCGCTCTCGCGTTCGGCCTCACCCTCGTCGCCGGGATCGCGGCCGTCGGACACATCAGCGGCGGCCACTTCAACCCAGCCGTCACTCTCGGTCTGCTCGCCGCGGGCCGCACCGACGCTCGCCACGTACCGGGCTACATCCTGTCGCAGATCGTCGGCGGCATCGCCGCGACCAGTGTCATCGCCCTCGTCCTGAGCGGCAAGGACGGCGCGTTCGCCGCCGCGCAAGAGGCCGGCTTCGCCAGCAACGGATTCGGTGAGGGCAGCCCGGGCGGTTACGGGCTCGCGTCGGTGTTCGTCGCCGAGGCGGTGCTCACGGGCATCTTCGTCGCGGTCATCCTCTCGATCACCGCGAAGAAGGAGTACGTCACCTTCGCCCCCATCGGCATCGGCCTCACGCTCACCCTCATCCACCTCGTCAGCATCCCGATCAGCAACACCTCGGTGAACCCGGCACGCTCCATCGCAGCCGCGGTCTACGGCGGTGCGTTGCCGGTGTCGCAGCTGTGGGTCTTCATCGTCGCTCCCATCCTGGGCGCTGCCGTCGCGGGTCTCATCGTCCGCGCCCTCGGACGCCGGGTCGTCGCCGAGTAAAGCCCGTCTCCCCGGCACGAGCAGGGTCCGGAGGTCCGTGGGGGATCTCCGGACCCGCTCGCGTACCAAAAGCGCCCCGCCGCACGCAAGCAGACGGGCGGTCTCGTTCCGGCGGCCCACCATGGAACCCCGAAGGCAGACGAGGGGAGAAAGATGGCCCGCCGCACCCAGGGCGCGAACGACGCGTCGACGCCCCGATTGAGTCGCGAGTCGATCATCGCCGCGGCGCTCGCCCAGATCGACGAGCGCGGACTGTCCGGCCTGTCGATGCGCAACCTCGCGAAGGAGCTCGACGTCGAGGCGATGTCGCTCTACCGCTACGTCAACGGCCGCGAAGATCTGCTCGAGGGCGTCGTCGACCTGCTCATGCGCGACCTGATCGACTCTCTCCAGGATGCCGCGGGCGAAGGATGGCAGCGCTTCCTCCAGGTGACCGCGCACGAGGTCCGCCGCATCGCGATCGAGCATCCGCGCGCGTTCCCGCTCGTGGCGACGCGCCACCCCGCGGCCCCGTGGCTGCGTCCGCCCCTGCGCAGCGTCGAGGTCGTCGAGATCTTCCTGTCCGCGCTGCTGTCGGCTGGGTTCCGCGACGAGCAGGCGGTCGACGCGTATCGCGCCTTCAGCAGCTTCCTCCTCGGCCAGCTGCTGCTCGAATCGGCCGTCCGGGGCGCCGAGACCGCCCCCGCGGAGGAGCCCCTCGACGAGGGCGGTGCCGACATCCCCCAGTCCGACGGGTCGCAGGACCTAACGGGCCTCCCCCACGTCGCTCGACTGCGCCCCCTGCTCAGCGAGGACCGCGCGGAGGAGGAGTTCGAGGTGTCGCTGGAGTCATTGCTCGATCGTCTGGACCGCGAGCTGTCGCAGTAAGCGGCCCGGGCCCTCTCACGGGCGCGAACGTCCCGTCGGTGCGGGGCGATCCTCCGCCGTGCTCAGAAGAGACGGATTCCATCGCGCCACACGGCGACCGGCTCGAGGCCCCGCGTCCACACCACCGCGTCGGCGCGGCATCCCTTCTCCAACAGGCCGAGCTGGTCACGGCCGACCGCCCGCGCGGGCACCCGCGTGGCAGCGGCGACAGCTTGGGCGAGGGGAACCCCCGCGGCCGCGACGCCGCGCACCGCACGATCCAGCGTCAGCGTCGACCCGGCGATCGTGTCGGTACCGCTCAGGCGTGCGACGCCGTCCGCGACCGTGACGTCGAGACCACCCAGACGAAACGCGCCGTCGCCGACGCCGGCCGCGGCCATCGCGTCGCTCACGAGCGCGATGCGGCCCGGAGCCGCGCGGAAGAGCGGGGCGAACAGCGACGGATCGACGTGCGTGCCGTCGGCGATGAGCTCGAGGGTCATGGCCTCGTCGGCGAGTGCGACCCCCACCGGCCCCGGGGCGCGGTGGTGGAGCGGCGGCATGGCGTTGAACGCGTGGGTGAGAAGGGTCGCCCCGGCGGCGATCGCCTCGCGGGTCGTCGCCGCGTCGGCTCCCGTGTGCCCGACCGCGACACGGACCCCCGCCGCGGCGAACGAACGGATGAGATCGAGGGCTCCCGGGAGCTCGGGGGCGATCGTGATCTGCACGAGGCGCCCGGCGGCGGTCAGGCGATCGACGTCGAGGCGGACCGGGTCCCGCAGGGCCCGGGGATCGTGGGCTCCGCGGTGATCGATGTCGAGGCACGGGCCTTCGAGGTGTATGCCGAGAAGCCCGGGCCGGGCTGCAGCGCTCAGAGCACCGATGGTCTGCTCGAGGTCGATCGGTGCCGCGCTCACGAGCGAGGCCACGAGTCGCGTGACACCGTGGGCCGCGTGCACCCCGAGGATGCGATCGACCGCAGCCGCGGCATCCGGATCCTCGAAGGCAGAGCCGCCCCCGCCGTGGGTGTGGATGTCGACCAGGCCGGGGGTCACAAGGGCGCCCGCCCCGGCCATCTCCTGGGCATCGACGACGTCGGTGACGGCGGAGACGACGGAGGGTGGCGGGTCACCCGCCCCCGCTTCGCGGACGACACCGTCGGCGAGGTGCACCCAGCCGCGCGCGATCTCGACGGGCTCCCCCGTAATCACCCGAGCCTCGCGGATCAGCAGACTCACGCGCCGGCCCGTGCGGGGACGCGGGTGGATGCCGCAGCCCGACGCATCGCATCGAGGTTGGCCGCGACCGTGTGCAGCACATCGGCGGCCGTACGGTCGTCGGGGTGACGGCTCACCTTGAGACCGAGCCGGTCGACGGCGCCCGCGGCGCCCAGGGCGTCGACCGCGGCGGAGTTTCTGAGCAGCGACCGCGACGACGGATCGGCCTCGGCGAAGGGGAGGTGCGCATCGGCCCAAGCCGTGCCATACGGCCCGTCGACGTCGGACGCCCCCGAGAGCGCGAGGCCCGTGAGCAGCCCCGACGAGGCGGCCTTCGTGACCTGCCGGGTGACCGCCGCGGGGTCGCGGGTCTCGATGAGCGACCGGCCCCAGTTCATCCACACCCCGATCGGGGCCCCGCTCGCGCGGATCGCCTCGATCTCGGCATCCATCGACAGGAAGCCCTTCTCGGAGGGATGCGCCCCGGTGTCGGCATCGCAGTGCTCGATCACGAGCCGGACGCCCGCGGAATCCCAGCCGGCGAGCTCGTCGAGCGAGGATCGCAGGGCCTGGACCGAGCCGCCCCCGCGCGGCGCGGAGTGGAGCATGACCGTGGTGACCCGCGCGCGGCTGAGCTCGGTGAGGCATTGGACGTCGTCGCGGATGCGCCGCAGGTCGTCGAGGGCAGCGCGTCGACCGGCGTCGTCGGGGGAGGCCAGCCCGTAACCGGGCACCGCCGCGCAGCGGCCCATCACCCACGGCAGGGGCGTGATCGCCACTTCGACAGCCGGCAGCTCGCGGAGGAACCATTCCTCGTCGTGGGGGTGGATGCCGCCGAGCCACGGCACCTCGAGACCGACGACGTCGGGCAGGGCGCACAGCCCCGCCATGAGCTCGCCCTCGAGGTGCGGGTCCCACGCGCGGAACGCCGGGGAGGCGGCGTAGGCGCTGACCAGGACCGGGGTCATTGGACCAGGGACCGGTGCGCGCGGGTGTCGCGGTAGTAGTCGGCGAGCTCGAGCTGCGAGGCGGCGGCCTCGTCGACGAACACCGTGACGTCGGGGTGGTGCTGCAGCACGGTTCCGGGCCAGCGCGCCGAGACGGCACCCTCGACGAGCTGGGCGACGGCCTGCGCCTTCGTCTCGCCCGTCGCGACCAGCACGATGCGGCGCGCCTCGAGGATCGTGCCGAGACCCTGCGTGAGACAGTGGCGAGGCACGGCATCGAGGTCGCCGTCGAAGAACCGCGCGTTGTCGAGACGCGTCTGCGCGGTGAGGGTCTTCACCCGGGTGCGCGAAGCGAGCGAGGACCCGGGCTCGTTGAAGGCGATGTGCCCGTCGGTGCCGATGCCGAGGATCTGCAGGTCGATTCCGCCGGCATCCCGGACCTCGTCCTCGTACCGCCGGCACGCCGCATCGAGGTCGTCGGCGTCGCCGTCGGGTCCGCGGACGGCCGCGGGGTCGATGTCGACCCGGGCGACGAACTCTTCGCGGATCACGGCGTCGTAGCGCGCCGGGTGTCCGGCGGGGAGGCCAACGTACTCGTCGAGGGTGAAGGCGCGCGCCCGAGCGAGCGAGAGTTCGCCGACGGAGACGCGACGGCCGAGCGCCTCGTAGACCCGCAGGGGGCTCGATCCGGTCGCGACGCCCAGGACAGTCTCGGGGGCGGATGCCACGAGGGCGGCGATCTCGTCGGCGATGAGGTCGCCGATCTCGTCGGCGGCGGTGATGACGACTTCCATCAGTTCTCTCTCTCGTGCGCGTCGAGCGCCTGGACGAACCACGACGTCAGCGTGGAGGGGTGGGTGATCGCGGTTCCCACGCACACGGCGAAGGCTCCGGCGCCCTTCGCGCGGTGGGCGTCGACCGGGGTGTGGATACGCCCCTCGGCGACGACGGGTCGCGTACAGGCGTCCACCACAGCGGCGATCAGGTCGATGTCGGGACCCTTGGTCTTCGGACGCTCGCCCGTGTAGCCCGACAGGGTGGTGCCGAGGATGTCGGCTCCCGCCGCCTCGGCGGCGATCGCGTCGTCGAGCGAGCCGCAGTCGGCCATGACGAGCACGTCGTGCGCGGCCTTCAGCTCGGCGATCGTCTCGGCCAGGGTGCGTCCGTCGGGCCGCGCGCGGCGCGTGCCGTCGATGGCGACGATGTGCGCTCCGGCCTCGGCGACCGCGCGCGCGTGCGCGAGGGTGGGGGTGATGAACACGTCGTCATCCCCGTCCTTCCACAGACCCACGACGGGCACGCCGACGTCGCGCGCCGCGCGGATGTCGTCAAGGCCCTGCAGGCGCACGCCCGCGGCCCCGCCGACCACCGCCGCGCGGGCGATCTGCGCCATCGTGCGGGGGTCGCGCATCGGCTCGCCGGGATAGGCCTGACACGACACGATCAGACCACCGCGCAGGGTTCCGAGCAGACCGCCGCTCACGCCGCCACCGCCACGTCTGCCCACACCGAGGCCGCGGCCCCGCGCAAGGGCGCGTCAGGCCCGAGCGCCCCGGGGCGCACGGGAATCCCCGCGAGAGCATCGATGACGCTCGCGCGGAACGCGGCCTCCATCGGATGCCACCACACGGGACCGATGTCGGCGACCCCGCCGGTGATCACGATCACCTCCGGGTCGAGCAGCGTCGCCGCTCCCGCGAGAGCCCGGCCCACGGCCGCACCGGCGTCGGCGATCGCCCGCCCGGCTGTGAGGTCGTCGGCCGCGCGGGCCGCGACCGCTCTGGTGTCGGCGACGGTCGGGTCGCCCCCGAGCCAGCGGTAGTGCCGCAGCAGGCCGAGTCCCCCTCCGATCGCCTCGAGGTGTCCCATGCGTCCGCACGGGCAGCGCAGGTGCTCCGCTCCCGGGGTGGGCATGTGGGCGATCTCGCCCGCGACGTGGTGCGCCCCGTTCCACGACCGGCCGTCGATGACGATTCCGCCACCGACCCCCGTGCCCACGGCGACCGTCAGCAGGCTCGACGCCTCGCGGCCGGCGCCGAAGCGGTACTCGCCCTGCGCGTGCGCATCGACGTCGTTCTGCACCGAGATGGGAGCCGAGGCGTCGAGGCGCTCGCCGAGCGCCGCGCGGAGGGCGGAGCGCAGCGGCATCCCGATCCATCCCCGCAGGGTGTCGGTGGCCGAGACGATCGTGCCGGTCGAGGTGTCGACCACCCCGGCCGTGCCGACGCCGACGCCGCGCAGCGCGACGCCGTGCCGGTCGATCAGCGAGGTGGTCAGCGCCGCGACCAGGTCGACGATCGCCGCGCCGCCCACGCGGCCGGGGGTCGACGCCGTCGCCCGGTTGATGATCTCGCCGAGGGGGTCGACGAGGGCGACGGTCGTCTTCGTTCCGCCGATGTCGACGGCCGCGACGGCGTCGGCCATCACGCGACCGCGACGGGGAGGACTCCGGCGCGCGAGAGCACCTCGCGCACGGATGCCACGGCGTCGGCGTCGAGGCTCTCGACGGTGTCGGCCATGAAAGCGTCGTCGATCAGCCCGCGCGCGGCCATCGCGGCCTTGAACGCGCCGACGCCGGTGGCGTCTCCCGAGAGCCCGCGCGGCTGGAACACGATGTCGAAGATGCGGTTGAGGCGCTCCTGCTCGGCACGGGCGGTGTCCCAATCACCGCGCTCCGCGGCATCCCACAGGCGCACGTAGCCCTCGGCCTCGACGTTCGCGAGACCCGGCACGACACCGTCGGCACCCGCGAGGGCCATCGCGTCGACGACGACCTCGTGGCCGGTGAGCAGCTGCAGGGGGCGCCCGGCCTCGGCGTTGGCGGCGACGAGACGGCGGAAGCCCACGTCATCGCCGGAGGAGTCCTTCACACCGTGCACCACGCCGTCGGCGGCGAGCTCGAGCAGCAGGGCGAGGGGCAGCTTGGTGTGCACGCGCACGGGCACGTCGTAGGCCCACAGCGGCGCGTCGATCTTCGCCGCGATCGCGCGGAAGTGGCCGGCGATCTCGATCGGGGAGTTCAACGTGTAGAGCGGGGCGGTGGTGACGATCGCGTCGACCCTCTCGGCGGTGAGCCGGCGGGCGGTCTCGGTGATGCGCGGAGCGGTGAGCTCGATCGCCCCGGCGATGATCGGGACGCGACCGGCGGTGGCGCTGACGATCGTGCGCACGATCTCGACGCGCTGGGCGTCGGTGAAGTACGCGGTCTCGCCCGTCGAGCCGAGGGCGAACAGGCCGCGCACGCCCGAGGCGATCAGGTGGTCGACGAGACGCTCGAGCGAGGCGTGGTCGATCGAGCGATCGGCGCGAAGCGGGGTGGCGACGGGAGGGACGACGCCGGAGAAGCGGGTCGTGGAGGACGAGTGGTTCATGAGGGGATCCGTGTTTCTGTGGTCAGGCGAGCAGCGAGGGCGCGGCGCCCAGGAGCGAGCGGGTGTAGGGGTCGGAGGGGGCGTCGAAGACGTCGGCGGCGGAGCCGACCTCGACGACGCGGCCCTTGTGCATGACGGCGATCTCGTCGGAGAGGTAGCGCACGGTTTGGATGTCGTGCGAGATGAAGACCATGCCGAGGCCCAGGTCGCGCTTGAGATCGGTGAGCAGGTTGAGGATCTGCGCGCGCACCGACACGTCGAGCGCCGAGGTGGGCTCGTCAGCGACGATCACCTGCGGGTTCAGGGCGAGGGCGCGGGCGATCGCGACGCGCTGACGCTGACCGCCCGAGAGCTGGCCGGGCAGGGCGTCGAGCGCCGAGGTGGGCAGGCCCACCAGGCCGATCAGCTCTCTCACGCGCTTCTGCCGCTCGTTCGGGCTGCCGATGCGGTGCACCTGCATGGGATCGAGCAAGGCATCGCGCACGGACATGCGGGCGTTCAGCGCGGTCGCGGGATCTTGGAAGACCACGGACAGGATGCCGCCGAGCTCGCGCCGCACCCGAGTGGAGAAGTCACGCACCGGTCGACCGGCGAACACCACGTCGCCCGAGGTCGGCTTCTCGAGGCCGATCAGCACCTTCGCGGCCGTCGACTTGCCCGAGCCGGACTCGCCGACGATGCCGAGGGTCGACCCGCGGTGCACCGCGAGCGAGACTCCGGCGAGGGCATCGACGTAGCTCCTGCGGAACAGTCCCGACTGGCGCGTCGCGAAGCGGACGTGCACGTCTCTCAGTTCGATGACGGGATCGGTCATCGCACACCTCCTACGGGGGCGACGGGCGCATCGTCGGGATGCGCGGCGTAGTAGTGGTCGGTGCCGTCGACCCGGCGGCGGACGGGGGTGACATCGCGGCCGCGCTCGGGGTTCGACGACCGCGGGGCGAAACGGTCGCCCTTCGGGAAATCGCGCGGCGAGGGCACGGTCCCCGGCACCTGGTGAAGCCGGTCGGAGCCGGACTCGATCGAGAGCACCGATCCGAGAAGTCCCCGGGTGTACTCGTGCAGAGGCTGCACGAGCAGGTCGTGCGTGGGCGCCTGCTCGACAACCTGACCCGCGTACATGACGGTGATGCGGTGCGCGAGCTCGGCCACGAGGGCCAGGTCGTGCGAGACGAACACCATCGCGAAGCCGAGCTCTTCGCGCAGCCGATTGAGCAGCTCGACGACCTGCGCCTGCACCGTGACGTCGAGGGCCGTGGTCGGTTCGTCGGCGATCACGAGGCGCGGGTTGCGGGTGAGGGCCATCGCGATCAGCACGCGCTGACGCTGCCCACCCGAGAGCTCGTGCGGGTACGACGCGAGCGTCCGCTCGGGGTCGAGCCCCACCAGGCGCAGCAGGTCCTCGGCGCTGCGCGTGCCGCCGCGTGAGGTGAGCTGCTTCATCTGCGAGCGGATGAGCATCGCCGGGTTCAGCGAGCTGAGCGCGTCCTGGTAGATCATCGCGATGTCGTGGCCACGGAGGGCGTTGCGCTCGGCCGGGGTCATCGTCAGCAGGTCTTTGCCATCGAAGAGGATCTGACCCGAGATGCGCGCCTTCGGATCGAGCAGACCCATGATCGCGAGCGAGGTGATCGACTTGCCGCAGCCCGACTCGCCCACCAGCGCCATCGTCTCGCCGGGGCGGACCGTGAACGACACGTCGTCGACGACGTTCACGTCGCCGTGACGGGGGAATCCGATCGAGAGGTTGCGCACCTCGAGCAGGGGCGCGGCGTCGGAGTGGTACGGCATCCGCTCCCCGCGAGCGAGTTCGCGGTCGCGCAGGTCCTCGAGCCGCTGTGCGAGCGACGCGGCCTGTGCCGCTGCGGCGGGTTCGAGCACGGAGTCGCGTTCGTAGGCGCTGCCGTCTGCGATCCGTGCCGCACCGTCGTCGTCACCGGTCGGGGCCTCCGCCTTCTCGAGGTCGGTGGTCGCCTCGTCGGTCGAGGCCGCGTCGGCGGTGACCTTGCGCGCCTTCGGCGAGACCATGGCATCCGTCAGCCCCTCGGACACGATGTTGAGGCACAGCACCGTCAGCATGATCAGGATGCCGGGGAAGAACGTCGCCCACCACGCGCCCGCCATCAGCAGGTTGCGGCCGGCTGCAATCACGTTGCCCCACGAGGGCTCGGGGTCGGGGACGCCCGCCTGCAGGAACGACAGCGAGGCCTCGAAGACGATCGCGTCGGCAACCAGGACGGTCGCGAACACCAGCACGGGGGCGAGGGTGTTGCGGGCGACGTGCTTGACGATGATGCGCGGGGCCGACGAGCCGATCACTCGCACGGCCGAGACGTAGTCCTCGCCGTACTGGTCGAGGATGTTGGCGCGCACGATGCGCGTCAGCTGCGGCACGTAGAGGAACGCGATCGTCAGGATCAGTACCGGCAGCGAGCGACCGAACACGGCCACGAAGACCGCGGCGAGCGCGATGCCGGGGAACGACATGATGACGTCCATCACGCGCATGAGGGTCTCGGCGATCAAGCGCGGCGCGGTGGCGGCGATCGTGCCGAGGACCGCGGCGGCGATCAGGGCCGCGATGGTCGCGCCCAGACCGATCGAGAGCGAGTACCGGGCTCCGTAGACCAGGCGCGAGAAGATGTCGCGGCCCTGGCGGTCGGTGCCGAACCAGTGCTCGGGCCCGGGGGGCTGCACGGCGGGCCCCGAGGCGAGCGGATCGTAGGGCGCGACGAGCGGAGCGAACACCGCCACCAGCGCGACGATCGCGATGAGGGCGAGGCAGATGGTGGTGCCGATCGGGAGGCGGCCGAACCGCAGCCCGGGGAGCGACAGGCGCTCGGTCAATGTGCGTCGCATGGGTTACACCGCCCGGATTCGGGGATTGATGAGGACGTAGAGCAGATCGACGACGATGTTGATGACGACGAACGCGAGGGCGACGGCCAGGGTCACGCCCTGGACGAGGTTCGGCTCGTTGTTGGTGACGCCGTTGAGGATGAGGGTTCCCATGCCGGGGATGGCGAAGATGACCTCGATCACCACGGCCCCGCCCAGCAGGTAGCCGATGCGCAGCCCCAGCACCGTCACGGGCGTGATGAGGGCGTTGCGCAACACGTTGCGGGCGACCACGATGACGCGCGGGATGCCGGCGCCGAGGGCGGTGCGGACGTAGTCGCGATCGAGCTCCTCGACCATCGAGGTGCGCACGACGCGCGAGAGCTGGCCGATCACCGGGATCGCGAGGGCCACGGCCGGCAGCGTCATGCGCGCGATCCATCCGCCCGGGTCGTCGAGGATGTCGGGGAGGGGTCCGGATGCAGGCAGCAGCCGCAACTGCAGCGTGAACAGCTGGATCATCAGGATCGCGAGCCAGAACGACGGAGTCGACAGGGCCGAGACGCTGAGCACGCGGATGAGTTGGTCGGGCCAGCGGTCGCGGTAGACGGCGGCGAGCACTCCGAGCACGAACGCGAGGACGACAGCGATGGCCAGACCGAAGAAGGTTAGCGACAGCGTCACCGGGAAGGCTCGGGCCACCTCGTCGCCGACCGGCAGCGACCGGGCGGAGTAAGTGCCCAGATCGCCGCGCAGCAGACCGAGCAGGAATGCGACGTAGCGGACGAACAGCGGGTCGTTCAGGCCGTTCGCGTTCCGGTAGGCCTCGAGGGCCTCGGGGGAGGCGGTCTCGCCCAGCGCGTTGCGCGCGGGATCGACCGGGGAGAACGACATCACGAAGAACACCAGGAACGTGATGCCGAGGATCATCAGCGGCAGCTGCAGCAGCCGGCGGCCGACGAGGCGGAGCGTGTGCGACACGGACCGCTCCTTCCTGAGCGGGTGGGGTGGGGGCGCGCGGGCGGCGCGCCCCCACCGGGGATCACTGGGCGGCGACGCCCACGTCGAGGAACGACAGGCCGGTCGTGGGGACCGGCTGGAAGCCGACGAGCTGCTGACCGTTCCAGGCGGTCGGGAGCTTGCGGTGGAACAGCGGATAGAGCACGGCCTGGTCGGCGATGAGGTCGTAGGCCTTGTTCCAGGTCTGCTGCTGCTCGTCGCCGGTCTGCTGAACGGCCTGGTCGAGCAGGGAGCGCAGCTCGGCGTACGCGGGCTGGTCGGCGAAGTGCGTGCGCTTCTGCGTCCACACGTTCGCGCCGTACCACCAGTTCATCAACAGATCGGGGTCGTTGCCGAAGACCGAGGGGTCACCGGGGGCGATCATCGCGGTGTACTCCCCCGCGTCGACCTTCGCGTACTGCGCCGAGGACTGACCGATGTCGAGCGTGACGTTGACACCCACGGCATCCAGGGACTCCTTGATGAGGGGGGCGACCTCCTTGACCCAGCCGGTGTCGGTCGACAGCAGCGTGATCGAGAGGTTCTGCGCGCCGGCCTCGGCCAGAAGCTCCTTCGCCTTGTCGGGGTCGTAGGAGTAGACGGTCGAGGCCTCGTTGTAGTTCTTGTAGCCCTCGGGCAGGAACGACGTCGCCGCCATGGCGTTTCCGAGCATGCCGGTCGAGATGATCTTGTCCATGTCGAGGGCGTAGTGGAACGCCTGACGCACGCGCACGTCGTCAAACGGCGCCGCCTGCGTGTTAAACATCATGAACAGCAGGCCGAACGACTGCACGCTCTCGACGTTCGCGGTCGAGGCCAGTCCATCGGCGTCGATGTAGGGGACGTCCTCCATCGCCTGAATGGTGCCCGACGACATCGCGGTGACGCGAGCGGCCGAGTCGGACAGCAGGTTCCAGTTCATGCCGGCGGCCTTCGCGGGGCGCGGGCCGTTATATCCGTCGTAGCGGGCGAAGACGAGCTTGTCTTCGGGCACCGCCGACACGAGCGAATAGGGGCCCGATCCGACGGGGGTCTTGCCGAACGCCTCGGCGCCTTCGCTCTCGACGAGGGCCTTCGGCACGATCTTGACGATGCCGAGACGCTCGTTGAGCAGCGAGAACGGGTACTTCGTCGTGATCTCGACGGTGTCGGTGTCGATGGCGGTGACGGAGTCGATGAAGTCCACGTACGAGGTGAACAGCGACCCGTTGGCCGGGTCGAGGACGCGCTGGTAACTGTAGACGACATCGTCGGCGGTGACGGGCTCGCCGTTGTGGAACGTCGCCCCCTCGCGCAGGTCGATGTCGTACGTCGTGTCGTTCTTCTGGACCGGCAGATCGGCCGCCAGAGCGGCGTAGGGCTGCTTGGTGGCGGGGTCGAGATCGACGAGTCCCTCGAAGATGTGCCAGTTGGCGGCTACGGTGACGGCGCCCGAGGCGACCATCGGGTCGAAGCTGCCGTTGAGCGAGTACGAGATCCCCGCTTCGATCGTGGCGTTCGGGTCGATCGGGGCGTCGGTCGCGCTGTTCGAGGCGGTGGTGCCGCCCGCGCCGCAACCGGCGAGCGCGACGCTGGCGACGAGGGCACCGGCGACGAGCGCGGTGACCCGGCGCGTGCGTCGGCGCAGGGGGTTTCGGAACATGGTCACTCCTGTGTGGATGGTTCGGGCGTCGTGAGGACATCTGACGTCTGACGCACTATACTCACGAATGTCGGCGAAATACAAAGCCGAAACGTGAACCGCTCCAAGCGGTGAGAAGCAGGGGATGGAGCATCGAATGGTCATGGCAGACCGGAATTCGTCGCGCATGCGCAGATCCACGACGGCGGATCAGATCAAGCAGCTGATCCTCACCCGTGACCTCAAGCCCGGCGATCTGCTGCCCACCGAGGCCGAACTGTGCGAGACCCTGGGCGTCTCGCGCTCATCGGTGCGAGAGGCCATGAGAACGCTCGCGACCCTCGACATCGTCGAGGTGCGCTACGGCCACGGCACCTTCGTCGGCGGCATGTCCCTCGACCCGATGGTCGAAGCCCTCGTCTTCCGCGGCGTCCTCTCACCGGACGGGTCGATGGAGGCGTTGCGCGAGGTCGTCGAGGTCCGCGTCGCGCTCGACCTCGCACTGGCCGATCTGGTGGTGGCCCGCGCCAGCGCGGGCGGCGCCGATGCGGACGCTCTTCGCTCCCTCGTCGCGGAGATGGTCCGACGCGCCGACCGGGGCGAGAGCTTTCTCGAGGCCGACCGCGCCTTCCACACCACGCTGTTCGCCGCCACGGGGAATCGCCTGGCCGAACAGTTGGTCGGCGCATTCTGGGACGTGCACACCGCCGTCATCCCGTTGCTCGAGATCCCGATGCCCGACGACATCCGTCAGACCGCCGTCGCGCACGGTGAGATGCTCGATGCCGCACTCGCCGGTGACGTCGAGGCGTACCGGAAGGCCGTGATCTCGCACTACGAGCCGCTGCAGCGCTCCCTCGCCGCCGAGGCGACACGCGGCTGAGCGGGGTCGCTCACGTCCGCAGGTGCGACGCCCCGTTCAGGTCGAGGATCGCCCCCGACGCCCACTGGGCGTTCGGTGCACTGAGGTACACCACGGCATCCGCCACCTCCGCCGGGGTGGCGACTCGCCCGAACGGACTCTGATCCCGGATGCCGTCCCCCTCCGCCCCGCCGAGCTTGTCCTGCTGCCGGTCGGTGCCGACGAACCCGGGGGCGACGCTCGTGACCGAGATGCCGTGGGGGCCCAGCGCCACGGCGAGCGACTGCCCCATCGCGTGCAGCCCCGCCTTCGCCGCCCCGTAGGCCGGGAACTCAGGTTCACCGCGGAACGCTCCGCGCGAGCCGACGTTGACGATCGCCCCGCCGTGCCCGCGCTCGATCATCGCGCGCGCGACGAGGAACGACATGTTCGCCGGCGCCCGGAGGTCCACGTCGAGCATCCGCTGCCAGATGCGGTCCCAGTCTCCGAAGGGCACGGTGTCGATCGGATGCGAGGTGTCCGGCGCCGGGGCGATCGCGGCGTTGTTGACGAGCACGTCGATGCGTCCGAAGGCGGCGAGCGTCTCCTCGACCACGTCGCGCGCAGTGTCCCGGTCGGACAGGTCGCCGCCGATCACGACGTGCCCCTCGCCCGCGAGGGCCGCGAGGGTCTCCGCCGCGGCGTCGCGATCGCGCCCGTAATGCACGGCGACCCGGTCGCCCCGCTCGCTGAGGGCGATGGCGATCGCCCGGCCGATTCCGCGCGAGGCGCCGGTGACGAGGGAATGCTGCATCACCTCATCTTCGTCGAGCCCGGGGGAAACGGCATCCGGGATCGAGCGTCCGGGCGACGACCGCGAAACGGCGGTGCCGCCCGGACTGTCCGGGGCTCGCACGTCGGGGCGATGAACCGGTCGCGTCCGACGTGGACCGCTCACGTTACGACTGCCCCGCGGCGTGGTGGCGCGGCTTGACGAGCTCCCCCCGGAGATGCGGGGGGTCAGGCGCGGGTGAAGCCCTCGAGGTCGGGATCCCAGAACGCGTCGGGGTTGTCGGTGTCCACCGTCTGCTCGTGCGCGATCGCGGGAGCCTGCGGGAAGCGCTTGTGCCGGCGGAGCTCCTCCGCGGCCGGCGCGAAGTCGGGTTCGTCGCCGCTCCAGTCGTCGGCGGGGGCGCTGAGCACGTCGTTGCCGACGCCGATGACGAGCTCGGCCTCCTCGATCTCCCCGTCGGAGGTGACGATCGGGATGCTGACCGCCTCGGCCTGTCCGTCCGCCGCGATCGACGCGGTGAGCTGCACGAGCGCCTCCGCGACGTCGTCGGTCGTGGTCACGGTCTCACCGGCGTACGTCACACATCGCATCCGCCCATCGTGGCGGGGGCGGGGACCGGGGACAGGCCGCTTGCCAATGCGTCGCCGCATCCGATAGGGCCCACGCGCTAGTGTCCGACGTGGGAGGACGACCATGGCGGAACCACCGGAACTGACCGTCGCCGACGCAGTGCACTGGCGAGACTGGCTCGACGCGAACGAGGACGACAGCGACGGGGTCTGGCTGGTGCTCGCCAAGAAGGGCACGACCGAGCCGACGACACTGACGTACGCGCAGGCCCTCGACGAGGCGCTGTGCAGCGGCTGGATCGACGGCCGAAAGCAGTCCCGGGATGCCGTGACCTTCCGCCAGCACTTCACGCCGCGCCGTGCCCGGTCCCTGTGGTCCACGCGAAACGTCGACCTCGTCGCCCGGCTCGTCGAGGAGGGCCGGATGCGCCCGCGCGGGGCCGCCGAGATCGCCCGCGCGCAGGCGGACGGTCGCTGGGAACGGGCCTACGCCGGGTCGGCCACGATCGAGGTGCCCGCCGACCTGCGGGCGGCGCTCGACGACGAGCCCGCCGCGGCGCGCGCGTTCGAGGCCCTGGGCAAGACGGAGCGGTATTCGGTGCTGCATCCGATCGTGACGGCGTCCACCCATACGTTGCGCGCCGCGCGCATCTCTCGCCACGTCGCTCGTCTCGCCGCCTCCGCGCAGCCGCCCACGCCGTAAGTCGGGGGCCCGATCGGATGGTCGCGCACCCGACCCGGCCCGACCGGATGCTCGCACCACCGACCCAGCGGTTCCGGGGCGGGTGAGAATGGGCTCATGCGTGCGCGACGGATCCTCGGCCTCGTGGTCGCGGCATCCCTCCTCCTCGGCGTGACCGGCTGCGCGACCGACGCGGCGCCCGCGACGACCGGCGACGGCCGGGTCGTCGCCTTCTACGGCGACTCGTACACGCGGGGCACGGGTGCGAGCTCCTCGGAGAAGCGCTGGTCGACCATCGTCTCGGCCGCGCGCGGGTGGCAGGAGATCAACCGCAGCGAGAACGGCCTGGGCTTCGTCAATCGACGCGACCGCATGGGGCCCGGGCTCGACGACATCCCCGCGCAGATCATCGCCGACGACCCCGACATCGTCTTCGTCACGATGGGCCTGAACGACAACTTCAGCTACGACAGCGCCGCCGACCGCATCCATCGGACCATCGACAGCGATTTGCAGCGCCTGCGCGACGGACTCCCCGGCGCGCGCATCGTGGTCGTCGAACCGTTCTGGTACACCGCCGACCGCCCTGCGTCGGTCGACGTCATCGCCGGATGGGTCGCCGACGCGGCGGCCCGGATCGACGCCGACCACATCGTCGGCGCCAGCCGGTGGCTGGACGGCCACTACGCCGACGCGGCCGACAGCTGGATGGCGGGCGATGGACTCCACCCGAACGACACCGGCTACGCCCACATGGCCGAAGAGATGGATGCCGCGCTCCGCGCGCTCGATCCCCCGCTCTAGCGGCCGCGACGAGAAGCCGACGGTCGCGGCAGCGGCATCCGGATCCGGGTGAGCGCCCACACCCCGGTGGCCGCGAGCACGAGCAGAGCGAGGATGCCCGCGACGTGCAGCACGAGCGAGGCGAGCCCGCGCTCGGGAAGCAGGAAACCGTACGGAACCCAGCCGTCGGTCACCCCGCGCACGAGAACGACGGTGATCCACACGAGCGGGTAGGGCAGCACCCATCCGAGCCACCGCCACGCGAGCCGCGGGCGATCACGGGCCGTGGCGACGTCGACGACGACGAGCACGGGGAAGACCACGTGCAGGATGCCACTCACCCAGGGTGGCGCCGATCCGGTGCCAGGGACGAGCCCGTTGTAGACCACGGCCACGACGATCAGGCACGCAGCGCCGACGCCCCAGCCGATGGCGAGCCACGTCGGCACGGCCCGGCGCGCGGCGCCGGTCGCACCGACGGCGATCAGGACGAGTGCGGTGAGGGTGCTCGTCTGGTTCGTGAAGTAGCCGAAGAAGTCGAACGGGTTGCCGTCGCCCACGGCGATACGGAGCGAGAAGGCGTGGAGCACGACGGCGAGCACGAGAACACCGGCGACGATGCGCGCGATCGCTCGCGCGCGGGGGTCGGCCGCAACGGGGACGGGGCTCGAGGTCATGCGGTGACGCTATCGCGCCTCCGGCGCTCGGCCGGTCGCGGTGTCGGTCGGCGCGGAGGCCGGGGCCGGCGCCGCCCGACCCGCGCGGCCGATGGGGTCACGCCGGATAGTCCGAGATCTCCAGCACGTGGGCGAGATGCGCAGCGTTGGCGGCGACAGTGGCATTGGTGGCCGCGACCGGTGCGGGCGTCTCGTCGAGGTCGATGTAATCCCCACCCTGCATCGCCTCGCCGTTCCAGTACGTGGCGCCTTGCGCGGGGACGGTGAAGCCGACGTCGTTGAGCGCCTGGAACAGGTCGGCGGCGATCTTGTGCGCGCCGTCCTCGTTACCCACGACGGCGACGACGGCGACCTTGCCGAAGAGGATCGGGCGGCCGTCGTCGTCGGTCTCGCCGAGTTCGGCGTCGAGCCGCTCGAGAACGCGTTGCGCGACCGACGACATGTGGCCCACCCAGGTCGGAGTACCGAAGACGAGGATGTCGGCCGCGAGGATCTTCGCCCGCAGCTGCGGCCAGGCGTCGCCCTCACCCATGTCCTTCTCGACGCCGGGACGGACATCGTGATCGACCACGCGCACCACCTCGGTCGCGATGTCGTGGTGCGCGAGCTGCGCCGCGACCTCCCGGAGGAGCTTGTCGGTGCTCGAGGGTGCGTCCCCCGGCTTGAGCGTGCAGTTGAGTGCGAGTGCGGTCGTCATGGAGTGCCCTTCTGTTCGGAGAGGGCACCGTAGGCGCCCATCACAGCGGCAGACGACGGGGTTGACGGCTCGGTCGCCGTGCGATGCCCGACGTCCGCGGGCTCTCCTGAAGGGCGGTCAGCTCTCCGTCGAGGTGCGGGCGCGGAACCACACGGTCAGCTCCCGCACCGCCCGGATGCTCGCGTCATCGTCGTCCGACTCGAGATCGTCGAAGGTGTCACGGAACCCTTCGGGAAGAGGAGTCGAGGGGATGCCGATCGGCTCGAAACCCATCGTCCACTCCTCGAACCGGCGCTCGTCGAGCCGCTCCTCCAGGAGGATCCGCACGTCGGTGTGACGCTCGTCGGCACCGATCTTCGCCATGAGCTCGTCAACGGCATCCTTCGGCCCCTCGAGCACCTGGAAGAAGCGTCCCCGGCGGTACAGCAGCATCCCCGTGAGGTCGTGCTCGTGGTTGGACCGCCGGCTCTGTGCGAGCAGGTCGCTCAGGCTCGCGTCGTCGAACGGCTGCGTCGCCGTGCTGACGTAGGCGACCGAGACCAGCGGCGCGTTCACGAGACCTTCCCGCCGTCGACGGTGCGCGGGGCGGGAACGCGGACCTCGGTGAGGGTGATCTCGGCCTCCTGGGGCGGCTGTCCGTTGGTGACGGCGGCCATCGCCGCGGTCAGGGCCTCGAAACGCCCCACCATTCGGGACCGGCCGTCGTAGGCCAGGAATGCACCGCCGGGCTGGCGGTCGATGTAGCCGAGGAAGACCCCGTTCTGGCTGCCCACGTGGAAGCCCTCTTCGACGCGCGCCCACACGACTCCGGCGCCGGGGCGATCGGGAGACATCATGCTCGCCTCTCCTTCTGCCCGAGATGGAAACGGGCACGAGCGACCGTACCCGCGCCCTCCGACATCGAGCCGGCCTTGACAGATCGCGCAGTTCGGCGCACGCCGGGTCAGCGGATCGCTCAGTGCCCGCGTCAGCCGATGGCTGCGCGGATCTGCGCGGCGTCGTCCGTTCCGCTGGCCTCCACGATGCGCCCACCGACGATCCGATACATCGCGAACGACGCGATGCTCACGCGCGCCCGCGTCGCTGTCGAGTGCGCGAATCGTCCCGTATGGGTTCCGCCGCCGCGCAGATGCACCGCGAGTCGGTCGTCCTCGACGAGGACCTGGATGCGTTTCCATTGCCAGTCGGGGAATCCGTGCAGCAGGTCGGCGTAATCGTCCAGCCACGCGTCGGCGCCGGCCGGGAGATGTGCCCGTCGGACCGCCGGGTCGAGGAAGCCCCCCAGATCGTCGAGGTCGTGCCGATTGAGGGCATCGAGGAAGTCGCCGAACCACTCCCGCATCTCCCAGGGTTCCATCGGTCAATTATCCGGGGCGTGGGTGCGCTCGGGCCGACGCGGGGGTCCCGGCGCTCTCCGGCCACTGAAGGCCCGGGGACGTTGGATCGCATCAATGCCGGACCGTTGACGCTCAGGCCGTTGACGCTCAGACCGGTCATGGCCGTCGTGACCATTCCTCCCCAGGCGCCATACCGCTCGATCTATCCACAGAAAGTCCCGATCAGGGTGTCAATGTCGGAGGTTCGAGCTAGCATGCCTGCATGAGCTTTCCGACACCTCCACCCCTACCACCCGGCGGGGCCGACCCGCTCGCGGTCGTGCTCGGCGAGGTCCTCGATGCGGATGCCGTCCTCTCGACCGCCGAGGCCCGCAAGACCCGGGCGCTGGCCCGGGCGGGTCGTCTCGCGCTCGATGTCATGGCGGGGCAGCGGGCGTCGTCCCGGGCGGCGGAGATGGCGCTGCGCGAGGTGGCGTCGGAGATCGCGGCCGCGGGGTGCGTGTCGGATCGGTCGGTGCAGGCGCAGATCGGCAAGGCACTGACGCTCGTCGATCACTTCCCGGCGACGGTCGACGCGTGGGAGGCGGGAGCGCTGTCCCGGGCCCACGTGCAAGCGATCGTGGATGCCGGCACCCCGGTGCCCGTCGATAAGCGTGCGGAGTTCGACGTCCTCGCCGTCGCCACCGCCGAAGGACTGAGCCCCGGGCGCCTGCGGGCGCGGTTGACGACTTTAGCGGAACGTCTGCAACCAACGACGATCACCGAGCGGCATCAGCGGGGCCGGGAAGAACGGTGCGTCCGGGTGGTGCGGGGCGAGAACGGGATGTCCGATCTGATCGCCACCCTCCCGACGGTCCTCGCGGTGGGGATCTACGACCGGTTGACGCAGCAGTCGCGGGCGCTGATCGATGCGCGTGACAAGCTCGGTTCGGCGGTCTCGGCGGGTGCCAGAGGCACATCGTCGTACGATTCAGGCCAGCCGGTCGGCAGCGGCGCCGCGTTCGGGATCGACCGCTGCGGCGACGGTTCCGACGAACGGCCGGAACGGGAAACGGCCGGCGCCCTCGACGTGCAGGAGCGCAACGCGACCGCCGCCGGGACCGCGACCGTCGCCGCCACCCCAGGTGCAGGCGCAGCCCTGGCCGCCGCCGATGTTCGCAGCACCGACCAGGTCCGAGCCGACATCCTCGCCGACCTGCTCCTCACCGCGGCGCCCGGCGCAGACCCCACCCGTACCGACGACGGACCCGGCGCCCTCGGCGCCATCCGCGCCCGGGTGCAGGTCGTCGTCCCCGCTCTGTCGGTCCTCGACCCGGCGCGGGAGAACATCGACCCCGCGGAACTCGTCGGGCACGGACCCATCGATATCGACACCGCCCGACAGCTGGCCGAGGCGACGAAAGTGCCCTGGGATCGGGTCATCACTAACCCCGTCACCGGCGCCGTGCTGTGCACCGACTCGTATCAGCGGACGGCAGCGATCGACCGGTACCTCCGCGCCCGCGACCGGCACTGCCGGTGGCCCGGCTGCACCGCCCCCGCCGTGCGGTGTGAGGTGGACCACAATTTGGACTACGCCCTCGGCGGCAAGACGCACGTGTGCAATCTCTGCCACTTCTGCCAAAGACACCACACCCAGAAGCAGTTCACCCGGTGGCAGGTGAGGCAACTGCCCGGCGGGGTGATCGAGTTCACCTCACCTACGGGACGGATCTACACCGACCACCCTCTGCCCTATGCGCCGGCCGTGCGATTCATCACCGACGAACCACCGACGCCACCTCACCCTCGGGATCGAGAACCCGCGCCCTTCTAGGCGGGGCTCCCATCGCGACGCGTCCGTTCCGGGCGTCGAGGGTCCCGTTCCCCCGGACGATCGGTGTGCCACGGACGGCAGCCCCATGCCGTCCACGAGCCACCCCACCGCCCCGCGCGCGTGGGAGCGAGACCTCCACGCACCCTCAGACCCCATCACCGCTCCTCGCCCCCGCATCCCCAGGAACATCCCCGTCCGGTACCACACACCCTTTCTGCGCGCCTCCCCCTCGGCGTGCCCGGGAGGTCCGTGAAACCGTGGCGGGCATGGCATCCCCCCTCGCCGTCCTCCGTGACGACTCGCTCTCCCTCCTCCTCCGCGGATACGGATTCGCGGGCCACGTCTGGCGCCGAGCCGATCGCGGCGCCCGCGCCGTACCGTTCCGGCTGCTCGGTCGCGAAGCGTTGCTCGTTCGCGGCGAAGAGGGCGTGCGTCTGTTCTACGACGAGACGCGCACGCGTCGACACGGCGCGATGCCAAGCTTCATCCAGGAGTCGCTCTTCGGTCACGGCTCGGTGCACAGCCTCGACGGCGCCGACCACCGCCACCGCAAAGCGACCTTCGTCGACGTGCTGTACGACGACGCCGAGGTGCAGCGGCTGCTGCCCGACCTCGACCGGCAGTGGCGCGAAGAACTCGACGCGTGGGTCGCGGGTGGCGACCGCACGGCCTACGACGCTGCCGTCGGAGCGCTGGGCCGTGCGATCATGCGGTGGGCCGGCATCCCGGGCACCCCCGCCGCGCAGACCCGCTGGGCGAGACGCCAGGCGCAGATCGTCGACGGGTTCGGCGTCCCCTACTCGCCCGAGTACCTGTTCGCGCTCCTGAACCGCCACTGGTCGGATCGGCACGCCGCCGAACTGATCCACGCCGTGCGCGCCGGAACCCTGAATCCCGCCGCGGGAACCGCGCTCCAGGCGTGGGCGAACCACCGCGATCGCGACGGTCAGCTCCTCAGTGCCCGCCAGGCCGGCGTCGAACTGCAGAACAGCTTCCGCCCGATGATCGCCGTCGCCCGTTTCGTCGCGTTCGCCGCGAAGGAGCTGCACGACCGGCCCGACTGGCGCGAGCGCATCGCCGTTGAGACGGCCGAGCGTGGCACGCTCGTCGGCGGAGACCTCGCGACGATGTTCGCGCAGGAGATCCGTCGCGCTGCCCCGTTCGTGCCGATGCTGCCGGCGTGGGCTCACACCGACATCGAGCTCGACGGAAAGCGCGTCGCGGCAGGCGGCCGCGTCCTGCTCGACATCCTCGGCACCGACACCGACGCCCACGAGTGGGAGCACCCGTCGCGCTTCGACCCCGAACGCTTCCGCGACGTCGACGACTACGAAACGCTGACCGCGTTCGTGCCCCACGGCGGCGCCGACGTCGCGACCGGACACCGCTGCCCCGGCGAGAAACTCGCCATCGCGGGATTGGCGACGGCCATCGCCGCCCTCAGCGATCCGCGCATCCGCATCAGCGGCCGCGGCCTCGAGGTGAACCGCAGACGGATGCCGACCAAGCCCCGCTCCGGCGGACGCATCCGCCCCGCGGACGCACCGTCGGGCTGCCCGTTCCACCGTTCCTCCGCGCGAGCCTGACACACGCGGCGGTGACGAGCCCGGGGCTCGGAACGCCTCACCGCTCCAGAACGACCGCGAGCCCCTGACCCACCCCGATGCAGATCGCGGCCACCGCCACCCCGCCCCCGCGACGCTTCAGCTCGTGTGCGGCGCGGGCGATGATGCGCCCGCCCGACGCCCCGAGCGGGTGACCGATCGCGATCGCCCCGCCGTTCTCGTTGAGCTTCGCCGGGTCGAGCTCTGTCCACAGCTTCGCGCACGCGAGAGTCTGCGAAGCGAACGCCTCATTCAGCTCGACGAAGGTCACGTCGTCCCACGTCCGCCCGGCACGCGCCAGCGCACGGTTGGCGGCCTCGACCGGCGCGACACCGAACACGTCGGGGTCGTTGCCGAACGCCGCCCGCCCGGCGATGCGCGCGAGGGGCTCGGCATCCAGAATCCCCTCCGCCCCCAGCAGCACCGCCGACGCCCCGTCGTTGATCGGTGAGGAGTTCCCCGCGGTGACGGTCCCACCGGCGCGGAACGCCGGACGCAGCCCCGCCAGCACCTCGGCGGTCGAGTCGTCACGGATGCCCTCGTCGCGCGCGAGCTCGTGCCCCTCGACCTGCACGATCTCGTCAGCGAAGCGCCCCTCGGCCCAGGCGGCCGCCGCGAGACGGTGGCTGCGCGCTGCGAAGGCGTCCTGGTCCGCACGGGAGATGTCGTAGATCTCGGCGAGCTTCTCGGCGCTCTCGCCGTTCGAGATCGTCCAGTCCTTCCGCAGCCGAGGGTTGGTCATGCGCCACCCGATCGAGGTGTTCCACATCGTCTGGTTCGCCGCGGGGAACGGCCGCGGGCTCTTCTCCACCACGAACGGAGCGCGCGTCATCGACTCGACACCGCCGGCCAGGATCACCTCGGCGTCGCCGGCCTCGATCGCGCGCGAGCCCTGGATCACGGCATCCAGAGACGAGCCGCACAGGCGGTTGATCGTCGTCCCGGGCACCGACGACGGAAAGCCCGCCAGCAGCGCACCGAACCGTGCGACGTTGCGGTTGTCCTCGCCGGCCTGGTTCGCGTCACCGAAGATCACGTCTTCGATCCGGGCCGGGTCGATCCCGGTGCGTTCGACGATGGATGCCATGACCGTGGCGGCGAGATCGTCGGGGCGCACATCGGCGAAGGCTTTGCCGTGCCGCGCGAAGGGGGTGCGGACGGCGTCGTAGACGAAGGATGCGGGCATGTCAGACCTCCAGGTCCAGGTCGAGCAGGGCCGAGATCTCGGCGTGCGTGTTGTCCCCGAACAGCTCACGTACACGGAAGCCGTCGGGCGTCACGTCGAAGACGCCGTGGTCGGTGTAGACCCGCGAGACGCAGCCGACGCCGGTCAACGGATACGTGCACGCCGCCACGAGCTTCGGCTCCCCACCCTTGGTCAGCAGGTCGGTCATCACGTAGACGTCCTTGGCGCCGATCGCGAGGTCCATCGCCCCGCCCACCGCCGGGATCGCGCCGGGCTCCCCGGTCGACCAGTTGGCGAGGTCGCCCCCGGCCGACACCTGGAACGCCCCCAGGACGCACACGTCGAGGTGGCCGCCGCGCATCATCGCGAACGAGTCCGCGTGATGGAAGTACGCCGCCCCGGCGAGCGCGGTGACGGGCTGCTTCCCGGCATTGATGAGGTCGGGATCGACCCGGCCGCGCTCGGGCGCCGGCCCCATGCCGAGCATCCCGTTCTCGGTGTGCAGCACGATCTCGAGACCCTCGGGCAGATAGTCGGCGACCAGCGTAGGCGCCCCGATGCCGAGGTTGACCACGGCCCCTTCGGGGATGTCGGATGCCACACGGGCGGCGAGATCGCGCCGCGAGATGCGAGTGGTCACTTCTCCTCCTCGGATGCCAGAGCCCGGCCCTCGATGTCGACACCGCCGACGAACGCGCCGTCGCGCAGCCACCGCCGCTCCCCCACCGCGACCACTCGGTCGACGTAGATCCCCGGCGTCACGACGGCCTCGGGGTCCAGGGAACCGAGTTCGACGATCTCGTCGACCTGCACGACCGTCGTCGCCGCCGCGGCCGCCATGATCGGTCCGAAGTTCCGCGCCGTCTCGCGATAGACGAGGTTGCCCCACCGGTCTGCGGCACGTGCGCTGATCAACGCCACGTCGGCACGGATCGGATACTCGAGCACGTAGTCGCGCCCGTCGATGCGCCGCGTCTCCTTGCCCTCGGCAAGCTGCGTCCCGAACCCCGTCGGCGTGAAGAACCCGCCGATCCCCGCCCCGGCCGCACGGATGCGCTCGGCGAGGTTGCCCTGCGGAACCAGCTCGAGCTCCACCTTGCCGTCGCGATAGAGCCCGTCGAACACCCACGAGTCGCTCTGCCGTGGGAACGAGCAGATCATCTTGCGCACCCGCCCCGCCGCGAGCAGCGCGGCCAGACCCGTGTCGCCGTTACCGGCGTTGTTGTTGACGACGGTGAGGCCCGAAGCGCCGTGCGCGATGAGCGCATCGATCAGCTCAACCGGCTGCCCTGCGCGACCGAAGCCGCCGATCATCACCGTGGATCCGTCCTGGATGCCGGCGACCGCCGCCGCGACGTCGGCCACGACCTTGTCGATCACGCGTCCCCCTCCGACCCGAACACCTCGGCGGCGATGCGGAAGGCCGTGTTGGCCGCGGGCACGCCGGAGTAGACGGCCGACTGCAGGATGACCTCGCGGATCTCGTCGATCGTGAGCCCGTTGCGCAGCGCCGCCCGCAGGTGCATCGCGAGCTCTTCCTGGTGGCCGTGCGCGATGAGCGAGCTCAGCACCGCGATCGACCGCGACCGACGGTCGAGTCCGGGCCGCGACCACACATCGCCCCACGCGACCCGGGTGATGAAGTCCTGCCAGTCGGCGGTCAGGTCGGTCGCGGCAGCGGTCGCACGGTCCACGTGCGCGTCCGACAGCACGGCACGGCGCACGGCCATGCCCTGGTCGTAGCGCTCCTGGTCGGTGGCCATCAGGCGTCTCCTCGGGTGATGGAAGCGAAGAACGACCGCAGCAGCGACGCCACGGCCTCGGGGTGTTCCGCGGGCGGCAGGTGCCCCGCGTCGTCGATCCGCGCGATCCGGCCGTCGCGCACGCCCTCGGCGATCTCGACGGCCTTGGCTTCGGGGGCGACCGCGTCGAACGCACCCCAGGCGGCGAGCACGGGCACGTCGATCGCGCCGAGGTCGGCACGCACGTCGTACGCGGCGAGCGCCTCGCAGCAGCGGGCGTAGCTGTCGTCGTCGGCATCCTGCAGCGCGTGCAGCAACCGACCGCTGAGGTCGGGGCGGCGGGCCATCGACTCGGGTGCGAACCAGCGCTGAGCCGAGGCGACGATGAGGCTCGACGTGCTCTGGCTCCGCGCCTGCGCGGCTCGTTCTGCCCACGCGTCGGGATCGCCGAGCTGGGCCCCGGATGCCACGATCGCGGCGGCCCGCACCCGACTGCCGTGACGCAGCGCCAGCTCCAGCCCGGTGGCTCCGCCCAGCGAGACCCCGGCGTAGAAGAACGTGTCGTCGCCGACGGCCGCCGCCACGGCATCCGCGAGATCGGCGACCGTGAACGGCTCGCGCGCGACGGGGCCGGCGCCGTGTCCGGGGAGGTCCCATGCCACGACCCGGTACTCGTCGGCGAGGACCGGCACGACGTCGTCCCAGAGGATCGTGGACGTGCCGAGGGAGGGGCCGAGCACGACGAGCGGTGCCTCGTCCGGTCCGATCGGCGCGGTCAGCGCGACGAGGCTCATGCGTCCGCCTCCGCCCCCGAGTCGCCGCGAGCCAGTCGCGGCGCCAGACCCACGTACGCGCGCGGGTCGAGCAGAGCATCGACGTCGAGATCCGCGGCCTCGGGCAGCGCGCGCAGCCGCACGGCCAGGTCGTCGTCCCCGGCGAGCAGCTCGGTGAAGCGCTCGGCCCCGATGAGCGGCACGAGCACGCCCCGCAGACGCTCGCTCACCAGACGCCCGCCGGTCGCTCCGGCGTTGCGCGCGGCGGCATCCACGTCGATCCGCAGGTGCGAGGCGAGCGAGGCCGCGTGCCGCGTGGCCCCGAGGGCCAGCCGCAGCAGCTCGCGCAGCGTCGGCCACTCGGCATGCCACGCGCCGTCGGGTCGTTCGTCGACGGCGAGGGATGCCGCGAGGTGCAGCGTCGCGGCGAGTCCGGGCGCGCGCAGGGCGGCGGAGCGGATCAGCACCGCCTCGACCGGGTTCTGCTTCTGCGGCATGGCCGAGGAGCCGCCGCCCGCGCCCTCCGCGACCTCGCCGATCTCGGTGCGGCTGAGCGTCGCGACGTCGGCGGCGAACTTGCCGAGGGCGTCGAGCGCCTGCACGAGCGCGTCGCCGAGCTCGGTGACGGGCCACCGTGTCACGTGCCATGGGCCGTCGGGAGCATCGAGACCGAGGACTCGGGCGTAGGTGGCGGGGAGAGCCGCCGCCGTCTCCGGCGATCCGGTGATCTCGACGAACGAGGCGAGGGTCCCCGCGGCTCCGCCGAGCTGTGCCGGGTACGACAGGGCGTCCAGACACGTCGAGGCGCGCTCGATCCCCCGGGCCCAGGTCGCCGCCCGCGCGCCGACGGTCGTGGGCACGGCGTGCTGCGTCAGCGTACGGGCGGGTGCCACCGCGTCGGCGTGGGCGACGGCGAGCTCCCGCGCGCGCTGACCGGCGATGCGCAGCGACGAGCGCACCTGGTCCATGGCGCGCTGCGCGACCATCATCAGCGCGGTGTCGAGGATGTCCTGACTCGTCGCGCCGCGGTGGATCCATGAGCGATGCTCGGCCGGCACCTTCTCCTTCAGCATCCCCACGAGCGGGATCACGGGATTGCCGCCGCGCACGGCCTCGACGATCAGGCGATCGGTGTCGAGACCGGCCGCCGGCGAGCCGTACTTCTCCTGGATGCCGAAGGTCCAATCGATGACGTTCTGCGCCTCGCGAGGCGCGACCCCCAGCTCGACGTAGGCCGCCACCAGGGCGCACTCCGCCCGCACCAGCGCGCCCAGCACGAACCCGTCCGACACGAGCAGGTCGTGTCCGGCCGTCACCGGGGAGAGCAGGCCGGTGTCGATCACGGCGGGAGGATCAGAACGCAAGGAACACCGTCTCTTTCTCGCCCTGCAGCCGGATGTCGTGGCGCAGGTGCCCCTCGGGCGTGCGGATCGCGACGAGGGTAGCGCGCTCGTCCTCGTCGAGCGCCGACAGCAACGGATCGGCGGCGAGCGCCGCGGCGTCGTCCGGGACGTAGATCCGGGTGTGCAGCTTGTCGGGCAGGCCACGCGCGAACACGATCGCGGCGAAGAATCCGGGTCGACCCTGGATGCCGCCGGGTGTCCGCGTCCAGAACTCGTACTGCCCCTCGTCGTCGGTGAAGGCGCGACCGAAGCCGGTGAACGTGTGATTGTCGCGGCGGAACGCGCCCCGCGCGCGCGGCACCGAGCCATCGGCATCCGCTCCGAAGATCTCGATCAGCGCGTCGGGGATGGGCGCTCCCGCGCCGTCCGACACGGTGCCCAAGAGCAGGATCGCGCCCGGCGAGTGCGGGAAGACGACCTCGTGCTGTTTCGCATACTCCAGGCCGTAGGCGAAGAAGGGGCCGACCGTCTGGCCGGGGGTCGCGCGGTGCGTCTTGGCGGGGATCACTCGTCGCCCTCCTGCTCGCCCTTCGACAGGCTCAGGGACCACGTCACGGGCCGATGTCGTCGTCATGTCACTCGCCCTCCGGCTCGAAGTAGGTCGCGTCGGGGCCGTCCACGACGATGTCGAAGCGATACCCCGTCGCCCATTCGGGCGAGGTGAGGTCGTGGTCGTAGACGCCGACGAGGGCGTCGCGGTCCTTCTGCCGGTGGATGCTGTTGTAGATCGGGTCGAGCGCGAACAGCGGGTCGCCCGGGAAGTACATCTGGGTCACCAGGCGCTGCGTGAACGACGAGCCGAACACCGAGAAGTGGATGTGCGCCGGACGCCACGCGTTGCGATGGTTCTTCCACGGGTACGGGCCGGGCTTGATCGTCGTGAAGCGGTAGTAGCCGTCGTCGTCGGTCACCGCACGACCGGCCCCGGTGAAGTTGGGGTCGAGCGGTGCCGGATGCTGGTCGCGCTGGTGGATGTAGCGCCCCGCGGAGTTCGCCTGCCAGATCTCGATGAGCTGGTTCGCCAGCGGGCGCCCCCAGGAGTCGAGCAGGCGGCCCTGCACGCTCATCCGCTCGCCCAACGGTTCGCCCGCGTGCTGCAGGGTGAGGTCGGACTCGATCGCGGCGACGTCGCGCTGCCCGAATGCCGGCGAGAACAGCTCGATGGTCTCGGGGTCGACGAGCTTCGGGTTCTTCGTCGGATGCCGCAGCACGCTCGACCGGTACGCGGGGAAGTCGTGCGCGGTCGCGGGGACGTCTTCTCCGGCCGCATCGCGCGCATCGAGCTGCGCGTGCAGGGCGCGGATCTCGCGGACGATGTCGTCCTGCGTCGCCTGATCGGGTGCGGCCAGCAGCGATTCGGGCGCGGCGGCGGGGGTGTTCGTCATCGGGTCTCCTTCGACCCCTCCATGCTCCGACACCGCGCTCCGACGGGGCCGACCGTTCCCGCTCAATGGGAGTCGTGGCATCCTGGGTCCGTGGCGAACTCCCCCTCCGGCGACTCGGTGACCGACCGCCTCGTGCGCATCCTCGAGACCTTCACGCCCACCCGCACGGCTCAGACGACAGCGGACATCGGCCGACGCGCGGGCCTGCCGAGCTCGTCGGCGCACCGGATCGTGAACGAGCTGGTGGATGCCGGCCTCCTCGAGCGCGACGAGGAACGCCGGGTGCGCGTGGGAATGCGCCTGTGGGAACTCGCGACCCGCTCCTCGCACGCGCTGCGGCTGCGGCAGGCCGCGCTGCCTTACATGGAACGCGTGCAGCAGCGCGTGCGAGAGCACACGCAACTGGCGATCCTCGAGCACGACGAGGCGCTGTTCCTCGAGCGCCTCAGCGCCCCCGACTCCGGCGCCAACATCACCCGCGTCGCGGGGCGTCTCCCCGTCCATGCCTCGTCGTCGGGACTCGTTCTGCTGGCCTTCGCGTCGCGCGACCTACAGGAACGCGTCCTCTCCGGCCCCCTCCGGGCCGTGACGCCCGAGACCATCGTCGATCCGGCGGCTCTGCGGCGCACGCTCGCCGAGATCCGCACGCTCGGCCGTGTCGTCGCACCCGGCTACGTCGACGAGGTGTCGACCGGCGTCGCCGTTCCCGTCCGCGACGAGACCGGCGCGGTGATCGCGGCGCTGTCGGTGGTGCTGCCCCGCGACGCCGAGACCCAGTTCGCCCTCGTCGAGCTGCACCGCTCCGCCCGCGACACCGAGCGCGCCCTGGGCTATCGCCGCTGACCCCCGCGTGAGTCGCCAACTTTTGTCGCTTGCGGGGGCCCCCAAGCGACAAGAACTGGCGACTCACGCGGGGCAGGGTGGTTCCTGATCAATGGGAAAGACGGGGCGGCGAGGGCGGCGAGAGGGCGACGATCGACCGGAGCCACGTCGAAGGAGACGCCCATGACCACCACCGTCCGCACCCGCGTCGCCATCGTCGGCGCGGGCCCCGCAGGCCTTCTGCTGTCGCACCTGCTCGCGCAGTCCGGTATCGAGTCGATCGTCATCGACCGACGCACGCGCGACGAGATCGAGAGCACCATCCGCGCCGGCATCCTCGAGCAGGGCACGGTCGAGCTCCTCGACACGATCGGCCCCGCCTCGCGCGCCCGCACCGTCGGCCACCGCCACGACGGCATCGAGCTGCGCTTCGAGGGCGAGGGCCACCGCATCGACTTCGCCGAGACGGTCGGACGCGCCGTCTGGCTGTACCCGCAGCACGAGGTGCTGAAGGATCTCATCGCCGCGCGCCTCGCGGCTGGGCAGGACCTGCGCTTCGGGGTCACCGCCGAACGGGTCGAAGACGGCGACCGCCCCCGGGTCATCGCCCGCGATGCCGAGGGCCGACCGTTCACGATCGAGGCCGAGTTCGTCGTCGGCTCCGACGGCTCGCGCAGCGTCGCCCGCGCCGCCGTCACCGGGTCGAGCCAGGGCGGATACTTCCGCGAGTACCCCTTCGCGTGGTTCGGCATCCTGTGCGAGGCCCCGCCCAGCAGCGAGGAGCTCATCTACAGCAACTCCCCCGACGGCTTCGCGCTCGTCAGCCAGCGTTCCGCGACGGTGCAGCGCATGTACTTCCAGTGCGACCCCGACACCGACACCGCCGCCTTCAGCGAGGCGCAGCTCTGGGACGAACTGCAGAAGCGCGTGCCGGGCACCGAGCTGAAGCAGGGGCCGATCTTCCAGCGCGACGTCCTCCGCTTCCGCAGCTTCGTCGCGCATGAGCTGCGCCGCGGCCGGATCGCGCTCGTCGGTGACGCCGCTCACACCGTGCCGCCCACCGGCGCGAAGGGGATGAACCTCGCGATCGCCGACGTGCGCCTGCTCGCCGCCGCCCTCGACGCCCTGCTGCTGCGCGGCGACGAGCGCCCGCTCGGCGCCTATCCCGAGACGGCGAGCCGGCGCATCTGGAAGGCCCAGCACTTCTCGTGGTGGATGACGAACCTGCTCCACGTCGCCCCGGATGCCACGGACTTCGACCGCCGCCGCCAGCTCGGCGAGCTGCGCACCGTCGTCGAGTCCGCGCACGGACGCGCGTACCTCGCCGAGGCGTACTGCGGCTGGGCGTGGGACGCCTGACCCGGCGGGCGCACCTCCCCGCCTCACCGTGAGTGTCCAGAACACCCGGACGGAATCGAAAACCGTCCGGGCGTCTTGGACACTCAACGCCGGCCTGCGAGGCGGGGAAGGTCAGTCCTTCTTGTCGCGCGGCTTCGGGAAGGGGCTCGGCACCACCGGGACGGCACCCGTGTAGCCCTCGCGCTCGGCGGCGAGCTCGGCGATGCGCTTGCGGCACGCGAACCACCCGATCGTGATGGCGATGCTCGCCAGCACGGCCACGAGCAGCGTCGCGGGCGAGTCGATGAACACGAGCACGAGCACCACCGCCAGGAACACCAGCGTCAGGTACCCGGTGTAGGGCGCCCAGAACAGACGGAACGCCGGTCGGACGAGCTCGCCCCGATCGGCCAGCCGCTTGAACTTCATCTGGCACAGGATGATGGTCGCCCAGGTGACGAGGATGCCGACGGCGGCGACGTTCAGCACGGTCTCGAACGCGTCGGTCGGGGCCACGAAGTTGATGACGACGCCCAGCAGCGCCACCACGGCGGTGATGGCGATGCCGCCGTAGGGGACACCGGCCTTGTTCATACGCGCGGCGAACTTCGGCGCCGAGCCCGCGACCGCCATCGAGCGCAGGATGCGTCCCGTGGAGTACAGGCCGGCGTTCAGCGACGACAGGGCGGCGGTGAGCACGACGAGGTTCATGATCACGTCGACGCCGGGGACGCCGATCGAGGCGAAGAACGTGACGAAGGGGCTCTCGTCCGCCGAATACGCCGTGAACGGCAGCAGGAGCGACAGCAGCAGCACCGAGCCGACGTAGAAGACGGCGACGCGGAAGATGACCGAGTTGATCGCCCGCGGCATCACCTTCTCGGGGTTCTTCGTCTCACCCGCAGCCGTGCCGACGAGCTCGATCGACGCGTACGCGAACACGACGCCCTGCATGAGGATGATCGCGGGCAGGATGCCGTTGGGGAAGAAACCTCCGTTGTCGGCGATGAGGGAGAACCCGGTGGGCGCCCCCGTGGGCGTGCCGAAGATGACGAAGTAGATGCCCACGAGCAGGAACGCCACGAGAGCGGCGACCTTGATGAGCGCGAACCAGAACTCCAGCTCACCGAACACCTTCACCGACACGAGGTTCACGGCCAGCACCGTCACCAGCGCCGCGAGCGCCCACACCCACTGCGGCACGGCCGCGATCCACGGCACGTACTTACCGAAGAAGTTCATGTAGAGCGCGGCCGCGGTGATGTCGACCATCGTGGTCGTGGCCCAGTTGATCCAGTAGAACCAGCCCGAGACGAACGCCGCCTTCTCGCCGAAGAACTCGCGCGCGTACGACACGAACGACCCCGACGTCGGACGGTGCAGCACCAGCTCCCCGAGCGCGCGCAGGATGAAGAACGCGAACAGACCGCACACCGCGTACGACAGCACGATGGCCGGACCCGCCTGCGCGAGGCGCCCGCCGGCACCGAGGAAGAGGCCGGTACCGATGGCACCGCCGATGGCGATCATCTGCACCTGACGCGACGTCAGCCGCTTGTGGTAACCGCTGTCCTCGAGCTGGACGGTCGAGGTGTGGATCGGCTCGGCAGCGTCGCCCGGGCCCTTGATGTTCTCGCTCACCTCCCTATTCAGTCGATTCGCGCAGGCGCTGTCCAGTGAACGCGCCGAATTCATGGCATCCGGAATCAGAGCCAGTGCTTGCGCTTGAACGTCAGCCAGAGCCCGAACGACGTCGCGGCCATGAGGCCCAGAGCCATGGGGTAGCCGTACTGCCAACTCAGTTCGGGCATGTTCTGGAAGTTCATGCCGTAGATCCCGCCCACCAACGACGGGCCGAACAGGATCGCCGCCCAGCCCGAGATCTTCTTGACCTGGTCGTTCTGCTCGAGCGAGGTCTCGGTCTGGCGTTGGGTGACGAGGGTCGCGTTGACCGTGAGTGCGTTGTCGAGGATGGCGCGCAGCGCCGTCAGCTTCTCGCTCTGTCGCAGGGCGTGGTCGAGCACGTCGCGCAGCGAGCGCTGCAGTTCGAGGTCGACGCCGTATTTGTCGGCGCCGCGCAGCAGGGCCTCGAGCATGTCGCGCAGCGGCTCGACCGCGCGCTGGAAATGGATGACCTCGCGGGCGAGCTCGTAGATGCGCTGGGTCAGGTCGGCGCCGTGCTCGCTGAAGAGCTGGTCCTCGATCTCGTCGACGTCGTTCTGCAGCCCGCGCGCGACCGGGTCGTACTGATCGACGACCTCGTCGAGGATGGCGTACAGCACCGCCTCGGGGCCGCGCGCGAGCAGATCGGGGCTGCCCTCCAAGCGGCGCCGCACCTGCGAGAGGTCGGGCACCTCGGCGTGGCGCACGGTGACGACGTAGTCCGTTCCGATGAAGACGTGCAATTCGCCGAACTCGATGGTCTCGCTCGCGTCGATGTACCGTGCGGGCCGGAGCACGGCGAAGAGGTTGTCGCCGTAGCGTTCGAGCTTCGCGCGCTGGTGCCCCGCGAGGGCGTCCTCGACCGCGAGCGGGTGCAGCGAGAACTCGGCGGCGACGCGTTCGAGCTCCTCCGGCGAGGGGCGCAGCAGCCCGATCCACGCCATACCGCCGTGGGCCTCCATGTACTCGAAGGTCTGGTCGAGGCTCGCGGGGTTCTCGATGCGGTGTCCGTCGACGTAGACGGCACTGTCGATGATGGGCATGAATACGTTGTACCCCCGACGCCTATGAACGCCGGGTCACTTCTTCGGGTCGTTGCCCCAGTTCATCAGCGAGTAGCGCCAGTCGGTGTCGGTGATGTCGCCCTTCGGCTTTTGCGCGCTGTGCCGCTTCACGTAACCGACGACCTTGCGCATGTGCGCGTAGTCGTCGTCGGTGAGGTCGGACTTCTTCTTCTCGAGGATGCGCACGATGTGACGCCCGCTCTCGTGTCCGGTCGACTCCCCGCTGCCGTCCTTCTTCTGCCCGACCGACTTCGACTCGTCGGTGTCGAGCCACTTCTTCAGTTCGCTCGCGGTCATGTTGACCGCGTCGTCGAAGTCTTCGCGGGTCTGGTCGTCGTCGTGGTCGCTCATGCCGTCATCCTCCCGATCACCGTCGGGCTCCGGCGCCCCCTTGCGCCGACGGCGTCGCGGTGGCATCCGGTCAGCCGAGGGGCTCGCTGAGCGGTTCGCCGACGTCGGATCCCGGATGCCGCGCCCCCACGGCGCGACGGGCGGCGGCGAGCACCGCGCCGATGCTGGCCGCGATGACCAAAGCGATGCCGACGATCTCGAGCCACGACAGGTGCTGGTTCAGCAGGAGGAAGCCCGCGATCGAGGCGGTGGCCGGCCCCAGGCTCATGAGGATCGCGAATGCCGACGCGGGCAGGCGCCGCAGCGCGACGAGTTCGAGGGCGTACGGGATGGTCGACGACAGCAGCGCGACGGCCGCCCCGAGGGCGAGGATGTCGACGCGCAGCAAGGCGCCTCCGGCCTGCCACACGCCGAACGGCAGCGCGATCACGGCGCCGACGGCCATCGCCAGAGCGAGTCCGTCGAGCCGCGGGAACTCGCGTCCCACGCGTGCCGACGCGAGAATGTAAAGCGCCCAGCTCACGGCGGCGCCGAGCGCGAAGACGACACCGAGCGCGTCGAGGCGATCCCATCCACCCGCACCGAGCGCGACCACTCCGGCGAGCGCGAGCCCCGCCCAGAGCCACCGCGCCAGGCCCGTGGCGGTCAGGATCGACAGCGTCAGCGGCCCCAGCACCTCGATGGTCACGGTCACGCCCAGGGGCAGCCGCTCCAGCGCCAGGTAGAACAGCCCGTTCATGGATGCCAGCACCACACCGAATCCGACGACCGAGCGCCACGCGTACCCGGTGTGCCCCATAAGCCGCGGCCGGGCGATGATGAGCAGCAGCACGGCCGAGAAGAGCAGTCTCAGCATCACGATGCCGAGCGGACCCGTTTCGGGGAACAACATCACCGCGAACGAGGCGCCGACCTCCTGGCAGGCCAGGCCCACGAGCACGAGCGCCGCGGCCGACCCGGGCCCGCCGCGTGCGGTCATCGACGCGTCATCCGGCGGGCGGCGCGCAGATCGCGTTGCCGGTGATGGATTCGCGCATCTGCTCGGCTGTCCAGGGCAGACCGGCTTCCGGCATCGTCTGGCCCGAGGCGGCGGGGGCCTTCGACGCGATGGCGGCGAGCTCCCAGGCGAGCCACGCGGAGGACATCTTGTTGCCGCCGGAGTTGTTCAGAACGACCGCGACCGACATGCCGGTCTCGGGGTCGGCGAAGGCGGCGACCATGTAGCCGGGCGTCCAACCGTATTGCCCGATGAGCGATCCGGCCTGATACGCGCCACCCGCCGCGGTGAACCACGTCGGCTGATCGCCGCCGACCGGCAGGGGCGCGGCGAAGCGATCGTTGTCCGCGGGCAGGAGCGCCCCGGTGGCGAGCGCCTGCGCATAGCGCCCGAGGTCGTCGATGTCGGTGACGGCACCGGATGCCGCTCCCCCGTAGCTCGACGACATCTCGGTGAATTCCAGGGGCGCCGCGCAGTCGAAGGCCCCCTCGGCGTTGGGCTGCGACCAGTGGCCGGTCAACGGGTTCGGGCCGGGAGTGGCCGGGGCGGGCGCGGGCAGCGAGGTGGCGTCGAGACCCAGGGGACCCGCCACCCGCTCGGCGAGGACGTCGCTCAGCGACTCGCCGGTAGCCCGCTCGACCGCGAGCCCCGCGATGTCGAAGTTCGTCGGCGATGCCGAGAAAGAGACGCCGGGCGCGTTCACCTGCGGCTTCGAGATGCCGTAGGCCATGAGTTCGCGCGCGTTCCAGACGCGGTCGGGGTTGCTCAGCACCAGGGAGTCGAGGGTGCCCATGTACGAGGCGAATCCCGAGGTGCCGTCGCACAGCTGCCGCAGGGTGATGTCGCCGTACTTCGGCAGGTTGCTGACCCACGTCGTCACCGGGTCGTCCATCGAGAGGACCTTGTCGGCGGCGAGCCGGTAGAGGGCGTCGCAGGTCATCGCGCCGGTGACATCGGCCGCGCGGAACTGCATGTCGGCCGTGACCTCTCCGCCGTCGGGCGTCTGCGACCCCAGGCCGGACACCCACGTGCCGCTCCACGGCGCCCACACGCCGACGATCGCGCCGGTCGACCCGGTCGCGGTCATGGCCGTGGTGACCGCGTCCTGCAGTTCGGCGACCGTGGCCTCGGGGAGGGGCGCGTCGACCTGCGCGGGTACGTCGATGCCCACCGCGTTCTGCGACGTGCAGCCGCTCAGCACGACGGCGAGCACGCTCACGCCCGCGATCGCGATGGCCGCGGAACGACGCCAAGTCCGCATGTGCAAACCCCCAAGTGTTTCCGAGCGCGACGAAGCGCGCTCCCGCACGATTCAAACACACGGCACCTGGGCGAATACGCCCCTTGCGCCCGTCGACCGTCACGTCTGCATCACGACCGGACGAATCCGAGCACGTTCCGAGGAAAATGGGGGTTAGGGGAACCTAACTCTCTGCGTATGATGGCCGCATGAACGCCGTCGCCTCCTTCTCCGCGGCTCTGCGCGAGCGCTCCAGCAGCGCGCATTCGCCCAGCGAGTGCGACGGGTTCATGACCGACCTGCTGACCGGCGCCGGAACCCGCGACGACTACATCGCCCTCATCGCCCAGCACTGGTTCATCTATGCCGCGCTCGAAGAGGCCGCCGCCCGCATGCGGACCGACCCGGTGGCATCCGTCTTCCTCCGCGACAAGCATTCGCGCCTGCCGGCCCTCGAAGCCGACCTCGCCTTCCTCATCGGCCCGCGGTGGCGTGAGGAGATCGCGCCGCTGCCCACGACGCAGGCGTACGTCTCTCGTATCCGCCGGGTCGCTGCGACGTGGCCGGGCGGTTTCGTCGCGCACCACTACACGCGCTTTCTCGGCGACCTGTCGGGCGGGCCGTCGATCGGTCGTCTCATGCGCCGCCGCTTCGGGTTCGAGACCAACGGCATCGGCTTCCTGCTGTTCGGCGACATCGCCGATCCGAAGGCCTTCAAGAACGTGTATCGCGAGCAGCTCGACGCCGCCCCGTGGGACGACGACGAGAAGGAGCGCGTGATCGCCGAGGTGCTCGTGGCCTACCGCTTCACCACCGAGCTGTTCGCCGACCTCACCCGCGCGAAGGCGGCTCGGGTGGCCTGAGGCGCTATGCCTTCTGTGCCGCGGCGTCCTGCCGCGCGAGCCACGCCTGCTTCATGAAGCGACGCACGTCTTCGTCGACCCGAATGTCGCTAGGCCGCAGCGGCCGCGTCAGGTAGAGGCCGTCGAGCGAGGTGAGCCGGCTCAGCGCGACGTACGTCTGGCCGGGGGCGAACGCGCCCGATCCGAGATCGACGACGGCGCGATCGTAGGTCTTGCCCTGCGATTTGTGGATGGTCACGGCCCAGGCCAGGCGCAGCGGGAACTGCGTGAACTCGGCGACGATCTCGCGCGAGAGGTTCTTCGTGCCTGGGTCGTACGCGTAGCGGTACCTCTCCCAGACGGCCGGTTCGACGTCGTGCTGGATGCCGTCGACCTCGACGCGCACGCTGTCGCCGGCGATGCGGGTCACGGTGCCGATCGTGCCGTTGACCCAGCGCGGCGCCTCGCCGAACTGCGCCGAGTCGTTGCGCAGGAACATGACCTGCGCGCCGACCTTGAGCGTGAGCTCCATCTCGGCGGGGTAATTCGCCTCGCCTCGACCGAAGTCGCCCGAGATCTCGGCGTTGGCCGTCTGGGTGCGACCGATGAGCTCGTCGAGGTGCTTGCGGTTGATGGTGTTGACGCGGTCGTTGCGGGTGGCGAGGGTGATGATCGGGTGCTCGCCGTCGGCCGGGTGCGGGGGTGTGCGGGCTCCGGCGGTGTTGAGCACCCCCGCCATCTCGGCGGTGACCCTGCCGTAGCGCACGGCGTTGAGCAGGTGCTTGAACCCGGGGTCGGACTGCCGGTGGATCTCGACGAGCTCGTTGACGTGCAGGTCGGCCCCGTGCCGGCCGATGTCGATGAGGCCGTCGCTCGCCGCCTCGCCCGACCACACCTTCGCGTCGAAGAACCAGAAGGAGCGGTAGTGGTCGCGGATGTATCGCATCTCGTCGCCGCGGGGCGGGACGGGAGCGAGCTGGTACGGGTCGCCGAACATGACGATCTGCGTGCCCCCGAACGGCTCCGACCGGCGACCGCGCGCCTGACGCAGCGAGCGGTCGATGGCATCCATGAGGTCGGCGTTGACCATCGAGATCTCGTCGATCACGAGGGTGTCGATCGCATTGAGGATCTTGCGGGTGGCGTCGTTCTGGTCGATGTCGCCGTTCGCGATGAGCCCGATGGGCAGCCGGAACAGCGAGTGGATCGTCTGCCCCTCGACGTTGAGCGCCGCGACGCCCGTCGGCGCGCAGACCGCGATCTGCTTCTGGGTGTTCCACGCCAGGTGCTGCAGCAACGTCGACTTGCCCGTGCCGGCGCGGCCCGTCACGAAGACGTGCTCGCGCGTGTCCTCGATCAGCCGGAACAGCGCCTGCTGTTCGGCGGAGAGGGGCGGCGTGGTCACCGGTTCATGCTAGTTCGCGGGGGCAGGCCCAGCGTCCGGCTGTGCAGTGTCGCACCGGGCGCGAGCCCCACGACATTCCGACGACGTCTCCCCCTGTGGACAGTCGATGCGGTGGATGCCCGACTCCTCTAGGTTCCCCTCATGAAGCGGATGCCGTGGTCGACGAATCAGCTCAAGCGGCTGAGCAGACAGATCCGCGACGGTGGACCCGCTCAGCCTGGCGTTCCGACGTACCGGGACGTGATGCTCTGGTACAACGACCTGGCCGAGAGCGTGCAGTCACGCATCGCGCGACTCGACTGGACCCCGCTCCTGGGGAACCGTTCGTTCGAGATCACGTCACGCCCGAAGACCATCGACACCTTGCGCCAGAAGCTGCGGCGGGAGCCGTCGACGCCGCTCCCCTCCGTCCAGGATGTCGCGGGGGTCCGCTTCGAGGCGGAGATGACCCTCGACGAGCAGGATGCGGTCGTCACCGCGATAGCGGGCGTATTCGGTCACCCCGAGCACGAATGCGTTCGCGACCTCCGCGACCGACCTCACTCCGGGTATCGGGCCGTGCACCTCTGGCTCCGACTCGATGCCCGGGTCGAAGTCCAAGTGCGGACCCACCTGCAGGGCGCCTGGGCCAACATGTACGAAGTCGCCGCCGACGTGTTCGGACGCGAGATCCGCTATGACGAGCTCCCTCGCAGTCCGCAGGACCGGGACATCGTCGACGCGTTGCAGAAGTTGTCGACCTCGCGTGTGGCGCGCATCGAAAGGAATCGCAACGAGATCGCCTCGCTCGTTCTGACCCTGGACGAGCTGCATGAGCACTCGGTTACCCAGGAGGATTATCAGAGCGTCAGACGTAGAGTGGAGCTGTTGCGACAGCAGAACCTCGCGAACGAGCAGAAGCTCCGCGGCGATCTCGACCGGCTTCGCGAGGTCTTCCGACAGGAATCGGCACCAGGGGGAGGGAGCTGACATGGCTGGCTTCGTCATCGAGTACAACCGGCGGAGCGGCGAGCGCCGCGTCCACACCTTCCCCGGCGAAGACGGTCACCGCGAAGCTCTCCGTCGTCGCTTCGAGCTCGAGGAGACCCGCGAGAGCGAGGACTGGGAGATCGTGTCGCTGAACAGCGATTCGATCGAAACCGTGCAGCGCACCCATGCGCGCTACTTCGAACGCGACCGCCTCTCGGCCTGACCGGGACCGCCGGCGGGCGGCTCGGTGTGGACGAGCAGCCACCGCGCCTCGCCGGACAGCACGTCGTCGATGTGGCTGCGGAAGCGGGGGCACCGGGTGATGTCGTGCGAGCGGCAGCGCAGGGCGTGCTCGGTCATGGCGCGCGCCTGCGCGATGTCCGCCGCGCGCCGATCGAGTTCGGCCACGTGCTCCTCGAGCACCCGGTGACGGTCGCGGGCGTCCTCGTCGAGCAGAACCCGGATCTGATCGAGTGACAACCCCGCCGCCTTGTTGCGCAGGATCACGGCGATCCGCACGACATCGGCGTCGCCGTAGCGGCGCCGGCCGGCGGCATCCCGCTCCGGATGCAACAGCCCTTGATCCTCCCAGTGGCGCAGCACGTGCGTGTCGAGACCGAAACGCGCCGCCGTGTCGCCGATCGACTCCCCGCTTGACTTCATGTCGACATGAAGTCACACGATGGAGGCGAACGCAAGCGAGAGGAGACGACGTGTACGACGCGATCATCATCGGAGGCGGCCCCGCGGGTCTGCAGGCAGCCCTGACCCTCGGCCGCATGCACCGTCGCACGCTGCTGCTCGACTCGGGCGAGTACCGCAACGGCACGGTGCGCCACGCCCACAACCTGCTGACGAACGACGGGCGCGACCCCGCCGACCTGCGGCGCCTCGGCCGCGCCGAGATCGCCGCGTACGACACGGTCGAGATCCGGGATGCCGCCGCCACGGCCGTGGTGCGGGAGGGCGACGGCCTCACCGTCGACGTCGCCGGGGAGCGGTTCCGCGCGCACGCGGTGATCCTGGCGACCGGCGTCTCCGACGAGCTGCCGCCGATCCCGGGACTCGCCGCGCACTGGGGGGACGCGGTCGCCAATTGCCCGTTCTGCCACGGCCACGAGTTCGCCGGCCGACCGGTCGCGATCGTGAACGGTTCCCCGCACGCGACGGTCCTCGCGCGCATGCTCGAGCCGGTGGCATCCGAGGTCCACGTCGTCGATCCCGCAGACGTCCGCGCGGTGGAGGGTGTCGAGGAGGGCCTCCGGCTGCGAACCGCCGGGGGCGATCTCGAGGTCGCCGGAGCGTTTGTGGCACCGTCCTGGGCACCCCGCGGCGGACTCGTCGACGCCCTCGGCGTCGAACGGCAGGAGTCGGGCGCCGTCCGCACCGACCCGTTCGGGCGGACGAGCGTCGAGGGCGTCTACGCGGTCGGGGACATCGCTCAGCCCGACCACCTGCCGGGCCCGATGTTCTCGCTCGCCGCGGCGGTGGCGGGAGGCCAGCTGGCGGCGGTCGCGGTGGTGCAGTCGCTCGTCGCGACGTGACGTACGCGGCGGCCCCACAGGACTCCTTCTTAGACTGGGTCCGTGGACAACGCCGGCGGGGGCCCCGCGACGCCCGAGGGCGTCCGCGGTGCGCGCGCACGCCGACGGTTCGAGATCCCCGCGATCATCCTCATCGGGGTGCTCTTGGTCGCCGCCCTCGGCGCCGGCGCCGCCTCGCTGTACCGCGAGGTCTACAGCCCCCGCGCGTTCGTGCTTCACTACCTCGACCTCCTCCAGGAGCGACGCACGGCCGATGCCCTCGCGATCCCCGGGGTCGCCGTCGACTCCGCGCAGCTCGAGGCCGTCGGACTCCCCGCCACCGCGTCCGAAGCCCTGCTGCGCCCGGACTCGCTCATGCCCCTCACCGACGCCCGGGTCGTCGACGAGAGCAGTGACGGCGAGACCACCCGGGTCACCGTCTCGTACACGGCGGGCGGCTATGCCGGCACGACGAGATTCGACATCGAGCCCGACACCGGCGCGAGCCTGCTGCCCCGCTGGCGCTTCGCGCGCAGCCCGCTCTCGGTGATGGATTTGTCGGTCGAGGGGTCGATGCGCTTCGCCGTGAACGGCTTCGAGGTCGACAAGCGACAGGTCTCCGCCGACGGGGCGGATGCCGACCCGAGCGCCGCCCTGCCCCTGCTGGTGTTCTCACCCGGGCTGTACTCCGTCGCGGTCGACACGGCGATCTCCTCGACCCCCGGGGTCGCCGTGCTCGCCGACGCGCCGCTGGCCGGCATCCCGGTCGACGTCCAGGCGCAGCCCACGACCGAGTTCATCGGCGTCGTGCAGCAGCGCGTCGAGGACTTCCTCACCGCGTGCGCCGAGCAGCAGGTCCTGCAGCCCACCGGCTGCCCGTTCGGCTTCACCGTCCGCAACCGCATCGACGACGCACCCACGTGGTCGATCGTGCAGCAGCCCGAGGTGTCGGTCGTGCCCGACGGCGCCGGCTGGCGCATCCCCGACGCCGCGGCGAAGGCCCACATCGTCGTCGACATCCGCTCGATCTTCGACGGCAGCGTCCGCACGGTGGAAGAAGACGTCGACTTCACCGTCGACGGTCAGATCACGGTGCAGCCCGACGGCTCGGCATCCATCCTCGTCGGCGGCTCGAGCGACTGACGCACCGCGTCAGCGTCCGCCGCGGGCTGCGACCTTCGCGTCGCGCGCCGCCAGCCGGGCGAGCTCCTCGTTGTAGGCGTCGAGTTCGAGGTCGCCGACGCGGTCCACGTGCCGGTCGCGGCGGCGCTGCTGCCGCTCGTCGCTGCGGCTCCACTGGATCGCCACGACGATCGCCAGGATCAGCGTGGGGATCTCGCCGACCGACCACGCGACGCCGCCGCCGACGTACTGGTCCTCGAGCGGGGTGACGCCCCAGGTGCGCCCCATGGCGCCGAACCACTCCGCCACCATCAGGCCCGAGTTCATCATGATCGCGATACCGAAGAAGGCGTGCATCGCCATGATGGCGATGAGCACCAGCAGGCGCATCGGGTACGGGAGGCGGTACGGCACGGGGTCGATGCCGATGAGGCTGAGCACGAAGAGATAGCCCGTGACGAGGAAGTGGGCGACCATCCAGATGTGGCCCACGTGGTCGTACAGCGACCAGCGGAACAGGTCGGTGTAGTAGAACGCCCACAGCGAGCCGATGAACAGGCCGGCGGCGACGTACGGGTTGGTGAGCACCTTCGCGACCGGGTTGTGCACGGCCCAGAGGATCCACTCGCGACCGCCCCGCGTGCCGTCGTCGCGCTTGGCGATCGCGCGAGCGGCAAGCGAGACGGGGGCGCCGGCGACCAGCATGAGCGGGATCGCCATCGACAGCAGCATGTGGCCGATCATGTGCATGCTGAACAGGTAGTCCTGGTACACGTTGATCGGTCCGGACGTGACCCAGAAGACCCCGAAGAGCCCCAGCGTCCACAGCACGGTGCGGTAGATCGGCCACGAGTCGCCGCGGCGCAGCAGGCGCCAGACGCCCGCGAGGTAGAAGAACAACGCGAAGACGACGACGAGGGTCCAGAGCAGGTCGACGTTCCACGCCGTGAACCAGCGATCCACGGTGAACTCCGGCGGCAGCGGGGCACCGGTGAGCACCTCGGCGGGGGTCTGACCGACCAGCGGGGCCTCGACCGGCGGGGGCGTGCGCGCGAGCGCGACGGCCGCACCGCTGGCGACACCCATGAAGACGAGCTCGAGGCCGATGACGCCCCAGAAGCGCCGGGAACCGGCCTCGTCGGCCATGCGGGCGATGAGTCGGCGACGGTACCAGGCGCCGAGCAACCCCATGGCGATGAGCGCGGCCACCTTCACCAGCACGAGCGCGCCGTACGCCGACCACAGGTTCTGCAGGCCCAGCAGACCGATCGACGCGCGCACGGTTCCCGAGATCGCGACCACGATGAAGGCCACCAACGCGAGCGAGGAGTAGCGCAACAGCGTCGTCTGCAGCTGCGCGCGTGACATCGCCGGGCGGATCACCACGAGCAGCACAAGACCGCCCAGCCAGACGGCGGCGGCCATGATGTGCAGCACGAGCGAGGTGACGGCGGCGTCATGGCTCGCCTCCTCGCCGGCGTGGCCCTGAGTCCCCATGGGGATGAGGGAGGCCAGAGCGAGGATCGCGACGAGAAGCGTCGGGATCCAGGAACGCACCGCGAAGGTGAGGACCGTCAGCACGGCACCCGCGATCGTCGTGATGAGCCACGCGACGCCGATGGGGCTCTCGACGAGGAATCGTCCGAGCTGCTGGCCGAAGACCGCGTCGAGCGTGGGCTTGGCGTTGAGGATGTTGAGGAAGGTCAGATAGCCGGTGACCGCTGCGGCGACCGTGAAGACGGCCGCGCCGATGGATGCCGTGTCGAGCGCGATCTCGAAGGGTCGCTCCCCCGCGCGCAGCGCGAACAGCGCCAGCACGAGCGATCCGACCATCGTGGCGGCGGACAGATTGACCAGGACCGTCGCGATGGGGAGACCCCAGCGCACGACCGGACCGGGATCGGCCAGCTGCGGTGCCGCCGCGCCTCCCCCGTAGGCGAGCCCGACGGCGAGCGCGATCAGCGAGACCACGATCAGGATGCCGGGTCCCGCGACGCGGAGAAGTCGGGGATTCACCCGACCAGCCTACGTCGCGCGGGAAGCGCAGAGGGGGGATGCCATCGGCATCCCCCCTCTGATGGTTCGAGACCGTCTTACTTGACGGCAGCCTTGAGCTTCGAGCCCGCGGTGACCTTGACGCGCTTGCCGGCGGGGATGGAGATCTCCTCACCCGTCTGCGGGTTGCGGCCGGTGCGAGCCGACGTGGCGACCTGCTCGAAGGCGATCCAGCCGGGGATCGAGACCTTGCTGCCCTTGGCGACCGCCTCGGAGACGGTGGAGAAGAGGGAGTCGAGCACGCCCGACACGGCGGACTGGCTCTGCCCGGTCGCGCTGGCGATGCTCGCGACGAGCTCGGTCTTGGTGATGGACTTGTCGGCCATGTGGTTTGTCCTCCAGGGGGCGGCGAGCGCCACCTCTCGTTACTGCGGACGAGGAGGAATCCTCCTCGGTGGTCGGGAGACCGCCTCGACAGTATCAACCGAACCCCGGAATTACGCGGATTTTGACCGATTTCGCGCCTTAACCCCCGGCGTGTCGAGGTTCCTGGGGCCGGTGAGACCCGTGGGATACGCGGTGCGCACCGTGATCACCCCGGGAACGACGAAGGGCGGGGACCCGTGAGGATCCCCGCCCTTCGGCGATGAGTGGTGCTTACCAGCTCGACTTGGTCACGCCGGGCAGCTCGCCGCGGTGCGCCATGTCACGGAAGCGGACGCGCGAGACGCCGAACTTCGTGAGGACACCACGGGGGCGGCCGTCGATGACGTCGCGGCTGCGCACGCGCGCGGGCGACGCGTTGCGGGGCAGCTTCTGCAGGCCCACGCGGGCGGCCTCGCGGGCCTCGTCGGTCGCGTTGGGGTCGACCAGGGTCTTCTTCAGCTCGGCGCGCTTCGCGGCGTAGCGCTCGACGACGACCTTGCGCTGCTCGTTGCGCGCGATCTTGCTCTTCTTAGCCATGTGCTTAGCGCTCCTCTCGGAAGTCGACGTGCTTGCGGACCACGGGGTCGTACTTCTTGAGCACGATGCGGTCGGGGTTGTTGCGGCGGTTCTTGCGCGTCACGTAGGTGTACCCCGTGCCGGCGGTCGAACGCAGCTTGATGATCGGACGAACGTCCTGAGCCTTCTTCGCCATTACAGCTTCACGCCCTTCGCCTGCAGGTCACGGACGACGGACTCGATGCCGCGAGCGTCGATGACCTTGATGCCCTTCGCCGAAACGTTGAGCTTGATGTTGCGACCCAGCGACGGAACGAAGTAGGTCTTCTTCTGCACGTTCGGGTCGAAGCGGCGCTTCGTCCGGCGGTGCGAGTGCGAGATGTTGTGACCGAAGCCGGGAACCGCTCCAGTCACCTGGCACACTGCTGCCATGGTGATGTCTCCTTCTGTACCGTGACACCGGACGGTGCCACCCAAGATCCCTTGTCTGCACCCCGTCCGAGCACGGCGGAAGGCCGGGATCGGGAGATGGGATGCGAACTGCGTGCTGGAGTGCGCGCAGACAAGGGGTCAGTCTAGCACGGGCGGCTCGCCTGCCCTGAGCCTGCCGAAGGGTCGTCTTGACGAGCGGCCGCCTCGGCCGCGCCGCGTCCCCACCGGAACGGCGAGACCGTGGCATCCCCCTCGATCCAGAAGCGCCACGGGAACGCATCCGTTCCGGCGAGCCCTGCCACGCCGACCCGCGGCCCCGTGGCGATCCGCGAGACCGGCGTCTCGGCCAGCAGCAGCCGAGCCCGCGCGCCCGCGCGCTCCGCGCCGGTGACCGCGTCGATGCCGTCGTGGATCGGATGCCGCAGCCCCACCGCGTCGCCCAGACGCCCGGGTCCGCGCGCGAGGTCGCGAGCCGAGCGCACCGCCCCGCGGCGTTCGAGGCGCCGTCGCTCGGCGATGTCGGCACCCTCGACGATCTCGCCGCCGCGCAGGAGCACACCGCCGGCCACCCCCTCGGGACCGCAGACGATGTTGACGCACGAATGGATGCCATGGCTCAGGTACACGTACAGGTGCCCCGGTTCGCCCCACATGGTGGCGTTGCGCGCGGTCGGGCCCATGCGCGCGTGGGACCCGGGATCGGGCACCTCGCCCGTTCCGCGACCGTGGTACGCCTCGACCTCGGTGAGACGCACGACGACGCGCTCCCCGGCGACGACCGTCTCGAGCAGCGCCCCCAGCAGCTGCGGGGCGACCTCGACCGGGAGTCCGGCGAGATCGGCGCGCGCGGCGGGACGCGTCACTGCGGCGGCACCTGGCACCACGACAGGTCGAAGCCCTGCAGGGCCTGCACCTCCTGCCCGGTGTCGACCTCGACGAGATGCGTGAGCAGGCGCTCCGGCAGCGGCAGCTGATAGCGGTCGAAGGGGTTGTCGACGGCCCGCGGGGCGACGAGCACGGCGGCGTAGCGCCCGCTCGGCGACACGCACGTCTGCAGCACGGTGTCGGAGCCGGGCACCGTCAGCAGCGGACGCACCGCCCCCGCCGTGTCGACGTGCGCGACGATCGTGGAGCGCGAGACGCCGTCGTCGCTGATGTCGGCGAACGAGCGGACCGTGCCCGCGTCGGCACCCGGAACGGGGGTCGCGCGACCGGTGAGCCCGGGCGGATCGACGGGCTGCACGAGACCCTGCTCCGACCCGGTGGTGAGGTCGATCTCGCGGATGCCCTCGAGTCGCTCCACGATCGCCACCGACGACCCGCGCGCGATCCCGTCGATCGACACGGCACTGCCGAGGGGAGCGGCGTTACCGCCCTGCGCGTCGGTGAGCAGCAGCCGCGAGTCGAAGGTGAGCACGAGCATGCTGTCGGTGTCGGGGACGAAGCGGTAGTCGGCGATGCGCACGTCGCCGCCGTTCAGGCCCACCTCGGTGGGAGCCGAATCCTCGGCGGCGGACGCCGTGAACAGACGGCTCTCGCGTCCCCCGGCGGCGCCCAGGTCGGCATCCGAGAAGGTGAAGCCGATGCGTTCGCCGCGATCGGCCGACTGCAGGTTGGTCACGAACCCGGGTCCCGGCAGCGGGATGTCGCGCTGGTTGCCCCCGTCGGGGTCGGTCACGATGACCCGCGCGGTGTCGCCGTCGCGCACCGAGATCACGAGATGGTTCGCGGTCGCACGGAAGTCCTCGATGTGCGGGTGCACGAAGACCGGCAGACCCGCTTGCCCCTGCAGGTCGGTGCGGAAGATCGTGTCGCCCTCGGGCGTCCCGCGCTGCATGAGGTACGCCTCGAGCGGCGGGGTGCGGAACTCCTCGGTGAGGGTGGCCGAGGGGCCGGCACCCAGGCCGCTCACGTCGGCGACGGTGATGCGGTAGTCGGTGTCGTCGTGCAGCGGCAGCGTGAAGCGCACGCCGACGCTGCGACCCGAGGTGTCGACGGTGAACGGGGCGGCCGGCTCGACCGTGACCTGCGAGGGGTCCACGGTCTCGAGGGACTGCGTGGTGGTGAGGATCACCCGCGAGCCGGAGGCGTTCACCGCCGCGTTCGGATCGACCTGCACGTCGGTGACGCGCGGACCCTGGGCCACCGCGACCACCCCGCCCACTCCGCCGATCACGACGAGCGAGACGAGGATCGCGGCGAACGCGATCGCGAACCCGCGCCCGCGCCGACGCCGGGAGCGCGAGCGACGGGAGTCAGTACTCATACGGGTCCGCCGGTTCGTCGATGGACGCCACCTGGTCGGCGTGCACCTCGAGGGCGCCGTCTCCGCTGGAGCGCACGGTCCCCGTCACCGTCACCCACTGACCGGTGGCGGGGGCGTCGACGGACGCCGCCACGGGCAGGCGCGCCGTCTGCGCGTCGATGACGCAGTGCGTGATGACCAGGCGGGTGAGATCGAAGCTCGCGCCGTCGCCCCCCGGGGTGATGAACCCGGTGAGCGTCACCGGTTTGCCGTCGAAGGTCTCCGGGTTGGTCGCGTGGGCGAAGACCGCCGACCAGTCCCCGATGCCGAACTGCGAGGTGTCGCCGGAGGCGGCGAGGGTCACCACGTCGGAGCCGGCGAACAGGGGCGGCGCGCCCACGTCGCGCGAGACCGCCAGGTCGGTCGACAGCGACGTCGCGGGGGTGAGCAGCACGGCGATCACCGCACCCGAGGCGAGCACGCCGCCGGTGAAGGCGGCGATGCCGCCCGGGGTGAGGCGCGGCCGGGCGGCGAGATGGTCGTGCGCGGCGTGGTCGTGGGCGTCGAGGGGGTCGGAGTGCTCGTGATCAGCGTGCGCGAACGCTTCGCGACGCGCCGACGACGACGCGGGGGCGTGCCCGTGCTCGTGGTCGTGCCCGTGATCGGCCTCGGCGCCCAGGGGCAACGCGAACGAGGCGAGGGCACCGGCGAGGGCGACGAACGACATCCCGACGGCGAACCACGCCGAGTCGGGGTTGATGTACAGCGCCATGCGACCGGTGACCCAGAGCACGATCGTCGTGATCGACAGGCAGGCCGTGAGACCGACGCCGAGCCAGCGGGTGGCGAGAGCGGCTGATCTAGACAAGGAGATTCACCACCGTTCCCAGAGCGAAGGCGAAGAGCACCACGACGACCGTCATCCCCGCGAGCACGCGCGTGGTGAAAGTGGTGCGCAGCAGCGCGAGCATCTTCACGTCGATGATCGGCCCCAGCACGAGGAAGGCCACGAGCGAACCGGGCGAGAACGTCGACGCGAACGACAGCGCGAAGAACGCGTCCACGTTCGAGCACAGCGAGACGACGATGGCCAGCAGCATCATCGCCGCGATCGACAGCGCCGGGTCCGACCCGATCGCGAGCAACGCACTGCGCGGCACGAGCACCTGCACGGCGCCCGCCAGGAGAGAACCGATGATGAGCGCCGGCATGACCGACCGCAGCTCGACGACGAACTGGGCGATCGAGCGACGGCCGCGGTCGCCGCGCTCCTGCACGACGATCTCGCACGTCGCGAGGAAGCGCTCGGTCAGCAGCTTGTCGGGATCGGGATGCCGGCTGTACAGCCAGCCGATGAGGTTCGCGACGAGGTAGCCGCCGATCAGGCGCGCCACCAGGATGCCGTCGCTGAAGCCGAAGGCGGCGTGCGTACTGATGATGACGATCGGGTTCACGATCGGCGCCGCCACCAGGAACGTCAGCGTGTCGGAGACGCCGAAGCCGCGCATCAGCAGACCACGCGCGAAGGGCACGTTTCCGCACTCGCAGACGGGGATGAACATGCCCAGCAGGGACAGCACCGCCCGGCGCGCCCAGGGCGCGCGCGGCATCCATCTCTCGATCGCCCCCGGCGGCACCCACACCTGCACGATGATCGACAGCAGCACGCCGAGGATGACGAACGGGAGCGACTCGATGAGGACGCTCAGCGCGAGCGTCAGCCCGTCCTGCGCGCGGGTCGGCAGCGGCTGCGTGAAGAACGTCGGGGCGAAGGCGTCGACGAGGAACAGCGCCGTGATCACGACGACACCGAGGCCGAGCGCGACGACGGTGCGGGGGGCGCCCGTCCGCTGCGGCGTCGGTGCCGTGGTGCGACTACTCGTCGCCACGCTCGCGAGCCCGCGTGCGGGCGCAGTCAGTGCAGATGCCGAAGATGTCGACCACGTGCTCGGCCTCGCTGAACCCGTGCTGGGCGGCCGTGCGCTGCGCCCACTCCTCGACGTCGGTGGCTGCGATCTCGACCGCCTTGCCGCACGAACGGCAGATCAGGTGGTGGTGGTGACCGCGCGTCTCGCACGCCCGGAACAGGTTCTCGCCGTCGGGGCTCTGCAGCGAGTCGGCATCACCGCGCGCGGCGAGCCCGGCAAGGGTGCGGTACACGGTGGCGAGGCCGATGCCCGTGTTCTCGTCGCGCAGCGTGGCGTGCAGCGACTGCGCGCTGACGAAGCCGCCCGCTCCGGAGAGGGCTTCGCGCACGCGCTCGCGCTGCCACGTGTTGCGCTGGACCATGGCGGTGAGTCTATCGACGCGTTCGGTGAATCGGCTGGGCGTTACACCGCGCGGGTGGTGCGATCGCGACGCGCGCCGACCAGCCGGCACACGAGGTAGATCACGAACGAGATCGTCGTGATGTAGGGGCTCACCGGGAGGGTTCCGGCCACCGCGAGCAGCACGCCGCCGACGGCCGAGACGAAGCCGAACAGCGCCGCGAGCACCGGTACCGACAGGGGCCCGGATGCCACGCGCATCGCCGCCGCGGCGGGCGTCACGAGCAGTGCCATCACGAGAAGAGCGCCGATGATGTGCACGGCGACGGCCACGATCAGACCGAGCAGCAGCATGAACGCGAGCGACACCGCGGTCGTCGGCACCCCGCGGGCGGCGGCGGACTGCGGATCGAGCGAGTCGAAGCGCAGCGGCCGCCAGATGAGCAGCAGCGCCACCAGCACGGCGACGCCGATGACCACGAGCCAGCCCAGCTGCGCGCTCTGCACCGACACGATTTGGCCGGTCAGCAGGCTGAACCGGGTGGCACTGCGGCCGTTGTAGAGCGACAGGCACAGGATGCCGACACCCAGACCGAAGGGCATGAGCACGCCGATGATGGAGTTGCGGTCGCGCGCGCGGGCACCGAGCACGCCGATAAGCGCCGCGGCGATCAGGGAACCCACGATCGACCCCGACACGACGTCGACGCCGATCAGCAGGGCGACCGCGGCGCCTGCGAACGACAGTTCGCTGATGCCGTGAACCGCGAAGGCCATGTCGCGCTGCATCACGAAGACGCCGATGAGTCCGCCCACGAGCCCCAGCACCGCACCCGCGTACACGGAGTTCTGCACCAGTTCGAGGATCGCGCCGTACTGGCTCACCCCGCCGAACAGGGCGTCTCCGACGTCCGACCAGTTCATACGTCGTCCTCGTCGTGGTGATGGTGATGGGCCTCATCGGCATCCGGGGCTCCGACGACGATGAGCTGACCGCCCGCGCGGACCACGAACACGGGCGCACCGTAGAGCGCCGAGAGGGTCTCGGTGGTCAGCACCTCGTCGGGCGTGCCGAGGGTGAAGCGGCCGTGGGCGATGTAGAGGATGCGGTCGACGCGTGACAACACCGGGTTGATGTCGTGCGTGACGAGGAGCACGGCCGCGTTGCGCTCGCGGCGGTGGCGGTCGATCAGCCGCACGACCGCCTGCTGATTGGCGAGGTCGAGACTCGTCAGCGGCTCGTCGCACAGCAGCAGGAGAGGGTCGTCAGCGAGAGCCTGGCCCACCCGGAGCCGCTGCTGCTCTCCGCCCGACAGCAACCCGACGGGACGGTCGCCGAAAGCGGTCGCGCCCACCGCCTCGAGGAGCTCGTCGATGCGGGCTCGGTCCTTCTTGCGCGACAGGGGAAGACCCAGGCGATGCCCGTCGACGCCGAGGCCGATGATGTCGCGACCGCGCAGCGGCGTCTCGCGCGGGAGGGGCCGCTGCTGCGGGATGTAGCCGATGCGGCGGTTGCCCGCGCGACGGACGGGGGTGCCCAGGGCTTCGACCGTGCCGGCGCTCAGGCGCTCGAGCCCGAGGATCGCGCGCAGCAGCGTCGTCTTGCCCGACCCGCTCGGACCGAGCACCGCAACGAGCTCGCCGGGCTCGACCTCGAGGTCGAGCCCGGCCCACAGCTCCCGGCCGCCGCGTTCGAGGGCGGCGCCGCAGATGCGCAGCGGTGCGGCGTCGCTCACGCCGCCAGCGCGTCGCTCAGCGCGGTGATGTTGCTCTGCATCCACGAGATGTAAGTCTGTCCCTCGGGGAGCGTTTCCGTGAATTCGATCACGGGGATGTTCTTGGCCTTGGCCTCGTCCTGCACCTGCGTGACCTCGGCACCGCCGGTCTGCGGGTTGACGATCATGACCCGGATCTCGCCGGAGTCCAGCAGCTGCAGCGATTCGAGCAGAGTCGCGGGGGGCACGTCCTGGCCCTCCTCCACCGACTCGCTGAACTCGTTCGGGGTGGCGTTGTCGAGCCCGGCCGCGGTCGTCAGGTACACGGGCACCGGCTCGGTCACGAAGATCTTCGCCCCGGCATCCTTCGCCTCGATCTGACCGAGGGAGTCCTCGAGACCGGCGATCTGCTGGGTGAACGCCTCGGCGTTGGCGTTGAAGTCGGCGACGTGGTCGGGCGCGATCTCGCCGAGCTCCGAGGCGATCGCGGCGGCGAGGTCTTCGACCGTGTGCGGGTCGTACCAGACGTGCTCGTTGAAGCCCTCGATGTGGTCGTGCCCCTCGCCCTCGGCGTGGTCGTGGTCGTCGGCGGCCTCCGTCGCCGCGGGGGTCGACTCGTCGGAGTGCGCCTCGTCGTGCGACTCGGCGCCCGGGTAGTCGTGGTTGTAGTCCACCGCGGTGATGACGGGGGCGGACGTGCCGCTCGCCTCGACGAGCGCCTCCATGAAGCTGTCGTAGCCGGCGCCGTTCTCGATCACGAGACCGGCGTTCTTCAGCGTCAGCTGGTCCTGCGCGCTGGCCTCGTACTCGTGCGGGTCCTGCGTCGGCGAGGTGATGATCGAGGTGACGTCGACGTAGTCGCCGCCGACCGCCTCGGCGATCGAGCCGTACACGTCGGTCGATGCCACGACGGTCACCTTGCCCGACGCGTCGGCGCTCGCTCCGCCTGACGGAGACGCACCGGCGCACCCGGCGAGGGCGAGGACGGAGGCGGCACCGAGGACGACGGGGGCGAGGATGCGACGGGTCATACGGACACCGTAACGCTGGTGATAATCGTTCTCAAACTCAGCGCCGAGCCCATATGAGGTTCTCAGGCTCGGCATCCTGCGCTCGAAGGCGCGCGTGACTGCCTTTCCGGGCCGCGAGTGTCCAAAACACCCGGACGGATCCGAAAATCGTCCGGGTGTCTTGGACACTCGACGGGATGCCGCCGCGCGGAGCGCGTCAGCGCCGCAGGATGCGGTGCGCGAGCGCGTTGCCGAGCAGCTGCCCGGCCTGCACGATCACGACGATGATCGCCACGGTCACCCACGTCGCCTGCTGGTTGAACTGCTGGTAGCCGTAGATGATCGCGAAGTTTCCGAGACCGCCGCCGCCGATGTACCCGGCCATCGCCGACATGTCGACGACCGCGATGAACATGAACGTGTAGCCGAGGATCAGCGGGGCCAGAGCCTCGGGGATCACGACGCCGAACAGCACGCCGATGCGCCGTGCACCCACCGCCCGGGCCGCTTCGACGGTGCCGGGGTCGACGGCGACGAGATTCTGCTCGACGACGCGGGCGATCACGACCGTGGCCATGATCGTGATCGGCACGATCGCGGCATCCGTGCCCAGGGTCGTCCCCGTCACCGCGCGCGTGACCGGGGCCACGGCGGTGAGGAAGATGATGAACGGGATCGGACGGATGACGTTGATCACAAGGTTCGCGGCGGCGAACACGACGCGGTTCGCGAAGAGGTTGCCGGGACGCGTGGCGTACAGCAATGCTCCGATGATGAGCCCGGCGACGCCCGAGATGAGCAGCGAGACGCTGACCATGTAGACGGTCTCGCCGATCGACTGCAGCAGCACCGGGGTGAGGGTGTCCCACTTGTTCATGCGCGGGCCTCCGCGGTGGGGACGACGACGTCGGTGTGGGCGCGCAGCTCCGCGACGACGGCATCCAGATCGTCGGTGTGCACGCGGTAGGTGAGCGTGCCGAGCTGCTTGCCGAGCACGTCGGTGACCCCGCCGTAGACCACGGAGTGGCGCACGCCGTGGCGGTGGAAGACGTTCGAGACGTCTTCGCTGGTGAACTCGTTGATCTCGACGCTCACCAGGTCGCCGCCTCCCGCGGCGAGCGCCGACAGCGCCTCGCCCGAGGGCACGCCCTGCGTCACCGCCGCGACGAAGCGCTTGGTGAGCTCGGCGCGCGGATGCGCGAACACGCGGTAGGTGTCGCCGCTGTCGACGACCCGTCCGCCGTCCATGACGATCACCTGATCGCACAGCTCGTGCACGATCGAGATCTGGTGCGTGATGACGACGATCGTGATGCCCAGGCGCCGGTTGATCTCGCGCAGCAGGTCGAGCACCTCGGCCGTGGTCTGCGGGTCGAGGGCGCTCGTCGCCTCGTCGGCGAGCAGGATGCGCGGGTCGGTCGCGATCGCGCGGGCGATGCCGACGCGCTGCTTCTGCCCGCCCGAGAGGCGCCGCGGGTACTGCTTCGCCTTGTCGCCGATGCCGACGAAGTCGAGCAGCTCGGCGACGCGCTTGTCGCGGTCGGCCTTCTTCCACCCCGCCACCTTCAACGGGTAGGCGACGTTCGCCGCGACCGTGCGCGAGGTGAAGAGGTTGAACTGCTGGAAGATCATGCCGACGCGGCGCCGCAGGTCGCGCAGCGTCGCCTCGGTGGCATCCCCGACATTCACGCCCAGCACCTCGACCGTGCCCGAGGTGGGCTGCTCGAGCCCGTTGAGCAGGCGCACGAGGGTGGACTTGCCGGCGCCGGAGTATCCGATGACGCCGACGATCGACCCCTCCTCCACCGTCAGCGACACGTCGTCGACGGCGGTGGTGGAGGAGCGGCGATCGGTGCGGAAGCTCTTCGTGACGCCCCGCAGCTCGATGACCGCGGTCATCCGTTCTGGGCCTTGAGGGCGTCCTCAAGGCTGGTGAGCTCGTCCTGCAGCTGCGCGCCGGTCCACTCGGTCTTGAACTGCAGGTTGCCCTGGTTCAGCTCGGTGACGGCCGCCTCGACCTCGGGCGAGTGGTACGCCGCGACGAGCTTCTCCCAGCGCGGGTCGTCCTTCTTGTCGTCGCGCGTGACGAAGGCATTGATGTAGGGCGCGAGCTGCGGGTTGTCGAGGTCTTCCTTGAAGATGATGAGCTCGTCGCCGAGCCCGCCCTTCTGCGCCTGGGTGTTGTTGACGATCGCGGCCTGGGCGCTGCCGTCCTTGAGCGCGGTGACGGTCTGGTTCGTGTCGACGGGCAGCAGCTCGACCTTGGTGGTCTCGATGTCGGCCGGGGTGGAGAGGGCGTTGCCGCCGTCCTTCAGCGTGAGCAGTCCCGCCGTCTGCAGGTTGAGCAGACCGCGGGCGAGGTTGGTGGGGTTGTTGGGGATCGCGACGGTCGCACCCTCGGGCAGGTCCTTCACGTCCTGGTACTGCTCGGAGTACAGCGCGAGTGGGTAGACCGCGGTCGCGCCGACGGGCACGAGCGAGCCGTTGTTCTCGACGTTGAACTGCGACAGGTAGATGAGGTGCTGGAAGAGGTTCACGTCCAGCTCGCCGTCCTGCACGCCCTGGTTGAGAGCGACGCCGTCGTTGATGGTGCGCACCTCGAGTTCGACGCCCTCGTCGGCGAGCTTCTGCTTCAGCACCGTCCAGTGCGCCTCGTTGCCGTCGTCGGCACCGAGGACGATGCGCGAGGAGTCGTCGGATGCCGCTCCCCCGGCGCATCCGGTCAGGGTGAGGAGGAGGGCTGCGGTGGAGGCGCCGAGGATCGTGGCCAGGCGAGTGGTGCGAGAAGTCATGGGTCTACGGCATCACGTGCCGGCCGGATGCCGAATTCGGCACGTTACGGGTGGTAACGGGCTGTCACACGGGGTAACCGGATTGGACGGCCGCTGGTCAGCGTGCGGCACCGTCCGCCCGGCGTCGCCCGCTGCTGCGAACGGGTCAGCGCGAGGCGTAGAACGCGGCGAAGTCGGCGGTGTCGACGCTGTTGCCGCCGAAGACGTCGGCGTCGACCATCACCACCGGGACGTGCGAGATGCGCGGGATCTGCGTCGTGGTCGACAGCGGTCCCTGGGCGGCGAGTTGCGTGCGCTGGGTGACCCAGCCCGCGTAGGCGTTCGGGTCGAGGTCCTCGGGAGAGGGGATGCCGGCGGCCCGGGCGAGCTCGTCGAGTTGCTCGTCGGAGAGGCCGGGCGTGTTCTCGGCGGGCTGCTGGTCGAAGAGCTGCTGGAAGAAGGCCTGCAGGTGGTCGGGGTGCTCGACGGCGACGGCGGTGAGGTAGGACGCGGCTCGGGTCGAGTAGGCGGTTCCTGCCGAGAGGCGATCGAGGAACGCGAGCGGGTGCAGGCGGAGGGTCGCCTCGCCCTGCTCGACGGCCGAGAAGAGCAGCGGCCCCGACAGCGATTCGAACTTCTTGCAGTAGGGGCAGATCGGGTCGAAGTAGAGGTCGACGGTCTTGGGGCCGTCACCGAGCTGCAGATAGCCCTCGTCGAAGTGCGCGGCGCCCTTCTGACTGGACGGGAGGACGGCAGGAGACGAGGTCGCGGTCGTCGGCGTGACCGCCGGCGCGGGCGCTGCGGGCGCGCAGCTCGTCATCGCGGCGAGGGCGAGAGCACCGACGGCGAGCGCGGTGACGGTGCGGACGGAACGGCGTGCGGAACGGGACATGGAGGGCCTCCTTCAGGGGAACGGGGGACCGGCCGGCACTCTCGGGTCCCCCAATGTCCCCGGGACGACCGACCGGTCCACCTGCAAGATGCGGGGAGGCGCCGATCATGACGCGACGGCGTCTATGCCGTGGGAAGAATGTTGTCGATGCCGACGTGCGTGCCGTCGGTGACCCGCATGCTGCGGGGGCTCGCGCCGTCTCCCGCTCGGATCGAGTAGCGCGCGGAGCGCGACGGCGTCAGGTCTTCGTAGGTGGTCGAGCCGTCGGCGTGGACGATCTCGAGGGTCGTCGTCCCCCCGGCGGTGACGGCGGCATCCCACCCGTCGGTGGTGCGCGTGAGCAGGATCATCAGATCGTCGTCGATCGTGACCGTGCGCGAGAGGGAGTCGCCGGTGTCGGTCGTGGCGCGGAGCGCATACTCGCCCGCCTCGCTGAGGACCGGCCCCGGCAGCGCCCACACCCCCTCGGCGTCCGCGGCCGCGGCCTGGTCCGTCGCCACCCCGCGCTGATCGGTCCAGGTCACCGTCACCGTCGTCCCCGGCGCCGCCGTCCCGTCGAGGTGCGGGATGAGATCGGATGCCGGCTGGTCGAGGTTCATGGCGAAGGGCACGGGTGTGTCGGGTGAGGGCGTCGGGGTGGGGGTGGGCGCGGGCGACGGCGTGGGGCTCGGCGTCGGCTTGGGTTCCGGGGTCGGGGCCCCGGTCGGGGTCGGCGTCGCCTCGGGCGTCGGGGAGGCAGATGCCGTCGGCTCGGCGGAGCGGGGCGCGGTCGGCGTCGTGACCCGAGGCGCGGTGTGCGAGCGTCCCTTCCGTATGCGCTTCTCGGCATCCGGGGTGGGCTCGGTCGTGGGCACCGTCTCGACGACCGGGGGCGGGACGGCGTCGGTACCGGGGGCGGCCGTGTCGTCGTGGTGAGGGGTGGGCACCGTCTGCACCTGCGACACCTCGTCGGTCGCCCCTGACGGCGGCGCGAGGATCGCCGCGATCACCGCTCCCGAGACGATCCCGCCCGCGATGAGGATGCAGGCCAGGGTGACGGCCACCCCCGCGATGGTCCCCGCCGACGACCGCCCGCGGCGCACGCGCGGGCGCAGCGGACCCTCCGCAGCCTGGGCCGCGGGGGCGTCGTGCAGGGACACCAGGGTCGCGTAGCCGGTGGCCGCCGGTCCGAGCACGGTGATGAGCAGCACCGAGGCGATGCGCCGGGTCGCCTGGTCGACCTCGTCGTAGGCTAAGCGGCAGTTGGGGCAGTCCTCGAGGTGGGCGTCGACCGCGGCTCTCTGTTTCTTCGTGAGCGCTCCGCGACGGTAGCGACTGGCCCGTTCGATGACCCACTTGTGGTCGTCGGGCACGTGCTCCGAGCGCAGGTGCGCCTGAATCCACCCCTGCCGTAGCCCTTCTCTCGCGCGCAGGGCGAGAGCCGCGACGGCGTTCGGTTGGATGCCGAGCAGGGGGGCGATCTCGGCGGGCTTCATCCGCTCCACCTCGCTGTACCAGAGCACCTCCTGCCAGCGGTCGGGCAGCGAGTGGAAGGCGCGCACGGCGAGGGAGCGGTCGTCGGCGAGCAGCGAGGCGAAGTCATGGGCGCGGTCGTCGGCGAACTCGGGACCGACGTGCACCGACGCCTCCGTCGGCTGACGCCCCCACTCGGCGGCGACGTTGCGGGCGGTGGCGAGCGCGTAGGCCCGGAACGTGTCGGTGGGACCGTGGCCCCGGTCGATCGTCTTGAGGATGCGCGAGAACGTCTCGGCGGTGATGTCGTCGGCCTCGAACGAGGTGAAGAACGTCGCAGCCCGGTGCACGGCCTCGGCGTGCCGTTCCCACAGCACGCCGTAGGCGGCGCGGTCGCCGGCACGGACGGCGGCGAGCAGGTCGCGGTCCGATGACGCCTCGGTGCGCACTCTCATGCGCTCGTCCAGGTGCTGCGCCGCGCGGCGGTGGAGCGGGCGGCCCGGGCGCTCGCGCGGCTGGCGATCGTGAAGCACAGGCCGCCGATGGCGATGGGGCCACCGCCGAGGAAGAGGATGCCGGGAAGGAAGTGCACGCCCGCGATCCAGAGGACGACGGCGGCGATGATCGCGGCGCTCCCGGCGAACGCTGCGATCGGACCGAGGCCTTCGGGATCGAGTGGGTCATCCTGGGCGGCGGGCTCGGCGGCGGCAACGGGCCGCGAGGTCGAGACGGGCTGGAAGCCGGCATCCGCCCAGAGATCGGGACGGGAGGAGATGTGCACCGATTCGGCGGGCAGGTTCTCGACGGTGCGGTGGAACGGCGGAGGGGAGTCGAGGGCGGCTGCGGACATGGCGGTCGGGTCCTTTCGTGAGCGCTGTCGACTCTTCAGATGAGGCGAGCGGCACTTCATGACGCCGAGGGGCCGACGATTCACCCGTGGATTCGCCCGCGCGACGATCACCACCTCGCACTCACGTGGTCGGCGAGGGGACGAGCGTCGCCTCGATGACGACGTTGTGCGTGGACGGACCGCCCTCGGGGCGCTGCAGGCAGGTGATGACGACGAGACGACCGGGCTTGTCGCTCCACAGGTCGGCGTCGGCGCCTAGGTCGCTCTTGAGCACGTCGCGCGCCCCCGTCACGCGGTACGACGCGCCGGCCGCCTCGATCACGTCGCCGACGGCGAGCGAGGACCTCCCCCGCTCGACGTCGATCAGGTAGTTGCCGGGGCCGATTCCGCCGTTGCGGAGCGAGTGCATCGCGACGTAGACGGTCCCGTCGGCGGCGTTCGCGGGAGAGACGCCCATCGAGCGGATCCAGTACGCGGAGGTGAAGCCCGGCGGGTCGATGGTGCCGCTCACCACGTCCATCACGCCGAGGGGAACGTCCAGGCCGGTGGACGGCACCTGGAACTGCCCGATCCCCGAGGGGGTGGAGGTGTCTCCGGATGCTGGAGTGGGCACCACGTCGGGCACGACGGGGCGCCCGGCCATGTCGACGGGCAGATCGGCCGGCACGGCGGGCGGGGTGAGGAGCGCGAAGGCGGCGACGGCGATGGCGGCCACGGCCGCGATGGCCAGCACCCCCTGGACGACCCGGGAACGCGTCCGCGCGGTCATGCCGCCCACCTCGTGCGCAGCAGGGCGTCGAGAAGGGCCGTGGCGGGGTAGGAGATCCGCCCGGGGAACTCCGCGACGGGGTCGGGGAGGACTCCCGCAGATCGCCAGGCGTCGATCTCGTCGAGGGAGATGGCCGCGAGCCGGGCGAAGGTCTCGGCGGGGATGGCCCCTTCCACCGTGTTGCGGGCGGAGACGGCTGCCGCGCGGACGCCCAGGAGCGCCGCGATGTCGGCGCGGGGCTGCTCGAGAACGCGGCAGGCGGCCAGGAGGTACCGGGAGGTGCGGAACGCCTCGCGGCGCCGGGGCCCGCGGGCGGTGGCGGCTTCGTTCGCGGCGGCGAGGAGGACCGTCCGCACGATGGGGTGGAGGCTCGCCGGGGACGTGTCACCCGCGGGCGTCACCACCGGGTTCGGCTCTGTCGTCACTGTTCTCTCGTTCGGGGAAGGGCCAGGGGAATGAGGGAGCGGGGCCGGTCGGGGGGACCGGCCCCGCGGAGTGCGGCCGGTTTGGGGCCGGCCACACCGTTCCTCTCGTCTGGGGGTCGGGGTTCGACGAGAGGACGTGGAGTGCGGGTGGGAGCAGTTGTCGGGGCTGCTCCCACCCGTGTCGGGATCAGTCCTCGTCGGTCGCGTCCAGGCGGGCGCGGCGGACGCGGGTGATTCCCAACGCGATCAGGACGGCGAACCCGATCGCTCCCAGACCGATCCAGGGCCACGCCGGAGCGGAGTCGAGGATCGTTCCGCCGGTCGCGGCTGCGGGGCCGGCCGGGGGCGGGGTGGTGTTGGTGGTCGTCTCGCAGACGCCGCCGCAACCGCCGCCGGGGCCGGTCGGGGCGACCGCGTTGGTGAGCACCTTGTCACCGCGGTCGGGGGAGTTCACCGTGAAGGAGTAGACGATGGTCTTCGTCTCCCCGACGGCGAGCGCGCCCTTCCACGACAGGGTGTTGCCGTCGACCACGGCGCCGTCGGTGGCGTCGCCGTTGTAGCTGGCGTCGTCGGTGACCTTGGAGAGGTCATCGGTGAACGACGCCGGCTTGTCCGCGGTGTAGTCGACCTGGCCGGTGTTCTTCACGGTGATCGTGTAGGTCACCCGGTCGCCCGGCTTCGCCAGCGTCTTGTCGACGGCCTTCTCCACCGTGTAGGTGCCGACCTTGGTGACGAACGGCGGCGGCGGAGTCACCTGCTTTCCGGGCCCGGTGGGCACGACCGCGTTCTCGAGCACCTTGTCGCCCTGGTCGGGGGTGTTCACCGTGACGGAGTACGAGATCGTCTTCGTCTCCCCCACCGCGAGCGGTCCCGACCACGACAGCGTGTTGCCGTCGACGGTGGCGCCGTTGGTGGCGTCGCCGTTGTAGGTCGCGTCGTCGGTCACCTTGGAGAGGTCGTCAGTGAAGGATGCCGGGGCCTCCTCCGTGTACGCACCCTCGCCGGTGTTCGTGACGGTGACGGTGTACGTCACGACGTCGCCCGGATTGACCTCCGTCTTGTCGCCGGTCTTGTCGACCGTGTACGACAGCACCGGGATGACGACGGGCTTCGGCGGCTTCTCCGGGCCAGGGCCGGTGGGGACGACCGCGTTCTCGAGCACCTTGTCGCCGGTGTCGGGGTTGTTCACCGTGACGGAATAGACGATGGTCTTCGTCTCCCCGACGGCGAGCGTTCCCGACCACGACAGGGTGTTCCCGTCAATCACGGCGCCGTTGGTGGCGTCGTTGTTGTACGTCGCGTCGTCGGTGACCTTCGACAGGTCGTCGGTGAACGACGCCGGCTTGTCGGCGGTGTAGTCCACCTCGCCCGTGTTGGTCACGGTGATCGTGTACGTCACCGTGTCACCGGCGCCCACGGCGGCCTTGTCAGCCGTCTTGTCGACCTTGTACGTCTGCACCTTGCTGGTGAACGTCTTCGGCGTGGGGTCCTCCGGTCCCGGAGCGGTGGGGACGACCGCGTTGGTCAGCACCTTGTCGCCCGTGTCGGGGTTGTTCACCGTGAACGAGTAGACGATGGTCTTCGTCTCCCCGACCGCGAGCTCGCCCGACCACGACAGGGTGTTCCCGTCGACCACGGCGCCGTTGGTGGCGTCGCCGTTGTACGTCGCGTCGTCGGTCACCTTCGACAGGTCGTCGGTGAACGAGGCCGGCTTGTCGGCGGTGTAGGCGGCCTGGCCGGTGTTCTTGACCGTGATCGTGTAGGTCACGACGTCGCCGGGGTTCACCTCCGTCTTGTCGCCGGTCTTCTGAACGTCGTACGACTGGACCGGAACGACGTTCGGCGGGGGCGTGCCCTCGTTGCCGGGGCCGGTGGGCACGACCGCGTTCTCGAGAACCTTGTCGCCCGTGTCGGGGGTGTTGACGGTGAACGAGTAGACGATCGTCTTGGTCGACCCGACGGGAAGCGTTCCCGACCACGACAGGGTGTTGCCGTCGACCACGGCGCCGTTGGTGGCGTCGTTGTTGTAGGTCGCGTCATCGGTCACCTTCGACAGGTCGTCGGTGAAGGATGCCGGGTCCTCCGCGGTGTAGTCGGCCTGGCCCGTGTTGGTGACGGTGATCGTGTACGTGATCTTGTCGCCCGGGTTGACCGGGGACTTGTCGGCCGACTTCTCCACCTTGTACGTCTGCACCTTGGTGGTGAACGTCTTCGGCGTGGGGTCGTCGGGGCCAGGGCCGGTGGGGACCACGGTGTTCGCGAGCACCTTGTCGCCGGTGTCGGGGTTGTTGACCGTGACGGAGTAGACGATGGTCTTCGTCTCCCCGACGGCGAGCGTTCCCGACCACGACAGGGTGTTCCCGTCAATCACGGCGCCGTTGGTGGCGTCGTTGTTGTAGGTCGCGTCGTCGGTGACCTTCGACAGGTCGTCGGTGAAGGATGCCGGCTTGTCGGCGGTGTAGGCCGCCTGGTCCGTGTTCTTTACTGTGATCGTGTACGTCACGACCTCGCCGGGGTTGGCGACCGTCTTGTCACCGGTCTTCTGGACGTCGTAGGTCTGCACCTTCGTCTCGGTGGGCGGCGGCGTGCCGTCGTTACCGGGGCCGGTGGGCACGACCGCGTTCGCCAGGACCTTGTCGCCCGTGTCGGGGGTGTTCACCGTGAAGGAGTAGACGATGGTCTTCGTCTCGCCCTTCGCGAGTGCGCCCGACCACGACAGCGTGTTCCCGTCGACCACGGCGCCGTTGGTGGCGTCGTTGTTGTAGGTCGCGTCGTCGGTCACCTTCGACAGGTCGTCGGTGAGCGTGGCCGGCTTGTCGGCGGTGTACGCCTCTTCACCGGTGTTGGTCACGGTGATCGTGTACGTCACCGTGTCGCCCGGGTTCACCGTGGCCTTGTCGACGGTCTTCGCGACCGAGTACGACTGCACGGGGATGACCGTGGGAGGCGGCGTGCCCTCGTTGCCGGGGCCGTCGGGGACGACCGCATTCTCGAGCACCTTGTCACCCGTGTCCGGGCTGTTGACCGTGACCGAGTAAACGATGGTCTTCGACTCGCCCTTGGCCAGGGCGCCCGACCACGACAGCGTGTCGCCGTTCACGACGGCGCCGTTGGTGGCGTCGTTGTTGTAGGTCGCGTCGTCGGTGACCTTGGACAGGTCATCGGTGAAGGATGCCGGCTTGTCGGCGGTGTAGTCCGCCTCTCCGGTGTTGGTGACGGTGATCGTGTACGTGACCGTGTCGCCCGGCGTCACCGACGACTTGTCGGCGGTCTTCTCGGCCTTGTACGTCTGCACCGGGACCACGGTCGGCGGCGGCGTGCCCTCGTTGCCGGGGCCGTCGGGGACGACCGCGTTCTCGAGCACCTTGTCGCCCGTGTCGGGCTTGTTGACCGTGACCGAGTAGGTGATGGTCTTCGACTCGCCCTTGGCCAGGGCGCCCGACCACGACAGCGTGTCGCCGTTCACCACGGCGCCGTTGGTGGCGTCGTTGTTGTAGGTCGCGTCATCGGTCACCTTCGACAGGTCGTCGGTGAAGGATGCCGGCTTCTCGGCGGTGTAGTCCGCCTCACCGGTATTGGTCACGGTGATCGTGTACGTGACCGTGTCGCCGGGGTTGGCGGTCGCCTTGTCGGCCGTCTTCTCAGTCTTGTACGTCTGCACCGGGACCACGGTCGGCGGCGGCGTGCCCTCGTTGCCGGGGCCGTCGGGGACGACCGCGTTCTCGAGCACCTTGTCACCCGTGTCGGGGGTGTTGACGGTGAACGAGTACACGATGGTCTTCGACTCGCCCTTCGCCAGGGCGCCCGACCACGACAGGGTGTTCCCGTCGACCACGGCGCCGTTGGTGGCGTCGTTGTTGTAGGTCGCGTCGTCGGTCACCTTGGACAGGTCATCGGTGAAGGATGCCGGCTTGTCGGCGGTGTAGTCCGCCTCTCCCGTGTTGGTGACGGTGATCGTGTACGTGACCGTGTCGCCCGGGTTGACCGGAGACTTGTCGGCCGCCTTCTCGACCTTGTAGGTCTGCACGTCCGTGGTGAAGGTCTTCGGTGTGGGGTCGTCGGGTCCGGGGCCGGTGGGGACCACGGAGTTGGTCAGCACCTTGTCGCCGGTGTCGGGGGTGTTCACCGTGACGGAGTAGACGATGGTCTTCGTCTCCCCGATGGCGAGCGTTCCCGCCCACGACAGCGTGTTGCCCGAGACGGTCGCGCCGTTGGTTGCGTCGTTGTTGTACGTCGCGTCGTCGGTGACCTTCGACAGGTCGTCGGTGAACGACGCCGGCTCCTGGTCGGTGTACGCGACGTTGCCCGTGTTTTTCACGGTGACCGTGTAGGTGACGACGTCGCCGGGGTTGGCCACGGTCTTGTCACCGGTCTTCTCGACGTCGTACGTCTGCACCGGAGTCGACGTGGTGCACGACCCCACGCAGTCGCCCGCGGGGTTGGTCGGGGTCACGGCGTTGTCGAGCTTCTTGTCGCCCGTGTCGGGCGTGTTCACGGTGAACGAGTAGACGATCGTCTTGGTCTCACCGATGGCGAGCGCTCCCGACCACGACAACGTGTTGCCCGAGACGGTCGCACCGTTGGTGGCGTCGTTGTTGTACGTCGCGTCGTCGGTAACCTTCGACAGATCGTCGGTGAACGACGCCGGGTTCTGCGCCGTGAAGGCGACCTTGCCGGTGTTGCGCACCGTGACCGTGTAGGTCACTTTGTCGCCCGGACGCGCGGAGGTCTTGTCGACGCTCTTGGCGACCGTGTAGCCCTCGTTCGGAACCGTCGTCGTGCACTTGCCCTGACACGCGGACGGGTCGTTCGGCGTGACCGCGTTGGTCAGCTGCTGATCTCCCGTGTCGGGGTCGTTGACGGTGAACGAGTACGTGATGGTCTGCGTCGCACCCTGCGCCAGCGCGCCCGACCACGACAGGGTGTTGCCGTTCACAACGGCGCCGTTGGTGGCGTCGTTGTTGTAGGTCGCGTCGTCGGTCACGGCCGAGAGGTCATCGGTGAACGCGGCCGGATTCTGCGCCGTGTAGTCGACCTTGCCTGTGTTGGTCAGCTTCACCGTGTAGGTGACCTTCTGCCCGGGGATGACCTTGGTGCGGTCCACGCTCTTCTCGATCGTGTAGGACTGCACGGGGGTCGAGGTGGCGCAGGTGCCGTTGGGGTCGCAGGACCCGTTCTGTCCGGTGGGTGTGACCTTGTTGGTGAGAACCTTGTCGCCGTTGTCGGGGTTGTTCACCTTCACCGAATATGTGATTGTCTGCGTCTGCCCGGCCGCAAGCGGACCGGACCACGACAGAGTGTTCCCGGAAACCGTCGCGCCATTCGATGCGTCGTTGTTATACGTCGCGTCATCGAGCACCGCGGAGAGGTCGTCGGTGAACGACGCCGGGTTCGCCGAGGTGTAATCAAGACCGCCGGTGTTCTTCACGGTGACGGTGTAGGTCACGTTGTCGCCCTGCTTCGCCGTCGCCTTGTCCGACGTCTTGGAAACCGTGTAGGAGCGAGGAGCGACCTTCAACGACGTGTTGGCGTTAGGGATGAGGTTCGCGACGGAGGTGGACAGGTTCGAGTTGTCGTTGACGTAGGTGCCGGGAGTGGTCGCGGTCACGTTGACCGTGATCTGACACGTCGCCCCGGCGGCGACCGTGATGTTCCCCGCCTGGATCGTCGATCCCCCGGCGGCGAGACCCGAATAGGTCGGCGATCCGCACTGACCGTTGTTCGTCGTCGCGGTGTCCTTGAGCGTGACGCCGCTGGGCAGGTTGTCGGTGAAGTCGAGCGGCGTGAGTGTCGGCTGCGCTTCGTTCGCGGGGTTCGCGATCGTGAAGGTCAGCGTGCTCGTCTGGCCGGGCTCGATCTGGTTCGGGGAGAACTGCTTCGTCAGCGGGGCAGTCGGGTAGGACATCGTCCACGCCCACCCGTCGCCGTTGAAGGCGCCTTCGTTGTACATCTCGAACGTCTTGATGACGCCGGACCCGAGGGAGACGGATCCGCAGGCGCCCGACGGGTTGGATCCGTCGTTGTTCTGGCAGCCGTTGTTCGCGGCCACGCGGCGATCGGCATTGATGACGCCGTTTCCGTTGATGGTGAAGATGTTGTTGCCGGAGACACGCGTGACCGAGATCGGGGCGCCCGCGGTGTTGTTGCCGTAGATGCGTATGGCGCTGGCGTCGACATTCACCATGTGAACCTTCGGCGCGATGACCGGTTTCGCGAAGGTCACCTGCGATGTCCAGGTTTGGCCACTGCCCACCTGCTGGGTGAACCCGGGTGTTCCCTGCGGCGCATCGGGCGACCAGAACGCGTTGGCGCCTGTAGCGGTAAGGTCCCCGGCGAAAACCTGAGGAGCCGAGCCGCCGTTCCCCGACGCTCTGACATTGACCGAGTTCACGTTGCCGAAGCTCGCCTGCGCCGTCCCGCCATTCGCGGCGGATCCTCGAGAGCCGGTGACCCACACCTCCGATGGCGACTGCGCTGCGCTCGCCGCCGGCGGGCTGACCAGGCTCGCCGACAGGGATGCTGCGACGAGCCCGAAGGCGAGCAGGGTCGAGAGCACGACCCTTTTCTTGGGGGGCGCGCCGTCTGGGCGGCGCGGAGTAAATGGGCGCACGGGGGCTCCTTTTGCTGTCAGGACAAGCAGTGATGACCGAGGGCCGGGTAGAACCCCCGCGAACCGTCTAGGACGGGTGCGAGAGCCAGAAAACACCGCGTCACTGCGCAGCAACGAGCCAATTCGCGAATATCACCCCAAACATCACCCGCTTTCTCGTCCGCTGTGACCTCCGGTGCACGAGCCGCCGCAGAGCGGTGTCACCACCGCTGCCCGTGATTCCGAATAAGAGCGGCCAGCAGGTCGGCAGCCGGGTAGACGACCCGTCCTGACAGGTCGGAGGTGGGAGCTGGAAGGTCGCCACGATGTCGCCACTCTTCGACCACGGCGACGTCTACGCCGGCCAAGCGGGCGAACGTCCCGACGTGGATGTCGCCCTCGACACTGCTCCGAGACGAAATGGTGTCGATCCGCACCCCGAGAAGCTCGGCGATCGACGACCTCGGTTGACCGAGAAGTCGGCATCCCGCAAGCAGGAAGCGCGCGGTGCGGAAGGCCTCCCGTCGCTGCGCGCCGCGGGCCGTGGCCGATTCCCGGGTCGCGGCCAGCAGAACGGCCCGGACAGCGGGATGCAGCTCATCCGCGGGCGGAACGGGCGCGTCGTGGGATCGAGGAGCGCGCCGCTCGGGCGGTTCGGCTGGGATGTCATTCATGGTCGCCTCGCGGAAGTCTTCCCGGTGGTCCGAGAACCGGGCGGAGGCGAGCCTCCGCACCCGCCACGGCGGGGCTGTCCGGGACGTCGCCACGGGATGGGCCTCTGTCGTCACTCGTCATTCCTCGAAGGCAGAAGTCGTCATCGTGAATGCGGGGCCGGTCTGGCGCGACCGGCCCCGCCTGGTGCCGCCGGTTCGCACGCGGCGGCACCGTCCCTCGTCCGGGGGCTGAGGTCAAACGAGGGAGGGGGTGGAGTGGGAGCGACCGTCGGCCGCTCCCACCCTGTCGGCGTCAGCCCTCCGAGCCGTCGTCCAGGTGGACGCGGCGCACCCTGGCCACACCGAGAGCGATCAGCACAGCGAGTCCGAGCGCTCCCAGCCCGATCCACGGCCACGCGGGAGCGGTGGCGAGGATCATTCCGCCGGTCGCGGCCAGCGGGCCCGGCGGCGGGGTGGTGTTCTTCGTGGTCGTCTCGCAGACGCCGCCGCAGTCGCCACCGGGTCCCGTCGGAGTCACCACGTTGTGCAGCACGCGGTCGCCGAGGTCGGGGGTATTGATGGTGAAGGAGTAGACGATGGTCTTCGTCTCCCCCTTCGCCAGGGCACCCGACCACGAGAGCGTGTTGCCGTCGACCGTCGCGCCGTTCGTGGCGTCCCTGTTGTACGTCGCGTCGTCGGTGACCTTCGACAGATCGTCGGTGAAGGACGCGGGCTCATCGGTCGTGTAGTCCGTCTGTCCGGTGTTCTTCACCGTGACCGTGTACGTCACCTTGTCGCCCGACTTGGCGGTCGTCTTGTCGACGGCCTTCTCGACGGTGTACGTGCCGACCTTGGTGATGATCGGCGGCGGCGGCGGGGTGGGCCCGGGGCCCGTCAGTACGACGGCGTTCTCGAGCACCTTGTCACCCGTATCGGGCTTGTTGACCGTGACCGAGTAGACGATGGTCTTGGTCTCGCCGATGGCGAGTGTTCCCGCCCACGACAGGGTGTTGCCCGAGACGGTCGCACCGTTGGTGGCGTCGTTGTTGTACGTCGCGTCGTCGGTGACCTTCGAGAGGTCGTCGGTGAACGACGCCGGCTCCTTCTCGGAATAGGCGACCTTGCCGGTGTTAGTGACGGTGATCGTGTACGTCACCTTGTCGCCGGGGGAAACCGTCGACTTGTCGGACGTCTTCTCGACCTTGTACGACTGCACCGGCGTCGACGTCTTGCATTCGCCCTCGGGATCGCAGGTGCCTCCGTCCCCCTTCGGCGTCACAACGTTGTCGAGCACCTTGTCGCCCTTGTCGGGATCGGCGACCGTAACCGAGTACGTGATCGTCCTTGTTTCGTCGACCGCCAACGCACCCGACCACGAGAGGGTGTCACCGGACACGACGGCCCCGTTCGAGGCGTCGTCGTTGTAGGTGGCGTCATCGAGGACCTTCGAAAGGTCGTCTGTCAGCGAAGCCGGGCGCTGTTCGCTGTACGGAACGCGCCCCGTGTTCTTCACCGTGATGGTGTACGTGACGACGTCGCCCGGGCGCGCGAATTCCTTGTCGACCGTCTTGGAGGTCGTGAAGGTCGGGTCACTGAATTCGATGCGCGCGCAGTCGGGCTGATTGAGACCGTTCGTCGTGACGTTGGTCGTCGGACAGTTGTCGTACGTGCCCGCCTGCGTCGAGGTGACCTCGACGGTAATGGTGCAGGACGATTCTCCCTTGGAGAGGTTGCCGTCGGCGACGCGGATGGTGCGTCCACCGGCAGGCGCCGAGGTGACCGCGTCACACGTGCCGCCCACGTTGCCGTTGGCGAGCACGAGCCCGTCGGGCAGATTGTCGGTGAACCCCCACCCGCTCTTCGCGCCGAGCTCGCTGGTGTTCGTCACCGTGAACGTCAGCGTCGAGACATCGCCCGTGCGCTGGAGCGCGGGGCTGAACGACTTGTCCATCTGCGGCGTGACGTCGAGGATCTTCAGGTTGTCGAAGGCCGCATCGTTACCGTTGCCGCTGCCGTTCGAGTTGCGCATGATGAGGCCGACGGAATCTCCGGTGACACGCACGGCACCGTCGGATGTGTATGTTCCGACGCTGACCGCGCTCTGCGCGCTCGCTGCACCCTTCGCGGGGACGGCGACCGTTTTGCCGGATGTACACGCATTGGCAGAACCGGCGAAGACCTGAGTGCCATCCGACTGCACGAGGTAGAAATTGTAAGCCGGCGCGGAGACGCCGCAGTTCACGGCCGCCGTATCGACGCTGAAGGAGACGTAGCGACCCGACGCATTCAATGGGATCGTGTTCACCGTCTGGATCTCGGTCCGATTGGCTCCGGGATCGCCCGCCGTGTACGCAGCCACCACGTGATTGGTGTTCGGGTTGGTACCGGTGTACTCACCGAGCGCGTAGGCGAACTGGCGGAGCTGTCCGTACGAATACTCCGGATTCTGGCCGGACGTATTCGGCCGGCATCTGTTGATCGCGGAACCGTCGATCGCCGAGTCGGGGCTGTCCCACTCCACGATCGCGCCATTGCAGTTCTCCAGCCACGCCTGGTCTGCGGTGTACTGCGTGCCCCTGGCTCCGGTGTAGTTCGTGAGAAGGACCGGGTCAGTGCCCATTCCGTTCTCGAACGTCTCGTTGTACAAGACGTTCGGGTCCGACGGGCTCCCCGGGTTCCCCGGGGCCGCCAAGGCCGGTGACGACGCGGTGACCAGCCCCGCCGACAGCGTCGCCGCGACGAGGCCGAAGGCGAGCAGGCTCGAGAGCAACGCTCTCTTTCTGGGTAATGCGCCGTCTTGTCGGCGCGCGGAAGTGGGACGCACGAGGGCTCCTTCTTGCTGTCGAACGTGCAGAGATGAGCAGGGATCCGGGGGGACCCCCGCAGCCCGTCTGAGACGGTTGCCAGAGCCACGAAACACGCAGGCATGCCACCACGACGAGCCGATTCGGGAATCTCACCTCCAAAGTCATTCGCTGTCTCACCCAGTCGCCTCACCCCCTTCCGCAGGCATCGCGGCGGGTATCCGGCGCTGTCCGCGGGGCAATTGGCATCCCATCCGAGCGCGCCGAACGGTGCGGCCAGCACGGGGCACGACCGCCAAAACGAGACGGCCTCACCCGAATGCTCACCCCTCGCGTCATATCCGAGGCGTTCGCGCATCTGGCTGGTCGAGAGCCGCAGCGGCGAGCGCGCGGAGCTCGCGAGCGACGCATCGTCCCGATGCAGCGAACGGGCACCCCTCCCTCCCGCCGCGAGCGTCTCAGCGGGTGATGTTTCGGGTGATATTGCGTGTGGCGTTTTCGCTTCGCGTCCACCCCGGCATCGAATGACTGATGACCAGCTTCCTCGTCCGCGCGCCCGACGCGGCGAGGAATCCGATCCGAGGAGTACCGATGCACCGCACGCGCGCCCTCCAGCACGCGCTCGACCACGAAGAGTGGGAGAGTGTCGACGAACTCCTCAATGCCAACTTCTACCGCTACCTCGCCACGGAGCCCGCCCTGCTCAACCGGGTCTTCGACGCCCTTCCAGAGGAGTGGTTCGACGCGCATCCGCGGCACGCGATGTCGGCGGCGATCGCCGCCGCGGTCGGCCGGCCGGGGATGGTGCTGAGCCGTGACAGCGTCACGGCGTTCCGGCGCTGGGTCGAAAGCCAGCCGACTCCCGCCGCCCGCGATGTGCTCGGCGTGCAGCAGGCCGAGCTGCGCGAGCTGCTCGCCCACGGCTGGTACCAGAACGCGTCACGCCTGGTCGACGGCATCCTCCACACCATCCGCACCGGGCCGCAGTGCCCGCAGGGGCTCGGCGACGTCATGCCGTCCGTGCTGCTGCGGTGCGGTCTCGCGAAGCTGCTCGCGGCAAACCTCACGGCCGCGGCCGAGTGCTTCGCCGACGCGGTCCGCTGGGGCACGCTCACCGAGGAGCACCCGCTCGCCCCCTACGCCCGCGAGCATCTCGCGCTCGTCCACGCGCTCGAGGAGCGCTACACCGACGCGGTCGCGCTGCTCTCGCCCGAGACTCCGGCCCTCCGCCGCCCCGGCACCCTGCAGTATCACTACGAGCCGGCCGGCATCCTGGCGCGCGTGCTCATCAGCACCGCCGCCCTCGACGTGGATGCCGCCGCCGAACAGCTCCAGCACATCGACGACGCGATCGTCGAGGGCGACCTCGGCTGGGTGGCCATGCACGCCCGCACCCGCGTGGCGCTCATGCGCGGAGGGCAGTGGGACCTCATCCACCGCATCAACACGCTGCTCGCGACCGGGTCGAACCGCACCTCGCCCGAGACGATCGCCGGGTCGGTGCTGCGCGCCGACCTCGCGGGGCTGTACCAATCGGTCGACGATCTTCGCGCCGCCGACAGCGTCCTCGGCTCGGCGGGCCTGCTCGACAGGCCGGGCAGCCTGGTCATCCCCCTGGCGCGGCAGGCGCTTCTTCGCGGAAAGCCCAAGCAGGCGCTGTCGCTCCTGCGCCAGAACGAGCACACGCGCCCCGAGACCACGCCCTCACGCCACCTCCCCACGGGCGCCGTGCTCTACGCGACGGCCGAGCTCGCGGCATCCGGAGACGTCTCGCCCACCACGCTGCAGCTCGCCGCCACCGCCGTCAACCACCACGGTGCGTACAGCGCGCTCACCCATGCGTCGCGGGGGCTGCGCGAGCGCATCCTGCCGCTGACATCGCTCGACTCCGCCGCGATCCCCGAACCGTGGTCGTACCGCGACCGCGCGAAGCTCACCCCGCGCGAGCGCGAGGTGCTCGCGGCGCTGCACGCGCACGCAACGATCAACGACGTCGCGGCTGCGCTGCACGTCTCCCCGAACACGGCCAAGACGCACGTGCGCGCGCTCTACCGCAAGCTCGGCGCGCACAGTCGCGAGGAGGTGCTGTGGCTCGGGCAGTTGTGAGCCGCGGCCGGGGCCGGACGGCCGGATAACGGGAACCGGCCACCGACGCGACGGGTTCCGGCCGCATCCGGGCGAATTCGAATGGCCGGATCGCGCCGAGCCGTAAAACGAAAGGACACCGTCCGGAGGAGTCCCCGTGGCCCGACCGCCCCGCCCCGCGCCAGCCGCGTCAGTCGACGCGGCGCAGCGCTTCGCGTCCCAGACGCGCGCTGGCGAAACCGGACATCTCGCACAGCGTCGCGAAGGCGGTCGTGGTGCCGTGGGTCTCGAGCAGGGCGCGCAGCTCGCGCGTGCGTCGAAACTCGATCTCGCGCCGCGGCGTGGTGCCCATCAGTGTGAAGGCGCGGCGCAGCGTCCGCTCCGACACGCAGACGTCGGATGCCACCGTCGCCGGCCTCGTGTCGACGGTGCGGAACGTGGCCTCGATCACGGCGATCGCCTCGCCGAAAACCTGGTCGGGCCGCGTCGAGGTCTTCACCCGGGCCACCCCGTCGCTCTCTTCGAACAGGGCGGCCAGGAGCAGTTCCGAGGCTCGCAGCAGGTAGGGCGATTGCGCGACTCCCGGCGGTGCCTTGAGGGCGCTGTTCGTCAGCGCGGCCACGACCTGCCAGGCGTCGCGCGCGACCGGGATCGGCTCGCCCATGCGCTCACGCACGAGCGGGTTCGCCAGAGCGGTCGGGCGGAGCTTCCACAAGTAGCGGGCCGTCGCGGCCGTGAGCTGCACGTCGATCTCGGCCTCGGAATCGAGGAACACCAGATGGTCCGGCTGAAGGTCGAGCGTCTCGCCCCCGTACGAGACGTCGGCGCCGCCCTCCACGCCGAGAAGCACGTACATCCCGCCGGGCGAAGACACACCGCGGTACGTCCCCGTCGGCGACCATAACCGCCCCACGTAGTTGTCGAACGACCCGACGCCCTCCATCCGGAGCCCCCGGGTGTCACCGAGGTTCTGCCATCCCAGCGCGCGCAGTTCTTCGTCCACGCGCCCCCTTTCCGCGCCACGGAATCCCATCGAGACGACTCGCCCGTCGCTCGCCACCCGATCACGGGTGCGCTCCCCTTCCCGAAGGAGCACTATGCCGGTCATCCTACGACTCACTCGCGATCTCACCCGCGGATCGTGGAACGACATCGCCGAGACCCTCGACGACCACTTCTTCCGATGCCTCATCGCGGCGCCGGATCTGCTCGAGGACCTGTTCGCCGCGGCTCCCGCCGACTGGTATCAGCAGCACCCGCGCCACGAGATGTGGCGCGCACTCTTCAACGCCGCCCGGCGCCCCCACGACCTCGTCGACGCGAACACCCGCGGCCGGTTCCGCGCCTGGGTGGAAGCGCAGCCGGCACCGCATCCGCGGGACGTGCTGCTGCTCGAGGACGCCCGACTGCGGGACCTGCTCGCGCACGGGTGGTACGAGGAGGCGTCGAACCTGAGCGACCGAGTCCTGGCATCCTTTCGCTCGCCGCGCGCGCTCGCGATGGCCGATGCCGTGCCCTCGGCGGCGATCCGCTGTGGGACGGTGAAGCTGCTGGTCGGCGACGTGGACGCCGCAGCGCTCTTCTTCGCGGAGGCGCTGCACTGGGCCGGACGCACCGACGACCATCCCGCGGCGAGGGATGCCGCAGAGCACCTCGCCCTGGCACACGCCCTCGCCGATCGCTTCGCGGAAACGCGGACCGTTCTGGACAGCGAGCCCGGACCACCGACGCGCCGAGGCGCGCGGGCCGGGGCGTTCGCGCGGGCGCTCGTCGCCCTGAACGCGCTCGACCTGGCGGGCGCCCGGTCGGCGCTGAGCACCATCGACCGCTCGGCGACGGGGGAGGCGCTGTCGTGGATCGAGCTGCACATCCGGGCCCGCGCGGCGCTCGTCGACGGGACGGCCTGCGAGATGATCCACCGTCTCACCGGCGCGCTCGTCACCCAGGCCGCACTGTTCTGCCCGACCTCCGCTCCCGGCGCGGTGCTGCGCGGCGACCTCGTCAGCCTGTATCACGGCGTCGACGACCTGCGCGCGGCGGAGGACGTGCTCGCAACCCCGGGACTGCGCGAGGAGGACCCCGCGCTGCTCCTCCCCCGCGCCCGCCACGCCCTCCTGCTCGGCCGTCCCGACCGGGCCCTCGCTCTCCTCCGCCGCGAGGAACCGATGCGTTCCTCCGTCCCGGCGCGGCTGACACCCTCCGGCGTCGTCCTCGCCGCGGCGGCGGAGCTGGCGGCATCCGGATCGCTCTCCGCCCCGGCACTGCAGCAGGCGATGTCGATCGTCTCGCACCACGGCGCGACCTGGGCGCTGATCGAGGCCACGCCCGCACTGCGCGCGCTCCTGCCCGTCGCGGCGGAGGCGCCCAGCCCGTGGGTGTACCGCGAGAACGCGCAGCTCACGCGGCGCGAACGCCAGGTGCTCGACGCGCTCGCAGTGCACGACACGCTCGGCGACGTCGCGGCCGCCCTGCACGTCTCGGTCAACACGGCGAAGTCGCACGTGCGGGCGCTCTACCGCAAGCTCGGCGCCCACTCCCGCGAGGAGGCGCTGCGCCTGTCGGGGAGCATGAGCACGTCCGGGACGAACGCCGAAGCGGGTGGGATCGCACGACTCGCGTGATCCCACCCGCTTTCCGGGAGGCGGGGAGCGTCAGGACGCTCCCCGCGACCGACTCAGGCGGTCCGACGGCGGCGGACGGCGATGATGAGCCCGCCGAGCACGACCATCAGCGCACCCAGCACACCGGCCAGGAGGGCCACCGTTCCACCGGTCACCGCGAGCGGCGGCGGGATGACCACCAGGCCCGCGTCGATGGTCGGGTCGATGCCGCCGGTGGCGCGCACGGCCTGCAGGTCGTACGCGGTGGTCACCGAGGCCGAGCCCGCACCGAGCGTGAACGTGCGGGTCAGGCCCGACGCCGTCGCATCCGAGTCCATCGCCGCGTCTCCGCCGCGCAGGGGCTGCGTGAAGCGGTGCGTGGCCGCGACGTCGGCGGGAAGCACGAACTGCACCGCGTAGTCGCCCGCGGGCAGCGCGTCGAACAGGTAGCGTCCGTCGGCGTCCGTCGTCGTGCGACGCAGCTCGAGGCCCGCGGCATCCCGGAGGATGACACCGATCCCGGGAGCCGGACGCTCGCCGGCGTCGCGCACACCGTCGTTGTCGGTGTCGTACCAGACCTGGTCGCCGATCGCGTAGGTCAGGGCCACCAGGCCGATGTCCCACGTCGGGTCGACGCCCTCGGAGGCTCCGAACGGCTGGTCGGCGTACGTACCGTCGACCGCGGTGTTCCCGGTGCCCAGCTCGAACACGGGCGAGCGGCCGTCGGTCACCGAGACGCTGGAGTCGCGCGCGGGATCGGTCGTGCCCTGGGGGCTGAGCTGGTACCCGGCCGGAACGTCCACGCCGACCTGGTAGCGGCCCGGCGCGAGGTCGTCGAACAGGTAGCGTCCGGCCGCGTCGGTGGTCGTCGTCTTCACGACCTTGCCGTCAGCGTCGTACAGGGTCACGGTCACGCCGGGCCGGGCCGGCTCTCCCGCGTCCTGCACGCCATTGCCGTTGAGGTCGTTCCACACGAGCTCACCGATCGCGTACGTCCGGGCGATGACGCCCGCGTCGCGCGTCGGGTCGATGCCCTCGGTGGCGCGGACCTTCTGCGCCTCGTACTGCGTGGTGACGGTGCCGCGGCCGAGCGTGAACACGTCGGTCGTCCCGGTGGTCGGGTCGACGTCGGAGTCGGAGCCGTCGTTGCCGGCGTCGCGCACCGTGAAGCGGTACAGCGCCTGCTGGGCCTCGGACAGCTCCACCCGCACGCGGTACTCGCCCGCGGGCAGCTCGTCGAACAGGTAGCGGCCGTCGGCGTCGGTGCGGGTGCCCGCGATGCGGGTCCCGTCGGCCTTCAGCAGCGACACGGCGACTCCGGCGAGCGGGGTGTCGCCCGCTCCCTGGATGCCATCGCGGTCGGCGTCGACGAAGACGACGTCACCGACGGCGTAGGTGCGCGGACGCCATCCGAAGTCGAGACCGGTGTCGCTATCGCCCTGGTTGCGAAGAGCGCTCGAGGTCGCCGAGCCCGTCGACGAGTCCTTCGCGCGGTCGTCGCCCGCACCGGCCGTCGTCGGGAAGTACGGCGCGAGCACGTCGGCCGACCGGGTGGTGTCGATGCGCACCGTGTAGCCCTCGCCGGCACCGAGCACCGGCAGCGAGCCGAAGCTGTACGCACCGTTCGCATCCGTCTGCACGGGACCAACGGTCTTACCGAACACGTCGGTCACCGCCGCGCCGTTCGGACCCTCGAGGGTCACCCACACACCCGGGAGGCCGGGCTCACCGGCATCCTGGATGCCGTCGCCGTCGGTGTCGACCCACACGAAGTCGCCCACCGAGACGCGCGGCGCACTGGTCGCACGGTACTCGTCGGTCGCCTTCACCGGGGTGCCCGTGAAGCGGCCCTGGGCCGTCACGGTGACGACGTCGCGGTGCGACTGGCCGGGCTCGACACCCGTGAGGGTGGCGGTGCACTCGACGCTGGCTCCGGCCGCGAGCGGACCGGACCACGAGCTGCCCCCGCTTCCGCCGGGGAAGGCGCAGTCGATCGCGCCGACCGTGGCGGAACCGGTGACGACGTCGCTGAGGCTGATGTTCGTCAGCGGCTCGTTGCCGGTGTTGCGGACGGTGAAGACCAGGGTGGTCTTGCCGTTGGCGGTCGTGAGATCGGCGGCCGTGTCGGCGGTGTTCGCGTCGCGGCCCTGCTCGTCGGCCTTGACCACGGTGATGGCCGGACCGAAGGGGGTGAACCCGAAGTCGATGCCCGTGTCGGATGCACCGTCGGTGCTCAGGTCTCCCGTCTTCGCCGAACCCGTGGACGAGTCGGCTCCGCGGTCGTCGCCGACACCGGCGGGGCTCGGGGTGAAGACCGTCAGCACCTCGGCGGAACGCGTCGTGTCGATCGCGACCGTGTAGGACTTCCCGGCCGGCAGCGGCGGCAGGTTCTCGAAGAGGTAGGCGCCGTTGCCGTCGGTGCGCACCGCACCCACGGGCGAACCGAACACGTCGGTGACGGCGGCCCCGTCGGGACCGGTGATCGTCAGCCAGACACCGGGCAGACCCTTCTCGCCCTCGTCCTGGATGCCGTCACCGTCGGTGTCGACCCACACGTAGTCACCCACCGAGACCTTCAGCGGCACGACACCGGCGTCCCACGTCGGGTCGATGCCCTGGGTCGCCGACAGGCCGTCGCGGCTCACCAGCGGCGAGGCGTCGCCCAGCGTGATCACGCGGGTGCGTCCGTCGGTCGCGGCGTCCGAGTCGGAGCCGCCGGCCGAGCCCTGCTGCACACCGGTGAACTTGTAGCCGGTGGGCAGCGTGAACACGACGCGGTAGTCGCCCGCGGGGAGGGCGTCGAAGACGTACTCGCCGTCCTCGTCGGTGGTGACCGAGGCGACGGTCGCGCCGTTCACGTCGGTGACATCGCCACCCGTCGCCTTCTGCAGCGAGACGGTGACGTCGGCGAGGCTGCGCTCACCGGCATCCTGGATGCCGTTCTCGTTGCGGTCGATCCACACCCGGTCGCCCAGCGCGTAGCTGCGCGTGACGAAACCGAAGTCGAGGGTGTCGTCGCGGTCGCCGTCGGTCGTGAGGTCGCCGCTCTTCGCGGATCCCGTCGAGGAATCGGTCGCGGCATCGCCCGCACCGTTCTTCGTCGGCGTGTAGCCGGCGAGCGCCGCCTTCGACGCCTCGGTGTCGACCGTGACCGTGTAGCTCTGCCCGGCGGGCAGCGGCGGGAGGTTCTCGAAGGAGTACGCGCCGTCGGCGTTCGAGGTGGCGGGGCCGACCGGGGCGCCGAAGACGTCGGTCACGGCCGCACCGTTCGGGCCGGTCAGGGTCACCACGACGCCGGGGAGGCCGCGGTCGCGGTCGCCCTGGACACCGTCACGGTCGACGTCCTCGAACACGCGGTCGCCCACGCTGACGCTCTTCGCGATGAAACCGAAGTCGAGCGTGTCGTCGCTCGCGCCGTTGGTGTCGAGCGGCTTCTGCGAGACGGCCGAGCCGTCCGAGGAGTCGTTCGCCCCGGTGCCGCCGCCGACCACGGGCGACGGGCGGTAGCCCGCGAGCTCCGCGATGGTGCGGGGGTCCTCGGTGTCGATGCGCACGGTGTACGACTGGCCCTGGGCCAGCGTCGGCAGACCGGTGAAGGAGTACGCGCCCTCGGCGTTCGTCACCACGGGAGCGACGGTGGCGCCGCGCACGTCGGTGACGGGCTTGCCGTCGGGACCCTCGATCGTGAGGACCACGCCGCCCAGGCCGGGCTCGCCGGCATCCTGGATGCCGTCCTCGTCCTTGTCGACCCACACGAAGTCGCCCACCGTCACGGCGTTGGCGATCACACCGGCGTCGACCGTCGGGTCGATGCCCTGCGACGCGGCGACCGCGGGCTGGTAGGTGGTCGTGAGCGCGGTGTTCGCGTCCGAGAGCGTGATCACACCGGTGCGACCGTTCGCCGAGACGTCGGAGTCGCGGTCGTCGGCGTCGCCGGCGTCGCGCACGGTGAAGCGGTACTGCAGCTTCTGCGCGTCCGACAGCGTGAACTGCACGATGTACTGACCCGCGGGCAGCTGGTCGAACACGTAACGGCCGTCCGCGCCCGTCGTACGAGGCTGCACGTCGGAGCCGAGAGCGTCCTTCACGGGCGCGCCGCCGGCGTCGGTCAGCGAGACGGTGACTCCGGGGAGCGTCTGCTCTCCGGCGCCGAACAGGCCGTCGCCGTCGCGGTCGATCCAGACCACGTCGCCGATCGCGTAGGTCTTCACCATGAATCCGAAGTCGAGGGTGCGATCGCTCGCGCCGTCGGTCGTCAGGTCGCCCGACTCGGCCGAGCCGGTGCTCGAGTCCGCACCGCGGTCTCCGCCCTGCCCGCTCGGCGCGGGGACGAAGCCGGCGAGCACGGTCGCCGAGGCCTTCTCGTCGACGCGCACCGTGTAGTGCGAGCCGGCGGGGAGGGCGGCGAGACCGTCGAACAGGTAGGCGCCGTCCGCGTCGGTCGTGCGGGTGAGGGGGGCACCGTCGGCGCCGAGGACGGGCTGGCCGTCCGCACCAAGCAGCTCGATCACGACGCCCTGGATGCCGGGCTCACCGGCACCCTGGATGCCGTCGCGGTCGTCGTCGCGCCAGACGCGGTCGCCCACCGACACACTCTTGACGATCACACCGGCGTCCCACGTGGGGTCGATGCCCTCGGTCGCCGACACCGCGGGGGTGTAGGCGGTCGTGAGCGCGGTGTTGCTGTCGTTCAGCGTGATCGGCGCGGTCTCGGCGATGGCCGGGTTCGTCCCGACGCGCGCGTCGGAGTCGACCGATGCGTCCGATCCGGCGACCGCGCGGGTGAACTGCGAGGTTACGGCGTCGGCCGCCGACAGCTCGAAGCGCACCGCGTAGGTGCCCGCGGGCAGGTTGTCGAACAGGTAGCGACCGTCGGTCCCGGTGACCTGGGGGTCGACGCCCGTCACCGGCTCGCCGTCCGCGTCGAGCAGCGTGACGGTCACGCCGGCGAGCGGCGACTCGTCGGCATCCCGGATGCCGTCCTTGTCGGCGTCACGCCACACCTCGTCGCCCAGGGCGTAGGTGCGCCCCACGAAACCGAAGTCGAGGGTGAGGTCGCTCGCGCCGTCCGTGGTGAGCGGTGCGATGGTCTTCGCCGAACCCGTCGAGGAGTCGACGTCGGCGTCACCGCGGCCGCTGGCCGTCGGACGGTAGCCGGCGAGCGCGGTCTGTCCCGACGCGTCGAGGCGGACCGTGTAGCTCTGACCGTCCGCGAGCAGGGGGAGGCGCTCGAAGAGGTACTTGCCGCTGCCGTCGGTCGTCGCGGGAGCGACGGGCTCACCGTTCGTGCCGGTGACGGCCGCGCCGTTCGGCCCGACGATCGTCAGCTGCACGCCCGGGATGCCGAGCTCGCCGGCATCCTGGATGCCGTTGCGGTTGGCGTCGAGCCAGACGAAGTCTCCGACCGAGACGCTGTCGGCGATCACGCCCGCGTCCCACGTGCCGTCCACGCCCTCGGAGGCGGTGGCCGGAAGACCCGTGTAGTCACCGCTCGGGGTGAGCGTCGACGAGGAGTCGAGGCGGAACTGCTTCGTGAGACCGACGAGACGGTTCTGCGCGTCGCGGACCGCGTCGCTGTTGCGGTCGGTCTCGACGCCGTTCGCGTCGGCGGTGGTGAAGGTCAGACCCGCGGGCAGCGTGAAGCGCACGCGGTAGTCGCCGGCCGGGAGGCCGTCGAACAGGTAGCGGCCGTCCGCGTCGGTCGTCGTCTGAGCGATCTGTGCGCCGTTCGCGCCCAGCAGGGTCACGGTCGCACCCGCGACGCCCGACTCGGCTGCGGCGTCGTCCTGACGGCCGTTGCCGTTGACGTCGCGCCAGACACGGTCACCGACGGCGTAGGTGCGCGAGGTCGCGTTGAACGGGTCGTCGTCCGAGACCTTCTTGCCCGAGACCGCTCCGGTCGCGGTGACCGTGAGGGTGTCGAGGTGCGCCGAGCCGGGGGTCACGCCGCTCAGGGTCGCGACGCAGTCGACGGTCGCACCGGGAGCCAGCGGACCGGCCCAGGGCAGGGTCACGGCAGAGCCACCGGTCGGGGTGCAGGTGAAGGCGGTCACCGTCCCGCTCGAGTTCTGGCCCTGCGCGTCGGTCAGACGGATGTCGACGAGCGGCTCGTCGCCGTTGTTCGTCAGCGTCGCGCGGATCTGCGTGGAGCCGTTCGAGGCGGCGAGGTCGACGGCCGTGTCAGCGGTGTCGGCGTCGGCGCCCGCGGCATCCGTCTTCTTCACCGTCAGCGACGGCGTGTAGGTGACGAAGCCGGCATCCCAGCGGGGGTCGATGCCCTGCGTCGCCGTGAAGCTCACGCCCGGGGTGTAGGAGGCGTCGACCGAGCCGTCACCGAGGACGATGGTCGTCGTGCGACCCGGGTTCGCGCCGGAGGTCGCCGCGTCGGAGTCCGTGGTGTCGGAGCCGTTGTTGCCGGCGTCCGCGGTCGTGCGGTAGTACCCGGTGGGGGTCGCGAACTCGAGGGTGTAGCTGCCGGCGGGGAGCTCGTCGAAGACGTAGAGCCCGTTGGCATCCGTGGTCCGCGTGCCCACGACCGTGCCCGAAGCGTTGCGCAGCGTGACCGTCACTCCCGCGAGTCCCGGCTCGCCCGGGTCCTGGATGCCGTTCTTGTCGGTGGACTGGATGCCGGGGACGGAGGGGTTCTCATCGAGCCAGACCCGGTCGCCGAGGGCGTAGGTCTTGCGGATGAAGCCGGCATCGATGGAGTGGTCGTTCACACCGGCGGCACCCGTGCGGATCGACGTGCGGGCGGAGGAGCCGCCGTTGGTCGCCGTCACATCGGAGTCGACGAGGTCCGAGGAGCCCGCGACGTTCGGCTTCGTGAAGAGCAGTTCGGCGCCCTGGATGCCGGGGAAGGCGTTCGCGCCGTTGCCCGCGAGGGTCAGCGCACCGCTCGGGCGGGCCACCTCGATCACGTAGTCGGTGTTCGGCGTCAGCGCTGACGTCGTGGTCGAGCTGAAGTACCACTCGCCCGCGGCGTTGGTGGTCGTGGTGGCGAGGACCGTGTTGCCGGCCGCGTTGAGCAGCCGCACCGTCACGCCCGCGATGGCGGGCTCGTTGGCATCCTGGATGCCGTCGCGGTCGGCGTCGAGCCAGACGCGGTTACCGATCTGCACCGGCGGGTCGGGCAGCACCGCGGCCACCGAACCGATGCCGCCGGCCTTCTCGAAGTAGGTGGCGCTGAAGGCGGGGTACTGGTTGAAGCCGTCGAGGCTCTCACCCGTGCTCAGACGGGTGAAGCGGTTACCGCCGACGTTGTACTGGGTGGCCGGGTCGTACGCGACGCTCGCGAGCAGGTCCTGACCGGGCAGCGTCGTCGCCGCGCCGAGCGACGTCTCGTCGTGGACGACGCCTTCGCCGCTCTGGAAACCGCCGCGGCCGTCCCAACCGACGGAGTCCTCGAAGAACTCGCGCCCACCGGGACCCTGCGTGTTCTGACGGGCGGTCTGGCCCGCCGCGACCGTGGAGCCGAGGCTGCGCACGCGGGTGACGGCGTTGTTGCCGGCGTCGCGCAGCTGGACGCTGCCGTTGGACTCGAGCACGAACCGGCCGTTGTCGCCGCGGCCGGCGTAGAGCGTGTCACCCGCCGAGATCGCCGTGATGCGGTCGTTGGTCGGGCGTCCCTGCCAGAGGTTGTTCTGCCCACCCTGCAGGCTGAGGCGGTCGGTCAGGCTGACGACGACGTTCCCGCCGTCGTCGAAGGCGAGCGAGCTCAGGATCGGCTGCGCCCACGCGCGGAACGTCGCGATGCGGAAGCCGGTTGCCGCGGTCGAGGTGAAGTCGCCGGAGGTGTACACCACGTTGGGGTCGTCGGTCCACGGGTGCCACTTGGTGACGGCCTGACCGGCCGTGGCCACGGGGTCGTCCTTGTGCCAGGCGACACCGCGGTCGTAGGTCAGCGGAACCTGCAGCACCTCGGCGAACGCCGGGGCGGAGGTGCCGAGAGCGGCGCGCAGCACGCGCGCACCCTTGGTCACGTCGGTGGTGTCGGTCACACCGACGTACAGCGCGCCGTCGCGAGCGCTCAGCGCCCACGGGCGCTCGTTCGCGCCGAGACCGGTGATGTCGATCGCCGTGGGCGCCGCCGTGAGGTTCGCCGTGTCGTACGAGTAGATCTTGCGGTCCTGCAGGTTGACGACGTACAGGCGTCCGTCGACCAGCGCGATGCCGCCGATGCCCGCCTTGCCCGCGGCGGCGTAGGCCGCGTAGTCGGCCGTGCCGAAGTCGTTGGCGCCCTGCTCCGCGAGGTCGCGCGTGACCGAGCCGAACGAGACACCGGTGCTCGCCAGATCGTACGACTGGAGGCTGTCCGCGACACGGGTGACCTGGCCGGCGGCGTTCGTGGTCACGTCCACCGAGTACAGGCCGGCGATGCCGCGCGGCCCGAAGCCCGAGTGGCGCTTGACCGTGGCCGTGGCGTAGATGCGGAAGCGGTTGCTGCCGAGGTCGTCGATCGCGGTTCCCCAGAGGGCGCCGGTCTCGTTGAACGTCGTGATGGTCGTCGCCGTCGTCGGCTGCTGCGTGTGGAGCGAGTTGGTCGTGCTCGGCAGCACGGCGGAGAGCGACCTCGCGGTGCTCGCGCGCGACGTCGTCGACGCGCCGTTCGCCATCACCGCGGTGACGACCGGCGTCGCGGTGCCGCGGGAGAAATCGTTGAGGGTGTGCAGACCGACGTTGACGTTCTCGGCGCCGACCGTCGTGAACTGCACCGAGGAGCCGTTGGCGCCGGCGGTGCTCAGAGCGAACGAGTCGAAGAAGCCCGTCGGGAACTGATCGAACTGCACGCGCACGGGGCTGCCGTCGGGGAGGGATGCCGAGATCGGAATGCTGTAGGCGCCCGTCGCGCTCGTGGTCGCCGTACCGACCAGCGTGCCGTCGGCGGCGAAGGCCTGCGCGCGCACGCCGACCACGCCGACGTCGGAGAGCCCGTCCGTGCCGGTCGGGTCGAACTGACCGTTCTGGTTGTAATCGCGGAACGCGACACCGTTCACCTTGCCGCTCTGCGCGTTGGCGGCGGTGACGACGCCACCGGCGACCAGCAGACCCGCGGCCAGCGCCGAGACGGTCGCGATCGCGATCCCCCGGCGACGGGCGTTCTTCGTGTGTTCAGCACGTGCCCGACGCGTGAGCGCAGGGGCAGGAGTGTTCGACGACAATGTGATTCCTTCGGGGTGTGCGCGCCGGAAGAATCGCGGTTTCCGCGGGATCTCACCGGATGGCAGGACGCAGGCGCGGAAACGAAACCGCGGAGCAAACATATGGCCTTCACACGCAACGTTCAGGCGCATTGCGTAAATCTTGCGCTCCCGTTGAGGAAACAATGCGACGCAATCCGGCCCGAGAAGGTGGCGGTTACGATGTCCCGGTGCCCGTTCCCCGTCGCCTGATCGCCGCGCTCGTCGCGGTCTCCACGCTGCTCGCGCTCAGCGCGTGCGCACCCGCCGGAAACGACTCGACATCCACCGGATCCGACCTGGTGCGCGTGCCCGAAGACGCCTCCACCATCGGCGAAGCGGTCGATCGCGTCGCCCCCGGCGGACTCGTGATCGTCGGCGCCGGCGTGTACGAGGAGCAGATCGTCATCGACAAGCCGGACGTCACCCTGCGCGGCGCGGCGCGGAACGACACGGTCATCGACGGCGGCGGCGTGCGCCCGTTCGGGGTCGTCTCGATCGCCGACGGCGTGCGGGTCGAGAACCTCACGGTGACCGGGGCGACGTTCTACGGCGTCCTCTTCACGGGCCTGCACGACGAGAACGGTCCCTCGGCCCCCACCGTCGACGGCTACGAGAAGTGGGACCCCGAGAAGTTCCCCCCGCTGCAGCGCTTCCTCGTCGATCACGTCACCGCCTACGACAACGGCCTCTACGGCATTTACGCCTTCAACTCGCAGAATGGCGTGATCCGCGATTCCTACGCATCCGGATCGGCGGACAGCGGCTTTTACGTGGGGCAATGTCAGAACTGCGGCATCCTCGTCACCGGGAATGTCGGAGAACGCAGCGCGGTGGGTTTTGAGAATGCGAACGCGAGCGATTCCGTCGTGATTACCGGCAACCGTTTCTCGGGCAACCGCATCGGCATGACCCTGCTCTCCAGCTATCAGGAGGCGTTCACGCCGCAGCGCTCGAACACGGTCGTCGGGAACGTCATCGTCGACAACGCCGGGGAGCAGACGCCCGCCCAGGCCGACGGCGCGTTCGCGACCGGCGTCGGCATCAGCGGCGGCGTCGACAATCTCCTCCAACGGAACCTCATCTCGGGCCATGCCCGGGCGGGTGTCCTCCTGAGCAACACGGAGGATCTCCCCACGCGCGGAACGCGTCTGCTCGACAACTCCTTCACCGGCAACGGCGTCGACGTCGCCAACCTCTCGGCATCCCGCACCCCCGCCGCGGGCAACTGCGCCGCCGACGGCCTCACGACCGCGCCCGCCGACCTCGCGGCACAGCTGGCGGCGGCCTGCGCGGGCGGCACCGTCCCGCAGGCCGCGACGACCGAGCTGAGCGGGCCGACGGCGCCCCCCGGACTGAGCTACCTGCGTGTGCCCGCGCCGCGGGCGCAGCCCGACCTGCCGCAGCGGTCGAGCTACCCCCGTCTCCCCGACACGGTGGACATGCCCGACGTGGCATCCATCCCCCTCCCCGACGCGCAGCTGCTCGCCGAGTGGACCGGCATCCGGTGAGCCGGGTCCGCCGTCTCGGCGTCGCCGGACTCGCCCTCGCTCTGCTCCTCACGGGCTGCACCGCGGCCCCGGAACCCGAGCCGACCTGGCGTCCGGTGACGGGCGAGGAGGCGCAGATCCTCGCCGTCGCGCGCTTCAACAACTTCGACGCCGGCTCGCGCCCCTTCGTCACGGAGGTCGGCGAGGGCGACGAGACGCAGCACGTGCAGGGGTGGGTCGACTACTCCTCCCAGGTCGGGTACGCGGCCGCGTCCGACCCCGAGCAGCCGCAGACGGTGCTGTGGACGTCCGACAGCGTGGGCTTCCTCCCCGCAGACCCCGACGCCGACGGCAACCCGGTGCTGCCGATCCCCCCGTTCGACGACACCTGGCAGACCGCGGCCCTCGCGCCCTCCGACTATGCGCTCGACGCCGTGCTCGCCGTGCTCAGCGGCCTGGGCTCGGACCGCCCCGACAACCCGCTGCTCGTGCAGCAGAGCGGGACGCTGTGGCTCGGGCGCGACGAGGTGGACGGGGTGGCAGTGACGGTCTTCGCCGCTCCCCCGACCGACGAGGTTCGCTCCCCCGACGACCCGCCGCTCACCCCCGACTCCGCCAAGCTCCGCCTCGCCGTCGACGACGAGGGGCTGCTGCGTCGCGCCGACGTGCAGTTCCGCGGCGATTGGATCACCATCGACCTCCCCGACGCCCCCGCGCCGGCCCTCACCCTCCCGACGCCGTGACCAACGGCGGCCGGACGACCCCGGACGCACCCGCATGACCAACGACTCCCCCTCCCGTCCCGGCGTCACCCGCCGCGCCCTCCTCGTCGGCACCGGCCTCTCGGCCGGCGCGGCCGGCGCACTGGGGGGCCTCCTCGGCGGCCGTCTGCTCGACCGGCCCGAGGAGGCGGGTCTCTCCGCCGCCACTCCCCCGAACGGCTCGATGGTCGTCGCCGAGGGCGCCACGCAGGCCGGTGTCGACCGCCCCGCGATCGCCCCCGGGCACGCGTTCCTGCTGATCGGCGACATCGACCCCCAGCGCGCCGGGGCGACCCTGGCGACCCTCGGCGAGACGATCCTGCGCCTCACCCGGGGAGAGGCGCCGGAGATCACGCCCGACGGCCCCGGCGACCTGACCGTCACCGTCGGGATCGGCGAGCGCGTGCTCGCCGCGAGCCGCTCACCCGAGACGGCGGCCCTCGTGTCGCTCCCGGATTTCGTGGGGGATGCCGAGCTCCCGGCGGCACGGCGCGGCGGCGACCTGCTGATCAACGTCAACGCCTCCGACCCGTCGATCCTGGAACCGGTGGCCGCTGCTCTGACATCGGCCCTGAGCGACTGGCAGCCGCGGTGGAACCAGTACGCGTTCCGCGGGCCGAGCACCGACGGTGTGATCCGCAACCCCTTCGGCTACCACGACGGCATCATCATCCCGCGCTCCGCCGACGAACTGGCCGAGAACACCTGGATCGCCGACGGCCCCCTCGCGGGCGGCACCATCTGCGTGCTGCGGCGCTTCCGGCTCGACACCTCCGCCTTCCGCGCCCTGACCGCCGAGCGTCGCGACGCCGTCATCGGCCGGCGCCAAGCCGATGGCATCCCCCTCTCGGGAGGAACGCGCGACAGCAACATCGATCTGCGGGCCAAGACCGAGGCGGGCGATCTCATGGTGCCGAGCGACGCACATGCGCGCGCCGCGCACCCGTCGTTCACCGGCAGCGCCCTCATGCTGCGCCGCAGCTTCTCGTACCACGACTCCGCCGACGACCACGGGCACGTGTTCATCAGCTACCAGCGCGAGGTCGAGACCTTCTCACGCACGCAGCTGCGACTCGACGACGTCGACGCGATGAGCGCGTTCGTCACCCCCACCGCCACCGCGGCCTTCGCGATCCTCCCCGGGCACTCCGCGGCGTCGGGGTTGGGGGCAGGTCTGTTCTGAGGCGAAAGGCCCGTGTGCGAGGTGCCATCCACCCCGCCCACGGGCCTTTCGATCTACAAGACGGCTGTCACGCCGTCTCCGGTCAGCCCACGCGGAAGGTCGCGTCCTGGCGGTCGGTGTCCGTCGAGATCGGGTCGATCCGCAGGGCGAAGGCCGAGTGACGCAGGTACCGGTCCGGGAAGTTGAAGGACTGGAACGACGTCGCCGTCGAGTCCTTCAGCCCCGCGACCCGACGGAAGGTCGCGTCACCGGCGAACGCCGCACTGCCGTCGTTCTTCTCGAGACGCACCTCGAATCCGTAGTGGCGGAGGAAGTACCCGGGGTAGTTGACGGACTCGAACGAGACCGTTCCGCTCGATCCGTCAGCCAGCCCCGAACGCAGGACCCACTGGGAGTCCGCGTACGGCGCGACGCCCTGGTCGATGCGAGCGGTGAAGTTCGTGTGGCGGACGAACCGATCCTCGAAGTTGTACGACTGGATGCGCTTCGCAGCCGACGGCCACTTGGCGGACAGACGCTCGAGTTCGGCGGAGGTGATCTGCAGCACGGAGCCGTGACGCTTCGTCGTCGCGCCCATGCTGTAGGTGCCCTGCGGACGAATCTTCCAGTTGGCGGCCGAGGTGATGTCGGTCGTGACGAGGGGAAGATAGCCGCGACCCGTGGCGTACTGGTCGACGAACATGCCGAAGGTCTGGGTCGTGCCGTTGTAGCGGAAGAGGATGGGGCCCTCGACGTCGGAGCCCGTCAGACCCTGGCCGCGCAGATCGCCCACGTAGGTCCACGAGCCGAGGATGGAGTTGCTGCCCTCGATCGTGATCTGTCCGTCACCGGAGGCGCGGTAGTACCTGAAGCCCCCGGTCGAGTTGTCGCGCTCGACGATCTGGGTGTCGATGATGCTCTGGCTCCCGCGATCGATGTACAGCTGCGGCGTCGAGATGGAACGGAAGTCGTTCGTGTTCGCACCCCAGATGCGGTGCGTCACCACGCCGTTACGGCTGGAGTTCGTGGCCCAGTAGAGGAAGTACGAGTTGGTGGCGGGGTTCCAGATAGCCTCCGGCGCCCACGCGTTGCGGCCGTCGGGGATGGCTCCGGCGACGTTCAGCAGCCACGGTGCCGACCAGTTGACGAGGTCGGTCGATTCCCAGACGACGATGTTGCGGCTGCCGTTGTCGATGGCGTTGCCCCACCCGCTTCCACTCGCGATGCGAAGGTCGGTGGCGACGATCCAGAACTTGCTGCCGTCGGGCGACCGCACGATCGAGGGGTCGCGGACACCCTTCGTTCCGACGGTCGACAGCAGCGCGGGCTGGCCGTTGTTCAGGTCGTTCCAGTATTTGCCGTCGGTGCTCGCGGACAGGTAGATCTGCTCGCCCTGCGACGACTCGCCCGTGAAGTGGACGAGCAGGTAGGCGGAGTACGGATCGGCGGCGGAGGCGGACTGCGCCCCGGCCACCGTGAGGCCCGTGAGGGCGATGACGAAGGCGAGCGCGCTCGCCAGGACACGTCGGAGTGTGCTTCTCATGTCGACTCTCGATCGGAGACGACGGCGAGGTGAGCGGGGGAGGCTGCACCTCTCGTCCTTCACTCGCCGGAACGAGCACCGGACGTCGTCGTCGGGGTGTGTAAGGGGGACAAGGGGAGCGACCGTGAGAGAAGCAATGGAACCCACGGCGGGGGTGAGCCGTGAGTCGCCATGACCGGCGAGCGAGGCAGGGGTTTCGTCGTCGTCGTCGACGATGAAACGGATGCCGCGTTCTCCGCGTGTCACTCGACTTGCGGGACCAGTATCACCCACCGCGGAGGTCAAATGTGAGGGTTCACATAACGATTACGGCACTGGTATGGGAGCGAGCGTCAGTTATGCTCCGGACCGCAGAGGCGCCACCGGTCTTACTCTTGGCGCACCCATACCGTCGCCGCTGACGCGCAGGGTTTCCAGTATGTGGAATGGGATGGTACGGGCAAACAGAGTCACTCGGCCGACGTTATTTGACCGCCAGAGGGCAAAGCGCTCCCGATCCTCCGGAAAAGCTCGGTGGAGTACGTCCCTGCGGGCCCAGCTTGAAAAGCGTCCTTCTCAGGATGGCCGGGCACCGGGGACGAATGATGGCTTGGTTCTGATTTCAGACGCTTCAGCGCTTGAATCGGGCTTGAGACGCTCCGTCTACGCCTACCGGGATCTCATTTGAAGGGTCGCGCAGCCCCCTGTTTGCAGCTAGTCCGCGATAGCTAGTTGCCGCGTTCAGCTCTCTCGTCTGTCACCGCATCCTGGCTGCAAGGTGGGCCACTCAATGTGCAGCCCTCCGCCTCAGCGGTCTCCCCAAATAAGAGCGTCACACCGTCCTCCGCCGCCACAGCAGCCGGCCAGCCCAATCCGCGCGAACGTCCCCGCCACTTGAGAGCGAAGAGGACGCCCGCCAGCCCCGCGCAGAACAACACAATCCCTGCTGCGAGAGCCCACAGCAGCGAACCGACCGCGTCGACAAATCTCGCCATGTCGAGAGCCAGGTACAGCCAGGAGCTCACAGCTGCGAAGAAGAGGCCCCCCAGCGACATAACCGCGATGACGAAACCGCTAACGAGCACAGCCGAACTTGCCACGCCGAGGGCAACTCGTACTACAAGCAAGGAGTTCATCTTTGCACGCCACTTCGCCTGGATTGGATCACCAGTATAGGGAGCCGCTCCAACTCTGATTACTGCCCGACGCGCAAGCAGTTGAGGGCCTCGCGCTGGACTCGCTGCTGCGTGCGGTTCGCATGGATTTCCGCTTCCTGTGGAACGTGCTCCGCCAGGAGGCGAGAGAGCAACAACTACTCGCTCTGTCGGAGGACGTTGCGACCGTGTGGGAGGCGGTCGAACTTCACACGAGCCACATCCAGGCGGCCTACATCGACGAGCTCGTCGCAATGAATCGCCAGCTCGAAATAGAGCGGGCATCACTGTTCAGACGTCTGCTTCTCGGCGAGACCCGAGACACGACACAGCTGGCGCACCTTGCTTCTGCCTTGAACCTGGCGGTGGATGCGCCGTATGTGGTGGTCGTTGCAGCCGCTCAGTACTCAGATGCGTTCCGTCGATGGACGCGCGCTCACGCACGCAACAACGAACTTCTCGCCATCGACGGGACCCAGTTCGTCCTCTTGGATACGAGCTCGCCGGGTGCGCCGTCGATGGAAGACATCGCCACAGCCCCAGCCGGTATCTCGCCTATCCTCGATGGGCTGTCAGAGGTGGGGGCCGGGTGGAACACCGCGCGCGATCTGAGCAACGCGGTAGACAGCCCGAACAAGGCGGCGACGCTGCAATCGCACTGGCCCACCCTGGTGAGGAGCGGGCTCGGCGAGAGCTGGTCGATGATGCGACGCTCCCTCACCAGCAACCTGGATGCCCTTCCACCAGGAAAGCGCGCCGCCATACTCGAATCTGTTCGCGTCTTCATGGCCAACGGCTCCGTCGGCGAGACGGCGGCTGCCCTTTTCATTCATCGCAATACGCTCCTGAAACGGTTGCAACGATTGCAGGAACTCACCGGACTCGATGTCACTGTTCCGAACGACGCTGCCCTCATTGCCCTCGCAATCGAACAGAGCGGGTGAGCGGGCGGACGAATCCTCCGCCGGCATCGCCCTGTGAGCGATGGAGGGCAAGGTCGCGCGGTCGCACGCGACGCCATCTGCGCTCCTGAACGAGTTGGCCGTTCACCGCGTCCGCGAGGTGCTGTCTGGTGAGCACTTCCCGGTCTCGCTTCGGGACCAGCGGCGAAGGGTCGACCGCGTCAGGGCCGTTGAGCTCGACGACGTAGAAGGGGCCGTCACGGGCGGCTTCTCCGAGACAGCCGCCTCACCGGGTCACCGGCGGCCGCTCCCCCGTCGGCGCGAACCGCGCCGCCAACTCCGACCGGCGGGTCTTACCCGCCTCGTTGCGCAGGTCCGCGGTGGTCGGGTGCAGCGCGACGGGGGCCCGGGCTCCGAGGCGCGCGCGGATCTGCGCCTCGATGCGGTCGATCCTCGCCGAGACCGTCAACCGCACGGCGGCGTGCACCACCTCACCCAGGTCGTCGTCGGGAACGCCGAAGGCCACGGCTTCGTCGACCCCCGGCAGCGACTCGAGCGCGGCCTCGACGACCGCGGGGGCGATCTTCTCGCCGCCGCGGTTGATGAGGTCGTCCGCCCGGTCCACCAGGTAGAGGTAGCCGTCGGCATCCAGGTACCCGACGTCGCCGAGGGTGTCCCACCCCTCGTCGTCGCGACGAGAGAGGGCGCCGAGATACGCGTAGGCGGCACTCGTTCCCCGACGCATCCACACCGCCCCCGCCTCACCCGGCGCCAACGCGGCACCGGACTCGTCGCGGATGCGCACCTCGGTTCCGCCGACGGGCCGACCCACGCTCCCAGGGCGCTGCATCCACTCGGTCCCCCCGATGAAGGTGAGGCCGTTCGACTCGCTCCCCGCATAGACCTCGTCGACCCGCTCCGGGCCAAGCCACTGCATGAACCGGCGCTTGAGCGCGGGTGCGCACGGAGCCCCCAGATGCAGGACGCGTTCGAGGCTCGTGACGCGGGAGGGCGCCCTCAACGTGTCGGGCAGTCGAAGCAGCCGGGCCATCATCGTGGGCACCAGGAGCCCCCACGTCACGGCGTGCTCCTCGACCCGGTCCACCCAGCGTGCAGCCTCGAAGCGGTCGAGGACGACCAGCCGATGCCCCGTCAGCAGACCGCGGAACGCGTAGGTGAACACCGCCGAGTGCCACAACGGCCCCGCGACGATCTGCGTCCCGGCGCGCGGCAGGAAGGACGCGACGGGCCGTGAGAGATCCAGACTCGCGGGCGCGGCCGCGCGGACGATCTTCGGGCGGCCCGTGGAACCCGAGGTCGCCACGGCCTTCCAGCACGATGCCGCCGCATCCGGCACGGCCCCGCCGCGCGACTCGATCCGCGCCGACGGCAGCCACGCGATGTGCGGCGACACGGGTCTCCTCCCCACCGCCGCGACGGGCGCGGAGACGACCTCGAGCTCGGCGCGCTCCGACGCGGTGAGTCCGGTCGGCATCGGCTGGGGCGTCGCCCCCGCCCGCCAGATCCCGCAGCATGCGATCACGTAGTCGCGCCCGTTCGGAAGACACACCGCGACCGTGTCGTCGCGGCCGACGCCGAGATCGAGAAGTGCGTGCGCGAACGCCGTGGCCGCGGCATCCAGTTCCGCCGCCGTCAGCGCGCCCTCGGAATCGATCACGAGCGGCGCGTCGGGGGCGGCGCGGGCACGGTCGGCGAGGATTGCCGAGAACGTGCGCTCCGTCACCGACCGCTCCGCAGCGGCAGCCGGGCGTAGAAATGTTCGTGCGCGCGAGCTGCGGCATCCCAGGTGTGAGCGCGGGCCAGTCGCACCCCGTCCGCGGGATCTCCGGCCGCCGCGCCGCGCAACACCGCGTCGAGCTGCGCCCCGATGTCGGCGGGATCCGACGCGTACCGGACGGTGTCGCCGAAGACCTCGCGGATGACGGGGAGGTCTCGAGCGATGACGGGCGTCGACGCCGCGAGGGCCTCCATCGCCGCGAGTCCGAACCCCTCCTTCGTCGAGACGAATGCGAGCGCGCGCGCCTCGGCGACCAGCGCCGGCAGTGAAGCGTCGTCGACCGGGCCGAGGACCACCGACTCGAGGCCGAGCTCGTGCGCCCGCTGCTCGAACCGCGAGCGATAGTCGCGGTAGTCGAAGAGGGTCTCGCCCCCGCCGAAGACCAACCGCACCTCGGGGTGGGCGTCGCGCACGCGAGCGAACCCTTCGAGCAGGTCGATGGACCCCTTGCGCGGTTCGATGCCCCCCAGGGCGAGCACGTACGACCCGAGCCGCGCCCGCCACCGCTGCCGAGCAGGCACCCCGTCCGCACCCGCCGCGGCGGCGAACCTCTCGGCATCCACCCCGTTCGCGATGACCTCGGGGCGCACGCCGTAGTCGCGCTCGACCTCGCGCGCCACCGCGTGCGAGACGCACAGTCGGGCGACCGGCTCGGTGACGGCGCGGTCGTGGCACGCCACGAGCTGCGGCGTCGTGAAGGCGTCGAGGTGGTGAATAGTGCGGACGACGGGGATGCCGCGGCGCAGCGCCGCATTCGCCGAGATGCAGTCCTGGGCGTGGACGACATCGGCATCCGCGTCCAGGGCCGCGGCCATCAGCTCGATCGACCGCTCGATGCGGGCTCCCACGTCTTCGCCGTCGAGCGGCGGGAACGGCACGACCCGCACCGAGACCCGGGGATCGACGGGGCGGAAGAAGGTCGTATCGTCGCCGCGCCCCAGCGTCCACACCTCGACGTCGTGGCCGCGGTCCACCAGGGCCTCGGCGAGCGCGAGGGTGTGCACGACTCCGCCGCGGGGTTTGGTGGAGTAGGTCATCAGGGCGATGCGCATGCTGGTCCTTTCCGCGGCGGGTGCACCGCTATGCCGGGGCGGTGAGGCGGTAAGCCTGTTCGACGCGCTGGTCGAGGTGGTTCAGCGACCGGCGAGCGCGGGCGATGTCGGCCGAGATGTCGGCCCCGGCGACGGCGAGACCGCCCTTGGCCCAGGTCTTCGCGATGATCTCGCCCGCCGGGTCGACGACTTTGGCCTGGCCGAGGAAACGGAGCCCGCCGAGCACCCCCGTCTGATTCGACGACACGAGATAGACCTGATTCTCGGCGGCGCGGGCGCAGTCGTAGAGGTCGAACAGGTGGGCTTGACGGTCGTTGCGGATCCGATCGGAGCGGTCGGTGACGCTCGCGGGCCACGCGCTCAGGCACGCGATCACCTCCGCGCCGTCGAGTGCCACCGACCGGGCCGCCTCCGGGAACGTTTTGTCGAAATCGATGAGCATCCCGACCCGTCCGACCGGGGTGTCGAACGCATGGAAGCCGGTCCCCGGCTCATACACCTCGGACTCCCCGAGCGGCAGATGCACCTTGCGGTGCACGCCGAGGAGGCCGTCGCCCGTCACGCACAGCGCGGTGTTGTACCGCACCTCCCGGCCGTCCTCGACGGCGCGCTCGGCGATTCCGAAGCACACGGTCATGTCGCGCGCCAGCGCGACGATCGCCGCCACCTCGGGACCGTCGACCTCGACCGCGCGCGGGATGCCGTCGCGCTCGTCGACGGGGTGGTGCAGGTCGAGCAGGTATCCGCCGATCGTGGCATCCGGGAGCACGAGCAGGTCGACTCCGCGACCGCGCGCATCGTCGACGATTCCGGGGAGCTTGGCGAGCGTGCGCTCCACGTCGCGGCCGAAGTGGGCCGCCACCGCAGCCATCGTCACGGATGCCATTTCTCGAGAGTACGCGGTGGCCGCTCAGCGCATCGCGAGGACGTCTCGCGTCGCCGCGACCATTGCCGCCGCGACGTGTTCGGCGTCTCTCGCGATGGCGTGGAACCTCCCGGACCCCCACGTGTGCAGCCACGGCAGCCCCACGAATGAGAAGCCGGGGACCGCCGTCGCGCCGCGTTCGTGTGCGGGGTGCCCACTCGCGTCGAGCACGTCGAGATCGCCGAGCCAGGACCAGTCCGCGCGGAAGCCGATCGCCCAGACGACGGCGTCGATCTCGTCGAGGTCGAGCTGGGTCGGGCCCCCGGCGGGCGTCCAGACCGGACGGTAGCGCTCCTCGAGGGGCGCGTCGATGCCCTCGCGCACGATGTAGGCGTCGATGTCGTTCTTGATCGACTCGGCGACCGAGTCGGCGCGGTCGAGGTTGGTCGTGAGGCTGTCGTCGAACGCCAGAACGCCGTCGGCGATGCCCGTCGCCCGACCGTGCAGGCCCATGCCCTGCGCCGCGAACGCGCGCAGGTCGATGTCGCGCCCTCCGTCGCGCCCGGTCACGTAGTGGTTGGTCGCCGCTCGTTTGGCCGCGGCCTGTTCTCCCACCGGCACATCGTAGACCCCCATGTCGGCGAGCCAGGTCATGCAGTCGCGCCCCCGGTAGAACCGCGCCACGCGCGGGGCGCGTCCGACGGCGAGGTGCACCCGTCGCCCCTCGAGGTGGAGGTCCTCGGCGATCTGGGTGCCCGACTGACCCGTCCCCACCACGAGCACCGAACCCGGCAGCTGTCCCGCGTTGCGGTAGTGGTGCGAGTGCATCTGCACGATGCGCTCGGGCAGGTCGACGGCCCACGGCGGCGTGATGGGGCGGTGATAGCCCCCGGTCGCCGAGGTGACGGCATCCGCGGTGATCTCGCCCGCGCTGGTCTGCACGACGAAGACCCCGTCGTCGCGGCGGTCGACCCGCCGCACCTCCACGCCCTCGGCGATCGGCGCGTCGAAGGTGTCGGCGTACCCGCGCACCCAGGCGTAGACCTCATCGCGGGTCATGAACCCGTCGGGGTGGGGGCCGTCGTAGGCATAGCCGGGCAGGCGACAGTGCCAGTTCGGGGTGACGAGAGTGAAGTTGTCCCACCGTCCGTCGCGCCACTCGTGCACCGCGGAATCCCGCTCGATCACCACGTGCCGCACGCCCGCCTGCGCGAGGTGCCAGCTGACGGAGAGGCCCGCCTGGCCGCCGCCGACGATGACCGCGGGGTAGTGATCGCCCGGCTGCAGGTCGACGGCGATCATGACGCACCCACCGGGAGGGGAGGCTCCATCCGCAGCACGGTGACCTCGCCGCCGTCGTAGGCAGCCGCCGACCGCGCGATCTCGTCACGAGATGCCATCGCAGAGGTGCACGCGAAGCCGTAGGCGGCCCGCACGCGCTCGGCCGCGACATCCAGGGCCTTGCTCGATCGCGCAACGAAGTCGGCGAGGTCGTAGCGGCCGCCGGTGGCGAGGTAGTCGTGCATGACGAGACTGGGCGAGTAGTGAGACGACTCGGTGCCGTCGGGCCAGCGGACCGCGAAACGCATCTCAGGCATGGGCCAGCTCCCTCCACCCCTCGACGTGCGCTCCGGCAGCCGAGGCGACGGGGGCGTAGACGTCGGGCCGCCGGTCGCGCAGGTGGAACATGCCCCCGCGCATCGTGCGGAACGTCTCGGTCACGTCGATCTCGGCGATCGCGAGACCGGTGCCGAGCAGCGTCGTGGCCAGGATGTTCCCGCCGGGATCGACGACCTTCGCGTTGCCGACGTAGCGGAGTGAGCCGAACGTGCCGGACTGGTTCGAGGCGAGCCAGAACACCTGGTTGTCGAGGGCCCGCGCGATGTCGAACTGGTTGAACCGGTAGGTCCAGCGGTCGTCCTGCAGGTTCTCGGCGGTGGCCGTGCGGGCCGCCGGCCACGCCGACATGCTCACGACGATCTCGGCGCCGTCGAGGGCGAGCATGCGCGCGGCCTCAGGGAACGCCTTGTCGTAGCAGATCTGCATGCCCACCCGGCCGACGGGGGTGTCGAACGCCCGGTACGTGTCGCCGGCCGAGTACGACATGTTCTCGCCGAGCGGCTGATGCACCTTGCGATACGAGCCGTAGATGTTCTCGCCGTCGAGGCAGACGGCGGCGTTGTACCGCGTCTCGCCGTCGTCGGCCAACTCGCAGAAGCCGATCGTCACGACCATGTCGCCCACCAGCTCCTGCACCCGGGCGATCTCGCGGCCGTCGAGCCGGATGGCCGGCGGCATCGAGCGCTTCGTGGTCTTGACGGTGTCGCCGTGGTTGCCGAGAGACGAGAGGTACCCGCCGATGGCCGCCTCGGGGAACGCGAGGAACGACACCCCCGCGGCCCGCGCCTCGGTCACCAGATCGGCGATGAGCGCGTAGTTCTGCTCCAGGTCTCGGGTGAAGTTCGCCGAGACGGAAGCCACTTTCATCGTCATGACGGCCTCAGAGGTTGTACGTCGAGTTGATGATCGCGCCCTTGCGGGCGTAATAGATCAGCGCGTCCTGCACGTCGAGGGGGTGCGCGGGGATGACGCCCTCGATGAGATCCTCTTCGCGGATGCCGTGCAGTGCGAGACCGAAACGGCAACAGTAGACCGTGCCGCCCTCCTTGATGAACGTCTCGAGCGAGTTGTTCATGTTCAGCTCACCGGGGAAGCCGGAGTCGCCGGTGGTCGGGAACCCGCGGTTGGCGGTCGCTGCGAGCGTCCCCGGCCCGTAGAGGTAGATGGCCGACTCGAAGCCCTTTCGGAGGGCGCGGGTGGCCTGGAGGATCGCGACGAAGCTCACCGACGACTCGTGCGGGATGCCGTGGATCAGCGTGAAGTACGACTCACCGTCCTCGGCCTGGAAGTCGGGGAAGAGCTTGGTCGAACCGTAGAGGTTGCTGCCCTTGGGGAGCGCGGGGTGCGGGACCTCGCCGAGGGACTTGGCGATGTTCTCGGCGATCTGCGCGTCGATGTCGGTGGTCATGGTCTGAGTCCTTTACGTCGGTGGAGCGATGAGGTGGAGCTCGTTTCGTGTCCCAGGCTCTCGGCCCGGTGTTTCGTCATGGTTTCGTCCGGAATGAGGTTGGGTTACGCCTGGCCGAGGCCGGTCGCGCCCGCATCGACCGCCGGGGTCTCGACGCCGTCGGGCCAGTGCAGGGTGACTCCGGGGGTGCGGGTGAGCTCCCCGATCGTCGACGATCGCGCGATCGGCGACGAGATCGGCGGGGCGTCGGCCGTAAGCATGCCGAACCCCGGGAAGCAGGTCAGCCAGTCACCGAAGGCCGTGTCGGAAGGCGCCGGGATCTCCGCCACATCGATGCGTGCCCCCGTCCCGGAGGCCTCGGCCAGCATCGCCGCCGTGCCGACGATGCCTGCCATGCTGACGTCTTTCGCCGCGGCGGGCCGGTGCGCGGCCGCGAGACCGGCGAGGTGGCGCAGCTCCTCGCCCGTCCGGGTCGAGGTCGAGTCCCACTGCCGCCCCTCGAAGCCGCGTCTCCACCGTCCATGCAGGTCGACGGTCAGGCCGAGTCGGTGCCCGACGCGTCCGCCCCCGCCGGGAATCGGTACCGTCGTGCGCCCCAGTGCGGTCACGGCCAGCGACGACGCCCCGCGCACCTGCGTATGCCCGCCGAGGACCGGCACGTCCCACGCGACCGCGGCGCTGCGCAGCCCCGAGACGATGCGGCGCACCGCCGACGGGGTGGGTGCCGACACGGCATCCATCAGTCCCACCGCCCGCGCACCCATCGCCGACAGGTCGTTGACGTTCACCAGCACCCCGCACCACCCGGCCCATTCGGGGTCTTTGTCGATGAGGGCGGGGAGGATCGCGTCGGTGGCGACCACGACGTCGGTGCCCGACACCAGCGCGCCGTCATCGCCCACCCAGCCGTCACCGCCGAGCGCCTCGGGATGGTCGTCGCGGATGCCGGCGAGCACGTCGCCGAGCGGAAGCTTCATCGCCTCGACGAGCGCGGCGATGCGCTCGATCGGCCAGCGCATCCGCACGTGCGGGGCGCCGCCGATGGATGCCGCACCCCATCTCACCCATCCGAGGTGACGGAAGAGGGGTTCGTTGCGCTCCTGCACCGTCGCGTCGAAGCGCAGGACGCCCCGACTCACGGCCTCGCGGCAGGCGGCCCGCACCAGGGCCGAGCCGATGCCGCCGGCGTGGCGCGCACCGCGGCGCACGACGAGGCGTCCGCCCGTCCACCAGCCGATGTCTCGCTCGGTGGCGGGCGCGAGTCGCACCCCGCCGAGCACCTCGCCCGTCGCGGTGGCCGCGACGAGCACCACCGTGCGGTGATCGTCGTCGATGTCGTCGTGGTCGGTGCGGGCGAACAGCCCCTGTTCCCCGACGAAGACATCGCGCCGGATCGCGCGGTAGGCGGCGAGGTCGGCGGCATCCGCGACCCGGATGACCCACGCGGGTGCCTCCTGCGCACGGCGTGCACCGGTCAGCACCGGCACGTCGAACATCACGCGCCCGCCGTCTTGAGGATGCTGCACGCGCCGCACGCGGCGCAGCCGGCCTTCTGATCCTCGCCGCGCATGCCCGCCGCGTGCAGAAGCCCGGCCACCCGCGAGGTGATGTCGTCGACGACCGCGCGGTGCGGGGCGGGCACCTTGTCGACGTCGGTGGCGAGCGTTCCCTTGAGCGGGCGGAAGGGGACGACGAAGGGGTAGACGCCCATCTCGATGAGCTCCCGCGCCCCCTCGACAGCCTCATCGGGGTCCTCGCCCATTCCGACGATGAGGTAGGTCGACACCTGGTTCCAGCCGAACACCCGCACGGCCTCGCGCCACGCGGCGCGGTACTCGTCCATGCTCACGCGAGACTTGCCCGGCATCCACCGGCGGCGCACGTCGTCGTCCATCGACTCGACGTGGATGCCGATCGAGCGGGCACCCGCGTCGTACAGATCGGTGATCGCCTGCAGGTCGGCGGGCGGCTCGCACTGCACCTGGATCTCGAGCCCGGGAACGGCCTCCTTCACCGCACGGACGCACCGGGCGAGGTGCTTGGCCCCGCGATCCCACCCGTTCGAGGTGCCCGTCGTCATGACCATGTGCGTCACGCCGTCCAGCCGCACCGCGGCCTCGGCCACCTCGGCGAGCATCGCGGGCGTCTTCACCGCGATGGTCGTGCCGGCGGCGAGCGAGGCCTCGATGGCGCAGAACCGGCAGCGCTCACTCTCGTCGTAGCGCACGCACGTCTGCACGACGGTCGTCGCCAGCACGTTCTTGCCGTGCAGTTTGGCGATCTTGTCGTAGGCCACCCCCTCCGCGGTGTGCAGGTCGTAGAAGCGCGGCCGGACGACGGGGGCGACGTCGAAACCGAGGTCGGCGCCGTCGCGGGTGAGACGCCCGGATGCCGTGACGACGTACGGGCTGTCCGGGTTCAGGGGGATGGCCGCCCCCTCGCCGTCCACGACGAAATGGCCGTCGTCGCTCGGGCCGGCGCCACCCGCGCGACGCACGGGTGCGTCGCTACGGACGCCGAGCAGGGCTAGGCTGACACGGGTCGAGACCCGGTCGCGGTCCACGGGTGCGAGCGCTGAAGCGTTGTCCATTCATCCAGTAGAACGACGTGATGTTTCCACACGACGACGGCCGGATATCGGTTGCATTTCCCGCCCGCAGACCGCGACGGCAGGCTCGCGTCAGGCGAAGGCGCGCGCGTATTGCGCGGGAGTCGGGACGGGCGCTCCCAGGACCCTGGCCGCGCGCAGCGCGTAGTGCGGATCGCGGAGCCACTCGCGACCGGACATGATCGCGTCGGCACGACCCTCGGCGACGAGGCGTTCGGCCAGCTCGGGCTCGTCAATCATCCCCACCGCGCTGGTGAGGACGTGTGCTTCGGTCCGGATGCGCTCTGCGTCGTCGACCTGATACCCCGGTGACGGGACGATGTGCTGGTGGGCGACGAGTCCGCCGCTGGAGACGTCGACCAGGTCGGCGCCGGCGTCTGCGGCGAGACGCGCCGCCCGCACGGTGTCGTCGACGTCCCACCCTCCGTCGGCGGCGTCCGACGCCGAGAATCGGACGAACACGGCGATGCCCGGTCCGGCCGCCGCCCGCACCGCTTCAGTGACGCGGACGAGCAGCCGCACCCGGTTCTCGAACGACCCGCCGTACTCGTCGCTCCGTCGGTTGGAGAGGGGGGAGAGGAACTGATGGAGCAGGTAGCCGTGGGCGGCGTGGATCTCGATGACCTGGAAGCCTGCCGCGACGGCTCGACGGGTCGCATCGACGAAATCGTCGACGATCTCGTCGATGCCGTCGAGAGACAGGGCGACCGGCTCGGCGAAGCCTTCGTAAGCGATCGCGGAGGGGGCGACGGTCGGCCACCCGCCGTCGGCCGCCTCGACGGATCCCCGACCCCCGGTCAACGGCGATTTCGTGGACGCTTTGCGCCCGGCGTGACTCAGTTGGATGCCGGCGACCGCGCCGCGAGAGCGGAGGGCGTCGACGATGTCGGCCCAGGCTTCGGCCTGCTCGATGTTCCAGATGCCGACGTCTCCGGGGGTGATGCGGCCCTCGGGGGAGATGGCGGTGGCTTCCGCCATGACCAGCCCCGCGCCGCCGGAGGCGAACTGGGCCAGGTGGACGAGGTGCCACCCGTTCGGGATGCCGTCGACGGCGCTGTACTGACACATCGGCGACACCCACAGGCGGTTACGCATCTCGACACCGCGGATGGAGAGGGGGTGGAACAACGAACTCATGGGAGACCTCGGATCTGACGGGCGGCGATACACCGTCCGCCGTTACGGGCAAGGCCGGGCGACGGACAACGAAGTGTAACGCCGTATCGATTTGAGTATTCCGCCGCCCCGCGCGAAGCGACCTTCCCCCAAAGGACCGGTCCCGCCCCCTCGGACGAGGCACCGAGCGCGCGGTCTACGACCGGAGGGCGTCGATGGCGGCCTGCAGGCGTGTCGCGGGATCGACCGTCGAGTCGATCAGCCACTGGAGGTTGAGGCCGTCGGACAGAGCGATGAGGTCGGTGGCGACATCGTCGGCAACGAGGTCCGCGCGCAGGGTCCCCTCGCGCTGTCCGTCGGTCACGGCCGCGACGATGCGCGCACGCAGGCGGTCGAAGCGGGCGGCGAAGTACGCGTGCGAGGGATGGGAGGGATCGGCCGCCTCTGCGGCGAAGGCGATGTACAGGTGCACGAGGCCCCGCATGTCCTGGTCCTCTCGCAACGCGCGAGGCCACGTCTCCAGCACGGGAGCGACACCGACGCGTTCGTCGAACGGCCCCGCCCCGGCCCGCCGACTGGTCCATTCGTGCAGGACCGCCTCGATGAGCCGTTCGCGTGACTCGAAGTAGTAGAGCAGTCGGGGCGCATCGACGCCGATCTCGCGAGCCAGCCCGCGGACGCTGGCTCCGGCGTAACCCGTGCGCCGGAGGACCCTCACGACGGAGCCCAGGATCTCCTCGCGGCGCGCCCGGCCTTTGGCGTACGTCCCTCGCGTGCTCACCTCCCGAGCGTATCCACCCGGTCTCGACGATCAGGAATGCCGCGAGATAGAAACGACTCAGAAACATAACGACGTTACATTTTGAGCGCGGCACAGGGCCGTACAGCGAAGAGGGAGATCCCATGAGCACCAGCACGACATCGCAGCCGTTCGGCGTCGCAGCCGTCAACGTCGCCGCGCCGGCCTTCGACCTGGCGGGCGGCTTGGAGCTGGCCGACGACATCGTCGCCGAGGCGGCGGCCACGGGCGCCTCGCTGGTCGCCTTCCCGGAGTTGTGGCTGCCCGCCTTCATCAACGGGGCGACCGACCTGCCGCCCGCGGACTTCCAGGTCTACATCGACAACTCGATCGAGATCGGATCCGCCGCCTGGGAGCGGCTGCGATCCATCGCCCGGACCCATAGCGTGCACCTCAGCATGGGGTTCTCGGAGCGTCGCGCGCACCAGCTCTTCATGTCGCAGGTCCTCCTCGGCCCGGATGGCGAGGTCCTCTCGCTCCGGAGCAAGCTCAAGCCCTCGGGAGAGGAACGCGACTTCTTCTCCGACGTCCCCTCCGACGGCGCGCTCGACGTCATCAGCACCGGGCTGGGACGGATCAGTCAGCTGCTGTGCTCCGAGAACTATCAGCCGCGCATGACCATGCCGATCCTCGGACAGAAGGCGGATGTGCACATCGCGGCGTACCCGAAGAACGCCCTGGACATGCCGACGTTCCTGTTCTCCTACGACTGGCAGGAGACGGTCATCAAACATCTCGCGGTCACGGGCGGACGCTGGGTCGTCCTGACCTCCGTCGGGCGCGCCGCCATCGTCGACACCAACGGGCGCCTCGTAGCCACGGCCGACGGCGGACCCACGCGGTTCGCTTTCGCCATGATCGACCCCGACACCTTCGACCCGGCCGCGAACTCCTTCACCCGCAAGTACTTCACCCGCGACGCGCTCGACCGACTCGACGCCGACATCACCGCGTCGCCGTCCGAGGCCGACTACTACGCCCACGAGGCGGTCGTCGACATTCGCGCGCTCATCGCCGCACGCTGACCCCTCCCCCTTCTGCTCCGTACTCAACTCATTCAGAGGACGATCACCCATGGGCACCACCCCCTCCACCACCGACGCCGAAGTGGCGGCCGCTCTCGAGCCGACACCGGACCAGCCCTCCGTGACCAAGAGGTTCATCGCGTCCTACGTCTTCCTGCAGCTCGCGGCCTGGACGGCGTTGCTGACGCCTCTCTCGGTCACGCTGGCACTCCGGGTCGCGGAACTCGTCGCGCCCGAGAACAAGGGCGCGCAGCTCGGCATGATCCTGAGCGCCGGCGCCTTCGCTGCGATGATCGGCGCGCCCGTCTGGGGTGCGGTGTCGGACCGCACCCGGGCCCGCGTCGGACGACGCAAATTCTGGATGCTGGCAGGCACGACGGGACTGCTCGTGGGCCTGCTGATCGTGGCGTTCGCGCCCTCGATCCCCGTGATGCTCGTGGGCTGGGTCCTCTGCCAGCTCATGGCGAACGCGACCCAGACCGCCATCCTCTCGGTGATGGCGGACCGCGTTCCCGAGCACCAGCGCGGCACCGTCGCGGGGATGCTCGGCTTCACCCTGACCCTCGGTACGCTCCTCGGCACGGGGATCACCACGCTGCTCGCCGGGAACCTGCTCCTCAGCTTCCTCGTGCCCTGGCTCCTGCTGCCCGTCGGTCTCGTACTCTTCTTCCGGCAGTTCCGCGACCATCCCGCCATCAAGGGGGCTCTGCCGCGGTTCTCGTTCGGCGAGCTCCTGCGCACGTTCTGGGTCAATCCGTTCCGCCACCGCGACTACGGTCTGGCCTTCACCAGCCGCGCGTTCACCATCTTCGGCACCGCCTTCTTCGTCGCCTTCCAGGTCTACTTCCTCACCGACCACCTGGGCGTCGGACTCGACGTGGTCGCCGCTTTCGTCTTCGCCTCGACCTTCGTCTCCGCCGCGCTCACCGTGATCGTCTCTTTCGGCTGCGGGCTGCTCTCCGACCGGGTGCGGCGACGCAAACCCTTCCTCATCGCAGCATCCCTGTCCGTCGCCACCGGTCTCGTCCTCATCGCCACCTCCGCCGGGTTCTTGCAGTTCATCGTCGGCGCGGGACTGGTCGCCGCGGGACGCGGACTGTACGTGGCCATGGGCGTCACCGTCACCGTCGCCGTCCTGCCCGACAAGCGGAAGGCGGCGAACTACATCGGCCTCATGCAGATCGCGAACAGCGGTCCGCAGATGCTCGCGCCAGCCATCGCGCCGCTGTTCTTCGCGATCGGCGCAGCGGGCACCAACTACGTCGCGGGCTTCCTGATCGCGGGAGCCGCCGCCCTCGTCGGCGCGCTGGCGATGATCCCCATCCGCGCCACACGGTGAGTCATCCGACCGACCCGGCCCCTGAACCACCGTCGCCGCTCCCCGGGAACATCGCGCGTCGCGCGATCGGCCCCCGGGGAGCGGCCGCGTCCTCGACAGGGAATCCCGGGAGCGTCGCCGCCTCAGCGCGACGCCGGAGCGGTCACCCGGATGCCCTCGTGCAGCGCGTCGAGCATCTGCTCGAACACGCGCGCGGCGGTGACGTTCCGGTACTCGAGCAGGGCCTCTCCGGTCAGAGCACGCATCCGTCCGGCGTGGTGACCGAGACCGCCGACGGCACCACCCCCCGAGACCCCGGGTGGCGTCCTCACCGCCTTCAGCTACGGCGAGCAGGTACTGCGCCTGCGCAGTCTTCCGCAAGACGAATGGGCCGACGTCATCGCGAAGGCCCTCGTCCCCGTCTTCGGCGCAGAAGCGCGCCACCGCACGGCATTCGTCACGCTCGACTGGAGCGCCGAGGAGTTCACGGGTGGCTGCTTCTCGGCGGGCTTCGGACCCGACGGCCTCAGCGAACTCGGACGAGCCCTGCGCGAGCCGGTCGGCCGCGTCCGCTTCGCCGGCACCGAGTACGCGTCCGTCTGGAACGGCTACTTCGAGGGCGCCGTGCGATCAGGGCGGGAGGCCGCACGCGCCGGCTTGTGACAAACGAAAGGGCGGCCGGTACGCAGAGAACCTCTCCGTCGTACCGGCCGCCCTTCTCGTTCCCATGCGAGCAAACCCGGCGCCCGGGCGGTGCGGTGAGCATGAGCCCCCCGAGCACGACCATCAGCGCATCCAGCACACCGGCCGGCCAGGAGGGCGACCGTTCCACCGGTCACCGCGAGCGGCGGCGGGATGACCACCAGGCCCGCGTCGATGGTCGGGTCGATGCCGCCGGTGGCGCGCACGGCTTGCAGCTCGCGCGCGGTAGACCCCGGGGCCGAGCCCACACCAAGCGACGCAGTGAGCGCCTTCGCACCCCTGCCGCCACAGCGGCTTTCGCGATCCTCCCGGGCGCTCCGCGGCGTCGGGGTGGGGGGCGGGTCTGTTCTGACGTCCGCCCTCTTGTTAGCGCTCACACTTCCGGGCTAGGCCATCCGGAACTCACGGCGACGATTTACAGCGTTCGCTATCGCCCAGATCTGCGCGAGGTAGGTCTTGCGCCCTGTGCGTCGCAGCGCAGCGAGGAGCTGGGTCACGTCGATCTCGACGGTGATGGCGTAGGTGCACGGCACCTTCTCGCGGTAGTACTCGAACGCCTCGCGGCGCGTCCACGTTTCGAGGTCAATCGGTTCGGGCAGGATTATTTGCCCATACTCGCAGCACCTAGCGACGCGTCACCGTTAAACATCCGCCGAGAAGTCCCCGAACCTCTTGATCAACACGGCCTAGCCCCCAAAGTGCCACGAAATCGGCTCGCGCGCCCTCGCGAGGATAAAACTCCGATTAGCGCTGAGAGCCGACCAGACAATTCATCGTGGAAACAGTTTGCGCCCCGTTGTGTTTTCGAGCCGCGCGATGGTGCGAAGGTCTGGCCACGACACTCCTGCGATGATCTTACGGAGGGTCTTCTCGTCAAGACCAGCATCCCGCGCCAGCGAGCGCACACTTCGGCCATGCATCGCGTCGAGAAGTTGCAGCACAAACAGGCGCGCTGTCTCGGCCTCGTGCTGCTCGATCACGGTGCGCGGCCAGTCCGTCGAGAATTCGACCGGGAGGGGTCGATGCTTTCCTTCAGCCATGAGGCCGCAAGCCTCGCGGGACATCACGCGGCAACTCGCGTGTGAACCAATCAGGTTCAACTGGATCAGACGCTGTGACGTGCATCAGATTGAAGCGACGTTCGTTCATCTGTCGTGACGTCTCATATCAGTCGAGCAGCAGCGCCGGCTCCTCGAGCACGGATGCCACGTCGGCGATGAACCGCGAGATCCCGTCGCCGTCGACCACGCGGTGATCGAACGAGCCCGACACCGTGGTGACCCAGCGGGGGCGCACCTCGCCGTCGACGACCCACGGCTTCTGCCGGATCGCGCCGAGCGCGATGATCCCGGCCTCGCCGGGGTTGATGATCGGGGTACCGGCATCCACCCCGAAGACACCGATGTTCGTGATGGTGAACGTACCGCCGGCCTGGTCGGCGGGGCTCGTCTTGCCTTCGCGCGCGGTGAGGGTGAGGTGCTCGAGCGCCTTGGCGAGCTCGCGCGTGTTCATGGTCTGCGCGTCCTTGATGTTCGGCACGAGCAGTCCGCGCGGGGTCGCGGCGGCGATGCCGAGGTTGACGTAGTGACGCACGCGGATCTGCGCGCCGTCCTCGGTGTCGACCCACGCGGCGTTGATCATCGGCGTGCGGCGCAGGGCCCACATGACGGCGCGGGCCATGATCAGCAGCGGCGAGATCTTCACGTCGGCGAAGTCGGGCGAGGCCTTGAGCCGCTTGACGAGCTCCATCGTGCGCGAGGCGTCGACGTCGACCCACACCGAGACGTGCGGCGCCGAATACGCGCTCGAGGTCATCGCGTTGGCGGTCGCCTTGCGCACACCGCGGACGGGGATCGACTCCTCGCGGGCGTCGTCGATCGGCGCGGGCGCGGCCGGGGCGGCGACGGGGATCGTCTCCTCGCGCACGGCGCCCCACGCCGGGGTCTCGATGTTGCGGAAGACGCTCGCCTGCTCCGCGTGCTTGACCACATCGTCGCGGGTCACTTCGCCGGCGGGGCCGCTGGGCGTCACGGCCGACAGGTCGACGCCCAGGTCGCGCGCGAGCTTTCGGATCGGGGGCTTGGCGACCACGCCGACGGATGCCTTCACGGGACGCTCCGCGGGCTTGCGACGTCGCGACGACACGGCACCGCCCGTGCCGTAGCCGACGAGAACCGCTCCGCCGGGGTCGCTGGGCTCCGGAACGGTGGTCGGCTGTGCGGGCGCGGGGGTGCCGGCATCCGTCGACCCGATCGTGATGATCGGCGCACCGACCTCGACCGTCGAGCCCTCGGATGCCAGCAGCTCGCCGACCGTGCCGGAGTACGGCGAGGGCAGCTCGACGAGCGACTTGGCCGTCTCGATCTCGACGATCACGTCGTTGACGGCGACGGTGTCACCCGGCGCGACGCGCCACTGCACGATTTCGGCCTCGGTGAGGCCTTCTCCGACATCGGGGAGGACGAACGTCTGATCGGTCACGATGGTGTCCTTTGCTCGCGAACAGCATCTCATCGACGCTGTCCGCCGTCACGAAAAGGGTCAGTAGGCCAGAGACCGGTCGACGGCCTCGAGGATGCGGTCGGCGTCGGGCAGGTAGGTGCCCTCGAGCTTCGCGGGCGGGAAGGGCACGTCGAAGCCCGACACCCGCAGCACGGGAGCCTCGAGCGCGAAGAACGCCTTCTCCATGACGGTCGCGGCGATCTCGGAGCCGAGCGAGGTGAAGCCCGGCGCCTCCTGCGCGTAGACCATGCGGCCGGTGCGACGCACCGAGTCGAGCAGCGGACCGTAGTCGACGGGCGAGAGCGACCGCAGGTCGATGACCTCGCAGCTCGTGCCCTCGCTCTCGGCGAGCGCGGCCGCCTGCAGCAGGGTCGTGACCATGGCACCGTGCCCGACGAGGGTCACGTCGGTGCCGCGGCGGACGATCCGGCTCGCGTGCAGCGGAAGGGCGGGGGCCTCGAGGTCGACCTCGCCCTTCTGCCAGTACTTGGCCTTCGGCTCGAGGAACACGACCGGATCGGGCGAGTCGATCGCCTGCTGGATCATCCAGTAGGCGTCGTTCGCGTTCGAGGGGCTCACCACACGGAGGCCGGCGGTGTGCGTGAAATACGCCTCGGGGCTCTCCTGGTGGTGTTCGACCGCGCCGATGTGCCCGCCGTAGGGGATGCGGATGACGACGGGCATGCGCACCGCACCCTCGTGGCGGTTCGTGATCTTCGCCAGCTGCGAGGTGATCTGGTCGAAGGCGGGGAAGACGAAGCCGTCGAACTGGATTTCGAGCACGGGCTTGAAGCCGCCCATCGCGAGGCCGATCGCGGTGCCGACGATGCCCGACTCGGCCAGCGGAGAGTCGATCACACGGCGCGGCCCGAAGTCCTTCTGCAGCCCCTCGGTCACGCGGAAGACGCCGCCGAGCGGTCCGATGTCCTCGCCCATGAGCAGGACGCGGTCGTCGGTCTCGAGAGCGCGGCGCAGCCCGGCGTTCAGCGCGCGGCTGATCGGGAGGTTCTCGCTCACTGCGCGCCCCCTTCCATCGACGCCTCGTAGTCGTCGAGCCAGCGCTGCTCCTCCTGGATGAGCGCGTGCGCCTCGGAGTAGACGCTCTCGAACATGTGCGCGCGGGGGATCGCGCCGAGCTCGTTCGTGCGCACGCGCACGTCGTCGGCGAGCGCCCGGCCCTCGGCATCCGCGTCGTCGAAGAACTGCTGCGAAGCGCCGCGGGCCTCGAGGAACGCGCGCATGCGGGCGATCGGATCGCGCCCGGCCCACGCCTTCTCTTCGTCGGAGGTGCGGTACTTCGTGGGGTCGTCGCTCGTCGTGTGAGCGCCCATGCGGTACGTCATCGCCTCGATCGCGCGGGGCCCGCCGCCGGCCCGCGCCTCGTCGAGGGCGACCTTCGACGCGGCGTAGCTCGCGAGCACGTCGTTGCCGTCGACCTGGAGACTCGGGATGCCGTATCCCTCACCACGCTTGTACAACGGCGAGCGCGACTGCGTCGCGACGGGGACCGAGATGGCCCACTGGTTGTTCTGCAAAAAGAAGACCTCGGGGGTCTGGAAGCTCGCGGCGAAGACCATCGCCTCGTGCACGTCGCCCTGGCTCGAGGCGCCGTCGCCGTAGTAGACGATGACGGCCTCGTCGTGCTCGGGGTCACCGGTGCCGCACTTGCCGTCGAAGACGAGGCCCATGCCGAGGCCCGTGGCGTGCAGGGTCTGCGCGCCGAGCACGAGCGTGTAGATGTGCGTGTTGCCGTTCTTCGGGTCGGTCGGGTCCCACCCGCCGTGGGTGAGTCCGCGCATGAGGCGGATGATGTCGAGCGGGTCGACGCCGCGGATGCGGGTCACCACGTGCTCGCGGTACGAGGGGAAGATGTGGTCCTGGGCGCGCGCGGCGCGGGCGGAGCCGACCTGCGCGGCCTCCTGGCCGAACGACGGCGGCCACAGGGCCAGCTGCCCCTGACGCTGCAGATTGGTCGCCTGCACGTCGAACGCGCGGATCGAGACCATGTCGCGGTAGAACGTCTCGAGTTCGGCGTCGGTGAGGGCGTCGATGAGCGGCAGGTAGCGCTCGGCCGCGGGCGTGGGCGCCATCGTGCCGTCGGCTGCCAGAACGCGCACGAGAGCGGGGTCGTCGAGCGGGGTCATGCACCCACGCTAACGCGCGGCCCATGCACGAGACCGCATGAGGTACACAACGGATGCCAGGATCCGGCGTCGATGTACGACAAACGCCGTGGGGGTACCGGTCCCTTCGACAGGCAGGGACCTCCCGGGGGGGTCCTGCCGGCGGAGGTGGCTGAGCCTGTCGAAGCCACCCGGACGCACCAGCCGCGCCGAGTCGAGCGCGGGCGCAAGTGGCTGAGCCCGTCGAAGCCACCGGAACCCAGCGAAACGTCGAAAGGGTCTCGCCGGGTCAGCGCGCGGCGGTGGCCCCGGCGACCTCGACGATGCGGTCGAGCGACTCCTCTTCACCGATCGAGATACGGATGCCGTCGCCCGGGAACGGACGCACGATGAGCCCGGCCTCCTCGAACGCGGTCGCGACCTCGACGGTGCGGTCGCCGGCGGCGAGCCACACGAAGTTGCCCTGCGCGTCGGGCACGTCCCACCCGGTGTCGCGCAGGCGGTCGACCAGACGGTCGCGCCGCTCGGCGATGACCTTCACCCGGTGCAGCAGTTCACTCTCGGCATCCAGGCTCGCCAACGCGGCCGCCTCGCCCGCGGCCGTGACCGACAGGGGGATCGCGGTGCTGCGGGCGGCGTTCAGGATGCCGGTGTGCCCGATCGCGTAGCCCACGCGCAGGCCCGCGAGACCGTACGCCTTCGAGAAGGTGCGGAGCACCACGACATTCGGACGCGCGAGCACGGCACGGACGCGACCGCCCTCGACCGAGCTCGGGTCGGTGACGAACTCGGCGTAGGCCTCGTCGAGCACGATGAGGACGTCGCGCGGCACCTCGTCGACGAAGGCGGCGAACTCGTCGTAGCCGACGGTCGGGCCGGTGGGGTTGTTGGGGCTGCACACGATCACCAGGCGCGTGCGCTCGGTGATCGCCGCGGCCATCGCCGGCAGGTCGTGCCGGGCCTCGACCGTCAGCGGAACCTGCACGCTCGTGGCTCCCGCGACGGCGACCAGGGAGGGATACGCCTCGAACGAACGCCAGGCGTAGACGACCTCGTCGCCCGGGCCCGAGGTGGCCAGCAGCAGCTGCGAGAGCAGCGACACGCTGCCGGCGCCGATGTGCACCTCGTCGGGCGAGACGCCGTACCGCGCGGCCAGACGCTCACGGAGGCGTGCGGCCGTGGCATCCGGGTATCTGTTGAACGCTCCCGCGGCATGGACCGCGTCGAGGACGCCGGGAAGGGGCTCGAAGGGGTTCTCGTTGCTCGAGAGCTTGAACGCGTCGGGGCTGGCCTGACGACCCTGTCGGTACGCGGGCAGCGCGGCGATCTCGGGACGGATACGGGGCAGGACCGGGTCTTCACTCACCCCGCGAGCCTATCCGCGGGGCGGGTCCGCGCGTCAGTCTTTGTTCGCGACGGCTCCTCCCCAGCGTCGCGCGGATAACGCGGGCTCGCGGCGGGGTTCGCGGATTCGGAGCCGCGCAACAGAATCGGACCGGCGAGCCACCAGCATCCGAATCCGCT